>WXFD01000043.1 GCA_009877105.1 Bacteroidales bacterium
TTAATAACCAGAATAACTCTGCGAGTTATTTCCGGTTAATTAACACGTATTTACATCATCATGAGAATAATTATAATCAATTAAGAAAAGAGAAATAGTGGTCTTAAGAATGGGGAGTAGTTAATTTTAAACAAATAAATTATAATTGACCGGGTTTTTTTAGGGATTGATAGTTTGATAGTTATCAGATCTTATTTTGATTTTTAAAACAGACATGAGTCATAGTGAAGTTATAGAAATCAGACCGAAGAACAAATCGGAACAGAAGATATCGTTTTTTGAGTATCTGTATGTATTCGTTTTGGTGATTTATGCTGCAAATGCCACCAAGCTGGTTAATGCAACATCAGTTAAGGATACACCTGTTGAAGTACTTGTTCCGGTTGTGTTAAGTGCGATCCTTGCCTTAAAGTGGAAAATAACCATTGACAGGCAGTTTTATTTTCTTGCTGTCGGCTTTTTTATTTATTTCATTACCATATCCATAAAGTTCAGTGATTTCAGACTGACTTACTATATTTTCTACCTATTTCAGTTTTTCATAATATACTCTACCGTAAAGTCATTGAAAATTAAATTATTCAAAATTTTTGAAGAAATTATATTCTATCTGACAGTGCTGGCAATGATCATGTGGATCGTACAGGTTGTTCTGGGTGCAGATAAACTTTACGGCTATTTCAAGAGTATAGCATTTATAAGGCAATATTCTTCCGTTTCGCAAGATGGTCTCAACGCAATTCTTTATTCCGTGCAACCCGCTGTTAATTCGTTTATTTACAGTAGTATATTCCCCAGAAACAGCGGATTTGCCTGGGAACCGGGAGTATTTGCAGTTTACATCTGTCTGGCACTCTATTGCAACCTCTTTATAAACAATACAAAAGGCAAAGCAGGCTTACGGTTCTGGATATTTTCGATAGCCCTTGTTACTACCCAGTCAACCACTGGTTATCTGGTGTATCTGGTTATTGTTTTTTTCTATCTTAATAATAAAATGAGCAGGGTGATTTTGCTGCTTTTCCCTGTTATTCTTTCAATACTTGTTCTGATATTCTCGCTGCCATTTATGAGCAACAAAATTGTAAGGTTAATAAACGAAACAAATGAACTGGATGTAATGGTTGTCCGTACAATTGGCCGGCAGGGAGAAGCTTACACGCCCCAGCGATTCTCATCTTTGCTGATCACGATGATTGATTTTAAGAATAATCCGCTTCTTGGTCTGGGTGGGAAAGTTGATGAAGGCTGGACAATGAAAATTGGAGCCAGGATTTCTCCCATAACCGGAATAGGGAATCTTCTGGCCCAGTTTGGAATGGTAGGTTGTATCTTTTTTGTGCTTTCAACCCTGGCAAGTTCATTATTCTTTGCAAGGTACCTTAAGAAGAAAATCAGGTTTCTCCTGTTTATAATTATTTTGTTTACATCAATAAGCTATAGTTTGATTTTTTTCCCACTCATAATGTGTTTTTGGATGTACAGTCTTTTTAACCCCTCTGATATGATTCCAGGTGACACCAGAAAAGCAGAATTTCAGCAGAAACTTCACATCCTTGAATAGAAGAGCCAGAGGATTGTTTTCCGGATTTTGAAGAATTTAAGGGTCAGTAGCTTGTAAGGTTGGCAAATTATTACGACTTTTCATAATAAAAGGCGGATTTACGTGTTTCGTATAATGCAATCAGTTCATTCTTAAAAGACTGATACTTATTTGAAATAATTTTATAAATCTCAGATATGAATGACATTTTTGATGACAAAGTACTGCTGATAACCGGGGGAACCGGTTCATTCGGAAATGCTGTTCTTAAAAGATTCCTGCAGACAGGGATCAAAGAAATCCGGATTTTCAGCCGTGATGAGAAAAAGCAGGATGATATGAGGCAGTTTTATAAAAACAACAAAATCAAATATTACATAGGGGATGTCAGAAATTATGAAAGCATAAAGAGCGCTACGCAGGGGGTCGATTACATTTTTCAGGCTGCAGCATTGAAACAGGTGCCCTCATGTGAATTCTTCCCCATTGAGGCTGTCAGGACAAATGTGCTTGGATGCGAAAACGTCCTTAATGCGGCAATTGAGAATAAGGTTAAGCGGGTTATTGTTCTGAGTACCGACAAGGCTGTTTATCCTATTAATGCCATGGGTATGTCGAAAGCCCTCAGCGAGAAAGTAATGATCGCGAAATCACTCCATCTCAACGGTACCGGCATGGTGTTCTGCGGCACACGCTATGGAAATGTTATGGCCTCAAGGGGTTCAGTCATTCCCTTGTTTATTGAGCAGATCAAGAGGGGTATCCAGCTGACAATAACCGATCCTAACATGACTCGCTATATGATGACTCTTGACGAGGCGGTAGACCTGGTATTGTTTGCTTTTGAGAATGGCAACCCGGGTGATATCTTTGTTCAAAAGTCCCCTGCTGCAACGATTGAAATCCTTGCAAAAGCTCTTCTTGAACTATATGGTGCACACAATGAAATAAGGCATATCGGAACAAGACATGGAGAAAAGCTCTATGAAACTCTTGTAAACCGTGAAGAAATGGTTAAGGCTGAGGATCTTGGGAATTTTTACCGGATACCGGCTGATACAAGGGATCTTAACTATAACAGGTTTTTTATTGAAGGCGAAGCTGAAATATCCCAGAAAGAAGAATACACATCCCATAATACCTACAGATTGAGCCTGGAAGAAACAAAACAGCTGCTATTAAAACTGGATATGGTAAGGGAAGATCTGTTGTAATTCAAAGAATAGGGACATAAGTGCATTGAGAATCCCGAATGAGATTCAATAATCCATGACATTTAATCCGACAATCGATGTTTAAGGTGGGAATTACAGGTCAGGCAGGTTTCATAGGTACTCATCTCTACAACTACCTGAACCTGAAAAAAGATGAAATCATTACTGTACCGTTTGAAGACGCTTACTTCGCCGATGAAGATAAGCTGAATGAATTTGTGAATGAATGTGATGTGATAGTACATCTGGCCGCAATGAATCGGCACAATGATCCTAATGTGATATATGATACTAACATTGAGTTATGCGCGAAACTTGTCAGGTCTCTGGAACTGACAGGAAAAAAGAAGGTGCATGTTCTTTTTTCTTCATCCATTCAGGAGGAAAAAGATAATCTCTATGGAGTCTCAAAACGGGAATGCAGAATCCGGTTTGAGGAATGGGCAAAACGAACCGGCTCATATTTCACCGGTCTAATTATTCCAAACGTGTTTGGTCCTTTTGGCAGGCCATTCTACAATTCAGTGATAGCAACTTTTTGTTATCAGCTAACCCATGGACAGAAACCTGAAATACACATTGATGCATCTCTCCAGTTAATTTATGTTATGGAGCTGGCAGAATTGATATACAGGGATATCATTGCCAAACCTGCCGGGCCTTCAATACACAGTTATAAAGTTCCTTGTACCTCTGAAGTTATGGTTTCCGAAATCCTTGGTGTTCTACAGGGTTATCGAGACACCTATTTGCAAAAACATACTTTTCCATCCCTGAAAAATAAATTTGAACAGAATCTTTTCAATACCTTCAGAAGCTACATTGATCATAGCGCACATTACCCTGTAAAGTTGATTATGAATACCGATCAGAGAGGATGCTTTGTGGAAACAATTAAAACAGGTATGGGCGGGCAATTCTCCTTTTCAACAACCCTGCCAGGGATTACCAGGGGTAATCATTTCCATATTCGTAAGATTGAGAGGTTTGCAGTTATAAAGGGCAAGGCTGTAATTGAACTGAGACAGGTTGGGACAAACAAAATTTTAAAATTTGAGCTTGATGGAGAAATCCCTTCCTTTGTAGACATGCCTGTCTGGTTCACGCATAATATTACAAATACCGGTGAGGAGCAATTGATAACATTGTTCTGGATCAATGAATTTTTTGACCCTGATGATCCTGATACTTTTTTTGAAAAAGTATAACCTAACCGGAATTGGGAAGCAGGATAGATCCCGGGAAGTGATTAACCTGTATTTCACCCTGCGTTTCAGGAGCTTACTCTGGCCAGGTAAACCTTAATATGTAATTTGTTTGCAGAAAGAATGAATAAACTAAAAGTAATGACTTTCGTTGGTACCAGACCGGAAATAATCCGTCTGTCACGTACCATGGCTCTCCTTGATACTCATCTCAATCAGCTTATTGTCCACACTGGACAGAATTATGACTATGAACTGAATGAAGTTTTTTTCAGGGAACTTGAATTGCGTAAGCCAGATTATTTCCTGAATATTGACACTTCATCACTCGAAGCTTCAGTGGGGGATATTATCCGTAAATCGGGTGAAGTTATCAGGAAAGAAATGCCAGATGCAGTTCTTGTCCTTGGCGATACCAATTCCTGTCTGGCTGCATATATGGCAAAAAGACTCCATATTCCTGTTTTTCATATGGAAGCCGGAAACAGATGCTTCGATATGAATGTTCCTGAAGAGATAAACAGACGCGTAATTGATCATATTGCTGATTTCAATCTGGTTTACACGGAACATGCCCGCAGACATCTCATATCAGAGGGATTGCAGCAACGCCGAATATACCTGACCGGAAGTCCGATGAAGGAAGTCCTTGATTATTATCTGCCATTAATATTAAAATCTGGTAGCATCAGATCACTGAACCTTGAGCAAAAAAAATACTTCATTGTTTCAACGCACCGGGAGGAAAATGTTGATAATGAGGTGAATTTGCTAAAAATACTTACCGTACTGAACAAGCTTGCTGAAAAATACGGATATCCGGTTATAGTATCCACCCACCCGAGGACACGGAAACGACTTGAGAGGATTAAGGGCTTCGGGATCAATCCACTGGTGCAATTCCTTAAGCCATTTGGATTCATTGATTACGTTTTCCTGCAGATGAATTCGCTTTGTGCTGTATCTGATTCTGGAACTATCAGTGAAGAATCTGCGATCCTTGATTTTCCTGCAATTTCAATTCGTCAGTCTATGGAAAGACCAGAGGCGCAGGATGCAGGCACAATAATACTATCGGGTTTTGATCCGGATGTTGTACTCCAGGGAATTGAAACCGTAATAAGGGAATCTGAGACCAGGCAGAAATATCGGGTAATTCCGGATGAGTACAAAATACCAGACTGTTCCTGGCGTGTTCTTAAGCTGATAATGGGAAATGCAAAACTAAGCAATATATGGTGGGGTGTGAAAGATCCAAATCAGAAAGATCAGTCTTATTAAATCAAAATAACTGGATATGTCATTAGTAATTTTCGGTGATTCATTTACTTTTCCTGATGGCACAGCAGCCACTAATCATGTTTATACACATGCCAGAGGGTTCCAGGAGCATGGAGTGAGTGTTCATGTTATCTGCTTTGAGAATGAATACCTTGACGAATATGACGGAATCAGGGATGGAATAAAATATTATCATCCTTTTGCCAGGAAAAAGAGAAGCCCCAGCTTTTTTGCCCGGCGCTGGCATAAATTCATGAAATATGTGAGAGCTTTCATGCTTTTAAAAAAAATAAACAAAAGTGATAAAGTAATCTCAATTAATCTCTGGTCATTCCGCTTTGCTACTCAATTGTTTTCATTTTTTCTTGCAAAGGCATTCAAGACTAAGCTTCTAATTGACTCAAGTGAGCATCCCCTGAGGAATATCAGGGACAATAAGGCAGCCCAGTTACTCGGACGGCTTCGGCTCAACGTGGAACGCGGCTTCTATGACGGAGTCTTCTGTATCTCAAATTATCTGATTGAGTTTTATAAAAGTAACGGATTCGCTGAAAAGAAGCTTATCCTTGTACCGAGCACTGTTGACACATCTCGATTCAGTACCAGAACAGAATCTCCGCTTCCATACGAATATATAGCCTATTGCGGTAGTCTGACTGTTATGAAAGACGGTGTCCATATTCTCGTAGAGAGCTTTTCCAGGATCTCAGTAAAATATAAAGATATCAATCTCGTACTTATCGGAGTAGGAGATACGCAGGAGGAAGAGGATTTCGTAAGAAACCTGGTTAAGTCTCTTGATATGGAATCAAGGATCATATTCATGGGACTCCTGCCCAGGACAGATGTACCCCGTTATCTGATGAATGCAAAAATTCTGGCTCTTGCACGCCCCAAAAGCAAAGTGGCGGATGCAGGATTCCCTTCCAAACTAACTGAATATCTATCTACGGCTAATCCGGTGGTGGTAACAAAAGTTGGAGAAATCCCGTATTACCTAAGGGATAATGAACATGCATTCCTCGCAGAACCTGACAGTGTTGACGCTTTTGCCGAAAAACTCGAATATGTCCTTTCTGATTATGATTTCGCAAAACGGGTTGGAGAGAAAGGTAAAGAGTTAACGGCTACAACTTTTAATTATAATTTCCAGGCAAAAAGAGTTTTGGATTTTATTAATTCATTGAGCAATTGAATTAGGCAGGATCTGGAATTACATCGCCGGCTCTGTGTTGATTTGAATAATTAGCCTGCGGGAGATGACCATTTAATATCGGATTATAATGAAATTCATTCTGTCAATCGATACAGAAGGCGATAATCAATGGGATTACGGCCGCGAACTTACAACCGAAAATATACGTTATGTGCCAAGGTTCCAGGATTTTTGCAATAAGTTTAAAATTAAGCCAACCTATCTGGTTACATCGGAAGTATGTCAGGATGGTTTCGCCCGGGAAATTTTCAGGGAGTACCAGGCTGCTGGCACAGCTGAAATAGGCGCTCATCTGCATTCCTGGACAACACCGCCCTTTCTTGATAAAAAAGGGTACAGGTTCAACGATGATGAACATCCTTACGCATCAGAGCTTCCAATAAAGCTTTTAAATGATAAGATTAAATCACTGACTGATGAAGTTGAGGCCTCTTTTGGTCACCGGCCATTGTCATTCCGGTCTGGACGCTACGGATTTAATGAAACCGTTGCAGGCGTGCTCATTGAGAACTCTTACATCGTTGATTCCTCAGTCACTCCTTTTATCAGCTGGACTGCCAACAAAGGGATCTCTTCCCTGAATGGAGGTCCGGATTTTTCAAACATGACACCTGGACATTTTGAATATTTTTCAGGCGGGAAAAGAATCCTTGAAATCCCTGTTTCCATATATCCTACAAGATTTCCCCTGAACACAAGCATCTCATTTGCAAGATATTATTTTAGGAATGTTGATGATAACCTGCTGTTGAAAGCTTTAAGGAAGTTCATATATAAGGACCAACCCGTTTGGCTCCGGCCTTTCGATCGGACATCTTTGAATCTGTTCAAGGATCTGGTAAAGGAAGCATATAAGCTGAATATGAAATATCTTGTCATGATGTTTCATTCGAGCGAGTTAATGCCGGGTTGTTCCATATACAGAAAAGATGAGGAAGCAATTGAAAAACTGTATATACTTCTGACGGGCTTTTTTGCCTATTTAAAGGATATGGAAATTGAATCCGTAACACTTACTGAAGCTGCCATGATCCATAATAATCAGAACAGTATCTGAATTTGGATAGTGAAAAGATTCCCTCCCTGTGTTTGATAGGAAGATTTTACGGATCAGTTACCTGGATGGAAATAAAGCTTCGTGAAAGTGACTTGTATTTCATGGCATCGTTCCAGGTTATTAATTTAATCAGACTTTAAGGAGCAGTGGAATAAATTTGAGTCAGTTTCGTTATTCTATATAATATTCGATGCGTTCAAATAATTTTCACCTAGTTGCATATTGCAGTGAATATGAATTTTTGCAAAAGATTGATAAAAGATGGAATTGATTAAAAAGAGTATTACGGATAATCTCAGGTGGCTGGTAGAGGAGATTGGGTATCTGATAAATCCTATTCTTCTGAAAATTAAGGGCGAAAACTCACAATTGCTTGCATTTTATTTTCATGCCCTTTATGAGTCACAGGAACAGAAAAAGCTGAATCATATAGATCCTCAGAAAAATATGACGGTGAAGCAATTTGAAAATTTCGTTGATTATTTCCTTTCCAAAGGGTACAGTTTCATTAAGCCTACAGATGTGCTTAAGGGAATTCCGGCCGAAGGTCGTTATGTTATGCTTACATTTGATGATGGCTATTACAATAATCTGCTTGCTCTCGGAGTACTGGAAAAATACAGGATACCTGCGGCTTTTTTCATAACAGGCAATAATATAAAAAACAATACTTCCTTCTGGTGGGATGTAATTTACAAATACAGAACAAGTGAAGGGGTCAGCAAAATTTCCATTCAGCATGAACAGGAAAACATCAAGCACTTTAAATATGATCAGATAAATTCATATATAATAAAGACGTTTGGGAAAAATGCATTTGTTCCCTGGTCTGATATTGACAGGCCCATGACCGAGGATGAGGTAAAAACCCTTGCAGAAAGCCCGTACTCTCTCATAGGAAATCATACACTCAATCATGCTATCCTTCCCAACTACACGAAGGATGAGATAAGAAAAGAGTTCATTGGTTCGAATGAGTACCTAAAAAAGCTTACAGGCATTGTTCCGAGCGTAGTTGCATTTCCAAATGGCAATTTTAATGATTCAACACTGGAGGTTGCAGAAGAAGTCGGATTCAGGGTGGCATTTAATGCAACTGCAAAAGTAAATAAACTGCCTGAAAACACAGGGAAAATGATTATGCTGAACAGATTTATGTCAAATGACAATAATATAAGATGTTACGGTAGTTTTTACAGGATGGGTTACACTCCCGGGATATTGAAAACCATGATCAGGAACAAGTTCACATGATGAAATGCAGTTAACCATTGTGCCTGAGGAGTTATAACATGCGTCAGAGAGTAATCAATAATGATCCGGAGTGGAATCTGGAAATTAGCTCAGGGATTGAAATCCTGAGAATACCTGTTCATAATTTAATACCATTATAAATTGAAAATACTGTTTGTGATCGACACAATGACCGCAGGTGGTAAGGAAAGGCGTTTGACAGAGCTTATGAAAGCCCTGAAGAAGCTGCCTGATTTTGAATTTGAACTTGCATTGATGTCGAGGGATATTCATTATGATGAAGTGTTCAGGCTTGGAGTCAGGATTCACTTTATACTCAGGAAAACACGAAGGGACATTACTGCTTTCATCAGCTATTATAAGTTGCTCAGGGACTTTAAACCCGATATAGTCCACTGTTGGGATTCCATGACTGCCATATATGTTACTCCTTTCTGCAAACTTATGGGGATCAGGTTGGTTAACGGCATGGTGGTTGATACGCAGGTACAACAGAGTATCAGGAACAAGTATCTGCTGAGAGCCAGACTTACATTTCCTTTTGCAGATGTGGTCGTTGGTAATTCAATGACAGGATTGAAATCATATAGGGCACCCATGAAGAAATCGGTTTGTATATACAACGGTATCGATTTTTCGAGGCTTGACAGAGTAAAGGACCGTAACCTTATGCTAAGCGAGATTCTGGGTGATGTTCCTGAAAATGTTTTTGTTGTTGGCATGGTTGCCGCTTTTGAGCCCAGGAAAGACTATGATACCCTGATAAAGGCATCGATTCCGTTGGCGGAAGCGTTTGACAATATTAGGTTCGTTTATGTTGGAAATGGCGTCAACCTTCAGAGATCAATGGAAAGTGTACCTGCAAAACTAGGGAATAAAATTTCTTTCCTGGGAAGACGAGCCGATATTGAATCAATTGTAAACTGCTTCGACGTTGGTGTGCTGATCACAAATTCAAAAATACACGGCGAAGGGATATCAAATTCAATTATTGAGTATATGACTCTTGCCAAACCCGTCATTGCAACTCGCGGAGGCGGAACCAATGAGATTGTAATTGATAATATCAATGGTTTTCTTATTGATCCTGAGGATTCCGAACAACTTACGGAGAAAATTCTTTTGTTGATGAATGACAGATCATTGGGCATACGCCTTGGAAAAGAAGGTGAAAAAATGATCAGGGAGAAATTCGATCTTAAAATAATGACCCGGAATTATGTTGAACTTTATAAAAATCTTATCAACTCATGAAAATAGCCATTATAGGATCCGGATATGTAGGATTGGTAACAGGGGCGTGCTTTGCAGAAGTTGGAATTGATGTGACCTGCGCAGATAAAGATTCGGTAAAGATTGAGAATCTGAAAAAGGGGATTATTCCGATTTACGAACCAGGCCTGACAGAGCTAATAAATAAGAACTCCGAGGCAGGTCGTCTTCATTTTACAAATTCAGTCAGCGATGGAGTTGATGGTGCCGAAGCTGTTTTTCTGGCAGTTGGTACTCCTCCGAATGAAGATGGAAGCGCTGATCTTCAGCACGTTCTTGATGTTGCTGCCGAGATTGGCAAATGTATCAATAATTATATTCTTATTGTAAACAAAAGCACCGTTCCCGTTGGCACGGCAGTGAAAGTTGAAGAGGCGATCAGGAAGGAGCTTAGGATCAGGGGTGTCGATGTGGAATTTGACGTGGCATCAAATCCGGAGTTCCTGAAAGAAGGCTCAGCAATAAAAGATTTTATGGGTCCTGACAGAATAATCGTGGGAACCGATTCTGAAAAGGCGCATGATATCTTTGAAAGGATTTACCGGCCATTCATGCTGAATAATTACAGGCTGATATACATGGACGTCCTTTCAGCCGAAATGACCAAATATGCTGCAAACGCGATGCTGGCAACACGTATAAGCTTTATGAATGATATTGCCAATCTTTGTGATGTTGTCGGTGCGGATGTTAATATGGTCCGAAAAGGGATAGGATCCGACAACAGAATAGGGAACAAATTCCTGTATCCGGGTGTAGGATATGGCGGTTCCTGTTTTCCCAAAGATGTCAAGGCTCTTATTCATACTGCAAAACTGAATGGCAGACGATTAAGGGTACTGGAAGCTGTGGAAGAAGTAAACAACCTGCAGAAAGAAGTATTATTCAGGAAATTAATGAGTCACTATAATAATGATATAAAAGGACTGAAAATTGCGGTTTGGGGTTTGTCCTTCAAGCCTGAAACTGATGATATAAGAGAATCACCGGCGCTTGTAATAATTGACCTTGTAAAAAAAGCGGGAGGGATTATTACTGCATATGATCCCATAGCAATGAATGAATGCAGAAACCGGAAGATTGACATTATCTATGCCAAGGACATGTATGAGGCCTGCCTGGATGCATCTGCACTGCTTCTGATAACAGAATGGAAGGAATTCAGAATACCTTCGTGGCCGACTTTGAAGAAGATAATGAAAGATCCTGTTATTTTCGACGGAAGGAACATTTACATCAGAAAAGAGTTACAGGATAATGGATTTGAATATTATTCCATCTGACGATGATGTAAATCAGATTTAATCTGCTGCTTGTATGCGTATCCTGATGATAAATGCCTGTCATTATATGAGAGGCGGTGCAGAAATGGTATATTTTAATACTGCAGGGCTTTTAAAATCATACGGCCATGAGGTTGCGTATTTCAGTTCGTTGGATGCCCGGAATGAACAGACAGAATATGAACGATATTTCGTTGAAACAGGGAATATAAGGGAAATGTCATTACTAAGGAAGATCCGGATGGTACCTTCTTACCTCTATAATTCAAGGGCAGCAAGACAGCTAGAGCGCCTGATACTCGATTTCAGGCCCGATATTGCGCATGTACATATTTTTTACGGCGTTCTAAGCGTTTCGATACTAGGAATGCTCAGAAAACATAAGGTACCGGTGGTGCATACAGTCCATGATTACAGACTGTTATGCCCGGTAAACTCACTTGCTGACAGGAACGGAAATGTATGCGAACTCTGCAAGGACAGGCATTATTATCACTGCATAATTAAAAGATGTTCTGAAGGGATTATTTCACAGAGTATTATGGTGACGCTTGAGGCCTATTTCTGGAAATACATAATGAACCCAATAAAGTATATTGATCATTTTATTTTTGTGAGTGATTTTAGCAGGAGCAAACATCTTGAATTCAATCCGGATTTTGAGGGCAGGCATACCCGAATTTACAATTTCACCCAGTTCAGCGAACAGGGTGAATCTTCATCGGAAGGGGATTATTTTTTATATTTCGGCAGACTGTCAGCCGAGAAGGGAATTAAAACTCTAGTTTCAGCTTTCTCGAACGATAAGGGCCACAGATTGAAAATAGCTGGCACCGGTCCACTAAAGGAATTCGTTGAGGAAGCTGCCGGAACATCAGCCAATATTGAGTATGTTGGATTCAGGAAGGGCGAAGATCTGGCAAATCTGATCAGAGAATCATCATTCGTTATCCTGCCATCAGAATGTTATGAAAATAATCCTCTGACCATTGTCGAAGCATATAGCTTTGGGAAACCGGTGATTGGGGCCGATACAGGAGGAATTAAGGAACTGATTAATAATGGTCGGAACGGCTTTCTTTTCCGTTCACGCGACAGGAAATCGCTCGAGAGCGCCATAGAAAATTCCGCCCTATTAAATGACAGGGAATATCACGAATTTTCAAAATCAGTTCGTGATTTCGCAAAGTTGAAATTTGACAAAGAAAAGCATTACCTGGATTTAATGGACGTATATACACGTGTCAGAAGTATCACGGTACCAGGATATGCTGACAAGGATACCGAGTAAAATCCGTGATTATTCAATCGTGCGAAATACAATATTTCAGTTTACTGTCGTTATAATGAAAATGGCCATTATACCGGCAAATGAGAATAATTTCGGAAACAACATGAAATTGACCCGAAAGGATAAACTTGGAGACAACCAGGATTGGCCATGTTTGGGTTAATTCCAAACGTGATAGGTGCAAGATGATCAATTGCAGCAGGAATCTCATCAGAAATTATTTATTACAAAATCTAAGAAACAAATATCAATAAATAAACATGAAGAGGAAAATTTACATTGCAGGTTGCGGAGGAATGCTGGGAGAGGCTTTCCATAAGCAATTCAAGGATGAATATCACATTAAATGTACGGATAAGGATGTCAATGAATCGTGGCTCGATTTTCTTGATTTCAGGGATTATGATGCCTATAAGAAAGATGTGTATGATTTTAAGCCCGATTACCTGTTCCACCTCGGTGCATATACTGATCTGGAATTTTGTGAAATGAATGCCGATGAGACTTATAATACAAATACCCTGGCTGTTGAGAATGCCGTATACCTGGCCAATTCTCTGGATATTCCATTGCTGTATATAAGTACGGCAGGAATATTTGACGGGAAGAAGGAGCTTTATGATGACTGGGATCAGCCCAATCCCCTGGGTGTTTATGCAAGGTCGAAATATATGGGCGAAAGATTTGTCGTAGAGAATGCAAAGAGATTTCTTGTCTGCAGGGCAGGATGGATGATGGGGGCAGGACCGAAGAAAGATAAGAAATTCATTCAGAAAATAATGAAACAGCTTAAAGAGGGGAAAAAGGAGCTTTTTATTGTGGATGACAAGGACGGTACACCGACCTTTACACACGATTTTGCAAGGAATGTCAAGGCGCTGATCCAGAAGGAATACTGGGGGCTCTACAATATGGTGTGCGGTGGTCAGACAAGCCGGATCGAAGTTGCCGGGGAACTGCTCCGGATCCTGGGTCTTTCTGATAAGGTGAAAATCACCGCTGTTGGTTCTGATTATTTCAAGGATGTTTATTTTGCGCAGCGGCCTCCCTGTGAAAGACTGGTCAACAGAAAACTTAATATAAGGAACCTGAACCTGATGCAGGACTGGAAAATAGCTCTTAATCAGTATATTTCTGCATATTATAAAGACTATCTTACCTGATGGAGAAACTCAGGATAGCTGCATTCGGCGGATTTCGCACCATCCCGCCAAAAGAAGGAGGCGCAGGTTCAGACAAGTTTGCGTTTGAACTATACCCGAGAATCACGGCCCGGGGCCATGACCTGACCGCATATTGCCGTATTTATCCCGGTGAAAAGGGAATCCCCGGGAACAGCGAATATGATGACATTAAATTAATTTATTTCCGTACCGTCAGCAGGGCCGGATTTGACACACTTGTCCATTCCTTCAAGGCAACGGTAGATGTTATTTTCAGGAACCGTGCAAAGATAGTTCACCTGCACAGCGGAGCAAACAGTATCTGGGCGCTTTTCCTGAGGCTTGCCGGAAAGAAGGTTTATGTGAGTCAGTTTGCAATGGATTGGAAAAGGGATAAATGGCCCTGGTACGGGAAACTTTTTTACCAGTTGTCAAATTATCTTACTGCATATATTCCTCACAGGGTAATATTCGACAATATTTTTACAAAGGAATATTTTGAAAAAAAATTCAGGCGGAAATATGATTTCATTCCTTACGGATCAGAAGTTAAGGAACCCCCGGAAAACCTGAACATACTTCACAAGCTGGGCATTTCACACGGACAGTACTTACTGTTTGTGGGCCGGTTCATTCCTGACAAGGGTGTACATATTCTTATTGAAGCTTTCAGAAAGGTCGATACCCGGATGAAACTTGTCCTTATCGGAGGTTCACCCAATCCCGGTGAATATGAGAAAAAGATTAAAACCACTGAAGATGAAAGGATTATTTTTCCCGGTTATATTTATGGGGATGATACAAACATACTTATGAAGAATGCGTATGTTTATATCCAGCCTTCACTTATTGAGGGCCTTTCACCTGTAATACTGACAGTAATGGGGCTGGGAACCCCGCTTATATGTTCCGATATAGTTGAAAACACCTATATTACACGGGAGAATGCAACTCATTTCATCTCAGGAGATTCAGATTCACTGGCTGAAAAGATCAATTTTGCGATAGAGAATCCGGCAGAAATAAAGTTAATGTCGGAAAGGGGTAGAAAGGATATACTCTCAAGATTTAACTGGGAAAATATAACAGATCAATATATTAATTTATTTAAAAACAATTGAAAATGATCAGAGCTGGAATTATAGGCCTGGGTAAAATGGGTCTTTCCCATGCGGCAATAGTAGGGTCTCATCCTGAAGCTGACATGGTCTCAGTATGCGATACTTCATCACTTGTACTGGATGCATTCAGGAAATTCAGTAAAACGAATGTTTATTCCGATTATAAAAAGATGATTGACGCTGAAAAGCTTGATTGTGTTGTGGTGGCAACCCCTACAAGATTTCATTACCCGATTGTAAAGTATGCTCTTGGAAAAGGTATTCATACATTTTGTGAGAAACCATTCAGTCTCAAGCCGGAAGAGGGCCAGGAGCTTGTGGATCTGGCAGATAGATTTCATCTGGTTAACCAGGTTGGTTATCACAATCATTTCATTGGCACGTTCAGGGAACTTAAAAGGCTGCTTAAGTCAAAGATTATTGGTGATCTTATTCATTTTACCGGTGAAGCCTACGGACCGGTAGTCACAAAGGAAAAAGGAGGAACCTGGCGTTCTAATCCCGAAGAAGGAGGGGGATGTTTATATGATTATGCATCACATGTGATTAACCTTATTCAGGAAATCCTTGGAAAGCCTGTCAGGGCAGAGGGTACAAAGCTGAAGCAGTTCTATTCAAAGGACGTTGAGGATTCCGTTTATTCGATACTCACGCTCGAGGACGGACTCACTGGTGTTTTATCAGTTAACTGGAGTGATGAAACTTACCGTAAGATGTCAACTTCACTGGTTGTCCTGGGGAAAAAAGGCAAGATAATATGCGATGCAACAGAACTCAAGATCTACCTTAAGGAAGATAACCATGCGGAAAAACTAGGAAAGGGCTGGACAATCAGGTATATTACGGATTATGCCATTCCTGTCAGCTTTTATCTGAGGGGAGAGGAATACAGTGCCCAGATTGACAATTTTATTAAATGCGTTCTTTCAAGAAAACAGACAGATGTGAATACATTCAGACAGGGATTATATACTGACAAAGTGATAGAATTAATAATAGCAGACTCAAAAAAATAAATAATATGATGGATAAAGTATTGTTTGGCGATAACCAGTTTTTCGCAGTTAACCATCTTTCAGACGAAAAGTCAAGGGAACAGGCGATAAGGTTCAAGGATGATTCCTCAATTATTCGTGTTCTTGATCAGGCAATTGAAACAGGTATAAATACTTTTATGTGTACCACGCATGAACGGATTGCTAACATTTGTGAATATATGAGGTCCCATCCTGACAAATACAGGGGGTTTAAAATATTTCCATGCATGCCCTACGCACATAAATATGCAAATGCCGTTACTGACCTGGGCATAATAGGAACCATAAAGCAATATGTTCCGGGGAATATTTTCAGCGCGTTTACCAAAGGAGGTGTTGCATATATCAGAAAAGATTTCATCAGTATAATGGAACTTCTGATTGATGCTGAAATGAAAATGTTCAGGGGGATCAGTACGCCTGTTATTTTCCTTCAGAATGTTCTTGTCGACATGATTCTTGGCCTGAAAATGTATGAGGTCTTCAGGGAGTATGATTCCTATATAAGGTTGAAATACAATGCCGAACCCGGCTATATAACAATGAATATGCCGGCTTTACTGGATGCCCTGAACTCGGAGGGGATTGAGAATCCGATTATATGCAGCTCAATCAACAAGATAGGTTTCAGGATGTCGGGTGGAAAGGCTATTTACGAGGAATATCTTAATGAGAAGAAATTCAGGCCTATAGCCATGCAGGTTCTTGCAGCAGGTGCCCTTAGGCCGGCAGAGGCAATTGAGTACCTGGGCAGGTTCCCAAATATTGAATCTGTCCTTTTCGGAGCCTCAACTAAGGGACATATCAAGGAAACAAAGGAACTGATTGAGAAATATCTGTGTAATTGAAACCAATCTCAGACCTTTTGTCCTTACTGTTTCATTTGGGTTTACGGGAAGAATCCGGGTTGGTAAAGGATTACTCTAAAAGGTGCTTTTCCGCCTGTCGTCACAGACACTGATCGTAACCCAGATTCCGCCAATTTAAATGATTATTTCTCAGATTGCAGAAAAAAACATGAAGACATGAAAAAGGTAATATTCCTCCACCATAGTACCGGATGGAATGTCTGGCTGGGGGGAACTCACAGATATCTATACAAGCTGACAGGGAAAAGCGCTCTGAGATCTGCTGTAAATTCATATGCAGGGAAACAGAAGCTGAATCTGTCAGTAACCGAGAGATTTTTTCCCAAAGCTTCACCCTATGGATGGAATAATTACCCTTATGACTACTACAACATATGGGTTAAGCATGCTGGGAATGAACCATACATGGAGGAGCCCACACTTGAGATACTTACCCGGGAGTATGATCTTATCATATTTAAGCATTGTTACCCAGTCAGTAATATCCTTCCTGATACCGGAACCCCGGATATTGATTCCGCTGTCAGAACGCTTGAAAACTATAAACTGCAGTATAATGCACTTAAAAGAAAGATGCATCAGTTCCCCGGGAATAAATTCATTGTATGGACACCGGCGGCAAATGTCAGAAGCCGGATGTCAGCAGAGGAAGCACAGAGGACGAGGGAATTTCATGACTGGATTATTAATGAATGGGATGAAAAGGGCGATAATATCTTTGTCTGGGATTTTTACATGTATGAGACGGAAGGGGGCTTGTTCCTGCCTGAGAAGAATGCTGAGGGGCCGGATAATTCACATCCCAACAGGGAGTTTTCAGCAAGGGCTGCCAGGTCTTTAGGCAGATTTGTAGTGGATGTAATAGTTAAAGAAGTTGAATAAAAAAAACATCGGTATGTTTCTAAAAGGAATAGTCAAAAGTATATATCTGAAATACATTGATAAAGCCGGACAGCAGAAGAAAATTGAATATTGGAGAAAACAGGGAATGAAGATCGGGAAGGACTGTCACTTCGAAACAATGTCATTCTCAACGGAGCCCTATCTTATCGAAATAGGTGATCATGTTGCCATTGCATTTGGCACCCAGCTCATTACCCACGATGGAGGTATCTGGTGTTTTCGCGACGAGCTGAAAAACGGCGATATTTTTGGGAAGATAATAATAGGAAATAATGTTTTGATCGGCACAAACTGCATTATTCTTCCAAATACCACAATTGGCAATAATTGTATCATTGGCGCTGGCAGTGTGGTGAGGGGTAAATTCCCCGATAATTCGGTAATCTTCGGAAACCCGGCTACTGTCGGGTTGAACATGAATATTCAGAAGCTGTTGTATAAACAGAATCCGGGATTGTTGTACACAAGTAATTTATCATCTGATAAAAAGCAGGAAATAATAAAAAGGCATTTTAACATTTCCTGAAATTGAACATAAAATCTTTTTGAATCAATGTTATCAATTATATTAATAAAATTTATTTGAACATGAAATTCTGTACTTGGGGAAATATTGCCAGCGCAGTTGAAGGCAAGCCTGTGGGAGGCGGAGAATTGCAGATAGCCATGCTCTGTAAGGTTCTGGCAGCATCGGGTCATGAAGTTGTCATCGTTGACACCAAAGTTGAAAAAGACTATGTCACCAAAGAAGGAATAAAGATTGTCAAGGTTCAGGGATGGGATGATGGTATTAGATTTCTGAGGTTTATTACGCACAGGCTCCCGCTGCTATATAAATATCTCAAGAACCAAAAAGCTGATATATACTATTGTCAGATAAGAGATTACACACATGTGCTGGCATATATGGCAGCACGTCGGTCGAAGGGAAAGTTTGTGATCCAGCTTGCCTCTGATCTGGATGCCCTGAATCTGAGGCTTAGAATGAAGTATGATTATCTTACAAATCTCGACGGTGGGCTATGGTGGTTTGTTAAAGTGCCTCTGAATGAAATTATTTTCCCACGTCTCGTAAGAAAAGCCGACCTGACCCTGGTTCAGCATGAAGGGCAGAAAGAATCCCTTGCAAAGAAGGGTATTAAGTCGGAGATTTTTTATAACCTCATTGATATATCAGGGTTAAATATTAACCATGATGCAATACGGGATTCTTACTGTTATGTAGGTTCCCTCGACAGGAGAAAAGGATTTCCGCAGTTTTATGAACTGGCCGGGAAGGCATCATCGGTTAAATTCAAGGTAATTGGGAAACCACGTGACCGGACCGGATATTTATATTATGAGAAAATAAAGGCCCTGGGAAATGTAACGCTATACGGAAAGCTTACCCACCCGGAAGCAATTGAGCATATATCAAATTCCCGTGGCCTGGTATCCACTTCTCCCATGGAGGGATTCCCGAATATTTTTGTAGAAGCGTGGGCGTGCGGCACGCCGGTTTATTCCCTTTATTTTGATCCGGGGGCAACAATTGAAAAACTGAATATCGGATTTAATGCCAAAGGAGATATTGACAAGTTGGCACAATTGCTGGCTGTTAACGAAGAGCATCCCGGGATGAGGGAAAGATCGAGGGAATATGTATTAAATCATCATGCCCTGACAGAGAATAAAATAAAAGAAATAAACACGCTTTTTGAGAATTTATGCAAAGGCTGATTTAAGTTTTAATGCAGGCATTTGATATAGAGGTGGCACGAGCCACCTCTTTTTGCAATTTCTGAGGATTTCTTACAGAAGGCCGGCCTTTTCACTGGTGTCTATCAGTTCAACATTCATATTGTAGCGGCCCAGAAGAAAGGCAATATTATGATTATTAAAAGCCTCTCCTGGCTGAGGGGCTACAAGCCTTATCATCCCCTGCGAAGAAAGTCGGTCGATTTCATTGTAAATATCAGAACATCTGAAACATACATGATGAAATCCGCCCCCTCGTTTTACAAAATTGATTAAGGACCCGTTATCATCAGCAGGTTCTATCAGTTTTACAAGAATACTGTCAGGTTTTTTCAGAAATACGACTTTAACCTTTTGTCTGGAATTGGTTATAATTTCAGTCATCTGATGATAGCCAAAAGTATTTTGCCAGTAGGAGATGCCTTCTTTAAGATCCTTAACAGCAAAGCAAATATGATCAATTATCATTTAAAGTTTTCCTTTTATTTTTTTCCCTGTTGCACTTATAACAAGATTTTCCTTTACCTCAAAGACCTGAGGGATTTTATAAAGTGCCAGATGTTTTGAACAATGCATTTTTATCTTCTTTATTAACTCGTCCTTGCCGTTTTCGGGCTTGAGAACAACAATGGCTTTTATGGCTTCTCCGAGTAATTCGTCAGATACACCTTCAATCGTACAATCCACAACTTCAGGCAGCTCAAGGATGACACCTTCTATTTCTTTGGGACTTATGCGTTTCCCACCAACTTTGATTATCTCTTTCTTTCTTGCGGTAAGAAAAATATAGCCATCCTCATCAACTGTCCCAAGATCACCGGTATACAACCAACCGTTTCTGAGAGCATTTTTTGTTCCTTCTTCAT
Organism: Bacteroidales bacterium; assembly: GCA_009877105.1. Taxonomy (GTDB): domain Bacteria; phylum Bacteroidota; class Bacteroidia; order Bacteroidales; family VadinHA17; genus LD21. The sequence continues at coordinate 20,313 of WXFD01000043.1, forward strand.
CAGCAAAATATCCAAGCATTATATTGTCTCCCCTGGCAATCACTTCACCTATCTCACCGGGTTTGATATTCTCTCCTTTTTCATTTACAACCCTCAGTTCAACATCAGGAATTCCTTTTCCCATCGAACCCTTTTTCTGCTCATAAAGTTCTGGAGGGAGATAAGACAATCTGGCAGTTGCCTCCGTCTGACCATACATTACATAAAAAATCACGTTCGGAAAATTGGCCCTGAACTCATCTATAAAGATAGGAGTAAGCTTTCCTCCGGCTTGGGTAACATATCTCAGGGCCGGGAATGAAGTATTCTTGAAATTATCCGATTTTCTCAGCAATATCTGGAAATGGCTTGGAACTCCTGCAAAACCTGTACAGCTATGTTCGAGCAGATCCCTTATTATACCGCCCAGAAAGATAAACGAGTTGTTGAGTACTATTGATCCTCCAACCCTCAGATGAGTGTGGAGCAGTGACAATCCGTAACAATAATAAAAAGGCAGAACGACAAGCATCCTGTCGTTCTCATCAAGTTTAAGATATTTGATTATTGATTCGGTATTGGCAATCAAATTCTTGTGCGAAATCATTACACCTTTCGGTATGCCTGTTGATCCGGAAGTGAAAATGATCTCGGCACAGTCATCCTTATTAACCTTGTATCCGTTTTCTGAAAACTCAGCGCCCTGAAATTCCGGATTATTTATTGTATCGGGAAAAATGCATTTGCGGGTTCCGAGATCATGTTTCCTGGCAACATCGGCCGTACAGAATATCAGGACCGGATTTGTCAGCCTGGAAATGTAGTCCAAGTTTTCCGTTTCAATATTGGGATCAAGTGGAATGCAAACATTCCCTGATTTAATGATTGCGAAATAGGCTGTGAGAAAAAAAGCATTGTTTGCCGACAGCAGCAGAATATTCTTTTTATGCCCATATTCGGTTTCGAGGTAGGCTGCCAGGCTGCGAGAGGACTGATAGAGGTTTTTAAAAGAAACATGCTCTTTCCCCACCAGGAAATTTCTCTCCTTTCCGGATGTCAGTTCAAAAAAATAATCAAATGCATTCATATATTAGGAGTTTCCTATTCAACATTATTTTTCTCATTTTATTGTACTTAACCACGGATTTTAAAATCTGGCGTTTATTTCACAATGAATCTGCTGTGAAGAATTTCATTGCCTGTTTTTATTTTGATCATATAGATCCCAGATTTATAATTAAGGGTTGAAAAAGTTAAATGGAGGTTATTATTTGAAAAACTGAAATTCTTCTGGTCTGTCACTTCTCCCGTCAGATCCGTTAAAAAAACAGTACCCTCTGAATAATTTCCTATTCCTGAAAGATCAATGTTTACAAAATCCGTACACGGATTCGGATAGATATTTATTGGTTTTTCCGCGATTCCGGAGCTTGAAGGTCTTTGAAAATCCTGTTCTGCATTTCTGACAAGGATCACTCCCTTTTCACCTACGGCATAATAATTTCTGCCGGCAATTGCCGACCCGCTCAGATGCATGTTTGTACCGGATTCCTCTTTGGTCCAGAATCCATCTTTGAGGCTTAGAATGGTTCCGCTGAATCCGACACAAATACCATTATTTTTATCATATAAAGACAGATGGTTCATAGAAGGAAACCGGTAATTGATGTCAGATCTTTGCCAGCTTTTACCGTCGTAATGCAACAGAACCCCCGGAGACCCAATAATCCAGCCATTTTCCGGATCTGTGAATGCCAGTCCGGTTACGGTAATATTTGAATCAAAAACAGTAATTGAAGAATTGCCAGGCTTAATGGACATCCGGATTACGGGTACGTTCAGAAGCTCCATTCCTCCTCCAAAAATAATATCATCCTCCAGATACTGGACAGCATATAAATTCCCAATTACATTTCCATTCAATTGTTTCCACTTATTTTCCGAAAGGACTAGGATGGTACCGTTTTTACCGGTGATTACACCGTTTGACGGGTCTTTAAAAGAAATGGCAAAAAGGTCATTGCGTGTCGGACTTTCAGTTTTTTCCCAAACAGAACCATTGAATCTTATAATTGTGCCGTTTGCACCTACAGCCCAGCCGTTATTTATATCTGTCATTGCAACGGAATACAGGTTCTCTTTTACAGGAGACGGGTTTTGGATCCAGATCCCGTTTGCTTTACCGAGGATAATGCCCTTGTCCCCAACGGCCCAACCACATGTCGGGTTTAAAAAAAAGACTGAATTCAGGTTTTCCCTGGTTGGACATGCCTCCTGAACCCATTGTGCCTGTGTTAAACCTGCGGCAAAAAAAATGTTCAGTACTGCCAGTATTATAATTTTGATCATTGCACTATCAGTTTTATTCATTTCGGAATACTTACAATGTTGCTGCCGTTTACGCGGCCAAGTCCGACAAAACTGCTGTTGATCTGGCCACCCGATTCGGTGAAGAGATAACATTTGGTATCCATATCGTTATTTCCGGAGTAATGAATCTCAATGGTAGCTGACTTATCAAAGACCCCGGTTATTGTTAAATTCTTTTTGGCCCTGACATATCTCAGGGCATAATCGAGGGTTGTATATTCCGGTGAGTACCCGGCTACTGCGGTGGTTACCCGACTGAGTATCTGTCTCCAGTTATCCGGTGTAATATTTTCAATATAGCTTGCCTCGTGAGTAAATAGTGAGGCCAGGACCATGCTGTTGAAAGCTCTTCTAAGGTGACGGACTCCTCTGTTTGATGTGCTTGTAACCGAGTTGTCTGGGAACCATTCGTAGCCACCGTCATCCCTGATTTCAGTAAGGCAATTAAAGAATTCAATCCCGTTTAGATTGATGTAATCGCCATAATATACCGGCCTTAGATCGGATGTTGCTGATGTGCCGTACCTGTTGATTCTGTATGGTCCGCAGTTAAGCCAGTCGGGTGAAGGTGTATAACTCAGATCCGGAAGCCAATGGACTCCAATGAAATCCACACCCATATTCCTGATTTCTGCCAGGGCTTCTGAACTGTATTCATAATAATGAGGAACGACGAAATTTGACATTTTGAGCCCATTATTCATGAAATAATCCCTCGCCTCCCTGACATTGGCGGCAGCATCAAAATTATATATGTAATCGTGGTTATAATATATGAAGCCTTTGTAACCCTGTGCATATCCGTAAGCATGTGGTGATGCGGTTGCCAGGTTATTGTTAATGAGATTCCTAAGAGTCGGAATGTAGGCTGCGGGAATATTATTAATAAAGAGACCCAGCCATGGGATTATTCCAAACTCATTGCATATATTGATCCAGGCAAAATTGTTTTCCAGCTCCGATCCGTTCCCGTCAACGTCATCTACCCTCATGGTCAGCATGGGAGGTAATCCCTGCATCACGAAAGGTTTCCTTGCAGCCCAGACAATACCCCTCCAGATCAAATCGTCCATCCCGTAGACTGGGCCAAGCAGGCTTTCAAAGACCCAGTTGTACCCCGTCCATTTTACTATCCGGCCATTACCATATGAGGCGGCCTGCAACAGGGGTACTGATCCCAGGGTGGCAAGATCAGAACTTCCGTTTAAAGTACTGTTCTGGGTCAATGTCCATGAATTCCTGAGATTGATATAATTGTTTGAACCGTGATAACTGTCGGGAGCATGAAGCCGGGTGATATAATGTGAATAATTAGGTATATAGACCTGCGAAGATGTGGCAGATCTGGGAGAAATAACAGTATTAAAACCGCTTGGATAGTCAAAGAGATGGGGATCAAAACTGTAAAGTCCCACTCCGCCGGCAACAGCCGATTCTATTGCTGATATCGGATATCCTGAAATGAAAACATCCCTGTGACCGAAAATAAGAACGGCAAAATCATTGAGATCCGGTAGCGGGCTGGAATGCAAATTGCAGACTTCATAGGGAATGCCGAAATTATCCAGATAAGGTTTGATATAATTATTATAATCGTTGTAATAGACTGACCCGGAATTAACCAGGACAAGTGCGGAGTTTGAAGCACTGACCTCTCCTGACACAACGGTAATGGTAATACCGTAACCCATGTTCTGGGCATTGCATCCGTTTTCATCAATAACGGATGACAATGTAAAACCATAGCTGCCAGTTGAAAGGATCCCGGTAGATATTTCAGTGCCAGATATATAGTTATATATGGCAGGTTGGGCCATTCCGTTAATGGAATAATTAATTAAATAGGGTGACTCTCCACCGGTAATTTCAATACTGAATGTGGTTGAGGTGTTATTTAAGATTGTTTTACTTCTGTGCAGCTGGGCATGGGTTACCGGATCATGAACATTTACCAGAATGGAATTGGTATTGCCAACACAATCACCGCTACGGACATTCAGGCGAAAAAATCTGTCAGAAGTCAGTGCCGGCGGCGAATATGATGAAGATGTTGCACCAGGAATGACGGACCATGAGGTGTTATTGGAAGAGCTTTGCCACTGATAATTATAGGAGCCGGTGCCTCCTGAAGCAGGACTTGTCTGTGACAACTGGGCGGGAGTAACATTATAGCATACGGTCTGGTCATATCCTATTGAACCGGGATGAAGGGCCGGGTTTACGGTTATAAGCACACTGTTTGAACTTACTGTTCCGCAGTTGCCGCTTGTGATACTGAGTCTGTAATATGTGTTTGTCGTAAGGGCCGGTGGAGAATAGGAAGCCTGGGTTGCTCCGGGGATATTTGACCAGTTGGAATTGTCAGATGAGAGTTGCCATTGATATGAATAAGATCCTGTGCCGCCCGCAGGAGCAGTGAGTTGAGTCAGAGTTGATGGAGTTTCGTTGTAACATATTGATTGTATTGGTCCGATGGAACCAGGAGTCAACACAGCATTTACAGAGACCAGAACAGAGGCACTGCTAACCGTTCCGCATTCATCGTTTGCAGCATTTCTTCTGAAGTAGGTAGTTGCGGTAAGTGCCTGCGGCGAGTATGAGGCCTGCGTTGCGCCGGGTATATTTGTCCAGTTGGAGTTATTGGCCGAACTCTGCCATTGGAAGGTGAAAGTTCCGGTACCGCCTGAAGGAGCAGAGATCTGTGTCAGTTGTGCAGGAACGGTATTGTAGCAGATAGTCTGAGATGTGCCAACAGATCCTGGATTAACCGCAGTATATACAGTAACTTGAACAACATTGCTGTTTACAATTTCGCAGTTTGCACTCCTGACGGCACGTCTGTAATAGGTTGTTGTTGTCAATGGGGGCGGTGAGAAGGATGAAGAAGTTGCACCGGCAATATCCGACCAGGATGTGTTGTTGGCAGAACTCTGCCACTGATAGTTGTATGAGCCTGCACCGCCGGCAGGAGAATTTACCTGCACGATCTGATCCGGAACAGTATTGTAGCAGATGGTTTGATCATATCCGATTGATCCAGGAGCCAGGGAAGGATTCACAGTGACAAGAATGCTGTTTGAACTTACGGTTCCGCATTCACCGCTTGTAATGTTGCGCCTGTAGTAAGTATTTGCGGTAATTGCAGGGGGTGAATATGAAATTAGTGTTGCCCCGGGAATATCCGACCAGTCAGAGTTATTAGGTGAATTCTGCCATTGGTAGGTATAATTTCCTGTTCCTCCTGCGGGAGAGGACACCTCTGAAAGAGCAGCAGGAATTTCATTATGGCATATTGACTGAGCCGAACCGATGGAACCCGGGCTCAGTGCCGCATTAACTGTTATAAGTATAGATGCTGATCTTACAGGACTGCAATTACCGCTTATAACGCTGCGCCTGAAATAAGTTGATACAGTCAGTGCAGGAGGTGTGTAGTCTGCCTGAGTTGCACCGGGAATATCATGCCAGATGGAATTATTGGAAGAACTTTGCCACTGAAAAGCGAAAGAACCCGTTCCTCCTTCCGGTGCAGAGACCTGTGTCAGTCGTGCAGGGACTGTATTGTGGCAGATCGTCTGGGAAGACCCGACAGAGCCAGGCTGCACTTCCGGAAGTACAGTTACTGATATGGTATTGCTTGCACTGCTGCAGATACTGCTGTTGACAATTCTCCTGAAATAGGAGCTGCTGTTCATGACCGGAGGAGAATAGATGGTCTGTGTTGCACCTGGAATATTTGTCCAGTTTGTACCATTTTCTGATATCTGCCACTGATAAGTGAAGGATCCGTTACCCCCGGAAGCCGGACTTAGCTGGGTAAGTGTAGCTGGAGCAGTGTGGTAACAAACAGATTGTGCTGATCCGATTGTTCCCGGAATCAGCTCGCTTATAACAGTAATTTTTACCGAATTGCTGCTGAGTCGCCCGCAATCCTTGCTAGTTACATTCCTGCGGAACCATCTGTCGGAAGTTAATGACCCGGGTGAGTAAGAGGGCTCAATTGCACCTGGGATGTCAGCCCAGCTAATATTATCAGCGGAGAGCTGCCACTGATAACTGTATATGCCATCACCTCCCCCGGGAGAAGTGATCTGGTTTAGCATCGAAGGTGTTGCGTTGTAGCATATTGTTTGTGAAGAACCTATTGTTCCCGGGGTGAAAACAGGATAAACGGTTACCAGTATCCCGTTGCTTTGCGTGCTTCCGAAAACACCGCTGGTAACAATCCTTCTGTACCATCTGCTGCTTGTCAGTGCTGGTGGTAAATATGATTCAGAAGTTGCACCGGCAATATTAGTCCAGTTTGTATTATCAGTGGAGCTCTGCCACTGATAAGCATAAGTTCCGTCACCACCCGTGGGTGGAATGAGCTGTGTGAGTCTGGCAGGAGCTGAATTGTAACATATGGACTGCTCTTTTCCGATTGTCCCGCCATCAAATCTGACATTTAATATTGCATGAATTTTAATTCTTCCGGAAGAGTTTATAAACCAGCTGGCCGGTTTTACTGATTTGCTGTTTTCGTTAGCAGAGATATTGACTCTCAGATTATTATGATCCGGTCCTCCGGTATTTGCCTGGACCCTGTTTCCTTTGTCATCAGTGTTATTTTCAAATGAAATCAGATAGGTTTTTCCTGCCTGTACTGCAATGGGATACGGGAATTCAAATTCCATCCACCCCTGGGGTCCGGAAGCGATGTTCCAGGAGTATGGTCCGGATATAAGGGTAAAATTATTATCTGATATTGTCCAGATTTTAATTGATAACTGAGCATTTTCATCCGGATGGCGAAAGAGGCTTAGCTTAAGAAGATAGCTGTTTTCGTCGGTTGTAAAGATAGTGCCCAGATTCTCCTTGCTATAATCATAGTTAATCTTAACCTCATGGATTTCCTGTTCAGGTTCTGAGTTTTGAGAAAAGCTTATTACCATGAAATTCAATAAAACCAGAATTAGCAGGAGATTTTTCATTTTGTGGCAGATATGAGCTTTTTGTTTTTAATCTTACCCAAATGTGTTCAATTAATTATTGAAAAAAAAGTTAAAATACATCAGCAGGCTGATCTTTTTGATAAGCATCTGTTTTATTTGTATGAATGTAAAACCATGAAATACATCATGGTTTTTATTCATATAAGACATATTGTGTGAATTCATTCACACAATTATTATTTATTAAGATTATTTTGCCGGGAAAAGTTACATAAACCTGTAATACTCCCTGATTGGCGGCATCCTCAGATAATCGGTTGTTCTTCTTTTTCTTTCAAAGTTTTTGAACAGGGCTTCGACACGGGTTTCTGTTTCGCCCATGACACCGGCAACTTCACCCGGTGTGTATCCGTTTTCATACCCGTACCAGTAAATATCCATGAGGTTGAACGGAAGCTGATAAAAGAATTCTTCCTGGGTTTGGACTGCGGTATAGGTGTCGGTAGTAGGTGTCCTTTCAATAATACTGGCGGGAACTTCAAGATATTCAGCCAACTGGTATACCTGGGATTTATATAAGTTACCAATTGGCATTACATCTGCGCCTCCGTCACCATATTTTACAAAAAATCCCTGTTCCTGTTCATGTTTATTGGGGGTTCCGATTACGGCATAATGCAGGGACTCTGCATGATAGTAAAGAATCGACATCCTCGAACGCTGTTTGAAGTTGGATGCGGCAACAATCTGGAGATATTCACTGATATGGAGGATTTTATCCTGTTGCTTTCCCTCCTTGTCAATAATTGTGAGTGTGAACACAGGCGGAAGGTTACTGAACAATCCGCTTTGTCGGATCCCTATCTTCATTTTGTAGGTATTAGGATCATATTCGGGGAATACCCTTTTTACTGCCTCATCGCGCCTTTCATAGCACCTGAATCCTGTTAATGCACCTGTAATATCCTCCTTAACTGTCTTTACCTTGAACTTTTTTGCCAGTTCGATTGCAAGCTCTTCACTCTCGGGGCTGGAATCCTTTTCAGGCATGATTACTCCCAGAACTTTTTCATGACCAAAAGCCTTGGCTGCAAGAGCAAGGCAAACTGACGAGTCAATTCCCCCGCTTATACCAACCACACCTCCGGATCTTTTAAAATCAATCAGGACATCCTGCCGGAGTTTTTCGGTTATATTGTTAATTACAGATTCTATATCTCTGAGGACGATCAGATCTTTTGAGAATGCTCTTTTTTGGTCCATATTAAATAGATTTAAAGTCTTCAACAATTTTTGGATTTTTTATTCCCCCGTTTTGTATATTTTCTGAATGTTTTTCAACGAACTGATAATGCAACAGGTGGGTTGAAACAACGGAAGCCAGGATCATGTCTTCAATTTCTGAAGCAGTGTTGGTCTTTTCTATTTTCAGCATCAGTTTGGCTACTGAATCATGGTTGAAAATACCAATCTTGTGGAAATAAGATGGTGAAAGCATTTCCTTAATTAATTCCGGCGGATTGTTTAAAAAGAAGACATTTTTAATGGGTGCCCTGTAAGGTTGTTTTGAGCGGTTAATTATGCTTTCAGGAATCCTGTTCTTCATCAGTTTTTTGAGCAGGTATTTCTCATTCAGCCCCCTGAGTTTGAAATCACCTGGGAGCTTATTACAGAATTCAATCACCCGGTAATCAAGGAACGGATACCTTCCCTCCACCGAATTGGCTGCAGCCATACGGTCGCCCTGTGATGAAAGCAGGTAGCCTGACATGAAGATGGAAGTTTCAAGCCACTGTGCTTTAGCCAGCTGACTCATTCTGTTAAAATCAGATGGCAATTTATTCTCCAGGTCGGAAATAGCTGAATAACCGTTAAGTTCTGATTTAATCCTGTCTGAGAAGTGCTTAAGTATGTGATTTGCATTGTTCCATCTGAGAAGATGGGAATAGAATGGGTTTTCAGTATCTTCCAGCTTATAGCCGAAAAACATTTTCAGGATGGCGGGATTCGCCTCTTTCATCTGCGGTAGAAACGGATATAGCTTGGTCAGCAGGCGGGGGCGGATCGCTGAATCAGGTTGTTGAGCCCAGAATCTCCTTATCAAGGCTTCCTTGAAAATGTCATATCCTGCAAGCATCTCATCGGCACCTTCGCCGGTGATAACTACTTTAATGCTGTTTTCCCTGACAAATTTCGAGAGGAGATACATCGGGACGGGTGCGGTACGGGTAAGGGGTGTCTCTGTGTGCCAGATTACCCTTGGAAAACATCCGGCTATATCGCCGGCTGTACAGGTTATCGATCTGTGGCGTGTATTTAAGTACCTGGCTGCTTCATTCTGATAAGCAGTTTCATCAAATTCCTTGTCAGCAAAGCCAATTGAAAAAGTATTCAAGGTATCAGGTTCAATATCCTTAATATATGCAACCGTTGAACTTGAATCGATTCCCCCGCTCAGGTATGCCGCAACCTCAACGTCAGCCCTTAACCTTATTCGTACTGCATCATGAAACAGTTCACTGAATTGAATCAATGCCTTCTCAAGAGTCAGTGACTGGTCGGGATCGCCATACTGAAGCTCCCAGTATTTAAATACTCTGAGGCCTTTTTTACTGTATGTCAGGCAGTGACCCGGTGACAGCTCGAATATATTCCTGAAAGCAGTATTGGGTGACAATGCTGTCCAGAAGGTAAATATCTGGGCAAGGTTTTCACTTGACAGCTCAGGCGCGATCTTATCCTGGACAAAGATGGATTTTATTTCGGAGGCGAATGTGAATATTCCGTTTTCGGTATTATAATACAGCGGACGGATTCCAACCCTGTCGCGGGCGATGAATAGCTCCTTTTCATGGTTATCCCATATTGCAAAGGCAAACTGACCATTCAGCATTGGCAGGCAATCCCTGCCATATATGGCATAAAGATTGACCAGTACCTCAGTGTCGGAATTGGTTTTGAAAACCACCCCTTTTTTCAGGAGCATATCACGAAGATCAGGATAGTTAAAGATTTCACCGTTATATACAATCCAGAAACGGCCTTGTGAATCAGATAAGGGTTGCTGGCCGGTGGAAAGGTCGAGTATACTGAGTCTGACGTGCCCCAGACAAGCATTGGGGGAATAATAAATACCACTTTCATCAGGTCCGCGAAAACTTATTGCACCAAGCATCGACTTAATCAATGATTTGTCGGTCAGTGCATTCCTGAGATCAACTATTCCTGCAATACCACACATGTTCAGTTATTCTTCTTTCTCAGAATAAAATTTGTAATGGAATTGATTGATTCAAAGTTTTCTTCAACCAGGTCTGAATCGTTGGTCTTTATATTGAAATTTTCTTCAAGGAATGTGATGAGCAATACAAATCCCATCGAATCAAAATATCCTTCCTTGAAAATCAGGGAATCATCCCTGATTTTATCCTTATCAATAAATGTTGCCTGCTGTATATAATCTTTGACTTTTTCCCTGATTGTGATTTCTTCAACTTCCATACTGATAGATAAAATTGGTTATTAATAATTTGATTTTTTGTTAATTCTTGATATAATAGTTACTGTAATGCCTGTATGAGCTTTTATGCAGATTCAGGTCATTGTAGACAATGTCGTAATTATTTAATTTGTTTATTCTTAGATTGTTGATAACATTCACCAGGATGTCTTTACGGGTATAATTATTTCTCATCACCATCAGAACCTTTGATGCATATTTCATCATGAGGATTGCATCGGCAACTATACCTACGGGGGTAGTATCAATTATTATGTAGTCAAATCTGCTTTTAAGCTCACCGATAAGTCCATCAAGCACCCCCAGCTCCATCATTTCTGAGGGATTAGGGATAACGGGTCCGGCTGGGATAAATGAGAGATTTTCAATATTGGTATGACGAATTATCTCGTTGAGGGAAGCATTTTTTGTCATATAATTGGTTAGTCCCATACGGTTCTCAACCTTTAATTTTGAATGCAATGTAGGTCGTCTTAGATCGCAATCGATTAATATTGTTTTATAGCCAACGGATGCAATTGAAGAAGCAAGATTGAATGAGATGAAGCTTTTTCCATCCTGGGGCTGTGATGAAGTTATTAATATAACTTTGGATTGTTCATGCCCGGCTTTCAAAAAAAGACTGCTCCTCAAATTTCTGAATGACTCTGATACGGCTGACTTTGGAAATTCAGCAACAACTGATTCACTTTTATGGTTGTTGCTGTAAATTACGCTTAGGATGGGTTTGTGAAGCAGGTATTCCGCATCATTAAGGCTTCTGATCTTATCATCGAAGAAATCCCTTAAAACTAGATACATTGTTGGTATCAATAAACCCATGAAAACAGCGATGAGATAATTTATGAAATCTTTTGGAGAAACGATTTTTGAGGTAATCTCTCTGGCGGGTTCAAGAATTTCATAGTCAGGATAATTTGATGCGAGTGCTATTGCAGCTTCAGATCGTTTTTGAAGAAGGTAGGTGTAAATTGCATCGTTCAGATCAAACTTTCTTTTCATACCGACCATATTCATTTCGGTTCTCGGAAGTTGAGATATTTCTCTTGAAAGTTTGTTTTCCCTGTAATCAAGCTCGTTCAGTGAAAGTGTAAGCGTATTTAGGTTATTTGTGAAATTTTCAATAATTGCCTGCCTTTGCATTCTTATCCTGTTATCGATCTGGCCAAGAAAAATATTCTTGTCAGTACTGCTGCCTGCAGTAATGGTTGATCTTTGATTATACAGGTTAAGGAGTTCTGAAATCATCTGATTCGTTATAGGATCAGATACATTCATTGCTGATGGCGGGACAACACCGGCCATATCCTGATTAGCTTTGAAATAGTTGATTACATAATTGTAGTAACGTTGCTGTAACTGGAGTGTCGCTCTTTCCTGTTGGATGAGCGTCATTTGTTCAAAAGTTTGCTGCCCCTGAAAGCTCAGGTCCATTACCTGATTCGCGGCCCTGTAATTCCTGAGCTGAGATTCTGAAATATTCAGTGAATCGGAGATCTCAGAAATCTGCGAATCGATGAAGTTCACAGTGCTTAGAGCAATTTTATTCTTTTTCCCCAGGTTGTCATCAAGAAAGGAATTAAGATATTGGTTCAGAAACTTTATTGTCTTTTCCAGATTATTATCAGTGAATTTTATGTTTATGATTGAAGCAAGAGGGGAAATTCTATGTATATCCATACTTTTAAGATATCTTTTGGCGAGGTAGTCAAGGTGGTTGAACTTTATAAAATACTTGTGCTTGTTTTGGGTCGGGTTTGAGACATAATTTCTATTATTGGTGACCGAGAACTTGAAAGCTTTATTCTGGATAGTTTCACCGAATTTGCAGATTGTGTCTACCTCAAGATCATAATCATCATTTAAAATCATGTTATCAACATAATTATACAGTGAAACATTCTTATCAGAGATTGTGATCCTGAAGGTTGAATCATCAAGATGAGTAATATATATTTTGGTATTAACAGGCTGTATATGGGATTTATCAATTGTAATCGTAAACGGCAGGTAGCCGTAGATTTCTTGGGTCTGTTTGAAAAACTTATGCTCTTCACTGAAATAGCTTACCTCAAGATTCATTTTTGCCACTGTTGAGTAAACTAAGCCGAAAGAGCTTAGATTGGAAATATCATTTTCAATATTATCAATAGTCTGGAGAGGATTCAGTCCCCCGAAAAGTTGATTCGAACTCAGTATGGATGAGGTTTTATTCTCAACCGGGCTTAATGTTGCGGATGCCTCAAATACTTTTGAGGAATACTTGTTAAAAAAAAAGGCAATCGCAAGGCATAGTATCAGCACGAAAATATATAGATACTTGAGGGAAGCAACTTTAAATATGAAATATTTTATTGGTGCTATTGACGCATCCGAATCGTTTGTCTTTAACATTTTAGCTTTTTTTTAAAGTGATAACCACGAATTCTTATTGTTATTAACGGATCACATTATAATACAATGTAATTACAGTCATCAGGGTTGTAATTGCCGACAGAAAGATTGACGCGGTAACATTGGAATAACTTGTTGACACAGATTTTAATGGTTCAACTATAATGACATCATTCGGCAGGATATAGAATACATCCTTTTCGGCGATCTTGGAGTCTGAGAGGTCAAGCTTATGATGCATTATTTTTTCACCCTCCTGTCTTAAAAGGATAATATTTTTCCTGTTTCCATACCTGGTGAGACCGCCTCCGAGTGCAAGCGCCTCATAGATATTCAATTTTTCCTGTGAGAATGAAAAAGACCCCTGATCATTTACCTCCCCAAGCACCGAGACTTTATTGTCTACCAGTTTTACAATAATCGAAGTATTTGGTACGTACTCATTAAGTGATTTCTGGATCTTTTCAGCAGCCTGTGACGTGGTCATATTTCCGACATTGATATTTCCGACAAACGGGAAATTGATATCACCTGCTTCATTAACAAGATACCCTACAATACTCCCGGATAGATCATAACGGGTATCTTCCGAAAAATTGAATATCTGGCTTGTTGCAGGATCGATGCTTAATACCCTGATATAAAGTCGATCGAAAGGCATTATGATCTTTTGGGTTTTAGGGTTTGCCACGGGGTCGTGAAGATTGTCAATATCAGTGAAATATTTTAGTTTCTTGGTGGGAACGCATGAAACGGAAATAAATATCAAAGTCAGTGTAATAACGACTCTACCTGTAATATTCGTCTTATTTTTCATAAAGTATGATGTCTATAAAATTCTAATTTCCTGTCCTGTTGAACACTGTTTTTATTGTTTTGAACAAAATTATAAAATCTAATCGAGGCGACCAATTGTCGATATAAGCAAGATCCATTTCCATCCATTTCTCAAATTTAACACTGTTCCTGTCGGGTATAATCTGCCAGAAGCATGATAAACCGGGCTTGACCGACAAACGGCGCAACTGCCATCTTTTGTATTGTTCTGTCTCGCTTTTTAATGGCGGACGAGGGCCGATAAGCGACATTTCTCCCTTTAGTACATTAAACAATTGGGGAAGCTCATCCAGCCCTGTTTTTCTCAACAACTTGCCAATTTTTGTTATTCTTGGATCATCTTTTATCTTGAAAACGGGTCCGTCAGCTTCATTCTGCGATTCCAGTTCTTCCCTGATCTTGTCGGCATTAACAACCATGGTGCGGAATTTATACAGATTGAACTGACGGCCTCTCAATCCCACCCTGGCCTGTTTATATATAACCGGGCCTTCGGAGGTCAGCTTGATGGCAAGGCTTATTAAAAGCATGAAAGGAGACAGTATAATTAAAAGTATGACCGAGAAATTAATGTCCATGAACTTCTTAACTGCAAGCGCAAAGGGTTTGTAGGGAATATTGATGAAGGTCAGGAATTTTTCATTCCCTATCATTGATGTAAAAGCATTTGTGAGATTTAGCTGCAGATCCTTGTGCCTCAGCCGGAAAACCACACCAAGCTCTTCGCACGATCTTATGGTATTTCTGACTTCTGCCGGAAAAACTTCATTTTTCAGGTAAATTACCTCGTCAATTGTGTCAACTTCCATCAGCTCATGAAGAACCATTTTTGATTTTTCAGGAAGTATTTTGTAGATGTTTCCGTATTTTTCCCTGATATTCTGTGAATTACTGAAAATGAAAGCAATCCTGTATCCCCAGTCGAGATTGTTGCGGAGATCCTCTATAAATCCAATGGATGAATCATCTGCAATCAATACAACATTTATATAATTATAACCTTTTGCCCGGTAGATCCTGAAAACCTTATATTCCAGTGTTCTTGCCATAAACAGGAAAAGGAACCCGAGGAATGTGAACTCTATCAGAAAAAGTCGTGATATATACGCGAGCTTGAATATGAAATAAATAGCCAGTAATATAATGCTGACTGCTATGGCAGACTGAAGGTATTCAAATAAAAGGGTCCGGTATCTTTTGGTTCTCGGGATCTCGGTCACCTTAA
This sequence comes from Bacteroidales bacterium, assembly GCA_009877105.1. Taxonomy (GTDB): domain Bacteria; phylum Bacteroidota; class Bacteroidia; order Bacteroidales; family VadinHA17; genus LD21. The sequence continues at coordinate 35,572 of WXFD01000043.1, forward strand.
TTATATAGAGTGTAATTAACCAGACAGGCAAAATTCCCAGGAACAGAAGTGTCATGTCCCTTCTTTCGAAAAAGAAGTTTCCTCCAAATTCATGATAATTGATTAAGTATGCAAATTGGAAGGCCACGGCGATGGCCATGATATCTATAATACCTAGTACCAGGTTAATAATATTCCATTTCTCGAGTAATGGAATTATTCTAAGACGAATTAGTGTGTTAATTAGATCCATATATGCTTAATAGGAAGTAGCTATAAAGTCGCAATTCCTTAAAATCAATAATAGAACGATAATTGCAGGATAATGTTTTATTCTGCGGGTTTTTTTACCCGTGTACAAAAATAGGTGATACCATTCAGTTCGGTCAAATCAATTACCTTGTAGCCATGTCCCTCAAGCAATTTAAATAATCCTTCTTTTGAAAACAACTTTTCCGGGTAATTGTCAGAGCCATTAAAGGCACGATAAAACTTTCCCTGAGTAATTGTTGATTTTTCATCTGCTTTTTTGTTACTGCATTGAATGCATCCAAGGAAATAAGCATCAGCAGGTAAGGCTGAAAACAGGATATGAAGATAACTTTCAAGATGCCTGACGGAGTTTAGTTGTTTCTGATTAATCAGAATCCTGATGTTTTGCAAATCTGCAAGATCATAATGGTATTGTGAAATGGATAACAGGACCATCATGCCGGCTTCTCTTACCAAACCTGTCCAGTGAACATAATTGTACATATCCTCGCAACCATTTGAAAGCAGAGATTCCAGGGCATATGACCTGACAGGCACTTTTTCCGGATAGTGAAAATTATATGTTCTAATGCCTGTTGTTGCGGCATGGTTAAAAATGTTTTCTCTTCCTAACATATTTGTTGCTTCCATAATCCAACCGGTTAAAGACCGGGATAAAAATATAGTTTATCCCTGGCCCTGTCAATAGACATGCTTTTTGAAAATGGATAGATCAGACTTGATTTTCAGGAATATACCCTGGTAAAATCATTAATTGTCATATGTTCCCTGGTGTTGAAGGGTTAAACCTGACTGTTCGTCAAAAAGTTTAACATATTTACCGGGATTTTCCGCAAAATCAATTAGAACGCCTTATTCCGATCTGTGTAAGTGACACAGAATCAAAGATGTATTAATCTTTTTACAGATTATTCCTCATCCTTGATATCCCTGATGATATTTTGACATACTGACCAATTCCTTGGATCAATGAATAATGACTGGCTTAAAAGGGAAATTCCGCTCTTATTTACCTGCAATGCAAGTGAATATTTAATTATAAAAATTTCAGCTGAGGTTAAGATTCCGGCTGTTTGGAAAAGGAGCTGGCTTTATTTTTTGATATTTTGAGCACAGAAATAAGTAATATCACTGATTTCCGTCATGTCTGAAATTCTGAAGCCATGTGATTCAAGTACCTTAATCACATACTTTCTTGAAAGAAATTTGTCAGTTTTAGAATCAAAAAGATTTATCAGATTGCTTAAGAGCCTGAATGACTGATAGATTGGAACGGCCATTCCGCGATGGATCTTATTATCTTTAAAACAGCCTATAAAATTAGCCTTGCTCGGAAGCACTCTGAAAACATTGCTTAAAAAACGATCAATATGATTTATCTGGTTTAATTGCTTGAGATTTACAAGCGTCCTTACATCCTTCAATTCGTTGAAATCATAGTAATAATGATGAATTGAAGATAATATCATTAAATTAGGATCTTTTGACAATCCAAGCCAGTTGATGTAATGGTAGAAATTCCCGCCGCCTTCAGCTACAAGATTATTAAAGACCGGATTGTTAGGATCCTCATCCAACAGGGTCTGCTTATCCAGGTAGTCGTTCTTAACAGCCCGTAAATTGCCTACATCAATTTTTTGATTTACTGTCACTTCATCCATTGATAGGATACTTAATACCAAATATAAAATTACTAATTAAGTGCGAGGTCTTCAAAAAAGAAAAGGTACGTTTCGGGATTTTTTTTCAGATTTTACTAACTTAGTGTAAGGGTCTGGCTGGTTCGTCAATTCACAGAATATGTTAATCATATAAAAACATGCATTCGTCAAAATCCGGATAAAATTTATCAATTTTTTTACGCAAACGAGCGATTCCATTGATACCTGGTTTGTAATACCCGGATATTCAATATAATAAATAGCAGTGCAGTTATCATGGCATGTTTTTCCGATAATAATTGATTTTGACAAATGGCACTTTTTCTGGGATTAAAAATTTCAAATCTGCCGAATGCAAAAAATGGAGTCACTCTTATCAGGGTACGATTTTTTCGGTGTGTTTGTCATTGGAATCCCGGGAAACCGGGGTAAATACATGGGACAACAAATGAAAAGCAGTAAATCAGGTTATCAGGATGGGTTACCAGCAACTCTTGTTTGCGGAGCTTCAGGACTGATTGTCCGGGCTGCTTAATTTTTCCCCGGTTTTAGTCCGGTATAGTTCCGCCTTACCCGGTCAATAACATCCAGCAACCCTTTATTGTACAAATCACCTCCAAGCTGCCAGTACATTATCCCTCCCAGCTTGTTGTCAATCACGTATCTGGTTTTCAATTCTATCGATTTTTCATCATCATAGGTAAAGAACTGTCTTTTTGCCCTATTGTAAAGAAACGGGGCTGATGCAGCTTCGTCCCAGTGGTATACCCAGCCGCTGTCGGCTGACAGCAGGGTGGACACATTCCTGTATAAAACAGTATTTTTAAACTTACCCGGCCTTGCAAGACCATTATTTATGCTGTCGACATTTTCAAATATCTTACCGTAAAACGCTCCCCCCAATATTATCTTCTCAGCCGGTATTCCCATATTAAGCAGGCTTTTTACCATAAAATCAGCTGACCTATGCATATAGGGTGTGGAATAGAGTCCGGTGTGATGACCAGTTACCGGAGATCCGGGTCCTGAATGATCATAGGTCATGAGATTTACATAATCAACCTTCTTCATCACACGTTTCCACTGGATGGCAGAATCGATGTATCTTTCCGAGCTTCCGGCTGCAAAACTCAGTTCATGATCATATCCCAGCTTCCTGATTTCATTCACCAGTTTTGTAAAATTCTTTTTATCAGCAGATGTGAATTTATGTCCCGGGTAACCTTTTATGGCAGGATATTCCCAGTCGAGATCGAGTCCGTCAACCTTGAAATAATCATAAAATCCTTTTAGGGAAAGTACAAATTCCCTTCTGCCTCTTTTTGTTGCAAAAACATCGGAACAGGTCCTGCATCCTCCCCATCCTCCAAGTGAAAGAAGTACTTTCAGTTCCGGGTTCCTGCTTTTCAGTGATACCATTTTCTGTATTATTACCGTATCGCCGGGTCCTCTGACACTGAATCTTGAGCCATTAAGCCGTCCAAAGCAGAATATTATGTGTGTCATATTCTCTATCTTGAAGCTGTCGAGTAATTCCGGCCGGCCTGCATAATAAGATAATACCCTTATTTTATGGGGTGCCTGGGAAAACTGGGGAATAGTAATCATACAGAATGCCAGCAGGAGAACCATTTTCGTGATCAGATTTTTTTTCATTATATATTGAAGTTTTGATGTTTTTTATCCGCACTGACAAGAGGATAATTTCTTCTGCCCGTTCGCCTTCAGGGCTCAGTATCCGGTCCTTATATTTCCTGATCCACGGAATATCCAGATATCCTTGGATCACACCGTTTTTTGACAAACCACCTATCAGCAGTTACCCGTAACTTATTGGCAGCTCCTACCAGGAATCCGTTCTTCCGGAAGCGTCAGCAGATGGTTTTCATTACATCCTGAGTATATAAAAGTAACTGAAATTTGTTAACTTTAACAGTATTATCACATTTATGTCAAAAGCCAGTGCAAAATCATTCTCTGCGTTTAAAAATGCCGGCAGGCTTTTAACCTGCCTATGTTTTCTGTTGCTGACAGGGCTTTACGCCATCTGCCAGGCTCCGTTCAGCCGGGGAGTTAATCTGACCGGCTGGTTCCAGGCAGACAACCCGGGTCAGATCCAGTTAACAAAATATTCCAGACAGGATCTGATCAATATTAAAAGCCTGGGTTGTGATGTGATCCGTCTTCCTGTAAATCTTCACAGCATGACCCTTGGTGATCCGTCAAATACGCTTGATCCTCTTTTTGTTAAATTCCTGGATTCAGTGATTGACCTGTGTGAAGAGTTGAATATATACCTGATCCTGGATAATCACAGCTTCGATCCCGTCATCGATACAAGTCCGGATGTGGGGAGTATACTTAAGGCAATATGGTCGCAAATAGCAATGCATTTAAAGGACAGGACTGATCTGATCTTATTTGAGATACTGAATGAGCCTCATGGCATTACCACTTCCAGGTGGGGCGCAATACAGGGGGAGGTTATTGCTGAAATAAGGGCCATTGATACAAAACATACAATTATCGTAGGGGGATCGGGTTATAATTCCTATGATGAACTGAAAAACCTTCCCGTTTACACGGACGCTAACCTGCTGTATACTTTTCATTTCTATGATCCCTTTGTGTTCACCCACCAGGGAGCATCATGGACCACACCATCAATGGAACCGCTGGCGGGTGTGCCGTTTCCGTTCGATCAGGCGGAAATGCCAGCATGTCCTGCATCATTGAAAGGAACATGGATCGAAAGCAACCTCAACAATTACCCGTCCGACGGAACTGTTGCCCGTGTTCAGCAACTGATCGATATTGCGGTAAATTTCAGGGACAGCAGGAATGTTAATATTTTCTGCGGTGAATTCGGTGTCTATATTCCAAACAGCGGCAATACCGACAGATCTTATTGGTATAACGCTGTAAGACAGTATCTTGATGAAAAAAATATCCCCTGGACAATATGGGATTACCAGGGCGGATTCGGTTTATTCAACAAAAACTCAAATGAGCTTTTTGATCATGATCTTAATATCACTCTTCTTCAGTCGCTGGGTTTAAATATACCACCCCAGACTCCTTTTGTAATTACTCCTGAAACCAACGGATTTTTAATATATTCTGATTTTATCTGCGATCAAATATCAGATGGAAGCTATGGTACGGGCAAAATCAATTTCTATTCGACTGATCTGCCTAACAACGGAATATATAACTTGCTCTGGCAGGATTTTGGTCAATATAATGCAATCGTTTTCAGATTCAAGCCATTTAAGGATCTGTCAAAACTTGCAGCCGGGGGGTATGCGGTGGATTTTATGGTTCGTGGGAATAAGCCCGACATAAAATTCGATATCAGGTTCGTTGACACAAAGACTGATGAACAGGATCATCCGTGGAGGATGGGTATTACGATTGACGGCACTGTCGCAGAATGGGACCGGAAATGGCATCATGTCCATATACCCTTGTCAGATCTTTACGAGAAGGGATCATGGGACAATAATTCCTGGTATGATCCTGAAGGTAAGTTTGACTGGTCGGCAGTAGAAAGATTTGAAATATCATCAGAGTTTCCGGTCAGTTCAGGTCAGTATGTGTGGTTTGACAATATTCATGTAACCAATCTTGATACTGCGCAGGTTCGTGAAGACAGGGTGGTAAATGTCAGTGAAGTATCGGAGCAGGCACTTCCTTCACTCATGATTGCTCCAAATCCTGTCAGAGGGCATGCAACTGTCGCATACGAACTTGCCGGTGAAGATCACGTGGACCTTTCCATTTTCAGTTTGACAGGATTAAAGATTCTCACCCTTGATAAGGGGGTAAGGGGGCCGGGTTTAACTATTCTTACCTGGAATGGCTGCATTGATCCGGGGAAACGGATTGGACAGGGGATGTATTTCTGTGTGTTAACTACTTCACGGTTTAAGGTGAGCTGCAAACTGCTTGTGGCCGGTAATTAGCCGGATCCTTCTTCTTTCCGGCCGGATAAGGGAGAACCTGCATATGCTTTTGGGTCCTGAATCGGTCATGAATAAACTAACGATCCGGGCTGTGCTGAAAATCAATAATGGCGAACTGTTAACGTGCAAACAGTGAATTGGTCATGGCAATTCCCGGTATGTGGAATGATCAGGATCATCAACCCAGTTTCATACAGGTAGAAACGGACTCCAGAGATAATATCCCCGGTATTGATCCTCATATAAAATTAATCGCTGCTTATGTAAATTGCTTTATGGAAACATTTATCTTGTATGAGATTTTCAAACCATTTAGTTTATATGATTATGAAATTGAAATTATTATTATTCGCATGTTTTTTTGGATTTATTTCAGCCCATTCCCAGGAATCTTTTCTGTGTCAGGGTTATTATACCACTGAAGAAGGAGGCAGGGCCAATCTTGAAAAATTTTCCAGAACATATCATGATCAGGCTTCATGGATGAAACGTGCCGGGCAGATCAGGGCCACGATTTTGAAAGGTGCAAAACTTGATGAGCTGCCTGCCCGGTGCAATCTGAACCCGATAAGGAAGATAAAACAGGTTTTTGACGGATACACTGTTGAAAACGTTGCATTTGAAAGCCTGCCGGGTTTTTATGTTACAGGAAATCTCTATCTGCCGGCGTCATTTACCGGTAAGATACCGGGTATTGCCTGTCCGCACGGACATTGGAACAATCCTGCCGACTATGGACGATACAGGATCGATATGCAATACAGGTGTGCAGCCCTTGCCTTAATGGGCGCAGCCGTATTTGCCTACGATATGGTGGGATATGGTGAATCTCTTCCGTGCCTGCATGGGACTCCGGAAGTATTAAGGCTCCAGACCTGGAACAGTATGAGGGTTATCGATTTCCTCCTTTCACTTGGTTTTGTTGATGACACGAGACTTGGTGTTACCGGAGCATCTGGAGGCGGGACCCAATCCTTTCTGCTTGCCGCTGTCGATGACAGAATTGATGTCTCTGTTCCGGCCGTGCAGGTATCAGCTCATTTTTACGGCGGATGTAATTGTGAAAGCGGTATGCCCATTCACAGGACCCCAGGCTTTGAGACCAACAATGTTGAGATTGCTGCATCATTCGCACCAAAGCCACAGCTGATAATCTCAGATGGAGATGACTGGACAAGGAATGTCCCGGATATAGAATATCCGTATATCAAAAAGGTTTACAGCCTGTTCGGCAAGTCAGAAAATGTCGAAAATGCCCATTTTGAGAATGAGATTCATGATTATGGTTATAACAAGAGAGTGGCAATGTACAGGTTCATGGCAAAACATCTCGGACTGAAGCTTGAAAACCTCACAGACGAAAATGGAAAGATCAATGACAGTAATGCACAATTGCAGATACTGCCATTGCTTAAAGTTTTTCCCGACGGGGTCCGTCCTGAAAATGAAGTAAAAAGCTGTGATGAGGTTATAAGGCTTCTTAATACCTACAGATAGAATCCTATTTTAAGTATCTCCGCCCTGAAAATGGTTTTAAGTACTGATCATGTCAGGGGAGCCTGAAGCCGGCAACAGGTAATAAGATGAAAATTCATTTTAAATCGCGGTTAATAGTCTGCGAACACATAAAATAACCTGAAATGAAAACAAAAGAGCTATTGCAATATATTGGAAATCTGGATCAGCTCGGGGGGACAAGGCATTACGAGCTTACTGATGGCAGGGGCCGTAACATGCGGGCAATTGATGTCAACTCCGGAAGCGGGCTGAATTATACAGTCCTTCCTGACCGGGGAATGGATATTTCCCTTGCTTCTTACAGGGGTATTAACCTTGTTTATCTCACCAGCACGGGGGAATCTCATCCGGCTTTTTACGAGCCTGAGAATTCAGGCTGGTTGAGGACTTTCACGGGCGGACTGCTGACGACCTGCGGCCTGACCTATCTTGGGCCTCCTGTTTTGGATGAAGATGAGTTGCTGGGTCTGCATGGACGTTATTCCAATATTCCTGCCCGTCAGGTGGCTGATCTGTCACATTGGGATGAGGATGAATATCACATCAGGCTGAGGGGAATTGTTGAGGAGGCCGCTCTTTTTGGAAACAAGATCCGGCTTGAACGGGAAATTACAACTACCATAGGGCAGAACAGGATTCGCATTGCTGACGCGATCACCAATTTCGGATATGCAGAAAGTCCGTATACAATTCTATATCACATGAATTTCGGTTATCCGTTCCTTTCTGAAGAATCGGAACTGATAATTAATCCGGAGGAAACAATTCCAAGGGATGAACATTCTGCATCAGGAGCAGTAAATTTTAAGCGTTTCAGCCTGCCGCAGGCCGGATTCACAGAACAGGTATACTTTCACAGGTTGAGACCGGATGAAAAAGGGATTTCCTCAGTTTCGCTGATAAATAAAAAATCAGGGATTGACCTCACCATTGAGTTTACAGGGGCTGCATTGCCATGGTTTACTCAGTGGAAAATGATGGGTCCCGGTGAGTATGTTCTCGGACTTGAACCGGGGAATGTTCCGGTCAGGAACAGAAAAGTATTGAGGGAGGAAGGCCTGCTGCCATTTCTACAGCCGGGAGAAACAGTTACCAATCAGGTTGATGTAACTGTTAAGGAATTACATTGATTTTACAGCAATAATAATCTGAGGCTTTTTTACGATGCGGCCATAAACCGGCAACACGAATCATTCAGCCCTGATTTTACGATTAAGGGAAGGATAATATTAGGTTCTCAGGTAAAATAAATCATCTTTGACCTGACTTTCAAATGAACCGGGTCTCGACAACTGAACCTTCTGCAGGAATTGCATTCTTGCAACATCATCAGGAACCAGGGCATCTGTTTCGATCCAGGTGGAATTATCTATCCTGACGAATTTGGTATTTCTCGGTTTGTTTGATCTTTTATTATTCATTTCCGGCGTATCATGGTTTCGTTGTTAAAACGCCATGTAGCCTGAGTATATTGCAAAATGCAACTTTTTTTTTGCAAATCCGTTTAAAGATTGAAAATGTACTTCTAAATCTACAGGAAATAAGTTTTAAATATGGTTTTTATCCGACAAAGTACTGAAAAATGAAAAGGCCGATATTATTAATACTGATAACATTCATTCTGGGGATAACTTTCACAGGTTGCATGACCGGCAGGAAATATCAGGCTGATCTGAGAGGGCTGATGCTTCAGGATAACCTGCAGATGAAAAGGAACAGGGCTTTCTATTCCAAACACAATGCCAAGCTAAGGAAGCAGGCTTTCAGGCATTCAAGAAGAAGCGGCCGGATCTTCGGTTCAAAATACTGACCAATACTTATTCCCGGTCAGTCTGTTAGCGGGTATATTAATCTTCAAGTGTACTGAGGTCCCCTTCAGGAAGCCCAAGGGCCCTAGCCTTCAATACCCTGCGCATGATTTTACCGCTTCTTGTTTTTGGAAGCTGATCAACGAAAATTATTTCTTCAGGTTTTGCAATAGGCCCCAGGTGGGTGATCACATGACCAATAAGTTCTTTTTCCAGTTCTTTGCCCGGCTCATATCCTTTCCTCAACACTGCATAGATGTGAATGCAATTACCTTTGACAGGGTGGGGTAGGGCTATGGCGGCCGATTCCACTATTGCGGCATGGCTGCTCATAATACTTTCGAGCTCATATGAACCAAGCCGGTATCCGCTTATTTTTATAACATCATCAGTCCTTCCTATTATCCAGAAATAACCATCTTCATCTATTTTGGCCGAATCACCTGTCTGGTACCAACCCTGCTTACTGTATTTGGACCAGTACGTATCAATAAAACGTTGATTGTCCTTATAAACTCCGGCTGTCATACCGGGCCAGGGGGATTTTATTACCAGATTTCCTTCTTCACCAACATTCACTTCCCGGCCTTCCTCGTTTACAACTGAAATTTCATTTCCGAAAAAAGGTTTTGATGCGGAACCCGGTTTGAGCGGGGTGATCGGCAGGGGTGTTATCATGAATCCGCCTGTTTCAGTTTGCCACCAGGTATCCATTATCGGGCACCTGCCATTACCGATGATTTCATGATACCATTTCCATGCTTCCGGGTTGATGGGTTCACCCACTGATCCTAAAAGGCGCAGGGAACTCAGATCATTTCTCTTTGGCCATGAGTCGCCGAAACGCATCAGGCTTCTTATTGCAGTAGGTGAAGTGTATAATATGTTCACTCCGTACTTGTCAACCATTTTCCACCATCTGTCAGGATAGGGATATGTAGGTGCACCTTCATACATGACCACAGTTGCACCATTTATCAGAGTGCCGTATACAATGTAGCTGTGCCCGGTAATCCAACCCGGATCAGCTGCACACCAATACCTGTCCTCCGGTTTTAAGTCAAACACCATGCGGTGGGTTGTAGAGGTGTAGACACTGTATCCGCCATGTGTGTGAACAAGCGCTTTTGGCTTGCCTGTGGAACCTGATGTATAAAGGAGAAAAAGCATGTCGTCAGATTCCATTACTTCCGTTTCGCATTTATAGGATGCAATGGGCAGCCCGACAAGGTCATGATACCAGTAATCCCTTCCGTTTTCCATGTAAACATCAACATTTGCCCTTCTTATCGTTATACATATTTCCATTGTCGGAGACAATTCCATTGCCTTGTTTACAATCGATTTCATTTCCACAACCTTGCCACGCTTGTATCCGCCGTCGGCAGTAATAACCACGCGGCTGTTTGCATCATTTATCCTGTCTGCAAGTGATTCATGACTGAATCCGCCAAAAACCACACTGTGAACTGCTCCAATCCGGGCACAGGCAAGCATCGCAAAAATCTGCTCAGGGATCTGGGGCATATAGATTGTAACCACATCGCCTTTTTTTACACCCATGCTTTTCAGTACATTTGCAAACTGCGAAACTTCACGGTTTACCGAATGATAGGAGAATGTCCTGACATCGCCCGGTTCTCCCTCCCATATCAGTGCCAGTTTGTTCCTTACCGGCGTTTGTTGATGACGATCAAGCGCATTGTAGACAATATTGGTCCTTGCTCCGGGAAACCACCTGTAAAAGGGGGGATTGGATTTATCCAGCACGGCATCCCATCTTTTGTGCCAGAAGAGATTCTCAGCCTGTTCTGCCCAGAACTCCTCACGGTGTTCCACTGAGTACCGGTAAAGCTCATCATAGTCCTTAACTATGGCATTTTCAGTTATTTGTTGGGAGGGATAATAAAATCTCCGGTCATTCAGGTTATTCATAGATGAGTAAGATTAAGTTCAACAACTTATTCCAAAACCATAACATTGTTCTACAGAATATTGTTCAATTGTCGGTTAAGATTTTTCTGTTGATTTTTTATGGACCGTTGATCCCTGTCGATCCATTCCCACTATATTTTTCACTATTAATCGCGGTGCCGGACAATGTTTTGTTGAGGTGATCACCGACGATACTGCAAATCGATCCCGGGCACAGTCCCTGATGTACCATATACTGTTAATGCCTGTTATTGGTAAGACAGGCCATTACATAATTCCGGATAAACCAGATATGCCTGACCATAAACTGGACAGCCATCATTCAAGCCTTGCCTGGAAGCCGACACAACAGGGAGAGTGATTCCAACCGAAACAGGCAGGCGGTTTGTTGTATCGATAAAACCTGCTTTCCGAAAAATAGTCCCGGGGTTTAATTTACCGAGGAACAATAATGTTTATTTTTAGATCCGGGCAGAATTTGACAGCAATCAGATTTTTAAAACAATAAATGTTACAGATGAAAATTTCCCCGAGATTCCTGATGATGACCTTGCTGATATCTTTGATCCTCAATCCTTCATTATGCCGTGAAAGGATTAAGAAAAATCAGGAAGAATATTTATTTGAGAGCGGGACAAACGGGTATACCACTTTCAGGATTCCGGCAATAATTACTACCATTAAAGGCACTCTTCTGGCCTTTGCCGAGGGCAGAAAGAACAGCTCTTCCGATACGGGGGATATCGATCTGGTTATGAGACGGTCGGATGATAACGGAAAGACCTGGAGTGATCTTATTGTTATCTGGGATGATAAAGATAATGTTTGCGGTAATCCGGCTCCGGTACAGGACGTTGTAACGGGAAAGATTTTTCTTTTATCGACCTGGAATCTCGGCTCAGATAATGAACCGGATATTATTAAGGGAAAGAGTATGGATACACGACGGATATTTTTGCTGATCTCATCCGATGACGGCAGGACATGGTCAGAGCCTTCGGAAATCACCGGATCAGTTAAGCAAACTAACTGGACATGGTATGCAACCGGACCATGCCATGGAATTCAGGTCAGGGAGGGGAAATACAGGAACAGGCTTATAATTCCATGCGATCATATAGAATCGGTAACAGAAAGATACTATTCGCATGTTATTTACTCTGACGACAATGGCTCCACCTGGCATTTGGGCGGAACCACTCCCCAGGATCAGGTTAACGAATGTTCCGTTGCTGAGCTGGCTGACGGCAGGCTTATGCTTAATATGAGGAATTATGATCGCATCCGGAAAACAAGAAAAGTTTCAGTAAGTACCGACGGGGGAATCAGCTGGAGCGATATTTATCCTGATCCTTTCCTTGTTGAACCTGTGTGTCAGGGCTCCCTCCTGGCACATAATAAAAAGAAAATCCTGTTGTTTTCCAATCCTGCAGATGAGATTTCACGGGTGAGAATGACCCTGAGAGTCAGTTCTGACCAGGGAAAAACCTGGGCACATTCGAGAGTACTTCATGAAGGACCTGCAGCTTACTCAGACATTACCATCTTAAGATCAGGCAGGGTAGGATGTCTTTTTGAGATGGGGCATAAGTCTCCTTATGAAGGAATAGTGTTCAGAAGCCTGAAGTTGAAGGATCTGATGGCAGGTAATCAGGTTGATTAAAAATATGTCATTGATTGATCACTTTCCCGTTTTCCATTACAATCATCCTGTCAGCGATCGTTTCGGGGACAATACCGTGAGTTGCCAGTATGATTGTTACATTTTGCTCATTGCACAGATTCCTCATGAGCTCCAGTATCTCGCCGGCTGTAATATCGTCTATCGAGGCAGTCGGCTCATCGGCCAGAATAATGGATGGCTGCCGTATCAGGGTCCGGATGACTGCCACCTTCTGCTGTTGTCCCGTACTGAGTTCTTCGGGTAGAAGATGCATCATTTCTGACAGTCCGAAACGTTCAAAATATGGTATTGCAAGTTTTTTTATTTCTCTTTTTGAAAGTCCTCTGGGGGCCAGGGCAACTTCGATGTTCTCATAAATATCATATGTGGGAAGGAGATTGAAGCCCTGGAAAACAATCCCAACCCGGTTCAGCAACAGGTTGCTCAATGATTTATTGTTAAGTTGATTTACAATGAAGCCATCAATAGTTACCTTACCTGACGTCGGTGCGATCAGTCCTCCTATGAGGTTTATCAGGGTAGATTTTCCTGCTCCTGACCTCCCTTTCAACAATATGAATTCGCCTTTTTCGATTTTGAGGCTGACATCCCTGACGGCAGTGATAAGTACATTCCTGCCTTTATATTGTTTGTTCAGGGAGATGCATTCAATTTTATAGTTGTTCATAATTCCAATTCCGATAAGATTACATGTGATTCCGGATAATATCCCCGGCCTTTGTCCGGAATATCCTTATTGCCGGATAAAGACCTGCGGCAACGGCACCAATCAGTGAGAGAGCGTATATTAACGGGATAGTTCCGAAGCGGAGCCGGAAACTGTAAGAACTGAAAACCGGATTATCAAGATGTCCCAGGAATTCAATTAGACCGAATGCGAGCAATACTCCTGCTGTTACTCCGGCAACTGACTGTATAAGGGATACCAGGAAAACATGTATGGCCAGGCTGGAATCCGACCAGCCTAATGACTTCAGGATTCCTATTTCCCTGAATCTTTCCATCAGGGCAGTGAGCTGAGTCTTTGCCGAAAAAATTACCAGGAAAAGAAATATCAGTCCTGTGAGGCCAATGGATGATCTGTCAATTATCGACATTACCCTGTTGGCTGGCTGATAGCAGTTATAGGTTGATACTGCGAATTTGTACATCATGTTCCTGATCCTGGTGATCACATCATCCTGTACACGGGCATCCGCAACTTCAACCAGAATGATATTCATATCGAAATTGGGGGCGTTGCAGAGCAGCCTGTCTTTAAGGATTGTCCTGACAAGGGAGATGGGTGCATAGAAATCTGCTTTCACAGGCCGTATACCGGAATTCACTATGCCGGCCACAATCATTTTTCCACCGAATATCTTCAGGGTATCCCCCGGCGACAGATCATGTGCAGCGGCAAATGATTCTTCAGCCAGTAGTTCTTCAGGTCTGCCGGAAAAGTACCTGCCTGATATTACATGTGCCGGGGCAAGAACATTTGTTCTTGTAGCCAGACTTGAGGTGTCGATACCCGCAATTGAAACTTCTGACTGAAAAACTCCGTCGAACATTTTGTACTGAAGACATGCTGCCGCATCCTTCACACCTTCAACATTCCTGATTGTCCTGACCATATCGTGGTCCAGCATCATCGTTTTTACACCTTCTGCAAAAACAGAACCATTGGCAATGTTGCTGGTACATAAATTGGCTTCTGTAGGTATGTAAACAATAAAATGGGTTCCGGTACTCTGAAGGACACCGTAAGAATCATTTTTATTTGCGTCTGCCACTGAGAGTATCAGAAGTATGAACACGGTGGCAAGGGCATACCCGGTAACACTGAATATTGTTCTCCATTTATGCCTGCGAAGTTCCTTGAATATATATATCATTCTGAATGATTTTTTAACGGGTCATTTTTGTTCCGGTTATGTTAAAAGGATTCTGAACAAATATCAGAATGTAATCACCTTGTCACTGTCAATAACCCAGTTTGCCAGGGCGGCCATTGTGCTTATTTCAGTTCCTTCTGTCAGCATTGTGTTCTTCAGGCCCCTGGCTTCAATGCAACTGCCGCATATTTTAACCATTCCTCCTTTTGCAAGGACAGCCTTAAGCATCCTTTCGATATTGTAATATCCGGCCGGGGTATTTTGATTTGCAACTGCGCAGGCAGCTGCATCTGCCATAAGAAATATTCTTACCTCAACATCATCATGTTCCCTGCAAAGCTGCATTGCCAGCCGGAAAGCATTGTATGCCTTCTCTGAACCATAGGGAGCATCATTTATCAAAATGAGGATTTTCTTCGTCATAAGAATATGGTTTCACAAGTTTTAATCTCGTGAATATATCATAAAAAGCCTTTATAATCATTAAAGGAATTATGAAAAAGAGATGAATGTCAATGCGGGTTTCAGAAGCAGCTGCTGACCCCGTCCCATAGTATCCGACCGACAGTGACGTATGGTTCTGCTTTCAGGCAGATGACCCTTAATTCCGGCCTGCGGTTGCCTGCTTTAAAGATCATTGTTCGATATTATTCCGTGATTTCTGAATATGCTGTACACCATTGGAACAATATAGATGTTCAATAAAGTTGAGGTTATCAAACCTCCCAGTATGACTTTTGCCATCGGACTTTGAATTTCGTTTCCTGCAAGACTGCCCCTCAGTGCCAGCGGGATAAGCGCAAGGGCAGCAGTCAGGGCCGTCATCAGTATCGGGTTAAGCCTGTCGGCAGAACCTTTAATGATTGTTTCACCCAGCGGTGTGCCAATGTCCTGCAAGCGCTGGTAATGGGAAACGAGAAGTATCCCGTTTCTTGTGGCTATGCCAAACAGGGTAATAAATCCGATGATTGAGGGGATGCTTATAACATCTGATGTAAGGAATATTGCCATAACACCTCCGATCAGGGCCAGTGGCAGGTTAAGCAGGATAATTCCGGCCAGCCTGAAGTTCCTGAATTCCTGGAACAACAGCAGGAATATAATCAGCAAGGCAAATACGGAGGTTATCAGGAGAGTTTGTGATGCCCTGGCCTCACTTTCAAACTGGCCGCCATATTCAATCCTGTATCCCTCGGGCAGAACGATTGCAGTATTTATTTTCTCCCGTATTTCCTGGACTGCCCCCCGCAGATCACGTCCTGCCACATTTGCAGAAACAACCAGCTTTCGTTGAACATTCTCACGGCTGATTGAACTTGGCCCTGAAGCGGAGACAATATCTGCAACCTGTTCGAGGGGGACCTTCTTCCCGTCGTGAGTGTCTATAAGCGCATTGCGGATACCTTCAATATTATCAGTATAATCCTTATCCAACCTTAAAATGAGATCAAAGCTGCGCTGGTCCTCATAAATATCTGCCAGTTTTTTTCCAGCGAAAGCAAGGTCGACGAACTGGTTGAAGTCCTGCAGCGTGATCCCATACCAGGAAAGCATATCCCGGTTTGCCCGTATCTGAATCTGCGGGATTTCAACCTGCTGTTCAACATTAACGTCAACAAGGCCTCCAATGCCCTCAATCGAACCTTTTACCTCCTTCCCGAGTGAGAACATCCTGTTGAGGTCGGTTCCAAACAGTTTTATTGCGATGTTGGCACGTGTTCCCGAGAGCATATGGTCAATGCGATGACCGAGAGGCTGTCCCACAGTAAATGCTATTCCCGGAATCTGCGACAGGGTATTTCGGACTTCGGCCATGAGTTTATCACGATCCCGTCCGTTGAGTGAGAAATTAACATCGATTTCAGCGCTGTTGGTTGTCTGTGAGTGTTCATCAAGCTCACCCCGCCCTGATCTGCGTGCTGTGCTGGATATGCCTGGAATTGCCAGCAATTCTGTTTCAACAAGGTTGCCCAGCATGTTGCTTTCTTCCAGGGAGGTACCGGGCCTGGTGACTATGGAAATGGTCAATGACCCTTCATTGAATTCAGGAAGGAAGCTTCTACCCCGTGTTGACATCAGGATCAGGACAGCAATGAACAAGCCGAGTGTTGATAACAGGATTGTTTTTTTATGGTTAAGCGACCATCTGAGAGATCTTTTATAATAATGCGAAAGCTTACGCACAAGCCATTTATCTTTTTCATTCCTTGCAAGGTACCTCTCGTCAGATAATAGCAGTTCGGATAACAGCGGAGTCAGTGTCATTGCCACAATAAGTGACACGAAGAGGGAAACGATAAAAGATATGCCCAGCGGCTTCAGCATTTTCCCTTCCATTCCCGATAGAAAAAACAATGGGAGGAATGCCACAATGATAATGACCGTGGCATTCAGAATTGAGGCCCTTATCTCTTTTGATGCTTCATACACCACTGTGAAGGAACCCTGACGCTCTCCTTCAGGCTTCAGTCGGTTTTCGCGAAGACGCTTGTAAACATTTTCAACATCAATTATGGCATCATCAACGAGCGCACCAATCGCTATGGCCATTCCGCCAAGACTCATTGTATTGATATTCAATCCGAGAAATTTCATGGCAACAATTGCACCAAGCAGGGAGATAGGAATTGCCAGCAGCGAAATGATCGTTGTTCTGAAACTTCCAAGAAATATAAAAAGTATGATAATGACAAATACTGCCCCTTCAATCAGTGCATTCTGAACATTGCGTACGGAGGTTTCAATGAAATCGGCCTGGCGGAAAATTTTTGTGTCAAGTTTAACATCTGGCGGTAATGTTTTCTTCAAGGCACTTAGATTTTCTTCTATTTTCTCCGTAACCCTGAGTGTGTTTGTGTGAGGTTGCTTGGATATGGATATAATCACGGCCGGGCTGGCGTTTCTTGAAGCATGTCCCATCTTTACCGCGCTTCCGATCTTAACTTCAGCAACATCGTTCAGCCTGACCGGTTTGCCATTAAAGGTACTGACAAGAGTGTTACCCAGGATCTCGGTATCTGAGGCCCGGGCAATGCCTCTGACCACATACTCATTACCGTACTGCCTGACCACACCTCCGGTTGAGTTTTCACTGATGCTTTCACAAGCCTCAGACAATTCATTCATTGAGACATTGTAGAAATTCATCTTCTGTGGATTGGCAAGCACCTGGTATTGTTTATAGTCACCGCCAATAATTGTCACCTGTGAGACACCGCCCGTCGCCAGCAGCAATGGTTTAATGTTCCATTCTGCTATGGTTCTCAGATCCATCAGACTTGTGCTGTCCGCCTGTAGTCCGATAAAAAATATTTCCCCCATAACGCTTGATTGTGGAGCAAGCACCGGCTGGTCAACTCCCAAAGGCATCTGTGAGGAGACCGTGATCAGCTTTTCGCTTACTATCTGCCGCGCCCTGAAAATGTCGGTACCCCAGTCAAATTCTACCCATACAAAAGAGTAGCCGTGTGATGAGGCCGACCTGACCCTTCGCACACCTGTGGCACCATTCACGGAAGTTTCAATGGGAAATGTTACAAGCCGTTCAACCTCTTCCGGGGCCATCCCGTGAGCATCGGTCATGACAACCACGGTTGGAGCAGTCAGATCGGGAAATACATCGATATCCATGTTTATGGCTGTCCTGATCCCGAAAACCACCAGCGCCAATGAAAGCAGTATAACAAGATACTTATTCTTCAGGGAGAACTTTATGATATTATTGATCATGGATTTCCGCGTTATTAATGGACATGACCTGAATGTGCATCGAGGGCCCCGGTGCTTTGTGCAAGCCTTATCATGACAGCTCCCTTGGTTACAATACGTTCATTATCAGCAAGACCGCTGATAACTTCCGTTCTTATGCCATCTGTCTGACCTGTCTTTATTTCACGTTTTTCAAACAGTTCAGGAGTGACCTGGACAAATATGGAATACCTGCCCTGCTCTTCAATTATTGCCTGATTTGGTATTGTCAGAACCTCGGCATCCGATACGGTTTTAAGATACAGTTCCACAAAACTTCCGGGGATAAGGCTACCCGGGTTATTCACCTGAATGGTCAGGGGAATAAGATAATTATCATTGGTGGCAGCTTTCCCGACGGACAGGATCTTTCCCTTAAGTTCTTCAAGGGTGAAGGTTTTGTTATCCTCAACCTTCCTTATGATTGCTGTTGTTACTGAACTGAGATATCCGGCATATTTCTGCTGGATTTCAGCCCGAAGGAGCAATGACCTGTTTTGAGAGATCAGTATCAGAGGCTGGCCAGCTTCAACATATTGTCCGTTTTCCACAAGCAGTTGTCTGACAAATCCGGCTATAGGACTGTTGACCGTCTGCCCTGTCAGGCTGAAATTCTGTCTGAGATTTTCATACACAGTCCTGGCGTTCTCATACTGGGTCTTCGTTTCCATTAATTGCCTGTCAGAAACAATTTTCCCGCTTGCAAGAAGTTTCATCCTGTCAAAATCTGCCTTTGCCTGTTCGTAATTGTTCTGTGCTTCCGTAAACCGGACGGCAGAATTGTTTTCGGCGAAACCGCTGCCTTTAATCATAAGGAGAGGCTGACCCTCTGATAATTTTGTTCCTTCCAGGATGATGTTTCCTGAGAATGATACAATACCGTTTGTTTTTGCAGTCACCAGCATCTCATCATTCAATGCAGGCTGAACCCGGGCTGTCGTCTTTATTGCCTGTCCGAATGACTCCCTCAAAGGGTAGCCGGTTGAAAAATCAATTTTCCAGGATTGCTCTTTTGTAAAAACCGTGGTATTTGCTGCAGTGTGTGAATGTACTTCGGGATCCTCATCTGCCTCATGGTCACTGGAATATACTTTTATTTCAGGAACAATGATTATTTCATTACCAGTGTCGGTTTTGACAATGAATTCCAATGTGCCGTTCCCGCTCTTTTCAGGTTTGACTTCAAAGCTGAATTTTCCTTTTTGCGCAGGGTTTTCAATTGTTTGCTCGCGGGTTTGCCCGCTGACAGTCATTTTCAGGGTTACTGCAGACGCGGACACTGGTTTGAAATCAGAGAGGCTGGATAGATAAGTCATTATTTTTGAGGTATGCCCTGTAATGAATGGATCTGCCTCAGCAAACAGCTCATGGTTTTGATTGTATGCTGTAAACTGAATCTTTGTCTCTTCATGATGGTCATGGTGTTCCGTACCATGATCGGGATTACATGATGAGATCAGCAGTATCATCAGCGGAACCGGAAAATATTTTAAATTCATGTGAATGACTGTTTGGGAATAGAATAAATAATGGATAGATCCCGCTGAACATTAAATTCCTGCGGAATGCTGTCATATAAATCAGTACGGAAGATCAGATTGCTGGCGGGGAGCGCAGACCTTTGGAGGTAAAAGAAAGGCCGGGGTCAGGGAAACTTATCTTTGTTTGTATAACTGAATGCAGTAAAGCAGATAGCTGATTGTCCGTTTCACTGCCCGGGATACCTGCCGGAGAATTATCATTCCAGTCCTGGCAGGAGTTTTTATTTAAAAACTTAAACCCTGAATCCGGCTGATTTGAGCTGATCAGGGCAGGTTCTTTCAACATACAATTGTCAGAACCGCAATCACCGTCATTACTGTGATCGGGATGGCTATTTCCCCTGTCATCTGTTGGTTCATCATTGATGCAATGGGATTTTGCAAAACAGACCAGTTTACCGTGATGATGATGCGGCACAGCAGCCTGAACCAGCAGTAATAAACCGGCAAGAATTAAAAAAGCACTTGCTGCTGTTTTCTTAATCATTTTTACGATAAAAGTAGCTGCAATAGTAACGAAAAAAAATATATTTTGTTCAGACAATGAACTATTAACAACTTTTTCACGTATTGCCCCGGGATTTAATAATGACATTAATACTGATTGAGTCCGGGCTGATCAGTGAAAAGATGAAAAAGATCTCCATCGCAGTGAATTGTCTATCTTTGCGATTTTGATAGTGTGGAGGTAACTGAAAGGCTGACATACCGGAGGATATTTCTTTTCTGGGGGCCGCTGGCCCTTACCTGGCTTATGATGGCCATCGAGCAGCCTTTTCTTATTGCCTTTATCGCAAGGCTTGATGATGCCAAGTTCAATCTTGCCGCCTTTGGCATTGCCGGATCTTTTGCAACCATCATTGAGTCGCCGATTATCATGCTGATGAGTGCATCCACCGCTCTGGTAACCGGACGCCATTCCTACATTAAACTGAAAAAATTCACCGATATACTTAATGCGGCCATTACCGGTATTCAGCTTGTCATCCTTATCCCTCCGGTCTTCAGGTTCATTGTCATTGATCTGATGGAAGTTCCGGGGAACGTGGCAGAACTCGCCCATGTCGCTCTCCTGATCTTTATTCCCTGGGCCGCCTCAATTGGTTACAGGAGATTTTACCAGGGTATCCTTATCAGGAATAATCTGACACGACGGGTGACATATGGTACCCTGGTAAGGTTATCGGTAATTGTAATTATGGGTTTGATATTGTTTTTTACGGGAATCAACGGGGCATACGTTGGTGCGGGGGCAATGTCGCTGGCCGTACTTTGCGAAGCTATAGCCACAAGGATGATGGTTTCCAGGACCCTTAAAGATCTGATGCTTAAGAACGATACGGTAAACGGTAATCTCAGCCTGAGATCGGTTTCAAAGTTCTATTTCCCCCTTGCGCTGACTTCAATACTTTCGCTCGGGGTGCATCCTTTCGTAACTTTTTTCCTGGGAAGAAGCCGAATGGCGGTTGAGTCACTGGCTGTTCTTCCGGTCGTGAGTTCACTGGTATTTATTTTCAGGAGTATGGGTTTGTCGTACCAGGAGGTGAATATTGCACTGATAGGGAAGGAAAAACAAAACTACCGGGAATTGAGGAATTTTGCGATTTATCTTGCATTTGCGGTAACGGTGCTGATATCTGTACTTGCCTTCACTCCTTTGGCTGACCTGTGGTTCACAAATATTTCGGGGCTGAGTATGGAACTAGCCGGCCTGGCATATCTTCCTCTGAAGATCCTGATACTGCTGCCGGCACTAACTGTCTTGCTGAACTTCCAAAGATCCACCCAAATAATTAACGGAACTACGGGTCCGATCTCGGTTGCAACAGCAGTAGAGCTTATCGGTATAATTATAATATTGCTTGTGTGTGTAGTGTTCCTTGACCTGATAGGCGTGATTGCTGCCTCTGTATCTTTCATTGTCGGCAGAGTATTGTCGAATCTTTACCTGGTACCGAAGCATGCGTCAGTAGTAAATGGCTGGAAAATGGGATCCTGATTTTGCCTTGCCGGGCAGATTCAATAGTAAATGTTCAAATTGGAGGAAATCAGGCGTTGCTGACCTTAAACTTCCGTTTTTCTATGGAATCTTACCAGGTCCTTCTCATGAAGAATAAGCCAGTGGTGGGTCTTTTTTCCTACAGATTTTTTTCGGGATACATTTCGTTCCAGTGTCCTGGCTGGTTTTTAAGTTTATAATCAAACCATGCCATAATGGTATCGTGCCATTGAAGACGCTTTTTGTAATCGAGTATATGATGGTTCTCACCGCTGATCAGAACCATTTCCACTTCTTTTCCCAGTATTTTCAGGGCTGCATAAAACTGCAGGCTTTCGCCAACCGGTACATTTGTATCGTCGGTGCCATGCAACAGTAAAATTGAATTCCGGAATTTGTCGGCATTGAAAAGCGGGCTGTTATCAACGTAGATATCCCTTCGGTTCCATGGATAGCTGTACCTGGTTGCACCTGAGCTGTACGAATATCCCCAGTAGCCTTCCCCCCAGTAGCTGGAGATATCGCTTATTCCTGCATGGGAGATAGCGGTTTTAAAAATATCGGTTCGTGTTTGCAGTGTCATGGTGGTGAACCCTCCGTATGAAGCGCCAATGCAACCCACGTTTTCGGCATCGGCGGAGGGAAATGCTTCCAGGAACTTTTTTGTACCTTCTATAATATCGTCGATTGCTTCGCGCCCCCATCCGTTAACATGAAGGGCTGAGAAATCCTGACCGAAGCCGGTTGATCCGCTGGGTTGTAATACATATACCATATAACCTTCCGCCGCCCAGATGTTTTTGGGATAACGGCCTCCGAACGCCCGGTTGGTAGGGGAGGTTCCGCCGTAGTAATTCACGATCACTGGATACTTTTTTGAGGGATCGTAACCCGGTGGATAGTAAATCCTCCCGTAGATAGTTGTCCCCCTGCTGTTAATAAAATTCCACTCCTGCGTTTGTCCGAATTCAACATTTTCCAGCATTTCTTTTCCTGGATCGAGAAGCAGTGTTGATTTTGCGCTGTTCAGATCGATGGCATACAGTCTTCCGGGGGTACTGATACTGCTTCCTTCAAAAACGGCCACCGGTTTTCGTGCTGCAAAATTAACTGAATTGATGACCTCAACTGGAACATTGATCTTTGTAAAATTACGTTTCTTAAGATCGAACCGGTAAAGGTTAACATAGTCACGTTCATCGGCTGTAAGGTAAATTTTTCCATCGAAGGTCCAATAAACGCTTCCGACAGACGGATCAAAATCGCGTGTCAGCGCCTCGGCTTTTTTTGACCCGATGTCGAAGAGAAAAAGCTGTTCGTCATAGCTGTTAGGGATCCTTTCCGGGCTTACCTTTACACCCATGTCGCCGAAGGTTTCTGAGCTTCCTGTTACCAGGAGCTGTGTTCCGTCAGGGGAATATTGGCAATACCCGGCATGGAGTTTGTTTTGCCAGATGGTATCGGGTTTCATTGATACGAGTTCGAGTTCGTAAAGGTTTTGTTTCGAAAAGGGTACTTCGCTGTAATCGGTCCGTGAGATTGAGAACAGGATCCTTGTGCCGTCAGGTTTGATATCATGAAGGGTGGCAGATTCACCGCCGGCTGTTAATGGCCGTGCCATTCTGGTCCTCATATCGAAGCAATATAAATATGAGCGGCTGCGGGTACCTGGAATTCGATCATCATTGTTGAAAACACGTTTCAGGTCGCCTGGTTTTTCAGCCTCTTCATCACGTGAGAACAGGAAGTAATCTTCATTAGGTGACCATTTTATTCCACGGGGTGACTTCAGGCCCGAAGCTGCCAGACTTTCTTCGCCTGTCTTTATATCAAATAAATATATATCACTACTTCCTTCATTATCAACCTGGTAAAACAGACGATCGGTTTTTGGAAGCCAGTCGGCACGTAAGGCATTGTTTCGCAGTGCAAACAGATTCCGGTTCGATTCCATGTCGTATACCCTGAATGAAAACTGTGATTTTCCACTGCCAGGGAGAATAGTATTTGTCCGGATCAGCAGGTATTTCCCTGAAGCTGATAACAATGCATTTGACATCTTTTCACCTTCGAGAATGTCGTGAATGGTAAGAGTACGTCTGGCATTGGTGGTCCAGAACAGCTTTGCCGAATCATTTACTGCTTCAACGCTTGCAGAAAACTTCATCGATTTTTCTGTACTTAGCATTTTAAGCAACAACCCGTGAACACCTGTTGTCAGGCTCATTTCTATCTTCACAGGCTTTACAGATGTCATGCCCTGGGTCTTTATCCTGTTGCCGTCGAGATACAGCTCGAAAAGGGCATTGGTTGAAATACTCACAGAGGCTTTTGTCCAGCGGTCGCTTTTCAGAAAACCGGCTAGCTGAACCAGTTGGTTTTTTCCGCTGACAGGCGGTATCAGACTGTCGCCTACAAGATTCAGAGTATTCCATTTGTCCACTCCTTCCTTATCTGCCAGTATGTTTTCCATCAAAGCGGCCTGATCGAATTTTTTACCATCAACAGATCGTTCATCCGCAAAAACCGGCAAATACAGCTGGTTCGGTCCCGAAATCTTCCAATCGGAGCATAATACCCGGTTCTGCGCCCATGTTACGGTTGCTGTCAGCAGCAGAAACACGATGCCGTAAATTCTTTTCATATAACTTGTTTGATTTTTCAGTGAGAATATTGTTTGCAGGCTTCAAATATATTAAAAACAGGCTTTCCGGCAACAAAGAATCGATCCTGATTTTCAATTATTATGTCGGGAGGATAATGCCGGGAGCTTCATTACGGGAAATTGTATCTTCGGGAAGATATACTCAGGACTCAGGGCAATTGCGGCAAACATAATATAGTTGCAGATGATTTAAATATCGGTTACATTTAAGCTGCACAGCCTTCATTCAGATTAATTATAAACTATCAGACAAAATGAAAAACATGAAATTCATTACGGGAGCGATATGCGGATTAATTACGGGTTTGGTTTTATTCATGGTCATTTCGTTCAGATCAGATCCGGCAGTTTTCCCTGCCCAGTCATCAGGAAAGATAACCAATCTCAATTCCAGAACCGAGGTATTCCGGTTAAATGTGGACAATGTTCAGTATATTGTTGTCGTCAGCGTTGATGGTGGGACTGCCATTGTCAGACACAGGTAGTCAATGACATATTAATATACTGCTGTTGTTGCATGTAACAGGTTATATTATAAAAAGAAAACTCCACACTTAATTAATGTGGAGTAACGTGGAGCTGGCGGGAGTCGAACCCGCGTCCAGGCATGGAGACCATATGTTTTCTACATGCTTAGTCCTGCTTGATTTTCGAGGCACATCAGCTGCAGAACGACCTAATATGCCCTTATTTCCTGTTTTTCTCACCGTCGGACCGGAACAATCGTCGGGCCAGCCCTGAATTGCGTGCGTCTCCGTATCGGGTTGGATCAGGGCATGACCGCCCGGGAAACGTCCCGTCCCGGCAACCTGGCCGGGATAAAGCTTAAGCTACTTTATTCGCTTAGGCAGCGAGAGCGTAATTGTATTCGCCAGTTATTGTTTTGTAACACTGTTCAAGGAACGTGTCACCACATCCTGCATGCTTGCATACCACCCCACATGCTGTCAAAACCAGGTCAGCCCCGTGGTATTACCGGCCAAAATTACAAATTCCGTGCCTTTTATGCAAGCGGTATTCAGTATTCAGTGTTTCGGGTTTCGGGTTTCGAGTTTCGGGTTTCGAGTTTCGGGTTTAAGGTTTAGAGCTTTGGGTTATGTTTTTGACGCAGTTTAGTTACCAACCAAACACCAAACACTGAATACCGAACACCGGACAGCGAATACCGAATACCGGACACCGGGTACCATTTTGCAGGTAAAACTTACGGCAACACGCATCTCTGGTTTATTGATGAAAATTAATTAAATTCATACTGTGGTTACCATGGCTGAAGAAATCAATATGTTGATATATAGCAGACTAAGGCAGAATGCTGTTTTGTTTAATTTTTATGACCCATATAATTGATGCAAAATGAAAGGAAAAATCCCCTTTGGCTTTGACGGAATCATCGTGAATTCCGGTAAAAAATCAATCATATCAATTAAAGCACCTGGAAATCCAGCATTGTTACTGTCTGCTTTATTTTTTACATTATTATTTTTTACTCACGGTTGTACCGGTCATCAATCCCAGATCGGCAGGCAATGGTCATTTGACATTCCTCCGGATTACCTTCGGGAAGCCCCGGATATTCCGCCATTCTGGATTTCGAGCTATGACGGGGTCAATGAATTTCTTGAAAAAACAGTAAAGAAGGGGCAGGTTGAAATCATAGGCGTATCCGCCGGAGGCAGGCCAATCAGGGCGGTTTTTTATGGAAAACAGCGTCAGGGCAAAGGTACAACCACATTCTCAGGATCATTGGGATTCGGCGATGTACGGGCCTACAGGGGTCATGATCATGACAAGACTGTTTACATGGCCATGGCGGCCGTTCACGGGGGTGAGTTTGAGGGAATTGTGGGAATGGTCAACCTCATCTCAGTAATTGAAACGGGTAAGGATCTCAGGGGCATGGAATGGCCTGGTATAACAGAGGTTGTTTCAAGGCTTGACCGTATTGTGCTTATCCCTGTAACAAATCCTGACGGCAGGGCAAGAATACCTCTCAGGATGGAGCTTTACAGGGATACCGTATTTACAGTTCCGGAGTTTCTTAACACCGGGGGGAAGCCCGACGGCTCGATAACCGGATGGCCGCAGATAAAGGAGTTTATTCCAATGGATTTTTCCAAACCGGGTTTCCCCGGCGGCTATCCAAACGATGCAGGCGTCAACTTCATGCATGATGATTTTCTTGGGAATATACAGCCGGAGACACGGGCACTGTTTGATCTTACCGAACGTGAGAAGCCGGATCTGATCATAAATCTCCATACCGGCGCAGTTTATATGCGGATGGACCGGCCGCTCGGAGAACCGGCGCTCCGGCCGGTCTTTGACACTCTTTTCAGATACGTCCATTCAGAACTGGCACTCAGAGGACTTCAGCGGACAAATGATCCGGTGATTGAAGGAAATCCCGAAAATGCCTCATCCGGGGTTTATAATCTTGACGGGGCACTCAACTGGCATTGCGGTGCATTGAGTGTAGTCGTGGAGTCACCCAGTCATGCATTTTCCGCAAACAGTACAACAAGGGAAAGACAGATAGAGTCTCCCGATAATCTGCTCAATGCCCAGCTGATCTGCCATCAGCAATCAATGAAGTTCCTTGCCGAAACGGGCGGAAGGTCCAAATGGCTCCCGGCCCGCAGGCCCTGATAGTATTCCATCAGAAAGGAATGCCCGAATCAGCGAAATGCATAAGTTAGAGTTCTTATTAAGTTAACCCTGTTATAAATCTCAGCCATGAGTAAAAAGCAATTTTCCCGACGTGACTTTGTACAAAAAACTGCACTTACGGCAGGAATGGCTCCAATTGCATCTTTTTCCTTTCCTGGCACGCCCCTTCCACAGCCCGGTCATGGTGACAGCCCACCGCGACAGGTATGGATCGCCGGCATCTCACAAGCCGGGATAAGGACAAAAACACCCGAGGAGATGGTTGCACGCGTATTTGGTATACTTGCTGATGTCAAGATCCACAAACCTGATTTCGTATGTCTTCCGGAGGTATTCCCATTTGAATATGTCGATAAGGAGACCACCCTGAAGGAGAAGATTGAGATTTCAGAAAAGGTATTGGAGCAGTTTTCAGAGTTCTCAAGGCAGAATGAGTGTTACACTATTTGCCCTGTTTATACATCATCGGGCGGCAGGGTTTACAATTCGGCCGTGGTATTTGACAGGAGCGGGAAAAGTATTGGCCAGTACAACAAGATCCATGAAACGACAGGAATGATTAAATATGGAATTTCCTGCGGCGCATTGTTCCAGCCGGCCATAAAAACTGAGTTCGGACCGGTTGGCATTCAGATTTGTTATGATATAAACTGGGATGACGGATGGAAAATGCTTAATGAGCAGGGAGCAAGGATTATTTTCTGGTGTTCGGCATTTGACGGCGGAATGCAACTTAATATGAAAGCTTTGAGGTATAAATGCATCGTGGCCTCCAGTACAAATAAAAACAACGCAAAAGTATGCGATATTTCGGGAGAGACTCTGGCAACAACCGGTATATGGAATCCTAACTTCTATTGCGGTCAGGTAAATCTGGAGAAGATTTTTTTGCCGACATATGACTACCTGAAGGAAGTCAGGGAGATTGAACAGAAATACGGCAGGAAAGTAAGAATAAAAGTCTTTCATGAGGAGGAATGGACGATAATCGAGAGTTTGTCTCCCGATATTTTTATAGCTGATATTGCTAAGGAATTCAATCTGAAATCACACGATGAGGGCCTCAGGGAGGCTGAGATTATCCAGGATCGTTCGCGCGGATAATACGATGGCAATGAAATATGGATACTTATAGTAAGTTAAGGAAAGATAATATATTATGGCGAGAATATTAAACCGGAGGAAGTTCATCGGCACAACTTCCTTCACTGCAGCTGGCGTGATGATGGGAAGCAGCTTTGCAGCAGGCTGTTCTCCGGATGTGCATCGGGCAGTTGAACCCTATGATATTATGGCTGATGTAATGAAATACAGGAAGATCGATGCTCACTGCCATCCGGAAGATGATCTGGCAAAGCAGATCGAAACAGCCGACAGGCTGGGAATAGAGTGGCTTCAGATCTCCCGGCCTGTAACGAATTTTTCAGGCACGGAACCTGAAGGTCCTGATGTTGTGCGGCAGCATAACGATGAAGTATATAAAGCCATGAAAGCTTATCCCGGACGTTTTGTGGGTTTTTTTACCCTGAATCCGATCTACCGGAAAGAATCGCTTGAAGAGATTAAAAGATGTGTTGACCTCGGTATGTCCGGATACAAGGGTTATATACAGGTGAAAGTGAATGATCCGCTGTATTATCCCATAATCGAAAAACTGATCGACCTGAAAATGGTGGTTTTTATGCATACTTTCTGCCAGATGGGTATGGGGGGCTACAGGATGAAATACGATACCGGGCGGTTTCCGGGAACAACACTTCCCGAGGATATGGTTGAAGCAGCAAAAAGATATCCTGAAGCAATGTTTCATTTTGCCCATATCGGGGGGGGCGGCGACTGGGAATATGAGTGCAAGATGCTTAAACAGTGCCCGAATATTTTTGTTGACACCGGGGGCAGCAACAATGAAGAACATATGATCGACTTTGCCATAGAACAGCTCGGAGAAGACCGGATCTTTTTCGGTACGGATAACTGTTACCATCATGGTATCGGTAAGATACTTGCCTCAAATGCCACCGAAGCACAGAAAAAGAAGATTTTCTTTGACAATTACAATAATCTGCTGAAAAGAGGAGGCCGGAATGTTGCTTGATATTAATGCATATGTCGGCCACTGGCCGTTCAAGAAACTCCGGTACAACACCTGTGGAGAGCTTCTTGAAAGAATGAACAGGTTCGGGATAGATGTTTCTGTAGTTGCCAGTCTTAATGGTATTTTCTACAAGAACACTCAATCAGCCAATGAGGAATTGTACGGGGAAATCAGTTCCGATAGCCGCTTCCGGGAAAGATTCATCCCTTTTGCCATAATAAACCCGATATATGCCGGCTGGAAAGATGATTTTGAAATATCTGTAAACCGGCTGGGGATGAAAGGACTGCGATTGTTTCCCCAGTACCACGACTACGAAATTACCGATCCTGCGCTTATTGAACTTGTGAAAATGGCACGCGACCGGGGGCTGCCTGTGGCATTTGATATCAGGATGGTCGACAGCCGGCAGAAATCATGGCTCGATCTGCCACATTATGATTTCTGTGCCCCGGTAAAGTCAGATATTATTTTCAGGGAATGGTCATTAAGAAATGTTTTACCGGTCATTAAAGCTGTCCCGGATGCAAAATATATAATCGTTAATCTCGCAAACAGTATTTCACTGGATGCCGGAGAAACGGATATCATAAAAAGGACTGATTTGGTTTTTGACACATCCGGAAGGTCAATAAGGGATAATAATGATCTGGCCCTGCTTTTAAAACGCTTTGGCAGGGAAAGGTTTGCATTTGGGACCCATTCTCCGATACTCGACTATCTCACGGGCAGGCTCCGCATTGAGTCGATGAGTGATGATGAGGCTGATGAAAACACAAAAGAACTGATCAGATCAGGAAATGCAAAACGGATACTGGGCCTGGCATAAGATCAGGTGTCGGCAGATCCCCGCTTTGCAGGTTTCAGGAAAATTATTCAGATAGCTGCCTGCATAGAACACGATTGAGCTATTTTATTCAGCCGGGAGAATAATTTTTGCTGTTCATTGGTATATGCGGAAAAAGCCCTGTTTAAGTATTGTCCCGGGAGTCATTAAAAGGAATAATATGCAACTTATTAATTCATAAACCAGTAAATTCAATGATGATGAAAAATCTCTTGCAAAAATCAGCTGTTATTGGAATAACAGTGGCTCTGCTGAGCTCTGTTTCCAGTTATGCCCAGTCATTATGGAAGACTGCCCTGAACAACAAGGATGTTCTTGTATTATCAACCCTGTTTACGGCACAGGATTGCCGCGACAAGATCAACACAGCTGAAGGCCTTGATGCAGCTGTTAAATGGTGTAAGGAAACCGGACTTACCAGGGTTTTTATTGAAAGCTTCCGGGGTGGATATTATGCTGAAAAAGAAACTCTTGTCAATGCAAGGGATCGCTTTAGGAAAGAAGGATTTGATGTGGCAGGTTGCGTAACTACTGTGAGGGTAGGAAAGAACGGTGTGGGTGGTTGGGGGATGACCCCGTGTTATACCCATGAGAGTACGGTTAAGGAGTTTGAAAAGATCTTTGAATATACCGCATCGATATTTGACCTGATAATGATCGATGATTTCCTCTTCACCGAATGTACATGCGAAGACTGTATTGCCGCAAAAGGTGATCTTACCTGGGCTAAGTTCCGCAGCGACCTCCTTGTGAAATTCAGCAATGATCATATCATCAGGCCGGCAAAAAGGGTTAATCCGAAAGCGGAAATCATTATTAAATATCCTCTGTGGTACGATTATTTCCATGAGCGTGGCTATGAGGTTGTAAGGGAGAGCATGGACTATGACTATACCTGGGTGGGTACCGAGACCCGTGATTACAATTTCGATATAAAACCCGGGGGAACTGTTCAGTACAATGCCTTTTTTATCATGAGGTGGCTCGACGGAATCGGTGCAGGCAAAGCCGGCGGCGGATGGATCGATGCTCTCGGTACTACACCGAAATACTATGTGGAGCAGGCCCGCCAGACTGTTCTGGGAAATGGCAGGGAGATTATGCTTTTCCATTACGGGAGCCTGCAGACAAATTCAAATACATATGATGGCTGGGATGGGACGCCCATTGCCGATGTTGATGCACTTAAGAAAGAGATCCCTCTTCTGTTCGATCTTGCACGGCTTGTCAGAGGCAAAGCCCTGAAGGGTATTTATCTGCCAAAGCTGCCAAACAGTGAGCCCATCAAAGAGCCGTATATTTTCAGTTACCTGGGAATGCTTGGCCTGCCTCTCATACCTGGTCATGAACTGACAAGCAGCGATCCCTCGGTGATCTATACAACACATGCTCTCAAAGACCCGTCGTTTTCCTCCAAGCTTTACAGTGTTCTCAATTCGGGAAAGCAGGTAGCGGTGACGGAAGAGCTGGCAAATCGACTGTCAGATCAGACCCTGCTTGAAAATAAAAATCTGATGGTATTCAAATCGGGTGATGACCCAAAAAAATTCCTGAAAATGACAAAAGAGGAAATCCAACCTCTCCGCGACCGCCTGCTTGCTCCGCTGGGAATTAAATTCAATGCCCCCGTTAAAGTCTCATTCTATCTTTTAGGTGACAGTCATATCGTGATTGAAAATTTCAATGATGAACCTGTGGATGCAACAATCGAACTGCCAAAGGTTACTGATGCACGTCAGGCCTTGTTGATCCCCTCGGGCGGAAAAGCGGCTCTTTCAAAAAACGGGAATGTTGTGACCCTGAAAGGGATCTCGCCGAGAACACTTGTTGCTTTTGAATACAGACAGCAATAGGAATATTGACGCTCAAATTCGATAAATTTGCACTGCTGGCATGATATGAGTGTTATTGCTGGCAGTATATCATTTAAATAAAAAACTAATTTTCTGAGAGTATGAAATTTCCGCTAAGTCTTACTTGTGTTTTTATCGTGGCTTTCATGGCCTCTTGTGGTGTTTCTCCCGGAAAAAAGAAGCAAAAGGAACTTGCCCGCATGATAGTGAATGATGAATATTTCGCTTTCACAAAGAAAAAGGCACTTGAGGTAATGAAGACCGGATTTAATGCCGGAGACGGTTACAGGGAAGTATGGATCCGCGACTATAATACTTTTATAAAACTGGCTTCCGAAGTATTTCCCGGGGAAGACCTGAAGGAGAACCTGCTGGTGTTCTTCCGCATGCAGGGAGCAGACGGGAATATTATTGACGGTTTTACGCCGGCGGAACAGATAAGTGGTGATAAATCGGATTTTATTTATTCTGAACTCGAACCCCGGTACGCGGGTCATAAGAACACTGTGGAAACTGACCAGGAATCCTCACTGGTCCAGGCTGTGTACAAATATGTTAAAACAACAGGAGACCGCGCATTTCTGGATGAGGAAGTCAATAAAAAAACTGTTGCCGAACGGCTGACTGATGCCATGGATTTTTTGCTGAACCACAGATTCAGCAGGGAATACGGACTGATAATCGGTGCCACCACTGCCGATTGGGGTGATGTTCAGCCGGAACATGGCTGGGGCGTGGATATTGATGAGAACACCCATCCTGCAATAGATATTTATGACAATGCCATGTTTATCATTGCGCTGGATAATCTGGCAGAACTCGTTCCCGCAACAGCAGAAAAATTTGGTAATATAAGGGATTCACTTGCACACAATTGCAGGAAATATCTCTGGGATGCTTCAGCTGGTAAATTCAGGCCTCATATTTACCTCGACAGGGGCTCCCCGTTCCCTCCCGACTTTGATGAGAACCAGATCTATTATTTCGGAGGTACTGCCATAGCCATTGAAGCCGGACTCCTCAGCCGGGATGAGATCAAAATGTCGCTGGATGAAATGATAAGAAGGGTGAAGCTTGCCGGAGCAGCCACTATCGGGTTAACACTTTATCCTCCTTATCCGGAGGGATTCTTTGCCAACAGGATAATGAATCCGGAGTACAGTTATCAGAATGGCGGAGACTGGACATGGTTCGGGGGAAGGATGATACAGCAGCTTGTAGTTCATGGGTTCGTTGAGGAGGCCTATGAACAGATAGCACCGATGGTGAAACGGGTGAAAGACAACAATGGCTTTTATGAGTGGTATTCAATCGATAACCAGCCCAGGGGATCGGGAACGTTCAGGGGTGAAGCGGGAGTTTTGTATGATGCGATAAACATGCTTGAAAAGTGGGCAGGTAAAATTGAAATGATGTGATTCAGGCCAAAAAATGTCGGACAACTTTCTGACAGAAATAACCAAAGAAGCCGGGGTTCAGTGAAAAAGAAACATAGTTTGTAACTGACCGGAACTGATCAGAAAGGATGTGAGGAATGAGAAACAAGCATTATATGAGGCGTTTGAAATGTGTTGGATAATGTACCCGGTAAAATCCGGTATAATCCTGCAAATTCAGATTATATTATGAATATGAGATTTTCGATTTTTTTTCTGATTGTTTTTATAACGGTTTTGCCATCATCATTCGGGCAGGATTACCCGAGCCGCCAAAGGCCGGCATCTTCTTTTCCGGATTCAGTCAGGTATGAGGTTAGACCCTACTATCGGCATCGCCAGGATGGAAAACCCGGGAGGGAGGTGATGCTGTATTTTCCGGGGAACAGATTTGTTGGCCGGGGTACGTTGTCGGTCGAATATAACGGCCAGTCAGAAAAAATAAATATTGAAAAACCTGAGGGTATTGATAGTCTGGCAGTTCTGCTTCCCGAAGGTATTGGTGTAAGTTCGGATGATGAGGTAACGGTGCAACTGAGCAGCGGCAGGAAAAAAATAACAACCGGCATCAGAGTGCCCCGTAAACGGCAGTGGACCGTATACATCTACCCTCATTCACACGTGGATATTGGATATACAAATACCCATGAAAATGTGGAGCTAATTCACAAACGAAACCTGATATACGGTATTGATCTCGCAAAAAGAACCCAAAACTACCCTGATGGTGCAAAATATCTCTGGAACCCTGAGGTACTCTGGCCTGTTGAGAGGTATCTGAGTAAAGCAAATGAAAGACAAAAACAGGCTGTCATAGAGGCTGTTCAGAAAGGCTGGCTCCAACTGGATGCCGGCTATGTACATACCAATACATCCGCTGCGGCAGACGAGGAGCTCTTTGAGTTTTTCAGGATTTGTTCCCGGATGAAAGAACTGACGGGGAAAAATATAGAGACTCTGGTTCAGGTTGACATCCCGGGAATGACTTGGGGAATTGTTCCCGTTGCAGCAGCCATGGGAATAAAGTATTGCCTTGCATTGAATAATGGATTCGACAGGGTGGGATTGTCAACCGATTTAAGTTTCAAACCCTTCTGGTGGAAAAGCCAGGATGGGAAATCCAGGATTCTTTTCTTTCAGCCGGGAAGTTATAATCCCGGTGCCATTTACAAGGGATTCCAGTACTGGCCATTGATGGCCGGACATACTGACAGTACCACGCTTCTGAAGATCGTAAAATCGGATAATCCCCGGGCTTTCTTTGTTGATAAGTATCTCGCGGAAAAACTTCCCATGCTTGAGAACTCGAATTATTATCCCTATGATATTTTTCTCATGACCTGGGCAATGGCAGACAATACTCCGATAGATGCAGATCTTCCCGAAGCTGTCAGAAGCTGGAATGAAGAATATGCATATCCTCATCTTATAATAGCCGGTGCAACCCAGATGATGAAGGCCTTTGATGATAAGTATGGAGACAGTCTTCCCGTTCTGTCGGGCGATTTTACGGAATACTGGACCGACGGACTGGGGACGGCGGCAAAATATACCGCTATGAACAGGGCTTCGAAGGAAAGGCTCATACAGGTTGAAACCCTTTGGGCTATGCTTAACAGAGACCTGCCGCCCCCGCGAAGGGAGATCTCAGAGGCCTGGCGGAATATAATTCTGGGTACAGAACACACCTGGTGCTTCATGGATCCGCAGAAGCAGCCCATAACCAATGACATACTGAAAGTTAAATTCGGATTTTTTGAAACAGCACGGGAAATGAGTTCATCCCTTCTTGACAGGTCGTTCGAACGAATCAGGCAGGAGAACAGCAGGTTTATTGCTGTTTTTAATACACTTTCATGGGAACGGGATGGAATAATATATCTTGCCCCGGATCAGGCCGGGAATTACAATTCCGTAATCGATGATAAAGGCCGGCAACTTTCATGTCAGAAGCTTGCATCCGGCGGACTGGTTTTTGCGGCAGGCAGGATCCCTGCCCTTGGTTCAGTCGTGTACACTCTCAGTAAAAAGAAAGTAAGGAGTGCCGGCGCCATTGCAGCGGGCTATACCCTTGATAACGGCATAATCAGAGTAACACTCGATCCCCGGACAGGAGATATATCGAGCCTCATCAGTTCGGGGTATGATTATGCCGAAAGTGGTTCAGAAAGCCTCATTAACAGTTACCGGTACCTGCATGGAGAGGATCCGCCGGAAAAGGCAACGTCTGCTAAGAATGTCAGGATAACTTTAAAGGAGAATGGTCCG
This sequence comes from Bacteroidales bacterium, assembly GCA_009877105.1. GTDB lineage: Bacteria > Bacteroidota > Bacteroidia > Bacteroidales > VadinHA17 > LD21. Next base: position 71,393 of record WXFD01000043.1, read on the forward strand.
TTGCTTGCGACACTTCAGGTTATATCGGATGCAGAAGGTTGCAGGAGCCTTGTCCGCGAAATCACCCTTTATTCCGGGCAGCCTTTTGTGGATATCAGAAATATTGTTGACAAGATAGCGGTAACCGAAAAAGAAGGGATTCACTTTGGTTTTGGATTCAATGTTCCTTCGCCGGCTGTCAGGTTCGACATTCCCTGGGGAGTGACCGAACTGGAAAAGGATCAGCTGCCGGAAGCAAACAGGAACTGGATTACTTTCCAGCGCTGGCTGGACATTTCCAACAGTGACAGGGGAGTGACGTTCTGTTCTCCCGATGCTCCCCTGTTCCAGAATGGAACCATTACTGCAAATATTCTGGGCGGAGCTGCCAATTCCCCGAAATGGATACGAAAATTGGAACCCTCATCCATAATATACTCCTGGGCTCTTAATAATCACTGGCACACCAACTTTCCGCTGAGCCAGGATGGATCGATTGAATTCCGTTACAGGTTACTGCCTCATAATTCAGGATATGATGCCGCGGTTTCGAACAGGTTTGGACTGGAACAGGCTCAGCCACTCATTGCATGCCCGGCAGGAAAGGAAATCCAGGTCCAGGCACCCCTGCAATTTGAAGGTAGCAGGAATATTTTTCTTACCATATTGAAAGTCGGGGAGACGGGGAAGTCAATGATTTTAAGATTCCGTTCCGTGTCAGACAGCGATGAGAAAATTACCCTGAACTGGCCAGAGGATAAACAGGTATCACTTAGAATTGCAGGACCGGACGAAAGGTTTATTGAGATGGCAGATGACGGTCAGCTCATTGTTCCTGCCAAAGGGTTTGTAACACTGGAAGCAGAATGGTGACCTGATGCAGAGCCCGCCTCAATACAGGTGACGGATGGTTTTTGGGTCTTTGCAGGTGAATAATGACATACCCGTTTTTTGCGGCACCAGTATGTGAGGATCATTTCTGCATGCTGGCGAAGATTGTTTTTTGTTTATAAATAATCATAATATATTTGACTATCAAACAAATCTAATTTTAAGAAATGCGAAACTCAGTAACAGGAGGTATTCTGTCTGCCTTATTTGTCTTACTGACAACATCGTCGGGACATGCCCAGAACGAGCGGCTGTCATTCGGTAAGTCCGTATCGTTAGACAAAGCCATTTTCAGTACAAAGGAGAAAGAGCAGCCGTTGATCTGGATAAATGTAAATACGGATCGGGATACATGGCATGTTGAGAAGGATATCCTGGTCTGCTCCGGTAAACCCATAGGAGTTATGAGATCGGAAAAGCAATATGAGAACTTCATCATGCATGTTGAGTGGAAACACCTCGAGGCCGGGGGAAATTCCGGCACCTTTGTGTGGAGCAGTGCTAATCCTCCTGCTGATTCCCGTCTGCCTGACGGAGTGGAAGTGCAAATGCTGGAGCTTGACTGGATCAGGCTTAATACCAGGGACGGGGTTGTTCCTCCTGAGGCCTATGTTCATGGCGAACTTTTTGGTGTCGGCGGGGTTACCACGGTCCCTGACAACCCGAGGGGAAACAGAAGCAAATCAATTGAAAACCGCTGCAAGGGCAGGGGTGAATGGAACACCTATGATGTCGTTTGCGTTGATGGGGTAATTAAATTGTCGGTTAACGGAAAGTTTGTTAACGGAATAGCCGGAGCTTCTCAGAAGAAAGGCTATATATGCCTTGAATCGGAAGGAGCCCCGATTCATTTCCGGAATTTAAGGATTATTGAATTGCCAGCCGGAACAACCTCAGATGAGCAATCTGCACCCCTATTGAAATAGTCTTTTCCGGGATCTGGTTTACTAAATACTTTCGGATTTTCCAAGGTTACAACATCATATCTCTTAAATGAAAAGCAACGATAAAAATCGCCGGAAGATTGAAGGGAATAGATTGCTTTCGCTTGACGCCCTGCGGGGTTTTGATATGCTCTGGATAATAGGGGGCGGTTCTGTCATCACTTCACTTGCCGGACTGACAGGGGCTCCATGGCTGAAAGCGCTTGCAGTTCAAATGACACATGTCACATGGATAGGCTTCCGCTTCTACGATCTTATATTTCCCCTGTTTATGTTTATTGCAGGAGTTGCAATACCATTTTCAGTAAAATCATCCCTCTCGAAAGGTTTCGTACGCAGCAGGCTTGTATGGAAGATATTCAGAAGAATGCTCGTACTTATTTTGCTTGGAATTCTGTACAACGGGGTGTTTCGCGATGGTTTTGACAATGCCAGGTATGCCAGTGTTCTGGGCCAGATAGGCATTGCGTATTTCTTTGCATCACTTGTATACATATTCTCAGGATCGTCAAGGACAATAATATTCTGGCTGACAGGAATACTTGCAGGTATTTCAGTATTACAGCTTTTTGTACCGGTACCAGGCGCGGGGGCAGGTGTACTGACTCCTGAAGGGCACATCAACGGCTATATCGACCGGATGCTTCTGCCCGGCAGGCTGGCATATGGCCCGGAAGGCATGCTGGGAGCAGGCCAGCAGGGTATTTATGATGCTCTTGGATGGCTGAGTATAGTGTCAGCAATAGGTATTACACTTATGGGAATAGTTGCCGGAAGGATCCTTCAGGACCGCGGGCTTTCCGGATACGGGAAGTCAGGAATTCTTGCCGGCACCGGTGCAGTACTCATCGCTGCAGGTTTAGTCCTGTCACCCGTTTATCCGGTGATAAAAGCATGCTGGACCACCACCTACAATTTACTTGCCGGGGGAATAAGCTTTATCCTGATGTCGCTGTTCTACCTGGTGATCGATGTCTGGAATTTAAGGAAATGGTCATTTTTCTTCAGGGTTATCGGAATGAACTCAATATTTGTATACTTGCTGGTTAGGATTGTACCTGTGGCAACAATTACAGGCTATTTTACCGGCTGGATAACCAAACCGCTTGGAAATGCGGCAGAATTGGCTGAAGGTATTATATCTCTTCTGGCAGTATGGCTTTTGCTTTATTATCTGTATCGTAAAAATATTTTTATCAGGGTGTGAAGACTGTACGCAGAAACAGGTCTACTGATCACAACCTATTAAACCTGAAGGATCAAAAAATAGCTAAAAATAAACAAGGAGAGGGTTTTTACTATTGGTTTTTTCTATTTTTGTGGTTAATCGTTTTGATTAATGAGAATCACTTTTCTCGGACCTGCATACCCTTACAGGGGAGGACTGGCAGCCTTTAATGAAAGACTGGCACGTCAGCTTATCTCTGAAGGCAAGGATGCTGATATTAAGACTTTTACCCTGCAATATCCTGCATTTTTATTCCCCGGGAAAACACAATTTACTGTAGGCCCGCCGCCGGAAGATATTAGAATTACAAGGGAACTTAATTCAATAAATCCGTTCAGCTGGATAAGAACGGGGCTAAAACTAAAAAAGGAAAGGGCCGATATTCTTATAATAAGATATTGGATACCTTTTCTTGCGCCATGCCTTGGAATTGTTGCAAGGATTGTAAAATCGAATAAATACACTCTTGTAATTTCCATTGTGGACAATGCAATTCCTCATGAAAAAAGAGTAGGAGACAGGATGCTCACTAAGTTTTTTCTGAAGAGTATAGATGGTGCGATTGCCCTTTCGGAATTTGTTCAGAAAGATATTGAAGTTATGAGGCACGACATCCCTGTATGCCTTTCTCCTCATCCGCTTTTTGACAATTATGGCCGGAGACTTCCGAAGGAAGAAGCATTGGCATCGTTGAAGCTGGATCCGGCGTATTCCTACCTTCTTTTCTTCGGCATCATAAGAGAGTACAAGGGACTCAGTCTGCTTATAGAAGCGCTGGCAAGCGTGCGAATCAGGAATAAGAAGATCAGGCTGATAGTTGCGGGTGAATTTTATGATAATCCCGCTCCATACAAAAAACTGATAAAAAAATATAATCTTGAAGATGAAATAATTTTTTTCGATCATTTTATTAATGATTCTGATGTCAGGCTCTTTTTCTGTGCTGCAGATCTTGTTGCTCAGCCATATAAGTCGGCCACTCAGAGTGGCGTCACTCAAATAGCATTTTATTTCGACAAGCCGGTCCTGGTAACAAAGGTTGGAGGGCTCAAGGAATTTGTTGAGCATAACAGATACGGATATGTGGTAAATCCTGAACCGCGGTTTATATCGGAAGCCATTGCTGATTATTTTGAAAAGGAAAGGGAGAAGGATTTTTCAGCTGCCCTCAGGAAGGAGAAGGAAAAATATTCGTGGCATAAAATGACCGAATCAATAACGGAGGTTTTTTATAAATGCCTGCTTCAGCAGCTGATCAGTTCCCTTTAAATAATCCGGGGATCTTATTTAACCGTATCTTTTTCAGTATTGATTCTCTCCCTCACGAGATAGATGTTCCTTTCTGTGGAGTTCCTGTTTATGAGCTCTGCAAGAAATCCTGTCAGAAAGAGCAGGGAACCAATGATCATGACGGTAAGGGCAATATAAAAATATGGGCTGTCGGTTACAAGAGGCGCCTTCAGGTTATTTCCAATAAAAACCAGTTTTCTTATCCCCAGATATCCTGCCATAAAAAAACCTATTATGAACATAAGGGTTCCCAATGAGCCAAACAGGTGCATAGGACTTTTTCCAAACCGGGTTATAAAACCTATTGTAAGCAGATCGAGATAACCTTTGATGAATCTGTCGACCCCGTATTTTGAGCTTCCGTATCTTCTCGGGCTGTGCTCAACAACTTTTTCTCCTATATTATTAAATCCGGATTTTTTTACAAGCAGAGGTATGTAACGGTGCATTTCTCCATACACCTCAATGCTTTTCACAACCTCATTCCGGTACGCTTTAAGTCCGCAGTTAAAGTCATGAAGCCTGATGCCTGAATACATCCTTGCAGTACTGTTGTAGATCTTGCTGGTAAACCGCTTTATAAAGGGATCATATCTCTTCTTTTTCCATCCGGATACCATATCATAGCCTTCATTATTGATCATTCTGCAAAGTTCCGGTATCTCGTCGGGATTATCCTGAAGATCGGAATCCATTGTTATTACCACATCTCCTTCAGCCTCAGCAAATCCAGTGTGCAACGCTGCCGCCTTGCCATAGTTTTTCCTGAACCTGATCCCTTTAATATGTTTTGCTACTGATGCGAGCCGGCTGATAACCTGCCATGACGAATCGGTACTTCCATCATCAACAACAATGATTTCAAGGGAAAGCTTTTCTGCCGCACATACCTTTTCTATCTTCCGGATAAGTTCCGCGAGGGATTCTTCTTCATTGTAGACGGGTAATACTACCGAAAGATCCATGTAAATCAGATTTAATTATTCTCAGGAGATTCAATTAGCGGATTACCTTCTTTCCTGATAAAAATGGATACCAATAGCGATAGCACAAGCCCTGTAATTATATTGCCCAGTATACTGAAAGGAGCCATTATTCCGGGTTTGATGATTTTTTTCTGTATCGTCATGGCCGCATCCAGGGCGTCCTGCTGGATCCCCTTCTTCAGCATCTCTTCCTCTACAAAAACCAGCTGTTTTTCTGTAAGTCCAGGATCAATTACTGCATAAAGCAGATAAATGAACAATGCTGTAATGAGCGAATAGTAAATGAAAATGACCATGCCCGCTCCCACCGACTGCCCGTAGGTGATATATCCATCCATATAATTATCCCTGTATGACTTTAGCAGAAAATACATTGCAATTATCAGAACAAGGTAAAACACATATCCCTGTGTCTTATTGAAGGAGAGATCAAGAAAATACATTACAAGGGAGTACACAATTCCAATAGAGCCAAGGATCAGTCCATTGTTCAGATTTGCCTTCCAGACGGACACTTTATTTTCCATACGCGGTGAAATAATACTGGTCAATAAAAAAACGATAATCAACAAATATACTGTAATTTCATAAAAGCTGCCATCGGTTAAAACGGAATATTTATTTGGGCTTGATGAAGGAAATTTATACTTTTGCAACGGGTAAGTCTTATACGACCAGCTCCTGCTGAACTCCCCCAGGATCGGAAGGTAGCAAGGGTAGGCAGTCGTAGCGGTGCGATATAAGTAGCTTACCCATTTTATTTGAACCCGTAATAAAACTGTGTTAATTAATGAACAAAACCTGGAATTTCCGGAACCATATTTGATTTCTGTATCTGCTGATCATATGAATATCAGGTTTCCCGCTCATTTCTACCCGTTGTTTTTTTATCATATCCACACTAATTGCTACGGTCATGTTGCTTCGTATTTATCCTGAAAATCCTAATCCGAAACGTATCAGGATGGTTGTTGACGCACTTGCTTCAGGCAGCATCATAATTTATCCTACCGATACCATATATGCTATGGGATGTGACATAAAGGCTGTGAAAACCATTGAAAGAATTGCGCGTTTCAAAGGATTGAACCCCCTGAATCCCGACCTGTCAATTATATTTCATGATATGAGTCAGCTTTCGGAATATACCGTCATAAGAGACAATACGGTGTTTAAACTTCTCAAGAGGAACCTTCCGGGACCTTTTACATTTATAGTCAAAGCCAATAACCAGATCCCGCGGTTGTTCAAGAACAGGAAGAAGACTGTCGGAATAAGGATACCCGACAACGACATTGTACGGGAGATTGTCAGGGAGCTGGGCAGACCATTGGTTACGGCCTCTATTCACGAAAGTGATGAAATAGTTGAATATATCACTGATCCGGAGCTTATACATGAAAAGTACAAAGATCTTGCAGAGATAATTGTTGACGGAGGTTATGGTAAGAACGAAGCGTCAACCGTAGTGGACTGTACCACTGATGAAATTCAGATCATACGGCAGGGGCTCGGGATACTTGAGATGTAATCTGGTTACGGGGGAGCGGCATTTGCAAATTCATTTTTTGTAAAATGATCTTGTAAAGAAAACCATAACGGCCAGTAATTCCATTCGCCCTGTGAGCATAAGCCCTGATAACAGCAGTTTTCCGGTATTGCTGACTTCTGTGAAACTGGAAAAAGGCCCGAAAGTACCAACACCCGGACCTATATTGCCAAGCATGGATATGGAAGTGCTCAATGAAGTAAGGATGTCATAATCCATCATTGAAATCACCAGGGTTCCCAGGCATGCCATAATCAGATATATTGCAGTAAAAACCAGCAGGTTAATTACTATATTCTCCGGTATTATCCTGTGTTCAACACGAACCGGTAAATAAGCGCTCGGATGAACAAGTCTTCTGATCACACTCCTGCTGTTTTTTATAACGATGATCAACCTTGTAATTTTTATGCCGCCGCTGGCAGATCCTGTCATTCCTCCGATAAACATCAATATTATAATGATCAGTACAGGGAAGCTGCCCCAGTGACTGTAATCAGTCGTATAGTATCCGGTGGTGGTCAGGATTGAAATGACGTGGAAAAAGCCATCGGATACAGCGCCTCCCGGGCCTGACTTCTGATGGAAGAAAAGTATGACAGATACCACGACGGAGATTGTCAGAACAATTACCGTATAAATCTTCAGTTCGTCATTCTGGAATATCTTCCTGTAATTTCTTTTGGCTGCAAAATAGAAAAGGGAGATGTTGGTTGCAGCCAGAAACATAAACAAGGTGATCACTGTTCTTATCCATGGGGAAGTAAAGGCAGCAATTCCATTATTACGGGTTGAAAATCCACCAGTTGACAATGTTGACATTGAATGGCAGAATGCGTCGAATAACGACATTCTTCCCAACATCAGCAACACTGTTTCAATTAATGTCAGGCTTATGTAAACTGTAGCAAGTCTTTTGGCGATATCCATTGTTTTCGGAAGGATCTTGTCAGCGGTCTGGCCGGAAAACTCATTTGTTGGCAGCTGAATATTAAGTGACCTGGAAATCGGAAGCACATAAAGCGAAAGGGATATGGTTACAAAGCCGCCGATCCATTGAGTGAGGCATCTCCAGAAAAGGATGCCTTTAGGCAGCGATTCGATATCCCGGAAGATGGTTGCATTGGTTGTTGTGAATCCCGAAATTGATTCAAACAAGGCATCGGCAAATGAACCAGTGATATGACCCAGCAGAAATGGAAGTGTCCCGAACAGGCTGAACATCAGAAAGGTAAACAGGCTGATTATGTAGCCTTCCCTGGTCCCGAATGTTTTTTCAGTATTTCTCAGAGGAGTAAAAACCAGAATGCCTGTCACAAGAGTTATAAGTGCGGAGTAAAGGAAAACTGCAGCAGTTTGTCGTTCATCCGTTAAAAGGGATATTCCGGCAGTAAGCAGAAAAAGGAAGCCTTCAAGGATTAGTACCTGGCTGATTGCTCTTGCGACAATCCTGAAATTGAGCATATCGTATCAGGTGAAGAATTTTGAGATTTTTTCGTATGCCGAAGGCAGGGTAAAAACCACAACCTTGTCGTTTACCTTGATAATGGTATCGCCAGTTGCAATATATGGCACTCCGTCCCTGGTTCCTCCGCCAACAATTGCATCGCGGGGAAAGTCAAGGCCGCGCAGCGTTCCTTTTGTGATCCTGGCGTTTTCCGGGACGTTGAATTCAATAACCTCAGCATCTGTTCCGGTCATGTATTTTACCTGGGTGACATTCTGGTTTGACGTGTGCCTGAAGATCCTGCTTGCCGCCGATATCTTTTTGTTAATTATGGTATCGATGCCTGTGTTCTCAGCCAGACTAATGTATTCCATGTTTTCAACTTCAGCAATGGTCTTTTTAACTCCGAATTTTTTAGCCAGAAGGCATGAAAGAATATTTGTTTCCGAATTCCCTGTAACTGCAACGAATGCATCCATTTCAGAAATGCCCTCCTGTTCCAGGACCTCCACATCACGGCAGTCGCCGTTAATGATTAGGGTGTCATCAAGAATCTCGGACAGAGCCTGGCATTTTGCCGGATCAGAATCAATAAGCTTGACCTCACAGCTTTTCTGCATGTAAAGTGCGACATGCTTGCCAATCCTGCTGCCACCAAGAATCATTATCCTTTTAGCCTCAAAGCTCTTTTTGCCCGATCTGGCCATCATTTCAGCAATCCCTTCATTTGTAGAGATAACGAAAACCGTATCGTCGAGGAAAAAACGATCCTGCCCTTTTGGAATAATTGTCTTATCATTTCGTTTAATGGCTACAGCCCTGAATTTATCGGTGCTGTGATCAATTGACATTTCTTCCAGGGTTTTGTTCAGGATAGGAGCGTTTTCATCGAGTTTCTGAACATACATGGCGAGCTTTCCTCCACAGAACTCCATGAATTCAGTAGTTCCTGTCTCATGAAGCAGGCCGAGCACCTCCCTGGCGGCAATGAGCTCAGGATAAATCAATGAGTCAATTCCAAGCGACTTGAAAAATTCAAGGGTCGAGTGTTCCAGGTAATCAAGATTGTCGATGCGTGCAATCGTTTTTACTGCCCCGAACTTTTTGGCCAGAATTGATGAGGTGATATTCGTGTCCTCCCAATGAGTGACTGCAATGAACAGGTCAGTCTTTTTCTGCAGTATGTCCCGGAGAAGGTTTACGGATGTCGCCGATCCGACATAGGTGAGAACATCAAGTGATGAGTCAAGGGGTTTGAGATGATCCTCCTCGGTATCAACAAGGATGATATCGTGGTTTTCATTCGACAGCATTTTTGCAAGGTGAGTTCCTACTTCTCCTGCTCCGGCAATTACAATTCTCATGGCATCGATAAATAGCAAGACAAAATAAGATATAAATAGCATAAAACTCAAGTTTTTATGGCTGTATTTTACATGTTCTGACCCCGGGGCCTTCCGGACAAACAAACCGAAGCATGCAAAAAACTGAGCCTGCCTGGCCGGAAATATTGGTTTGGACTTCCCGGATCAAAATACCAGGCTTGTTTGTACCAGGCTCATTGCAAGGATTACTGCAAAGGAATGACATTCCTCCTGCCCTGACCGGGTGACTGGTTCTTTCCCCTTGCCAGGTCAAGCCGGGTAACAAAGGCACCTGATCTTTTAACATGGTGGATCCTGACTCTGTCATGCACACCTTTCTGTAGCTGCGGGGAAGTTAATGACCTGGTAAATATGATTGTATTTAACCTGTTGTTTGCGTTGATTGGCCTGTTGCTCCTGTCAGGGCCGGCGTAAATGATTACATAATCCGGGTCGGCTTTTTCCAGGATCCTGTTGTTGAGGTATCCCGACACCAGAATTCTGCACCTGCCAGCTTCGATAACTGAGTTTTCCCCCGGAAGTATTTCCTTCCTGATCTTAAGATTTTTCATGGCACAATGCCTTGAAACCTCATCAGGAACAACCTCGCAACTGCTGAAAATGTACATGCATTTACCCGTTCTTATGCCAACAGCGTATGAACAGGAAGTGTTATATACGATCAACTCATTGGTTTTTCTTGCGGTGATATCCCCGTACGTGAGTGAAATCATAAAAATCAGCAAAGCGATCAGGGGAGTGAACAGCGGTTTATTCTTATGATCAGACAGACTTTGGAAAAGAAGGAAAATGAAAACTGACAGGGCGAAAGCACTGAAAGTTCCCAGCCCTATGGGATCAATAGTTGAAAACGGAAGAGAAGCAGCCTGCCGGGTGAGCCCTTCGGTGATGCCGGTGAGTATTTCAAGAAATCCGGCGAGAGGCCTGGATAGGAATTCCAGCGGATAGGTCAGCGGAACCAGGCAACCTGTGATTATCAGAATATTTGAGAGAGGTACTATTAAAAGATTTGTAATAATGAAGTAGGTTGGGAACCGGTTGAAAAGTGAAATTGTTAATGAAAGTGTCCCGGCCTGAGCAACAATCGTAACCACTACCGACTGCCAGATTTTGTCGGTCAGCCAGTTCTTTATGCTGAAAAGCCGGTATATACTTCCATAGAAGCATATTATGAAGATCACGGCAGAGTATGACAGCTGGAATCCGGCATCGAATAGGACGGATGGTTTCCACAGGAGCTGGAAAAATGCCGATGCCAGAACTGAGTTCAGGTTATTGGCATTTCTCCCCAGCAGTTTGCCTGTCTGCAGGAAGGTATACATTATCGTTGCTCTCAGAACCGATGGTGTGAGGCCTGTAACAAATGCAAACGACCAAAGGAACAGCATCGTCAGGATTCTCCTTAAAAAAGTAAACCTGCCCCTGAGGAAAAACAGCAGGTGCTGGACAAACAAACTGAGTATCACCGCATGCAGGCCTGAAACAGCCATTATGTGCATTACCCCCGCCTTTATGAAATATTGTTTCTGTTCGCGGTCAAGAAGGTTTTTCTGACCAAGGGTTATTGCTGCCACCAGGGCGAGCCTGTCGCAGCAGATGCCGCGGCTCCTGTAAATGTCTATTATTTTTTCCCGTATTATGAGCGCCTTGTAAATTAATTTCCTTCTTTGCGGCGGAATATGAGATAGAACATCATTTTTATCAATAAATGCCTGGAACCTGATCCCGTGATTTTCCAGGTAAAATTTGTAATCAAACTCGCATGGATTTCCCCTGTTCATTATTCTCTCCGGCCGGCATCGGATTAATAATATATCACCGGGGAGAAGCTGTGATACTGCAGGATCCTTCCTGGCATGAACCAGGATTGAACCATGCACGGACCTGAATGAACCGCTGCTTGCCATCCCTTTCAGTTCCAGTACCATTCTTGTACTTTTTCCTTTCTCCTCGGGAAATTCTGAAAGAATACAAAGAAATTCATTTGTAACCTGTTCAAGATCGCTTATTCCTGCCTTTTCATGATTATAGAGTACCAGGCCTGTCACCAGAAGGGCAATGGACATGGCAAAGCCATATAGTGGATTGACAATCCGGCTATTGAAGAACAGGCTTGCTATGAAACCAGTGATAACGATAATTGTGAAAACACCCAGTAAGCCAGGTCCTGGAGTGAAGCAACGGCCTGAAATAATTCCCAAACAGAACGGCAGGCCGATACGCAGGAAAGGGATCTCTTTATTCAGCACAGTCTGCAGCGATGAAGACTGAATAAAGATAGGAAAAAAGTTGCAGTTGAATTAAATTCCGTAAGACTAAAAATGCAATGGCATATTTACCCTGTAACCATTGCCGGGCCTAAGCCGTTTTTATTTTCTGACCGGGAAGTATTGTCTGATATGAAGCTTCAAATTTGCCTTTGGTTATGGCGTTGAGTTTACCTTTAAGGAGTCTTTTTCTCAGGGGGCTGACTTTGTCCGTGAACAATATCCCATCGAGATGATCATATTCATGCTGAATGATCCTGGCCCGGTAGCCCTCATGTATTTCATCATGATAATTCCAGTCCCTGTCATAATATTGTATCCTGATCCGGAACTCCCGGTTCACTTCCTCCCTTATGTTTGGAATGCTCAGACATCCTTCACTCATAAGTTTAACATCGCCTGATTTTTCCACGATCCTTGCATTGATGAAAACCTGCCTGAAATCAGCAAGTTCCGGTTCCTCCTCAGCAAGCGGGGTGGCATCAATAATAAATATTCGGATTGATTTTCCTATCTGTGGTGCAGCCAGACCCATCCCCTCGGACCTGTACATTGTTTCAAACATGTCTGATATCAACTGGTCAAGGTCAGGGTAATCCTTCCCGATTTCTTCCGAAACCTTCCTTAGAACCGGATGTCCGTATACTACAATCGGATAAACCATCAGCAAATCGTTATTAATTCAGAGTTTTAATTCTTTCCAGGCGGATGGTCCTGTTACAATTCATCGCCTTTTACCTTAATTTTTTTTTCAAGAAATGACTGAAGAATAATTGCAGCACTCAATTTGTCAATAATGCCCTTATTCATTCTGTCTTTTTTTTTCAGACCTCCGCCAATCATGGCCTGGAAGGCCATCCGGGAGGTAAGCCTCTCATCGACACGGTGTACCGGTATTCCCGGATAAAGCTTCCCGAGTCTTCTGATAAACGGATCAACATACCTCACAGTATCGCCGGGTTGATTGTTCATTTTCACCGGATATCCTACAACAAATGCATCGATGGATTGTTCTTTGAGGTATCCCGAAAGGTATTCCTCAAATTCATGATTCGGGACAGTTGCCAGGGGTGATGCAAAAATATTTAGGGGATCGGTAACTGCCAAACCGATCCTTTTTGTTCCATAGTCTATTCCAAGCAGTCTGCCCATCTTTTTTGTTGTTGCAAAAGTACAAAGAAATCTGCGGAAGTGCAAAAACCAGAGGCTGAAGCTTAAAGGCCAGGAGCAAGAGCATACGGCAGAAGGACTGCCGGACAGTCAGGAATAGCCTGAAATCAGGCAAATGATGTACCGATATTCCCTTAACCGCGGTTATCTGGTTAACTTTGGTTTCCATGAACCGGGGTAGTGAAACAGCGAAGGCTGAAGATACGGATCTCAGCGTTCCTGCGGGGCATTATTAAAAAAGGGTGTTTCATAGAACAAATGAAACACCCTTCCTTATTTTTTACCCTGCAGTTTGCTGCACTGCCGGTTCATATACCATGGAAGCAAGTCGCTTGTATGAATTATACCTCCATTTTGAATTCTCTTCGGCAGCCTTGAACAATATCTCTGCCTGCTCGGGGAAGGATTTGATAAGGGAGGTGTACCGGACTTCCGAACGGAGGAAATCCTGGAACTTGGTCCAGTCTGGCTCCTTGGAATCGAGTGTAAACGGATTCTTTCCGTCTTTTTCAAGAAGCGGGTTGTATCTGTAAAGATGCCAGTAACCGGCTTTAACAGCATTTTCCTGCTGGGCCTGGGTCTTGCCCATGCCTTCCCGTAATCCGTGATTGATACACGGTGAGTAGGCAATAATAAGTGAAGGGCCGGGGTAAGCTTCTGCTTCCTTTATTGCCTTCAGGAACTGGTTGTTGTTGGCTCCCATTGCCACCTGGGCAACATAAACGTAACCATAGGTCATTGCCATTTGTCCGAGGTCCTTTTTGCGGATCTTTTTTCCTGAAGCCGCAAACTTGGCAACAGCTCCTGCAGGGGTTGATTTTGATGCCTGGCCGCCTGTGTTGGAATAAACCTCAGTATCAAGTACCAGGATATTTACATCTTCCCCTGATGCAAGCACGTGGTCGAGGCCGCCGTAACCAATATCATATGCCCAGCCATCGCCACCGAAAATCCAGTGCGATTTCTTGACGAGATACTGCTTGATGCTCAATATCTCCCTTGCAACATCTGATGTGTCATTCTCAAGGGCTTCAATGACCTTCTCGGAAGCTTTTCTGGAAGGTTCAGCAAGATCCTTGTCTCTCAGCCAGTCTTCAAAAGCGGCCTTGGTTTCTGGTTTCAGCCCGTTTGTCATTGACTCATTCATAAGGCGGGCAATCCGTTCCCTGAGCTGGTTTGCACCAAGGAAGAGCCCGTATCCGAACTCGGCATTGTCTTCGAAAAGAGAATTTGCCCATGAAGGTCCGTGTCCCTTCTGATTGAAGGTATACGGTGTTGACGGAGCCGATCCGCCATAAATTGAGGAACATCCGGTTGCGTTTGATATAATCATCCTGTCGCCGAACAGCTGAGTAATAGCTTTAATGTAAGGTGTTTCACCACATCCTGCACAGGCACCCGAAAACTCGAACAAAGGCTGGGCAAACTGGCTGTTCTTTACATTCAGGAATTTGTCAACAATATTATCCTTGTAACCTACCTCTTCATGCATATAGGTCCATCGTGGTGCTTCATCAAGCTGAGTTTCCAGGGGTTTCATTATCAGAGCCTTTTTCTTTGAGGGGCAGATATCGGCACAGTTACCGCATCCGGTGCAATCGTAAACACTGACCTGGATCCTGAATTTGTATTGCTTGAGAACGCCGGGAATACCCTGGATGAATGTGCTTCCTTCAGGTGCATTGGCTGCTTCCTCCTCTGTTAGAAGGAAGGGACGTATTGCAGCATGAGGACAGACATATGAACACTGGTTGCACTGGATGCATTCTTCGGCCTGCCATTCGGGCACGTTTACTGCAATCCCGCGCTTCTCATAAGCAGTTGTTCCTGCTGGGAAGGTACCATCTTCACGCCCGATAAAAGCACTAACCGGCAGATCGTCACCTTTCATTGCATTTATTGGCTCCATGACTTCGCGGATGAATGCGGGAATGTTCCGATGGTCGTCTGCAGGCTTAATTTCGATTTTTGCCCATTCTGCCGGGATCTCTACTTTTGTTACCTTGCTTCCCATGTCGATCGCGGCATAGTTCATATTTACAACATCTTCGCCTTTCCTGCCGTAAGTTTTATATACCGCCGTTTTCATTTCCGATTCAGCCTTCTCATAGGGAATCACATTTGCCACCTTGAAGAATGCAGCCTGCATAATTGTATTGGTTCGGGTTCCCAGGCCGATATCTTCAGCAATTTTGGTTGCATTGATGATGTAAAAGTTGATGTTGTTTTCAGCCATGTACTTCTTCATGTGATCGGGAAGCTTGTTTTTCGTTTCCTCGACATCCCAGATGGAGTTAAGCAGGAATGTGCCGTTCTTTTTAAGTCCCTTGAGCATATCATATTTTTCGAGGTATGAGGGAACATGGCATGCAACAAAATCAGGAGTATTCACAAGATATGGCGAACGAATGGGTTTATCGCCAAAGCGCAGGTGTGACGTTGTTATGCCGCCTGATTTTTTTGAGTCGTAGGCAAAGTAAGCCTGACAGAATTTATTGGTGGTGTCTCCTATGATTTTTATTGAGTTTTTGTTTGCACCAACCGTTCCATCCGATCCAAGTCCGTAAAATTTTGCAGAGTAGGTTCCGGGAAGTGCCACATTGATCTCAGGGAGCATTGGTAGGGATTTGAAGGTAACATCATCGACAATGCCAACCGTGAAGTTATTTTGAGGCTTGTCAAGCTTCATGTTTTCAAAAACGGAAAGAATCTGTGCCGGTGTGGTATCCTTTGAACTTAATCCGTAGCGACCGCCGACAATCAGGGGCCTTTCAGCCCTTTCATAGAACATATCCTTGATATCAAGGTAAAGGGGTTCTCCGGGTGCGCCTGGCTCTTTGGTCCTGTCAAGTACTGTTATTTTCTTAACAGAACCCGGAAATACATTAAAGAAATATTTATGGGAGAAGGGACGATAGAGATGTACGCTTATCAGGCCGACCTTTTCGCCCTTTGCCCTGAGATAATCAATGACTTCCTTTGTTGTATCGGTTACCGAACCCATGGCAATGATAATATTTTCAGCCTCCGGATCACCATAATAAGTAAATGGTTTGTACTCCCTGCCCGTAAGTTTTGATATTTCCTTCATGTATCCGTTAACAATATCGGCCACAGGCTCATAAAACCTGTTTATTGCCTCTTTTGCCTGGAAGAAGATATCCGGATTCTGGGCAGTTCCCCGGGTAACCGGGTGCTCCGGATTCATGGCATTGTCGCGGAATCTTTTAAGCGCCTCCCAGTCAAGTAGTTTTTTCATATCCTCCATTTCGATCATCTCGATCTTCTGAATTTCGGCTGAGGAACGGAATCCGTCGAAGAAATGAAGGAATGGAATTCTGGATTTGATTGCAGAAAGGTGGGCCACACCTGCAAGGTCCATTATTTCCTGGACGCTGCCGCTGGCCAGTAATGCAAATCCTGTCTGCCTGGTGGCATAAATGTCACTATGATCGCCAAATATTGAGAGAGCATGAGCAGCTATGGTTCTGGCACTTACATGAAAGACACCCGGAAGAAGCTCCGCGGCTATCTTGTACATGTTCGGGATCATTAAAAGTAATCCCTGTGAGGCTGTGAATGTAGAGCATAGGGCTCCTGTCTGAAGCGCCCCGTGAACTGCACCCGCAGCTCCCCCTTCCGATTGCATCTCAACGACCTTTACCTCTTCACCAAAGATGTTCTTCAATCCGTTTGCGGCCCATTCATCCACATATTCTGCCATTGTTGAGGACGGGGTGATAGGGTAGATGCAGGCAACCTCACTGAACATATAAGCGACATGCGATGCAGCCTGATTACCATCGCATGTTATAAATTTTTTCGTTCCCATGTTAAATAGTTTAGATAATATAATAGTTGCAAATGAATTTTTAAAGAAAACGCAAAGATACAAAAAAAATGTTCCTTAACTGCCATTCATTGAGATCAGGAATTCTTCATTTGATTTTGTTTGCATAAGCCTGTCCCTCAGGAACTCCATTGCCTCGACAGCATTCATGTCGGTGAGAAAATTGCGGAGCACCCAGATTTTCTGCAGGATATTTTTGTTTATAAGGAGATCTTCACGCCGCGTGCTTGATGCCGGAATATCTATTGAAGGGAATATTCGCCTGTTGGAAAGTTTTCTGTCAAGCTGCAGTTCCATATTACCGGTACCCTTGAACTCTTCAAAGATAACATCATCCATCTTTGAACCGGTTTCTGTAAGGGCGGTTGCGATAATGGTAAGTGAGCCTCCGTTCTCGATATTCCGGGCAGCTCCGAAGAACCGTTTTGGCTTGTGCAATGCATTGGAATCAACCCCTCCTGACAGTACTTTCCCCGAAGCCGGGGCAGTAGTGTTGAATGCTCTTGCAAGCCTGGTAATGGAATCGAGTAGTATCACCACGTCATGTTTGCATTCGACAAGACGTTTGGCCTTTTCAAGGACTATGTTTGCAATTCTGCAGTGCCGCTCTGCCGGTTCGTCGAATGTTGAAGCAATAACCTCTGCCTTTACATTGCGGGCCATATCCGTTACCTCCTCCGGCCTTTCATCAATAAGTAATATCATCAGGTACACGTCGGGGTGATATTTGGCAATGGCATTTGCAATTTCCTGTAGCAATATTGTCTTACCTGTTTTTGGCTGTGCAACAATTAGTCCGCGCTGACCTTTCCCTATCGGGGCAAACATGTCAATAACCCTGACAGACAGGGATCCTTCACCGGGTGCACACAGGGTGAATTTTTCGTTAGGGAAAAGCGGAGTAAGAAAATCAAATGGTACCCGGTCGCGGATAAAGTCATGACTTCTTCCGTTTATCTCGTCAACCTTGATGAGGGGAAAATACTTCTCTCCTTCTTTGGGAGGACGGATGGATCCTTTAATCGTATCGCCCGTTTTCAGTCCGAAAAGCTTGATCTGTGACTGTGACACATAAATATCGTCGGGGGAATTGAGATAATTGTAATCAGGCGATCTCAGGAAACCATAACCGTCGGGCATTATTTCAAGTACCCCGGTGTTGTATATTATTCCTTCAAATTCATATGGTTTTTCCTTTTTTTCCTCCTTCGAAGGTTGTTCATGGGACACATCACTCTGAATCTGTTCGGTAATGGGCTCGCTCTGAATCAGGTCCGCCGATGATTCGGGTTGTTCAAACAAGGTGTCATCCAGATCCAGTGGAAGTGTTGCCTCAACTATCGTTTCGTCGGCGACGGGCTCCCTTTTCAGGGGCCTGTTTTCGGCAAGCCTTTTGTTGCTTTCCCTCTTATCTCCGTTCCGTTTGTCGTTTTTCCATACAGGAATTCTTGAATCTCCCTTTGTTTTCTCAGGTTTAGCTTCCTGTGATTCGGACCTGTGAACAGGTTCTGCACGCTCGGTATCCTTTATTTCACCTTTCTGAAGATCGTCAGGTGAAACGGACATTACTGATTCAACAGAACGGACAAAAGCGGGCTTGACCGTTCTTGGTCTCTTACCCCTTCTCTGACCAGGTTCGCCATGCCTCACTTCCGGCACTTCCGGTTTAATGTCTTCATCAGGTTCAGGGGCTTTCCGGCCCTGGGTCGCTTCAATTGCCTGCTGCCCCAGAATCTTATATATAAGATCCTGTTTTTTGAGTGATTCGATTCTTTTTATTTTAAGCTCCCTGGCAATATCCCTTAATTCGGGAAGAAGCTTGTTACTTAACTCGAGAATGTCGTACATGATATCACAATAAAGATAAAGATGCTGAGATTGTATTGGTTTATGTTGGAAAACCGGACCAAGAAATGCAGATGAACCGGCGAGACTATGCCACAAATATCCTTAAATTGTGACATATCTTAAAACCGACGCAATATTAAACAAAATTAATAATATATTAAGTTAAATATTCAAAAAAGAGAGAAATTCCCGGCGATTATTACCAGGCAAAGCGAAGCAAGAAAAAAATGTTCAATGCCTGCAATTTAGAATAAATAAACGAAGTTACAAATAAAAAAATTGTATAAATGGAATTCTGAATTATTTTTATTAAAATTGTAGCCGAGCCGATATCATGTAAATTTTAACTAATCCGACCTGTTAATGCGTCAGTTGAAAATTACCAAACAGGTTACAAACAGGGATACGCCCTCTCTTGACAAGTATTTGCAGGAGATAGGAAGAGTGGATCTCATATCACCTGAGGATGAGGTAATCCTTGCCAGGAAGATAAAAGCAGGTGATTCGGAAGCCCTGGGGAAACTTGTTAAAGCCAATCTCAGATTTGTGGTTTCGGTGGCTAAGCAATACCAGAACCAGGGAATGGGTCTTCCCGACCTCATCAACGAGGGCAATCTCGGGCTTATGAAAGCTGCTCAGCGATTCGACGAAACCAGGGGGTTCAAATTTATTTCATACGCAGTATGGTGGATACGGCAGGCAATTCTCCAGGCACTGGCAGAACAGGCAAGGATAGTGCGTTTGCCGGTGAACAAGATCGGATCCATAAACCGGATAAACAGGGCCTTTGCCAGGCTTGAACAGAAATATGAACGTGAGCCCTCCTCCCAGGAGATTGCCGAAGTTCTTGAAATGATACCGGAAGATGTTAAGGAAGCCCTGAGAACCAACGGAAGGACACTGAGCATGGATGCTCCTATCAGTTCGGAAGAGGAGAATACCATGTATGATGTGATGCAAAATCCCGATACACCTACCCCGGATAAGAACCTGATCAATGAATCCCTTGCATACGAGATAGAACGCGCATTAAGTTCATTGTCACCCAGGGAATCAAAAGTGCTTAAACTCTATTTTGGACTGGGAATGAAACATCCCTATACCCTTGAGGAGATAGGGGAGGAACTCAATCTTACACGCGAAAGGGTGAGACAGATCAAGGAAAAAGCTATCAGGAGAATTCAGTTCACTGCCAGATGCAAAATCCTGAAATCTTATCTGGGATAATCAATTGTTGAAATATCAAGACCAGTACTTAAAACATGAAACATCTTGTTTCACCATCATTATTGGCTTCCGATTTCCTGAACCTTGGCAGGGAGGTAAAAATGATCAACTCCAGTGTGGCCGACTGGATACATCTGGATATTATGGACGGGGTTTTCGTTCCGAATATCTCATTCGGATTTCCGGTACTCGAACATGTCAGGGAGGTTGCTCAAAAGCCCCTGGATGTTCATCTTATGATAACGGACCCCGACAGGTATATTACAAGATTCTGTGAATCAGGGGCCGGTATCCTTACGGTTCAGTATGAAGCCTGTACACACCTGCAAAGAACCGTTACCGAAATCAGAAATCATGGTGCGAAAGCAGGGGTTGCAGTCAATCCGCATACCCCGGTCATTCTTTTAAAGAATATCCTTCCCTATGTTGATATGGTACTGATTATGACCGTAAACCCGGGATTCGGGGGTCAGGCTTTTATTTCGGAAAGCTACGGCAAGATCAGGGAGCTAAGAGCCATAATAGACAGTGGCGGGCATAATGTGATGATTCAGGCTGACGGAGGTATTGACACAACCAATGCAGCACAGCTTGTGGAGGCCGGAGTTGATGTTCTGGTTGCAGGCAGTTCCATATTCAGTTCTGAAAACCCGTTGCTGACCATCCGAAACCTGAAAGAATTTGCATAACAGGCTTCTGTGAATTTCCGGGCTGCAGATAACTCCAGCAGATGTGAATTCTTTACAGCAAAACCGGTTCCGGAGCAGCTTTAGTGTTACCGTACACCCGCACCAGCATCATGTATTTTCTTCGACATATCTGATTATTTCCGGTATGCTTTCCGGATCGAACCATTTTATATCCTTATCCTTTGCCCACCAGGTGATCTGTCTTTTTGCATATCTTCTGCTGTTCCTTTTTATCAGCCTGACGGCTTCGTCCCTTGTTATCCTGCCTTCAAAAAAACCGAAGAACTCACTGTAGCCAACACATTTCAGGGCATTATGGTTCTTCATATTGAAGAGATTCCTTGCCTCTTCCTCCAGGCCCTGGCTGATCATATTGTCGACCCTCTGGTTGATCATTTCATATAATAGCTCCCTCTCCCTGATTAAACCTATCCTGAGAATGTCAAAATCCCTTTCAGCTTTTCTTTTTGTGAGAAAAGCTGAATAGGGCCTGCCAGTTGTTTCACAGATCTCAAGTGCCCTGATGATCCTCTTGTGATTCTTCAGATCGACTTTTGAGTAATAATCCGGATCATACAATTTCAGTAAGACCCTGAGGCTTTCCAGACCCTCTTCCCTGTACAGCCTGTTGAATTTGTATCTTATTGCTGGATCTGTATCAGGAATATCATCTATACCATTGATAACTGCGTCGATATACATTCCCGAACCGCCGGCCATAATAACCCTGCTGTTTTTCTCAAACAGGGTAGGAAGAAGCCTGAGAACATCCCTTTCAAACAGGCTGGAACTGTAATAGTCTTTTAATGATAGAAATTTAATGAAGTGATGTTTCACAAGACTCAGGCAGCTGTCGGGAGGAACAGCTGTTCCGATGGTCATTTCCCGGTAAAACTGACGTGAATCTGCTGAAATGATTTCTGATCCGAAATGACAGGCAAGCTTAACTGCAGTATCACTCTTTCCGACACCAGTCGGGCCGAGCACGACTATCAGGGTGTTTGCCATTGAATTTGAGCCCGGAAAGGCTATTCGTCGTCTTCGTTAAGGTTGTCGATATTTTCGAAATCGGGAAGCGAATCCTCATCTTCACCGTTCAGGAACAGATCATCTACTTCAGGCTCATCATCATCTTCATTCTCATCATCGGAAACCACGATAAGGTTATATAATTTGCGCGAACTGCTTCCGAAAACCACCTGCTTTGGCGGAACACCTTTTGAATTTGTGCAGACCGGATATTCCCTGCCTTCTATTTCTTTTGCCTCAGAGGTGTATTCAATGTAAAGGGCCCTGTCGTTAAAAAAGTCAAAGACATACAGCAGTTTCTGATTTTTCCTGAAAATAATATCTTCAAAAACTGCTGATTCCATCGTTGATGAACCAGTACCCATGTCAAAAAGGGTAAACTCTTCCTCCTTTTCCCAATTATCGGTTGCCAGATAAAACGACGCCATCTGAGATTTGTCAAATTCCAGTTCCTCCTGAATAAGGTTGTGAAAATCCATCAGGTTTTGTGTGTCAAGGAATTCAAATTCCCTTACAAACGATTCATCTTCATCTGATAATACAACAAATTTATAAACCATGGCACAATTTATTCTAGCGGTGCAATATAGTATTTTTTATTTTACAATAATCCGGCTCAATTTATTTTTAGAAGAAATTCCAATGTGTCGATTCCGTCAGCATAATCCCACAGGTACGGCGTTTGAGCTGAACCAAA
The DNA here is from genome assembly GCA_009877105.1 of Bacteroidales bacterium. Classification (GTDB taxonomy): domain Bacteria; phylum Bacteroidota; class Bacteroidia; order Bacteroidales; family VadinHA17; genus LD21. The sequence goes on from WXFD01000043.1 coordinate 93,869, forward strand.
CGGTACGTTTTCCTTGCTGACGATACATTGAATTCTGTTTTTCATCAGTTCTGTTTTCCTGATAACGTTTTCAGGCGAATCGTAGTATTCAAAGTACAGGACTGCAACGGGAGAGGATATTCCCTGGTCTTCCCTGAGCAGCAGGAAACCTGCGTCGGTGAATGTATTTTTATTTATCAGGTAAACTGCCTTGTTATATTCATAATTATTGAAATATTTATGGTGCTCCGTCAGTGATGAGTATTTTTTCCACTTCCTTACAATCCCGGTGATATCATAGCCATCGGGGATAAAGATTTTTGACACATTCCGGCATCCCAGTCCGAAGTACGAGAACACATCAGACCCCAGCATTTCAAGTTCGCGGTCAGTTTCATCACCTTCAATAACCGCTATACTGTTCCTGTTTTTCCTGATAATATGAGGGTATCTGCCAAAATAAAACTCGAAGTATCTTGAGCTGTTATCGCTACCGGTAGCTATAACACAGTCAAATCCTGATATTGGGCCGTCAGCAAATTTCACCTTTGTCGAAAATCCACTGTTTATTTCACTTAAAATGTTATGTATAAGCCTGATCAGCTCGGAGTCCTTCGAGCTTGTTTTGGCTATCAGGTTAAAGCCGGAAATAAGTACTGACAGGTAATCGTGAAATCCTGCAAGCGGAATGTTTCCTGCCATTACAACGGCAGCAGTGCCTTTTTTTTCGTTTGTGGCAAGCCCGGGGTAATTACCAGTCCATTTTATCAGATTTTCCATTGTGAGTTCCATGGCAATTGATTGTATTGCCATCCTGACATTTTCGGGAGTGAACCATGGATTACTGAATTGCTGGCTGATGATTTTATCTTCGATCAGAGCAGAGTATCCCGTGATGTTTCCTGCAATTGATTCCCTTAAAACCCTTCCAAGTTCGGCGAACGATTCAATTCTCTCCTCGAGTCTCATTAACGGAATTTTTTATGTATCTTATTGGCTGCAAATTTATTTAAATAATGCTTTTCTGCCAATCCAGGTTTTTTGGCAGGTCGGGCGAACCGAAGAACATCAGCACGATTTCATTTAATGAGTTGAAACTGAATCATAGGCACCCCTAAACAACGATTCGCACCGGTAAAAGGATTCTATTATTGCCCTCCGGTAGAAAATGCATGAGAAAAAGTGTACTTTTATTGTCTTTTCCGGTAAGTTCAGAAGCGGTATAATCAGGTATGAAATCCACATGATACAGAATCACAAACGAGCATGGGAAAAAATCATGTGGGTTCCATGTGAACCACTTCGTCTTCAGTAGTGTATAAATTTATTTTCACATGAAAATAAGTGTTTTCAGGGAAAATCTAAGAATCTCTGTAAGGGCGATTCAGTCCAACAAGGTAAGGGCCATTCTTACAATGAGTATTATTGCTTTCGGAATCATGGCCCTGGTAGGTATACTGACTGCCATAGATGCCATAAAAACTTCATTGACGTCTCAGTTTACCATAATGGGGGCCAATACGTTCACAATAAGCTCGAGGGTAATAAGTATACAGCATGGAGCAGGCGGCAGGCGAGCGAGGAATTATTCACGGATCTCATACAGGGAGGCTCTTGACTTCAGGGAACGCTTTGCTGAGCCTGCATGGGTTTCAGTAGGATATAACGCAACGGCGATGGCCATAGTCAAATACGGCAGTCAGGAGACCAATCCAAATATTTCATTGAGGGGAGTGGATGAAAATTATCTCACCGTTTCGGGCTATGAAATTGGCAGCGGCAGGAACTTCAGTGCTGATGAGGTTCAGCAAAACAGACGCCTTGTCCTTCTGGGATCAGATGTTGCAGATGGTATTTTCCCTTCAGGGGTTGATCCGGTTGGACAGGAAGTGGTGGTCTCCGGACTGAGGCTGCAGGTGGCAGGAGTACTGAAGAGCAGGGGGGCCAGTGTGATGAGTGATGACAAGGTTTGTTTCATGCCCGTTACAACTGCAAGACAGTATTTCTCACGTCCGAACATGAACTTCAGTATTACGGTTATGCCGATGAATCCTGTGAATCTCGATGTTATGACGGGCGAGGCGGAAGCGGTATTCAGAATCGTGAGGAATCTTGCCCCTGAGGATAAATCGGATTTTTCCGTTTCGAAAAGCGATTCTATCCTGAACATGCTCCTGAAAAATATTAAATACGTTACCCTTGCAGCCACCCTTATCGGAATAGTTACCCTTTTCGGGGCGGCAGTCGGGCTAATGAATATTATGCTGGTATCGGTTACCGAAAGGACCATGGAAATAGGGGTCAGGAAAGCAATCGGCGCCAAGACTTCCACAATAAAATATCAGTTTCTTTATGAATCGATCATGATAGGACAATTAGGCGGCATATTCGGGATCATTCTCGGGATAATTATGGGTAATGTTGTTTCAGCAATGCTCCGTTCAAGCTTTGCTGTTCCGTGGATATGGATCGTAACAGGTATAATGGTTTGTTTTGTGGTGGGAGTTGTTTCAGGATATGCTCCTGCAGTGAAAGCTGCAAACATTGATCCGATTGAGGCATTGCGGCATGAGTAGGAAAACGGGCATAAAAAAAGCTGTTCCGGAAGCAGGAATCTGTTAATCACAAAGACGGGAAAAATCCTAAAGGCAGGGTAATCCTGATATTCAGAAATTTACCTGTGCAGGTTTAATTTTACCCTTGCGTTCATTGTGTTTATAAATACCTTCGGAACAGCTTTCTTATTATTGTTTTACAACAGGATTCTATTTAACCTTATCCATGTATGCAACCAGATCAAGAAGCTTGCAAGAATAGCCCCACTCGTTATCGTACCATGCAACCACTTTCACGAAGTTGTCATTGAGTGAGATTCCTGCCTTGGCATCAAAGATGGATGTGCGGGGATCGCCAATAAAATCGCTTGACACAACTTCCTCTTCGGTATAGCCGAGTATCCCGTTCAGTTCACCTTCTGCGGCAGCTTTCATGGCTTTCTTGATATCCTCGTAAGATGCAGGTTTTTCAAGACGGCAGGTGAGATCAACCACGGATACATTGAGGGTTGGTACTCTGAAAGCCATCCCTGTGAGCTTTCCTTTCAGATCGGGAATGACTTTTGTTACGGCTTTTGCTGCTCCTGTTGATGACGGAATAATGTTTCCCGAAGCGGCACGGCCACCCCTCCAGTCCTTATTTGACGGAGCGTCGACAGTTTTTTGTGTTGCTGTGGTGGAATGAACGGTGGTCATGAGGCCCTCGATAATCCCGAAGTTGTCATGAAGTACTTTTGCGACAGGGGCAAGGCAGTTTGTGGTACATGAGGCATTTGAAACAAACTGCATGTCGGGTTTGAATTTATCCTGGTTAACACCCATAACAAACATAGGTGTGTCATCCTTGGAGGGACCTGACATTACAACATATTTGGCACCGGCCTTTACGTGACCTGCAGCTGCCTCTTTGGTCAGGAAAAATCCTGTGCACTCAAGCACGTAGTCGGCACCGACTTCGTTCCATTTCAGATTTGCAGGATCTTTTTCAGCTGTGACTCTGATACTCTTTCCGTTAACGACGAGCTTCCCGTCTTTAACATCAACATTGCCGTCGAATTTTCCATGGATCGTGTCGTATTTAAGCATGTAAGCTATATAATTCACCTCCAGGAGGTCGTTTATTCCGACTATTTCCATATCATTTCTTTTCATGGCAGCCCTGAAAGCCAAACGGCCGATCCTGCCAAATCCGTTGATTCCAACTTTGATCTTGGACATAACTATATTATTATAATGGTTAATAAAATAAACGCACAAAGATAAGATTTTTTTGTATCAAAAAGCAGTTGCTAATAAATTGGGGTTCCTCTCCTCCGTCGGAAGATGTAGGAAAATTTATTGGTCTCGGGGTTGAGGGGATCAATTACCACCCCAAATCGGTAACTGACGAATAATGAGAAGAATATTGCTTTGTTGTCGGTCGTTGCCATTATCGGTATCTTTTTGGGAAATCCGTTGATCTGGGCACCGATTTCAATGGCATGAATTACCTTATCCTCCTTGCTGTATTCAAAATTGAATCCGCCCTTGGCATAAAGACCGGGAAGGAGTTTTGTTTCACCGAAGCCCTTTATGAATGAAGCTTTACTGTATACGTCATAAGGCTGATGTGTATTTACATCGATTTTTTCTTCCCTGATCGCAAATTCATAGGATGATATCGGGTACAGTATTTTGTAGTATATGGGTTTGTATATTGCAATTACGGGCCCGCCTTCATAGAAATACCTTATTGCAACGCCTCCAAGGTCAGCTTTCTGGAACAGTTCGCGCTGGTGCCCGTAACTTCCCCTCAGGTACATCACCGAGTTAAGCTTTCCGAAAACAAATGTGCCGGGAGTCTGATAGATAGGATTTGTCATTTTGTGTTCCCTGGGATGTTTCAGGGTGCCGGCTTCTATCTCAAAAAAGCGCTTGTTGAAGTAATCAACCCGTTTTGCTTCGCGGTAACCGATTCCGATCCCGTCGGAGCTGAGCAGGAGCCCAAATGACCTTTCATTACGTAAAAACACCCTCTGCTGCTTATCAATTTCTCCCTGTGCCAGTATTATACCGGTACAACAATTTATAAGCACAAAGAATACAAGCAGCTTCTTCATTAATCATTTGAATGAATAAGTGGAGATCCTGCTAGATCCGGCAGCACTCAGACATTATCTTCAGCCTGCTCAGTTTCATTTTTGGAGTATGCCGGACAAGCTTTCTCATTACATGAGCTGACAAATATTGCAGTTATAAAACATAACACAAGCAAAACAGCAATCTTTTTCATAAAACCATGTAATTTATTAGTTCACAAAATTAAGATATTCACTTTAAAAACAATCTTTGTGCCAAATTATTATTTTAAGGCTCATCATTTTGTTCTTTAACCGTAATTTCAAAACATAATTATTATAAAATTGTTGTACCGGAGGAATTAAATATTTCAGAAATGAAATTGAGGACATGGATCATATTTTATCTTTTATTTATGGGAACAGATTTGTTTTCTCAGGGCAGACTGCCTTATAATGATCTTACATTACAGGAGTCAAGGGTTATTGTAAACAAGGGAACAGAGATTCCTTTTACCGGGGAGTATACCGACCATTATGAAAACGGAACCTATATATGCAAAAGATGCGGGGCTGCTCTTTATTATTCATCATCCAAGTTCCGCTCAGACTGCGGCTGGCCCAGTTTCGACGATGAGATAAAGGGGGCCGTGAACAGGTTTCCCGATCCCGACGGCAGGAGGACGGAAATTGTATGCTCATCGTGCGGGGCGCATTTGGGTCATGTTTTCACAGGAGAACACAATACCTCAAAGAATATAAGGCACTGCGTGAATTCCGTTTCACTCGATTTTGTGCCTGTCCATTTGCAACCCGGAAGGTACGGCACCGCAATTTTTGCGGGCGGATGTTTCTGGGGAGTGGAATATTTTCTGCAGAAGGCTGAAGGTGTTTATTCAGCTATATCCGGTTACACGGGTGGACATGTCAGGAATCCCTCCTACAGGGAAGTCTGTACGGGAACGACTGGTCATGCTGAAGCTGTTAAGGTTATTTATGATCCGGTCAAAACTTCATATGAAAAACTGCTGAAGCTTTTTCTGGAAATTCATGATCCGACCCAGGTCGGCAGGCAGGGGCCGGACATTGGTGAACAGTACAGGTCAGAAATATTCTATCTCAACGACGAACAAAAGGAAGCAGCTGAAAGGAATATTGCTGTTCTGAAAGGAAAAGGGATCAAAGTTGTTACTGCAGTGACAAAAGCCACAGAGTTTTTCCCTGCCGAGGAATACCATCAGAATTATTATTTCAACAACGGAAAAACTCCATATTGCCACGTATATACAAAGCGATTCTGACTGGCTGCAGAAAAGTGTTTCCTCGTCATTACACTTTTGTCCATACGTTTCCGTTGGCATCAGAGTTAACAACCGCATGGATGAATTTCATTCCGCGAACTCCCTCATGCACCGTGGGGAATTCTCCCGGAATGAATTCTTCACCCCTGATTGACTTGGCAGCACCCCTGTAAATATTTGCCAGAGCCTCGTAGATTCCTTCAGGATGCCCCGGAGGCATTGTATGGCTGATTTCCGCGAATTTTCCGTTGTAGTCATGAGCAGGTTTGAAGACCCTGGTCGGTTCCGTGTCGCTCAGCATATACAGATAGTTCGGATTTTCCTGTGCCCATTTGAGACTTGCCCTGGATCCATAAACTGCAATTGTAATACCGTTTTCCTCGCCGCCGCATACCTGGCTCGCCCTGATAACACCCTTGAGATAGCCGCCGAACCGGAGCAGAACTGTTCCGTCGAGATCGAGCTTGATATTATCCTTCACCCTGCTCAGATCCGAAAGTATTTCCCTTATTTCCAGGCCGGTTGTATATTCAATCAGGTTAAATGCGTGGACTCCGATGTCTCCCATACAGCTGCTTACCCCTGCATGCCGGGGGTCTAGTCTCCAAACCCCTGTTATCCTGCTTTCTGTGCCGTGAATGAACGAATTGATCCATCCCTGGTAATACTGTGCATCTATTCTCTGGATTGTACCCAGTATGCCCTGGGAAATTAAGTCGCGCATCTGGCGGACCATGGGATACCCTGTATAGGTGTGTGCCAGAGCAAAAGTAAGTTTGGTCTGGTTTACAATCTCTTCGAGCTCAAGGGCTTCCTCTACCGTCATTGTCATAGGTTTTTCACACACGATATGGAATCCGTTCTCAAGAAGCATCCTGGCAGCGGAATAGTGCAGCGCATTTGGAGTCACAATGGCAACTGCTTCCATTCTTTTGTTGGCAGGCAGGGCTTTTTCAGCTTCAATAAGTGATTCAACGCCACTGTAGCATCTTGAGAGATCAATACCCTCATTTACGGCAAATTGAGTGTTTTTTTCGCTGTTGGAGCTGAATACTCCGCCAACAAGTTCATAATCGTTGCATATGCGCGAGGCTCTCCGGTGAGCATCTCCTATAAAAGCACCGGGACCTCCGCCGATCATTCCCAATCTAATTTTTTCCATGTTATACGGTTATAAAAAGTTTGCTTCAATAATACAATCTGCAGGTAAGGATGGTTTAAATATTACCGGGTGAGCAGGATCATTATTTTTCAAATGCTGAATCAAATGCAATGTCTGACGGTGCAAAGTCGATCGATTTAACAAATTCGCATGCTTCAGCAGCGCCGTGTTCCCGGTCCATACCACTGTCTTCCCATTCAACCGACAAGGGCCCCTTGTAACCTATCCTGTTCAGTGCCCTGATAATTTCCTCGAAGTTTATATTGCCGCGTCCCGGACTCCTGAAATCCCAGAACCTTCCTAAGGTTCCGAATTCTGTATGTCCCCCGAAAACGCCCGCATCAGCGGGAGTATCTGACCAGCCGGCATCTTTTACATGAACATGAAATATCCTGTCGCGGAATTCATAAATGAATTTCACATAATCAACTCCCTGGTATCCGAAGTGCGACGGATCGTAATTGAACCCGAAGGCGGGGTGGTTATCAACAGCTTCCAATGCTCTCCTTGCTGATGCAATATCGAATGCAATCTCGGTCGGATGCACTTCCAGGGCGTACCTGATACCGAGTTCGCGGTATGCGTCCAGGATGGGTTTCCACCGGCGTGCAAATTCCCTGAAGCCGTTTTCAATCATAGCCGCCGGAACAGGCGGAAATGAGTAGCAGAGATGCCAGATTGGGCTTCCTGTGAAACCATTAACAACAGAAACTCCCAGCCTTTTTGCCGCTTCACCCGTTTTTATCACTTCCCGGGCAGCCCGCTCACGGACTCCTTCAGGATCTCCGTCGCCCCAAACATGTTCAGGAAGGATCCCTTTATGCCTCTCATCAATGCGGTCTGCCACTGCCTGACCAACAAGGTGTGTTGATATTGAGAACACTTTTAAATGATGTCTGTCAAGCAACTCCCTTTTTTTCATGCAATATTCGTCTGTAGCCTTGTCAACCTCAAAATGATCGCCCCAGCATGCAAGCTCAAGACCGTCATATCCGAACGAAACAGCCTTGGCACAAACAGTTTCAAGTGGCAAATCGGCCCACTGGCCCGTGAATAATGTTACTGGTCTGCTCATAGTATTGTTGTTTTGATTTGATTGAACCTGATTCAATGGTTCATGCTAAGATAAGAAAATCCTTTTCATAAGCTCTTCCGCTTCCTTCAGAATTTGCTTACTTTGTGTATAATCTTCAAATTAATTGTCTATGGCTGATATACAGGATATACTTCTGAACCGCAGAACCATCAGAAAATACAGTCTGGAACCGGTTGATGACAATCTTCTCGTAGAACTGCTGAAGGCGGGCTGCCGTTCATCAACAACGGGTAACATGCAGGTCTACAGTATAATAATCAACAGGGATGAGTCCCTGAAAAAAGCTTTGGCACCATTGCATTTCAATCAGGCAATGGTAACCGAAGCCCCCGTGTTGCTTACTTTCTGCGCAGATTTCAACAGGTTTAACAGATGGTGTCTGCTCAGAAAGGCGGTCCCGGGTTATGATAATTTCATCTCATTCATGACGGCTGCCATTGATGCATTGCTGGTTGCCCAGACGCTTTGTGTCGCGGCAGAAGCCAGGGGACTAGGCATATGCTATCTTGGCACTACAACCTATATGGCACACAAAATCATCGAAGTGCTCAGGCTGCCGAAAGGAGTTGTGCCAGTAACATGCATATCCCTCGGTTGGCCTGCAGAAAAACCTCAACAGGTTGACAGGCTTCCCCTTGAAGCTGTTATACATAATGAAACATACAAGGATTATACTGACGAGGAAATCGAAAAATTATACTGTGAAAAGGAAAACAGATCTGATTCCATGCAATTCATAGAGGAAAATAAAAAAGAAACACTGGCACAGGTCTTCACCGATATCCGGTATAAAAAGGAAGATAATGTGTATTTTTCAAAAGTCCTATTACAGGTTCTCCATGACCAGGGATTTATGAATCAATAAGAGTTTGAAAGACCCGATTCCCCGAAACGGGAAATGAAGAAATACAAGATCAACTTATTACACTGCCGGATTCTTATTCTCCCCCGTTGCGGGGATGGATGCGCAGTATGCCTTTACCTAAGCCCCGGTTTTACCTTTAAAGACCGGCAGATCATTACACCAGTATTGGAATTGGCCGGAACGGGAGCCTTCACAGGAAGACTTTACTCAAATTCAAGTCCAAGCTCCGCCGCAATCGCCTTCAGATCATTTCTCACAGCCGGAACAATTGCAATGCCTTCCCTTGAGGTCCTTTCCTCAGCTTCCCTTTCCGGATCTCCCGGAATGATGACACGTTCCTCTCCTGTAGCGGTTTTGGCTGACCTGAATGTTGCTATCCATTCATCCATTTTCGCCTTGAAGGCATTTGCAGGCTGAAATGCATCGATCCTCATTGCTCCGAAAAAATGTCCGGTTCCCTCACCTGTTTTTTTCTCGAGGATAGGAAGGTATGCCACACTGGGAGGGACGAACGGACCAAAATTGGCTCCGCTCAGAAGTGCGGAAAAAATATCGACAAGTGCCGACAGGCAGTAACCCTTATGACTGCCGTGGAGCCTGTCGCCTCCGAGAGTGAGCATCGATCCTCCCGATTTTAGTATTGCAGGATCATCCGAGGGATTACCATCCTTATCCTGAACAAAACCAAATGCAACCTTTTCTCCTTTTTTCTCAGCTATGGCAAGTTTTCCCCTGGCAACAGGGGTTGTGGCAAAATCGGCTATCAGGGGGGGCTGATGCAACGCGGGTACAGCCACCGCGATCGGATTGGTGCCCAGAAGCCTGCTGACCGAAAAGGTAGGCGCAACAAGAGGATTGGCATTGGTAAGACAGATGCCGATCATATCCCTGCTCAGGGCCATCATCGAATAATACCCGGCAATCCCGAAATGATTGGAATTAAATGTTGCTACCCATCCTGTACCGGCTGCCCGGGCCTTTTCGATGGCAATCTCCATCGATCTCCTGGCCGGAATCATGCCAACTGCGTTATCACCATTGACCACCGCGGTACTGGGTGATTCATGAACGATCCTTATATCAGGGTTCATATTTATCCTTCCGGCTTTCCATAACTCAAAATAATCCCTTAGCCTAATCATTCCGTGAGACGGATGCCCCCTCGACTCGGCGGCAAGGAAAACATCGGCAATGATGCCGGCATCAGCCTCGCTGCACCCCATCTTCATGAAAACCATCGTGGTGAAGTCATAAAGAAATGCCTTTGTATACATGATCTGCTGCCTGTTTTTTATCCCTTAAATCCCGGGACTTGATTTCGTTTTATTTTGAACTGTATTGAATATACTCCGTACCAGGGTTTGACAGCCGGACGGCTAATCCCTGCCTGCGGCATGAACTGTCCTGTCCTGTCATCCCCGCCTGTATACAAATCCTGAGCCTGCCTGCTGGGTGGGAGTTACCGTAAGATCATTTATACATACATGTGCCGGCAGGGTTGCACAGAAATAAACGATATCGGCTATATCTGCAGCTGTAAGCGGATCAACTCCTTTATAAACCGCCTTAGCTTTTTCCCGGTCGCCTTTGAAGCGGACAAGTGAGAATTCTGTTTCTGCCATCCCCGGGGCAATGTTGGTGACCTTGATGTTATGCCCGAGCAAATCAATTCTCATCGCCCTGGAGAGTGAATTGACGGCACTTTTTGTTGCACAGTAAACGTTGCCGTTCTCATAAATATCACTTCCGGCTATTGAGGAAATATTTATAATATGCCCGCCGCCCCTGGCAATCATCACAGGTACTATCGTGCGGGTGACGTACAATAATCCCTTGACGTTTGTATCTATCATCCTTTCCCAGTCATCCGTATCTCCCTGGTCAATGTGAGATAATCCTGCGGCAAGACCGGCATTGTTGACCAGGATGCCGACCTCCTTCCAGGCGTCCGGAATACGGTTCAGAACATGTTCGACCTCGGTTTTACTCCTTACATCAAAATTGAGCGGCAGCACTTTTGCTCCTGAACGGGTGAGTTCCCTTTCAAGTTCGTCAAGCCGGTCTTTCCGGCGTCCGGTAATGATCACACCGTAACCCTCCGATGCAAATCTGACAGCAATTGCTCTCCCAAAACCGGCAGTGGCACCGGTTACCATAACAATTCCATTCATCCTGCGTGATTTGATTTCCGATGTAAAAATAACATAAAAAAACACAAATATGCGGACTGTTGCAGTCTGAACAATATGAACTGACCTGATTCAAATTGTGCATATATTTGCATCCGGATGTAAAATGAAAGATCACTTGCATAGAAAGGACGAATCCGTGTCCGGGGATAAAACTGCTGCCATCCGGAAGATGTTCGATTCAATTGCGTGGAGATATGATTTTCTGAATCATTTCCTGTCCTTTAATATCGATCGCTACTGGAGAAGACGGGTATCCGTGATCATCAGGGAACATGGCTCATTTTCCCGGATCCTTGATGTCGCCACCGGTACCTGCGACCTTGCCATTGCCGTGGCGAGGCTTAATCCGGAAAAAATAACCGGAATTGATATTTCAGAACGGATGCTGGAAATCGGGCAGGCAAAAATTGACAGGCGGGGTTTGTCGGGCCTGATCGAACTAATGAAGTGTGATTCGGAAAACATCTGTTTCAGCGATAACAGCTTTGATGTTGCAATGGTGGCTTTCGGGGTCAGGAACTTCACTGATCCTCTCGAAGGGCTGAAGGAAATGCACCGTGTCCTTCGCAGGGGAGGATTGCTCATTGTGCTTGAATTCTCAAAACCCGGCGGATTCCTGTTTAAAAGGATTTATAATTTGTATTTCAGATACCTGCTTCCATTCCTCGGGCAATTATTCTCAAAGGATAAAGGGGCTTACAGGTATCTGAACGAATCAGTAATGAAATTCCCTGACAACGAGCAATTCCTTGCAATAATGAAAAGTGCCGGACTGTCAGATCTGAAGCAGCTGAAACTGACATTCGGCATTGTAAGTATTTATACCGGACTTAAGGTTCAGAAACAATAATTGAAAAGTAATCGAGTTTAATAAATTGGCGCCAATATAAAACCAGGATCAGCAATTTTGAACAGAAGAAATTTTTATTTCCTGCTTGCCGGATTATTGCTAATATTTCAGGTTGATGCATTTCCCCAGAAGCAGAAACCTAAAAATGAATCGTGGTACGATGAAAAGCCGCTTCATTTTGGTTTTACTCTGGGTATGAACCTGATGGATTTTAATATTACACCTGCTGACAGTCTGAAAGCACCAGATTTTCTGAATCCTGAGGTCAGCAAACTGAATCCCGGGATCAATATTCAGATTGTGACAAACCTGCGCATAAACAGTCATGCTGACCTGAGATTCCTGCCAGGAGTATCATTCGGGCAACGGAACATCAGGTATTATAAAAATAAATCAGGTACTGGAACGAATAACGGGAATCCTGAAATGGAGATCTACAATGAGCGTCAGCGTCTTGAATCTTCATTCCTGGAATTTCCCCTGATATTCAAGTACAAGGGTGAACGTCTTAACAATGTGAGACCTTATGTTATAGGAGGTTTGAATTATCGTTACGATCTTGCCGGTAAAAAAGAATATGACGATGAAAAGGCGGTTTATCTCAGGCTCAAGCGTTCGGATCTTTATTATGAAGCTGGCGCAGGGCTTGATTTCTACCTGCCCTATTTCAAGCTTTCAGTTGAAATTAAAATGTCCAACGGATTGAGGGATGTCATTGTTCACGATCCTGCGCCGGGCTATCCCCAGTTTGTAAATGCAATTGAGAAGGTTAAGTCACAGATATGGATCCTGTCGTTCCATTTTGAATAGCGATACTGAAACTTGTCTGGCCCTGCAGTTTGTTTTATAAATTCATTGCCTGCTGCCTCTCCTTCTGGCAAATTCCGAAAAAATCACTGTGGCGGCCATGCTGACATTCAATGAATTGATCCCATAACGGAAACTCACGAATCTCGGGATTGCCATTTTTTCTGTAACAAATTCCAGCAGTTCGTTTGAAATCCCCCTGGATTCATTGCCGAGAAGAATCACTCCGGTGTTCCGGAGTTTCATCGAGTAAACAGGCTTGCCCTCAAGCAGTGCTCCATATACGGGGACATTTTTTCTGACGGCTTCCCCGAGAAAGGTTTCCAGCCTGCAGTAGTGCACGTTTACATGCATGAGTGCACCCATGGCCGACTGAATAACCTTGGGATTGTAACTGTCAACGGAATCCGGGGAGCAGATAATGTCCGTAATGCCGAACCAGGCGGCGGAACGTATTATTGTTCCCAGGTTACCCGGATCCTGAATGCAATCAATGGCAGCACATAGCTTTTCAAGGATCGTGCCTGGATCAGTTTTGACGGTTGTGATGGGTACTACCGCAAGGGCATTATGCGGGGTAGAAAGGGAGCTTATTCTCTCCAGGCCCCGTTCATTCACCGTTTCAATATCATCTATGAGTGCCCTTTGCTCATCCGTCAGCGATTCAATGAACCCGGATTTTGCAACAAGCAGCCTGATTACTTTGCCCGACATGATGTATTCCTTAATAAGCTTGTCCCCTTCAATGATATATGATGATTCCTCAATCCTGGCCTTTTTAGTCCGCAATGATTTTATGTAATTTATTTTGCTTTTGCTGATCATTCCAGATGATTTTAGATTTTATACATCATAAAAATAGCGAGTTATTTCATTATGAAGGGATCGTGCCCGTCTTATTTGTTATAATAAGTATATTTGCCTGATGCTTTGGATAAGACTTTGAAAGAAAGGACTTCAAATAATAATGCTAAATTCCCGGGAAGATCGCTTCTTCCATTATTCCTGACCTTATTATCGATATATTCCTGCAATCCTACAAAATATATTCCTGAAGGACAGACCCTTCTTGACAAGAACCATATTTCCCTTACCAGGGATGGTTTGAAAAAGAGTGAGCTTCAACCTTATATCAGGCAGAAGCCGAACAAGAAGATATTCGGAGCCAGGTTTCACCTGGGTTTATATAATCTGTCCAATATCAAAAAGGAAAAGTGGCCTCATGCCTGGCTGAGGAACATCGGAGAAGAACCGGTTATCTATGATCCCGACGCAACAGAGAGAAGCCGGGAGCAGATCCGGTCATATATTGCCTCCAAAGGATATTTCGACAGCAGTGTTGAAGACAGTGTCAGGGTTGTGAAAAGAAAATCGGAGGTTTACTATAATGTGGATCTTAAAACTCCATATACCATCCGGAACCTGTATTATGAATTTTCCGATACAACTATCAGGAAACTATTTAATTTTGATTCGGTTAACTGTATTATAGAGCGGGGAAAACCCTATGATGTTGACGTTTTGCAGGCTGAGCGCACAAGGTTTGAACGATTCATAAAAGATCGGGGTTATTATGGGTTTTCAAGCGAAAATATCTATTTCAGGGTCGACAGTACGATTGGCAACAGGCAGGTAAACATCTATTACGGTATCAGGAATTACCTCCGTCTTGATGACTCCGGGAAACCGGTTTATGTTCCGCACTCTGTTTACCGGATAAAAAACATCTATATTTTCCCTGATTTTGTACCGAAGGAAGTTCTCGAAGGAGGTGAGTCGTATCAGCAGAGCCTGGATACAATGCTTTACAAAAATTACTACTTTGTTACACCCCGGAAAAAATCCGATCTTAAATATGACCTGATTCTCCAGGCAATATACCTGAAACCCGGATTTGTCTATAACGTCACCAATACGGAACAGACGCAGAACCATCTGATGGCTTTGAGAACTTTCAGGCATGTAAATATTTTTTTCAGGGAGGAAGGAACGGTTAAAGATGGGAGGGATGAACTGGCCCTGAACTGTTTTATTCAGCTGACGCTTCTCGACCAGCAGTCATACAAGATCGAGCTTGAAGGAACCAATACTACCGGTGATCTTGGCGGAGCACTTAACCTGGTCTATCAGCATAAGAACCTATTTCACGGCGCTGAACTGTTCAATCTTAAACTGAAGGGGGCATATGAAGCCATTTCCCAGAGCGACACGGTCAGAAAACTAAAAAGCACACAGGAGTATGGCGTTGAAACGAGTCTGAGGTTTCCCAAATTCCTCCTTCCGGTGCTTAAAGCCGAACGCTTTGTTAAGAAATACAGTCCATCAACAACGGTTGTTGCTGCTTACAATTATCAGAAGATGCCTTCCTATACCCGTACCATGGCAAATGCATCTTTTGGTTATAACTGGAATGCAGGGCCCTACAAGACGCATATAGTCAATCCGCTTCAGATGAACCTCATCAACCTGCTGTGGATAGATGAAAAGTTCAAGGCAAAGATTGACACTACATCCTATCTTTCCTATAGTTATAAGGATGTGATGATACTCGGATCCAACTACTCTTTTATTTTCAATAATCAGAAAATACAGAAATCAAGGGATTACTGGTTCCTCAGGGTGAACGCCGAAACATCGGGAAATCTGCTGGCGTTGATAAGCAGTATGAGCGGACTGCAGAAAAAGGATGGGAGCTACAACATTTTCGGACAGCCTTTTGCCCAATATGTTAAAGCCGATATGGACCTGAGGTATAATGTGATCCTGAACGAGGCGAGCTCAATTGTTTACAGGGGATTTCTCGGGGTAGGCATACCATACGGAAATTCAAAGGCGCTTCCTTTTGAGAGGCAATATTTCGGCGGCGGGGCGAACGGTATAAGAGCATGGCCGGCAAGATCACTCGGGCCGGGTTCATATCTCCACCAGGAAAAGGGCTTCGTGAACCAGACCGCCGATATTAAACTTGAAGCGAACGCGGAATACAGGTTTAAACTGTTTTGGATCCTGGAAGGAGCACTTTTCCTTGATGCGGGAAATATCTGGACCTATAATGAAGATGAATCCCGACCAGGTTCAAAGTTTGTGTTCAAATATCTTCTCGATGATATTGCCCTGGGTACCGGTACGGGGCTGAGGTTCGACTTCAAATTCGTTATTGGGAGGCTTGACATGGGAATGAAACTTCGCGATCCATCCATACGCGGTGGACCAAACTGGATCATGGCTAACCGGAAATACAATTTCAGGAACGACTTTACCTTTGTCCTTGGCATAGGATACCCATTCTGATGCATTTTAATGGATTATTGAAATAAAGTAAGCAGAAGACGCTTAATATTCCGCGAAGTTTTCTAAATTGCAATTGTCGAGCTGCTTTAACTGCAATCATGAATTCATTCAGGGAATTTGTCCGGAGCTGGTTCGGTTATACCCGGCGGGAACGAAGGGCTAGTTTTATTTTATTGATTATTGTAATACTGATCTCACTTTTCAGACTGGCCATACCCAAACATACTGTTTCAATTGAAATGATGGCCCTTGATATAAAAAATCCTGCTGCTGACCCGGTCCTAATGGCTGAACAGCAAAGCCCTGTGAAAAAAACCGGTGATGAACGAAAGTTCAACAGGAAAATCCCCCTGCTTGATATCAACACAAGCGACTCATCAGCCCTGGTCACGTTACCCGGGATCGGGCCGGTGCTTTCGATGCGGATTATCAGGTACAGAAACTTGCTCGGGGGCTTCTGGTCGGTAAATCAGCTGAAAGAGATATATGGGCTACCGGAGGAGACTTTCGTGAAAATATCTTCAAGATTATATGCCGACACGTTAAAAATAAGAAAGATAAAAATAAATGCCGCTGATTACCGGGAAATGATCAGACACCCGTATTTCAGGAAGGAAGAAGTGCAGGCCATAATCAAATACAGGAAACTGGAAGGGTTCATAAAAGACATTGAGGACCTGTATCACAATAATATACTCACCAGGGAAACACTGCAGAAGATTAAACCCTACATAGATTATTCGGGACAGCCATGAAGTGACCAGGAGATTCGCCTGGACTGCTTTCCGCCCTCGTTTTGGCAGATTGGTTTAAAAAAGCCCGGTTTTATCAATAATTAGCCTCATATTTTTTGGAAGAGACCGGGGTTTTGCCTATCTTTATTACATCCGTAGATAACATTGTTTATGTTCATCCGATGTAATATTCAATAATACAGTTAAGAATGAGAAAATAATTAAAGGAAATATTTTGAAAAAACTTTTTCAGTATCTACCTTTGCGCCTCATTTGAAACCAGAAAATTAAACTATGATTATTGTACCATTAAAAGAAGGCGAAAATATTGAAAGAGCTTTAAAGAAGTTCAAGAGGAAATTCGAAAAGACAGGCGTTATCCGTGAATTACGTGCACGCCAGGCGTTTATTAAGCCTTCAGTTCGCCGGAGGGAAGAAATCAAGAAGGCAAGATATGTTCAGAAAATGCAGGAAAGGGAAGATTAGTTTCCGTTCCATCTTTACGTAATATATCCAAACCGATAAGGCGGTTCCTTTATGGATCATAAGGAATCATTCTTGCAGTATCTTCAGATTGAAAAGCGTTATTCTCCGCTTACCGTAACATCATATCTGAATGATTTAAATCAGTTTCACAGGTTTCTGTCAGAACAGGCCATCCATTCGGATCCTGCCGGGACAACATCCCATGATATCAGATCCTGGATAGTGAGCCTGGCAGAGTCAGAATATTCATCGCGGAGCATCCATAGGAAAATTTCTTCACTCCGCGCATTTTTCAGGTATCTCAGGAGAAACGGCATCGTTAGTCATGACCCATTTGAAAAAGTTGTTCTGCCAAAAGCAGAAAAGAGCCTTCCGGTTTTTGTTGAAGAAGAGGCCCTGGACCTGCTGCTTGACGGCATTGATTTTAAAAACGATTTCATTGGAATCAGGAACAGGACCATTATTGAGATGCTTTACCTGACAGGGATGCGGAGGGCGGAACTGACCGGATTAAGGAATAATGACATTGACCTGGATGAAGGCACCGTAAGGGTTACGGGCAAAAGGAACAAGCAGCGTATTATACCTCTCCTGGGTCAGTTTAAGGGCAGGCTTAAGGATTATATAAGAGCAAGGGATGAAAGCTTTCCCGGGACTGAATCCGGCTGGTTTTTTTTAAGCAACAAGGGCAACAAAATGTATGAAAAGTATGTTTACAATATTGTAAGGAGGTATTTATCATTGGTTACGACCGTTGACAGAAAAAGTCCTCATGTCTTGAGGCATACGTTTGCGACTCACATGCTTAACAAGGGTGCTGACCTTAATTCCATCAAGGAATTCCTGGGCCATGCAAATCTTTCAGCAACCCAGGTTTACACACACAATTCATTTGAACAGCTAAAAAAAATATACAAGCAGGCTCATCCCAGAGCTTAGTATTAATCAACAAAACAGGAGGTACCACTATGAACGTTCAGATTCACTCAGTGAGGTTTGATGCCGACAAAAGGCTAATTGATTTTGTGAACCAGAAGCTTGAAAAGCTGACTCTTATAGGAGACAGTATCGTAAATGCCGAAGTATTTCTGAGGCTTGATAAGGATCAGGAACGCGAAAACAAGATCAGCGAAATAAGGCTGGAATTGAAAGGAGGACCTTTGTTTGCTAAAAAGCAGAGCAGAACATTCGAAGAGGCGACCGACCAGGCCATTGATGCTCTCAAACGCCAGATTACCAAATATAAACAGAAGAAGAGAGGAGAGTAGGGTGGTATCTGACAAAAATAATCCGTATTATTTTGTTAAATGAATTTTTAATTCATACATTTGCAGACCGATTTTTCAGGGGTATTTTGTGCCCATTTGACAGAGTCGGGACGTTCTTTAAATTGCCGATGTAGCTCAGTTGGTCAGAGCAGCTGATTTGTAATCTGCAGGTCGGGGGTTCGAATCCCTTCATCGGCTCTTGAAAGAGTGGTAAATGTATGTCTTGGGAAAAAACTCTGCTTCAAGGGGGAGATACCAAAGCGGCCAACTGGGGCAGACTGTAAATCTGCTGGCGAATGCCTTCGTAGGTTCGAATCCTGCTCTCCCCACTTAAACAGTTTTTTACCTGTATCCTTTACCGTTTTAAGGTATTATTTACAGGCCCTCACAGATGATATTACGCGGGAGTAGCTCAGTTGGTAGAGCATTAGCCTTCCAAGCTAAGGGTCGCGGATTCGAGCTCCGTCTCCCGCTCACTTTTTGATGCCAGAGTAGCTCAGGGGTAGAGCACTTCCTTGGTAAGGAAGGGGTCAGGGGTTCAATTCCCCTCTCCGGCTCAACTTGATAATGATTTAAATCTGAATGTAATAAACTAAATTTAATAAGCTTGAAGTTATGGCAAAGGAAAAATTTGACAGGTCGAAACCGCATGTGAATATTGGTACAATTGGTCATATTGACCATGGCAAAACCACCCTGACTGCGGCGATCACAATGGTTCTTCATAAAAAAGGTCTCTCGGAAATCAGGGATTTTGACTCGATTGATAATGCACCCGAGGAAAAGGAAAGGGGTATTACCATCAATACATCTCATGTTGAGTACCAGACAGCAAACCGTCACTATGCGCATGTTGACTGCCCTGGTCACGCCGACTATATCAAGAACATGGTTACAGGTGCTGCCCAGATGGATGGTGCGATCCTCGTCGTTGCAGCAACTGACGGTCCGATGCCACAGACCCGTGAGCACATCCTGCTCGCCCGCCAGGTAAATGTGCCCAAGGTTCTCGTTTTTATGAATAAGGTTGATATGGTTGACGATGAGGAACTGCTTGACCTTGTTGAGATGGAGGTGCGCGACCTGCTTAATTTTTACAAGTTCGACGGCGACAATGTTCCGGTTATCCGCGGATCGGCCCTGGGAGCAATGCATGGAGAGCCAAAATGGGAAGATAAGGTAATGGAACTCATGGATGCTGTTGATTCATATATTCCCGTTCCCCCCCGTGATAATCAGAAACCATTCCTGATGCCGGTGGAAGACGTATTCTCAATTACCGGCCGTGGTACAGTGGCAACGGGCCGTATCGAGACGGGAGTTGTCCTTACAGGTGATGAACTCGAAATGATCGGACTCGGCGTGGAAAAACGCAAAACCGTATGTACCGGTGTGGAAATGTTCCGCAAGATACTCGACAAGGGAGAAGCCGGAGATAATGTCGGCCTGCTCCTCAGGGGCGTGGATAAGAAAGAAATCAAAAGGGGAATGGTTCTTGCAAAACCGGGCTCAATAACACCGCATACCAAGTTCAAGTCCGAAATCTATGTTCTTAAAAAAGAGGAAGGCGGACGTCATACACCTTTTCATAACAAATACCGTCCGCAGTTTTATATCAGGACGCTTGATATCACAGGCGAAATAACACTTCCTGAAGGAAGGGAAATGGTTATGCCGGGCGATAACGTCACAATTACCGTGGAGCTGATTTATCCGGTCGCAATCAATGTCGGACTGCGTTTTGCAATCCGTGAAGGAGGCAGAACAGTCGGAGCCGGAGCTGTAACTGAAATTCTTGAGTAAAAACCGGAGAATATATAATCTGAGTAATATATTTTCCGCTTTCGGGAAATTTATTGAAATCTGAACTTTTTAAACGGGTGTAGCTCAGTTGGTAGAGCACTGGTCTCCAAAACCAGGTGTCGGGAGTTCGAGTCTCTCCTCCCGTGCAAAAATACAGGACCCTTAAACTATGGACATCAAAGGATATTTCAGGGAATCTTATACGGAGCTTATTCATAAGGTCACATGGCCCACATGGACCGAACTTCAGAACAGCGGAGTCCTCGTACTTGTTGCAACCCTTATCATTTCACTCATTGTTGCAGCCATGGATTTCAGCTTCAGTCGTATTATGGAATTTATATACAGTTTGTTATTTTAAGCAGGAGATCAGTTCCGATGAGCGAGAATATTAAGAAGTGGTATGTGCTTCGGGCTATTGGAGGGAAGGAAAAGAAGGTGAAGGAATACATCGACAATGAGGTTGCCCGTCTCAAACTTGAAGAATATGTTTCTCAGGTACTTATCCCTACAGAGAAAGTATACCAGATACGATCGGGGAAAAAAATAAGCAAGGAAAGAACATTTTTCCCGGGTTATGTCCTGGTCGAAGCGGTCCTCGTAGGTGAAATACCACATCTCTTGAGAAATATTCCCAATGTCCTGGGATTTCTGGGTTCGCAGGATGGAGAGCCTGTTCCTCTCAGGAAACCCGAAATCAACAGGATCCTGGGAAAAGTTGATGAACTTAACGCCAGTGATGAGGAACTCACAATCCCCTTCTTCGTGGGAGAATCGGTGAAAGTTATCGACGGACCCTTCAACAGTTTTACAGGGATTATCGAAGAGGTGAATGAAGAAAAGAAAAAACTCAAGGTGATGGTTAAGATTTTTGGCAGGAAAACACCTCTTGAACTAAGTTTTATGCAGGTTGAAAAAGAAAATTAATTGAAGATATTGACGGTTATAATAACAATATAATGCTTCCTGAGTAACCGTCAGGCTCTCGCAATAAACACGCAAATTTAAAATTATGGCAAAAGAAGTTGCTGGAATTATTAAGTTACAGATTCGTGGCGGAGCAGCCAATCCATCTCCTCCTGTGGGCCCTGCTCTGGGTTCCAAAGGAGTCAATATCATGGATTTCTGCAAGCAATTCAATGCCAGGACCCAGGATAAGGCTGGAAAGGTTATACCGGTAGTCATTACAGTATATACTGACAAATCGTTTGATTTCGTAACCAAGACACCACCGGTAGCTGTTCAGCTTCTTGATGTGGCCAAATCCAAGAAAGGTTCCAAGGAACCCAACAGGGAGAAGATTGCATCAGTGACAAGGGACCAGGTAAGGGCGATTGCACAGGAAAAAATGGAAGACTTGAACTGTTTCACACTCGAGTCAGCCATAAAGATGGTCAGTGGCACCGCCAGAAGTATGGGGATAAGCATTAAGTGAGTCCCGGCAATTAATTAATCAATCAGAAGAAATGACTAAACTTACCAAAAACCAGAAGCTTGCCCTGGAAAAACTGGACAGGAATAAGCTTTATACGTTGACAGAAGCATCCTCGCTGGTTAAGGAGATCACCAAAACCAGGTTCGATGCATCAGTCGATCTGGACGTAAGGTTAGGTATCGATCCAAGAAAATCCAATCAAATGGTACGCGGCGTGGTTTCCCTTCCTCATGGTACGGGCAAGCAAACCCGTGTACTGGTCCTCTGTACTCCCGATAAGGAGGCGGAAGCAAAGGAAGCAGGTGCCGATTACGTCGGCCTTGATGATTTTATTGAGAAAATAAAAGGTGGCTGGACCGATATTGATGTTATAATAACCATGCCGTCCGTAATGGGTAAAGTAGGTCAGTTAGGCAGGATCCTCGGTCCGCGCGGACTGATGCCAAATCCCAAAAGTGGAACAGTTACAATGGAAATTGGCAAGGCTGTTAAGGAAGTAAAACAGGGAAAGATTGATTTCAAGGTCGACAAAACCGGAATCATTCATACCTCCATAGGAAAGGTCTCTTTCGAGGCACAGAAAATCGTCGAAAATGCCAGGGAGTTTATCCATACGGTAAACAAACTTAAACCCGCGGCTGCCAAAGGAACCTACATACGTAGCCTGTTCCTTTCAAGCACTATGAGCCCTGGTATAAAAATTGACCCCAAAGGTCTTGATGATTAGTTCATTATGTATTAACTCGAAAAATTATGAGACGCGAAGAGAAAACCGCTATAATAGACAGCCTTGCGGAAAGACTGAAAGAGTACAGCCACTTTTACCTGACTGATACTGCCCAGCTTGATGCCGCTGATACAAGCGATCTGAGAAGAAAATGTTTTGAAAACGATGTCAAGCTTGTCGTTGTCAAAAACACACTGCTTAAAAGAGCGCTTGAAATGTCTGAGGGTAACTTTGAAGAACTGTATCCGGTTCTGAAAGGTACCACGTCCGTCATGTTTTCCCAAACCGGTAATATGCCGGCCAAACTGATAAAGGAATTCAGGAAGAAGCATGACAAGCCTGTCCTTAAGGGAGCTTACGTCCAGGAATCTATTTATATCGGAGATAACATGCTTGATGCACTTGTCTCCGTGAAAACAAGGGAAGAACTGATCGGAGACATTATTCTCCTCCTTCAGTCCCCGGCCAGGAATGTAATATCAGCCTTGCAGTCAGGCGGAAATAAAATCCATGGTGTTCTTGAAACACTTTCAAAGAAACAAGAGTAAAAAAAAGTCAAACAATTAAAATTCTATAAAATGGCAGATCTTAAGAAATTTGCAGAGGAACTGGTTAACCTTTCTGTTAAGGAAGTAAATGAACTGGCAAAGATACTGAAAGAAGAATATGGTATTGAACCCGCTGCTGCAGCTGTTGCAGTAGCCGGCCCTGCTGCCAGCAATGACGCACCCAAGGCTGAGGAAAAATCCACATTCGACGTTATCCTCAAGTCTCCGGGCGGACAGAAATTACAAATTGTTAAACTGGTGAAGGATATTACCGGCCTCGGTCTGAAAGAAGCCAAGGCAGTTGTCGATGCTGCTCCCTCACCCGTCAAGGAAGGTGTTTCGAAAGAAGAAGCAGAAGCTATTAAAGGTCAATTGGTAGACGCAGGAGCTGAAGTTGAACTTAAATAAGTCATACCTGTTTAAGGGTCTGTAGGTTTGGTCCCGGACATTTTCGGGACCAGACCTTTACGTTCTTTAAATTATAAGTTCACTTAATCCTTTTTTAAATGTCCTCAAAAAATACTGAAAGAATTAGTTTTGCTTCCAGGAAAAATCAATTGGATTACCCTGATTTTCTGGAAGTTCAGTTAAAATCATTCGGTGAGTTCTTCCAGCTCGGAACCACTCCCGAAAACAGAAAAAAAGAAGGACTCTTCAAGGTCTTTACAGAGAATTTCCCGATAACCGACACTCGAAACAATTTCGTACTTGAATTTCTGGATTATTACATCGATCCTCCACGTTATACAATTGAAGAATGTATTGAACGGGGCCTGACATTCAGTGTCCCTCTTAAAGCAAAGCTCAAACTTTACTGCACTGATCCCGAACACGAGGATTTTGATACCGTTATTCAGGATGTTTACCTCGGAACAGTTCCATACATGACTGAAAGAGGAACATTTGTCATTAACGGTGCAGAAAGGGTGGTTGTATCCCAGCTTCACCGTTCGCCAGGTGTTTTTTTCGGACAAAGCGTGCACGCCAACGGCACAAAATTATACTCCGCCAGGATCATTCCTTTCAAGGGATCATGGATTGAATTTGCCACTGACATCAACAATGTGATGTATGCCTATATCGACAGGAAGAAAAAACTTCCCGTTACCACTCTTTTAAGGGCAATTGGCTTTGAAAGCGACAAGGAGATCCTTGAAATCTTCAACCTGGCTGAAGAACACAAGGTGTCGAAAACAAATATCAAGAAACTTGTTGGCCGCAAACTTGCTGCAAGGGTTCTTAAAACCTGGACGGAGGACTTTGTTGATGAGGATACCGGGGAAGTGGTAACCATCGAAAGAAATGAGGTTATCCTCGACCGTGAAACTGTCATTGAAGCGGACCATGTGGACATGATAGTTGACTCCGGAGCCAAGGCCATCCTTCTTCACAGGGATGATACGAGCCTTTCGGACTTCGCCATAATTTACAATACACTTCAGAAGGATCCCTGCAATTCTGAAAAAGAAGCGGTAATTTACATTTACCGTCAGCTCAGGAATGCCGAGCCGCCAGATGAGGCAACGGCCCGGGATGTAATTGAAAAGCTCTTTTTCTCCGACAAGCGTTATGACCTGGGTGAAGTTGGCCGTTACAGAATAAACACCAAGCTTGGCCTTGACACTGAAATGAGTTTAAAGGTCCTGACCAAGGAAGATATCATTAAAATAATAGAATACCTGATTGAACTGATCAACTCAAAGACAGATATAGATGATATAGATCATCTTAGTAACAGGAGGGTCAGAACCGTCGGCGAACAGCTTTATGCACAGTTCGGCGTTGGTCTCGCAAGAATGGCACGGACCATAAGGGAGAGGATGAACGTTCGCGACAATGAAGTCTTTACTCCTGTCGATCTTATTAATGCAAAAACCCTGTCCTCAGTGATCAATTCCTTTTTTGGGACCAATCAGCTTTCACAGTTTATGGATCAGACCAATCCGCTTGCTGAAATGACGCATAAGCGGAGGATGTCGGCGCTGGGTCCGGGCGGCCTTTCCCGTGATCGTGCCGGATTTGAGGTAAGGGACGTTCATTATACACATTATGGGCGTCTGTGTCCGATAGAGACACCTGAAGGACCCAATATCGGCCTTATTTCCTCTTTGTGTGTTTATGCCAAGATCAACGATCTCGGGTTTATTGAAACTCCCTATCTTAAGGTTAAGGACGCCAGGGTCGATTTCAGCCCGGAAGGAATAGTATGGCTGAGTGCAGAAGAAGAGGAGGAAAAAATGATTGCCCAGGCAAATGCGCCGTTGCTCAAGAATGGCCAATTTGAGAACCCGAGGGCAAAATGCAGGTATGAGGCCGATTATCCTTTTGAGGATGTTACAAAGGTTGACCTTATGGACGTTGCCCCCAACCAGATCGCCTCAATTGCCGCTTCACTTATTCCTTTTCTTGAACATGATGACGCCAACAGGGCCCTTATGGGATCAAACATGATGCGCCAGGCAGTACCCCTCATAAATCCTGAGTCTCCCATTGTTGGAACAGGCCTTGAAGGAAAGGTGATAAAGGACAGCAGGATACTTTTTGTGGCTGAGGGCGACGGTGTCGTGGAGTATGTGGACGCAAACGAGATAGTGATACGCTATACCCGGACGGATGAGGAAAAATTTGTAACATTTGATGATGACATCAAACGTTACATTCTTCCTAAATACAAGAAAACAAATCAAAATACATGCATTAACCTTGTTCCCGTCGTCAGAAAAGGTGAAAGGGTTACAACAGGGCAGGTTCTTACCGAAGGCTTTGGCACAAAGAATGGGGAACTGGCACTGGGGAGAAATCTCAAGGTGGCATTTATGCCCTGGAAGGGCTACAATTTTGAAGACGCCATTGTCATATCCGAGAAAGTGGTCCATGAGGAAATGTTTACTTCGGTGCATATTGACGAATATCTTCTCGAAGTCCGTGACACCAAGCGCGGCCTTGAGGAGCTGACATCAGACATACCGAACGTAAGCGAGGAAGCAACAAAAAACCTCGACGAAAACGGCCTGATCAGGATCGGAGCCCATATCCTGCCGGGGGACATTCTTATAGGAAAGATCACTCCCAAGGGAGAATCTGATCCTTCACCCGAAGAGAAACTCCTGCGTGCCATATTCGGCGACAAGGCCGGAGATGTCAAGGACGCCTCACTGAAGGCAGGCCCTTCACTTGAGGGAGTGGTAATTGACAAGAAACTGTTTACCAGGGCAATAAAGGACAGAAAAGCCAAGACTGGCGAAAAACCCCTGCTCGACAAGATAGAAGCTGAATTCAACCGCAGCTCCCATGAATTAAAGGAAAGGCTGGTGGATAAGCTGTTCATTCTTGTGAACGGGAAAACCTCACAGGGCGTAAAGGATTATCTCAACGTTGACGTTATTCCCAAAGGTACCAAGTTTACCCTGAAGCAGCTTCAGGAAGTTGATTACCTGAATATCAATCCCAATAAATGGACTACGGACAAGAAGAAGAATGACAGCATAAAGCAGCTTCTTCATAATTACATCATCAAGTTCAAGGAGATTGACGGGATTTACAAGCGCAAAAAATACACCATTACCATTGGCGATGAACTGCCTGCAGGAATAGTGAGGCTTGCAAAGGTTTACATAGCAAAGAAGCGCAAGATCAAAGTGGGAGACAAGATGGCAGGTCGTCATGGCAACAAGGGAATTGTTGCCAGGATCGTACGGCAGGAAGATATGCCGTTCCTTGAAGACGGCACGCCTGTCGACATCGTACTCAATCCGCTTGGAGTCCCTTCCAGGATGAACCTCGGCCAGATTTATGAAACGGTCCTTGGCTGGGCCGGACAGAAACTAGGCCTTCAGTTTTCAACTCCAATCTTCGATGGCGCCACCATCGATCAGATTAATGAGTACACTGAGAAGGCCGGATTGCCCAAATATGGCAAAACGTATTTGTATGACGGAGGGACAGGGGAAAGGTTTGATCAGCCTGCAACTGTCGGTGTGATATACATGATGAAACTTGGACACATGGTCGACGACAAGATGCATGCCCGATCCATTGGTCCCTACTCCCTTATTACCCAGCAGCCCCTTGGCGGCAAGGCACAGTTCGGAGGCCAGAGGTTTGGTGAAATGGAAGTCTGGGCCCTTGAAGCCTTTGGAGCAGCTCACATCCTTCAGGAAATACTTACCATTAAATCAGACGATGTTATCGGTAGGGCAAAAGCTTATGAATCTATTGTAAAAGGAGAACCACTGCCTCAACCGGGTATTCCGGAGTCGCTGAACGTGCTGCTGCACGAACTCAGAGGATTGGGACTTAGTGTTATACTTGATTAAACATCATTTATTTACTCATTACAGGTTTGGATTAAAAAAATTCGGTATATGTCATTCAGAAGAGATAACAAAACCAAAACCAGTTACTCGAAAATATCAATAGGACTTGCTTCTCCCGAAGAGATCCTCGACAGGTCAAGCGGAGAAGTGCTGAAACCTGAAACTATCAATTACCGTACCTATAAACCGGAACGCGATGGCCTTTTTTGCGAAAGGATTTTTGGACCTGTCAAGGATTACGAATGCCATTGCGGCAAATACAAAAGGATCCGCTATAAGGGTATTGTTTGTGACAGGTGCGGTGTTGAAGTAACTGAGAAAAAGGTCCGGCGCGAAAGAATGGGACATATTTCGCTGGTGGTACCAATTGCACACATATGGTATTTCCGGTCGCTGCCCAATAAGATCGGTTATCTTCTGGGCCTTCCGACAAAGAAACTCGATTCAATAATCTATTACGAAAGGTACGTTGTAATAAACCCGGGCATAAAGGCAGCCGACGGAGTTAAATACCTTGATTTCCTTACGGAAGAAGAGTATCTTGAAATAACGGAATTCCTTCCCAAGGAAAATCAGTATCTTGATGACAATCATCCTGATAAGTTCGTGGCAGATATGGGTGCGGAAGCATTGTACAAGCTGCTTACCCGGATTGATCTAGATGAATTGTCATATTCACTTCGTCACAGGGCCAACACTGAAACCTCACAGCAGAGAAAGAATGAAGCACTGAAAAGGCTCCAGGTCGTAGAAGCATTCAGGGATTCCCGACACGTAAACAAGCCGGAGTGGATGATCATCAAGGTGGTTCCTGTCATTCCTCCTGAATTGCGTCCATTGGTACCCCTCGACGGAGGGAGATTCGCCACAAGCGATCTGAACGATCTTTACAGGCGTGTCATTATTCGCAACAACAGGCTGAAAAGACTTATCGAGATTAAAGCACCGGAAGTGATCCTCCGCAACGAAAAAAGAATGCTTCAGGAGGCTGTTGATTCTCTTTTTGACAATTCGCGGAAAGCAAATGCGGTAAAAACCGATGCCAACCGTCCGCTGAAATCGCTTAGCGACAGCCTGAAAGGCAAACAAGGACGTTTTCGCCAGAACCTGCTGGGAAAGAGGGTGGATTATTCAGCACGTTCGGTTATAGTTGTTGGTCCGGAGCTGGATCTTCATGAATGCGGCCTTCCGAAAGATATGGCGGCAGAACTCTACAAGCCTTTTATAATCAGGAAACTGATCGAGCGCGGGATTGTAAAAACTGTTAAATCTGCAAAAAAGATTGTTGACAGAAAGGATCCGGTTGTATGGGACATACTGGAAAATGTACTTAAGGGTCACCCCGTACTTCTGAACCGTGCTCCAACCCTGCACAGGCTCGGCATCCAGGCGTTCCAGCCAAAGCTTATCGAAGGAAAGGCAATACAGCTGCATCCCCTGGTGTGTACGGCATTCAATGCCGACTTTGATGGCGACCAGATGGCAGTTCATCTTCCCCTGGGAAATGGTGCCATCCTAGAAGCACAGATGCTGATGCTCGCCTCGCACAACATACTGAATCCTGCAAATGGGGCCCCGATAACGGTTCCTTCACAAGACATGGTTCTGGGCCTTTATTACATCACTAAGGGAAAAAGAAGCACGGCAACTGAGAAAGTTAAGGGTGAAGGGCTAATTTTCTACTCACCTGAAGAAGTCAATATAGCATATAACGAAGGCAAGGTTGATCTTCATGCCTTTATTAAAGTGAAGGTCAACGACAGGGTTGATGACAAACTTGTGAACCATCTGATTGAAACCACGGTCGGCAGGGTGATATTCAATCAGTATGTACCTGAGGAAGTGGGATATATTAATGAGATCCTGACAAAGAAATCTCTGAGGGATATTATCGGGCATGTACTCAAGCTTGCCGGAACGGCAAAAACTGCCGCGTTCCTTGATGCGATCAAGAATCTTGGATTTTATTCAGCATTCAAGGGAGGTCTCTCTTTCAACCTTGATGATGTGATTATACCCGAGGAAAAGACAAAGTTCGTTACCGAAGGTTATGAGCAGGTTGAGGAGGTATTGAATAACCATAATATGGGATTTATTACCAATAATGAGCGATACAATCAGATAATTGACATCTGGACACATGTTAATGCAAGGCTTACCCAGTCGCTGATGAAACAGCTCTCTGCCGATAAGCAGGGCTTTAATTCAGTGTACATGATGCTCGATTCGGGGGCAAGGGGCTCAAAGGAACAGATACGCCAGTTGTCGGGGATGAGGGGGCTCATGGCGAAACCGCAGAAGTCGGGAGCGACAGGTTCGGAGATCATTGAAAACCCGATCCTTTCGAATTTTAAGGAAGGACTTTCCGTTCTTGAATACTTTATATCAACACATGGGGCACGTAAGGGGCTGGCTGATACCGCGCTCAAAACAGCTGATGCAGGATACCTTACCAGACGCCTCGTGGATGTTTCCCAGGATGTGATCATCAATGAGGAGGACTGCGGAACATTGAGAGGTCTTGTTGCAGTTGCAATAAAGAAAAATGAAGAGATCGTCGAATCGCTCTATGAAAGGATACTGGGCCGTACAACCGTACATAATGTATATCACCCGCTTACAGGTGAGCTCATTGTAGAATCAGGCCAGGAACTTACAGAGGAGCTGGCAAAGAAAATTGAAGATTCTCCAATCGAACAGGTGGAGATACGTTCAGTGCTGACTTGCGAATCGAAGAGAGGGGTATGTGCAAAATGTTATGGAAGGAACCTGGCTACAGGAAGGATGGTCCAGAAAGGCGAGGCGGTGGGAGTTATCGCTGCCCAGAGTATAGGCGAACCCGGCACCCAGCTTACACTTCGTACTTTCCACGTTGGCGGAACGGCGTCAAACATAACCACTGAATCGCGGCTTGTAGCCCGCTATAGCGGAATTGCCGAGATCGATGAGCTGAGAACCGTACCGAAAAAGGATACTGAAAAAGGCGAAATCGACATTGTTATCGGAAGGCTCGCAGAACTCAGGATAATTGACAAGAAAACAGGAATTGCACTTACAACCCATACCGTTCCTTATGGTTCAAGACTTTACATCAAACCCGGAGAGGAAGTGGAAAAAGGGAAACTCATCTGCGAGTGGGATCCTTTCAATGCTGTAATTATTGCCGAGGTTGCAGGAAAAATAGACTATGATTATCTGATTGAAGGGGTAACGTTCCGGGAGGAATCGGACGAGCAGACAGGCTTCAAGGAAAAAGTAATCATCGAAAGCAGGGATAAAACCAAGAACCCTGCAATCAGGATAACAAGCGTGAATAGTCAGGAACCCAGGGTATATAACCTTCCCGTAGGCGCCCATCTTATTGTTGAAACGAACAGGATGGTCGAAGCTGGCGAAGTGCTAGCAAAGATCCCAAGGGCAGTTGGTAAATCAGGCGACATTACAGGCGGATTACCCAGGGTGACAGAATTATTTGAGGCACGTAATCCTTCCAACCCGGCCATTGTTTCAGAAATTGACGGTGAGGTTACTTTCGGGAAGATTAAGAGAGGCAACAGGGAGATTTCCATCAAATCAAAAACCGATGAAATTAAAAAATACCTGGTTCCCCTATCAAAACAGATACTGGTTCAGGAGAATGATTATGTGAAGGCTGGCATACCTCTTTCCGACGGTGCGATAACTCCATCCGACATTCTTGCAATCAAGGGGCCAACCAAGGTTCAGGAATATATAGTTAATGAGATACAGGAGGTATATCGCCTGCAGGGTGTTAAGATAAATGACAAACATTTCGAGATCATTGTCAGGCAAATGATGCGGAAGGTTGAGATTGTTGATCCGGGTGACACTAAATTCCTTGAACGCCAGGTGATTGACAAACTCGACTTCATGGATGAGAATGACTGGATCTACGGGAAAAAGTATATTGTAGATTCAGGTGATTCCCAGACCCTGAGGCCCGGTATGATTGTTACTGCCCGCAAACTGAGGGACGAGAATTCAATGCTTAAACGCCGTGACCTGAAGACTGTTGAGGCACGGGATGCAGTTCCTGCCACATCCAACCAGGTATTGCAGGGTATTACCAGGGCTGCGCTTCAGACAAACAGTTTCTTCTCTGCAGCATCTTTCCAGGAAACTACAAAAGTATTGAATGAGGCTGCAATTCTCGGAAAGGTAGATAAGCTTGAAGGCCTTAAGGAGAATGTGATAGTCGGACATCTGATACCTGCAGGAACCGGTCAGCGTGAATACAACAGCATAATCGTAGGATCGCTCGAGGAATATGAAAGCTTTACTGGCAATGTTCCTGTTGCAACTGAAGCAGAACCAGGCAAATAATAACCAAAAAACAGCTTATGTCAGATCAGAAGAACCCTAATCAGATCAACATTGAGTTGAATGAAGAAACAGCCCAGGGGATATATTCAAATCTCGCAGTAATTACTCATTCTTCTTCAGAGTTTGTTGTGGATTTTGTAAGGATAATGCCGGGAATACCCAAGGCACAGGTTAAATCGAGGATCATTCTGACCCCCGAACATGCAAAACGGCTGGTTGCCGCTCTTCAGGACAATATATCCAAGTATGAATCCGTGCATGGAATAATCAAGGAAGTCAAGGGGTCGGCCCCGGTTCTTCCTCTTACATTCGGGGGGCCGACTGCACAGGCTTGAAATGCATTACATGATCATAAGAGGGTGTCTCACAAGGACACCTTCATTTTTTTCAATCATTTCGTGTCTGTCAGATATCTGATGAATCCCGCATGTGCTGAATCCATAAATAATTGTTCACAACACCGTAAGGCATATTAATTACCGGTCCGACAGGCCCGGGAGGCATCATTTCAATAAAATATAAATTCAGGACTCATGAAATCCGTATGAATGACCAGGAACACCAGCATGAATGAATATTACCGTGTTCAATCATATTTGGTTCACTACCCTGTGGACAGACGGCAGTCAAACTTTTAAAAAATCACAAGTATGAACCCACATGATACAAGATCACAAACAAGCATGGAAATAAAACTCATGTGGGTTCCATGTGAATCACTTAATCTTCAGAAGTATATAAATTTATTTTTACATGAAAAAAACAGGAATATCATTCATCGGAGCCGGTAAAGTTGCCGGGGCATTTTGTTCGGAGCTTTTTAATTCTGGTCACAGGATAATAAATATCGTAGCTGAAACTGAGGATAGCTGCCGACGCCTGGCTGAATCCTGCAATGCATCATGGTCGTTGGATACTGAATTTAAGGAAGACACTGATCTGATATTGATCGCAGTACCCGATGATAAGATAGAATCGGTTGCTGCCGGCATTAAATGCAACGAAAAAACAGTTGTAGCACACATGGCCGGAAGCGTGGGCCTTGATGTGTTTCATCAGAAATACAGGCATGTTGGAGTAATTTATCCGCTTCAGACTTTTTCGGCAGGAAGGAACATCGAATTCAGCAAGATTCCGTTTTTCATTGAGGGAAGCGATAAGGATACAATTACCCTCTTGTGCGGACTTGTTGAGTCATTGGGGGCAAAGGCTTATTTTGCCGATGCGGAGGGCAGGAGGCTTCTTCACCTGTCGGCTGTTTTTGTGAATAACTTTGTAAACCACATGCTCGTTTCTGGCAAAGCGATTGCCTCCATGGCAGGATTTCAGTTTGAGGTACTCGTTCCGCTTCTCAATGAGACAATCCTGAAAGCTGTAACGAACGGGCCCGAAAACTCCCAGACAGGACCGGCTGTCAGGTCTGATCAGGGCACTATCAAAAGTCATATTAAATTATTATCTTTCTCACCTGATCTGCAAAATATTTACAGGGAAGTAACAGGATCAATCATGAGATTTCAAAAAAAGAACATAAATGAATAATTTCAAGCAAGCCCTGACCCGGATAAAAGCATTTGTTTTTGATATTGATGGCGTTCTGTCTCTGCAGACGATTGCCCTGAACGTTTTCGGAACACCGAACAGGACGGTTAATCTGCGCGATGGATATGCCCTTCAGCTTGCTGTAAAAAAAGGGTATCATGTGGGGATTATATCTGGAAGCAATTCAAAAGAATATCTTAAAAGGCTGAAATATCTGGGAATAAAGGATGTTTACCTTAACAGCCGCTCCAAGACTGACCATTTCAGAGAATTTCTAAAGAAGCACAACCTTCATGAATCGGAAGTGATGTATATGGGAGATGACATTCCAGATCTGAATGTGATGAAAGAAGCCGGGGTCCCGGTGTGTCCTGCTGATGCTGACATTGAAATAAAACAGGCCTCCCAGTATATTTCTGACAGGAAAGGCGGTGAGGGCTGCGTGAGGGATGTGATTGAACAGGTTCTGAGGCTGCATGATAAATGGCTTGATGACGATGCTTATTCCTGGTAGCCATGAAAGCGTTTTTTAAGCTGATCAGATGGCAGAATCTCCTGCTTATTGTCCTCACAATGATGCTGATGAGATATGCAGTCATTGAACCGGTGATCAGCAAACTGTCCGTCGTTCTTGTGCATGGACAGGAAGGAGAGGTTCCCCTGATGCTTAAATTTCCCTGGTACGACTTTGTAATCCTGATTCTGGCAACTTTGTTGATAACAGCAGGGGGTTACGTGATAAATGATTATTTTGACATCAAGACTGACCTGATAAACAAGGGGAAAGTAATTGTGGGAACAGCAATACCAAGAAAAAAAGCCATGATGTGGCATAATATCCTTAATGCAGCAGGTGTTGCTGCCGGATTTTATATCTCATGGAAGGCCGGGTATTTCTGGCTTGGAACGATATTCCTGATAGTTTCGGGCTTGCTGTATTTTTACTCGGCAAGCTATAAGAGACAGTTCCTTGTGGGAAACCTGGTTGTTTCAGTCCTTACTGCCATGGTCCCGATGCTTGTGTTTATTTATGAATGGCCGGCATTATATAGGTACTACAGTGTACATGCGATGGCCCCGCCCGATCTTTCAATATTATTTTACTGGATCGGAGGATTTGCATTGTTCGCTTTTATTACCACTCTTACCCGTGAGTTAATTAAAGATATAGAAGATTTTGAAGGAGATTTGGCATACGGACGAAATACTATTCCCGTGGTACTGGGTGTGCTCACTTCCAAAATGCTGTCGGTATGCCTGATAATTATAACAATAGTCCTGCTTCTGCTTGTCTGGTATTTTTTCCTGGCCGACAGGTATACACTAATTTATATTTCTCTTTTTATTGTACTCCCGCTATTTTACGTGATCTACCAGCTCATTGTCAGCAAGGGCAGAAAACAACTTCATATTGCCAGCACGATGATGAAGCTGATCATGCTGGCCGGGGTTTTATATTCGGTACTGGTAAAATATATAATAACCTGGAATCTGGTCTGATATGCCCCTGGATGAAATCAATCGCCACACGATAATACTGGCTTCAGGCTCACCCAGGCGCAGGCAGCTTCTGGAGGATCTCGGATTAAGATTTGAGGTTGTGAACCATGACTGGGATGAAGATTTTCCCGACGATTTAAAGGGAGCGGAAATAGCCTTGTATCTTGCCGCAAAAAAAGCCGAGACATTGGGCGGGCAGCTTCGGGAAGGTGTTATAATAATAACAGCCGACACCATAGTATGGTGTGGCAACAGGGTTTTGGACAAACCGTCGGATGAAAATGAGGCAATGGACATAATTCGCAGGATCTCAGGAAACACCCATGAGGTAATAACCGGTGTCTGCCTTCTGTCTTCCCGTGGATTAAGATCTTTTTACTCCTCGACAAAAGTTACATTTGAAGAGCTCACAGAGGCGGAGATTGAATACTATGTCCGGAACTTTAAGCCATTTGACAAAGCCGGGGCATATGGGATCCAGGAATGGATCGGACTTGCTGCCTGCAGCCGGATTGAAGGCTCTTATTTTAATGTTATGGGTCTCCCTGTTGAAAAGGTTTACCATGAGCTGCTGTCATTGGTCAGATCGGAGGGGAGATAGATGCGTAAGCCCGGCAGATCTGGATGCATATTGAAAAGAAACGATCCGGTACGTGTTTGACTGACAAATATTGGCACATCAGGTTTCAGTGAACCTGGCGTGATGATCAGAAAAAATGCCGGTTAGAAATGATAAAGGATTATAGAACTCACAATATGAGATATTTAAATTTACCTGGAATGATGCTGGTCTTGTCGTTGCTGACAGTTCCGGCAAAGACTGACGAAGGCATGTGGATTCCCATACTGATTGAAAAATACAATATCAGTATTATGCGTGAAAAAGGATTTAAATTAACCGCAGAAGATATTTACAGCATAAACAAAGCATCAATGAAAGATGCGGTTGTCAGGTTTGGTGGCGGATGTACGGCAGAATTCATCTCTTCAGAAGGTCTCCTGATTACTAATCATCATTGCGGTTACGGTACGATCCAGGCTCATTCCAGTCTTGAGCACGATTATCTCACCGATGGATTCTGGGCTATGTCGGCAAAGGATGAATTACCCAATCCCGGTCTTACCGTTACTCTCCTGAAGAGAATGGAAGATGTTACCGACAGGGTTCTTGCTGGAACAACTGATGAAATGGCAAATGAGAAAAGAGAGGGGATTATCCTATCAAATATAAAAAAGATTGAAACGGAGGCCATGAAGAATAATGGTTATCAGGCAAACGTCAGGCCTTTTTTCATGGGCAACCAGTATTTCCTGTTTGTTGAAGAAACCTTCAGGGACGTAAGGCTTGTAGGCGCACCTCCCTCCTCAATCGGCAGGTTTGGGGGAGATACGGACAATTGGGTGTGGCCGCGGCATACAGGTGATTTCTCGCTCTTCCGGGTCTATGCTGACAGGAACAATAATCCATCCGATTATGCCCCCGATAATGTTCCGTACAAACCAGGTTTTTATTTCCCGATATCTCTGCGTGGTCTGAATGAAGGTGATTTTACGATGGTCATTGGCTTCCCCGGCACAACTTACGAGTATGTGCCGTCTTATTATATTGATATGATTAAGAATCAAGTCAATCCCAGGCTGATAGATATCAGGGCCAGGAAGATAGAAGTGATCGATGAAGCGATGGAATCAGATCCTCTCCTGAGGATAAAATACTCTGCAAAAAAGGCGGGTATCTCAAACTCCTGGAAAAAATGGACCGGAGAGATCCTGGGGCTCGAAAGAATGAAAACAATTGAGAAAAAACGGGAATTCGAGGATCAAATATCTGAGTGGATAAAAGCTGACAGTGCCAGAAACAGGAAATATGGAATGATTTTTCAGGCTTACCGCGACATATATCCTCTTCTCAGCGAGTATATGCTTGTGAATGGCATTACCGGTGAAGTAATGAATGGCATTGAAACTGTTGCCCTGGCCAGGAATCTCAAAGGTCTTTCGGATCTTGTCGAATCCAGGGGCAATTCCGGTGATATTGAAAGCCTGAAAAAGAGATTGATTGAATATTCAGGATCTTTTTTCAGGGATTATGACAGGTGGACCGATGAAAAACTATTCGTTGCCTTGTTGAAAATATATGGTGAAATTCTTGAGGAGAAATGGCAGATTCCCGAATACCGGAAATTGATGAAAATGTCCAAAGGCGATTTGGGGCACTTTGCCCGCAAATTGTATGACTCTTCGGTTTTTACGGAAGAAAAGGAATTCAGGAAATTCGTTGAAGGCTTCGGTCTGGGTTCTCTGAAAAAGCTGAAAAAGGATGTGTTTTATAATCTTGCAATTGATGCTGCGGAGCTGGTCGCAAAAACAATCAGACCGGAACTTGGCAGGTTTAATGCCGAATTGCAGGAGCATAACAGGCTTTACATGAAAGCCCAGATGGAGTTCCAGGATGACAGGATCTTTTATCCCGATGCCAATTCAACCCTGAGGGTTGCTTACGGGAAAATATCAGGCTATTATGCAAGGGATGCGGTTTATTTAACCCATAGAACTACCCTTGGCGGCATAATTGAAAAAGATAATCCTGAAATTTATGATTATGCTGTGCCCGGAAGGCTCAAGGAATTGTATGCATCCGGAGATTTCGGACGTTATGGGCAGGATGGACAGCTAAATGTCTGTTTCATTGCAAATAACCACACAACAGGCGGAAACTCGGGAAGTCCCGTATTAAATGCCAACGGACATCTGATAGGAATAAACTTTGACAGGGGATGGGAGGGGGTTGCCAGCGACATGGCCTTTAATCCTGATCAGAGCCGTAATATAAGCCTCGATATCAGATATGCGCTGTTCGTTATTGATAAATTTGCCGGAGCTGGTTACCTGCTGGGAGAAATGACAATCGTTGAATGATGATCAGTATGACCTGATTTTTTTCAGCTTTTCGTCGTACTGCCGGTATACTGCTTCCTGCAATCTTATCTGTTCCTTAACCTTGTCCTGCATCCTTTCATTGCGCGGAATTTCAGCTTCTGCCCTTTCTATGCTGGACTTGGCTCTTTTGATTTTTTTCTCGGATGATTCTATGGAATTCACTGCCTTTTTTTGCCTTTTTTCCAGATCCTTAACCGACTGGGCCTTTTCCTTTCTGAGGGGATTATCTTCCTGCATGGCCAGGAGTTCCTGGTTCTGAGCATCAAGGGTACTGGTCACAAGGCTTAGTTCATTTTTCTGTACCGTGATGTTCTCCTGCTCCCTGAGGATACTACTGTTAGCCGATTGAATTGATTTCTGAAGCTTCTTGGATTTCTCCTTTTGAAGCGATGCGAGCTCCTTTTCAAGATCACGAAGCTTTTTTTGTTCCAGATCAGCCTCCTGCTTTGCCACGGCAATGTATTGGGTTTTAGAGAATTCTTTCAGATAATTGGTGGCTTTTGCATATTCTGCTGCACCTCCCGTGCTTTCAATATAAAGATCCTTTTTCAGTTCAAATGAGACTACGAGCTGCAGCATAAGATCAAATTTCTTTAGTATACTGTAAACATTAACCGGGTCAGGACTCACTGCTTTTATCCGGGCCCCGAAAATTGACATTTCACCGTTATCGGTCACCACTTTTGATTTGGTCCCGGATTGAAGTTCCTTGATCCAGGCTTTCAGAACCTTGTCGTAGTCAGCTTCCGGAATTGTAACGGATATTGCCGGCAGATTGCTGTTCCCTATCTTCAGGCTGTCATTAAGGACTGTAATGGGTGTCTGGGCCCTGGTTCCCAAAAAGGGTACTAAAGAAACTAAAATGAAGATAAACCTTAATCTCATGGCAAATGGATTTTTTAGTCTTTTTTGTTTGATATAAATATATAAATAATTAATCATATTACCTTCTGTCGTTAATATTAAAAAACCAATGCCAGTTCAGAACCTTTTGTTTGATCGGATTATTTTGTTCAGGACCTGGATCACATCCTGATATGGTGTGACTGTTAAACTGATAACAGTAAGATGTATCTTTAAGCAAATAGGCCGATAAATAGCCGGTTGGAAAAACAAGATGCTGAAATGGCATTTCCTCCTAAGGTTTATTACTTATAACTAGCTCTTTCATTATTTTTTTAGCCTAAAATATTCCGCGTGTTTGTTCCGTTATATCTTTCAGTAAAAACCGCGGAAATTCAAGGTCCGGAACATCCCTGGCCTTCAATATATATTAAAGATCTGATGATAAGGATAATAGCTGATGACAACATACCTTTTCTGAAAGGTATTCTTGAACCATTTTCAAGCATTTCCTATTTACCCGGAAGGGAAATCACAAATCAGGTGGTAAAAGGTGCGGATGCACTTCTTATCAGGACCCGTACCATATGCAATGAAGAACTTCTCAGGGATACCAGTGTGAAATTCATCGGGACCGCGACTATCGGATATGATCACATTGATACAGGTTATTGTGACAAAAAGGGAATAAATTGGGTCAGTGCACCTGGGTGCAATTCCTTCTCAGTTCAGCAGTATATTGCCTCTGCTCTTCTGAGGATCGCAGCGGAAAATAATTTTAGCCTGAAAGATAAGACCATCGGAATCGTAGGTGTGGGAAATGTAGGTACAAAGGTTGAGAAGTTTGCCAGGACCATGGGGATGAATGTGCTGCTCAATGACCCTCCACGGGCCAGGCAGGAAAAAGATATCCGTTTTTCCGACCTGTTGACACTGCTTAAAGAATCTGATATTGTTACCCTGCATGTGCCTCTTAGTTTTAATGGCGAAGACAGGACTTTTCATTTGTTCTCGGATGAGATGTTTCAGCTGATGAAGAAAGAAAGCTGGTTCATCAACACATCGCGTGGGGAAGTTGTTGACACCGAGGCCTTAAAGGGAGCAATCGGCAATGAAAGAATAGGAGGAGCAGTTCTCGACGTTTGGGAAAACGAGCCGGAGTTGGATATACCGCTTATGCACATGGCATATCTTGCAACTCCTCATATAGCAGGTTATTCAACTGACGGAAAAGTCAATGGAACTGTGGCGGTTGTCAGGAAACTGAGTTCTTACTTCGGATTGCCACTGACTGACTGGTCGCCTGAACAGATTCCCTTACCCCGGTTCCAGACCATCGACATGGACTGTAACGGCAAGGGGAATGAAGAAATAATACGAAGATCGGTGCTCCATACTTACAATATTGTGGAGGATGATGTGAAACTTCGGTTTGACCCTTCCCTGTTCGAGAAGTTAAGGGGTACCTATCCGGTGAGAAGGGAATTCCCTGCCTATACTGTGAAACTGAGGGGATGCCCCTCTGAAGCCGTCACTCAGCTTGAGGAGCTCGGGTTTAATCTGATTAACCTGTAATATACGCCCGGGGGTTTTTTATCAGATAACCGCCGGTTCTGTGGCGGCAGCATATTCCTTTACCTGGAAGGCAAAGGCCTGGAGCCTGGTGTCGAGTGAAACCGTGAACTGTCCGTCATATGCAATATTGATGAAGGGGATATTGTTATAATCTTTTCTGAACGAATCGCTGACAGAAGCTACAAGTGTCCCCGGCATGCAGGTAAAAGGAAGAATTGCTGCTATGCCTGACACCCCTCTTTCCGCGAGAGCTACGGATGATCCTATTGCTATCGGAGGATCGCCGTCATAGAACTCACTCACATAAAGGTTGCTTAACCGGAGCATCTCATGGAGTGATACATCCTTCCGCTGATCGGTGAATTTTCTCAGGCCGTTGAGAAGATAATTCACTATGGCTTCCTGTCCTATCGCCTGAATCCTTGATCTGGTTATTCCCATAAGGTCATTTTTCCATTTGCTGTCGCGGGTATAGCGATGGGTTGAATAAGTTATCCATTCCGAAAATGGCCCGATAACAACCTCAAGGCCAAGATCCTCCAGCCTATTGGCTATATTGCCGTTACAGCCTGCATTATCTCTCATGTAGATCTCCCCGAGAATGGCCACAACAGGTTTTCGTTTGCTCCTGTCGGTATTCAATGCCATGAAATCAGATGTAATTTCCACAAGAAGACGCCGGAGTCCTTTGGAGCCTGATTCAATGCAGCGTTCAATCTTTTTTAGCGATATTTCATAAAGTTTTTTCGTATCGCCTTTGCATATCTCATAGGGTTTATTTTCACGATATAGTTTTCTCAGGAAATCGAATGCCACGAAGCCTTTCC
The DNA here is from genome assembly GCA_009877105.1 of Bacteroidales bacterium. Lineage (GTDB taxonomy): Bacteria > Bacteroidota > Bacteroidia > Bacteroidales > VadinHA17 > LD21. Next base: position 134,912 of record WXFD01000043.1, read on the forward strand.
ACGCGTTTATCCTGAATAACTGGCTTTTATCCCCGGCCAGATCAGCATATGATGTGTCATTTGAAGGAGTCAATATGGTTGCTTCGCCAAATCCCAGTCTGTCAAACAGTGTCCTCTGGAAATGATTATATTGCCCGAACCGGCAGGGGCCGTTGTGGTCAGGCATGAAGAAGCTCATTTTTGAAGGATCTGCACCCGGTTCGAAAAGTTTTTTCAGAAAACTTCCGGTTGTGCATATCATGGGAAAACATTCTCTTGATGATGTGTATTTCCTGCCTAGTGAGATATCTTCATCTGTCTGTTTAGGCAGAACTTCGGAAGGAATGCCAACGCTACGGGCTGCCGCTGCGATAAGGTATGCCCCATCGTGCATGTATGGAAAATACAGGGTCCGTTTTGCCGGGGAAGTAAGTGTGTCAGCATGGGGCCTGAAGACAGTGATCTCACCTTTGCTATTCAGGTCCGATCCTTTCAGACTGTCGAGGAATGCCTCAATCCGCGTAATTATTCCGGCATCAGCCGAGTGTTCATCAACCTCTATGTGCAGAAAAGGTTTGGCTTTAAGTTCCTCACTTACGTAATGCCAGATGAATGAATCAGGTCCGCATCTGAAATTACTGATATATACGGCATGCAGGTTATCCGTTTTTGCCACAAGCTGTGCTGCAGCAACTATTTTCTGACCATTCGGCCAGTACATGTTCCTGTAATTTTCGAAAATATTGTATGGTGCCAGATCGAGCATGTCAACGGGGACAGGCATCACATTCCTGGCAAGGAGCTTTTCCACCAGGCCCAGATTCAGATGCGGATCAGTACTGTTGTAAGGCCTTCCAAGAAGTACCACGGGCCTGTAGTTTCCGGGGATGTTTTTCAGGATATTTCGTCCGTACCCTGTCAGTTGTTTTTCAAATGCCACCTGTACTGCATCAGCTTTGTAAATAGCCTCTTTTATGGTTTTTTTACCAATGCCGAACTTAGTATTGAAAAATGATGACATTTCCTTCACAAGCGCCCGTTCGAAAAAACGAAAATGCAGTGTTGGGATTAGGAGTTTTGACTCATCAATCTTATCTCTCAGGGCAGCCCTGACCATGAATGGATAAGACTGGATCCATGGGCAGTTGCAGTTAAAGGTTTTGTTGCCTTCCCTAAACTTTGCATTGACAATAAAAGGCAGGAATACATAATCCACCCCTTTTTCTATAAGATCAATAACATGTCCGTAAATCAGTTCAACCGGCAGGCATGTTTCAGTTGTTATTGTCTCAAGTGACCGGGCCACAAGTGTTTTATCCGATTCCCTTGAAAGAACCACGGTGAATCCAAGTTGTTCAAAGAAAGTGCGCCAGAACGGGAATTGTTGGAAGAAGACCATAAGGGCACGCGGGATACCGATAGTAATACCGCCGGTTCCTGCTTCTGTTTCCCTGTAGCCATCCATGAGCATTTCGAGCCTTTTCTGAAAAAGATTGGGTATGTCGTTTGCAATCTTTTTTCGACTGTCCGTCTCATACTTTTCACAACGTCCTCCATAGAAAAGCGATTTCTTTTCCCCTGCAATCCTGACCTTACGTATCTCACAATGATTTGTACATCCCTGACATGCAAACCTGCTGATTTCGTATTCGGCGTTTCTTATTCCAAATCCCCTGAACGCGGTTTTCTGACCTTTTTTCATCGATTTCCGGGCCAGTATTGCTGCACCTATGGCGCCGGTGACATCGAAGTGCGGAGGAATTGTGATTTTTTTACCGGTGACCTGCTCAAAGGCAGCTACAACAGCCTTATTGTTAGCAACGCCTCCCTGGAAGAAAATTTTATTGCCAACCTTTTTATCTCCAACTACCTTCTGCAGATAGTTATACACTATTGAATAGGCCAGGCCGCCTACCAGGTTATCGTTTCTGGCCCCTCTTTGCATGAAGGTATTCAGATCCGATTCCATAAAAACGGTGCATCTGTCGCCAAGCTTAACCGGGCATTCCGAGCCCAAGGCCATGCATCCGAATTCATTGACAATATTAATGTTCAGTTTTTCAGCCTGTTCCTCAAGAAATGAACCGGTTCCCGCCGCACATACCTTATTCATTTCAAAATCAACGACAACCCCCTTTTCAATGCTGATATACTTAGAGTCCTGGCCGCCGATCTCAAATATCGTATCGACTGTTGGATCATAGTCAATTGCTGCAGCTGCCTGGGCAGTTATTTCATTCTGGATAGTATCTGCACCGATAAAATCTCCGGTCAGGTAGCGGCCCGATCCGGTGGTTCCGGCTCCCATTATCTCAACATCCTTACCCGCCTCATCATAGATCTCTTTCAATCCTCTCTGGATGGCCTCAAGCGGTTTGCCTGCCGTAGGCAGGTACCTTCTTGCTACTACCCGGTTTGCCCTGTCAATAAGAACAACATTTGTGCTGAGCGAACCAACATCAATCCCTAGGTACACTTTTGTCTTTTTTCCCGGGTTCTTTCGCCAGCTGATGCTTGTGTTATAAACAGCCTTTGATTCTGCCAGGGGAGGAAGGCTGCTGAAATGAGATGAATCATGTGCAAGATATTCATCAAGTTCTTTCAGCCCATGGAAACCATTCATCTCCGGATTGTTTTCCCGGGCGTAAATAACAGCGCCTATGGCTCCCATCGATGCATGATATTCCGGTATTATCAGTTCGCGGTCCTTCAGGTTGAGTATTTCCCTGAATGCCCTTATCATTCCTGTATTTGCTGCCACGCCACCGGCAAACAGAACAGGTTTTTTAAATTCCCTGCTTCTGGCAACGTTGCTCCGGAAATTCCTGGCAAGTGCGAAACACAAGCCGGCAACAATATCGTGCAGAGGAGTGGCAATCTGCTGGTGATGGATCATGTCGCTCTTGGCAAAGACACTGCATCTCCCGGCGATCCGTGGCGGATCAGCCGATTTAAGGGCCATTTCACCAAACTCCTTTTCTATGGGCACCCCGATTCGCCTTGCCTGCTGATCAAGGAATGATCCGGTTCCTGCAGCACAGACACTGTTCATCTCGAAATCGACCAGTCTGGAATGACCGTTGGAAGGATCCCTTTCAAGGAGGATAAGCTTGGAATCTTCTCCCCCAATCTCAATAATCGTTTGAGTCTCAGGATATAATCGGTCAGCAGCAGTAGCCTGGGCAATTATTTCATTAACAAAGACACCGCCGATCAGCCCGCAAGCCAGTCTGCCTCCCGTTCCAGTAAGCGCAGTTCCGGCTATTTCCCCTGAGTTAAGGTTTCGTATGATCTGGGATAATCTCTCCCTGAGAACAAAAAAAGGCTTACCCTGAACGTAATCATAGTAGTTCTCAACGACATTGCAGGTTTCATCAATAAGTACGGTATTGAGTGAAACAGATCCTATATCGAGCCCAAGATACAACCTGCCTTTTCCGGGAAGCCGTTGGTTCATTGCCTGAAATGTAATTTTAGTAATGAATGAAGCCGGTAGATCCCAATGCCGTTCTACTAAGTTAGCAATTTTTTATTCAAGGACCATGCAGACAGTCATATTTTTAGCAAGCCTGCACGGTAAAATGTACTGGTCGGGCAGGATTGCCTGTATCACATTACTGTCAGCTATCCCTGGCAACTCCCGAACGTGAATTTATATCACCGGTGGATTGTCCGGTAATACCGGGGGAATTAATACCGGGCCAGAAGCTGGCGGGGGGTATCATTACTGAATTGTACCGTTCAGTCAGGCAGGCTTATACCCATTCCTCGCTTAAAACATCTCCGGTAAGGCTCACAACTATCTGCTTTACCGGAACTTTACGAGATGCTTTCGACATGGCTGCCCTGGTCATCTGCAACAGGCCTCCGCAGCAGGGCACTTCCATCCTTAGGACGGTAATTGTATTGATTTTTGCAAGTTCTGCCATTGCTGCAAGCTTTTCCACATAAATGTCCAGACCGTGATCGAGCTTTGGGCAGGCAATCGCGAGGGATTTTCCTTTCAGATACCTGCTGTGAAAGTTACCCATTGAAAAAGCAGCACAGTCGGCTGCAAGGAGCAGATCGGACCCTCTGAGATAAGGTGCATTGGGATTGAGCAGGTGCATCTGGACCGGCCACTGCCTGAGCTCCGATGGTTGATCTTCCGGACCAGGCGTTTCCCTGATTGCCGGAGCTTTTTCCAAGATCATGGACCGGGACCCCGGACAGCCTCCTGCTGACTCGTTCTGACTGTGTCTTTGATTATTATGCATTCCCTGCAGTACTTCTTTCCCATGGCTGTTTACTTCATCCATAACCTCGGCAAGACTGAAATCGAGAGCAGCCTGGTTATCCCTGAGATAATTGTATGCTTCATTGAAGAAACCTTCCTCACCATAATCTTTAAGATGTTTCAGGTGTGCAACAATCGTGTTTTTCCCCTTGGATATCATTTGTTCAATGACCTTTATTTCATTATAAGGTTCAGCCTCCCTTGTCTCAACGGTTATAGCTCCCTCCGGACAGTAGCCGATGCAGGCGCCAAGTCCGTCGCACATCAGTTCACTTACAAGCCTTGCCTTGCCGTCGATTATCTGAATGGCCCCTTCATGGCAGTTGGGGACACACAAACCGCAGCCATTGCATTTTTCTTCGTCAATATTTATTATGTCTCTTTTCATGTGAAAATAAATTCATATACTACTGAAGATTAAGTGATTCACATGGAACCCACATGAATTTTATTTCCATGCTTGTTTGTGATTTTGTATCATGTGGGTTTCATATTTTCTCTTTTCCGGTGCAAATTTTAGGAAAATAATGCCTGTAATTGCAAAACATGCTACATATCGTAAATTAGCCCGGTTCTGGCAGCAGGATTTCAATCCGTGCCTTTATTGCTCCTGTTCAGGGAGGGTTACCGTAAAACAGGTGCCTTCTTCTTCCTTGCTTTCCACCGACAATGTACCCTTGTTCAATTTTATAAGCTCCTGGCAGAGCTTGAGACCGAGGCCGGTTCCCTTTTCATTTTCAGTGCCCGGGGTACTTACGATCTCAGTGGCTGTAAAGAGATATTTCTGTTTCACCTGGGGGATTCCCACACCGTTGTCACAAACTTTCAATACTGTACCTTCTCCCGATATGGTCCTGTCTTTCAGGAGAATGCTGATTCTTCCACCTCTGGGTGTGTATTTTATGGCATTTGACAGAAGATTTCTGATGATTATATCAAGCAGATCCTTGTCGAAATATGCCTTTGAATTTCCTATCTGGGTAAAGTTCATTGAGATCGCCTTATTGTCTGCTGCTTCCTTGAAAATGCTCAGGTTGGTGAGAATAAGGTCGGCAAGGTCGTAGCGTCCGGGTGAGTATTTTATTTTATCTTCCTGACCTTTTCCCCATACAAGCATGTTTTCAAGAAGATTAATGACCTGCTGGGCATACTGGATACTCAGATTTGCAAATTCATCATATTTTTCCTTGAACTCTTCTTCTTTCAGCAGGTTAAGCATGTACAATATACTTACCACGGGGCTGCGGAGATCGTGGGCAATGACCGAAAAGACCTTGTTCTTAAGTTGGATCGTATCTGACATCTGCTTGTTCTGCAGAGCGATCTTTATATTTTGCTTTTCAATCTCTTCTTTACGGCTGTTTATTTCCTGTGTTCTTTCCTCCACCATGATCCCGAGATTCCTGTTCATGTATTGGAGTTCGCTTTGCAGCTTTTCTGTTTCGGAAAGGGCTTTAACCCATTTGTATAGAAGCAAAACTGCCTGGGTGAAAACAAATAAAACGAGTATTGATGGCAGGATATAGTCATGGAACCCGGCCGGATTGCCCAACGATACGATGACATCATGAACAACTCCGTATGAGAGCAGGATAAAAACTGCAAAATAGGCATAGTCGGTATGATTTTTTCTTAATATGCCGGTCACGTTCCCGACCAGGGTATAAATAATAATTACCGCCAGGGCCGGATAATAAAGAAGTACGCTGTAACTGAATATTTTAACCGGGAGGATTAAAGTGAAGATTGATATTAGCGGCAATAAAACGGTAATGAACCAGGCAAGACTCCTGAAGTATTTTGACGGATACAGATTTACGGTGAACCAGTACCAGGCTGTTATAACGGAATAGAACAACAAGTACTCAATCCTTACGATCCATTCCCATTCAGGTTTTACAAACGAAAGAATCAGGAAGTTTGAAGTAAACAGCGGTCTCAGTGCCAGGCCCAATACAGCCAGACTGAAAAATAATATCAGCCTGTCCCTTGGATAAATTATGAAAAAGCAAAGGAAAAAAAGGGAAAATCCTGCCAGAAGGCTGACAACCGCCCAGTCTCTGGCAATGGAAGATGAATAATGTTTCCGGACATATTCCAGGCTGCCCATTTCAACCGGAAGCCAGAAACCACCCCGCCGGTGGCTGAAATTCGACACATTTATTAAAATCGTAAGTGTATCTGAGTCAGTGTCAAACCTGAAGAAATTCTTTTCATACCACGGCCTTGTGTCATTTTCAGTTTTTCCGGGTTTACCGTTTCCTCCAAGATATTTACCGTTAACATAAAGATCATATGATGAGTCAAATACCGGCATATTGAATCCCAGAGGCTGTCTGAATCCAGCGGGCAGAAGAACCGTAAGCCTGTAAGTGGCATATCCCATTGGTTCCATCCGTACCTGGCCGGTTTTGTAACTGGTCCAGTAGGCTGGTACTTTTCCGAAAAGATCGCGGTCTGCCCTTTTTGAAAGAAAGTCGTTCGGAAGAAGCAGCTTTTCCCAGTAAAACTCCCATTCCCCGTTGAGTTTGGTTATGAAGTCGTCATTAATTTGAGCCTTACGAAGGTCCATGACACCTTCCGCAGCAAATCCCGGACGTTCGGAAGAACGACAGCCGCACAATGATAATAATGCGAATGATAGAATTATACCGGTTATTTTCATTTATTTGTTAGCGAAAATCTATCAAAGGCGGTTTCAACTTTATTTCAATCCCCTGTTTTTCAGCAGGGCATCTATTCCAGGTTCTTTTCCCCTGAAGGCTATATACATAGCAGATGGATCGCGAGTTCCTCCTCTTGAGAGTATTTCCTTTTCAAATCTTGATGCCACATCCCTGTTGAAAATGTCACCTGTTTCCTTGAAAGCGAGGAAGGCGTCGGCGTCAAGCATTTCGCTCCAATAGTAGCTGTAATATCCTGCAGCATACCCCGAACTCCAGATGTGATTAAAGTAGGTTGACCTGTATCTTGGCTTGATCTCATCAGGCAATCCGTATTTATCCATGGCTTTTTTTTCGAATTGCCTGATATCGATGTCGGTTGGTTCCGTTAGAGTGTGATACTCCATGTCGAGAAGAGCAGCAGCAAGAAACTCGACAGTTGTAAATCCCGTGTTGAATTTGCCTGCCCTTTCGAGTTTATCTACAATCTCTGAAGGGATAACTTCGCCAGTCTGATAGTGTTTTGCATATACCTGTAGTACCTCGGGTTCCAGAACCCAGTGTTCCATAATCTGGGAAGGAAGTTCTACAAAATCGCGTGGCACTGAAGTGCCCGAAACACTCGGGTAGGTGGAATTCGAAAGAAGCTGGTGCAATGCATGTCCGAATTCATGGAACAGGGTATTGGCTTCATCCGCCGTAAGAAGTGAAGGTTTGTCAGCTCCGGGGGGTGTGGAATTGGTGACCATTGTGACAACAGGTGTTATCATTTTACCGTTTATGTCACGACTCTGGCCTCTAAGGGCTCCGCACCATGCCCCTCCTCTTTTGGATTCCCTGGGGTAGTTGTCAATCATCAGAATGCCTACATGCCTGCCGTTCCTGCTTACTTCATAGGTTACGACATCCTGATGGTATTTCGGGATATCATTGCGCACCCTGAATGTGAGATTGTAAAGCCTGTTTGCAACATAAAACATTCCGCTGATAACATTGTCAATCCTGAAATATGGTCGTGTTATTTCGTCATCCAGGTCATACTTCTCCTTTTTTATCTTTTCGGCATAGTACCACCAGTCCCATGGCGCCAGTTTGAACTGGCCACCTTCCCTGTTGATGATCTCCTGCATGGCCTTAACTTCAGCCTTTGCCGCAGGTATTGCAGCGTCCCATACCTGACCAAGAAAATTCATGACCCTTTCAGGAGTTTTGGCCATGCTCCTTTCCAGTGCAAAATCGGCATATGTTCTGTATCCCAGGATCTTTGACCTTTCAAGCCTGAGCCTTGCTATCCGGGCGATGATTGATTTGTTGTCCCTTTCGTTGTCATTATCACCTTTCATAAAGTAGGCTGTAAACAGCTTTTCCCTCAGTTTCCGGTTTTCAGCATACTTCAGGAACGGCTCCATGATCGGATACTGGATGGTAAAAACCCATTTCCCTTCAAGATTCATGTTTTTTGCCAGTGCTGCTGCCTGTTCAACAATACCGTCAGGCAGCCCTGCAAGATCCTCATGCCTGTCAATAACAAGCCTGAATGCATTTGTCTCGGCAAGGAGATTCTGGCCAAACTGAACAGACAGAAGTGACAGTTCCTCATTTAGCTTCCGCAGTTTTGCCTTGTCATCCTGCGATAATGCTGCGCCGCTCCTCACAAATCCCCTGTATGTATCTTCAAGTACCATTTTTTCTTCCTCAGTGAGTCTGAACTTCGAACGGTTCTCATAAACAGTTTTAACCTTCCGGAAAAGAGTGTCGTTGAGATTAATATCGTCCCTGTGCCTGGCTGAAAGGGGAGCTATTTCCCTGCTGATTGCCTGCAAGGTATCATTAGTGTGGGCAGAATTAAGTGATCCGAAAATCCTGCTCACCCTCGTCAGCAGCTCTCCGCTGTATTCAAGTGCTTTTATGGTATTTACGAAATCAGGCTCACTCGTATCGGCAATTATTTTTCTGACAGCCAGTTTCTGCTCTTCGAATCCTTTCAGGAATGCAGGCATGAAATGCGAAGCCTTAATGAGTTCAAAAGGCGGCACCCCAAACGGAGTATCATATTCACTTAACAAAAGGTTGTCAGATTTCTCCGTTTTTTTGCATGATACAGAAATCATAATCATGAATCCGATTACTAATATGGCTTTGTTCATCATAAAATAATTTTGATGTAAATGATATGATGCCTGCCTCACACCTCGGGCAGGGAACATTAGTGTTGAAATTAATATTTATTGTGATTATGTATTGCATGCATGTGGATTTTATCCTGAAATGGTTTGAACAAGTGAAAGTAAGAAGTTAAAAACAAACGACAAAGGATAATATTCAGAAGACAAAAGTACAAAGAAACACAGAACTGGAAACAGGAAAACCAAATCAGTCCGTAACATTGGAAGGGATTCATGTAATCTCATACTCAGATGAGGTATTGAAACGGATGAACAAATATAAAAAAGAAAGGAAAGATAGTTGGGAGTTATCTTTCCTTCATTAACCTAAACCTGATCGTAGAATTTGGCCGAACGGCCTATAAAGAAATCTTATATATTTTTATGTTATTTTTCCTTCCGGAAAATAATCATGTAATCAAAGAACACCCTTTTTATTCCCATTTACACCATATAGACGTATAAGACTGCCTTTTTGTTGCATAAACTATTGTTAATGTTATGTTAATTTTTGCAATCAGTTTTCCACGGAAAGAGAAATTTTCGGATAGTCGGGATATTGTGCTGTATTACAGAAGATTATGATTTCAGGCCTGAAATACCGGTTCATGATGAATATGTCGGAGTGCCGGAGTTATTTCTGTCTTATCTATCTTACCCGGTAATTTCCGGGGAATAATTCATTTTCCCGTTATACATTTCTTTTTATTACCTATTTATTCCTGGAAAGCTCTTATTTTCCTTGCAGGGCCTGTTTTCCCTTTCGGCATATATCATATAGGCACCCAGGGCAATATACCGGGGTGTCCGGTTCGGTGATCCCGGGCGATCTGAAGTTGATCCTCATGGACGGAATGAATACAATTATGCATATGCCTGTGATTCTGTGGCGGTACTAAAATCCGGCAAATTCCTTTTTGCTGCGGGAGTTGCTGAAACAGCTTAAGTTCCGGAATCTCTGGAAATTCAACCTTCTTCTTTAACAATGAAACAACCCCGCGGACAGGGCATGGAAGTGCATCAGCCCGGGGTTTTTTTGATTCGTCAGGCTCAGAAGTCAGACCACTCCTACGGGTAGGAGGGGTCGGAATCAGGTCATCGGGATTACAGCTTATTTCTTTTTATCCTTAACCTCATTGAACATGGAAGTAGCAGTTGCAACGATACCGGCCACGTCTGAAAGATTTGCCGGGAGGATTATGGTATTGTTCTGTTTTGCCAGGTTAGCGAAGCCAGTCAGGTATTGTTCTGCAATACGCAGGTTGACTGCATTGAGTCCGTTTTCTTCAGAAATGGCCGATGCAATGGCTCTCAAGCCGTTGGCTGTTGCATTTGCCACCTGTTCAATTTCTGATGCACGACCTGCTGCCTCATTTATCCGTTTCTGTTTTTCTCCCTCTGATCTCAGGATGAACTCCTGCTTGTCACCGTCTGCAACATTGATTTTTGCCTGCCTCGTTCCCTCTGATTCGGCAATGAGCGCTCTTTTTTCCCTTTCGGCTCTCATCTGTTTTTCCATGGCATCCTTTATACTCTGGGGAGGAATGATGTTTTTCACCTCATATCGTGTCACCTTGACGCCCCAGGGTTCACTGGCCTTATCGACTGCCTCAACGATCGTTGCATTGATTGATTCACGTTCCTCGAAGGTACGGTCAAGCTCAAGCTTGCCTATAACGCTCCTCATGGTAGTCTGTGCGATCTGTATGGATGCAAACCTGTAATTGTCAATACCGTAAGAGGCCTTCTGGGGATCGAGGACCTGAAGGTAAAGAATGCCATCAACCTCGATGGCAATGTTGTCTTTTGTAATGCAGGTCTGGGATGCAACATCGATAGCCTGTTCCTTAAGGGTATGCCTGTACCGTATCTTATCGACAAAGGGGATGAGCACCTGAAAGCCCGCTGTAAAAGTCGCCCTGTATTTTCCAAGTCTTTCAACGATCATGGCTGTTCTCTGGGGAACAACCTTCACCATTGAAGAAATGAGGATGAAGGCAAGTAAAATAATTCCAATCAGTATGAATGTTGTACTTGATGCTGTTTGCAATGCAATTGCTGCTGTCATTTTTGATTGTTTTTTGGTTCAACGAATAGTTTGAAACTCTCTTTATTTATTATAATAACTCTCTGTCCATCAGTTATATAAAATTCCGACTCTGCATTCCAGGTGGTTCCCTTAAAGTCGACTTTTCCAGTTTCTCCGGGTTTGAAACTGCCAACTGCCACGGCTTCCCTTCCTGTAAATTCATCTTCAACACTGTCTGAAAGGCCATCGTTTCTGGCAAGAAAAAACCGTTTCTGGATCATTCTTCTAAGGGCCAGAAGTGAAAGGACAGAAGTAACTGCAAAAACAATAACCTGGAGGTTCAGGCCCGGATTGGCAATTAGGCAGAGAAGTGCGGTAACCCAAGCCCCTACTCCAAAGAAGAATATCACAAATCCTGGCAGGACAAGCTCCAGCAGGAAGAGGGCAAGGCCGATTATGAACCATATTATTTCAGGTCTGGATAACAGGGGGGAATCCATAATGATTGAATTAATTTAAAGTATCGTAAATGATTGCGATAAAGATAGAATAAATAAGATGATTACAAATAAAAAAATATCAGGTCGGATAAGTGGCATCCTCTGTCGGGAGGAAATGAGAAAAACTTCTTTTTCTCAATTTTTTTTCTTAACTTTTAACTTTAATTCCGGGCCATCAAACGAACAAAGTCAGTTTAAGGAAGTTTATCAATTGCAGTTATGCAGCTTGGTGCAAAGAAGAGAAAAATCAGAATGAAAAAATTTCACTTATTATGGAAAAATTTTTTGATTATTTTGATGAGCGATACAGGAAATCAGTTTTAAAAGCTCCTTCAGAGAACGATGGTCCTGTCATAACTATTTCTAGGCTTACCGGATGCGATGCCCGTGAGGTTGCATCAAAGGTTGTCGAGAAATTAAATGAGAAATTCGGAACTGAAAAGTGGAGGTGGGTGGATAAAGATATCATCTATTCAATTGCCAAGGAGTTGAATATTGACACCCAGCGTATTGAGAATTATTATGAGGGTTTCAAGCTGTCTGATCTATCTGAGATGATTATGGCTTTCTCAGGAGGTTTTGTAAGCGATCTGAGAGTAAAAAAGGCCATAAGGGATGTTGTTCTTTCAATCTGCAAGGAAGGGTATATAGTCATTGTGGGGCGGGGCGGCGTTTCAATTGCGCGAGACATAAAGGACGCCCTGCACGTCAGACTGATAGCTCCATTCTACTGGAGGGTGAATAATATAATGAGGAAGAAGAATATGGGGATTGAGGAAGCCGAGAAGTTTATAGTTGAGACTGATGAAAAGAGGGCTGACCTGATACAGACATTTCTTGACAAGAAAATCAAGAATACTGACAGTCTGTTCGATGTGACCCTGAACAGGCTGTCGTTCGGCATCGACGATTCAGCCTCCCTTATAACCACGATGTATGAGAAGAAAGTTCATAAGCAGATTACTGAAAGGCTTAAACAACGTTCCTTTATCTAATACTCGTTTATTTCTCCCACTTTCTTTATATGCTCATGGATTCTCTTTTCCAGGCCTGTTTTGTATACCTCCCAGTCGGTTACCGGCACCCTGGCAACTCCCGTATCCATTGCAGCCTTTGCAACGCATGAGGCAACACATGAAATAAGCCGGTGGTCGAGGGGTTTTGGTATGATATAATTCCTCCCGAACGAAAGTGATTCAAGATTGTAAGCCCGTAAAACAGATTCCGGCACAGGTTCCTTGGCCAGGCATGCAAGGGCTTTTGCTGCTGCAATTTTCATTTCCTCGTTTATGGTTGAGGCTCTTACATCAAGTGCACCCCTGAAAATGAAGGGAAATCCGAGCACATTGTTTATCTGGTTCGGATAATCTGATCTGCCGGTAGCAAAGATCAGATCATTTCTGGCAGCCATAGCCTCCTCATAAGCGATCTCGGGATTTGGATTGGCCATTGCAAAAACAATGGGATTTTCAGCCATGGAAACAAGCATTTCCCGTGTAAGTATATTGGCGGTGGACAGACCCAGGAACATGTCAGCTCCTTTCAATGCTTCCTGGAGTGTATTTACATCCCGATCCGTAACGAATTCCTGTTTGTATTTGTTCAGGTCTCTTCTTTTCCTGTTTAATATACCCTTGCTGTCAGCCATCACGATATTTTCCCTTTTCACCCCCAGTTCCAGGTAAAGCCTGGAACAGGAGATAGCGGCGGCTCCGGCACCGCAGACAACCATTTTCAGGTCTTCTGCTTTCCGGCCGGTTAATTCAAGGGAATTAATCAGGCCGGCAGCGGAAATGATTGCCGTGCCATGCTGATCATCATGAAAAACAGGAATGTCCACCAGGCTTTTAAGCCGCGACTCCACTTCAAAACAGTCTGGTGCTTTAATATCTTCGAGATTGATTCCTCCGAATGTAGGCGAGATTTTTTCACATATTTCAACAAGCTTTTCGGGATCTTTTTCATTTACTTCAATATCAAAAACGTCAATATCAGCAAAAACCTTAAAAAGAAGCCCCTTGCCTTCCATTACCGGCTTTCCCGCCAGAGCCCCGATATCTCCAAGGCCAAGGACCGCTGTTCCGTTTGATATGACTGCAACAAGGTTTCCCTTAGCGGTGTAGTTATAGGCATTTTCAGGATCCTTTGCAATCTCAAGACACGGATAGGCCACTCCCGGCGTGTAAGCCAGGCTGAGATCGAGCTGTGTATCGTAATGTTTTGTGGGTATTACTTCCACTTTTCCGTGACGCCCCCTGCTATGATAGAACAAAGCGTCTTCCCTTGTTACTTTTGGCATTTGGTACTGTTTTTACTGGTTTTTAAAATTCCCGGAAGTGTTTGTACTCAATCAGAAACCCGTGAACAGAAAGATACTGTATATCAAAGTACGAATAAATCGGTGAAAATAAAAATGAGAAAGATCACATAAGATGTGAGCAGGTATTTTTAAATATTATTTTTTTGTATTCACGACAAAATTCAATATTTTCAGCATCTAAAATTATTATCCCATTCTAAAATAAGATATATGGAAAATGAAATTGCCATCGGGGCCGACATTGGCGGCAGTCATATAAGCTGTGCAGCTGTGGGGCTTAACGATCTCAGGATATTCAGGGATACCCTGACCGAAAGGGCAGTCGACAACAAAGCTTCTGCCGACGAAATCCTGAATATCTGGGCCGAAGCCCTGTCGGACTCGATAAAAAAGGTCCCGGGTCAGTTAATAAAAGGTATTGGATTTGGGATGCCCGGCCCTTTTGACTATGTAAATGGGGTATGCTATATAAAGGGTGTGGCCAAGTATGAAAATCTTTACGGGTGGAATGTAAAGGATGCTATCTCTGAAAGGCTGAAGTCATTTGGGGAATTTCCGGTAAGGTTTATGAATGATGTTTCCGCTTTTGCCGTTGGTGAGGCACTTGTGGGCAAAGCCTCTTCTGCAGGACGGTCGATGGCAATAACCCTGGGAACGGGTTTTGGTTCAGCCTTTATCGACAACAGGATCCCGATATGCGACGGCCCCGAGGTCCCTGAACTGGGATGCGTTTATCACCTTCCTTATGGTGACAACATAGCTGACGACTATTTTTCAACACGATGGTTCCTGGGGTCATATAAAAAGCTTACGGGCAGGACGCTAAGCGGGGTCAAGGAATTTGCTGAAATTGCGGCAACCGACAAGACCGCAATGAACCTGTTCACAGAATTTGCGAACAACCTGGGCAAATTTCTGGCGCCCTGGCTTATTAAGTTCAAGGCGGAAATAATTGTCGTCGGGGGCAATATATCGAATGCATACAATTATTTTGGAAAGACATTTGAAGACAGCCTTGCGAGAGAAGGATGCACCTGCAAGGTTGCCTTGTCGGAATTGAAAGAGGATGCCGCCTTCATCGGAAGCGCTTTCCTTCTTGACGATAAATTCTGGGCAGGCATTCAGCATGCTCTTCCACTGATGTAAAAAACACTGCTGTCTGAAGGCTGTCACCGGCATCATGTTGTCAGAAATCACCGGTGTCGGAACGCAGCAGAAAAAATAAACCCTAAAATCAACTACCTATGGCTACCCGCGAAATCAACATTTCAAAAATATTGCCTGTTTTGATGGCATTTTTCGTTATGAGCTTTGTCGATCTCGTTGGAATCGGGGTCGACAGGGTGAGCAAGGATATGAGTCTCAGTGCCACTGTGGCACAGCTTATCCCATCCGCAGCCTTCCTCTGGTTTTTTATACTTTCCGTGCCTGTGGGGGTACTTCAATCGCGGCTCGGGAAAAAGACAATGCTGAACATAGGCATGGGCGTGACAGCCCTGGGCCTGCTGGTTCCGTTTTTTATGTATTCATTTGCCATGGTCCTTTTCGGCTTCGCATTGCTGGGTATAGGAAACACAATTGTACAGGTATCGGCCAACCCGTTGCTTGTTGATGTTGTGCCGGGAAACAGGGCATCCAGCTTCCTGAGCTTCTCCCAGTTTATCAAAGCAGTAGGATCGATGCTGGGAGCTCCGCTTGCCGGCTTTTTTGCCGCGAAATTCGGTGACTGGAAACTTCTGTTCCTGGTGTTCGGGATAGTTTCCATCCTTGCCGTACTGTGGCTTGGAACATCCAAGATCACCGAGACCAGGGTTGAAGGTTACAAGGCAACTTTCGGTTCATCCTTTAAACTCCTTGGAAATAATTTCGTATTGCTGATGGTGCTCTCCATTTTTGTAGTAGTTGGTGTGGATGTGGGATTCAATTCAAACTCCGGGCAGTTTCTGATCAAACAGTTCGGGATTGAACAAACTGCTGCCGAATCGGGACGCAGTGTCTATTTCTTTGGCCGTATGCTGGGCACGTTTGCAGGAGCCATTATGCTGACAAGAATATCTTCCAGGAGCTTTTTTATGTGGACAAGTATACTCGGGATCCTTTGCCTGGCGGCCATTCTGCTTGTCAAATCCGGGGCTGTTGCATGGATACTGATATTCTTCATCGGCCTTGCAATAGCCAATATATGGCCACTTGTCTTTTCAATAGCTGTTGAGAAACATCCCCTGCAGAATAATGAAATATCGGGACTCATGATGATGGCAATCTCAGGCGGAGCAGTCATCCCGCTTCTGATAGGATGGATCAGTGATATGAGCAATATTTCATGGGGAATGTCGGTGCTTATTATTTGTATGATATACCTCCTGGCGGTTTCCATATATTGCCTGAAAACAAGGTGATAGCCAGCGAATTTGCAGGGACCGGGACATCACGGGTTCCAGCCATGTTTTTTGGTTCGGAAGCAATATTACATTAAGAGGTTTCAGGATGGGAAATCCTGAACAGGGTGAAAAACAGAAGACAGGTCCCTGATGATCTGGTTTTTAATATCAGTGCATTGCGAACCGTATTTTGGAAGCATGTGTAGTGTTACCTTTTATGAAGGACTGAAGGAAAACAATTGAAATCAAAATTATATTATGATGAAACAGAATGGATCTGACAGGCGTAGTTTCCTTAAGAAGAGTACGGCTGCCCTTTTTGCTTTTACCATAGTTCCAAGGCATATTCTTGGCGGGTCGGGTTACACGGCGCCTTCCGACCAGCTTACCAAGGGGATTGTGGGAGTTGGCGGCATGGGCCGGGGACATATTGAATATGAAGGAACCCGGCTTCTCGCAGTCTGTGATGTAGACAAGAATCACCTGGCCATGGCAATAGCACAGGCAGGGGGCAATGTAGACGGGTACCACGATTTCAGGGAACTGATTATGCGCCCTGATATTGATATAGTGCATATAGCGACACCTCCGCACTGGCATGGCATTATAGCCAAAATGGCTGCAGAAGCCGGAAAGGATATATGGTGTGAAAAACCGATGACCAGGACGATAGGCGAGGGGATAAAGCTGGTGAAGGCGGTTCAGGAACATGGAAGGATGTTCCGTCTTAATACATGGTTCAGGTTCAAGGATCAGTTCTATGGTTTGGGAACAACCGTAAAACCGCTGAAAAAGCTTATTGACAGCGGTGTGCTTGGGTGGCCGCTCAAGGTGACGGTCAGCGGTATCACCGGGTTTGACTGGAAGTTCTACTGGAGCGGCCTGCACAATCTCACGCCGATGCCTGTTCCCCCCGAGCTTGATTATGATTTCTGGCTCGGCCCCGCACCATATAAGCATTACAATCCCGAAAGGGTGCACAGCAAATTCAGGGGATACTGGGACTATGACGGAGGCGGCCTGGGAGATATGGGACAGCATTATCTTGATCCTGTACAATACATTCTGGGAAAGGATGATACAGGGCCGGTTTCGGTTGAAATAGACGCTCCGCAACAGCATTACGACGCAGTGGGGTCATGGCGAAGGATAACCTATACCTATGCCGACGGATGCAAAATAATACTGGATGGAGAGAACCGTGACAAGGACGCAGCTTATGTTGAAGGGCCGCATGGAAAAATTTACAGGGGCTTCAGAACCGATATCAGGGATGTTCAAAGACTGATTGATTCCCTTCCCGATCCTGAACCCCAGATAATGACATTTTCCGAATCTGTCAGAACAAGGAAGAAGTTTGCTCTTAACGAAGCCAACGGACACAGGTCGTGTTCGATAGTAAATCTTGGAATAGTGGCATTGCGGCTTGGGAGAAACCTGAAATATGATCCTGGGAAACAGGAATTCATTGATGATGAAGGTGCGAACAGGCTGATAGACCAACCCATGAGAGGAGAATGGAAAATGTGACCAGGAACTGATGAATTGAATTACCGAAAAAAATAAAAAAATGAAATTAATCCGAATTTTTTCATCCATAATATGTTTAGCAATCCTGTCATCGTGGC
The DNA here is from genome assembly GCA_009877105.1 of Bacteroidales bacterium. GTDB lineage: Bacteria > Bacteroidota > Bacteroidia > Bacteroidales > VadinHA17 > LD21. Next base: position 152,853 of record WXFD01000043.1, read on the forward strand.
TTTATTCCCAGGACAGGAGAACGACCGCAACCAAGGTCGCGGATATTCTTGCGCAGTTCCCTGCCCGCGACAACACTGCCACCGATAAATTGATGACAGATCTGCTTTCGCTAGGTGAAGAAGGACTCAGAATGGTTTGCGACCAGATCATTCCGGCGGGTACAGGCGATGATACCCGGGCAAGATTTGCCATAGAAAGTCTGTCGCGTTACCTGTCGCAAAGAGAAAATGGTGATCAGAAATCTTCATGGGAGAAAATATGCATATCTTATGTTAACAGTCGGAGGAGCAGTGATGTCAGGGATTTTTTCATGAAGCAGCTCCAGCTTGTCGGAAGCGATGCTTCTGTGGAGGCTGTCAGGGATTTGCTGACTGACAGGGCACTGTGTGCTCCTGCCCTTGGAGTATTGGAATCCGTGGGAGGGAAGCTGGCAGAATCCGTTCTTGCCGGATCTCTTTCTGACAAGGATCTTCCCTGTGCCGATGCTGTGATGAATGTACTGGCGGAAATGGGTTCGGACATTGCAGTAAATGAGTATATAGCACGCGTAAATGATCCTGATCCCAGGATCAGGGCAGCTGCCCTGAATGCACTTGCAAGCAGCGGGAGCCCGCTGGCCATGCCGGTACTGTCGAAAGCTGCAAAAGACATACTTTACAGATGGGAACCTACAGGGGCATCGGAAGCATTGCTGAACTATGCGGAGAAAGTCGGGTCAAAAGGCGATCTGAAAACCATGGATAAAATCTGTAAGCTCTTTATGGCGAAGGCCAATGATAAGCTTTCGGTTCAAAACAGTTCGCGCGCCCTTGCAATATATGCCGCGTTGCACGGGACAGATGCAATGAAGGAGATTAAAAAAGCAGCTTCCAGTCCGGATAAATCATACAGGAATGCTGCCTTCAGGGCTTCGCTTGCGCTACAGGGAAAAGAAATCACAAAACAATGGACAGATTATTTCCCGAAAGCCATTCCCGCAGCAAAACCCGAGATCATTGCCATGCTGGGAGAGAGGAGGGATGAAACTGCACTTCAGCTTGTTACAGCTTCACTCTCATCAGGTGACAAGGGACTGAGAACTGAGGCCGCGCATGCCCTGGCCATGATCAGCGGCAGCAAGGCAGTGCCGGCGATAATTGAATATCTCAGGAAGTACCCTGATGCTGAAGACCAGCAAGCAGCAAGGGAGGCACTGATTTTCATATCGGGCGACAAGGAAACAGGAATGCTTGTGCCCGTCGTCAGGGAAGGACCTGAATATGCAAGGGCAACTGCAATCGGACTGCTTGCACGGAGTAAAGTAAATGAATATTTCAGTCTGGTCAGGTCTTTTACCTCCTCAGATGATGAAAACGTCAGATCTGCTGCATATAAGGCGCTGGCCGACCTTGCCGGCCCGGATGATCAGCTGACCCTTATAGACCTTATCAGGAAAACCGCAAACAGCGATTATATTGCGGATGTTCAGGCAGCTCTTGCATCAGCTGCAGCAAAGATCCCTGATCCTGAAAAGAGGTCTGATGTCATCCTCAAAGCAATGGGGAACAATGAAGACAAGGAAAAGCTGATTCCCGTACTGGCAAAGACCGGAGGAAGAACTGCCCTGAAGACGGTTTTGCATGAGTTTGAAAACGGGAACGCCGGAATGAGGGATATCTGCTTTGCAACCCTGACATCATGGAAGGATTACACTGCTTCATCGGCCCTTTATGAAATTTGTTCATCAGGAAATAAGACCTTTGAGGAGCCAGCTTTCAGGGCATATGTATCCCAGATAAGGGGTGCAGACCTTAACGACGATCAGAAGCTTCTTGCTTACAGGAAAATCATGCCCTATGCCCTGAGTGCTGAAAGAAAGAACAGTATACTGAATCAGGTGGCAGCACTGAAAACCTACCAGGCTCTTTTCTTTGCCGCAGGCTTCCTTGATGATCCGTCCACCTCCCCTGCCGCTGCCGGTGCAGTTATGACTATTGCACTTCCCCCTGCAGGAGAAGAGAGCGGTATGTATGGCCGACTGGTGAGGGAAATTCTTGAAAAAGCTTCAGGAAAGCTAACTGGTCCGGAAAGTGACTATGAGAGGGAAATGATTGCCAAATATCTTTCCTCAATGCCGTCTGATGAAGGATTCAAACCGATGTTCAACGGAAAGGATCTGACGGGCTGGCAGGGGCTTGTTGAAAATCCGATCGTGAGGTCGAAAATGAAAAAGGCGGATCTTGCCCGCAGACAGGCTGAAGCAAATACCCTCATACCAGCCAGCTGGAGCGTGAAGGATGGCTGCATCTGGTTCAACGGAACAGGCGATAATCTTTGCTCGGTTGATGATTATGGTGATTTTGAATTGCTTGTTGACTGGAAGATTACCAAGGGAGGAGACAGCGGCATTTACCTCCGCGGATCGCCACAGGTTCAGATATGGGATACATCCCGGACCAATGTCGGGGCACAGGTGGGATCGGGCGGATTGTACAACAACCAGGTGAATGCTTCTAAACCGCTTATGGTTGCAGATAATCCCGTGGGAGACTGGAACAGCTTCAGAATACTAATGATCGGGGAAAATGTTTCTGTATGGCTCAATGGTCACCTTGTCGTTGACAATGTTGTCCTGGAAAACTACTGGGACCGCAGGATACCTATCTTCCCCAGGGGGCCGATTGAACTCCAGGCTCATGGTACCGACCTGGCCTTCAGGGATATATATGTCAGGGAGATCACTGATAAGGACTACAATCTCACACCTGAAGAAAAAGCTGAAGGATTTGTTTCACTGTTTAACGGGAGGAATCTCGACGGCTGGGTGGGGAACAAGCAATCATATGTTGCCGAAGACGGGATGATCGTGATCAAGCCGGAATCGGGCAGCGGAGGGAATCTTTATACGGAAAGGGAATATTCGGATTTTATTTTCAGATTTGAGTTCCAGCTAACACCTGCAGCGAATAACGGACTGGGAATCCGTGCCCCGCTGGAGGGTGATGCGGCCTATGCCGGAATGGAGCTGCAGATCCTTGACAATACTGCCGAAGTCTATTCAAAATTGCAGCCCTATCAGTACCATGGTTCGGTTTACGGCGTGATCCCTGCAAAACGCGGTTACCTCAGGCCCGTGGGTGAATGGAATTATCAGGAGGTTGTAGCCAAAGGCACAAGGATAAAAGTGACCCTTAACGGTACCGTGATCCTTGACGGAGACATTGCAGGACCCAGGGATAAGGGAACAATGGATAAAAATGACCATCCGGGCCTGCGGAATAAGACAGGGCATATAGGCTTTCTCGGCCACGGATCTGTTGTAAGGTTCCGTAATATCAGAATTAAGGATTTATAGAACCATAATCCCGGGGAACTATGGGCAATTTACCTGGAAATTGCTTGGACTGACAACTGCGGAAAGCTCCGGACGGTTAAGATCATAATTATATATTTTGTTGCACGGAGGTCCGCGGAGAGAATTCTTTTAAAGCTCCGCCGCTCCGTGTTTCAACGATGGATCAGTGTATAAATTCTCATTGTTTTTTCGCATGAAAAAGTTCATCCCTATTCTTTTTGCCTGGCTGCTTACTGCAGGCTGTTCGGAAGTTTCACCTCCTGAACCTTTCGGTCCTCTTCCGTCTGACCGCCAGCTTGCATGGCATGAAAAGGAGTATTACATGTTTGTGCATTTCACTGTTAATACTTTCACAGACAAGGAATGGGGCTATGGCGATGAAAAGGAGGCAGTTTTCAATCCCACGGCGCTTGACTGCCGGCAATGGGCAAAAACAGCAAAGGAAGCAGGCATGAAGGGTATAATCATAACTGCAAAGCATCATGACGGCTTTTGTTTGTGGCCCTCGGCATACACAGGGCATTCGGTAAAAAATTCACCATGGAGGAACGGAAAGGGAGACATTCTGAAAGATCTCCGGCAGGCCTGTGATGAGTTTGGACTCGAACTCGGGGTTTATCTCTCACCATGGGACAGGAACAGCGCTGTTTACGGAACAGCTGATTACCTTACCTATTACAGGGATCAGCTCAGGGAACTGCTTACGGACTACGGGGATATTTTTGAGGTATGGTTTGACGGGGCCAATGGGGGAGATGGTTATTACGGAGGCGCGAGAGAAACCCGGCGGATCGACAACAGTACCTATTATGACTGGCCGGTTACTCATTCGATAGTCAGGGAATTGCAGCCGATGGCAGTGATGTTCAGCGATGCCGGCCCCGATGTACGCTGGGTGGGGAATGAAAGCGGCATGGGAAGCCTTACCAACTGGTGCCTTCTGAAAAAGGACGGGATGTATCCGGGTGGTGATTTTGCAAGGATCCTGGGAGAAGGTCATGAAGACGGGAATTACTGGGTTCCTGCAGAAGTGGATGTCTCAATCCGGCCCGGGTGGTTTTATCACCGATCGGAAGACTCACTTGTACGGACCCCCGAAAACCTGATGGAACTGTATTATTCCTCCGTTGGCAGGAACAGTAACCTGCTGCTTAATGTGCCGCCCGACAGGAGGGGCCTGCTTAATGAGATAGATGTAAATTCACTTCTTGAGTTCAGGAAGTTGCGCGAGATGGAATTTGCAGACGAGCTTGCCAGGGGAAAAAAGGCTGCCTCTTCTTCTGACAGGGGAAAAAATTTCAGGGCTGCCCTCGCCAATGATGGTGACCCGGACACATACTGGACAACCCGGGATGATGTCACTTCGGCAAGCATCACAATTGACCTTGGCACTGAAACCGGCGTCAACCGGATCCTCATTCAGGAATATATCAGACTGGGGCAGCGTGTCAAGGGCTATAAGGTTGAAGTATTGAAGGACGACCAATGGATATCCGTGGCCGAAGGCACGACGGTGGGATACAAGGTGATCCGGAAGTTTCCTCTGGTCATTACAAAAATGGTGAAACTGACCATACTCGACTCAAAGGCCTGTCCGGTCATTTCAAATATTGAACTTTACCGGTCGCCGGGTGAATAATACCGGTGGCAGTTTCTGCAGGTTATTTTGAAGGGATTCCCACTGTCTGTGAAAGCAGAATCCTCTGCATGGGCCGCAGGTTCATTTCCTTTGCGAGCCTTTCCTTCGGTATGCTGCCCCGGATAACACAACCCAGGTTCTCCGATGCGCAGAAAAGATAGATGTTCTGTCCGATGAATGCGCAGTCGGCATAAGGCATGAAAAGATCGGAATCATTTACCTTGTCGCCTTCCTTTTTTCCGCATTTTGTCAGATCGGCAACATACACCAGGTTGAGGGGCGCTTCAGCAACAAACCCCTGGGTGCCGCACGCACTCCTGATGTCCCTGTCGTGCACCTGCCTGAGGAGGTTGGATTCAGCGTCATAAATATAAAGACCGGAAGCCATGGAAACATAAATATCTATTTCCTGCCAGTTTACGGCCGACGGCGCTGTCCTTTTCCTGATATCCGGACGGTTGATGCCGAATCCTGCCCAAAGGAGACCGGAGATCTGCTGCAGTGAAAGTTCATCTTTTGTAAAGTCCCTTGTTGTACTTCTTTCATTCAATGCCTGCATCAGCGGTTTCCCTCCTGTTTTCCGGGGAGAAGGCAGAACAATGTCCTGGCCTGAAAGCCCCGATGACATGCAGATTACCAGGGTCAGGGCGGCTAAAAGCTTTGGGAAGTTGAAATTTTCCATCATGGTTTGTTTTCATATTATGAAACAAAGATCACAATTTATTCCGGTAAATGTCACATCATTTCTTTTCACGAATGTTATTTATTACCATTTTAAGTATCTTTCGGCGGAAAACTTCATTTTTAAATGATATCCGCATGATTTTTTTCAGAAATGAATACATGAGGATCTTTATCATTATCAGCGGGATCTGCAGGAGCTGCCTGGGTCAGCAATGCGCGGATCACCCGCCTTCAGCGGGACAGGCATCCGGCCTATAAAATAAATCATTTGCCTATGAAACCCACATGATACAAAATCACAAACAAGCATGGAAATAAAATTCATGTGGGTTCCATGTGAACCACTTAATCTTCACTAGTATATAAATTTATTTTTACATGAAAAATATGAAGATTGCAATTCTTGGGGGAGGAAATATTGGTACTTCACTTGCCGCAGGACTGATCAGGTCAGGAATATGTGACTACGACACCGTTATTGTTAGCGATAAGCGGGAGGCAAGGCTCAGTTACCTGCGGAACAAGGGTTTCACGGTAACGTCAGACAACAAGGAAGCGATTGGTTTTGCTGATCATGTGATACTTTCGGTCAAGCCCCAGCAGTTTGAAGGTTTGTCTGACGAGATAAAGGATTCTGCCGGCAGGGATAAGATCATCATATCAACCATTACGGGCGTTGTATTCGATGACCTTGAAAAGCGCTTGGGGAAGAGGGAGTTGATCAGGATCATGCCCAATACTGCACTTGAGATATGCGAATCTATGACCTGCATATCTTTCAGGAATACAGGCAGCGAAACTGAAGAATTGATAGTTGCGCTTTTTGACCGGCTTGGAAAAACCATGGTGATACCCGAAGATCTTATGAGTGCAGCAACGGTTATAGGAGCATGCGGGGTAGCATTTGCCCTCAGGTTCATGAGGGCCATGTCGCAGGGCGGGATCGAAATAGGTTTCAATTCTGATGTTTCACAGATTATCACCGCACAAACCGTTAAGGGCGCTGCCCGGCTGATGCTGGAGACCCGGAATCATCCGGAAAGTGAGATAGACAAGGTAACCACACCCCAGGGAATAACCATTTCGGGGCTCAATGAGATGGAACACCAGGGCCTTAGTTCTGCCGTTATCCGCGGGCTGACAGTGTCATTCAACAAACTTGAAAACATGCTTTCGGGATCCGGCAGTCATAATAACCTGCGATGAAATTTCCATTAATATCCATGCTCAATTAAGTTCAAATGGCCTTAAATTACATCTGGATCGCATTTTTTCTCATTGGTTTCACGGTGGCCCTTTTCAAGCTGATCTTTACCGGCAACACACATATTTTCACCGATCTGGTCAATGCGGTGTTTACTAATGCCAAAACAGGTTTTGAGATTTCCCTGGGCCTGACGGGTGCCCTTACCCTCTGGATGGGTCTGCTTAAGGTGGGAGAAAAAGGCGGTGTGGTCAACATTCTCGGACGTGCCGTTGGCCCGCTTTTCGAAAGGCTTTTTCCGGGTCTTCCCAAAGGACATCCAGCATACGGATCCATAATGCTCAACATAGCTGCCAACATGCTGAACCTCGACAATGCTGCCACTCCGGTGGGACTCAAGGCAATGAAGGAAATGCAGGACGCAAATCCCGACAAGAATACAGCATCGAATGCGCAGATAATGTTCCTTGTTCTCAATGCCTCGGGGCTTACAATAATTCCCGTAAGTGTAATTGTTTACAGGATGCAGATGGGTGCAGCCAATCCGGCCGACATATTCATTCCAATCCTTATCTCCACGTTCTGCGCCTTGATGACCGGGCTTCTCAGCGTGGCAATTATTCAGAAGATAAACCTTTTCGACAGGGTTGTCCTGGCATATCTCGGCGGGCTCACGGCAATTGTTGCAGGCATCATAGTTTATTTTACCAGGCTGCCCAAGGACCAGATATCTGATGTTTCAACCTTTGCCGCAAATTTTATACTTATTTCGGTAATCACTCTTTTCATAGTACTAGCCCTGATAAAAAAAGTCAATGTCTATGATGCTTTTATTGAGGGTGCAAAGGAAGGATTCAACATTGCGGTCCGGATCATCCCTTTCCTTGTGGCCATGCTTGTGGCAATCGGTATTTTCAGGGCCTCGGGAGCAATGGATTTCATCATTTCAGGTATTGCCGGTTTCTTTGGCTGGCTCGGTGTTGACACAAAGTTTACCGGGGCTTTACCGGTTGCCTTCATGAAGCCGCTCAGCGGAAGCGGGGCCCGGGGTCTGATGGTCGATGCGATGGCCACTTACGGCCCTGATTCATTCATAGGCCGACTCGCCTGTACCATGCAGGGAACAACTGATACGACGTTCTACATAATAGCAGTTTATTTCGGATCGGTTGGTATCAAAAATACCAGGTATGCCATCGGCTGCGGACTGCTTGCCGACCTTGCGGGTTTCACCGCAGCGATCCTTGTTGCCTATCTGTTCTTCGGACAATGAATTTCTATGACAATACGCCGGCATTGAATTTTCCTGTTAAGGAATTAACAGTGAAAAGGGAGATTTTCAATTCCGGCAGGGTTGCTGAATCAGTAAGAGAAATATATTTCTTCATCTGCCGGTCATGAACATAGCACTGATATCTTTATTTGTGGTGATCAGTATAATAGCAATTATTATCCTGACTTCTTCATTGAAACTGCATGCGTTTGTTGCATTGTTTGTTGTTTCCGTGGCTCTCGCGCTGGCGGTTCTTCCGGTTGGCTCGATAATCAAAACCATAAAGGAGGGATTCGGTGCAACAATGGGATCGATAGGGTTTCTTATTATTTTCGGGGCAATGATCGGCATCACCCTCGACAAGACCGGTGCGACCATAAGCATTGCAAATTATATACTTTCCAGGACCGGCGTAAAACGGAGCGCCGCGGCAATCGGGATCACCGGATTTATTACCGGGCTGCCGATATTCTGTGATTCGGGATTCATTATTCTCAGCGGCCTTGCAAAATCTTTCAGCATAAGGTCGGGGACCGCCATTTCGTTCATGGTCACCGTGCTTGCAACATCCCTGTATGCAGTGCATTGCCTGATACCGCCTCACCCGGGGGCACTGGCCGCTGCAGGGATTATCGATGCCAACATCGGATACCTTGTGATGACGGGAACTCTTTTTGCAATTCCCGGTGCATTGGCAGCCTATTTCTGGAGCAGGTTTTTTTCACGGGCTGGCCGACCGATTCCAACTGGTGTACCAGCCGGAAATGAGAACAAGTCAGTGCCAGGCCTGCCTCCGGTGTTTCTGTCGTTTCTCCCGATTGTTGTCCCGCTGCTGTTGATCACAATCAAATCGCTGACTGCTATTGGCGACAAGACAGGCCAAAGTGCCTTGTCCCGCATCCTGGCTTTTCCCGGTGAGCCCGTAATAGCCCTGTTCATCGGTGTTCTCCTGTCGTTGCTCCTGGTTAAAAAGAGGAATATTGAATCATTGAATGCCCTATTCTCAGAAGCTGTTGTCAAGGCGGGTCCCATACTGATCATTACGGCTGCGGGAGGCATGTTCGGACTTGTAATCAAATCCACCGGGGTGGGAGAGGCAATGGGGGAAATCCTGTCCGGCAGCAAAGCAGGAATCCTTGTTCCGTTCTTAATGGCAGCGATCATGAAAACTGCCCAGGGATCATCAACTGTTGCTATCATTACTGCCGCATCATTTGTTTCTCCGATGCTGCCGGGGCTGGGACTTGACAGCGAATGGGGCAGGCTTTTTGCCATGCTTGCAATGGGATCAGGCTCCATGGTCGTATCTCATGCCAATGATTCCTATTTCTGGGTAGTGACAAACTTCGGAGAGATCAGTGTAAATGACACGCTTAAGGTTTATACAACATCTACCCTGGTCATGGGTATCGTGGTTTTCCTTTGTGTATGGCTTTCTTCTGCCTTTCTTCTTTAAGTTGCTGCGGCTGATGGAAAAGAGCCAATTACAAATGATACTCGCCGATCGACGGCAGAATGAGCCGGAGTGTTCCGGAGACACCGTAACCAGGAGGATAATCAGAAAAAACGGACTGATGCAATAACCTTTGATACACCTGAACATGAATAACAGGGATTTAGCCAGGAAAATCTTCATGGAAGGCGTGAAAAGCGTTCTTCCTGAAAAACTTATTACCGGAAGCCTGAGTCTTCAGGGCTCAATTTTATGGGCAGGAGACCATCAGGTTGACCTCCGGGGCAAAAGAAACATTTATGTAATCGGTGCAGGCAAGGCAAGCGGGGCAATGGGGCATTACGTGGAAACCGTTCTCGGGGATCGCATTTCCGGAGGGCATATTGTTGTCAAATACGGATATGCCTGCAAGCTCAGGAAGATAACTGTAACGGAAGCCGGCCATCCTGTCCCTGATTCAAACAGTTTCATGGCAGCCGATGCAATTGCCGGCATTGCCCGTCAGGCTGAAAAAGATGACCTCGTGATCTGCCTTATTTCAGGGGGAGGTTCTGCCCTGCTAACGGACCTTCCCGGGGGACTTCTTCCTGAAGAGATCCACATAGTTAACAATCTGCTCACAAGGTGCGGAGCCACCATCCGGGAGATAAACACTGTAAGAAAGCACTTGTCGGGGATTAAGGGAGGACAGCTGGCCGCGATGGTGTATCCGGCCGCTCTGATAACCCTGATCATCTCAGATGTAATCGGAGATGCACCGGATGTGATTGCCTCAGGACCGACGGTTCCTGATGCTTCAACCTATGATGATGCTTTTCAAGTGATTGAAAAATATGGCCTTGCCTCAGATCTGACAGCAGGCATCATGAAATACCTCAACGATGGCAGGATTGGATTGCGGTCTGAGACACCCAAACCCGGAGATCCTCTTTTTTCGGACCAGGTGATTTTTCTTTGCGGAACGAACAGGATTGCGCTTGAGGCCGCAAAAAATTATGCGGAACTTGCCGGACTGGAGTCTTATATAGCCGATGATTCATTGCAGGGGGATGTGGAATTGGCTGCAGAAGTGATTTTCAATGCTGCAGCAGATTGCAGGGCGAACAGGACGCCGGGAAAACCCGCCTGCCTGATTTTCGGGGGTGAAACCACTGTCAGGGTAAGCGGGGAAGGCCTTGGCGGCCGGAACCAGCATCTGGCCCTTTCCCTTGCCATGCGTTTGCGTGACAAACCGGGCATTACGATCCTGGCAGCAGGAACGGACGGCACCGACGGACCAACGGATGTGGCAGGAGCAGTTGTGGATTCGGAAACCATTGTGCAGGCAGAAAAGCAGAAGATTGATCCTGAAAAATACCTGGCCGCGTTTGATTCCTATAATTTTTTCAAAAAAACCGGAGGACATATTAGAACAGGTCCTACTTTTACAAATGTTATGGACATGGCGATTGTTCTTGTTGAATGAACCGGGAATCTTGCCTTCCCTCCCGGGAAATATCGATGGAGTTACTGACACCGGTTAAACGTAAATAAAATAAACATGAAACTTAAGTTCCTGGGCGCTGCCAGGGAGGTTACGGGCAGCAAAGTACTTCTTGAACCCGGATCGGGAAAGAGGATTCTCTTTGACTGCGGCATGTTTCAGGGAAAAGGCCTTGAGACGGACGCAATGAACAGGGACCTCGGATTTGATCCTGTTGAAATAGATCATGTAATTCTTACCCATGCACATATTGATCATTCCGGGCTAATTCCCTATCTGTACAAACTAGGTTTCAGAGGTTCCGTTATCTGCACCAATGCAACAAGGGATCTGTGTTCAATCATGCTGGCTGATACAGCGTTCATCCAGGAGCATGATACCAGGACCTTCAACAAGAAAAGGGCCAGGAAGGGCCTGCCTCTTGTCACTCCGTTGTTCACCCGGGAAGATGCCGATGATTGCATGAAACTGTTCATTGGAGTTCCGCACGGCATGAAATTCAGGATAGATGATAACCTGAAGGTCAGATTCACAAATACCGGTCATATGCTGGGCAGCGGTGTGGCGAACCTGGAAGTGCGTGAAAACGGAACGATCCGCAGGGTTGCCTGCACGGGCGACATCGGCAGGCCCTCAAGCCGGATCCTTAAACCGCCGGAGGCTTTCCCGCAGGCTGATATTCTCATCACCGAGTCGACATATGGCGACAGGCTTCATAAGGATTATGCCTCAGCCGACGATGAATTGCTCCGGACAGTGGTACATACATGCGTTGACAAGGGGGGCAAGCTGATAATCCCTTCCTTTAGTGTGGGCAGAACCCAGGAACTGGTATATTCATTCAACAAATTCTTCAATGAGGACAGGTTGCCCAGGGTGGAGATATTTGTTGACAGCCCCCTGGCGGTTAACGCAACAACAATATTCAGCATGCATCCGGAGTGTTTCAACAGGGAGACCATTGCATTAATGCAGACCGATCCCGATCCGTTCGGATTTAACCGGCTCAATTATATAGTACGCCGCGAAGATTCGAAAAAGCTCAATGATTACCGGAAGCCCTGCATCATCATCTCCGCATCGGGAATGATGGAAGCGGGCCGGATAAAGCATCATCTTGCCAATAACATATCAGATCCAAGGAATACGGTCCTTATCGTGGGATACTGCTCACCTGCCACCCTTGGGGCTCGTATCGCCGGCGGTGCCAGGGAAGTATCCATACACGGAACCTTATACAGTGTAAATGCTGAAATAAAAAAGATCGATGCATTCAGCGGACACGGTGATTACCGGGAAATGATCAGTTTCCTGGAATGCCAGGATAAAAAGGCCTTGCAGGATATGTTCCTTGTGCACGGCGAATATGAAACCCAGTTAAAATATTCCGGGGAACTCAAAAAGGCCGGATTCAATAATATCCATATACCTTCAATGAGGCAGGAGTACACTCTTTGAGATCATATCGGGATGATGACCTGACAGGCATCCGCCTTTTATCTCAGGTACTTTTTCAGCTCCGCCCTCTTTTCCCTCCACTGGGGATATACCTCGGAAAGGAGTTTGTAATAACCTGTACCATGGTTATGATGGATGAGATGGCACAACTCATGTGCAATGACATAATCGCTGAATTCCCTGCCGAGCCTTATCAGGTCATAGCTTATGCCGATCATGCCTTTCGATGAGCAGCTGCCCCATCTTTTCTTCATTTTTCTGACGGAAAACCCTGCCGGTTTGAATCCAAAGGCAGAATAGTGTTCAAGCAATTCCCTGAACCTGGCAGTCAGCTCCCTGACTGCAATATGCCTGAACCATGATTCAAGGACTTCCCTGATCAGCATTGGATCATTTTTTTGGAGGTATTCAATTTCAATGATCCTTTTATCCCTGAGCCGTACATTAAACCTGTCGGAAGACACCAGCCTGAGTGTGTAGAATTCTCCATGGAGCAAGACCCGGTCACCATCATGGTATCCGTTATTGTTATCGATCCGCTGCATTGAACTGAAACTTTCAAGACATTTTATTATCCATTGAGATTTTTCGCTTACGAATTTTTCAATGATTCCGGCTTGAATCCTGTGAGGGGCCCTTACAATGACTCCCTTGTCGGGCGATACAATGATTGAGAGGGATTTTCTCCGTGAATACCTGATCCTGTAATCAAAATACCTTGCTGACATTATATGGTCTTTCAGTGGTGCGGTTTTCATTTCCGGGTTTCTATGCTGCAGGTTTTTTAACCGTTAAATCAGCGGGGCGGTTGCAATGAGCCTGTAACTTACAACGGTGAATTTCCCTGCACAGATACCGCAGTAAGCCCCGAAGCTGTTGCGTTTAAATGGTTTTATTCTGACATCTTAGTTTTCAGTCTATTGCTTCATCCGGAGTTCAGTGTGATTACCACTATGTCGGGGGGCATTCCGATCCTGAATGGAAATCCCAGGACCCCCAGCCCCCTGCTGACAATAAGGACCTGGTTATCTTTCCGGTACAGCCCGTTCCATCTGGGATAGAACCAGCTTGCAGGACTCCAGGCAAATCGTTTTGTGACAATCCCGAACTGCATGCCGTGAGTGTGCCCCGAAAAAGTTATATCGATGTCTGTTTTACCTGTGACGGACTTCTCCCAGAAATTCGGATCATGGGCGAGGAGTATTTTAAGGTCGGCGCTGTCGCTTCCCTTTAGGGCTTCACTCAGATCGCCCGAAATTATTTCCGGGAAACGGCCCATGGTGGTTATTCCCGACAGACTGACCTTTGCACCGCCTATTTCAATCATCGCCGATTCATCGTTAAGCACCTTATATCCCGATGAGGATATCAGTTTATTCATCAGCATAACATTGTTCTGCCTGTCGGCTTCTGTGAAATACGGGTCATATGTGCCGAAATCGTGGTTTCCCATCACCGCGTAGGCTCCGTACCTGCCCCCGGCGGTTCTGAGAATCGTGTCGAAACCGGCAAATTCACGCCAGCCGATTGTAACAAAATCACCTGTATTGATCAGCAGGTCAGGCCCAATTTCGTCTATTTCCTTCATCACACCTGCCAGCTGTCCGGCATGATGGTAAAATGACGAGAGGTGCAGATCCGAAATCTGGACAATCTTCAGCCCCTCAAGGTCAGGGTGCAATCCCCTTACATCAACGGAGATATTTTCCTTCCTGAAATTGAATCTTTCGAATAGCGAACCGGTAAGAGCAGTGAAAAATATCACTGCAGCAATTATCAGCCCGGTGTTTGTAAGGGATCTGATGTGACCTCCGGTTTGCCTTCTTGCCAATACTCCCGAGAAGTGAAATATTACCAGGATGAATCTTGGGATCACAACCGCAGCCGTCAGGCCGTTGAGGTTCATTAAAAGCCACACATTGACAGGCTCATCATATATACCCCTGAAGTTTGCCAGCCTGAACCAGATCACCCAGAACCACACACTTACAAGGGTGTTGAAAGTAACCATAAAGTAGTACCTCAGCCATGACCTGTCGTACAGATGCTGTCTTATAACCTGGAATGTAAGGATTTCGATGATTATAAGAAAAATCAGGATTATCATCCGGGATGTTTTTAAGGGTAAAAATACTCAATAAAGTTATCAGTCATTTTAATTACTTTTAGGCCGGTTTAAAAAAGATGACTGAAGTAAGGTTTTATGACCCCTCCTTTTGTCCGGCCGGCGGCCTGACGTATTCGGTTATTGTGTCAAGATACCGGGGCAGATGGTTGTTTGTCCGTCATCATGGACGAACCACATGGGAGATACCGGGGGGGCATATCGAAAATAATGAAACCTCCGATGATGCTGCCCGCCGTGAGCTTAATGAAGAGACCGGGGCAACGGAATTTGAACTGGAATGTGTTTCAACCTATTCGGTGACCACGGATGGAGAAACAGGTTATGGGAGGCTTTATTTTGCCGAGATTTTCAGCCTCGGCCCGATCCAGGATGTTTCGGAGATAAGTGAAATAAAGACAGATATATTCCGGCCCGGGGAAAATACCTATCCTTATATACAGTCATGCATGTTTGAAAGGATACAGGCTTACCTTAAAAGCAGAAAAGAGTAAAGAGGTTAAGATTCAGATATATTCGAAGCTGACTTTTTTGAGCCATTTTTCCTCAAGTAACCTGGCAATCCGTTTTATGACCGTTCTCCTTATCTCAAGCTCAACCGGCAGGGTGGGATCCTGGTGTGCAATGTTGATCCTTGTTCCGATAATGAAATGGATCTCATCACTTTCCATAACTAGTCGAACGATCTTGTCGGCCGGCCCCTTCCCGAGCCTTACGCTGTTATTGTATGATTTTAGGATCTCATTCACCTTCTGAAGCGTCAGGATACCTTCCGTTACAAGGTCAATGCCATCGATAAAACTTTCCGGCGGAAGATCGGGATCTTCAAAGATCAGTTCATCGACTATGGTCTTGTTAAGTTCCCTGGCCACTATATCGGCAGTTGTACCTCCGCACAGGATTACCTTGCCGTTGTAGTTTTTCACTTTTTCGGCAAGTTCACGGTCTTTGTCCTTCTCATAGGGCGGACCTGAACAGATAAGCAGCTTCCTGGGATCGCGGAAATAAATGGTGGCACAGCTTATGTCGTCCTTGGCCTTGTAACTGTCGTTCTTGTGTGCCATGGTAACAATCTTCCCCGAGAGTGTTTTTGCAGAAATTGATGCTTCGCCCCTGACCAGGGATGCAGCATAGGATGCAACCTCATCACGTCCCCAGCCGAACGGGAACATTTCGCTTCCCATACCGCTCTGGGCCACACCGTCGGAACAAAAGATGATCCTGTCTTCCTTTGACGGATGAAATGAACATGTCTTGAGGACCTTGCCGGCATTCTTGCCCTTTTCCAGAACCACTTTCTTCCATGAGGGGTCAAAGACATCGGAACCCTTCAGTATTATTGTTGAAGGATTGTCATATTCCAGGATATTTGTCTTTCCGCTGCTTTCAATATCGATGATGGTAAAGGTTGAATAGCTTATTTTCCTTTCACTGCAGACGGGCAGCGTGTTCATTATTATTTCGGCTATGGTGTCAACCTCCTTGTGTTCTATTGTGAAGTTCATAGCCATGGTTGCGGTAAGGGTGGCAAGAATGTTGGCTTTTACACCATGCCCCATACCGTCAGACAGTACTGCAATAACCCTGTCTTCTTCCTTGATATACCTGTAAAGAAAAACATCCCCGGAGATCCGTTCCCCATCGTGATTTCTCTGCTGGCTGTTGACTTCTATGTAAAAATCCTTGTACAAGCTCTGTTAGTGTGGAAATGTTACCTGGTCACCCTTCTTTTTTTATATGACTCGATGATTGAGTTAAGCATCTGTTCGGTTTCTGAGGCTCCTTCGCCCAGCAGGAACCCGATTTTCTGCACCATCTCCAGGTTCTTTTCAATCACTTCACTGACCCTGTTTGTGACTTCCTCTCCCTGGACCTCGGGAGAGAACAGGTCGCGAATTATGGCGCCGCATATTTTATTCTTCCTGATGGGGAAAATGGAAATATTCAGCATATTGTCCTCAAACCTGAAATCCTTGCTTACCACCGGTTCGTCTTCCTTGAGGACGAAAGTGAACATATTATATATATTGAAGGGCATCAGTGTTTTAAGGTCAGCACCCACCAGGCCGGGAATAATATCGGCAATGGATTTCGCATCTTCGCCGATAATGTTGATGAAACTCTGGTTTGAGTGAAGGATTTTCAGGTTATTGTCTACAATCACAACACCTGTGGGAAGTTTTTCAAGCATGTTGTGCATCATGTCCGAAGCGCTTTGTGCCATTTCCTTCTCCCTCATTGCAAGCTCTTGCGAATCCTTAAGGGCTTTTTTTGTCTCGGCAAGCTTCCTGTTGGTCTGCCTCAGGGTTTCAATGTATTCCTGTTTGTTGCGGAGGTTGAAAGTATGGCACATTTCCGGAACCGCCAGTCCTTTTGCCACGGTTGATGCAAATTCCCGGCACGACTGGTAACCGCATGCCCCGCAATTCAATTCTTCATCGGGGTTATCCTTGCCGATGATTTTCAGGACCTCGTTTATTGCTTCGGCGGGAGGTTCGGGGATCCTTTGATCGTTGGGATTGAATGATCTGGAAAAGTCGAGTTTCGACCATCTTTCCATATCCTTCTGCCACTGTGCCTTATCCAGCAACCCGACCCTTTTTTCAGCATAAAGCCTTACCAGGGCTCGTCTCCTGAACCTCTCCGAATGGCGCTCCATCCCCGGACCAAGCATGCACCCGTGGCAGAAGAACAGGTTGAAGTGGTGATGAATGGTATCGATATACTGGCCAAAGTCATTCAGAGCTTCGAAGACCTCTTCCTTGCCTGCTGCGGTAATCACATTGCTGGTAAAGAAATCGCGTTTTATTCCCCCGGCCTGAACTATTCCTGCAGGCAGGGGATACAATGCGCCCCAGTTGCCGTAAGGAGGATCGAATTCCGACATTTTTACGGTTCTTTCCTGTATTTCAAACTCATCAAACAGCTGCCTCAGTTCAATGAAAGTCAGCACACTGTCAACAAGCTTACCTCCCCTGTAAAGGTGAGCTTCATCCTTGTTGTCGATACATGGACCAATGAATATTGTTGCCACATCTTCACCATACAGTTCCTTGACAACCATCGCGGTTGCTATCATCGGTGAGACAAGGGGGGCAAGGTTCGGGACAAGCTCAGGGTGATATTTCTCAATTAGCTTAACTATCGGAGGGCAATTCGCTGTAATATAATATTTGCCTTCTGCCTTGCTTACAAGATCGGCATATTCGGCGGCAATAAGATCAACACCAAAGGAATCTTCGTGAACATAGTCAAAACCCAGGGCCCGGAGCATGCCAACAAATTTCCTGTAATCGGTTATATCGACAAATTCAGGGGCAATGCTTGGCGAAACAAGTGCTGCGGTTTTCCTTTCCGAAGAAAGCAGGCGCTTCACTTCATCCCTCGAATCGCGGAACTCAACCGCCCTCGGGGAACAGTCGATAAAGCATAAGCCGCATCCTATGCACCGGCTTTCGATAATTGTCGGATGTTCTTTCTGGGCCCTTACTTCAATGGCATTGACCGGACAAACCCTGACGCAGGAGTAGGTGTTCCTGCATTTCTGTTCGTTTATATAAAAAATTGGTTTTCTTTCGTTCATTTGGTTTTACGGGCTTTGCTATTTTAAATTTCCAAACTCTTTCTCAAGGATTTCCTCAATTGCTGAAAGAGCAACCCCCTGGATAATTTTGTCATTTATTTTAAGATTCGGACCATGGTTGCATAAACCCATGCAGCGGGCTCCCTTGAAGACTATCCGATCCTCCAGATGGTTTTTTTTCAGATAATCCCTGATCATTATTACCACTTCCCTGTTGCCCCTTGAAAAACAGGAACTGCCAAGGCAAATTTGCATCTCAATTCGCTGAGCCATAATTTCGAAAAGAATTCACAAAATTAATAATAATTCCTTTCCGTACTGAGAAAGACACAAAAGTCATTCGTCCCGTGAAAGCGCCGGCTGAAGGGGATGAGGCTGATCGCCTGTTGTGTCTAGGCGGTTTGTCCGGCAGGTTCAGCAGCGGAGGAACGAATCCGTTGTATCGTTGCAACAGCCGGGTTTGAGATTCTGTCTGCTGGCCTTTCATGACACCGGCAGGGAGCCGGTGATGGCAGGCTGAAATTCATCCGCTGGCTTCGTGTGCTACAGTCCGAAATTCACTCCCAGCATGATACGCGGCATGATAAAAGGTTGTTTGATAGCCCGGTTTGCATCGCCATACCTGAAAAGGATATCATTGTTTCTGTTATTGGCGCGGGGATTTATATTGTCGTTGTCAGGGCTGTAGGAGGTATCATGGCCTGACAGCCTGGATGGAGCGTAAATGTCAAGCCCCCAGGATAAAACCAGGTTCATCTTTGGATTCATTTTGAAATAGTTCTCAAACCCGGCACCGAGACCGAACTGGTGAGAAGTGACATCAAAATCTTCATTGCCGCCGACATATTTGAAATTTCCCCTGAATGTGGAAAATCTCGGACCGAACACCAAGCTGGAAGTGCTTATGCCGAATAACGGTTTGTTAATGAGAAAATCGAGCCTGATATCGAGTGAGGTACCCTTTTTCTCCGGTGTTCCGTTGGTATTGTTATTTATGAAGATGCGCCGAGCCTCAGCTGCATTTCCCGGATTCAGGAAAGAATAACCTGCGCCGAAACGTAAGCTGAAAGGCAAATCACCCAGCAGGCTGAAAGGAGTGATGTTTGCACTGATGCCTATCCCCCTGTTGTAACCTGCACTGATGCCTGCAACCAGCTTCCGGGGATCTTTTGCATTATTGTTCTGTGCTGACAATAAGCTGGTCAGGGGTATAAACATGATTATACCGAGCAATTGTCTGATATTTCTCTTCATAGAATGATTAATTGACCAATACTGATTCCTATAACGGATAAATTCATGCGAAAGTATCCCTGGAGGGTCGGTTCAGGGCATAATTCTTTACTTTTCCAATCTGTTCAGACGGAATTGTTTTTTATCGGTCCCACGCTGTCTGAAAATGTGACGGAGATCTTTATGACAGTGTCGGAGCGGGCAGAAGTGCCGATCAGATTCTTTCATACAACTCTCGGGCTGATTTTAATGAGAAAGTTTATTGTTATTTAATAAACATTGTTATTTTATTAACAATAAGTTTTTTATATTTGTGTTGGTATTTTGGGCAAGAGATGACTGAAGATATTGAGAATATAATAACAAAATACAGGCAGGGAAGGCGGGAGGACCTTATCCCGCTGCTGCAGGAGATACAGGAGAGGCTCGGGCATCTTCCGGAGGAAGCCATAATAAGAGTGGGAAGCCATCTTGGTTTAAGCACGACGAAAATTTACGGGCTGGCTACTTTTTATGATCAGTTCAGATTCATACCCTCCGGCAGGATTCATATCAGCGTATGCCATGGCACCTCGTGTTTCATGAATGGATCCCAGGGCATCATTGATAAATTAACAGAGGAACTGAAGACAGCTCCGGGCCAGACATCGCGCAACGGTAATTTCAGCTTCGATATTGTTACCTGTATGGGCGGGTGTTACCATGGACCCGTGATTACGGTGAATGATGAATATCATATCCATGTCAGCCAGGATCAGATCCCGGAACTGATCAGGAAGCTTAAGTACATAATTGAAAACGACTAGATGGATGATTTAAAGACATTCCTGATAGAGAAGGTACTGTTATTTGAATCTGATACCCTTTCACCCGAAGCGGAAAAGGTTTTATCGCAGATCAGGCGCGAGAAAACTGATGTTCCTGTAGTCTATGTTTCTTCGAACAGCAGCAGCATCATTGCGGGTTCTGAAAAAACATACAATGCCCTGAAATTATTTGCCGAAGAGAATGAACCCGGAACGGTCGTAATAAAGGTTGGCTGCGCAGGTCCGGCAAATTACGAACCGGTTATCTGCATTCAGATGCCCGGCAAGAACAAACTTTACTTCAGGAATATAACTGAGGAGAAAGTTGAACCTCTGATGAATGGAGTTTTTCATAATGATATTTCCGAAGAAGATTTAATAGGTCAGTCGGGGTCAAAGGGATTTGAGTTATGGCCGGGAATTGATTTTCTCGAGGACATTCCGTTTTTCGCACTTCAGAAAAGGCTGGTTCTTGGAAACTGTGGCTGCTACGATCCCGGACGCATTGAGGAATATATTGCCGTGGGGGGGTACCGGACTTATCTGAAAACCATACGTCACTACACATATGATGAGGTTTGTGATCTTATAGAAAGGAGCGGGCTGCGGGGCCGGAGCGGCGGGGGCTACCTGACAGGGCTGAAATGGAAGCAGGCTCTCAATACACCGAGTAATGCACGATATCTTATATGCAATGCCAAGGAGAGTGACCCCGGGGCATTCAGCGACAGGCTGGTTATGGAAAGTGATCCCCACAGGCTGATTGAAGGAATGGCAATTGCTGCATATGCGATAGGTTCCTCGAATGCGATCCTGTATCTCAAGGCCGGTTCTGAGCATGCCAGGGCAGGGATACAGAATGCAATCGAACAGGCCAGGGATTACGGGCTCCTGGGCCATAATATCCATTCCAGCGGCTATAACCTCGACATTGTGGTCAGAATGGAACCGGGAGCTTTTGTTTGCGGAGAGGAGACAGCACTGATAAACAGCCTGGAAGGAAAACGGGGAATGCCCCAGCTGAAACCTCCATATCCCACATCCGCAGGACTGGCAGGGAAGCCCACTGTTATCAATAATGTGGAAACCCTTATGAATGTGCCGCTTATAATGCAGAACGGTCCGGAATGGTACCGCACAATCGGAACGTTCAGCAGTCCCGGCACGAAAATCTTTGCACTTGCCGGCCGGGGCAGATTCTCGGGAGTGATAGAAGTTGAAATGGGGACCAGCCTCAGGACAATTGTCGAGGATATTGCCGATGGCATAAGGGATGCAAGGGAATTCAAGGCTGTCCAGATCGGAGGGGCTTCAGGCTCATTCATAACCTCTGACGACCTTGACACCCAGGTTGACTTTGATGCAATGAGAAGACAGGGCTTCAGCATGGGATCAGGCGGATTCGTGGTGATTGATGAAACTTCCTGCATCGTGGACCTTGTACGCTACTACATGGATTTTATCTGCAAGGAGAGCTGCGGCAAATGTATTCCATGCCGTGAAGGTACCGGGAGAATGCTCGAGATCCTTGAAAATGTTATCAGAAAACCGGCAAACGAAGATACAGGAACAACCCTTGAAAGATTCAGGGGCGTGATGCAGCTTGAAACTATTTCAAGTGTCATGAAGGATGCATCTCTCTGCGGTCTGGGGCAGAATGCACCCAACCCTTTCGTCAGCGCACTTAAGAACTTCAGGGAGGAATTTGAGGAGCATATTTTTGACAGGAAATGCCGGGCAAATGTCTGCAGAGGCCTGCGTACGTTCATTATAGATGTCGAGAAATGTACGGGCTGCACCGTTTGTGCCGGAAAATGCCCGGTTAATGCCATCTACGGAACAAGGCTCCAGCCTTACTTCATTGTGGAGGACAAATGTATCGGCTGCGGAATCTGCTACGATGTCTGCAAGTTCAGTGCGGTGATTGTAAAATAGCAGCATGGCTGTGATGACCGGCCCGGATCCGGGTAAAACCGGAAGAATGAAAGGAGATATGTTATTTTAAAAGTGACTTATGCAATAAACTGAAAGATGCTGTTCACCATTCACGTTAACAATAGAAAGATAAAGGCCGAAAAGGGTGAAACCATATTGTCGGCCCTTAACCGCAACGGCATCATCATTCCGACCTTGTGCAGGATGAAGGAGTTTACGCCGACAGGAGCATGCAGGATGTGTGTTGTTGAGGTAGAAGGAAAGGAAAGGCTCGTCACTGCCTGTTCACAGCCCGTTGAGGAATGGATGAGGATCAGAACCCACTCGCCCAGGGTGATCACTGCCCGAAAGACCATCGTTGAACTGCTTCTTTCAAACCATCCAGATGATTGCCTTTACTGCGACCGGAATCTTAACTGTGAACTGCAGAATTTGTCTGAGGAACTCAATATCAGGGAAAGAAGGATTAAGGGGAAAAAGATTAAACCACGCCTCGATCAGTCAAGTCCGGCTATTGTACGGGAACTGGCAAAATGCATATTATGCGGCAGGTGCGTCAGGGTTTGCGAGGAGGTCATTACCTGCACGTCGCTTGATTTTATCAACAGGGGAGGGCAAACCCATATAGGTACTGCGATGGACAAGGATTTCAATTTCTCCAGCTGCATTCAGTGCGGTCAATGCGTCCTTGTCTGTCCCACGGGTGCGCTCCATGAAAAGTATAACATAACCGAGGTACAGGAATATCTTAACAAGCATGATGTTGTGAAGGCTATTCAGTATTCTCCCTTTGTTCCCGCCGGTATCGCCGAAGAGCTGGGAATCAGGTACAACAAGGATTTTGACAAGAACCTGAACGCAATCCTGCGTAAAATAGGTTTTGACAAGGTTTACTCGACAGGTACGGGAACGGACATCTGTATTTCTGAACTGGCTGATCAGCTTTCGGCGAAGCTTGAGAAAAATGATGAGAGCCCGTTGTATATAACGGCCTGCCCGGCCTGGGTAAAATTCGCGGAGCAATCGATGCCGGATATTATTCCCTGTCTTTCAACGGTTAAGTCGCCGCAGCAGATAGCAGGGGTTCTGATTAAGACCATGGTTGCCGGTCAGCTGAAAGTTCAGCCTGACAAGATTTTTTCGGTTTCGGTATCCCCCTGCATGGCAATGAAGTATGAGGCAAGGCGCGACGGAATGATGAGAAAGGGGATCAGCGACGTTGATTCAGTGCTCACTGTGCGGGAGCTTGCCAGGCTGATCAGGCTGTACGGGATTGATGTGTACAACACTGCCAGGGAACCGGCTGATGAACCGCTGGCCGGCAGAAGTTCCTCAGCCGTGCTTGCGGAATTGTCGGGAGGATTGGCAGAGGGGGTTGTCAGACTCGTTTCATATCGGTTGTCGGGTAAGGAGCCTGACAGACAATTGCTGAAAAAAATCAGGGGTTCGGGATCATTCAGGGATTGCACGGTGAAAGCCGGGGGCACAGAGATAAGGGTTGCCGTGGTTGATGGCCTGACCGGGCTTGAAAAGCTTACCAACGCACTCCAGGCTGGTACAAAATACAACCTGGTTGAAGTAATGGCCTGCCCGGGCGGCTGCATCCATGGAGGCGGGCTCCCCAAAATAGCATCCAGGGACGATCTGAAAAACAGGGCCAGGCTGATCTGGCAATCAGATGAAACAGAGGCAATTTCAATCCCGGAAAAATCACCTTCATTTTTAAGTCTGTGCGACAAACTTGCAAATGAGAACATGGAAATAAGTGATAAAAGGATATTTCATACTCATTTTGAAAGGAAGGATGTTCTTTTATAGTAACCGAAAGTTGCAAAAGAGATGAAAAATTGTGTCATGATATCCAAACCATTGTACCTTTGCACCGGATATCCGTCAGTTGAATCCTTTAATACCAGATAATGCTTGTCTATACCATAAAGGAACTGTGCCGGACCTGCTACACCTGTGTGCGGGAGTGTCCTGCCAAGGCTATACGCATTGTCGGGGGGCAGGCGGAAGTTATTGATGACAGGTGCATCGTTTGCGGTAACTGCACAAAGGTATGCAGCCAGGGAGCAAAGGTTTTCCTGAAAACGACCGACAGGGTTATCCGCCTCCTCGAAAAAGAATCGAAGGTTGCAGCCATTGTGGCTCCGAGCTTCCCAGCCGAGTTTCCTGATTATGACTATAAGGTACTTATCGGGATGATCAGGGCCATTGGATTTGAACTGGTACTTGAGGTATCTTTCGGTGCCGATCTTGTTGCTGACAGGTACAGGCAGCTGGTGGAACAGGATTCAGGATACTTCATTACCTCTGACTGTCCTTCGATCGTTAATTATGTCAGGCATTATCATCCCGATCTTGTTGATAACCTCGCCCCGGTGGTATCGCCCATGGTTGCAATGGGCAGGGTGGTCCGTTCAAAATACGGGGATGACACAAAGATTGTTTTCATCGGTCCCTGTGTAGCAAAAAAAGCCGAAAGTTCCGAGATTGATGAAGCAATCACATTCATTGAACTGAGGGAACTTTTCAGTCAGTACGGTATAGGGGCGGAGATGACGGAGCCCTCGGAATTTGATCCTCCGGCCGGCGGGCGGGGGGCAATATTTCCGGTCACCAGGGGATTGCTTCAGACCGCCAACATAAATGATGATTCAATTACCGGGAATATTATTGCTGCCGAGGGAAGAACCGATTTCCAGGGGGCTCTCAAGGAATATGAGGCAGGGCTGATATGCAACCAGCATATGGAACTTCTTTGCTGCGAGGGATGCATAATGGGCCCCGGGTTGTCAAAAAACGGAAAACAGTATAACAGGCGCTCGCTTGTAAGCAGCTATGCCAACAGGAAGATGAATGATCTTGACCATGAGGCGTGGAAGCATTATTTCGATCTTTACTCATCACTCGATCTCAGCGTCAGGTATAAGCCCGAGGAAAACATCATCGTTATGCCCGATGAGTCTGAAATAGAAGAGGTACTCGTTTCGATGGGGAAAACAACCATTAAGGACCAGCTTGACTGCGGAGCCTGCGGCTATGAGAGTTGTGTCGAACACGCCATTGCGATAAAAAGAGGGCTTGCCGAGGTTGAAATGTGCCTTCCGTACACTATTGAGAAGCTGCATAACTCCGTTAAGGAGCTTGCCCTTTCGAATGAGAAGCTCACTTCCATGAGGCAGGCGCTGAAACAATCGGAAAAACTGGCTCACATGGGTCAGCTTTCAGCAGGGATTGCCCATGAACTCAATAATCCCCTGGGGGTTGTAATGATGTACAGCAACATTCTCCTTGAAGAATGCGCACCCGACGACCCTGTCAGGGACGACCTGAAGCTTATTGTTGAGCAGGCAGGAAGATGTAAAAGCATAGTCAGCGGCCTTCTGAATTTTGCACGAAAGAACCAGGTTAACCATCAGCGTGTTAATATAAGGGACCTGGTTGAGCACAGCCTCGAGAGCCTGATTGTTCCCGAAAATGTCAGGATTGAGGTCGCTGACATGACAACAAGCCCCGAGGCCATGCTTGATCCTGAGCAGATGACGCAGGTTCTTACCAATCTTGTTAAGAATGCGTTTGAAGCCATGAAGGAAGGCGGCTCGGTACAGATTATCCTGGAAGACACCCTGAGCGATGTTTCTTTTACAGTAAAGGATACCGGCACGGGGATAAAGGAAGATGACAAGGCAAAGATCTTTGAACCTTTCTTCACAACCAAGGGTATTGGCTGGGGAACCGGCCTGGGACTTGCTACCGCCTACGGGATAGTAAAAATGCACAAGGGGCAGATCTCCGTCGATTCCAACACTGATCCTTCAAAGGGCCCTACCGGTACAAAATTCAGGATAGTAATGCCCAGGGGGAAGGAATGAGACGATTTGCCGTTTTTGGCATGGGATAATTGAACAGACGGTTTTATGACGAAATTATTCGGATGATGAAGAAAAGCGACTTTACAATACTTGTGGCTGATGATGATCCTGATTACCTGTTTCAGACCATTTCAAACCTGGGAAAGGCAGGATATAAAACCATTGCGGCAGAAAGTCAGTCCGAGGCTGAGGCAATTATAGCCCGTTTCAAACCCAGCCTTGCCATATTCGATCTTATGATGGAAAACGACGACAGCGGCTTTATCCTATGTTACAGGTTAAAGAAGAAATATCCCGATGTGCCGGTTATCCTGGCAACAGCCGTGGCCCATGAGACGGGCATTTCCTTCAGCCTTGACTCGGAACACGACAGGATGTGGATAAGGGCCGACAGGTATCTTGAAAAAGGAATACGTTCCGATCAGCTCGATCAGGAGATAATGCGACTGTTAAAAATATGATATGGCTGTCTTAAAGGTACTGGTCATCGATGATGAGCCCGGGATCCGTTCGGGTGTTACCAGGATACTGGGTAACTTCCATGTGAATTACCCGTTCATGGATGAGGATTATACATTTGAAGTGATGGAAGCGGCAACCGGCGAGGAAGGGATCAGTATGATTGAACAGCAGAATCCCGACATACTTCTCCTTGACAATAAACTGCCGGGCATCCAGGGAGTTGAGGTACTGGAATATATACGGAACAGGAAATTTGACACGGTAGTGGCGATGATCACCTCATACGCATCTCTTGACGTGGCACTAAAGGCCCATAAGTTCGGGGCAACTGATTTTATTCCCAAGCCGTTTACACCCCAGGAACTGAAATCAAGCATTGAAAACATCACCAAGCAGCAGTATCTTAAAAGGATCACCCACCGGATGAATCAGGAGGGCAAAAAGATAAGGTACCAGTTCCTTTCGGTTTTGTCGCATGAACTGAAGGCCCCCCTCAATGCGGTTGAAGGCTATCTGAGGATGATGCAGGAAAAGCAGATGGGTGAGAACATCCGCGACTATGACAACGTTGTTGAACGTTCGCTTCAGAGAATACAGGGAATGAGGAACCTGATATTGGATCTTCTCGATTTTACAAAGATCAGGCTCGAAAGGAAAGACGAAAAGATAGAAGCGGTCAATCTTGCCGACATCGCTTCCGGCGCAATCGTTACCGTTCAGCCATATGCCATACAGATGGAAGTTAACATTAAGCTCGATGTGAAATCCGATGCGGTGATCATGGCCGATCCGACCGATATGGACATTATATTCAACAACCTGGTCTCAAATTCAGTTAAATACAATAAGCCGGGCGGAGAGGCTGAAATTGTAATTAACGGGGATGAAAGCAATGTGGTTGTGTATTTCTCCGATACCGGCATAGGAATCACGGAGTCGGACAGGGAAAACCTGTTTACCGAATTCGTAAGGATCAGGAACGAAAGAACCAGGAATATTTCCGGGAGCGGACTCGGGCTTTCAATAGTCAAAAAGGTAGTAGAACTTTATAATGGTACAATCTCTGTAGAAAGCACGCCGGACAAGGGGACCACCTTCATTGTCAGGCTGCCAAAAAAACCACAGAATAATTCATGACAAATATGAAAACATTACCCGCAAAAACAGTTGAGAGGTTGAGTGAATACAGAAGAACCCTCATGGAATGCCTTAAGGAAAACAAGAATTACATCTTTTCCCATAATCTTGCTGCCAGGCTTCACATTACAGCCGTTCAGGTAAGGCGCGATCTGATGCTGATAGGCTATACGAGTGTTTTGAGAAAAGGATACGACGTTAAGGTCCTGATAGAAACAATCAGCAGGATAATTGATTCCGAACAGGGTATGAATGTGGCAATTATAGGGATTGGTAATCTTGGGAGGGCTCTTGCAGCCTATTTCAAGGGTAAGCGATCGAAACTAAACCTTATCGCTTCATTCGACAATGATCCCCAGAAGATCAACAAGGTAATCTCGGGCGTAAAATGCTATCCCTACCACGACCTGGAAAAGACCATAAAAGAACTTGACATTGAAGTTGCAATTCTTACGGTACCTGCCGATTTTGCCAGGGAGATTGCCGAAGAAACGGTAAGATATGGAATAAAAGGCATCCTTAATTTTACAACTGTACCCCTGAATGTGCCGTCGGGAGTCTATCTTGAAGAATATGATATGATTACCTCAATTGAAAAAGTGGCATATTTTGTAAAGGAAAACAAACTTTAATCGTGCCGGCCGGTTGATGAGAATTTTTAAGAGTTTCGAAGAGGCGGCGGGCATACCGAATCCGGTCGTTACAACCGGATCATTTGACGGAGTCCATATCGGGCATAAGACGATAATTAACCGGCTGAAAATGCTTGCAGAAAAGTATCACGGGGAATCTGTGCTTATTACTTTTTATCCTCATCCGAGGAAAGTGCTGTATCCCGACACGACTGGAAAAGATCTCAGGCTGATCAGTTCGCAGGAGGAAAAGCTTGAACTTTTAAGGAAGGCAGGTCTCGACAACCTGATAATCAAGGAATTTACCAGGGATTTTTCAAGGATAACGAGCGAGCAGTTTGTCCGTGATTATCTCAGGGGCATCCTGGGAGCAAAAGTAATTGTGGCCGGATTCAATCATCATTTCGGATTTAATCAGGAGGGGGATTATAAACAGCTTTGGGGAATGAGAGAAAAATATGGATTTGAAGCCGAGGAAATCCCGGAACAGGAGGTGGAGCATGAAGCCGTCAGTTCTACCAAGATCAGGCAGGCAATAAAGGAAGGCTACATTCAGAAGGCCAATGCATATCTCGACCATTACTACATTGTAATGGGCCGGCCGGTAGAATTTCATCCAGACAACCCGGCCCTGCCGGTTCAAATGTACAGGATCCCCCTTACCGAGGAAAACAAGCTGCTGCCGGCGAAAGGAATTTATGCCGTTTCATTTGAGTCGGACTGCGGTTCTTCGAGGGGAATGGTGATAATTGACGGCCCCGGGAATGAACCGTCAGAAGTGATTCTATATCTTTTCAATGACGGACTTCGTCCTGAAGGCAGGAGCTCTACCATAAGCTTTCACAAAAAGATTCACGGGGCTGTTGATATTAACGACCCCAAGACTTCAGCACCAAGAATAAAGGCAGCCATGGAAGAGATCAGCGAGCTTATTTACTGATCCCATCATTTGTCTTCCTTGTTTTGAATGAGTAATTTTGCGGGATAAAATTAAAGAAGAGAAATGCGTTTTTCACCAGAGAAATTAAGTATACCTGATCAGAGGATGAAACCATTCATCGATCCGGATGAGATCTGGAACCTGATCAACAATGTGCGGCCCGATAAAACCAGGGTAAGGGAAGTAATTGCCAAGTCACTTGACAAACACCGCCTGACGCTTGAAGAAACCGCGGTGCTTGTCAATTCAGTAGGAACGGATTTATTTGACGAGATCAGGGAGGGTGCGCGGACTCTCAAGGAAAAGGTTTACGGGAACAGGATAGTGTTGTTCGCCCCTCTTTATGTCGGAAATAAATGCACCAATAACTGCCAGTATTGCGGTTTCAGGGTATCAAACAAGGATGCTGTAAGGAAGACGCTGACAGACAGTGAAATAATAAAAGAGGTCGAGGCCCTTGAGGATAACGGCCAGAAAAGGCTGATCCTTGTTTACGGAGAACATCCGGAATATTCTGCCGAGTTCATAGCTCACACGGTCAGGTTAGTGTATAATGTCAAGAAGGGTCATGGTGAGATAAGGAGGGTAAACATCAATGCCGCGCCATTTGATATTGAAGGTTTCAGGAAAGTAGGCGAGGCAGGGATAGGTACCTATCAGATCTTTCAGGAGACCTATCATCCCGAGGCGTACAAATGGTATCATCCCGGCGGGAGGAAGAAGGATTACGAATGGAGGCTTACGGCGCTCGACAGGGCGCAGGAGGCAGGTATTGACGATGTCGGGATTGGAGCACTGTTCGGGCTTTACGACTGGCGATTCGAAGTTCTGAGCCTTGTCCGCCATACAAATCATCTTGAGGCATGTTACAATGTTGGTCCGCACACAATCTCCTTTCCCCGGATAAAGGATGCACTAAGCCTGAATATCAGCAACAAATATGAAACCAGCGATGAGGAATTCAAGAAGCTGGTGCCCATCCTCAGGCTTGCAGTTCCCTACACGGGAATGATCCTTACTGCCAGGGAGGCACCGGATGTTAGAAGGGAAGTAATGCAGTATGGTGTGTCGCAGATTGACGGAGGTACAAAACTTGAACTGGGATCCTACTCCGAATCAAAGAATGAAGAGCAGAACCTGAACAGGGAGCAGTTCAGGATCAATGATCCCCGGTCGCTGGCAGACGTGATTGATGAGCTGCTCGA
Organism: Bacteroidales bacterium; assembly: GCA_009877105.1. Classification (GTDB taxonomy): domain Bacteria; phylum Bacteroidota; class Bacteroidia; order Bacteroidales; family VadinHA17; genus LD21. Next base: position 183,318 of record WXFD01000043.1, read on the forward strand.
CCATGGTTACCTGCCATCCTTCTGTACTTCATGCTACCGGATGGGACGAACTGGCGAGCATTTTATGGAGTTTTCGGTCCCCGGCTTCATTAAACGGTTTTGTACCCCCAATGCAATCCTGACACTGTCCGAATATCTTTGCGATTATGCCACGGAGGATGTAGCCACCAAAGGATGGGATGTTATTGAGAAGAATCTTCAGACCCTTGAAAAGGGCGTTGCTGCCAGCACCAGGGACAAAATTGAAAAAATAAAGAAGGGCGAAAGGGACCTGTATTTTTAGGATCTTCATAGAATAATGCCTGTTTCTCCAGGGAGTTATTGGTTTGGAAAATATCTCCGGAAAGGATAAAGGACCCGGTGCGGCCGGATATATCACTGATTACCTGTTAAATAAATAACAATAAACCTTTCTGACATGATTAAGATTTTCGGCATTAAGATAATCGACCGGATCAAAGAAGCCGGACTTACCCAAATGGTGCTTTCACGGCACTCGGGTGTGATTACCACCCGTCTGGGTTTCCATGAATTGTCGACGGAACTGTGCAGCCGTGAAGCTTATATAATCCTTCATCTGTCTGCAGGTGAACGGGAAATAGCTGCATTGAAGGCTGATCTTAATACTATCGGAGGAATCTCCCTGAATGAGATATCATTTGACGATAGCAGGCCTTACACGGGCTTCTCCGGTGAGGAAGGAGCCCTGAGGGTAATTGGTATCCTTATTGAAAACAGGGATAAGGATGCAATCATGTCGGTTCAGAAAACACTTACCGCGTACGGGTGTGTGATCCGCACGCGGCTGGGTGTGAATGAAGAATTCCTTGGCCGGCCGGCAGGGCTGGTCCTTCTCGAGCTGACCGGCGACGAGATACAGATGGACCTGCTGGAAAAAGATCTCCTTAAACTGCCGGGAATAATCCTGGGAAAGATGGTGTTGTAATGTTCCTGCTACAGGCTGTCGCCAAAATCATTCCTGAATTTTGCAGCAAGCCTGCCGGGCCAGTCGGAGACAGGCACGAGTCTGCCGGTAAAGAATCTGAGTATGGGTGGTTCCTCGGTGAATCTGAGTCCTCCCACGAGATGCCTGTTCTGATATAACCAGTTCAGCCTGTCGATTGCATATTCAATCTGCGACAGGGTAAATACCCGCCTTGGGACGGCCAGTCGCATAAGTTCCAGATCGGCAAGAATATCCACACCGTTTTCGTCCCTGTTATTGCTCATGGTTCCTCGTTCCATTCCCCTTATTCCGGAAATAATGTAATATGCTGCCACCAGCGAACCGGCCGGATATTCAGGCTGCGGAACATGGCTCAGGAACTGCATTGCATCAACATGACAGCCAAGCGCTCCGGCAGGCATAATTACCGGGATACCCAGCTGGTCAAGTTCGCGGACCATATAATTGATGAACATCGGAGACTGGTTTACTACCGAAACTTCGGTAGTTTCATTCAAACCTTCGGCCATCGCTTCAATCTCACGGATGGGGATCCCGCCATATGTAAGAAATCCCTCATAAACCGGGACTAGATATTTCAGCTGGTTGTAAATCTCCAGGTCGTTTGTGCAAATGGCTCCTCCCCTTGAGGAACTAACCTTGCGACCGGAAAAGTATACAATATCGCTCAATCCGCTCATCTCGAGCAATATTGATTCAAGAGTGCAGTTTTTGTACTCTTTCTCCCTGACCTTTATGAAGTAGGCGTTTTCCCCGATCAGGCTGGCATCAAGAACAACCTTAAGCCCGTATTTATCGGCAACTTTTCTTACCTCGCGCAGGTTTGCCAATGAAAAAGGCTGTCCCCCGATGAGGTTGGTGGAAGCTTCCATCCTGATAAACGGGATATTCTCCCTGCCGTAAGTGCGTATTGCCTCCTCAAGCCGGTTAATGTCGATATTCCCCTTGAACGGATTGGTGCTTTTGATTTTCATGGCTTCAGCCGTATAAAGCTCAAGGACCTTGCCCCCGTTAAGTTGAATATGTGCAAGTGTTGTTGTAAAATGATAATTCATAGGTACCACCGACCCTTCCTTTACATATGACTTGCCCAGGATATTCTCGGCTGCACGGCCCTGGTGAACGGGCAGCACATATTTCTTGCCAAAAACCTTTAATACACTTTTCTGAAACTTTTCAAAACTCTGCGATCCGGCATAGGCGTCATCAGCCACGAACATTTTTGATACCTGTGCATCGCTCATCGCGTTTGTTCCGCTGTCGGTAAGCATGTCGAGGAAAATATCGGATGTTGATAGAAGAAATGAATTGTAACCGGCTTCTTCTATCGCCTCAAGCCGGCGCTCTACCGGCACAAGGTTCAGCGACTGAACGATCCTGACCTTATGCATTTCAACGGGGATTTGTTTGCCATTGAAGAATTTTACTTCGCTGCCTGCAATTGTTTGCTCCATAATCTCTTGTTTTTATATTTTAGAAATAAAAAGGCTTACCTTGTCTTGGTAAGCCTTTTCAGATATTGTGTCACCGGCACTATTCCATGTTCTGACTTACCATCGGAATCATGAAGTAATAGTAATAGTACCTGTGCAGATTGTTCCTGAACTTCATATTTTCAAGTGTGCGGCAAACTTAGATTAAATTTATTCAAAAAACAAAAGCATTTCAGGGATTTTTATACGAGATCGCTTTATCTTTTGAAATAATTCGAGTGATAATGACTGAAACAATGTTACCGGTGCAATGCGGTTGTTAAAAGATCCTGATGGATGGGGAAATAATGATATGCGGTCATTTGTCCGGGTTTTGTTGTTTCCCTTTCCTTCTTTTTTCATAATGTATTGAATCGCCCCATTCGCCATAAACAATTTCATGATCGGCAAGGCTAAGCCTTGCCTCCAGGCAATCACGGCAATCCCCCGCAGAGTCGGAAGTGCATGGTTTGTTGTCGTAAAGCCTGTAACTGTCACGATAGGGGCCAGGTGTGATATTGGGCATAATTATATTTGCTCCTATCCTTACGGCCTTTTCCCTTCCGACCGGATCAATAGCCTGGAGAGCGGTTGCCGCAACAATATTTATATCTTTCATCATTAACCTCAGGATTGCGATCATTTTCAGGGTGAGATCAAATCGTGCTGAAAGCGGAGGCAGATCTGCAGAGTGTTTTGCCAGTGGTGTGTCGGCATGTTCGATGTACGGACCCATTCCGCACATGTCGATATTGAATTCATTCATGAATAACAGATCCCCTGCAAGGTCATCCATTGTCTGGAATGGCAGTCCGATCATGACACCGGTACCGGTCTGGTAACCAATGTCCTGAAGAGCCTTCAGGCAATCCAGCCTTCTTCTGAAATCATATCTGCCATTATGGGGATGTATTTTCCTGTACAGCGATTCGTTTGTGGCTTCGATGCGCAACAGGTATCGGTGGGCACCTGCATCAAACCATCTTTTATATACTTCAGGTTCCTGTTCCCCAACCGAAAGGGTGATCCCGAGCGTTCCCCCCGACAGCTCCCTGATCTTCCTTACCAGATTTTCGATACGGAGGGTAACTGAACGGCTTTCCATCTCCCCCGATTGCAGGGCAACGGATCCGTAACGGTTATCATAGGCAAACTTCGCGGCAGAAAGAATTTCCTCGTCCGGCAGGTTGTACCGCAACAGGTTTTTATTGGTTCTTCTGATGCCGCAATATAGACAATCCTTGCTGCAGATATTTGAAAACTCTATCAGTCCTCTCAGCCAGACCTTCTTACCTATCAGCTTTTCCTTTACCTCCGCTGATTTTCTGAAAAGTAATTCTTTGTCCGGCCCTTCGGACTGCAACAGGCGGATAATATCATTCCTGGCAAAGGCATCCTGTTCAATTATTCTGTCTATTCCCATTTTTCTGTTATTAATTATCGCCTGAGCAATTCAATGTTAAACTCACTTGTAAAATTATTGTTCACTGAAATGAAAATCTTTGAACAATCTCCCGATTGTCCTTCACCGGGTGTCTGTCATCATTTCAACGGATCCCGGCAATGGTTTTCACGTGCAAAAATAGCTTTTAAAATCGTCAGTAGGCAACATCCTGCCAACATGATTACTTTCAGGTTTTGTGAAGTTTTTTTTTAGTATATTGCTATTATTGGAATAACCGGGGTATTGTTTGTAATTTCCCAAATGGCACAAACAATTATTACCCTTTGGGCAAATAACGTGAACTCTCTCAAACTGCCTGGTGGTCTGTGATATATACTTACTGACATTGACTTTGATGCAAAACCGGATCATTACTCAGACTGGAGGGTGACTATGTTAAATGAGAAACTTATAAGTCCTGCCAGCATCGTTGTTGTCGGAGGTTCTGACGATCTTATGAAACCCGGCGGCAAAATCCTGAAAAACATCATTGACGGAGGTTATACCGGTGAGCTGTTTGTGGTGAATCCAGGGCATGATTTCATTCAGGGAAGGAGATCTTACCGGGACATCAATGATATTCCGGGTGTCGATCTCGCGATTTTGGGGATACCAGCCAAGTACTGTTACCAGGTAGTGGATGTTCTTGTCAGGAAAAAGAATACAAAGGCTTTTATAATTATTTCCGCCGGATTCAGCGAGGCGGGTGAAGAAGGCAGGAAGATGGAAGAAGATATTGCCGGACTGATTGATGAGGCCGGCGGCTGCCTGATTGGCCCGAACTGCATAGGTGTCATCACCCGTTCGTATCAGGGTGTATTTACCACTCCGGTTCCCAGACTCTCGGAAAGAGGGTGTGATTTTGTCAGTGGTTCGGGAGCAACTGCATTATTTATTATTGAATCGGCACTTCCGAAAGGTTTGAGGTTTTCCAGTGTTTTTTCCGTGGGCAACAGCGCCCAGACAGGTGTTGAGGAGGTGCTGGAATACTGGGATCTTACATATGATCCTGCCAGAAGTTCCCCGATAAAACTTATTTATGTGGAAACAATTCCGGATCCTGACAAGCTTCTCCGGCATGCATCCTCACTGATTCAGAAAGGATGCCGTATTGCCGCAATAAAAGCCGGGACCACCGAGGCCGGAAGCAGGGCTGCATCGTCCCATACCGGAGCAATTGCTTCTTCCGACTCGGCCGTTGAGGCTCTTTTCAGGAAAGCCGGAATAGTACGGTGTTCAGGACGGGAAGAGCTGACAACCGTGGCCTCCGTTTTTATGCACAAGCCATTGAGGGGACGGAATATTGCGATTGTTACACATGCAGGCGGGCCGGCTGTTATGCTGACCGATGCACTTTCTTCCGGAGGAATGAATATTCCAAAACTTGATATAGAACATCAGAACAGGATACTCGCCATGATGAATCCCGGAGCTTCAGCGGTAAATCCGATTGATATGATAGCTACAGCTACTATTGATCAGCTTGGGATGATCATTGATTATGCCGACAGGCAGCTGGAAATGATAGACGGGATGAGTGTTATTTTCGGCAATAACGGTCTTACCGACATGACTGAGATTTATGATCTGCTTCACAGGAAGATCAACGAATGCAGCAAGCCTCTGTATCCGATCCTGCCTTCTGTTTCAAGCTCATCGAAAGAGCTTGAGGATTTTATTGGCAAGGGGCACGTCAATTTTCCCGATGAGGTTGTATTGGGCCGGGCCCTGACCAGGATCTCGAATACCCCATTCCCGGCGGAAGAGAAGATCTTCCTGGAGAATATTGATGTTCGGAAGATCAGGGAAATAGTTGATAATTCAGTCAGCGGATATCTTGAACCGGAGCTTATCCAGCAGCTGCTTAAGGCTGCACGGATACCTGTAGTGAAGGAGGCAATTGCAAGATCGCGTAAGGATCTGGTCATACTGGCAGAGGAGTTTGGTTATCCGCTTGTTCTTAAGGTTGTGGGACCTGTTCATAAATCGGATGTTGGCGGAGTTACCCTGAATATTAAATCGCAGAGGCATCTTGAAGCCGAGTTCAGCCGCATGACAAAGATAACTGGCGTAACCGGGGTAATGATCCAGAAGATGCTTTCAGGGACGGAACTCTTTATCGGAGCAAAATATGAGCCGCGGTTCGGGCACATAATACTTTGCGGCCTGGGAGGGATTTTTGTGGAGGTTCTGGGCGATGTATCCTCGGGCCTCGCACCGCTTACATTCAACGAAGCCGGTTCAATGATAAAAAGTCTCAGGGCCTACAAAATCATTAAAGGCACACGCGGCAAACCGGGGATAAACGAACTGAAATTTGCAGAGATCATTGTAAGGCTTTCAAGTCTCCTGCGCTTTGCCACGGAAATCAAGGAGATGGACCTCAATCCGCTGATTGGAAGCCCTGAAGGAATTACCGTTGTAGATGCAAGGGTAAGGATTGAAAAATGATATTGGTGCGCTTTAGTCGAACAAATAAAAATAATATGTAAGTTCGGAACTTGATTTTTCAATGATTAATACCAGCCCAAATGCTTATACCACAACTGTCAGTATTCCTCGAGAACAAGTCAGGAAGACTTACCGAGGTCCTGGAAGTCCTGGGAAAGGAAGCTCTCAGAATAACAGCGCTTAGCGTCGCTGATACTTCCGAATTCGGGATCCTGCGACTGATTGTATCTGATACTGAGAAGGCTAAAAGCCTGTTGAAGGATAATCATTTCACGGTTAACCTGTCTGAAGTTATTTCAGTTATGGCCCCTGATGAGGCCAAATATTATGCTAAGATTCTCAAGATCCTGTCTGATCAGGAAATAAGTATTGAATACACATACGCATTTTCATGCGGATCCAAATCGATAATAATCTTAAGATGCAATAATAACGGGCAGGCTATAAAGGCTTTGAAGGATCATGAGATGGAGTTGATTAATGCGAGCGACCTTTATAAGATCTGATATGGAAATCTGGAACAGGCATTTTGAATGCATGGACCGCAATGAACTGAGAAAAGTTCAGGGTGAGCGGCTTATTGAAACAGTAGAGAGAACATATTTTAATGTGCCCTATTACAGGCACAGGATGCAGGAATTGGGAATTGGACCGGAGAGCATCCGTTCGGTTGAGGATATCACCAGGCTTCCGTTTACTACAAAACAGGATCTCAGGGATAACTATCCCTATGGACTGTTTGCGGTTCCTCTGAGTGAAATAGTCAGGATTCATGCATCCTCAGGGACTACCGGCAAGCCCACTGTTGTGGGATACACCCGTAATGACATTGCTACCTGGTCGGAGGTGATGGCAAGGACCCTTACATGTGCGGGAGCTGACAAGAATGATTTTATTCAGATTGCCTACGGATACGGGCTTTTTACGGGAGGACTGGGGCTCCATTACGGGGGGGAAAAGATCGGGGCCTCGGTGATACCCATTTCGGGCGGTAATACATTGCGCCAGATTCAGCTTATGCACGATTTTGGCAGTACGGTCCTTGCCTGCACACCTTCATATGCCCTTTACCTGGCAGAAGCTATAATTGAAAGCGGCATCAGTAGGGATGAGTTCAGGCTCAGGGTCGGGGTTTTCGGAGCTGAACCATGGACCGACAACATGAGACGGGAGATTGAAGACAAGCTGAGAATAAAGGCGATAGATATTTACGGTTTAAGCGAGGTTATTGGCCCGGGCGTTGCAAGTGAATGCCTTTTCCAGGAAGGACTTCATATCAATGAGGATCATTTTTATCCCGAAATAATCGATCCGGAAACTTTGCAGGTATTACCTGAAGGGAGCACAGGCGAGCTGGTATTTACCACTATTACCAAGCACGGACTGCCCCTAATCAGGTACCGGACACGCGATCTCACGCGCCTTAATTACGGTAGGTGCAAATGCGGCAGAACCTTCGTAAGAATGGACAAATGCGTAGGCAGAAGCGATGATATGCTGATAATCAGGGGTGTGAATCTGTTCCCGTCCCAGGTTGAGAGTATCCTTCTGGAAATGGGCGGGATAACGCCGCATTACCAGCTAATTGTTGACAGGATCAATAATCTCGATTCACTTGAACTCAAGGTTGAAGTTGATGAAGCTTTTTTCCTTGACAGGATTAGCCAGCTGGAGGGGCTGCGGTCAAAAATACAGGGAACCCTCGAGAGTTATCTGGGCCTTGGAATTAAGGTGACCCTGGTTGAACCCAAGGCTCTTGAGAGAAGTGAAGGCAAAGCAAAACGTGTAATTGACAAAAGAGAAATTCAGGTGTTAAAATGAATGATATTCCAATTTCAGATAACATAATCAGGCCAATCATGGACAATATGGGGCTCAAGTTATTGGGCAATGCCTCCATCCGTGAGATTGTGGCACTGGTCAACCTTATCGAATCGGAAACAGGGATAAAATTCATAAGAATGGAGATGGGAGTTCCGGGCCTCCCGGCACCGTCGGTGGGGATTGAAGCCGAGATCAGGGCACTGAAAGAAGGAGTAGCTGCAATATACCCCGATATAACAGGCTTGCCGGAGCTTAAAAAGGAAGCATCACGATTCATAAAGCTTTTTCTCAATGTTGATGTTGATCCTTTGGGCTGTGTACCTACGGTCGGATCTATGCTTGGCTCAATGCTGTGCTTTCTTGTGGCCAACCGAAATGACCGGACAAAGGAAGGAACCCTTTTTATCGATCCGGGCTTTCCGGTCCAGAAGCAACAGGTCAAGATGCTAGGACATGGATATTTTTCCTTTGATGTGTATAATTTCAGGGGAAAAAAGCTGAGGGCAAAACTCGAATCTTACCTGGAAACCGGTAAGGTATCATCGCTTCTGTATTCCAATCCGAATAATCCTGCATGGATATGCCTGAATGAGGATGAGCTTGCAATTATCGGTGAACTTTCACGTAAATACGACGTTATTGTCATTGAAGATCTTGCTTATTTCGGAATGGATTTCAGGAAAAACTATTCAAATCCGGGAGAACCGCCTTACCAGCCCACTGTTGCCCGTTACACCGATGATTACGTGATCCTGATCTCAAGCTCCAAGATTTTCAGCTATGCAGGCCAGAGAATTGGCATCATGGCGATTTCCGACCACCTGTTCAACCGGTCCTATCCCGATCTGCTCAGGTATTTTTCATCTGACAAGTTCGGCCATTCCGCAATATTCGGTGCGCTTTACGGACTCTCTGCAGGTGTTGCCCATTCGGTACAGTATGGTCTTGCCGCATTGCTGAAGGCAGTCAATGACGGAACCCTGCGGTTCGGTGAAATGCTTTCGGAATATGAGGAAAAAGCAAAAATTATGAAGCGGTTGTATACTGAGAATGGGTTTAATATAGTTTATGACAAGGATCTGGACGAGTTAATAGGCGACGGATTCTATTTTACAATATCTTATCCCGGCATGTCGGGAGAGCAGTTGCTCAGTGAGCTCCTTCATTACGGGATAAGTGCGATAACACTTGATACCACGGGAAGCGAAAGGCTTGAAGGCCTGAGGGCCTGTGTTTCAAAGGTTCCGATGTCTCTTCTCGGCGACCTGGAATTGCGTTTGAAACGTTTCCGTGCTGATCATCAGGTGTAAAACCAAAATCAGGTTTAATTATGGCAAAGGTCAGAGGAAGTATTGTTGTAAATATTGACAGGTGCAAGGGTTGTGAAATATGTATGATCTCGTGTCCAACCGGTACCATTGCAATGGCAGAGGAAGTGAACTCCAAGGGATATAATTTTGCTTATCCGGCAAATCCGGATTTGTGCATAGGGTGCGCCAACTGCGCGATTGTTTGTCCTGACGGAGTCATCACTGTTTATAAAACAAAAATTTAACCAGCCTATGGAACGGGAATTAAGATTGATGAAGGGGAATGAGGCGGTTGCGGAAGCTGCCATAAGGGCGGGGGCAGACGGTTATTTTGGGTATCCTATAACCCCGCAAAGTGAAATCCTCGAGTATCTTATGGAGGCAAAACCATATGAGACGACCGGGATGGTGGTTCTTCAGGCGGAAAGTGAACTGGCCGCGATAAATATGGTTTACGGTGGCGCGGCATGCGGTAAAAAGGTGATGACCACATCCTCATCGCCCGGTATAAGCCTAAAACAGGAGGGAATAACATACATCGCCGGTGCGGAGTTGCCCTGTCTTATTGTAAACGTTGTCAGGGGAGGCCCGGGGCTTGGTACCATACAGCCTGCACAGTCAGATTATTTCCAGGCGGTTAAGGGAGGCGGGCACGGGGATTACCATCTTATAGTCCTTGCACCTGCATCAGTCCAGGAAATGGCTGATTTTGTCGAACTTGGGTTTGATCTTGCCTTCAGGTACAGGAATCCCGTAATGATACTCTCCGACGGGGCCATAGGTCAGATGATGGAGAAAGTATATCTGAACCCTCACAGGGAGAGATCAAAAGATGTTCCTGAGTGGGCAACCACGGGAAAACCCCCTACACGGAGCCGGAACATAATCACTTCCCTTGACCTTGATCCCGAAGCACAGGAACGCTTCAATCTCAAGCTGGTTGCAAAATACAATGAGATCAGGGAGAAAGAGGTGAGATATGAAGAGTTTCAGTGTGATGATGCTGATTATTTGCTTGTAGCTTATGGAACAAGTGCAAGGGTTTGCCAGAAATCGGTCCAGCTTGCAAGAATGGAGGGGATCAGGGTTGGATTGCTTAGGCCAATTACCCTTTTCCCGTTTCCCTCAGAAAGAATTTCCGTGCTGGCAGACAGGGTTAAAGGTATTCTGTCAGTGGAGATGAGTGCGGGTCAGATGGTTGAGGATGTTCTTCTTGCCGTCAACGGGAAAGTTACTGTGAAACATTACGGAAGAATGGGAGGAATGATACCTACTCCCGAAGAAGTTGTTGAGAATCTTAGATCAAAAATTATAGGAGGTTAGCAGATGGCTGAGGTTACCGGGATTAAGGAAATAATAAAACCTGAAAATCTGGTTTACAAGAGAACCGGGATTATGACTGATACGGTTCTTTCATACTGCCCGGGATGCGGGCACGGAACTGCACATCGTATTCTTGCCGAACTTATTGAGGAAGAAGGACTTCAATCCAAGGCAATTGGGGTGTCTCCGGTCGGATGTTCTGTACTGCTCTACAATTTTCTGGATATTGACTGGCAGGAAGCTGCCCACGGAAGGGCTCCTGCAGTAGCAACAGCCATCAAGAGGCTCCTGCCCGACAGGTTTGTATTCACCTATCAGGGAGACGGGGATCTTGCCGCCATCGGCACTGCAGAAACAATCCATGCATGCAACCGCGGTGAAAATTTCCTCATTATTTTCATTAACAATGGTATTTACGGGATGACCGGAGGGCAGATGGCCCCTACTACCATCCCGGGAATGAAATCATCAACCTCGCCCTTCGGAAGAGATGTCAGGATGATGGGGAATCCCCTGAAGATGACAGATATCGTTGCCACATTACCAGGCACGTATTATGTGACCCGGCAGAGTGTTCACACTCCCGCCAATGTAAAAAAAACAAAAAGGGCATTACGCAAGGCTATCCAGTATCAGTTTCATAATAAGGGTACATGTTTTGTGGAGATCGTATCCAATTGCCCTTCAGGATGGAAAATGACACCTGTGGAATCGATCAGGTGGATGGAGGAGAACATGCTGCCTTTTTATCCATTGGGCGATATGAAAGTACCTGATGAAAAGACCGGTAAATGAATATAAAATTAAAGCAATGACAGAGGAAATAATAATTGCCGGATTCGGGGGTCAGGGTGTTTTATCAATGGGTAAGATCATGGCATATGCAGGGGTTTTGCAGGATATGGAGGTAAGCTGGATGCCCTCTTACGGACCCGAGATGAGGGGTGGAACGGCCAATGTGATCGTCATTCTGAGCACTGAACGTATAAGTTCACCCATTATCAGACGTTTTGATACGGGCATAATTCTCAACCAGCAGTCGCTCGATAAGTTCGAGGGTTCAATTAAACCAGGGGGTGTCCTGGTGTATGACGGGAACGGGATCAGCAGGCATCCGGTAAGAAATGACATTTCCATATACAGGATCGATGCAACCGAAGAAGCTGCCAGATTGAACAGCCCGAAAACATTTAACATGATAATCCTGGGAGGATTTCTTGAAATAAAACCTGTACTGAGCGTGGAGAATGTTGTGAATGGCCTGAAAAAATCACTCCCGGAGAGGCATCACAGGCTAATACCGGAAAATGCCAAAGCATTGCAGAGAGGTGGTGAGATGATGCGTGAAGTGCTAAGGATCAGGGAACAGGATAAATAACCCGGGTGATGGCAGCCTGGATCGGGGAGCATGTCATTTCGTATGTCACCCATTCATCGTCTTTACGGATTTTTACACAGCGGATTACTTTTCGTAGAAATGCATGTATACAATATACTGCCACACTGCCGGATGAAGGTAGTATGACATGTTCTTGCCCCTGCGGATGCCATTCCTGATAAAGCTGCCCGAGATATCCATCAGTGGTGCATTGACCCGCCTGATGGTTGCCATGGACAGGATCTCGTCGAGCTGAATGTTTTCCTTCCTGGAAATCCCGGGCCGCGGATACACCAGTATTGGATAACGCTTTACCAGTTCCCGGGCATTCTTCCATTTATGAAGTGTGTACAGATTGTCCTCGCCCATTATCAGAACAAATCTGTGCCGCGGATACTTTTCAGACAGGAGCGCCATCGTATCGATTGTATATGACGGTCCCTGACGGCGGAATTCGATATCTGATGGCTTCAGTGCATCATTATCCCCAATTGCAAGTTCGGCAAGATACAAACGGTGATGATCGGCCAGGAGTGTTCCTTTTTTTTTGAGTGGATTCTGAGGACTTATAACGAGCCAAACCTGGTCGATATCGGTAAATTCCTTCATATAGCCTGCAATGGCCAGATGCCCGATATGAACAGGATTGAATGATCCGAAAAACAAACCAATTTTCGACATAACCGACTAATTGTCCAGGAAACTTTGCACTATCGCGTATACCTCCTGCTGTGCCACACCCAGATTCATATTAACTACGATATTATCGAACCTGTCGGCAAGCCTGATTTCTTCAAGCGCCTTTTCAACCCGGATTCTGATTTTTGCTTTTTCATCCGTACCCCTTATATGCAGCCTTTTTTCAAGCTCTGCAACCGAAGGCGGCATGATGAATATTGATATTGCATTTGTTCCGAAGAAGTTCTTGAGATTAATCCCTCCGCTGACATCAACGTCAAAAAGAACATGCTTCCCGTGTGACCAGATGCGTTCAATTTCACTTTTCAGTGTACCGTAAAACTGACCCTTGTATACTTCTTCCCATTCAAGAAATTCATCATTCTTTATCCGTAACCTGAATTCGTGCTCTGGCATGAAATAATAATCCTTCCCGTTCTGCTCACTGCCTCTTGGATCTCTTGTTGTTGCAGATATTGAGAACTCCAGATTGAGATCCATCCCAAGGAGATGATTCACCACCGATGTCTTGCCGGCCCCGGAGGGCGCTGAAATAATAACGACCTTCCCTTTCATAGGCTGATACTGGGTAACTAGAGAATGTTATTGGTATGTTCCTTAATCTTCTCAAGCTCATCTTTCATCATTACAACTAATTTCTGTATTGAGGCATCATTCGCCTTCGATCCTATTGTATTGATTTCCCGTCCGATTTCCTGGGCAATGAAATTCAGTTTCCTGCCGTTGGGAGCATCTTCGTCAATGGTTTGAACAAAATATTCGCAATGTTTCCTCAGCCTTACCTTTTCCTCGTTGATATCAAATTTCTCCAGGTAGAAGATAAGCTCCTGCTCGAACCGGTTTCTGTCAATATTTTCAGTTAACAGGTTTCCCTCAAGAATTGAAAGCAGTTTTTCCCTGACCCTGGTTATTCTGTCAGGTTCAAAATCCCCGATCATCTCAAGTGATTCCAGGATCCGTGCGAGGCAGCCCCTGATATCCTTTTCGATCGACTTGCCTTCTTCGATCCTGTATGAGTTAACCATTTCCAGCGATTCAACTATCTGTTTTTTTGCCAGTTCCCATTCTTCCTCAGAGAGTTCCGCCCTTTCGGTCTGCAGGACTTCAGGGAGTCTCATAATTACCGGCAGGAGCTGTTCACCGGCGTTTATATCCAGTTCGGACGATATCTCCCTGAGCTGTTTGTAATAATTTCCGACTGTTGATTTACTGATCAGCGGTATGCTCTCATCTCCAAGGATATCAAGGTAAATTGAGAATTCTATTTTCCCCCGGTCGAGTTTCTGGCTGACCAGGTTCCTTATTTCAGGTTCCTTTTCCCTGTATATCATTGGTAACCTGGTGCTCAGATCAAGCTGCCTGGAATTAAGGGATTTTATCTCTATGGTTATTTTTTTCTGGGGTGTTTCAGCAATGGCTTTGCCGAAGCCTGTCATTGATCTAATCATCTGATGATCCGGTTAGTTTTGAAAGTTACAAATTCTGATCGTATTTAACAACAGCCTTCTTTTTCCATCTGCCTGTCTTATAATATGCATATGAGAACGCCAGTCCGAAAATCCATCCTACGGGAGTGGCCCACCAGATACCTGTAGCGCCTGTTTTCCGGGAAAGGAAATACGCAAGCGGGATCCGGATGAGCCAAAGCGAGAAAAGAGAAAAAAGCATGGGTATCATGGTTTCCCCTGCACCCCTCATGGCTCCCTGGTAGATGAACATCAATGCGAACACAAGATAGAAACTGCTGACTATCGTCAGGTACTGGTTGCCGATTTTAATTACTTCCTGGTCGCTTGTAAAAAGATTCATCAGGAGATTTCCAAAGACAATTATGAGAATGGTTGTTACAATGGTCACGGATCCTGACATTTTAATGGCTGAAATCAGTCCGGTCCTTATCCTGTCGGTTTTGTTTGCGCCTATATTCTGGCCGACAAATGTTGAGAAAGCAGCAGCAAATGACATAGCTGGAATTATGGCAAGGCTGTCGATCCTGTAAGCCACTGAAAAGGCTGCGACCACGTTTGTACCAAAAGTATTGACAATTCCCAGAACAGCAAGGTTACCAAACGCGATAAGGGTTTGTTGAAGTCCCGTGGGAAGGCCTATCCTGAGGCTTTGCCTGAATACTTCCCGGTCAAAGTGCAGTCCCCTTATGGCTATTCTGATCAGTTTATGGGTTTTGTTCAGCCATATGATTGCCAGAAGAAAGGCCAGTCCGTTAGCCAGCAGCGTTGAATAGGCGGCTCCTGCAACACCCCATCTGAAAATACCCACGAACAGGATGACGAGGATTATGTTTGCTATGGTGCCAATAATTAGAAAATAGAGAGGGGTTTTTGAATCACCCAGCCCCCGCAGAACGGCACTTGTACCGTTATAACCGAAAAAAATCAGCATACCGCAAAAATAAATTCTGAGATATTGCTTTGCCTGGGGCATGATCTCCTCCGGAAGGGCAAGCAGCCTGAGAACCGGCTCGGCAAGAGTGATTCCTGCAACAGTGGCAATGGTTCCAGCGATGAAACTGTAGATGTACATTGTGTCAATTGCCCTTTTAACTTTTACCAGATCTCCCGCACCATAGTATTGGGATATTACGATAGTGGTGCCCATTACAAGTCCGATTATCATCGAAATCATCATAAAGATGACCGGAAACGACGCACCTATTGCTGCCAGGGCGGTTTTCCCGATATAATTGCCCACAACTATACTGTCGACAACACTGAAGAGCTGCTGAAATATGTTTCCGAGCAACATCGGTGCAGCAAACTGGAAAATGAGCTTTCCCTCCTTACCTGTTGTCAGATCGTGCATTTGAGCTAAATAACCGCCAAAGGAAAACATTTATCATGGATATTCAAAGAGGAACGATGACACTGCAATCCCGGCATACGATCTTAACGGGCAAATAAAATTTGTTAAAAAAACCTGGTGTTATTCGATTAACATATAGATTATAAGTATTTTGCGTGTTTTTAACAAATCGGTTACAGAATGTTGATACTTTTTCCGGTTCCGGTATATGCAAGACGAGAGATTTATCGTTATCATTTAATCGGGTATTGAGAAAAACAATTGATTCTGTTTTATCAGAAAAGTGAATTCAAAAAAGCAGATGACTATGAGAGGAAAAAAATTACTCCCTTTGTTTGTTCTGATTTGTGTAACCTGTATTCCCCCCGCTTTACCGCAGGTTAAGAATATAGTTGACAATACAGATCTCAGGATAATAGATTCCCTTAATGCCAGGGGATTGCTGATGGTGTCTGATACGGGCAGAAGGGAGATCAGTTTATCATACGATCAGGCCCTAAGGTTTCTGCAAAAAAGCTATCAGCCTCATTTGTGGAAAAATATAAGGGATCCGTTCAGGTCTGCGATTGGTCAGGTAATTTTTGAAGCCTCAAATCCTCCGTTCGACTCTGCAAGGACTTACCTCATGAAATATCCTTACGATTCTATCAGGATAAAGCGTGATGAGTTTTACATATGGGAACCGGTAAGGTTCAGGGTACCTGTAAAAGTAAGCCCGGACATATCTGCTGAACAACCTGAAGAGACTGATACAGTGCGACTTGCTGCCAAGGCGGAAACGGTTGTCATGAAAGATACCACACTGATGGTGGTGGTTGACACACTGGATTATGTTACATCATCTCACAGGGATTTCCCCTTCCGCTATTATCGCTACCCTTTCCAGGGTGACTCATTAAAAGCTGCCGTATCGGTCTTGCTTGATGCAATTGAAGCCCGTGATTCAAGCATTGTTTCCATTACCGGGATGTACAGCGGGAAGACAAACATATGGTTGAATTCGAAGTCGGACTTAATGGTGCGTTACTGGCTGAAAAATGACCTGAATGATTCGGTAACGGTATGGATTGGCAGCCCCGGGAGAAACACCATAGGCCTGTATCTTGAACAGGGGGTTATTTTCAGGCGGCCGCCCATGCAGGGGAATATTTCCGGGGCCAGGGTTAACGTTGAACAGCAGGATAAAACCAAACTTCAGGATATCAGGAAGATTGTGACCAAAGCTCAGTTATGGAAGTATCGGACAGAGGCAATTCTTGCATTGAATCAGGGTCTGCTCTCAAACTGGGTCAAGGGGGGGGAAAGCAATATTTCCACAGCTTTTGATGTTACCTGGTACGCTGATTACCTGAACAAGCCCTATCTGGTATCTTCCAATAACTTTGTCAGGCTGAAATATGGATTGATTGCATCAACCCACAACGGAGTAAGAACCAATATCGACCTTTTTGAAACAAATTCCAAGTTGAATCACAAGGCATTCGGGAAATTCGATTTCAGTGCCACTGCCCTTTTCAAAACCCAGATAACGAAAGGTTATGACTATCCAAACGATTCGATTCCGGTTTCAAAATTCCTGAACCCGGCCACCCTGACGCTAGGGCTGGGTCTCGACTATAAGCCCAACAAGCTTACATCAATCAATCTCTCACCATTGTCGTATAAGGGCACATTCGTTCCGGATACATCGATGATAGACCAGACGAAATACGGAGTGGCAAAGGACCGGAGATCAAAACATGAACCCGGCGCCAGCCTCCTGGTTTCGCATGAGTTTAAACCTTTGAAAACAGTTTCGGTAAAAAACAGGCTGCAGCTGTTTACCAATTATATCCACAATCCGCAGAATATCGATGTAGATTGGGAGATGATTGTGGTTGCCAGCCTGAACTGGTTTACGGATATCAGGCTGAACACTCATCTGATCTTTGATGATGACACCAGGACGCTGCTGTTTACCAGGGGAAAGGACCCGGTACTGGGGCCCGATGGCCTTCAGAAGAAAACAGCCAGGATCCAGTTCAAGGAACTCCTGGGGCTCTCTCTTGCATTCAGGTTCTGATCGTTTTTTTGTAAATCCGGAATCTCTTTATGAGCTTACCGTTGAAAATTTCAAATTCAGCCCGCATTTTCTGATTTGATTCAACAATGAGATGGCTGTCGATAAATTCCATTTTATGCTTCAATCCTGATTCAAACATTCTTACAGCCATGAGAATGTCCAATCCCATGCCGCGAAACGATTTTTTTATCCCTCCCAGTACAAATATCAGTTTTTTCGATCTTTTAAAGGATCTCAATATCCGAATAAAGCCAAGGGGTAACAAGCGTCCTTTGGAAGCAATTATACCCTGGTTGAAATCGGGCAGGCCGATGATGAATGAAACAATTTCTCCATCGTATTCAACTATTTTAATAAATTCAGGGTCAAGGACTGGCAGGTATTCACGGGCAAATTCCTGTTTATCTTCATCCGTCATGCTGATATAACCATAATGTTCCGAGTAGGTTTCGTTCATCAGCTCGAGTCCCTGAATGATGTATGGTTTAATGTCTTTCCGGTTTCTGAACTCCACGATCCTGATCTTCCTGTTTCCAAGGATCCTCTCAAAGGCTTTCCGGTAAAAGGGAGGGTATTCTTCCGGTATGTCAATTACGTAGTTAACCAGATCGATGTCTTTTTCAAAACCTTCATTCTCAATCAGGCGGGGCATCCATGGAGAGTTATTGGCAGTAGCGATGATCGGAGGATAACCAAAACCTTCCACCTGGAATCCGTGGGGATCCTTTATGGAGAATCCCAGGGGTCCGATAATACGGTCAGCGCCTTTTTCCCTTGCCCAGATTTCAATTCTCTCAACTAGTGCGTGAACCACCTGGGGATCATCATAGGCATCCATATAGCAGAAGCGGCAGCTTCTGTCGGTTTCCGCATCAGGATCCTTTCTCACAAGGGCAACCACCCTTCCGGCCGGAATACGATCCCTGTAGGCCAGCAGCAAGATGGAATGATAGTGCCTGAAATATCTGTTTCTGCTTTTGCTGAACAACTTCCGGTCGTCAGTGTACATGGTGGGAAGCCAGTTTTTTTCTGTCTTGTGTATTTTATGGGGAAGTGAAATGAACTTTTTCAGCTCACTTCTGCTAAGGACCTCCCTGACGATAATATGATCCATATTGACCAGCATGTGAAATTAATATCATCAATTTAGCATGGTTATGCAGGATGCCTGATGATCAGATCGAGAATTGTGAATGTGGCAAAAAGAATGCTTGCATAGCCGTTGGTTGTCTGAAATGCATGTGTTACCCTTGAAAGATCATCAGGTCTGACAATCATATGCTGATAGGCAAGCAGGGCCGTAAAGGTTGCTGCACCGATCCAGTAAAAAATACCTCCCATGCTTTTCAGGCCTGCGAATATCACCAGGATGAAAGTTGCAAAATGTATAAGGGAGGAGATTACAAGAGCCTTCTTTTTACCGGCCGCGGCCGGTATTGAGAACAGGCGGTTCTCCCTGTCGAACTCCTCATCAGGCAATGCATAAATTATGTCGAAACCGCTCACCCAGGTAATTACGATGAGTGAATATATAAGGGGCACGAGGCTGAACTGGCCGGTCACAGAAATATATGCCCCGATCGGTGCAAGACTCAATCCAAGGCCAAGTATGAAATGACACAACCAGGTGATCCTTTTGGTGAGGCTGTATCCCAGGATTATTGTCAGGGCCAGTGGTGCCAGGATAAGAGTGAGCCTGTTAATAAAGCCGGCTGTTATTATGAAAAGAAGACTGTTTGCAACAACAAATACGGTTGCAGATGAAGGGCTCACTTTTCCCGCAGGAATTTCCCGGCCAAGTGTGCGCGGATTAAGGGAATCATACTTTCTGTCGACAAGCCTGTTAAATCCCATTGCTGCGCTCCTGGCAAAAATCATGCAAAGGATGATCAGGACAAGGAGCTTCACACTGAAAACATGATTCCTATCGCTCACCGCGAGGGCAAAGCCGATAAGTGCAAATGGCATTGCAAAAACAGTATGACTGAATTTTACAAGGGACAAATACGTGGCGATCCGTTTAATAATGTTCTCCATAATAAAGCAGGTCCTGTTGGTTTGGAGTCTGGGCAGTACTATCTGATCTTTGCGTTCAGATCTTTTTCATACACTCTTATAAGATTATTCATAACCTTTTCAATAGATCTGTCAGTAAGTGTCTGATCGTCGTCCCTTAAAATAAAACTGACCGCATATGATTTTTTATTGTGACCAAGGCTTTCATTTTCATAAACATCAAATAATCCAACCTCTTTAAGCAGGCGTTGTTCCGTCTTAAATGCGAGCTCTCTTATTTGCGCGAAACGGATTTCTTTATCAACAAGAAGAGCCAGGTCGCGCCTGGCGGTGGGATATCTGGGCAGCTCCCTGAAGACGATCCTGCTGTTCCTGATAAGCTCCATAATCATATCCCATTCAAAATGAGTGTAGTAAACATCCTGAGCGATATCGAAATATGTGAGATAATTTCTTGAGATCATTCCGGTCTCTGCAACAAGCATGTTATTGAAAAAGTAGGATGCGGATTCGGAAAAATAGCTTTTATCGCTTTCGCCGGCAGTAAGCATTTCCGGTTTTATACCCAGTCGGATGAGGATCATTTCCGTAGCAGATTTTATATGGAAGAAATCAGAAGGGTTTGTCTTCTGGTTCCAGTTTTCCCTGCGAAAATTGCCGGTAATGAACAGATCAAGCGAGGTTTTTTCAATATAATCATCCGCTTCCGGAAACCCGTGAATATTGTCTTTCCTGAAGTAACAGTTGCCGAATTCATACAGCTTCAGATCCGGATTCTGCCGGTGTATATTCCATACGACAGAATTAAGTCCTCCGAACAGGAGTGATTGCCTCATTGCATTCAGATCGGAACTTAGCGGATTGGCCAGCCTTACAAGGGTGTCGGAGTTAAAGTCAGGGTTATTCTCGTACCAGGATGCCGGGTTGAGGGAGTTGCACATTATTTCTGTGAAGCCGTTGTCCGACAGGAGATCGGAAATTGTATTCACAACTTTCTCCTTATCAGGCTTTTCAATATAAGTCAGCGTTGAATTGACATGAGAGCTGAATTGGACATTATTATATCCATAAATACGCAGAAGTTCTTCCACCACATCGGCTTCGCACTTTACATCAACCTTATATGCTGGTATCTCGAGCAGCAGGGAGTCATTTTCCTCGTTCCTGACAATAATCTCGAGGAGTTCAAGTATTCTTTTTACAGTGCTCTTTTCAATTTTTTTCCCGATAAGCCTGTTGATATTGCTGTAATTTACTTCAATGAGTACATTCTGTATTTTATTGGGATAGATATCCACAATTTCCGAAGAGATATTTCCTCCTGCGATGTCCCTGATAAGCATAGCAGCTCTTTTGAGGGCCCAGTCAGTAATATTCGGGTCGGCGCCCCTTTCAAACCTGAATGATGCATCGGTTTGCAACCCGTGTCTTTTCGAGGTTTTTCTGATTGTAACCGGGTTGAAATAGGCACTTTCAAGAAATACATTCCTTGATTCGGATGTAATTCCCGACTTGATACCCCCGAATACGCCTGCAATGCACATTCCTTCCGCGATATCGCATATCATAAGATCGCGTGATGACAGGCTCCGTTCAGTTTCGTCGAGAGTAACGAATTTCGTTTTGTCGGGAAGATTTTTTATTATGACCTTTTTTCCCCTGATCTGGTCAGCATCGAAAGCATGCAGTGATTGTCCGATTTCGTTCTGTACGAAATTGGTGATGTCGACTATGTTGTTTATGGGATTAAGGCCGATGGCTTTCAGGCGGTTTTTCAGCCATTCGGGCGATTCTCCTACCCTGATGTCGCTTATTGTGATTCCCGTATACCTTGGGCAGTCAATCGGATTTTCAACTATGATGTCATAGGTATTGTTGGTGTTATCGGGTTTGAAGTCATCAACGGAAGGCAGCCTGGCTTTGAAGGTCTTGCCTGTATTGAGGCTGAGGTATGCAGCCAGATCGCGTGCCACACCGTAATGGGAACCGCTGTCAATCCTGTTTGGAGTGAGTCCGATCACAAAAACCGTATCACTGATCACATTGAAATACTCCGCTGCAGGAGTCCCAGGCTTTGTATTGATGTCCAGCACCACGATTCCGGTATGATCATTTCCCAGGCCAAGTTCATCTTCTGCACAGATCATTCCTTCAGAGATCTCACCTCTTATTTTCGATTTTTTTATTTCAATGACCTTTTCATCCTGATATATAACAGCCCCTTCGGTTGCAACTGCAACTTTCTGTCCTGTTGCAACATTTGGTGCTCCGCATACGATGCGGAGCGGTTCACCCGATCCCACATCAACCGTTGTAAGGAAAAGCCTGTCGGCTCCGGGATGCCTGGTACAGGTCAGAACTTCTCCCACCACAATCTTCTTCATTCCTCCTCTGACGGATTCCCACTCTTCAATGCTTTCAATCTCAAGGCCAATATCTGTCAGAATTTCAGCAACCTTTTGCGGGGCCAGGTCTGTTGCGAGGTAATCTTTTAACCAGTTGTAAGAAATCTTCATCAGGAGTTTGAATAAAATATCAGGAATGCAAAAGTAAGCATTTTGGAAAAAGTAACTTCAAAATTCATCAAACTTTGGCATCGTCATTATGAACAGGATGCAACCTGCAGGTTAATATTTTTTTCACGACCAGAATGGTATTTGCCTATATTTGTAACCTATATAATATTAAATCATGGTGGTGGAAAAAGGCGACAGACTGATCTTGCTTACAAATGACGACGGATTGTACGCACCCGGACTGAGGGCGCTTCTCGAAGTAATGGAGGAGTTTGGAAAAGTGATACTTATTTCTACTGTTGAGGGCATGTCGGGAATGTCGCAGGCCCTGACCGTAAAAACACCTTTAAGGGTGAAGCTTCTGGAAGAAACCGGTTCCAGGAAAGTATATGCCTGCAACGGCACCCCGACCGACAGTATTAAACTGGCTGTAAACCAGCTTGCTGACAAGAAGCCCGACTGGGTAGTGTCGGGGATCAATCATGGTTCAAATGCCTCTGTAAGCGTGCTTTATTCAGGTACAATGGCTGCGGCCCTGGAAGGATGCCTTTACGGCATTCCTTCGGTCGGTTTTTCACTTTCAAGCTTTTCAAAAACAGCGGACTTCTCACCATCCAAAAAATTTATAAGGATCATTATGATGCATCTGGTAAATGAATCCCTTCCGGACGGGATATGCCTTAATGTTAATATCCCCGCATTACCGGAGGACCAGATCAGGGGCATCAGGGTATGCCGTCAGGCCAGGGGAAACTGGAAAGAAGAATTTGAAAAAAGAAGGGATCCCATGGGGAAAACCTATTACTGGCTCACCGGTATGTTCAATAATCATGAGCCGGATGCAACGGATACCGACGAGTGGAACCTTTCAAATGGATATGTTTCGGTTGTTCCTGTTTCAGTTGATATGACTGCATATGGTTATATTGACACATTGAAGGAAAAATTCGGCAAATGACCGGGACCGGGAAATATGACAAAACTCCTGTTGGTGCCTTAGCAGGTTTTATACTGCCACTGGTTGCGGCATTCCTATTCTGGTTTTTCTCCCCCGGCGACCTGAGCATCCCATCCTATTTCAGGAAAATTATAAGGGCCGATATTCTTACCCATATTATGTCGCTGAGTGTTACCTGCAATCTGGTATTGTTCCTTGTATTCAACCGTCTCGACATGCTTCAGGCTTCAAGGGGCGTTCTTGGTATGACAATTGCCTGGGCAGTCCTAGTCTTTACGGTAAAATTCCTTTTATGAGATATTTTATTATAGCAGGGGAGAAATCAGGAGATCTTCACGGGGCCAATCTTGTACGGGAACTTATTAAAGCCGACCCTGCAGCTGAAGTAGAATGCTGGGGAGGAGATCTTATGGAGGCTTCAGGTGCAAAGCTCTTAATGCATTACAAAAATACAGCTTACATGGGCTTTGTTGAGGTATTGAAAAACCTGAGGGGTATAAGAAAGAATATCTCATTGTGCAAAAGTCAGATTATTTCATCAGGACCCGATCTGTTGATATTGATTGACTATCCCGGCTTTAATCTCCGGATCGCTGAGTGGGCAAAAAAAAGCGGCTTCAGGGTTTTTTACTATATATCGCCCAAATTATGGGCCTGGAATGAAAAGCGGGTCAAAAAAGTGAAAAAGTACGTTGACAGGATGTATATCATTTTCCCGTTCGAAGAGACTTTTTATGACAAGCATAATATCCGGGCCATATATTGCGGGAATCCGCTGCTTGATGAAACGGAGGTCAAACTGACCTCATTACCGGATAAAGACAAGTGCAAGAGATCTCTTGGCCTGGATGACAGGCCAGTTATTGCCCTGCTGGCCGGAAGCAGGAAAAGTGAGGTCAAACATATCCTCCCGAAAATGCTGGAAGTGATTCCTGACTTTAAAGACTACCGGTTTATTGTTGCAGGAGTTAAGAATCTGCCCGAGACGCTGTATTCCGATGTGGCTGGCAGTTTGGATCTGCAGGTGATCAGGGACAGGACCTATGAGATCCTTCATATTTCAGATGCCGCTCTGGTGGCATCAGGTACCGCCACGCTTGAGACTGCCCTTTTTGATGTTCCCCAGGTAGTATGCTTCAGGGGCGACTTATTATCAATGCTTATTGCCTGGATGGTAATAAGGGTGAAATACATTTCGCTTGTGAACCTGATTGCCGGTGAGGAAATTGTGAAAGAACTTGTGCAGTATTCACTGAACAGGAGAAACCTGGTACGGGAACTCAGCTCAATTCTCCCGGGCGGTCCGGGACGCAGAAAGATGCTTGATGGCTACAACAAGGTGAAAAAGATCCTGGGACCTTCCGGTGCATCCAGTAGGGCAGCTGAAGATATTGTAAAGACCCTCTCCGGATTCATGCGCGCGGGTAATGATCAATCTGTTGACTGACATTTAATATCTATTGAACGGCAAGATCATCATAAGTTCCATTTGCAGGTGATATGACGCCGGACGGGACATAATACTGAATGCAATGCTAAGAGTCGTAATTTCAATACAGGTATTCCTGGCTTTTTTTGCACTTCAGGCTTCGGGCCAGGTTAAGATACGGCTGTTTGCAGCAAAACCCCTCCACTGGATCGTGTTTAATGTCAATGAAGGAAGTTACCGGCTGGATTTTTACGATGATGCCCCGATTTATCTGAAGAAAGGGGATAATGCGATCGTCTCATTTTACAATGGAAAAGTTGCAGTGAAGACCAAAGGTGACAGCGGTTTTACCTGCGATTCCATGGTATTTACAGGTCAGACCGGGCAAGACCTGTTTTCAGTGAGGGTTGGCAATGAGCCGGCGACAGGCCGGATTTATGACGGCGATCTGCAATGCATTCACGATCTGGGTTTCCTGGTTTTGATAAATACCTGTAACATCGACAGGTATATTGCCGGTGTGGTGCAGGCAGAAGGAGGGACGGGAAAGAATATTGAATATATAAAAAGCCAGGCTTTGATTGCAAGGACCTATATGTACAGGTATTTGAACAAGCATATCATTGACGGGTACAATCTGTGTGATGGTACACATTGTCAGGCCTATATGGGTAATTCACAGGATCCTGCCATCAACAGGGCAGTTCTTGAGACAACAGGGCTCGTGGTGCTGGGACGCGACAGCCTGCCAATAATGTCGGCATTTCATTCCAACTGCGGGGGTGAAACAGAGTCATCGGAGAATGTCTGGCTCTCGGGACAACCCTACCTTAAGAAAGTGGTTGATCCGTATTGTACAGGCTCGAGGAATGCAAAATGGACAAAAAGCATAACGGTTAAGGAATGGAAAGATTACCTGAGAAACTCAGGATTCACTACACCCGAAGCGGGAAAACCTGACTTGAATTTCTCCCAGATTACGCGACAGAAAGACTACCGTACGGGATCGTTTTCATTGCCATTCACAAAAATAAGGGATGATTTCAACTTGAAATCCTCTTTTTTTTCAGTCGTTCAGAGCGGTGATTCAATGATTTTCAGGGGAAAGGGTTACGGTCATGGTGTTGGCCTTTGCCAGGAGGGTGCCATGGTTATGGCCGCACAAGGAAAAAATTACAGGCAGATATTGCAGTTCTATTATTCCAATATCATTATTTCCGACATCAGAAATGCCAAAAATCCGGCGCAGTAAAAAAGTAAACGCTGTTGCAAATAATGAAAATGATGCCTGTTTTTCATGTTTCCGTCATATCACGGCGCAGACTGCCGATAAAGGTGAATAGTTTCCTGAAAATGTTTGTGTAGAGTGTAAAGTACAATACAATGGACTCCAGCCATATTACCATTATATTGAAAAAGTAGGTGTCGATCTTCAGGTTGCCTAACCGTTTACAGGGAGCATAAAAATGGGCCCTTCCGTTACGTGCTGCAGCAACCATATATCCGGGATCGGCTTTTTGCACGATTTTGCCGGGAAGCCGGTAAGTTTTGTCGAGATTGTCGGCATCGAGAACAATCCTTTTTATCTGCTTGTTTTCATAGTTATTGCGCATTTCAAGCATTTTTTCCTCCCCATATCTGTCCAGCAGGGAGCGGCTGACGGTGTCCCTGGCCAGTCTTGCTTCCTTCTGTCTGTCGGTAAAATACTTCTTCAAAGTAGCAAGATAAGCAGCTGCTTTTTTCTCAACACTGCTGCCGGAAAGTTCCAGTGAAATCGAATCACGCCAGCTCCCGGGACTGATCCCCGATATCTCCGACAGTTCACCGATATGAAACCTGAGCCTTTCAAAGCTGTTCAGAACGCTGTTCCTGTAGTTGCTGCTGTCCCTGTAGAGGTTGCAGACATACAGCTCCCTGTTCAGTTCGTCGATGAGGAAGGATGAATAATAGTTGTTCTGGCTTTCAGCCATGTCATGGACGAAGAAGTTCCTTTCATATCGGTTGTCCCGGAACTGTTTGACAGCCAGTGCTTCAAACGACCAGCGGGCCGTCATGACATCCCCTATGACGGGAACGAATTCATGAGCTGACTTGCTGTTGATATGCAGCTTGTCAAACTTAACCAGGACCCCGCTGAAAAGCAGCTGGGGAATGATTATGAAAGGAATTATTATGTAGACTGTAATCACGGAATTCAGGACTGAAGAGATGTTCAGGCCCAGGATGTTGCCAAAGCATGATGTGGTGAACAGCACCAGCCAGTAACTTAAAGTCATTCCTTTTATACCGAGTACGGCATTGCCGATTATTGCGAAGGATAACGTTTGTATTGCCGAAAGAATGAACATGATCATTATTTTGGAATTCAGATAACTGAACCAGCTCAGGTTGAGAAAGGCTTCCCTTTTCAGGATCTTTCTGTCTTTTATGATCTCTTCCGAGCTGAGCATTAACCCGAAAAACAACGAGGTTATTACAGCCATGAACAGGTATGCGGGGATATTGTCATTTTCACTGAAGTGGTAAATATCGCCCCGGGCAGACCTTGTAAAGTATGCAAGAAAGAAAGCCAGTACGGGGGATCCCAAAAGACTGATCAGGATATATTGTTTATCTGCCAGCTTTGATAAAATATCGCGCGTAAGGAAAATTACTGACTGTTTAAATATTCCCGGGATATTGAAATTGTTCCGGGGGATCTCCTGCTTTTTCACATCTTCCCTTCTGATGGAAACTGCTCCTGATTGCACGAATTTTTCAGCCCATTCAGCAGGAGTCACCCTTCTTGTCCGGGTCATCTTGCCATGTTCGTCAACCACTTTGGCCTCAATGATCTGGAGGATCTGATCGGTATTTACGTTGCCGCATTTAATACACTGGTCCTCCTTCGGATTCGCATGATTGGTCTGGGTCTTGAAATAAGTGATTGCTTTGGAAGGATTTCCGAAAAAAACCTGGTAACCTCCCCTGTCAATGATCATAATCCTGTCGAACATTTTATAGATCTCGGAGGAAGGCTGGTGTATGTTTACTACAACAAGCCTGCCTTTATGGGTCTGAGCCTTAAGCAGGTTCATTACCACCTCGGAGTCGACGGAAGACAATCCTGACGTAGGTTCATCTACAAACAGTATGGTGGGCTCCCGCAGAAGTTCAAGCGCAATATTGATCCTTTTTCTCTGTCCGCCGCTGATTACTTTTTTAAGTGGATTTCCAACCTTGAGATCCTTTATTTCCTGGAGATCAAAATCAACAAGGATGTTGTTAACCGCATCGGTTATTTCACTCTCATTCAGATTATTCAGGCAGAGCCTTGCATTAAACCATATGTTCTGGAACACTGTCAGCTCTTCGATCAGAAGGTCATCCTGAGGGACATAGCCTATAACTCCCCTTAGTGCTTCCCTGTCGTTCTCATCGTAAATATTGTACCCGTTAATGAGAACTTCACCGCTTTGCGGCTTCAATGTTCCGTTAAGAATGCTGAGAGTTGTGGATTTGCCCACACCGCTTCCGCCAATGATCCCGATAAGGTTCCCTCCCTCGCCGTGAAAATTCAGGTTGTGGAGCCCGTACTGGCTGTCGGTGAATTTGAATGATATGTTAATTGCGTCGAGAGATATCCTGAACTTCCGTGATGTTTCGGCAATCAGTCCGCTTATTTCGCTGTAATAGACAGTTTTGATACCTGCTCCCCTTATTGATGAACCCTGATCGAATATGTAAGTCTGATTCGGAAAAACAACCTGCCCGTTCAGATACAGGTCCTCAAGCCCCTTGTACCTCATAATATAGGTAAGCGTGGTTGGAATGAGCAGGAATGAGATGTTCCCCGAAAGGTTTGAGTCATAAAGGTGCCTTATTTCGGGATGAACAGCTTCTTTACGGTTGTTTATTGTCAGTATCTTGCTTTTGTCCCTGACATTATTCACGTCTTGCAAAATGAATTGCCTGATGTTTGCATATTCATCATCAGGAATATTGAAAGCACTGGCGACAGTATCTACAAATTCTGATTCGGTTCCGGTAATATCCTCACCATAGGAGATAAAGTCAAGAAGCTGCACAATAACATAAATTTTCTGTTTCTGATACAGTTCAGTGTTAATCTTTTCACAGATTGCCAGGATCTTAATTGAATTCAGTGCAACACGCTTCCGTTCCCTGATGGTCCCTCTTTCAATGCTCTCCGAATAATATTGTTCAAGAAAGATTTCAAACTGCATCATGTATCTTGTTACCATTTCCTTGTTTAAATGGCGTTCAAGAAAGAGCCTGACAAGCTCCTTTTTGCGGCTGATTACAGTGTTTTCGTCATGGATATCGCTGATAAGCGCAAAAAGACGTACCAGGGCCTCAATAACTGTTTCGCTCATAGTTTAAAAATATATCAGCAGATCAGGAATGAAAAGCTCTCTTTTATCCGTAAGAAGCTTTTAAAGATTAATTTTGTCTGAAACATTTGAAGTTAGTATTTTCTCATAAATAAAAAAACATTTTATTTCAGGGGTTATCACTACCCGGAACGATCCGGCGGATCTGGCGTTTAAGAAAAATTAAGACAATGAGAACCAGGAAAATGGCAGGCTGGCAGCATGCTGGAAAGATCCGGGTTGGTTGAAAGATTGTAATTTTGATTAAGCTTATTTGTTTATTTTTGCCGTTTGTTTAATTACATGTTCGCAATTTTCAGAAAAGAGATAAGCGGATTTTTCAGCAGCCTGACAGGCTATATTGTCATAATCGTTTTCCTGCTGATCAATTCACTGTTCATGTGGGTTTTCCCGGGTGAGCTTAATGTTCTTGAAAGCGGATATGCAGGCCTGGATACCCTGTTCCTGATCTCTCCCTGGGTGTTTCTTTTCCTGGTGCCGGCTATTACAATGAAAATGTTTGCCGAGGAAAAGAAACTCGGCACGATTGAACTTATTTATTCAAGGCCGGTAAGTGAAAGAAGAATAGTATATGGTAAATACCTGGCATCCGTTGCCCTTGCTTTTCTGTCATTGCTGCCATGCATAATCTATTATATTTCGGTCTCGAGGCTTGTAGAGACACCGGGAAATATCGACAAAGGTGCAGTTCTTGGTGCATCAGCCGGTCTTCTTTGTCTTGCTGCGGTATATGCCGCCGCCGGGCTTCTTGCTTCATCATTTACCGATAACCAGGTTATTGCTTTTATCATCGCAGTTCTTTTTGCATTTTTCCTGTTCATGGGATTTGATTCTTTCGCTTATCTGCCCGGACTGAAAAAAGTTGATGAGTTCGTTATACGACTTGGAATAAACGAACATTACAAGTCAATGAGCAGAGGTGTTGTCGATTTAAGTGATCTGGTGTATTTTGCTGCGGTTGTTCTTATTTTCAATGAGGCAACGAGGCTTGTGCTTTTATCACGGAAGTGGAGGGAGAAAAGCTGAATGGCAGGCAGTAATTCCAACATACGGTCAATCAGAAGGAAAATTTTGACGGAGTTCCTGGTAGCAGTGGCACTAATCGTATTCGTTGCAGCGATATTGTCCTATTTCAGACTGAGGCTCGATCTGACAGGGGACAAACGGTATTCTCTTTCCGTTCCTACCCGGAAAGTGCTTTCCGGGTTAAGGAATGATGTTTTCATACAGGTATATCTCGACGGAGAGATGCCGATCCCCTTCAAGCGGCTGAAACGTTCGGTGCGGGAAATGCTTGATGAGTTCAGAATAGCATCAGGCAACAGGGTCGATTATGCATTCCTGAATCCTTCGGAAGGGACGGACCGGAAACAGAGGGAAGCCAGGTATCAGTCACTGATAGGCAAGGGGCTCAATCCTGTGAATATTCAGGCCTCAGACGAGGAGGGGGGAGCGAGCCAGAAAATAATATTTCCGGGCATGATTGTAAATTATAATGGTATCGAAGTGCCTGTCAATTTCCTGAAAAACAATCCTTCGCTACCAGCCGAGGAGAATCTGCTGCATTCAGTTGAAGGCCTTGAGTATGAGATGATCCAGACCATTTCAACCCTGACATCCGATACAATATATAAGATTGCCTTTATAGAGGGTCACGGTGAGCTTTCGGAGCCCCAGGTTGCTGATATAACGCTCAGTCTGGCAAGGTTTTTCACTATTGACAGGGGAAAACTGACAGATGATCCGGGCATTCTTGACAACTATGCTGCAGTTATTATTGCCGGACCTCAGAATGAATTTCCGGAAAGCGACAAATTTATTCTCGATCAGTACATCATGAAAGGGGGTAAGGTTTTGTGGCTTCTGGAGGAGGTTGACGTAAATGCTGACAGCCTGGTTTCGGGGGAGACCGAAGCTCTTATCCGTACATTGAATCTGGAGGATCAGCTTTTCAGGTATGGTGCCAGGATAAACCCGGCAGTAGTTCAGGATGTGGAATGCGTTATGATAAGGCTTGCCCTGATGACGAGCGGCACCCGCCAGCAGTTTGTCCCCGCACCATGGTTTTATTATCCCAGACTTTACCCCTCGCAGGATCATCCTGTTACCAGAAATCTTAACAGGGTGAAGGGAGAATATGTCAATTATATTGATACGGTGGGCCTCGACGGCAGAATTAAAAAAACAGTCCTGCTCTCAACTTCGGGATTTTCAAGAATCCTGTCTCCTCCTTTTATGATAAGTCTGAAGGATGCCGAGATAACACCGGATGAGAGAGAGTTCAACAGATCAAAACTACCGGTTGCCCTGCTGCTTGAGGGGGTGTTCCCGTCAGCATTCAGAAACAGGATGACCGGAGACCTTACCGGCGATAAAAGCTTTAAACCCCGTAACGAAAGCATTCCTACAAAAATGATAGTCATTGCCGATGGCGACATAATCAGGAATGAAGTCAGACAAATAGGCAGCAGTGTATCCCATTACCCGCTTGGTCAGGATATCTATACAGGTGAAATGTACGGAAACCGCGATTTCATCATTAATTGCCTGAACTATCTTGTTGACGACAATGGAATTATGGAGCTTCGCTCACGTGAGCTGAAACTGAGAATGCTTGACCGCACAAGGATCAAAAATGAGAAGCTCAAATGGCAGCTGGTTAACATTCTCCTCCCCCCGCTTCTGGCAATTGTTTCCGGATTGATTTTCACCTATTTCAGGAAAAGGAGATATACTAAGCCATAATTATGACAGGCAAAAGTTTAAAATACCTATCGGTTATTGTAATTCTGATTGCCGTATTTCTTTTCCTGTTCAGGGACAGGGATCCTTTCGGCAGGAAGAACAGCAGTTTTGCTTCAAAGCCAAAAGAGGAGATTACCAGGATAGAGTTATCTGACAAAAGCTCATCCATCAGTCTGACCAGGAAAGATAACATCTGGATGCTCAATGGCAGCCATGAGGTAAGGAAAAGCAGCATCTCTTTCCTAATTCAGGTCGTTTCCGCGATGGAAATAAAATCACCAGTTTCGCCCGAATTGTTCAGGGCCGAGATCAGGGAGAAGGGGATAGAGCCGGTGAAAGTCAGTGTTTTCGGAAAACGGAAGAGACTTAATTCTTTCCTGGTCTACAAAACCCAGTCGAACATTTACGGGAACATTATGAAAAAACGGGAAGGAGCAAAACCGTTTATTGTTTATCTTCCCGGATATGAAACAAATATCGGCTCAATCTTCACCGTCAATGAACTTTACTGGAAGCCATTTATGGTTTTCAATCAGCTTCCTTCGGATATAGCATCAGTGAATTTTGAAAACATGACCGATACGGCTTCTTCATTTTCAATTCAAAAGGAAGGCGGGAGATTCATTCTTTCAGACAAGGGCAGGGAGCTTTCAGGCTGGGATACTTCGCGGGTAATCCGGTATATTTCATATTTTGCCTATATTCCGTTCGAATCGTGGGAACTTGAGATTGATCCTGCAGAACAAAAGACTATTACTGATTCAGGTCCGCTTTGTATTATCTCACTTGTGACCACTGCCGGGGAAAACATACGGCTGACACTTTGGGAGCGATTTCTCAATGATGGCAGGGAAAAGATTAAAGATACCGACAGGCTGTGGGCAAAAACGGATTCCAATACCGCCCTGTTTATAATCAGATATATGGATATTGATCCTCTCCTGAAAAAGAGATCTTATTTCTATCCCTGAAAACTTTTTATTTGAGGTTAATAGTTTTTTTTGTAATATTGATAGTTAGTTGCCATAAACAGCCATCCTTTTAACCTGTTTAATGACAGCTATATGTACTAATTCCTGAAAAGAAATTAAATTAAATCATCCTATAAAATGAAATTTGTTGTATCCAGTACAGAGCTTCTTGGTCATTTGCAGGCAATAAGCAGGGTGATCAGTTCGAAGAACACCCTTCCCATTCTTGATAATTTCCTTTTTAATCTATCCGGGAATGACCTGGAAATAACGGCATCTGATCTTGAATCAACACTTATTACCAGAATGAAGCTTGAAAATGCTTCGGGAGACGGGATCATTGCACTTCCTGCGAGGATTCTGCTTGACACCCTGAGAGAATTCCCGGTCCAGCCGCTTTCATTTGATATAAACCTTGAAACCATGGCTGTCGTAATTACTTCGGAAAACGGCAAGTTCAATGTTATGGGCCAGAACGGGATTGATTTTCCTGCACTCCCCGCAATAATGAAGGAAAAGAGATTTACATTTCAGATCAATGCGGATGTTTTGCTGTCAGGCATAAACCGGACGTTGTTTGCAACGGCGGACGATGAGCTGCGGCCCGTAATGGGAGGCATATTCATTGAAGCTTCTGACGATAGGATAACCTTTGTTGCCTCGGATGCTCACAAGCTTGTCAGATACCAGAGGACAGACGCCGGTGCCGATGCAGGCTCCTCCTTTATCCTGCCAAAAAAACCGGCCTCCCTCCTGAAAAACATCCTTCCTAAAGAGGAGGGACCTGTGACTGTTGAGTTCGATGACAAAAACGCATTTTTCAATCTGAACGATTATAAGGTGGTTTGTCGCCTGATTGAGGGTAACTATCCGAATTACAGTTCAGTCATACCCAAAAATAATCCCAGGAAGATAACCATCGACAGGGTTGAATTCTACAATACTCTCAGGAGGGTATCAGTTTTTTCAAATCAGGCCAGTAACCTTGTTAAGCTTCAGCTAAAGGGAAATCAGGTCATGGTATCCGCACAGGATATTGATTTTTCAATATCTGCCTATGAGAAGATCAAATGCCAGTATGAAGGCGATGATATGGAGATAGGATTCAAATCAGTATTCCTGCTTGAGATACTGGCAAATATTTCTTCGCAGGATGTGATAATCGAACTGGCAGATCCTACAAGGGCGGGGCTGTTCCTTCCCGGGGAGGCCGACAACCAGGCGGAGGATCTCCTTATGCTTCTTATGCCAATGATGATAAATGCCTGACAGTTGGAACTGAATCTTAGGCGCCCCCTGGCTTTTATTGATATCGAAACGACGGGAATAAATGTCTCGTCCGATCGTATTGTGGAAATTTCCATCCTTAAAATCCATCCGAATAGGAAAGAGGAATGGATCTCCCTGAGAATCAATCCGGAAATGCCCATTCCTCAGAGTTCTACCAGCATACACGGAATCACTGATGCGGATGTAGCTGATGCCCCTGTATTCAGGGAAGTGGCAAAAAAGCTCTCCGCCTTTCTCGAAGGATGCGATCTGGCAGGATTCAATGCCATAAAGTTCGACATTCCCCTTCTTGCCGAAGAATTCCTGAGAGTTAATGCCGATTTCAGTTTCGCAAAAAGAAAATATGTTGACGTTCAGGTGATCTTTCATAAAAAGGAGCAACGAACCCTGGCAGCGGCATACCGGTTTTACTGCGGCCGGGAACTTCAGAATGCCCATAGTTCAAAAGCCGACACCCAGGCCTCCTATGAAGTTCTCAAGGCACAGCTCGACATGTATGATGACCTGGAAAACAATGTGGACAAGCTTGCTGAATTCAGTTCGTTCCATAATATTGCTGATTTTGCCGGAAGGATTGTTTACGACGAAAGCGGTGTTGAGATATTTAATTTCGGCAAGCACAAAGGCAAGTCCGTTGAAAGTGTTTTCAGGGATGACCCTTCATATTATTCATGGATGATGAACGGGGATTTTCCACTTTATACCAAGAAGATTCTTACGGAGATCAAGCTCAGGTCGTTTGGCAAGGGAGGTCAATAGCTTGTCAGCTCCATGGATCAGGTCGCCACTGTTGAACAGTATTCGCCAGGTGCAGATTGCCGCACGTTGATAACCCGATATGTGAAAACGGGAACAGAAGCAGTTAGTTATGAAAATTATTTGCATAGGAGTCAATTACAGAAGTCACGCCATTGAGATGGGCAGGCAGTTTCCTGCTGAACCGGTAGTTTTTCTGAAGCCCGATTCAGCCGTTCTGAAGAATAACAAGCCTTTCTTTCTTCCCGATTTTTCGGCCAATATCCATTATGAGACAGAGGTTGTTGTCAGAATTTCCAGGCTGGGAAAAGGAATTGCTCCTGAATTTGCTTATCGTTATTACGATGAAGTTACCGCAGGTATTGATATCACGGCTCGCGATCTGCAGTCACGCCTGTCAGCAGACAGACTGCCCTGGACCCTTTCCAAGGCTTTTGACAGTTCAGCTCCTGTTGGTGAATTCCTTCCGGTAAGCGCCGTTGGAGATATAAATAATCTCGATTTCCGGCTTGAGATAAACAATGTCACAGTGCAGAAGGGTAATACTGCAGACATGATTTTCGGGATAGATAAAATAATCTCATTTGTTTCCGGATTTTTCACCCTTAAAACCGGTGACCTCATATTCACAGGAACACCCTCTGGCGTAGGACCCCTGAAAAAAAATGACAATCTCGTGGCATATATCGGCGACCATCGGGTACTTGACTTTATGATTAAATAAACAGATGGTTATGCCGGAAACCAATCAGTGACAGCCCTCTTTCCCCGCGTGGTTCCCCATGATCGGGAAGGCAGGATCTAATTGAACCAGTATGAAAGCTTGACAACAATTCCCCTGTTTTTAACACTGTAATTTCCAGGGTATGAGTTCTCGGTGTATACGATGAACAGGTCCGAGACGGGAGCAAACCGCCACTGGAACCGGAGATTCAGGTTAAGATTGTCGATCTGGTTGTTGTATTGGATGAAGCTTGTAAAGAAAAGCCTGTCGGTAAAGGTGAAGTCGAATCTTGGACCTATCAGAAGCAGTTTTGCACTGTTGTATGGTTCAGGCAGTAAAATGTTGTTATATGTGGCGACAACAGACAGGCTTCCATAGGGCTGGACACGGTAGTACAATTTCCCGTCAAGATACAGCCTGGTCCCGGTGTAATAACCTCCGTATTTGCCTGTTATTTCAAAGTTCAGCAGCCTGCGTACGTCCGATATGAAAGTTGCTCCGATCCCGTTCCATGTAAAATCGTCGTTGGCATTGAATTTAGTTCCTCCGGTGTTTGTGGGGTCGAAGGGTTCAGCAAGCCTGACATATGAATTCTGGAACTCGATGGAAAATACGTTCCTGTTGAGCCACTCTATGCTGTAGGAGATCCTGGTATCCCGGTCGGTAAGCGAAAATGATCCGGACGGATTAAAGAACAGGTCAGATTCTATTCCCGGTCCGTGATTGGCGATGGTGCTTGAATGCGGAAAAAACTTATAGCCGATTTTCGGCGCCATTTCATAATATCCCTTTCTTCTTACAAAACCGGTTTCGGCATTGAAATCTTTGCCGACTGCAGCCTGATCAAGGGAAGCTGACAGATACTGGGCGGAATACTTGATATTTGCGGCCACGGCGGCGTCGTTGAATGTTGTGCCCTGGTGAATATCATGATGATAGAATGCCTTGCCCGTCCATTTGTTGTCTGGGCTTGAAAGGTTGTATTCCAGACCGCCTATCCTGTTGAACCTTTCCTGCCCGTTTTCCCCTTTCCTGCCCCCCGTAACCTGCTTGTTTACAAGGAAGGCGGAAATACTTGAACGGCTGAAAACCTGTCTTTGCAAAGCTGCCACCATATAATTCGATGCCTGAACGGTATCTTTGTTCCCAGTCTGGATATCCATAACTCCCAGTCTCCATTTGTTTCCAAGCTTGCCGCTGAGCCTGGCGCCTGCCCTTACCGGGTTATCGAGACCAATCCTTCTTGAAAAAAAAGGCCTGACGGTTTCAGTTCCCAGGCTTGCAAACAAATCGCTGTTCTCGAGATAGAACTGACGCTTTTCCGGAAAGAACAATTCAAAGCGGTCGAGGTTGGTTTGCTGGGCATCCACCTCCACCTGTGAATAGTCGGGATTTACTGTAAGATCGAGATTGAGCGAGGTTGAAATAATTGCTTTTGCATCTATTCCGGCGGAAGGTTCGAAATTAAAATCCTTTCCGTTAAGTTTATCCTGAGTACTTTTTGCCGACACATAAGGTATAAGCGAGAACCGGGGTCCGGATTTGGGCAGAGGTTTATCCCATACGAGCGTCCCGGTGTATGCGAGGGTTGCGGTTGCAAACTGCCTTGGCATCGGTGCCCAGCTTGATTTCTCATTTGTTTTGAGGTCCTGCCTGCTGAAGTTTATTCCCCATTCAGGCGTTCCGCCGTGGTACCTCAAACTTCTGAAAGGTATTGCAAACTCGGCAACCCAGCGGTCATCATAGTTCTTTACAGCTGATCTCCACTTTATATCCCAGTTTAGGTTTACGGTGCCTCCGTCTGCCTGAACGCCGTCCCATTGTGCCCCGGCCGGTGAGATCCCGAAGGCAAAACCATTTGTCTGGTCATTGAATGTATCGATAAAAACAATGAAATTGTCATTTTTCCCGAAATTGAAATCGCGGCGGAGTGATTCCACGGGGCGCTTCCCCGGGAGTGGATCAAAACAGGTAATCCCCAGGTAAAGTGTGGTTGGAGTGTATGTAAGCTTCACTTCTGTCTGGGCAATTGCATAACCGGTGTCAGTGGGCAGAACCCTCTGCAGATGTCCGGCTTTTTCCGCAACCTGCCATACATCCTCATCCAAAACACCGTCAACTGATATTTGTTCGGAGGTTTCCTTTATATGGATCCTGTATGCTTCCCGGTTGATACCTTTTGTCTGGGAAAAGATTTCTCCTATGCTGAAAAGGAAAAGAACGGATGTAAAAGCAAAAACCAAATACCTGGTCATGTGTAACAAAAATTGACGATGTAATTTAGAATGATTTCCGGGAGCTGCTATTATCGTTAACGTCTTTTAACTTTTAACCAAAAGGCCCGAAAGTTAGTTTTATTTTTTATTTTTAAGCAAAAAAAGAGATGCAAATAAACATTAGCAGCGACGCACTGGAGCTCGGAACAAAGGCAGCCAGGCATATTTCAGCAAAACTGAAGGAAGTAATTGCAGAAAAGGGAGAAGCCAGGATGGTCGTGTCTACCGGAAGCTCCCAGTTCGAAATGTTCCAGAGCCTCATCAGAGAGAATGTAGACTGGGCCAGGGTTGAGATATTTCACCTCGATGAGTACATAGGATTGCCTGTTACCCATATTGCCAGTTTCAGGAAATACCTGTATGAGCGTTTTATAAATCATGTCGCTGTCAGGAAATTTCACAGTGTGGATGTTGAAGGGAACATTCAGGAAAAGATTGAACGGCTTTCAGCTGAAATAAGCAAAAAACCCGTTGACCTTGGCATCATTGGTATAGGCGTGAACGGGCATATTGCATTCAACGATCCTCCTGCCGATTTTGATACCCGTGATCCTTATATAGTCGTGGAACTTGACGATCAGTGCAAGCTTCAACAGGTAAATGAGGGATGGTTCGATACCGTTGCAGATGTGCCCCGGAAAGCCGTTTCCATGAGTGTCTGGCAGATAATGCAATGCGATTCAATTATTTCGGTTGTTCCCCACAAGGTTAAAGCAGATGCAGTGTTCAGGACTTTCACCAGTAAGCTGACCAATCTTGTGCCGGCAACCATGCTTAAGGAACATAAGGATCTCACCATATATCTGGACCGGAATTCCGCATCAAAATTAATTGCATTCTAATCATTAAATTCCGGCTATTTCATGACGGGCAACAGCTTTGCAGAGGCTTTTCATTATCAGACGGGGGAATATGTGAGGATCGAGTTCAGCGATGACGGGTTGATCAGGGAAATCAGCACCGTTGATTGCGCGATCGAAAATCAATCCCGGATTTTTATTGCACCCGGGCTGATTGATAACCAGGTAAACGGTTATATGGGGGTTGATTTTTCTGAAGACGGCCTCTCTGCCGACCGTATGGAAATGGTTGTTGAAGCACTACGTGGGAGTGGAATCAGTTCATTCATGCCCACCATTATTACCAACAGCCATAAGAATCTGCTCAGAAATTTCAGGCTGGCCGTTAAAACACTGAGAAATAGTAATATCCGTGACTCAATTCCTGGTTTCCATCTCGAGGGCCCCTATCTTTCGCCTGAACATGGTTATTATGGCACTCATCCTCCGGAGTTTGTCAGGAAGGCTGACTGGAATGAATTTCTGGAATACCAGGAAGCGGCAGAGGGAAATATTATACAGGTAACCATTGCTCCCGAAATTGAGGGTGCAATCGGATTTATTGAAAAATGCACCGATAGCGGAATTGTGGTTTCACTGGGGCATTCAAATGCATCAGCAGAGATAGTGAATCTGGCTGTGGAAAAAGGCGCAAGAATTTCGACTCATCTTGGGAACGGACTTGCAAACAAGATAGACCGCCACCGGAATCCCATCTGGCCCCAGCTGGCAAATGACCTGCTGACTCCCTCGATAATTGCTGACGGACATCACCTCCTGAGGGAAGAAATTATCGTGTTCACAAGGGTAAAAGGGCCCGATAATATTTTTCTCACCTCTGATTTAAGCCCGCTGGGCGGAATGCCTCCCGGAACATACACCTACATGGGCAGTGAAGTAATCCACACCCCCGACGGTTTCCTGAAAAACCCAAGGATGAATTGCCTTGCAGGTGCCTCACAGACCATAAAAACGGGTGTGGAGAATATGATTATTTTTACAGGATGTTCACTGCCTGCTGCTATAAACATGGCATCGAAAAACGTGGCAAAGGCCTGTAGGCTAAATGACCGGGGAACAATTGAAACCGGGAAACGGGCAGATCTGATCCTGTTTGAATCAGCCGAAAATAAAATTAATATCTTAAAAACCATAGTGAAGGGCAGAATTGCCTATACTGGCGGAACCACACCAAACAGCTGAGCCTTATGAGTACACCTGATTATGTAGTATTGTTCGGATATTTTATTCTGATAACCACATTTGGCATCTGGATATCGAGACGAATAAAGACAAGCGACAGTTATTTCAGGGGAGGCAGACAGTTTAAGTGGTACATTATGATCGGCCAGGCATTTGGTGTGGGGACCCATGCCGAGATGCCTGTTGCCCAGACCGGTGCTACTTTCAGCAATGGATTTGCCACGATATGGTACCAGTGGAAGAATATGCTTATAACACCTTTCTACTGGCTCATTGCTCCTTTTTACAGGAGAAGCGAGCGCACCACCGTGGGAGAAATAGTTGAGGACAGATACGGAAGTTCAATGGGACTTGTTTATACAATATTTGCAATATTGTTCTTTGTGTTCAACATGGGAGTGATGCTGCAGGGAGCAGCCAAAGTTATTTCAGTGGCTTCGGGGAATCTTGTATCTCCCAATTTCATTGTACTTGCCATGACTGTGGCTTTTATCCTCTACAGCTTCATCGGAGGCCTGATTGCGTCAGCATACACCGATTTTATACAGTCGTTTCTTATCATAACCCTTTCTATTATCCTTATCCCGCTGGGATTGAGAGAAATAGGAGGATTCAGCTATATGAGGTCGGTATTGCCCGAACATCATTTCGATGTATTCAATGCAGCCAGCGGCATCGATACCTTTACCATACTGATGCTTGCAATTAACGGTATAGTGGGAATAACAGCACAGCCACACATGATTTCCATGTGTGCCACAGGGAAAACTGAAAGGGCAGGCAGGATAGGTCAGACTTTCGGATCAATGGTGAAAAGACTGGTTACTATAGGATGGGCCCTTACCGGCCTGGTTGTCGGTGCGCTTGCAATTAAGAACAGTGTGACCCTGCCCGACCCTGAAATGGCTTTCGGATATGCCTGCGGTGAACTTCTCGGCCCTGGCCTTGTCGGACTGATGCTGTCGGCTATTGTTGCAGCGAATATGTCGGCCTGTTCGAATTTCATGGTCAACATTGGCGCCCTGTTCACCAAGAACCTGTTCCGTAAATATTTCAGGCCAGATGCAACTGATCGTGATCTGCTGTGGACCGGCCGTTATTCGGGTCTGGCCCTTGCCTTTCTTGCAGTATTGTTCGCTCTCTCGATAAAAAACGTCCTCCATGCATTTCTGTTTACTGAGACCCTGGCAGCATTCATGGGAATTATGTTCCTTGGCGGGCTGATCTGGAAACGGGCCAACCGCTACGGGGCAGGAGCAGCGGTACTTTCATCATTGATCGTGTATTATCTGGCAAATTATTTTTATTCAGGGAATTTGCAGCTCGTGTATGTATGGAAACCTGCCCCGTTTGGATTTGCAATGTTTGCGGGTTTCCTGATGTTCTGGCTTGTCAGCGTCCTGGCCCCCCCTGAGGATAAAGAAAAAATTGAATTGTTCTTCGATAATATGAGAAGGAAATCCGATTCCGCTTCGACGGATGCCCTTGGCCGTAAGCCCCTTGGTTCGGAAACCGGCGAGGACCTGCTGCTTCTTGATCTGCCGGGATGGAGAAGGAAGGAACGCTGGCAGAATTTCTTCAAAAGATACCGTGAGGATCTTGTCGGATTCCTCATTTCCTGGATTGTTGTCGGACTGCTTATATTTCTTGCATGGGCAATCCTTCAGATCTGATCGGGAAAAACATGCACATCACCGGGTCATGATAATTTTCTGCAATTGCTGTTATAATCTGTTGAGTACGGTATGACATTGATTTGAATATATTAGTGTTTATCGTATATTTACAGATGTTTAAATCATTGACACATGGGAAATTTCGGAATCACGGAAATAATTCTTGTAATCCTGGTTATTGTCCTCCTTTTCGGCGGGCGTAAGATTCCTGAGCTTATGAAAGGGATAGGTCAGGGTATGAAGGAATTTAAAAAAGCATCGAAAGTTGAGGATGATCCTGAAAAAACCAAAACCGGGTCTTCAGAAAATAAGGGAGAATAAATTTAACTTATTGTGGTTCATTCCGGCTGTACCAGGTTACCAATGCGCCTGCAGTGCAATGATCCTGAGTCTTGTGTATCCTGATGTGTCAGACTGCAGACGTTCAGGACGTGATAGTTTGCAGATGAACGGGGAAGAAGTGAACCTGAACCTGCCCGGGTGATTATATCTATGTACCACAGAATGAAATCTTGAATTCAATAAATTCCTATGATTACCAGAAGGAAATTTTTCAGAAATTCTGCTTTGGCTTCAGCAGGTCTTATTGCCGGTGCAGGTTCAGCCGGCATGGCATGCAGCAACAGGGATAATCCTGGCAGTTATGACATCATGGAAGAGGCCTTGAAGTTCCGGAAGATCAATGCACATGAACATGTTTACCTGGGCTCTGAACCTTCTTCTCTCATAAATGCCGCCGATCGTCTTGGAATGGAAAAGCTGGTGGTATCACTTCCGGTTACAGTTGAAGACAGGGTACTTGTAACACCAGAAAAATTCAGGGAATGTAATAACCTGGTATTAAAAGCAATGAAGCTCTTTCCCGACAGGATAATGGGCCAGTTTTACATCAATCCCTATTATTCAAAGGAATCCCTGGAAGAAATTGACAGGTGTGTTTCTGCCGGCATGGTCTCAATGAAGGGCTATTACCAGGTGAAGATAAATGATCCGTTATACTATCCCGTCATTGAAAAGATGATTGACCTGAAAATGATCATCCTTATGCATACTCATTGCGGAATTGGGGTAGGCGGGTACAGGACCAAATATGGCAATATACAGGCCAATGCTTCAACTCCCGATGATTTTGCCGGGGCAGCAGAAAGATATCCCGAAGCTTTGTTCCAGTATGCACATACCGGGGGAGGAGGCGACTGGGAATATGCCTGTAAGACTTTGAGGGATTATCCTAATGTTTATGTTGATACATCCGGCAGCAATAATGAAAGCGGAATGATCGAATATGCAATGAAGCATCTTGGCGAGGACAGGCTTTTTTTCGGGACCGACGGTTCATATTACCAGGGTGTGGGTTCGATTCTGGCAGCAAACATAAATGATGACCAGAGGAAAAAGATTTTTTTTGACAATTATAATCTGATTCTGAAAAGATCCGGGAACCATGTTGATTGATGTAAGTGCGAATATCGGACACTGGCCCTTCAGGCAGACAGGACTGAAAACATGCAGGGAATTGCTTGGGAACATGGACCGGTACGGAGTTGAAATATCCGTTATTTCAAATATGAACGGGATCTTTTATAAGGATTCACATGCTGCCAATGAAGAACTGTACCGGGAAATTTCATCGGAAAAGCGGTTCAGGGGACGCTTTGTTCCCTTTGCTGTTATCAATCCGCTATATGCAGCATGGAGACATGATCTTCTTGTCTGCAGCAGGGAATTGAAATTCAAAGGGCTACGGTTATATCCGCAGTATCACGATTATGAAATAACGGATCCTGCCTGTATCGACATGGTCAGGTGTGCGAGGGATGAGGGAATGGTCATCGCTCTTACCGTCCGCATGGTCGACAGCAGGCTCCGTTCGTGGATGGATCTCAGTTCAGAATGGATATTGAAGGATGTGATTCCACTCATTCGCGAAGTGCCCGACGCCAGATACATGATTTTGAATGTATCGGGAGGTATAATGTTAAATGATGAGGATACGGCTTTGATAAGAGGAACAGATATGATCTTCGATACTTCGGGAAGGAATATATCTGACCTGGGAAGTTTGCTGAAGAAATACGGCAATGATAAGTTTGCATTCGGCACCCACTCCCCGATACTCGATTATCTCACCGGATTGCTCAGGATCGAAGCCCTTGCGGACAATGAAGCTGATGAATCAACCAGGGAAATGCTGA
Organism: Bacteroidales bacterium; assembly: GCA_009877105.1. Taxonomy (GTDB): domain Bacteria; phylum Bacteroidota; class Bacteroidia; order Bacteroidales; family VadinHA17; genus LD21. Next base: position 227,056 of record WXFD01000043.1, read on the forward strand.
GATCGGGAAACGCAAAGAGACTTCTCGGAATCTGAAAATCCGTTTGAGTGGATTCAGGCCGGGATTTTAATCAGCACCTCATCTTCATCCATGGTTATTAATTCAGAATGGTTTTTCAGGTGGCTGACCATGAAAGGTTAAACATACATCAGATGCAACCTGTTGATTGACCAGAAACACGAACATGAATGAAAACACTCGCGTTCAGTCATGCGTGGTTCCCTGTCCGGGAGGTCAGACAGGCATCCGGGCTTTTAAAAAAACAGATACAGATGAAAAAAAATCAAATTGTTGCAGCAGCTTCATTTATTGTGATTGCTTTCCTTTCCAGCCCTTTACGGCTGACAGCACAGGAGGAGGATCTCAGTGTGCTCAGCCGCTGGACAGAATGGTCGGATGCAGGAAACATGCTCATACACCATCTTAATGATCATGCTTTCAGATATCTTGACAGCCGCGACCGGCATGTTGAATCACTCCGCACAAGGGAAGACTGGACCAACCGGCAAAATGAAGTAAGAAATAAGCTTATGGAGGCAGTCGGACCATTTCCTCCGAAAACACCTCTGAATGCCCGGATCACCGGAGTGCTTAAAAAGGACGGTTACAGAATTGAAAAGCTTATCTATCAATCAATGCCGGGGTTTTACGTAACAGGATGCCTTTTCATTCCTGACGGTATCAGGGGTAAACGACCGGCAATCCTGAATGTGATAGGACATACTGATATTTCTTTCAGGGGGGCGGACTATCAGACTCTTATCCTTCATCTTGTTCAGAAAGGATTCATTGTATTTGCCATTGATCCGATCGGACAGGGGGAACGACTTCAGTATTTCGACGGTGAGAAGAATGTTCCCGTTATCGGTGCAGGAACGGCTGAACATTCGTATTTCGGGAATCAATGTTTCATGGCGGGTGCTTCACCTGCAAGGTATTTCATTTGGGATGGGATCAGGGGTATAGATTACCTTGTATCGAGAAAGGAAGTGGATCCCGGCCGCATAGGCGTTACGGGTCTTTCAGGCGGAGGAACCCTGACTGCATATATTTCAGCGTTTGACGACAGGGTAAAGGCTTCCGCGCCATCATGCTACATAACCGGATTCAGAAGGCTCCTTGAATCAATAGGTGCACAGGATGCTGAACAGAATTTCTTTCATGGCATTAAGTCCGGGATCACTCATGCTGATCTTATTGAGGTCAGGGCTCCAAAGCCTACCCTTATTGTATCAACAACAAGAGATTTTTTCAGTATCCAGGGCGCACGTGAATCCTTCGGTGAAGCAAAGAAGGCTTTCATGGCTTTTGGAATGAGCGAAAATCTCCTTATGGCGGAAGATCATTTCGGCCATGGATTTACACCGCGAAATAATGAAGCTACATGCGCTTTTTTTCAGAAATACCTCGACATGCCCGGAAATCCCGCCCCGGGGGTAATCAGAACCCTGAACCCGGATGAACTGAAGATAACGGCTACCGGACAGGTCTCAACTTCATTTGATGCTGAAACGGTTTTCAGCCTTAACGCAAAGGAAGCAGAAATGCTGCTTGCAAATCTTGAGAATTCGAGAAAAGATAGTGAAAAGCACCTGGCACAGGTTGAAAAAAATGCAGAACTGCTTAGCGGTTACAACCGGTATACTGAAAAACCCGCGTCGGTTTTCAGGGGAACATGGCAAAGGGATGGATATTCGGTGGAAATGTATGCGGTAGGGGGAAACGGCAAGTATGTAATTCCACTGCTTCTCTTCATTCCGGATGGAAACGGGAAATACCCCGCACTGATCTATCTGACTCCCAAGGGTAAAGCCGCAGATGCAGGAGAGGGAGGGCGGATAGAACAAATTACCAGGAAAGGTATCATTGTTGCTGTTCCCGACCTTCTTGGTATCGGAGAAGTTGCACCTGATGAATCTTTTTTTAATGCTTCTTATTTTATTTCGGTACTAACTGGCAAAACCCTTATCGGGACTGGCGCAGAGGATATCGATGCTATTGTTAATTTTTTAACAGAACGGGCCGATGTTGATCATGGCAGAATTTCCTCAGTTGCATTTGATGAACTGTCACCGGTTCTTATGCATGCCGCCGTTTTCAATCACTCGATAGGTTCAATTGTGCTGGCAGGCTCCCAGGCCTCATTCAGGTCAATGGTCATGAACAGGTTTTACGACCGGAAGCTGGCACCATATACTGTTCCGGGAGCAATAAAGTATTATGATCTTCCTGATCTGATCGGGTGCATTGCACCCAGGAAAGTCGTGATGGCAGGTATCAGGAACCAGATGAGAGAATATGCAGGAAAGGAATTAATTGAGACTGATCTGACATTTCCCGTGAAAGTCTATACCCTGAAAGGAAAGCCGGATAATTTCAGGATTCTTCCGCCGGATGAAGATATCCTCCCAATGATTGACTGGTGCCTTGCGAAATAATTTCACTTTTCTGAAGTACATGGAGGCGGGTGACCACCCTTAGCTGCCGTTTCTTCTGACAGGAATAATAATTCAGTTTATCAGTCGGTTGCGAGAAAGCGGGGAGCGCTTCTGTGTTTTGTTCCCTGTTCATAGCTGTATGCTATTTCAAGCAAAACCGGTTCGCTCCAGGCCCTTCCGAAGAATGTTATACCCACCGGTAGTTCGTCTATAAATCCCATCGGCACCGTTATGGCCGGGTACCCCGAAATTGCTGCCGGAGAAGAACTGCCACCGCCGGAATGATCGCCCAGGATAAGGTCCGTTTTCCAGGCGGGTGAGCCTGTCGGCGCGACAAGAGCATCAAGCCCGGCTGAATTCATTACTCTGTCAATTCCTTCATCACGCGCGGCACGCAGCATCTTTCTGAGTGATTCCCTGTATTCTGCTGAACTGAGGTCACCTTTTTTATCAGCCATCTCAAGTATTTTCTGGTTAAAGAATCTGAGTTCCACAGGGTCTTTCTTGTTGAATTCAATGAGTTCCCTCAGGGATTTTACGCGAGATCCCTCTCCCAGACCGCTGAGATATTTGTTGAGGCCGTCCTTGAATTCGTACAGAAGCACCTGAAATGAGGCATCTTCGTACCCGGCGCCATCAGGTAGTTCTACTTCAATGATTTCTGCTCCCCGGGTTTTCATGAAGGCAATTGCTCTTTTCATCAGGGTATCGACTTTTTCGTGGAAACCCGAACCCCATTTTATGATCCCAAGCCGTTTTCCCTGCAGACCGTCTTCCGAAAGAAACTGTCTGTAATCGGTATGTGCGTGACCTTCCGACAATAGTGTTTTCGAATCCGATGGATCGGTGCCAGTAAGAATGCCGAGGCAGATGGCGGCATCTTCCACCGTTCTGGCCATTGGCCCGGGAGTATCCTGTGTGAATGAGATAGGTATTATGCCAGTCCGGCTGATAAGACCGACAGTCGGTTTGATACCGACGATACCGTTATTGTTTGACGGGCATACTATTGATCCGTTCGTTTCCGTTCCGATTGATACCATACATAAATTTGCCGATACTGCAGCACCTGATCCTGAACTGGATCCGCAGGGATTCCGGTCAAGCACATAGGGATTTTTTGTCTGCCCGCCGACACCGCTCCAGCCGCTGGAGGAAGGCGAGGCACGGAAATTGGCCCATTCACTCAGGTTCGCCTTACCTATGATAACAGCTCCTGCTTCCCTTAGCTTTCTTGCCACCCGGCTGTCGGCTGGTGCAATGGAACCGGCAAGGGCTGTGGCCCCGGCTGTTGTCGGCATCTTGTCGTGTGTATCAATATTGTCTTTCAGGAGCACAGGGACTCCATGCATGGGCCCCCTGATCTTTCCCTGTTTCATCTCTGCGTCAAGTTCCCCGGCAATCTGAATTGCGTCAGGATTTATTGCAATTACCGAGTTGAGCCCGGGTCCCTTCCGGTCAATTTCATCTATTCTGCCAAGATAGGCGGAAACCACATCTCTTACAGTATATCTGCCTTCCTTATATCCCTGTTGCAGCATGATTATGGTCATTTCCTCAAGCCATCTTCCTTCCGGATCAATATTTACTGTAGGAGGTTTCTTCCCCTGATCACATCCCGGCAGCATTATCAGTATTGTCAGGATAATTGTATAATGCAGTATGCCTGTGTGTTGTATTTTCATCGTTGTCAGATTATAAGTATTATTAATATGTAAGTCGGCGGGAATGACAATTTATAAACAGATATTGAAACAAGATTAAAATTTAAAGCAATTTAACTTAAGAAAACATTAATATTTATGTTTTCAAAGAAAATAATACTTAGATTTGAATATCCTGAACTGATCATATTGTGCATGGCTGATAAATCCATTGATGTGAAAGTGATCATGCAGGCTGGATTATCATTTCTGAAAAAGGATGAACAGCATTTACATCAAAATACCGGAAAACGCCGGGGATATTTCAGAATATGTCCTGGCACAGGTGATTCGTACCAGCGGTTCAACTCCACGTAAGTCCGGAAGCTCAGCTTTGTTCAACAGGTATGGTTTGGTTGCCGGAACCATCGGGGGAGGTGTTCTTGAGGGAAAGATACAGGCTGTTGCGATGGATCCCTCGATAACAAACAAGACCGGGATTAATGAATTTATCCTCAGCAATACTGCCGGGGGTGAGGATGCACTCTGCGGAGGAAAGGCCAGTATATTGATTGATTCGGAACTGCAGGAGCATTCGGATGTTTTTGGTGCCCTTAAAGATTCATACAGAGCCAGGATTCCGGGAGTGCTTATAACGAGGATTCTGAAAAATAAAAAGCAGGAAACGGAGATATCCCGTTACTGGCTGACAGAAAAAACAGGCTCTGAAGTAATTGGACATTTTGCCGATTCGGTGCGAAATACTGCCATGGAAATGCTTTCATTACTGAAACCTGATGATTTCAGGGAAGTCAGTTTGCAGGCATCGGAAGAAAACCTGTCGGACACTGTTTATCTTGAATCCGTAATACCTCCGTACAGGCTGCTTATAGCAGGAGCCGGGCATATTGGGAAAGCCCTTGCCAGGATTGGTCAAATGATCGGATTTGAAGTTACCGTTGCAGATGACAGGCCTGAGTATGCGAATTCTGACAACATTCCCTGGGCCGATCATATTGTTACCGGGAATATTGGCCGGGTGGTGGCCGACACGGCTAAGGGAAAGGATCTGTATATCGTTATTGTTACCAGGGGACACAGGGATGATGCCGAGGCTCTGGAGGCATGTATTGGATCGGATGCCGCCTATATCGGAATGATCGGAAGCAGGAACAAGGTGGAATTGATGCGCAGGGATTTCATCGAAAGGAAGCTTGCGACGGATGAACAGTGGAAACGGATATATGCCCCGGTCGGGCTGGATATTAATTCGGAAACCGTAGAGGAGATCGCAGTAAGCATAGCCGCCCAGATCATTCAGATCAGGAACAGCTCCCAAACCCTGAAACCCTGAAACCCTGAAACTCAGAGACTGTGGTACTTTCAAATTCAGAAATATGGGCCATTATACTGGCAGCCGGAGAATCGAAAAGGATGAAGGAACCCAAAATGCTTCTTCCGGTTCAGGGGAAAACAATGATTGAGAAAACAATTACCAATGTCATAACTTCGGAAGTTAATAATACCCTTGTCGTACTGGGTGCTTTCAGTAATGAGATATATGATGCCATATCTCATTTACCTGTATCCGTTTGCATTAATGACAAGTATGTGGAAGGGATGCTTTCATCAGTGCAGTGCGGGCTATGCAATATTCCCGGATCGGCCGGGGCAGTATTGTTCGTCCCTGGCGATCAGCCGCTGATTGAGCCCCTGGTGATTAACAGGGTTATTAATGCATACCATGAGTCAGGCAAAGGTATAGCCATGCCTGTATACGAAGGTAAAAGGGGTCATCCTTTGCTGGTCAGCGGGAAGTATATGGAAGAAATAAAGGGTTTCGGCACGAATGAATCACTTCGGTCGCTTGCGTGCCGGCATGAGGATGATGTGCTGGAGGTAATTGTTGACACTCCTTCGGTTTTGAAAGATTTTGACACAAGGGAAGATTACCTGGCTGAAATAAATAAATCAAATAAAATATAGCTAACATGGAAGTTAAAATCAATTTTACCCTCAACGGTAAGAAAACAACGATCCTTACTGACCCAAACCAGACTTTGCTCTGGGTTCTGAGAAACCAGCTGGGACTGACGGGAACCAAGTACGGATGCGGGAACGGATTCTGCGGAGCATGTACCGTTCTGATAAACAAGGAACCGGTCAGATCGTGCATTACGCCTGTCACCGATGTGTCGGGGAAAGAGGTTATTACAATTGAAGGACTGGCCCGAAACGGGAAACTGAATCCTGTTCAGAAGGCCTTTGTAGAACATGATGCATTGCAATGCGGCTTCTGCACGCCCGGAATGATAATGACAGCCACGGGAATGCTGATGAAAAACCCGGCAATAACCCGGAAGGAAATAATTGAAGGACTTGAGGAAAATCTGTGCCGTTGCGGTGCACACGGAAGAATAATTGATGCAGTGGAATCAGCCGCCAAAGAAATGAAAGGAGGAAAGTAATCATGAAAAATAAAGAAACTAAAACTGCAGTAAGACAGGAAGAGTCCACGAAAAACGGTCTCAAAAGAAGGAATTTTGTTAAGCTTCTTGGCGGGGGTATTTTCCTTTTCTTCCGGCCCTGGAAAGGATTCGGAGGCTCAGGCGTATCGCTCTCCCAGCAGCGAAGAAGACTTACCACTGACTATAATGCATTCCTGCATATTACTCCCACGGGCATTATCAATTGTTATACGGGCAAGATTGAGATGGGGCAGGGGGTTATAACGGCCCTGGTACAGATGATGGCCGACGAACTGAATGTTCAGTTCGAAAAGGTCAAAATAATCATGGGTGACACGGAACTTTGCCCCTATGATGAAGGAACATGGGGTTCATTGACCGTGAGGGAATTCGGTCCGGCAATGAGGATTGCACTGGCTGAGGCAAGAGCGGTCCTTGTAGAAATGGCTTCGTCTCAGCTTGGTGTTCCCGTTTCACAACTGGAAGTGAAGGACGGAATCGTATATGATATCCGGAACCCGTCGAAAAAGGTCAGTTATGCCCAGCTGGCCAAAGGGAAAAAACTTGAGAAATACCTCGATGTCAAACCTCCGGTTGAGGACTATACAAAGTTTACCTATGTTACAAAGCCATTCAAGCGCACAGACTCCGTTCTGAAGGTTACCGGCCAGGCAAAATATACGGCAGACTTGAAACTGCCCGGAATGGTTTTTGCCAGGATTCTCAGACCCCCTTCCCATTCAGCAAAACTCATATCGGTTGATGTCTCGGGTGTTGAACAGGTTCCGGGAACACAGGTAGTGCGTGACGGGGATTTTATTGCCGTCCTTCATTCAAACAAGGAAAAGGCGGATGAGGCAATAGTAAAGATAAAGGCAGATTATTCAATCAACGAACCTAATGTTAATGACAGTAACCTTTATGACCGTATGGTCGGGGCTGATTCAACCGTCGATATAATAAATTCCGGGGGTGATCTTACCGAGGGCAGCAGGCTGTCTTCCAGGTTGTTTGAGTCTGAATTTCTCGATCCATATGATGCACATGCATCCATTGAGACACATACCGCCCTCGGGCATATGGAAGGAGACAGGATAACCGTGTGGGCCTCAGCCCAAAGCCCCTTCGGACTCCAGGACGATATTGCCGCGGAACTGGGCATGCCGCTTGAAAAGGTCAGGGTTATATCGCCATTCGTCGGAGGAGGATTCGGGGGGAAGATAGCGCACCAGCAGGGAGTTGAGGTTGCAAGGCTTGCAAAGCTGGCCGGAAAGCCTGTAATGCTTATCTGGACGAGAGAAGAAGAGTTTTTTTATGACACATTCCATCCTGCGGGAGTTTACAGGGTCAGATCAGGTATGGACAAGGAGGGCAGGATCAGGATGTGGGACTATGGAGTATACTACGGCGGCACACGTGGATCCGACAAGATATACGATATACCTCATTTCAGGATAACAAATTACGAACAGAAAAGGGGAGCACCGGCCATTCACCCGTTCCTTACCGGTGCATGGAGGGCCCCGAACGCCAATTCAAACACTTTTGCAAGGGAATCGCAGATAGATATTATGGCAGCTGCTGCCGGTATTGATCCTCTTGAGTTCCGGATAAAAAACCTGAAGGATGAAAAAATGATTGACTGTCTTAAAGCGGTCGCTGATAAATTCGGATATACGCCTGCAAAGCTTCCATCGGGAAGAGGAATAGGAATGGCTTGCGGTACTGATGCCGGAACCTGGGTTGCCCTCATGGCCGAAGTCAGGGTTGACAAGGATACCGGGCATGTTCAGGTAATTCGGGTCAGTTGCGCACAGGATATGGGATTGTGCGTTAACCCGCAGGGAGCGCTCCTTCAGATTGAGGGATGCGTAATAATGGGAATGGGTTATGCCCTTTCTGAGGAGGTTAAGTTCAATGGAGGGGTAATACACACAACCGGATTTGATAATTTCAATATCCCAAGATTCTCATGGGTACCGAAAATTGATGCAGTGATCCTTGACAGAAAAGACAAACCACCGCAGGGCGGGGGCGAACCGGCAATTATTGCAATAGGTGCCATTATTGCCAATGCGATATTTGATGCCACCGGGGCAAGGATGTACAGAATGCCCATGACACCGGAAAGGGTGCTCGAAGCGCTTAAGAAAGCCTGATATCCGTCCTGGTCACAGGCGGCTGTACCATAGGCTGAAGTTGTTGTAAGCGAAGCTTTTCAGTAATCATTTATGATACAGCCGCCTTCTTCATTCGACTGCCTGAGATCCCGTATCAGGTTATCGCCTGTAATTAAAAAAGATGCTTCTTTAAAAGCTCAATGCCTTTTTTAATAGCTTCGCGTCCGCTCGATTCTATGCCGTACCATCCCCGGTAACCACTGTCCTTGGATATTCTTATCATTTTTGCGGACAGTTCGTCCGTTGGCTGGTTCCGGTAGGACATTCCTCCTGCAAAGGGAAGCATTTTAACCAGGTAATCAACATTGTCGAAGGCTGCGGAGGGCTGACGCCAGTCGGGATAGCTGCCGAAATAGAGGTTATTTACCGCCTTAAAGAGAGATACCATCCAGTCAGCATCGTCTGATATTCCTCCATGATTTTCTATCAGGACACTTATTTTTGCAGGAACTGCATATTCAAGCAACATCTGGTAAGACTCAACCGAGTATTTCAGGGCTTCATCCTTGTTTACATCCTTAGGCCCCCTGCAATTTGTCCTTATGGCAGAACATCCCAGGAAATGAGCAATGTCGATCCACTTGCGATGATTGATATCAAACTGTTTCCGTCCCTCCCTGGTCGGTGAACAGCCATCACCTTCATCGTCAACCATGATCAGGACCATCGTGACATTGTTGTCCTCTGCATTCTTTTTGAGACGCCTGAGGTATCCCTCTGTCGGAACCTCGAAAAGTGTATTCACAAATTCAATGCCGTTAAGTCCGAAATCCTTTCGGGCAACAGACGGAAAATCAAGTGTTTTCCATTTTCCGGCTCTTATCTCCTCGACCAGGGCCCATTGTGCCAGCGAAATGTCATCCCGGGTCATTCGGGGTGTGAGGGCCGGAGCAGCTGATTTCAGCACCGACGGTGTAATCATGGCAGTTGCTCCCGCGACAATTGATTTTTCAAGGAAGCTTCTTCGTGAGATTTCATTCATAATGATAATTTTATGAGTGGTTTATTGTTAAAAGAATAACAGTATACTTTTTTAAAGCTCCCATCCGGGCCGGTATTCCCTGGTAAGGTATTTGTTAGCTTCGGGAACATTGGTAATCTTCATGTTCACAGGGTCATACTCGACTTTTTTTCCTGCTCTGAGAGCCACGGCGCCAAGGAGAATCGTTTCAGTGACCGGACCTGCATAAATAAAGCTTCCATCGGGCTGCGTTCCATTTTTGAATGCATCAATCCATATTTTATCGCTTCGGCGTTCTGATTCGTCCTCTTCTTGTTTTTTCAGATAGTTCATTTTTGACTCCGGGAGCAGAATGGGGTTTTCGCCCCTGAAGCCTGCAAGAATCTTTCCCCTGTCGCCAACGAACATCATTCCTTCCGTAGCCAGTGTTTTCCCTGCTGCCCTGAGCTCATCGGGAACCAACGGCTTGATCCCGCCATCATACCATATGAGATCAAATGGCGGCAGAGCGGGTTGGGCGGGAAACTCAAAACGGATCATGCAGGAAAGGGGAAAAGCCACATCGTTTACCACGGCTGTAGAAACATTGTCTTTAATAATCCTGGTGGTTGTTCCGTAAGCTTCTGCAGTTTTTGCCGGGGTATTTATGCCAAGGGTGATAAACAGCGGGAACAGGCTGTAATGGCCCATATCAGCGATGCTTCCTCCTCCGAAATCGTACCAGCCTCGAAACACATTATGTGTATAATTGGGGTGGTAGGGACGATCCGGAACGGGTCCGAGCCACAACGCCCAGTCGAAACCTTTCGGGACCGGTGGTGTGTCGGTCGGATTTGACTGCCACTGCGGCCATACCGGACGATAGGACCAGTTGTGTATTTCTTTCAGGGTACCTATAAAACCATCCTTTATCCAATCCCTGATTATTTCATATTCCGGCCGCCTGCTCCAGGCCAGGAGATGTGTGCTGAGTCCTGACTTTTTTGCGGTCTCGATCGTAAGCCTTGCTTCATTCATCCTGTTTGCTATGGGTTTGTGCGTTACGACATGTTTCCCTTTTTTCATCGATGCAATGGCAATGGCAGCATGAAGGTGATCGGGAGTCATAATCTTTATGGAACTGATGTCTTTTTCTTTTTCAAGCAATTCCCTGAAATCAGAATAGGATGGGCATTTATATCCGGAAAGATTCCTGATTTTGGCATAATATTTTTGTACGAATTCCTGGCCTATATCCCTGCCCCCGGGAATACCTTTGATTTTTTCACCCCAGGAAGCGTCCTGAAGAGCTTTCCGGATACTGTTTCTGATACTGTCATGCGACCAGTCGACGTAGTCGGTGGTAAACTTGTTCGGATCGCATACTGTTACGATCTGAATGTCGGGATTCTGAATCAGGGTAACCATTTCTCTCAGTCCCTGGGTTCCGCAGCCTATATAGGCAAGGGTAAGTTTGTCACTTGGTGCAACATGGCCCTTGCCTCCGATAACATTTCTCGGCACAATTGTAAAAGCCAGGGAGGCGGCAGCAGCAGATCCGAGAAATTTTCTCCGGTTGATTTTACCTGAACTAACCATGGTCAATTCTTAAATTGGATTTCATACGTTTTTAATCTGGTTTTTAAGGTCGGATAATAGTCTGACCCCTCGGGCAGGGAACCAAATATGATTGAACACAATTAATTTTATTCGTGATTGTATTATTGGTCAATCATATGGGTTATGTCGTATTGAATTATTGCACTCAGAGTGTTAACTCTGGAAAAACTGTTGAAAACAGTTTAAGACAGGAGGTTTGGCAGCAGGAAGTTTGCTGTAATAAGACTTGCAATGATGTTGGTCATTTGGTTCCGAGCATTCCTCCCAGCAGCGATCCAAGGATTCCCTTGCCCTTGCCCTGTGATGCTGTACCTTTGATTAAAAACCCTGCAACATCATCAATGATACTGCCATCGCCATTTGCATCCAGAAGAGATCCTATGCCAGAAATACCTCCGCCCCCTGTGTCACGCCTGCGGGTGAGAGCCCCGAGTATCAGGGGGGCAAGTGCGGGTATCATCTTCATTATCTTGGAAGCGTCTATATTCATTGATTTGCCCAGTACCTGGGCGGCCTGTACGCCCCCCATGCTTCCGAGCAATCCTCCAAGATTGGCATCAACAGATGAAGCTGATGCTTTACTGGCCATCAGGTCCCTGATGTTGTCAAGAACCGACTGGTCACCATATTTATTAAGTATATGATCAACCCTGGCGTCACCGCCACGGTCGTCCTTCTGCCGCTTCAGTCCGCCAAGGATCAGTGGAGCCAGCTGCGGGATCAGCTTCTGAACAGTATCCTGATCGAGATCAAAGCTTGCAGACATCTGCCTGGTCACTTCCGGACCATATGTCTTCATGAATTCATCAATAAAAGCTGCCATATTTTTCAGTATGGTTAAACAATAGAAAAATAATCATTGGATTCAGATCATATAAGGTTAAAGGTATGCAGGATAAATTAATAATCAAAAAAAACCTCCATGCGGGAATTAAAAGCATTAATTTCCGAATCGGCATATTGAACGAAATGTTATCTGCAGACCCTATTGCGGAAGATGCGCATTTGCCCGGCACTCTCTCTCAGGATCCGCTCAACCTCCAATCCGTGTTCCAGGTCCGGAAGCATTGATTCGCTTTCACCCGATGTGAAAAAAACATAGTGGGCATGGACCAGGGCCCTCAGCCAGCCAGGAGGTACATGACCCGACGGAAAACTGCTGACCGGTTTATAACTGCTTCCGGTAGAAATTTTATGCCATATTCCGCTGTCCTCGGTGTAGTATTCAAAAAAATCGGGGAAATGCGATGAATATTTAAGAGAACCTTTTTCCGCATGAAGCTCAAATGACAGCATATCCCCCGTGCCTGAACTTACCCTGCTTGCCGAAATAACGCCGGCTGCCCCTGATTCCGGATCATGGAGGGTGATCAGGCTGAAGAGATCGGAATCAGCCGGCACATCATCGAAACTTCCCGCCTGGACGGCGCTTGTGACGTCCATATTGTTCCCGATGAAGGCTATGGCCATGCTTATTATATGAGAGCCCAGGTCTGCCATTGCTCCACCTTCGGGAGCAGGCATAAGCCTTGTTCTCCTTCGGTTACGGTAATCCCTTGCAAGATAGTCGCCGTGATAATATCTGAAATCAAAGTGAACAGGCTTGCCAAGGACTCCTGATCTCCAGAAACGAAGAGCTTCTCTGACGGCAGATGAAAAAAGGAACTGATATCCTGCCTGGATTTTTATGCTCGCGCGCTCCTGCGCGATCCGGCGAATTACTGATTCTTCATCAGAACTCACGCATAATGGCTTTTCGATGTAAATACGTTCAACCGAAGGCATCATCATGGCTTTCCGGAAATGCTCAATATGAGTGTTGTTGGGTCCCAGGATAAATACTGAGTTTATTCTCCCGTTTTCAAAGAAATCCCCGGGGCAAAGAGAAGATCTGAAACCATATCTGTTTGCAAAGGACTCCCTGCCTGAGCTAGTGGCCGAACTTACAGCCTCTTTTTCGATTTCCGGTGCGTCATGGTAATAATGTTTCATCGCATCGAGAGCATAGGCATGTGAATGTGCAATACCGCCTGCTCCGATAAATCCTGCTACAGGTTTCCTGCTGGCCATCACTGACGGATTTTTGTTTTAAAACCAAAATTAGCAGAAATTGCTCTGGAAAAATGACCCGTTTACCGGTGAAAAAGGAAAAAGAAGATATATTTGAATATATAATAATGAAAAATTCGCGGATATGAATAAAATGCTAAGAATAAGTGTGCTGATCATAATTGTCACGGGATTTTTCCATACAGCTTTGCCGCAGGCAGATCATCCTGAACCAAAAACCCTTGCAATTGGTTCCAAAGCACCTGATTTCAGCCTTCCGGGCATTGACGGAAAGACCTGGACCCTTAGGGATTTCAGCAAGGCTCCGGTGCTGGTCATTATTTTCAGCGCTAATCATTGTCCGACAGCCCAGGCTTATGAAGACAGGATTATTTCCATCACAAATGATTACAAGTCCAGGGGTGTTGCTTTGGTGATGATCTCCTCAAACTCTGTCAGGACTCTGAGCTACTCGGAAATGGGTTATACTGATGTGGGGGATAGTTTTGAGGATATGAAATACCGGGCCGGGGATAAGGGTTTTAATTTTCCATATCTGTACGACGGAGATGATCAGAAATGTGCGCTGGCTTACGGCCCTGTGGCCACTCCGCATTGTTTTGTCTTTGACAGGGACAGGATCCTGAGATACAACGGCCGCATCGACGGATCAGAAAAGCCGGGCTCTGCCGGAGGCGAAGATCTCAGGAAGGCCATAGACGATGTGCTGGCCGGCAGACCGGTAGGCACACCCGTGACAAAAACCTTCGGCTGTTCGATTAAATGGGCATGGAACGATGATTATACCAGGAGACTGTATAAACAATGGGCTGAATTGCCTGTAACCATTGAAGAAATTGATGTTGCAGGGCTCAAGGAACTTGTAAGGAACTCAGGCTCCGGTAAGCTCAGACTGATAAATTTCTGGGCCACATGGTGCGGACCCTGCATAACCGAGTTCCCGGATCTGGTCATTATCGACAGGATGTACAGAGGCAGACAATTTGAATTCATAACCGTTAGTGCAGATAAAAAGGCCAGAAAGGCGGATGCACTCAGGTTCCTTCAGAAGAATGAAGCTTCCAACAGGAATTATATATTCAACGATGACGATATTTACAAGGCCATCGAAGCGGTGGACCCCGACTGGCAGGGTGCCCTGCCTTTCACCATGCTTATCGAACCCGGAGGGAAAATAGTTTATAAGAAACAGGACGTAATCGATCCCTTAAAAATGAAAAAGCTGATTGTTGAGAATAAATATATTGGCAGATATTATTGAAAAGGCATATCTGAGATGAAGAGTAATACCAACAGGCGTAAATTCATAAAAAAAGGAGCCATTATGGCTGCAGGCATGGCGGCAATGTCCTTCCGGTCAATAAAAGCTTTGCCGGGGAGCCAGGCTGATTTCCCTGTCAGACTGGGAGGCCCTGTCCCCGGAGAGTTCAGTGATCCTGCAGATTGGGCCGCGGCAGTGAAAAAGCTGGGGTACTCGGCGGCTTATTGCCCGTTGCAGCCCGGTGCCCCTGAGGATCTGATAAGGGCATACCGGGCCGAGGCCAGGAGAAAAAACATCATTATTGCAGAGGTCGGGGTCTGGAACAACATGCTTCACGATGATGAAAAGACAAGAAAGGAAAACCTGGAAAAGAACATGGAAGCGCTCCATCTGGCCGACCGGATAGGAGCTGTATGCTGCGTCAATATTTCAGGGGCCAGGGGTGAAATATGGGATGGCCCGTACCCGGGCAATTATGCGAAAGATACCTTTGACCTGATTGTTGAGAATATAAGGTCAATCATCGACCAGGTAAAACCGGTAAACACCTTTTACACCCTTGAGCCGATGCCTTACATGCTTCCCGATTCGCCGGATTCCTACCTCGACCTGATTAAAGCAATTGACAGGAAGCAATTTGCCGCACATCTCGATCCCGTGAACATGATCTCCAGCCCGCAAAGGTATTTTAACAACGCTGCCTTCCTGAAGGAATGCTTCCGGAAACTCGGACCCTATCTTAAGTCGATCCATGCAAAGGATATAATAATACTGCCCAGGCTCACTGTTCACCTGGAAGAGAGAAGGCCGGGACTGGGTGCACTCGATTATTCGGTGTTCCTGGGCGAAGCAGTGAAATTCAGGGACCTTCCTTTTATGATGGAACATCTTGAAACCCAGGATGAATATCTGTTGGCTGCAGGGTACATACGAAACATCGGGGAGAAAAACGGAATCAGGTTTGTCGAATAAATTAATGAATTAAATAAACAAGTCCATGCCACTTAATTTAAGATCTGCCCGGGATTTGTTCATCAACTTCATTTTGATGAATATTGAGAAAACAGACCACGGAAGAAATGGAGATTCCATTCTTCCCGGAACAGGCATTACCTGGCGTACGGCTTCACACGGGGCCAGGATAGGTAGTTTGCCGTCAATGCTTCTGACGGTTTCATTACTGATGCTTCCGGGTTTTATCATTGCAGGGGGCAAAACACTCCAGGAACCCGATACACTGGTTTCACCCGCTCTGTCGGAAGTAGTTGTTTCGGCAAGCCGGTTCAGTTCCAGGGTAGTCAATACGCCTGACGCTGTAAGGGTATTAAACAATACGGCAATCCGGGAAAACCAGTCAAGATCAGTTCCTGAAGCACTGTCACTTACTCCGGGAGTTTTTGTACAGAAAACGAATCATGGCGGTGGATCGCCATTCATCAGGGGACTGACAGGCAACCAGACATTGCTTATGGTCGACGGAATACGACTGAGCAATTCCGTTATGCGGTATGGCCCGAACCAGTATTTCAATACCATTGATGTTTTCAGCCTTGGAAAGATTGAAGTGCTGAGAGGCAGCGGATCGGTACAGTACGGATCTGATGCACTGGGCGGTACAATACAGGCATTTACCCCTGAACTGAAGATTTCATCGGACCCTGTATGGAATACAAGATTCCTTGCAAGATTCGGCACCCACGGCATGGAAAAAAGTTTTAACCTGAATTCAGGTTACAGCAGTAAATCCTTTGCACTGAGAGGAGGTTTGACATACAGGGATTTCGGAGACCTGGTGGGAGGGGACACCACCGGACGGCAAACCCCTTCAGGATACCGGGAGTTTGATTATGATGTCAAGGGAAAAATAATGATTTCGGGCAAATCATCGGTAACTTTTGCATTCCAGAATGTTCATCAGAAAGATGTTCCTGTTTATCACAAGGTTGTCCTTGAAAATTATGCGGTGAACAAAATGAATCCTCAAATTCGTAAACTTGCCTATGCAAGACTGAATCAGGATCTGAACAGGGGTATTCTCAAGTCCGCAGTTATAACAGGTTCATACCAGTTTACTGATGAAGAAAGGGAAATGAGAAAAAACGGATCGGCAACTTTGAGAAAAGAAGCTGATAAAGTAGGAACCTATGGTTTTTCCGGAGAACTGCTGTTTTCATCTTCAACAGCCTGGAACGGGAATATAGGTTTTGAAGCCTATTCTGACCGGGTAAGAAGTTCAAGGGCGGATATTGACCTTCAAACCAGCGGAACGGTTTTGAAAAGGGGCTTATATCCCGACGGATCATCGATGACCAGTTTGGCTGTATTTTCAACCCATGCTGTTGACATAAAAAACTGGATCCTGTCGGGAGGAGCCCGGTTCAATGCTTTTTCAATAAAAGTAAGTGATGAAACTATAGGTCAGACAAAAATAAAACCGGTCGCTGTCGTGGGTAATATCGGAATTCTGAGGAAACTGACTCCCGACGACGGATTGTTCGTGTCACTCAATACCGGTTTCCGGGCTCCAAATATTGATGATCTCGGCACACTGGGCATCGTTGACTTCAGGTATGAGACTCCCAATTTTGACCTTAAGCCCGAAAAATCCCTTCAGTATCAGTTGGGTTACAGGCATAACGGTAAGGTACTGAAAGGCGAGTTTTTTGCATACCGGAATGAACTTTACGACCTTATAACACGGAAAAGAGTAGAAAATCAGACAATCGAGGGATACCAGCTGTACCAGAAAGAGAACAGTGACAGGGCATATATTCATGGTCTGGAAACATCATGGGAGGTATATGCAGGCTCTTCATTGGTCATCCAGGGTTCCCTGACCTATACATACGGACAGAACATTACAAATGACGAGCCCTTAAGACGTATTCCCCCGCTTTTCGGACGCCTTGCGGCTGATTACAGGCATAAGGGATACCTGTTTGGGATTGAATGGCTGGCCGCATCAAAACAATCGAGGCTGGCCCGGGGAGATGTTGATGACAACAGGATACCTGAAGGTGGAACTCCGGGCTGGAACATTTTTAACCTTAATACCGGCTATTCATTTAAATTCCTTGACATTGACCTGGCTTTCAGAAACCTTTTAAATAAGGACTACAGGTATCATGGATCGGGGATAAACGGGATCGGACGATCGGTTTTTTTAACTATCGGGATTAATCTGTGAAAGGTCCGGGCTGTGATTTCATCATTTGATTCAGGTAATGTTAATCCGGGAAAATGGTTTTGCCGGGCTTTTTAAATTCAGAATGGTGTTTGCCTTGTTTACCATCTTTTATTTCACCTGGATTGATGAAAGCTTTGAAGTGTCCTGATCTGAGGAAATAATTTTTTTTACATATTTCTCACATCCGTAAAGCTTTTAAAAGCGACTGTGACCCTGGAGGGGGAAAACCCTGAAGAAAAATAAAACCGGAAACGGAAATTACCTACAAAATAAAAGTAATTGAAGATGGAATGGTTTGGTGATCTTGTCTGGAATGATTCAGTTGCTCATACCGTATTGTTGTACTGTGTAATAATAATACTGGGGGTGTTTCTTGGAAAGAGGAAAATATTCGGGATTTCACTGGGGATAACCTTTGTTTTGTTTGCCGGGATTGCCATTGGCCATTTGGGTTTTACAGCCAATAAATATGTTGTGGATTTTTTACGGGACTTCGGACTGATCCTTTTTGTATTTTTTATCGGACTTCAGGTTGGTCCCGCATTCTTTTCCTCCTTCAGAAAAGGAGGATTGTCGCTGAATATAATAGCACTTATAATAGTTATCCTGGGTGCTGTTACAACAATAACAATACATTTTGTTACGGGAACATCCATGCCGATGCTTGCCGGGATAATGTCAGGAGCTGTTACAAATACTCCCGGGCTTGGGGCTGCCCAGACCGCACTTTCCCAGATGATGGAAAAAATCCCCGGTGCGGAGATACCGGAAATCAGCCTGGGATATGCCATAGCTTATCCCTTTGGCATACTTGGAGTTATATTGTCAATGATTTTTATTAAAAGAATCTTTCGCATTGATCTTGCGAAAGAAATTGCCGCATTTGAAGAAGAGCTTCATCCATCGGATACTTTGCCTGAAAAGGCAAGCATACTGGTCAGGAATCCGGATTTGTTCAACAGGTCCATTCTGGAAATATCAAAATCCCTTAAGCCCGGTGTTGTAATCTCAAGGATATTGCATAACGGGAATCTGCATGCTGCTACTTCCGAGACAATCATTCATGAAAATGACATTGTGCTTGTGGTGGCTCAGAGATCCCTTTTGGAAGAAATTATTGGTACGTTCGGCACACTGAGCAGTATGGATCTCGCTTCAGACCCGGGTCAGCTTATATCACGGCGGATCCTGGTCACCAATGGTGATGTGGTTGGTCGTTCACTTGGATCCCTGAAACTCAGAACCCTGTATAATATCAACATAACAAGGATTCACAGGTCTGACATTGAAATCATTGCCTCTCCGGGGCTGAGAATACAAATGGGCGACAGGCTTACCGTTGTGGGAGAGGAAAAGTCGGTAATGCTTGTGGCGGATCAGCTTGGTAACTCATTGAAACGGCTCAAAGAGCCCAATGTCATAGCATTGTTTACAGGGATTCTGATGGGAGTTATCCTGGGCAGCATCCCCTTCAATATTCCCGGCGTTTCACACCCCATCAGGCTGGGACTTGCCGGGGGACCGCTGATCGTTGCAATACTGATCAGCAGATTCGGGTACAAGATTTCACTGATTTCCTACACCACAACAAGTGTAAACCTGATGTTGCGTGAAATAGGCATTGTACTTTTCCTGGCCAGCGTAGGCCTCAATTCCGGCGCCAAATTTGTGCCGGCCTTGGTATCAGGAGAGGGATTTGTGTGGATGGGTTACGGTGCATTGATCACTTTGTTACCCCTGCTATTAGCCGGTATTTTCACCCGGGCAGTGCTTAAAACGAACTTTCTTGAGCTATGCGGCCTTCTTTCCGGCAGTATGACCGATCCTCCGGCACTGGCATATGCAAACAGCATCGCACAGTCGGAAGGTCCGTCCATTGCCTATGCAACAGTATATCCGCTTACAATGTTCCTGCGGATTTTCATTGCCCAGATACTGATAGTTGCTTTTTAAAAAATTCTATATTTATTAAATAATCTGACGAATCAGGCTTTCTGACAATTAAATTAAGAATTATTCAAGTATGAATCCCACAGGATAGAAAATCACAACCAAGCATGAAAATAAAATTCATGTGGGTTCCAAGTGAACCACTTAATCTTCAGTAGTATATAAATATATTTACACATGAAAAATCAACCAGTTTTTTTTATGGCTTTATTCCTTGGAATATTTCCCGGTTTTGCCGGAGGACAGAATGCAAAAACCGGGGAAAATCCCACTGCATCTGCAATCATTGAATCAATAATTGCAAAAACAGGAAGCCGGGTCATCCCCAATACTGTCGATGTAATTAAAGCGGGAGATCCGGAAACAAGGATCACAGGAATTGTTACCACCATGTTCGCCACCATGGATGTTCTCAGGAAGGCGGTGGAAATGAATTGCAACCTGATTATTCCCCATGAACCGCTTTTTTACAATCATCTTGACGAGACAGGTAGTCTGAAGGATGATCCTGTTTACCTCGAGAAGAAAAAGTATATAGATGATAATAAACTGGTGATATGGAGATTTCACGACTATATTCATAGCATGCAGCCTGACGGGATCTTATCTGGCATGGCAAACAGGCTCGGATGGAAAGATTATATCGTGAACGGGCGGCTTGATGATTATTCAATTCCCGAAACCACTCTTGAGGGAATGCTCGGCTATCTCAAGAAGATCTTTCCGGGGAATGCATTTTACGTTGTTGGGAACCCCGATCTCAGGGTTTCACGCGTAAAATTCCTGTGCGGATCACCGGGAAGCAGTGCCCATTTAAAGGCTTTGGCCGACAAGAGCGTTGATGCAGTAATTGCCGGTGAGGTTCCCCAATGGGAAACTTATGAATATATGCGCGATGCGGTCCTTCAGGGCCGGCCAAAGGCAATAGTATTTATCGGACATATTTCTTCAGAGGAATCAGGAATGGATTTCTGTGCCGACTGGCTCAGGAGTTTCATAAAAGGAATTCCAGTCAGCTTTGTGGCAAGCGGATCTTCGTATTGGTCATATTAGGTAGGATTAATGACAGGATAAAGGCACTCAGCCGGCTGGCTTACGAATATTTTTTGACAATATGGATGAATGCCGGGTTTGGATTCTTTAAAAAAGTTTTTCCCTTGCCTGAAACTGAAAATGAAAAAACAGACTGCCGCACTGCAATTTTACGTGAATGTTATTCTGATAATGGTTTTGTGCTGTTCCTGCCATCAGTCAGATATTCATTCGGGGTTCAGGGTTTTGTCACTCCATGTCGGGGAGCACGACCAGGCTCACATCAGCTTTGTTGCCGAAGCTGACAGATGGTTCACGGAAATGGCTGCTGAATATGGATTCAGGTATGTATCGTCCAACAACTGGAACATGCTTAATCATGACACCCTTTCACGATACGATGTTATCATTTTTCTCGATTCCAGGCCAGACTCGCTTCCCTGGCGGGAAGCTTTCCGGGAATATATGGAAAATGGAGGGGCATGGATGGGATTTCATTTTGCAGCGTTCGCCCTGACGCCCAGCGATTATCCCCAGGACTGGGACTGGTATCACGATCTTTTTCTGGGCTCAGGCCAATACGTAAGTAATACCTGGCGGCCGACCCCGGCAGTATTGCGTGTCGAAAACCATTCCTGCCCGGCAACCCGGAACATGCCGGAAACATTCATTGCATCTCCAAATGAATGGTACCGGTGGGAAAAAGATCTGAGACTGAATCCGGATATTGATATCCTGGTGTCGATAGACTCCTCAAGCTTTCCTTTGGGCACCGGCCCCAAACCCCATGAAATATGGCACAGCGGATACTACCCCGTGGTCTGGACGAACCGGAAATACCGGATGATCTACCTCAATATGGGTCATAATGACATTGATTACGAGAATAGAACAAACAGGGAACTGTCATTTACCTTCAATAATGACACACAGAATAAACTTGTAATCGATGCGCTCTTATGGCTTGGGAATAAGAAAAAAACCGATTAATTATTTCAACCTGGTTTAAGAGCCGCTAATAATTGTTTTGCCCTGCTGATTCCGTTTACACGGTATCTATAAGGCCGGCACCGTAGAGGCTCATTTAAAGCTGTCCGGCAATTTAAGATCGTTTCATACGCAAATATTGCCCCGGCGTGTACTGAACATGGCAATAAAGAAACCCCGGATCTTCACATGTTTTACTCTTTTTTATACATTTGGCAGGATCAGCCTTTATGATTTCCGGAATAATGAAGAAATATCTCTTTTTGGCTTTGGTTTTCATCTTATCATCCAATTGTCTGAATTCCCAGTTCATTCCTCCGTCATTCAGGCCTTTTACAAGGCAGGATACCCTTCGCGGATCAATAACTCCCGAAAGATCATGGTGGGATCTTCTTTTCTATCATCTTGATATCAGTGTAAATCCGGCTGACAGTTCCATAACCGGGACCAACACGGTGGTTTACAGGGTCCTTCGCTCCTCCGCGGTAATGCAGATTGATCTTCAGGAACCTATGGCAATAACCGGCGCCAGGCAGAATGGCAGGCTTCTGAATTTCAGCAGGGAAGGCAATGTATACCTGATCAGGCTTTTGGAAGAACAGCCTGTAGGGTCAACAGGCTCAGTTGTGTTTGATTTTGGCGGGAAGCCACGGGTTGCCAAACGCCCCCCTTGGGAAGGTGGTATCACTTGGGCGAAAGACGGCGGCGGCAGGCCATTTATTGCCTCTTCCTGTCAGGGTGACGGTGCGAGCCTCTGGTGGCCTTGCAAGGACCATTTGTATGATGAGCCAGACAGCATGCTGATAAGCGTTACTGTCCCCCGGGAACTGACAGCCGTTTCAAACGGACGACTTCGTTCCAAAACACAAAACAGGAACATGACCACCACATTCCACTGGTTTGTTGCCAATCCTATTAACAACTATGGGGTCAATATCAATATAGCCCGATATTCACATTTCTCTGAGTTTTATCAGGGTGAAAAGGGCAGGCTCGATTGTGATTATTATGTACTCAGGGAGAATCTTGAAAAGGCAAAATCTCAGTTTAAACAGGTTGCAAGGATGCTTGAGGCATTTGAACACTGGTTTGGACCCTATCCCTTCTATGAGGATGGTTACAAACTGGTTGAGGTCCCTTACCTGGGGATGGAGCACCAGAGTTCGGTGACATACGGGAACAGATACGGAAATGGGTATTTGGGCGAAGATCTGAGTGGCACGGGCTGGGGTCACAGGTTCGACTTCATCATAATCCATGAATCGGGTCATGAGTGGTTCGGGAACAGCATTACCAATGAAGATGCGGCCGACATGTGGATCCATGAAAGCTTCACAAATTATGCCGAAAGCCTGTACCTGGAATATTATTACGGAAAGGAAGCCGCGAGCGAATATATACTGGGGTGCCGCAGAAGAATACTCAACAAGAGGACAATAACTGGTATATATAATGTCAATTTCACCGGATCGGGCGATATGTATTACAAGGGAGGGAGCATGCTTCATACGCTTCGCCAGGTAATTGATGATGATGAAAAATGGAGGGATATCCTGAGGGGACTTAACAGGGAGTTTTATCACCAGGTTGTGAAGGGATCGCAGGTTGAAAATTATATAGGTTCCCGCTCAGGACTTGATCTGAAGCCTTTTTTTGACCAGTACCTCAGGGATATTCGTATTCCGGTTCTTGAATATTTCATCGACGGCAGTAAATTGAATTTCAGATGGACCAATTGCGTGCCCGGCTTCAATATGCCCGTCAGGATATTTGTTTCGGGCAGGGCAATGAAGATTAATCCCACGGAAGACTATAATGAGCTCGACCTTGGAACCTTCAATGCGGAAATTGTCATAGATCCCCGTTATTATGCAGCATCAATGAACATCACGGGGAAGTGATATTCCATTATTATTATATCGGGGCCGGTTTTCTATTTCAGGTCCATGAGTTCCACTTTCGCATAAAGGTTGCCGGCGGAAAGTTCCAGCGCCTTTTCCAGGTTCTCCTTTGCCGGTTCGATGTTGCCCAGGCCTTTACAGGCAAGCCCCTTTAGCAGGTACGCCTCCGACAATATTACATTCCTGGCTTCTCTTTCACCGAACTTGGCGAAGAAATCAGTGTCGCTGCCGGAGCTGCTGATCTGTTTTTCCCCGGCATCCATCATTGAATTGAAAATTTCCCCGGCCTTTGTTTTATTGCCGAGTTTTGCCTGGCTCAATGCCTGATAGTATCTTATATAGTTCCCGTCCCTTATTTCAGGTTTTGCTGCCATGGTATAGTAGCTCCGCGCTTTTGACTTGTTTCCCAGAGCCTCGTATGCCAGGCCGATATGATAATCTACCTGTACCTCCCGTGCTCCGGCTCTTGCACTTCCACCCTCCTCATCAGGAACACGCGCAAGCATGAATTCATCCAGTGCTTTTTTGAAGTTCCTTTCTTCCATATGTTTTCTTCCCATCATCAGGTGAGCATCAATCAGTACTTCTCGTACCCTGGAGCTTCCTTCACGATAACTGAAATTCCTTCCGGCCAGATACTCCACTGCCTT
Organism: Bacteroidales bacterium; assembly: GCA_009877105.1. Lineage (GTDB taxonomy): Bacteria > Bacteroidota > Bacteroidia > Bacteroidales > VadinHA17 > LD21. The sequence goes on from WXFD01000043.1 coordinate 251,383, forward strand.
TTCAGGCTGTCCGGCAAGCGTAAGCACAACGATCTGACGAATAAATGAATCATCACGTTTCCTGACAGTTTCATTGGACCCATCAAATAGCCTCAGCCTTTTCTCAACCGGTGTATTGCTCATTTCATAAAGCGCATCTAGTTCGGTGTAGTAAACAGGCTCGTTCTTTTCAAGTGCAATTGCTTTTTCATACGCTTCAATTGCCCGTTCGCCATTATCCATGGCATAGTAATATCCCCATCCGAGGTTTCTCCAGGCGATTGCAAGCTGAGGATCGAGACTGACGGCCTTTTCCCAGCATTCAACAGCTGTTGCGGACTGCTTGTCGTAAAGCAGATTGCCCAGATAATACCAGGGCCTGGCGTCGTCAGGCAAACAGGATGATACCAGCCTGAGTACATTTACAGTCTCAAGCCTGAAAGGAAAAACGTAGTCGACGGGCAGTGCTGATCCTGATCTGAATTGCTTCAGTGCTTCGGGCCTGTTGCCGTTTTTGTCGAGAATATATCCAAGGTAATAGTTTACCATCGGATTGCTGCCCCTGAATCTCTTCAATACATCTTCAGCTTCCTGTAAAAATCCATCGTTAAGGTAGCTTATTGCCAGTTCGAGATAGTTCTGATCGAAATCCCTCATTTTACCTGCCAGGTCGGCAAGCACGGCATCAGCCTTTTGCCTGTCGCCGGAGGCTTTCAAAACCAGGTAATATTCATTTGCTGCCCTGAAATCCAGAGGATCCTGTTTCACGATGGTTTCCAGGAGTTCAGAGGAAGCCTTGAGATCCCCGGTCTTTCTCAGTAGTGCCGCTTTGAGTTCAATCGCCGGATTGTTCCTCGAATTTGTTGACAGTGATTCATCAGTTTCATTAAGGGCTTTGAGAAAGTCGCCACGCATGGAAGAAATTCTTGCAAGTTCGAGATATGCAGCCGAATGCCAGGCATGATCCCATGTTGCACGGTATAATGTGTCAACGGCTTCGTCATACAGCCCCATGGCTTTCAAGGTTAATCCCTGAAGATAAAGGGGCTCACAGTCCGACGGACGGGTGTAATCCTTCGTAAGTCTTTTTATGGCCCTCGAAAAACAGGCTCTTGCCCTTGTGTAGTCCCCGTTTTTGAGATAATAATTACCGACGGCGGTGTTTGTTCTTATGTCTCCCGGGTCCCTTTTAAGGGCTTCCGTATAATAGTCCATGGGATCAAGGGTCGGATTGTAGAATTGCTGTATCCGGCTGCCGGCGAGATACAGCTCCTCGATTGTCGGAATATCTTTCGGTTCATCCGGTCTTTTAACGATCTCCGGAAGCTTATCCTCACGCTTTATTGCAACCGGCTTGTATGAAACTAGCACCTCTCCTGTTTCCTGGTCCGACATTTGTGTGTAAAGGTCTTCCATTATGAATGGAACCCCCGGCTTTATTGTCCGGGTGAAGGCCTTTTCAGGAGATATTTCTGTGGTCGTTTCAAAAATCGTTTTGTCTCCCTGTTTCAGTACGATATTGGCCTTTGCAACTTTCCTTGTTGAATAATAACCGAGGAAAACCTGGTTTTTCTCCCGTGCCTCCAGGTTTACGGCTCCATTCAGGTTGGCATTTTTGAAACCCTGAATGTCCTTCACGGGATACCAGTATTGCTTGAAGACCTTTACCTCGTAAGGTCTTATCCAGCTGTAATCGGGCTGGTTGTCTGAAAATGCCCCGACCATGATTTCAACATACGGACCGCTTTTATCGGTGAGCCTGGCCTCGGTGGCCTGTCCCCTTGGACCTGATCCCCATTCCCAGAGTTTTGCACCTTTGACAATGTTGTGATCTCCGATATGAACGGTCCCTGCCTGTCTTCCATGATCATATCCGCCCATGAAATCTTCCTTAAGATCGTGAGCAAAAAATGAATTGGAATTCTCCGCGTTTTTCCACCAGCTTATGTCCACCCCCCTTGTAAAATCCTGGCCGCTGTATATTTCTGTTGAAAATGGCCAGTGAGTGAAGCTGTTTTTTGCATGAAAAGTTGCAATCTGAACGCTTGGCGGGAAGATGACCTGATAGTCCCGGTTGGTATGTGCCGCAACATTGGCCCAGTAAAGGAATGAATGTGTGTAGGGTGTCGGATTGGTGATCTTAACTTCAGCCTGATAATAAGACCTGCCGGGGAACACTGTTATTCCGATGGTCCATCTCATACGATGGCGGGGTTCTGTTTCCCCTACCCACACGGTTTTGCTTCCGTCGCTGTTTTCTGATGCGGACCAGTCAACCGGCAGAAATGTAGAGGCCCTGTGATGATGCAGCACGCACCATTCAATTCCCCCTGAAACCCATGCACCAAGCATCCCGATGTTGGATGGACGAACGACATCATTCTTGTAAATGAAATTGTAATTATTTGTTTTGTCGGCTGCGTAATAAATCTTACCCCCTATTTCAGGAGTAACCGCAAGCCGGATATATTCATTTTCCAGGGTAATGGTTTTCCATGCCTTGTCGGTCTTAACATCCGAAATCATGTCATTCATGGCATAGGGGTATATGACTTTTGATGCACCCTGGTATGACTCTTTTTTGAAAAACATTGGATTCTTATCTGCCGGGAGAACAGCCCAGGTGGGAATCACCCAATCCTCCTGAGTAAGTTTCACCTGGGGATATGCGCCCAGGCAGGAAAACAATATCATCAAAATGATCATGGCATATCTCATCTGTGTGATTGAGTGGTTCTTTTTCATCCTGATATGATTTTTTATACTTCTTTTATTGGTTTGATCTGAAGGTATTGATACAGGTTCCTGATTTGTATTTTATGTTTTCTCCTGTGTTTGTTACTGAATCCATCCGGATACTGATCCCGGAATGTTTCCCAAAAATATAAAGTTCACGGAGAAAAGCCAGTAATCTGCAGGATAAAATGATCGTGTTTACATTTGAAGCCGTATGTCATTGAATATGCCTGCACATTGCCGTTAAATTTCAAACCAGGCCTGTATGCCAGTTTTGAAGGTCTTTCAGTCAGCCTGCCTTAATTACCTTGATTGATGAGGGCCATTTATCCGGCCGAATAATTGCCCGAAAGACGATTCATTAAAGACCGGCACAGATAACTGAGGGATGATTATTTCGGCCTGGGGCGAAGGAATTGAATGAACTCAGCCTGATCCTGATTGACCCGAACTGTAAAAAGCATGCTTTTTACAGTTTTTTAATCATAGAATTCAATTGTTTGGTCAAAATGATTTTTCGAGTCCGTATTTGCTTAATTCATTGATCTGTTCCGTAAGTTATTGAATATCAATATTTATATTAAATGAATTGAATTACTCCTGTCTGTTTTCGTGAAACTGCCTGTAAATTTCCGGTTCCTTTTGACGAAGAGACTGAAACGTTTCATCAATGACGGTATATGGTGAACGCATAGCCCGATTTGATTGATAAAGCTGCCGGGTGTTTGTCTTATTTTCCCGTCTGTCCGGTATTCGGGTATTGTCAGGCTTGTTATCCGGGACTATTTTTATTACCATGGAATTATACTTTGAACCACCGGGTTTTAAAGATTTTATTTCCGGCAAATCAAAAGCAATGACATGAACAAGGAGAATAGTCCGCAACCGAAGCCTGACCTGAAACAGGCGATTTTGCACATGACAGCTGAAGGGAGGGAAGATTTTCTTCTCTACCTTAAAAACATTGGCCTGTTGTCTGAGCCGAATATCCTGGTGCTTTCGCCAGGACAGCATTACTATTATGATGAAAGTGACTTGAGAAGCCTCAAGATACTCGTAAACATGAAAAAACTCAATCTTGTGAGGCATCTTGACAGGTTCCTGCATAATCTCTATCGTATCCTTCCGCCTGAAGCCAGTTTTATCGGATGTTTCTCCGATTCCGCTACGGAAAGAGCATACAATGTGAAACATGGTTATTCATCAGGAAAGCTGTTAAGCAGCATCAGGAACCTGTTTGGTTACATCACCGAACAGAAAATGTCGGGGATTAAGGTATCCGAGATTCTTAAGACGCACGGATTCAAGATTATTGACATGAGTGAAATTAACGGTGTCACATTTTTCTGGTCGCGGAATGTTCGCCGTTCCAATTAAAGGGAATCATAATGATTATTTAATTTATTTCAGATAAAATGAGGCTGCATTGACAAAACTGGTCGTTTGCCGGAAATGTTTCCCGTATCTCACCGGCTACATGACAATACTCTGAGCAGTACTCAACTGATACCCTGATCCAGGGGTATATATCCTTCTATTAACCAGTTGATGCAGCCTCATATTTTTAACCACTCCAGTCTGTTCAGATATTTGTTTTATGGCTAAATTTGAGATGCAGCTGGTAAGAGATAGAATATGTTTGAACTCTTCCGGCCGGGCAGATAGGGTTCTTTTGCTGGTTTCCCGAATTACCGCTATCTTATGGGACCAGGATGAAGTGCCTTGATTTAAATGTAATAATTAAGATGGATTGTCATGATGACGGATAGGGAAGAAGGCAGAATTATAAGCAGGAGGGATTTTTCCCGGAAAGGTCTGACAGCTGCGGCAGCACTTGCTACGGTTGGGCTGGGTGGTTATGGTTTGCTTAGCACGGGAAAGGGCAGGAGCCTGAAGAACTATTACAGGATGGGCCATTGTGCACCATCTGTGATGCAGACTCTGGTGGAAACCGGCAGAACAGGGCATTCCGGCCTGGTTTTGTACACCGGTGCAATGTCGGGAGGGATTGCGGGCCCTTCCATGGAATGCGGAGCCCTGACAGCGCCTTTGATTTACATGGGATTTGAGGAGAAAAAACCTGCCGGATTATCTGAAAAGCTTGAACTGATAAGCAGGGGGCAGGATTACATTAAACGATTTGAAGAGTTCAACGGGACCTGTATTTGCGGAAATATCAGGCAGGGAGGAATGCCGGCATGCAGGAGGGCCGTAAGTAATTTTTACGGGTTGTATTCAGCCTCTGTGAAAAAACCTTATCCTGTCCCGGATGTTGCGCGTCAATCATATGCCATCCTGCTTTCGGAATTCGATTCCCGGAATTTTCATTGTGCCGGCAATGTGCTGAAAAATCTCGATGGAAAATTCAGGCCGGCAGAGGAATTGTATGATGCATCATGGCTTCTGGTAGGAGGACTCGCAATGCTGAACAGAACCTGCGGGGCCCTTGCTGCCGGTGTCATGGCTCTGAGCTCAGTAACGGCAGAGATTGAAAAAAACTTTTTCAGGGTTGCAAGGATGAACCGGTTGTTTAAGGCAAACAATAATAAGGCGATGGATGAGGACATGAACAATTTCAACCGCTCCATCCATTTCAGCGAGAACCTGGGAATCTGGTTCCGCAAGGAATTCGGATCAACTACCTGCCTCGATATCTGCGGTGCCAACTTTTCAGTTGCGGGTGATGCTGAAAACTATCTTTCAGGGAATTATATCGGACTATGTTCGGATATTGCAAAAAGAGTTGCCGAAAAAGTCAATTCAATGATCTGATAATTGTTATCCGTTACCGGACAGCCTGATACCGGTCCGGTTTATTATTTCAAAAGATTTCACCGGGCGGATTCCTAATACGGACATTGGTTTACTGCCAGGATTATGCTTAAGCCTCAGTTATTTTTTATACATCTGACAGAAAATCCATATTTTTTATTCAGATACCCGGACAATACTTCTGTTACGAAATCATCCAGTTCTCTTAAATAGGCCTCTTCCTCACTGAACGGTGTTGATGCCCACCAGGCTCCCATTTCTCCGATCAGGACGTAAGATCCATCAATACGGCTGCCTCCGGGCAGGGCCGTGAATCCGCTTTCGTTGGTTGACTTGTCATTGAAATGTTTCCAGTGTTCAGATCCTTCCTCCTTCAGCTTGTCTCCGGCAAGGTATTCACCCCCGAGAAATGTTGTCAGGGTTTTCCACTGATCATTTGAGGGAATCCGCCATCCTGCCGGACATAATTTGCCGGAGGCCACGGCATACCAGTTGTACAGGGCTCCATATACTGGTTTATTGGCGGCTTCGTCGTTGTTGTACCAGCAATATCCAGGTGTATTGAGGCTTTTCCACTCAGTATTGCCAGAAACAAGAGGAATTTCAGTTCCGTCATTGAACCTGGTGGTTTTCAGATTTTCGGCCATCCATACCTGGTTTCCGATTGTAACGGTCCTGTAGGAGTTTCCTTCTATGTCGTCAACGGTGCCGGTAATGATCTTTGATGTTACAAAACTGACTTCGTTCCCGTAGGCTGTGCCTGCACTGTTGGTGGCGTATGCCCTTACGGTGTAATAAGTGCCGGGAACAAGCAGTGACAGATCGCTTGTGAATGAACCTGATCCGGTTCCGTCAAGGGTTCTGGTATTGGCGATTGTCGGATTCCCCGATGTGTTGTAACAGACTCCCCTGGCAGTGATCGTACTTCCGCCGTCGCTGATGATGTTTCCCCCGGTTACAGCTGAAGTTGTGGTTATTTTGGTTATATCGGAAGTGGTCAATACAGGTAATTCACCTTTGTTGCAGGAAACACCGGTCATTAACAGTACAAGACAGATAATGCCGTCATATCTGATGATGTTTTTCATAACATGCTGATTAAATGGAAACATAGAAACAAACGTGTCTCCATCAGGCTCCCAATTCCCATCTCCTGAAGAAGAGGGCCTGTCGTACCACAGGCAGGGTTTTGAATTCGATCTCTTCCATTTGCTGCTGGCTCAGGGGGGAGAATTCGGAAGCGATTTTTACGTTCTCCTCTATCTGGGCTACATTGTCAACTCCGATTATTGTTGTACTGACCGGCAGGCTCATATTATACGTCAGTGCTTCCCTGATGGATATTGTTCCCGGTTTCGAGGTACGGAGCTGTTCATGCTGCTGTTCGAGGGGTGGAGGAGTCCATGAAGACAGTAAGCGGCTCCTGGTTGTAACTTTCATTCCGATAATTGCAATGCCTTTTTCCTGTGCTGCGGGCAGAAGGTAGTTTTTAAAACTCAGGTAATGGACATCGGCAGCATTGACAGCAAGAAGGATTGCATCGAACGGATAGCGTTTTATTGCCTCAAGCAGCACCAGTGGTTCGTAGTGACCTGTAATGCCAACATACTTTACAACACCTTCTGATTTGGCTTTTTCCAGTGCTTTTATCGCTCCGTTGGGTGCAAAGATCTGGTCGACCTGGTCCTGCCGCTGGACGTTATGCAGCTGCCAGAGATTGATGTGGTCAGTCTGAAGATTTTTCAGGCTCTCTTCCAGGAGGCGCATTGATCCGTCGTAGGTCCTGTCGTGGGTTTTGGTTGAGAGCCACACTTCATTCCTGCGGGTTTTCATTACCCTGCCAATATTTAGCTGACTCACTCCCTGACCGTAAGAAGCCGCTGTATCAATATAATTAACACCCAGATCAATGGCCCTGTTGATGATCTTTTCCGACTCTTCTTCCATGCCTTTGATTTCAATGGTTGCCTGCCCTCCAAGACTCAAAATCCCCACCTTGTATCCTGTTTTTCCAAATGACCTGGTAGGCATTGCATTGAATGTTACAGGATTGAAAGGCTCCGAATGATTTTTTCTGAAAGGGACCATTATATCAACTTTTTCTGACGGCAGGGATTTCCCTACAGTCACCATGGCTGCTGCAGCCATCCCGTTTCCCAGAAACTTCCGGCGGTTTATATTTTTCATCGGTGTCAGTTTTGTATGTTAATTACAGATATTATTTCAAGCTCAAATTTACTTATTTTTTTAAGGTATTTCTGTAAAAAGGGTTAAGATAATCAGGGCAGATAATTTCCGGGAAACCGGATTTTCATGTGCCGTGATGAACTGTTAAATGTTTAACAACAGTTTGGATAATACTCTGAACCGGTCCTGAAACAAAGCCGGAAGCATGAAAAACTCAGAATTTATTGTGACAGTTTAGTTGCTCAGACCCGGATTTTGTCGTAACTTTAAATCTCAGATTCAGGGGACTTTAATACTTCGGCAGGGCGGTTTGGTACCGGGCAAAGGAAGCATTTATTTAACGGAATGAACAGTTCTGTTTAAAAAAGCAATGAACAGTCTCAGGGAAATAGAAAGCAAATTGCTCCTGTATTTCAGCATAGTTCGGGACGGTTGCAGGAATTATGTGAGCGAATGTGAGTATACACCCTATAATTGCGGTTACAGCGAGGGAAGCGAAAGACCGGTTAACACCTACGAATTATGCATGTTTGTGACCGGAGTGGTAAAATGTCCGGGAGAAATTGAAAAACATTACAGGGAAAGACATAACAAGCGAGTCTGCAGGACCATATTGAGAGCAATTGAAAGACTTGAGAAGAAAGGGTTTATAATAAAAGACAACAGATCAGCCGGTGTAATAAGTCAGACCGATAAATGGCATATGACATACAGGATGGTATGAATTCAGGCCGACAGGAACTGATAAACACAGCCCCGCAATGATGGAGTTCAGGAAATGTCAGGTTACGGTCGTGGGGCGTGACAGATTCGAACTGTCGACCTCTTGCGTGTGAAGCAAGCGCTCTGAACCGGCTGAGCTAACGTCCCGGATCCGCAAAAATACTGAATTTCTGATTCTGTCCCGGCACTTTCTGCATTATTTGCACATTTATCCGGGCTTAAAAATGGTTAATCACTGAATCTCCGGATAAGATCAACGATCAGGAAAAATCCGACACACTGTTACCGTTTGTTTTCAGCTTTGCGCCGCTCCTATGGCCGTAGCAAATTCGGCATTTGCAGGGAACTCAAATTGAATGTTATACATACTTGAGATGGATGCAAGTATTTTTTGGCCGAGTATATTGTTGCTGCCGTTTCCGGTTACCACAACGGTGTCGTTGTTCTTGCTCCTGGCTGCAAAGACCGAAACCATACCGATTACCTGGTATGTAAGGTTCAGGATACCGGCAGCAATATCTTCCCTGGTAGCAGTGTCGAGCATTTTTCCGAAGTTCGAAGCTGTGTATTCCCTGTTGAGAAAACCAATATTGCCTTCAGCAATGTCGCCAATCTGAAGATCGATATTGTTGATATTGCCTTTTGCGGCATAGTTCATTATGGTATCAAAATCGGAGATATTAAGCAGCTGCCGGGCCAGTCCGGTTATAGTCCCGCCACCCACTCCGGTGCCTCCCAGGTGAGTGATCGCGGAGCCGTCAACCTGGATGATTGCCGTGCCGGTTCCGATATTGGAAATGATGATCCGGTCCTTTTTTGCAAGGTATTTTCCGCCAGTTCCGATGGCAACCATCTCATCTATCCTGGTAGTGGCAATACCGAACAGGTTCCCCGGGATCCTGGAGGCTCCCACACCGGTAATGTTTATTTTCTCGATATTGGCCAGGTTTAAATTATTCTCTACAAGCAGTTTACCGAATGCTCCAGTTGCCGAGGTAATAGCGTCGAAAGCCTTTGTCCTGACCATAATGATACCCTTTTTCCCTGAATTCACCGCCGCTACTTTGGTAGTTGTACTTCCAATGTCTATCCCTATTACCATGGCTCTGAATATTTAAGAAGAGGCTTTTTCATACCTTTGGGTTTCATGGCAAAATTAATCATTAAATAATATTAATGAGATGACCGCGTGTGAGTTTCACTGAAGGAGCCTTATGCCATATCCTGTGATTCTGTTACTGTTTCCTGATACATCTTACCGATTCTCCGACCTGTTTCGGATTGTGGCTTCTTTCCAGCGATCCACGCTGTCCGATGTAATGGTCGATCGCCGTCCCCGGCTTGCCTTCCGTGATGCTCCACCAGGTTGCAATACTCCCAAGATTATGGAAATTACCGTTTTCTACCCGGTATCCACCCGGCAATCCGCTGAATCCCGATTCGTTTGAGCCTATATAACCGTCAGCCCATCCACTGCTGCTTTTCAGCTTGTTTCCCGCAGTGCCGGCTCCGCCAAGGTAGCCTGCAAGCTGAGCCCAGTCAGATGCATCGGGCAATGACCAGCCTTCAGGCGCAAGACCCCTCGGATCGTTTATGGCGAACCAGTTATACAATTTCCCGTATTTGGATCCGTTTTTGGGGTCGTTGTTATAATAGCACCATGCGGGCTTTTCTGATTTGCCGGCCGCTACCCATTCCTCATTGGTCCTGGCCTCCGGAATGGTGTCACCGTTCCTGAAAGTTACGACGTTGAGGTTCGTTGCAGCCCATACCTGGGATCCTATCCTGACGATACCAGTTTCCGGAGTTTTGATGGCGGTTTTTGTTCCTGGTTCGGTAGCGGGGGATTTTTTCTGGGTTGGAGCAGCCTGCTTCTGGGCCGGTGTTGCCTGTTTCTGTGCCGGTGTTGTTTGCTTCTGAGCCGGTGGTGTCTGCTTCTGAGCCGGTGTTGTCTGTTTCTGTGCCGGTGTTGTTTGCTTCTGAGCCGGTGGTGCCTGCTTCTGAGCCGGTGCTGTTTGCTTTTGTGCCGGTGGTGCCTGCTTCTGAGCTGGTGTTGTCTGTTTCTGGGCCGGTGCTGCCTGCTTCTGTGCCGGTGTTGTTTGTTTCTGGACCGGTGTTGCCTGTTTCTGGGCTGGTGTTGCCTGCTTCTGGGCCGGTGCTGTCTGCTTCTGTGCCGGTGCTGTCTGTTTCTGAGCCGGTGCAGGTTTGGATTGTGCAGCTGTCGCCGCTGTCGTTTGAGTAACAGCCCGGACCATAAGTTCATTGACCGGTATGATACCTTGACCAAACAGCAATATCACAATGGCTGATGTTATAAGGAAGGTTCCAGGTTTTTTCATGTGAAAATAAATTTATATACTACTGAAGATTAAGTGGTTCACATGGAACCCACATGAATTATGTTTTCATGTTTTTTTATGATTTTGAATCATGTGGGTTTCATACCTATATGATTTATTCTTTAAATGCCTGATGCCTGCCTGATCCCGCGGACTGGAAGCCACAGGTGATTGAACGAGACTGCGTTCATTCGGGTTTGTTTTTTCGTTAACCATTTGGATCTAATCCTTAAGTCCTTTTATCATATATAAAACGTCGGGTAAAAAAGTTTATTACAGCGTTAAAGCCAGGTTAAATAAGCAATTCAGCCGGATTATTCTAAAAAACACGGCGTGCGGCATCTAATGCGAATACCGTTTTTATAATCCATTTTTCCCCGCCTTCGTCATGGAGATCCCCGATCCGGGATGTATATCAGGAATCGTTATACTGCCGGGCACACTTTAATGAAACACTTTCCAATGGTTACTTCGGATGCTGAGTCACGACTTTTGAAGTTCCGGGGTAACCCGGAGGGAGCGCTTTCCTTGACCCCTGATCAATTAACGATCCTGCGGGAATGTAATTATTTGCACATATCCGGTTCGGGGAGTGAAGTAAAACAGCTTCGGTATTTTTTCATCAGACCCTTTTCAGGCAGCCTCAGAAATGAAACCGGCAATAGTGGCTTTGATATGAGAAGCCTGATTAGGAATGAAATTGATTTATTATAGGAAAAGAACCCACTACCCGTAAAAGCATAGCTGAAGTAAGCCACCCAGTGTCGAAACAATCGTGTGGAAAGAAGTCCAGCATTACCTGTTGACTACATTTTCAGGTGATCCGGCAATGAAAGCCCGGATATTCTCTACCGCGATTTCCATTAGTCTGGTTCTGGCTTCAATGGTTGCCCAGGCAATATGGGGTGTTATGATGCAGTTTTTAGCCTTCAGCAGGGGGTTGTCTGACGGGGGCGGTTCCAGGGCCAGAACATCCAGCCCGGCACCGGCAATGATGCCTGTATTGAGAGCATCGGCCAGATCTTCCTCAACGATCAGAGGTCCACGTGATGTATTTATCAGGAATGCACTCTTTTTCATCAGTTTCAGTTTGGTTTTGCTGATCATTCCTGCGGTTTCAGGGGTTAGCGGACAGTGGAGGGTGACAATGTCAGAACGGCAAAGAAGGCCGTCGGGTTCATCCCATTCAAATCCGTCATATTGCGGTGCATTGCTCTTCGAAGGGGAATATGCAACCACTTTCATGCCAAATGCCATGGCTATTTCGCAAACCTTTCTACCTATGTTTCCAAAACCGATGATGCCGAGAGTTTTGCCGGCAAGTTCCCTCAGGGGCAGGTCGCGGTATGTGAAATCTTTTGACTTTGACCATTTGCCTGCGCGAACAGAATCGCTGTAACGCTGTATGTGAAGATACAATTCCAGTATCAGTGCGAAAGTATGCTGGGCCACCGAGGCGGTGCTGTACGCCGGTATATTGGTCACGGTAATCCCAAGCCTGCGGGCTTCAGCCGTATCAATGACGTTGTACCCCGTTGCCAGCACCCCGACATACCTGAGTTTCGGAAGCAACTGCAGTGTTCCTGCCTCCAGTATCGTTTTATTGGTAAGCAGTATCTCCGCGCCTTCCGCCCGTTTCAGGACAAGCTCAGCCGGGGTCCTGTCATAAATTTTTACATCACCCAGGCCGTGAAGCTTTTCCCAGCTCAGATCGCCCGGATTTAAAGCATATCCGTCAAGAACTATTATTTTCATGTTGTAAATGGACTTTTACTGAGAGCGGAATAAATCCGGCTTCCGCATCAACGGGGCTGAATTTAATCCTGATTTAGCAGAAATAAAACCAGTATGAAATACATTTAACAATCATTAAAGCAAGCGTTATACAAAAATTCAGGCATGATTGTTTACCGAAAAACAAAATTCCTGATCTTTGCCGGCAGATTTTTCCGGCCTGCCGGGTATAACGGAGAGATGCATGAAGATCATAAGGCTAGTTGAGACGCATTTCTGGGTTGTTATGATTGCCGGTATCATTCTCGGCCTCTGGCCTCCCTTTGAAGTGAACACATCGCCGGTTGTGCAGAAGATACTATTGGCAATGATGCTTTTCGTGGCTTTCATGAAGATAGATGCCATCGAAATCCTTGAGAACATGAAAAATCTCCGGCTGATGTCGTGGATCACCTTTGTTTACATGATTGTCATCCCGCTGGGATTTTATTTCCTGTCGGGGATATTTGACCATGAGTTTGCCGTTGGCATCCTTCTCCTCACAGCCATGCCTGCCGGTGTTTCATCGCCGGTACTGACGGATATCGCAAAGGGTAATATTCCGCTTTCCATGAGCCTTGCCATACTGACCCAGCTCATAGCACCTTTTACTGTTCCATTGCTGTTCAGGCTGGTGCACATAAGGCTGGTCGACATTGACGAATTTCTGATGCTGAGGGATATAGTTATCCTGGTTTTTGTCCCGATGATCCTGTCACAGTTGACAAAAAAACTCCTTCCCGGTGTCGTGGCTGGTTTGCATGATCTCCTAACCTCCTTCAATGTGCTGATTATTTTTTCGTTTGTGTTTGTAACCATTTCATCACAGAGGGAGGTCATCCTCGGGAATCCGGCTGGGCTGGTATGGAAGCTGGCAGCATTATACCTGTTATTCATACTGCTGCATATCATTGGTTACATGATAATCCCCCGTGAAAACAGGGAAAGCAGGATTGCGGTGGCTATAGGGTCAGCATACATGAATAACGGGCTGGCCATTGTTCTTGCCGTATCATATTTTTCGCCTGCCGTACTTGTGCTGATGGTTCTTTCGCAGATTCCATGGAACACACTCCTGGCGCCCTTTAAGAAAGTGATGGAAAGGATCTGACAGCAGGCAGGAGTGATTTATGTCAGAATGAATCCGGATTCATATAGCCACTGATTAAACCGGGTATCCCATGTGCAGCTTCGTGAACTTTGCCGGGTCAGATACCATGTAGCCTGTAAGGCACAGATGGTTGCATTCGGTTTGAACATAAATGATGTAACGGTGTTTAATCGGTCAGGAACAAAACAGAATTATCAAATCATTAAGTATTGTTTGTTATGAAATTTCTTGAAAGATACCAGAATGAGATTTTTGCCCTCCTGAGAATAGTCACAGGACTGCTGTTTATACCGCATGGTATTCAGAAGATCGGCGGATTTCTGAGCGGCAGTATGCCACCTGACAATGTCATGATGATCATTGCTGCTGTTATTGAGGCAGTTGGCGGGCTGCTGATCCTGATAGGATGGCAGACAAGAATAACGGCGTTTATCGCCAGTGGGGAGATGGCCGCGGCATATTTCATAGGACATTCCTCGGCCGGATTGCTGCCTATCAATAATCATGGAGAGCTGGCGGTGCTTTTCAGTTTCCTGTTCCTTTTCATTGCTTCATACGGTGCCGGTAAATGGAGTGTCGACAACTGCCGGAAGCCGGCCTGACATGCCGTAATCCATGGCAATGGTCAGTAAATTGTACTGCCCGGCCTGAAGCATGGCGAAACCAACTGCAGATTGGGTTGTGGCGGGCGTAAAGGCCGGAGATTATATACATGGTTGACGCGCCGCCTTTGGCAAGCTTACGGCGGCCGAAGGAAGGAGCCGGGCTGCAGGGCAGATACTCCCGGTTCCGCGGGATTACCTCCTCACTTCGTTCGTCGGTGATCCCTTGGGGGATGCTTCAAAATCACCATCTCAGCCGCCCTGCGGGCTTGTTTTTTGTTTCACACGACTTCCTCGCTCATGCCGGGCATGGCTCGTAATCCGTGTAAAACAAAAACCCGCAGCTGAAGCTGCGGGTCTGAGATGATGATTTTGGCGGAGAAAGAGGGATTCGAACCCCCGGTTCCGCGGTAGCGGAACAACGGTTTTCAAGACCGCCGCATTCGACCGCTCTGCCATTTCTCCATTCATATCCCGCCTGTTCCCCCCGAAAGGTTATTTTTAATGATCCGGGATGATTACAGGCACGGGTCAGGTATGGGATTCCCGGCCTGCCCATGGGTATCCGCAGCAAATATAATACATTTTTAACTTATCAGGCTTATGGTTTAAAATATATCAATCGTCAGTCATTCAATGTTTTAAACTATTTATTAACAGGATTTTAACAATCATGAATGCGAAAAAAAGAGCAAAGTGCCACAGAATGAGGATCTTGATAGGCATTAATGAAATACCCTGGTTTGCCAAAAAACCAGAACTTTTGTTCTAAAACCACCATTATTTGCGGAAAATGGGATCAATTTATTTGCACATCATATAAATTGGAATATATTTGCATCAATTAGAACCTTTGGTCTAACCTTTAAATCATTCGTCATGACAAAAAAAGAATTAGTAAATGCAATTGCTAATGATGCCGGCCTCTCGATAAAAGACTCAGGCAAAGCTCTGAACGCTTTCGTCGCAGCTTTTGGAAAAGCTATGAAGAAAGGCGAGAGGATCCAGCTTCCCGGTATGGGCACCTTTACCGTTAACAAAAGGAGCGCGAGAGTGGTTCGCAATCCCCGTACCGGCGCTAAATTAAATGTTCCTGCAAAGAAAGTCGTAAAATTCAAAGCAGCTCCGGCACTCAACAAAGGTCTTTAATTTTTACACTTAGAGATTGCCTGAGGGGTGTATCGCGATACACCCCTCTTTTTTTGGAATTTCCGATACTCTTCCGATAACCCTGGCAATGCAGGCTGACATTTTATGATGCCGGGCCTCGTGATCACATTTGAACCAATGTCAGTCATGCAATCTCCGGATGAACCGCCTTGTTATACACAGGTTGTTATAGCACTAATTCCGGAAATATTTTTTGGTTCAGAACCAGGCATGACTGAAGGGAATTAATTCTGAATCTTGAATTTGATTTAAAAAATTTTACTATTTTTGAAAAAGTTAATTCCGATTCAAAAAATGGAATAATGAACTGCATTATTGTTGATGACGACAAACTCAGCTGCAAAGTTTTGGAGGGATATGTCACCAAGTACTCTTCCCTTAACCTGATCGGTGTATTTTATGATGCCATCTCTGCCAGAAATGAAATAATCAAACACAAGGATATTGACCTTATTCTGCTTGACATTAAAATGCCGGAGATGGACGGATTCGATTTTATCGGCAGCCTCGACCATCCCCCAAACATTATAATCGTCTCAGGTGAAAGTGAGTTTGCCCTCAGGGCCTTCGACTTCAACGTTGTTGATTTTCTTTTGAAACCAGTTACCTATTCGAGGTTCTGCAAAGCCATTGACAAGACGATAAGGTATTTTTCACCCAAGGAATACAGTCCGGGAGAGGATGAGGAAATATTTATTAAAAAGGGCTCCACCCTGGTAAAACTGAAACTCAAGGATATCGTTTTTGTTGAAGCCCTTGAAAACTATGTGACTCTCAATACCAAGACCGACAAGTATACAATTCATTTTACAATGAAGGCAATTGAAAGCCAGTTGCCTTCCAGTGTTTTCCTGCGTGTGCACAGATCGTTCATCATAAATAAAAGCATGATAAAGACCATTAAGGAAAACTCGCTGGATATTACAATCGGCAACACTGTGAAGAATATACCGGTCGGGAAATCATTCAAGGATTCCCTGCTAAATGACATTAATGTGATGGCGAAATAGTGCCTTCCTGCAACATGCTTTCAAACCGCCGGCTTTTTCTTGATTTTTTGGGTAAGACCTCGGAAATGCCGATGCTTCTGGAGATTGAGAAAGCATCAGGTATTTATTTGTATGCACCTGACGGTAAGCGGTATATCGATCTTATTTCGGGAGTTTCAGTCAGCAACACGGGGCATTGCAATCCGGAAGTGGTAGATGCCGTAAAAGAGCAGGCCGACAAGTATATGCACCTGATGGTCTATGGTGAATTTATTCAAAGTCCGCAGGTGAAATATGCTGCAAAGCTGGCCTCATTGCTGCCCGAACCGCTTGAGTGCTGCTATTTTGTCAATTCTGGGAGTGAAGCTGTTGAAGGAAGCATCAAACTGGCAAAAAAACTGACCCGGAAAAGCAAAATAATCTCTTTCAGGAATTCATACCATGGAAGCACTCTTGGAGCATTGTCGGTTCAGGGAAACGAGAAGTTCAGGAATCCTTTCCGGCCGCTTGTTCCTGATATTTACATTGCTGATTTCAATAATGCGGAGTCACTTGAGATTATCGACGACCATACTGCCTGCGTCATTGTTGAGCCAATTCAGGGTGAGGCCGGAATTATTGTTCCTGTAAACGATTTCCTGAAAAAACTAAGGCAGAAATGCGATGAGTCGGGCGCATTGCTGATTTTTGATGAGATTCAGACAGGTTTTGGCAGGACAGGCACCATGTTTGCCCTGGAGAGATATGGTGTGGTTCCCGATATACTGGTGCTGGCAAAGGCCCTTGGAGGCGGAATGCCGCTTGGGGCATTTATTTCATCAAGGGAAAATATGTCATCCCTTGCATCTGATCCGGCGCTGTCACATATTACCACTTTCGGCGGCCATCCTGTATGCTGCGCTGCAGGGCTGGCTTCACTCGATGTAATAATCGGGCAAAAGCTTGTCGGATCATGTGCCTTCAAGTCAGACCTGTTCAGAAAACTCCTCGTCCATCCCCTGATTACTGAAATAAGAGGCGAGGGGCTCATGCTTGCGGTTCAGCTTGCATCACCCCGTCATGTAAGTTATGCAGTGGCAAATGCTCCCTCGTTCGGACTGATTCTCGATTATTTTCTTTTTTGCGACTCAGCCTTCAGGATAGCACCCCCGCTGATCATCTCCGGGGAAGAAATATCCATTGCATGCCGGCAGATACTCGATCTTCTGGATGATACAATGGCAAATACCAGAAAGGAATGAAATTTTACGCCGCAATTCTTATATTCTTCTCAGCAGTTATTTCAAACCTTGCTGTTGTCCGTGAAAACAATCCGGAAGATGAACTTTCCAGGCTTTTTGGCAGAATTGCTTCAGGGATTCCAGACCAGCAGAAAATACTGGCCAGCGACTCGATACGATTGATAATCGACAGCTACGTTTATTCAGATTCCATTTTCAGTCATGAATTTTCAAATCTGAAATATCTTGGACAAATAACGTCGAAGGATTCAAGGATGAAGATCATCACCTGGAATCTTCCTTTGAAAGAAAATCCTGGCAGGTACTACTGTTATTTCATTAACAGGAGAAAGGAGGGCAACAGGATCCTCAGGCTCAGCGCAAATTACAACCCTGACAGTATCAGGACCGATACTTCTTACTTTCAGGAGGACTGGTATGGGGCTCTTTATTATGATATGAGACCGGTGAGAAAAGGAAACGAAGTTTTCTGGATGATTCTTGGTATTGATTATGGCAACCCTGCAATAACAAGGAAAGTAATTGACGTTCTCAGTTTTGATGACGCGGACAGGCCGGTTTTCGGAAAAAAATGGTTCGACACCGGAACCGAAGTTAAATACCGGGAAGTGCTTGAGTACAGCTTTACTGCAGTGATCTCACTCAGATTCATGTCTGACAAAATGATAGTATTCGACCACCTTGTACCTATATCCCCTGAATACCTGAACAACAGGGAATTCTACGGCCCTGACTATTCCTATGATGCATATCGTTTTGACAAGGGAACCTGGCATCTCAGGCTGGATGTTGACGCCAGGAACAAGGAATAGGTGACTAATTGTCAGTTTTCACACAGCGGCACGCCTTTTGAAATTGAGGCGGCGTAAATAATGTCTAATAAATAAATAAATCCGTATGCAAACAGGAAAAATTGGAGTAACTACCGAGAACATATTTCCGATAATCAAGAAGTTCCTGTATTCTGATCATGAGATTTTTCTGAGGGAACTGATATCAAATGCAGTGGATGCAACACAAAAGCTCAAAACAATCGCATCTGCCGGAGATTTTAAAGGGGAAGTCGGGGATTTAACCATCCGGGTGTCGGTTGATAAGAAGAAAAAAACCATCAGGGTATCTGACAGCGGTGTGGGGATGACAGCGGATGAAATAGACAAATACCTGAATCAGATTGCCTTCTCCAGCGCAAATGATTTTCTGGATAAGTATAAGGATCAGGCCAATTCCATTATCGGTCATTTTGGTCTGGGATTCTATTCCTCATTCATGGTTTCCGACAAGGTTGAAGTCATCTCCAGATCATGGAATGAACCGGCACAGGCTGTAAAATGGGTCTGCGACGGGAGTCCTGAATATCAGATTGCGGAAACAGAAAAGGAAAACCGGGGAACAGATGTGATTCTTTATATTGACAAGGATTCAAAGGAGTTCCTTGAAGAAGACAGGATCGAACAGCTCCTGAAAAAATACTGCAAGTTCCTTCCGGTTGAAATTGCATTCGGCAAGGAAAAGGAATGGAAGGATGGAAAATATGTTGATACTGAAAAGGATAAAATTATCAACAATACCCGCCCGGCCTGGACCCTTAAGCCGGCCGACCTTAAGGATGAAGATTACAGGAATTTCTACAGGGAACTGTATCCGATGGGAGAAGAGCCTCTTTTCAATATACACCTGAATGTGGACTATCCTTTCAAGCTGACGGGCATTCTTTATTTTCCAAAAATAAAAAGCAATATCGAGATCCAGAAGAACAAGATACAGCTGTATTGTAACCAGGTTTTTGTGACCGACTCGGTTGAAGGGATAGTACCCGAGTTCCTCACACTGCTTCACGGAGTTCTTGATTCACCGGATATCCCCCTGAATGTTTCGAGGAGCTACCTGCAAAGCGACACAAACGTAAAAAAGATTTCGGCTCACATTACAAAAAAAGTGGCAGACAGACTGAACGAGATATTCAGGAAAGATCGCGAAGAATTTGAAAAGAAATGGGACAGTCTCAAGCTGTTTATCGACTATGGGATGATCACAGAAGAGAAATTTTATGAGAAAGCTTCGAAATTTGCCCTTTTTAAAAATACGGAAGATAAATTTTTCACTTTTGACGAGTACGAGAAGCTGATTAAGGAAAACCAGACTGACAGGAACAAGACGCTTGTTTATCTATATTCGACAAACAAGACCGATCAGTACACCTATATTGAAAAGGCCAGGAATAAGGGATATGATATTCTTCATCTCGATGGACAGCTCGATGTGCACCTGATCAATCACCTTGAGACAAAGTTCAAGGACTCCAGGTTCGTAAGAGTGGATTCGGATGTTATTGATAAGCTTATTCAGAAGGAGGATCAGAAAGAATCAAAACTGACAAAGGACCGGCAGGATGACATCAGGGGAGTGTTTAACCTGAAAATGACATCAAAGGAAGTGTTTAACGTGGTGACAGAAACTCTTGATGAAAATGACGCTCCCGTCATCATAACCCAGTCTGAGTTCATGCGGAGGATGAAAGAGATGTCACAGATTGGCGGAGGTATGAACTTTTACGGTGAATTGCCCGACAGTTACAATATTGTGGTTAATCTTAACCATCCGCTGATCCTCAGGATTGCGGATGATCTGCAGGAAAAGGCAGGAGAAAGGCTTACGGAGAATAATTCTGAAAGGAACAGGCTTAAAGATGAGATCTCGTTCATGGAGAATGAGCATAAAAAGAAAAAGGCAGAGGAAATAAGCCAGTTTGAAAAGGATGATCTGGAAAAGCTGCGTAAGGAACTGGAAACCTGCGAGAATGCAAGAAAAGATATATTAGGCTCCTACGGAACAGAAAACAAGGTTGTAAAGCAGCTGATTGACCTGGCACTGCTGGCCAACAATATGCTCAGGGGAGAGGAGCTTGGCACATTTGTCAGGAGAAGCGTTGAGCTTCTTTAGAATGAAGGTGCAGAACGAGCGAGTCCGGGGTTTGCGATTACCTGTTGGAGAGGTACCGCCGAGACCGGCTGAACGGTGCGCCTTCATGGAGATCAGATAATTTCCGACACTTCGTTCTTGATGTATTCGATTGCGGCCCTGGTTGGCTCCTTGTCAAGTTCCATTACCTTCTCAAGGAGTCTTTTGCTAAGTTCGATTGCCGGGGCGGTGGGCTTAATTTTTTCAGCTTCGCTGTTGATGATTTTTATTGTGTTCGACCTAGCGGTTTTCACAATTTCCCATGCCTGCGGGCTCATATAGATCTGTTGTGACAAATTGTGTTCAAATTCATTTCGGATAGCGGACAGCAGGGCCGTCTGAAGCTGCCCTGTCGTCATGTCAGGAGTACTGATACGGATAAGCAGCGATTCCATTGAGATCCTTTCCAGGAACAACACAATTCTCTCGTAGGCCTGAAGCCGTATTGGTGTAACAGTACGGGCACCCTGCAGAATCAGTTCATGCCTCCTCTTGTTCTGATCGTTCCGGATCATGTTCCTTAAAATAACCCAGGCAGTCAGCAGGACAATGGCGGCTGGTAATACAATTTTCAGAATCTCGTAAAGGGTCTCCATAACATTCATTTTAACATACAAACGTAAAATTTTTTCCGGTAATATACCCATTCCTGCCTGACAGGTTTAAAAACCTGAACCGCAATTATATGTTACCAGGAGAATTATTATATATCATCGCGATGTAAAAACATCTTGCCGTTAACCCCGAATTTCCCCGTGTAGTTATGCATCACGCAAACCTGCATGACCGGGAGATCAGTTAGTTCCCGGCAGCCGGAGGGTCCTGTTAACCTCTTTCGGGCATCGGATTCTTCTCCGGACAAATATTTTGCATTTTCGATTTTCTTTATACATTTGACACCGTCCATGAAAAAACATTAAAAAAATCAAACCTATGGAATACCTGTCTGACCGTATCAGGGCGCTTTCAGATTCGCAAACTCTGGCAATGGCACAGAAGAGCCGTGAGCTCAAGGCAAAGGGACTCGATGTAATAAGCCTCAGTCTGGGAGAACCCGATTTCAATACTCCTGATTATATCAAAGAAGCTGCAAAAAAGTCGATAGATGACAATTACACAAAATATCCGCCGGTTCCCGGATACGATGATCTGAGAAAAGCCATATCAAGGAAATTCCGGGAAGAAAACGGACTTGAATATACGCCTGATCAGATAATTGTTTCAGCCGGAGGGAAGCACTCCCTGGCCAATGTAATGCTGTGCATTATCAACCCGGGTGACGAGGTGATAATACCTGCACCTTACTGGGTAAGCTATTATGACCAGGTCGTCCTTGCCGGCGGCAAGCCGGTTATTGTGGAAGCAGAGATTGAAAATGATTTCAAGGTTAGTCCGGGTCAGATTGAGAAAGCTGTAACTGAAAAGACCCGTCTTTTGTTATTCAATTCCCCATCCAATCCAACCGGAATGGTTTATACAGGGAATGAGATGGAGGCCATAGCCAGGGTCGTTGAAAGGCATGAGGGCCTTTTTGTGATGTCGGATGAGATCTATGAGCATATCATTTTTGAAGGGGAGCATGTCAGCATGGCATCTTTTGACTTTATTTACGACAGGGTGATCACGGTGAACGGGGTTTCAAAAGGTTATGCCATGACAGGCTGGAGGATCGGATACCTGGGTGCTCCGCTGTGGATCGCAAAAGCATGCAATAAACTGCAGGGACAGATTACTTCGGGAGTATGTTCAATTGCACAGCGGGCCGCGCTGGCAGCACTTGAAGGTCAGGATGATTCACGCCGGAAGATGAAGGAAGCGTTTCACCGGAGGCGGGATCTTATCTGCGGAATGCTGAAAGAGATACCGGGGCTGAAGGTGAGCGTGCCCCAGGGAGCATTTTATGTTATGCCCGACATTTCCTATTATCTGGGTAAGTCGGATGGCAGCGTTAAAATTAACACTTCTGACGATCTTGCACTTTTCCTGCTAGATAAAGCCCGTATTGCCGTGGTGGGAGGTGATGCATTCGGTGCTCCCTCATGTATAAGAATCTCGTACGCTAATTCAGATGAATTACTGGCTGAGGCCGTCAGGCGGATGAGGGAAGCGCTGGAACTGTTAAAATAATAACAGACCGGCATTCCGGCTGGTTACCGGGCCGGCTTCAGCATCAATATCTGTTATATGATACGGTCACATCCCCCGGTTTGCGCTTTTTGTTCCTGCGTTCTCCTTCCGGATACCCGAGGGTGATCATCAGATCAACCCTTCTGGATGAAGGGATCCCAAGGATCCTTTTAACCTCCTTTTCATCGAACCAGCCAATGATGCATGAACCAATGCCTTCTGCAGCAGCCTGAAGGATCATGCTGTTGACGGCAATCCCTACATCGAAGCTTGAATAATCCTTGCTTTTGACCACCCCGCCCACGCGTGAAGTAATATTGGGTTTTTCCCTGACAATGACAACAATGACATTGGCCTGACCGACAAAGCCGTTCATGCCCAGAAGCTTTGCAGATGCGGCTTTTGCCAGTCCGGCAATCACTTCAGCATCCGTGGCCACCACAAATTTCCATGGCTGGGCATTGCAGGCTGAAGGTGCCATTCTTCCTGCTTCTATGATCCTTTCAAGCCTGTCGGGTTCAACCGGCTTGTTGCTGTATTTCCTTTCACTCTGGCGCCTGAGTATCAGCCCGAGCATCTCTTTTCCGTCATGCATCTGCTAGTAGTTGTCGGCTTTCACTTCAAAGTAGCCCATCGGGTGCAGGCATGCCGGGCAGTTCTTCAGGGGTTTTGTGCCGAAATGAATGTAACCGCATTTCCTGCAATACCAGAATACTTTATCATCACGTTCAAAAACCTTGTTTTTCATGAGGTTTTCCAGCAGTTTCCTGTATCGCTCCTCATGTCCTTTTTCCGCCGCTGCAATTGCCCTGAAGGCTGTGGCAATATTCTTAAAACCCTCTTCTTCCGCAACCTCTGCAAATGCGGGATACAGCTCGCTCCATTCCTCATGCTCGCCTTCTGCCGCTGCATTCAGATTATCCTTTGTTGTTCCTGTTTTACCGGCCGGATAGCAGGCTGTTATCTCAACCATTCCGCCTTCGAGGAAGTTGAAAAATCTTTTGGCATGCTGCTGCTCCTGAAGCGCCGTTTCAAGAAAGATACCGGCTATCTGCTCGTATCCTTCTTCCTTCGCAACCTTGGCTGCAAATTCATATCTGTTTTTTGCCTGCGATTCACCTGCAAATGCTTTCAGCAAATTCTGTTCAGTCTTTGTTCCTTTTAAACTCTTTTCCATAATATTCAGGTTGAACTGGTTATTAATTTACCCTTTTTCAGGTTATTGATTTTCCTTTTGTAATAATATCCGGGTTTATTTATAATTTTATCTGAATTAAATATAATTATTAATCTAATAAAAACAACAATGGGAGTATTACTGGTTATTTTAGGAATCATCGTCGCTTTCATCCTGATGGCGATCTCTCTTTATAACAGGCTTGTAAGACTGAGGAATAGCAGGGAACAGGCATTTGCCGATGTTGATGTTCAGCTGCGCCAGCGGCATGATCTCATTCCGCAGCTGGTTGAGGCCGTTAAAGGATATATGGTTCATGAAAGGGGTGTCCTTACGGAGATTACTGAGGCCAGGGCAAATGCCATGAAAGCGTCAACGATAAACGATAAAATAGCTGCCGAAGCCCGTCTTTCGAGTGCACTCGATGGTTTAAGGGTTTCGGTTGAAGCATATCCCGACCTTAAAGCCAGCCAGAATTTCATGGATTTGCAGAATGAGATTTCCGATGTTGAAAACAAGATAGCAGCTGCACGCAGATTCTTTAACTCGGCTACAAAAGAGCTTAACGTGGCCACCGAGGTCTTCCCGTCAAATATTGTTGCCACGATGTTCAATTTCAAACGTGAACCTATGTTTGACCTGGGTGATAAACGTACTGTGATTGAGGAACCTCCGCAAATTAAGTTCCAGTAAATGAAGTATTTTGGACTTCAGAGCCAGATCAGGAAAAATAACGTGAACTCCGTATTGCTTCTGATCATGTTCCCGCTTGTTTTTTATGCCCTGACCTGGCTGTTTTTCTTTTTTATGTCGATGGTGAGTGGAAATGAGCAGGTCAGTCTGTTCAGCATAAACCACTCATTTCTTGGAACGGTCCCCTGGATTACAGCAGGAGTTGCAATCTGGTTTGTCATTGCATGGTTTTCGCACACAGCGATTATCAATTCAGCTACGAATTCCCGGCCGCTCGAGAGAAAGCAAAACAAAAGAGTCTACAACCTGGTGGAGAATCTTTGTATTTCATCAGGGATGAAAATGCCTAAAGTGAATATTATCGAAGATGATTCCCTCAATGCCTTTGCAAGCGGGGTCAATCCGTCAACATATACGGTGTCGCTTTCGCGCGGGATCATCAATAAGCTGGAGGATGATGAACTTGAGGCAGTTATTGCGCATGAACTTACCCATATCCGGAACCGGGATGTAAGGCTGCTTATTATTTCAATTGTTTTTGTGGGAATATTCGGATTCATTGCTGAAATGCTGTTCCGTTCCCTTCGTTTCGGAAGATCAGGAAGAGGCAGGAAAGAGGGGGCCGGAATACTGATAGCACTGGTCCTGGCCCTGATTGGCTACCTGCTTGCAATGCTGTTCAGATTTGCTCTTTCAAGGAAAAGGGAATACCTTGCCGATGCAGGATCGGCTGAACTGACCAGGAGGCCCCTTTCGCTGGCCTCGGCATTGAGGAAGATATCGGAAGATCCTGTGATCGAAGCAGTAAAGAGAAAGGATGTTGCACAGATGTTTATAGAAAATCCCGGCCTGAAAGAGAAAGAAAGCACCTTTTCATTTTCCGGCCTGTTTGCCACCCATCCTCCCATCAAGAAAAGAATAGCGCTGCTTGAGCAGTACTGACAGGATCTAGTTCTTTCCGGTACCGGTATTTTTTCTTAGAAGCTTTGATTCTTCGCCTTTTAAAAGCCTTGAAATGTTTTTCCTGTGAGTGATGATCAGCATAATTGCAATTACAACTGAAAAAACTTTGAAAATCACCGAAGGGGTATCGAAAAAGAGGAAGAGGAAAACGGGAAAGGCAACGCCGGCGCTCAATGATCCAAGTGAAACATATCCGGTTGCAAGAAATACCAGGAGAAATACTCCGATGCATGAAAGGGTGAGCAGCGGATGAATGGCCAGCAGGACCCCGAAGATTGCTGCGACTCCTTTACCGCCTCTGAATCCGGCATAAACGGGAAAAATATGGCCGCAAACCGCAAGCAGACCCGTCAATATCTGGAGGTTGATCAACTGGGCAGTCCCGGGTCCGGCAAGTTTAAATAAAACCGGCAGGGATGCAGCCAGGTATCCCTTGAAAATATCAATCAAAAGTACGGGAATCCCGGTTTTCCAACCTAAAACCCTTATAACGTTTGTTGCTCCGGCATTGCCGCTCCCATGCTTCCTTACATCCGTTTTGTGGAATATCCGGCCTGCCCATACAGCTGTTGCTGCTGAACCGATAAGATAGGAAAGAATGAAAACTCCGGTATATTTCAGGACATGCATTCCGGCAGATTTCAAATGACCCTCGGGCCATGAGCGACCAGGCTCATTGTTTCGTCATTTCCTGAGAACTTATTGAAATTGTTTATGAATTTCAGGGCCAGGTCGGTTGCAGCAATCCTCCATTTAACCGCTGAATCCCAGGCTTTCTGGGGATCGAGGAGGTTCGGATCGATATCATCGATACGGGATGGTATGTTAAGGTTGAACACAGGAAGACTTGTAAACGGATATTTGCTGATTGAGTTATCAAGTATTGAATTGATTATTTTCCTGGTGACGGGTATATCAATTCTCGAAGCCGTATTGTATGAACCGCTGATCCATCCTGTGTTTACCAGCCAGGCCTCGGCTCCGTGTTCCTTCATCTTCTTCGTAAGTTCCTTTGCATATATTATCGGATCGAGCATCAAAAATGCTGCTCCAAAACATGCCGAGAAGGATGGTACGGGTTCCAGGATACCCCTTTCCGTTCCTGCCACCTTTGCAGTGTATCCGCTTAGGAAGTAATATTCAGTCTGCTCCTCGGTAAGGCGGCTCACTGCCGGCAATACGCCGAAAGTGTCAGCGGTAAGAAAGATTACCTTGCTTGCATGACCAGCCCTGGATACCGGCTTTACAATGTTCTGTATATGATAAATCGGGTACGATACCCTGGTATTTTCCGTTTTGGAATCGTCGTTGAAGTCAATTGTCCCATCGGGGAGGATCACAAGATTTTCAAGCAGGGCGTCACGTTTAATGGCATTGTAAATATCGGGCTCATTTTTTTTGCTTAAATTAATACACTTTGCATAGCAGCCCCCTTCAAAATTGAATATACCCTCCTCATCCCAGCCATGTTCATCATCGCCTATCAGTGCCCTGTTGGGATCGGCCGACAGGGTGGTTTTCCCGGTGCCGGAGAGCCCGAAAAAGATTGCCACATCACCTTTCTTCCCGACATTTGCGGAACAATGCATTGAAGCAATGCCTTTGAGAGGAAGATAATAGTTCATTACCGAAAAAATCCCTTTTTTCATTTCACCTCCGTACCAGGTTCCTCCAATAACGGCCATTTTGGAAGTCAGATTGAAAAAAACGAAGTTTTCAGAGTTTAATCCCTGCTTCTTCCAGTCAGGATTGATTACCCTGGATGCATTAAGTACAACAAACTCGGGAACAAAGTTATTCAGCTCCCCGGTATCAGGACGTATAAACATGTTCTTTACAAAGTGTGCCTGCCAGGCAATCTCCATAACAAACCTCACACTCAACCGGGTGTCCTTGTTGGTCCCGCAAAAGCAGTCAACCACGAATACTCTTTTTCCTGACAATTGTCCGGCAGCCAGGTTACGGCAGTGTTCCCATATTTCCTGTGTGATGGGCTTATTGTCGGAGATCTTGTTTATTTCTGATTTCCACCATACGGTATTTTTGGTTGTATCATCCAGAACAACATACTTGTCACTTGGCGACCGGCCTGTAAAAACACCGGTATCGACCGCCACGGCACCGGTAGTGGTTACCGTTCCCTTTTCGTAACCTTTCAGATCCGGCCGTGTCTCTTCCTCGTAGAGCTTATCGTATGACGGATTATAAATAATCTCAAGAGGGCTCATAATGCCGTATTCTGCCAATTCTTTTTCAGTGATCATTGTATAATTTGTTAGTGAAAGTCAGTTCATCCCAAAGATAGAAATAAATAAAATTTAAACCTTTATGCGGTATATTTTTTCTAATTAATTGCAAAGATAGTGTTAAAACATTAAAATACGGGATGATAATTATTTTATTTAGATTACCGCCGTCAGGCCTGTCAGAAAAAACAAAAGAGGATGTCTCAAAGAAAGGTGGTTTAATGCCTTTGTACCATTTTCCCGTAAACCCGTTTGAAGCCGCACCCCGGGATCGAATGAATATAATTATTCCTTTTGTTCCCCTTTGCTGCTTAACAGGCATTCACCTTAAAAATGATCTTTGAGACAGCCTCTGTTTCAGTCAGTAAAGTTCCGGTTATTTATTTCCCGTACCTTATCGATGCCTGTGCTGCTGCGAGCCTTGCAATGGGAACCCTGAAAGGCGAGCAGCTTACATATGTAAGTCCGGTTTTAAAGCAGAATTCAACGGATGCAGGGTCGCCTCCCTGTTCTCCGCAAATTCCGACTTTCAGGTCGGGCCTGGTGGCACGTCCCTTTTCGACCGACATTTTAATCAGCTGTCCGACTCCATCCAGGTCAATGGTCTGGAACGGGTCGGCGCTGAGCATTCCCTTGTCGAGATAGTCGTGGAGGAATCCTCCGATATCATCGCGGCTGAATCCGTATGTCATCTGGGTAAGGTCGTTGGTTCCGAATGAGAAAAATTCGGCGGATTTTGCCATACGGTCAGACAGAAGGGTAGCCCTGGGTATTTCGATCATCGTCCCATACTTGTAATCTATCTTTTCAAGACCCGTTTTTTTCAGGACCTCAGCATATACGGCGTCCACTATCTTTTTGGTGACATCAAGTTCCGACACATCGCAGGTGACGGGAACCATGAGCTCCGGCTTGGGATGTTTTTTTGCCCTGATCAGCTCTGCCGAGGCTTCAAACATTGCACGGACCTGTGTTTCCGTTATTTCCGGATAGGTAATACCCAGTCTGACACCCCGGTGTCCCATCATGGGATTTGATTCATGAAGGGCTTCACTTCTTTTAACCACTTCTGATTCCTTAATTCCAAGTGCTTTTGCCAGTTCAGCCTGTTTTTCTGCACCCTGGGGAACAAACTCATGAAGAGGCGGATCAAGCAGCCGGAAAGTTACAGGCAGGCCATCCATTGCTTCAAGAGTTTCCTTCATGTCTTCCTTTATGTAAATGAAGAGTTCATTAAGGGCACTGCGCCTTTCTGCTTCATTGGCACTCAGGATCATTTTGCGGAGAAGGAACAACGGCTGCTCGGAATTCTTGCCATAGAACATATGCTCTGTCCGGAAAAGTCCGATCCCTTCAGCTCCGAAATCGCGGGCAATTTTTGCATCTTCAACGGTTTCAGCATTGGTGCGGACTCCCATTTTCCGGTATTTGTCAACCATGGTCATGAAACTTTTGAACTGCGGATTTTCAGTCGCATCCATCAGATCCAGTTCGCCAAGGTACACGTTCCCTTTGGTACCGTTGAGAGTAATGACATCACCCTCCTTAAGGACAATATCGGTTCCGTTGACCTTTGCCTTCTTTGCTGCTGCGTCAACGTGCAGGCTGCCTGCCCCCACGATGCAGCACTTTCCCCATCCGCGTGCAACAAGTGCGGCATGCGATGTCATGCCTCCGCGTGCGGTCAGTATGCCTTCTGCGGCTCTCATCCCCTCAACGTCTTCCGGATTCGTTTCTTCGCGGACGAGTATGACCTTGTTCCCTTTACGGGCCCAGACAACTGCATCCTCGGCAGAGAATACTATTTTCCCGACAGCAGCACCAGGTCCGGCCGGAAGGCCCTTGACCACAGGTCTGACTTTTTTCTCAGCCTCCGGATCACAGATGGGATGAAGAAGCTCATCAAGCTGGACGGGATCAACGCGCAACACTGCCGTTTTTTCGTCAATAAGGTTTTCCCTGAGCATATCCATAGCCATATTCAGGGCAGCAGTACCGGTTCTTTTACCGGCGCGGCATTGCAGCATATAAAGTGTGCCTTCCTGGATGGTGAACTCGATGTCGAGCATGTCACGGAATGATTTTTCAAGAATCTCCCTTATCTGGCAAAGTTCCCTGTATGTTCCGGGCATGGCTTCTTCCATGCTTTGAAGGTGCCTGTTCTGCTCGTTCTTGGTCTCATTGTTAAGCGGACTCGGCGTCCTGATGCCTGCAACAACGTCTTCCCCCTGGGCATTCACCAGCCATTCGCCGTAGAACAGATTCTCACCGGTTGCCGGATTGCGGGTAAATGCAACCCCTGTGGCAGAGTGGTCGCCCATGTTGCCAAACACCATGGCCTGGACATTCACTGCGGTACCCCAGTCGTCGGGAATTCCTTCAATACGGCGGTATGATACTGCTTTCTTCCCGTTCCAGCTTTTGAAAACAGCCTTAATACTACCTTCCAGCTGTTCCCTTGCATCATCAGGGAAGGGCTTGCCGAGCACTTGTTTAACCCTTTCCCTGAATTTCTCGGAAAGTTCTTTGAGTTCATCGGCAGTAATGTCAGTATCAGATTGATATCCTTTCTTATGTTTAAATTCATCAAGCATTTCGTCGAGCTGCTTACGGATGCCCTTGCCCTCTCCGGGTTCAATCCCTTCTGCCTTTTCCATAACAACATCGGCATACATCATAATAAGGCGGCGGTAGGAATCCCATACAAAACGCTGATTATTTGTCTTTTTGAGGAAACCAGGAATCGTGGCGGTACAAAGCCCAATATTGAGCACAGTGTCCATCATCCCCGGCATTGAACTGCGTGCCCCTGAGCGGCATGATACAAGCAAAGCATTCTCGGGATCACCATACTTCATCCCCATTGTCTCTTCCGTAACTTTCATTGCTTCCCACACTTCAGCCATCAGACCTTCGGGAAGAGTACAGTTGTTGCTATAATACTCATTACATGCTTCCGTGGTGATCGTAAAACCGGCAGGAACCGGCAGACCAAGCAGACTCATCTCGGCAAGATTGGCACCTTTACCCCCAAGAAGGTTTTTCATGTCAGCTTTACCTTCCGCTGTCTTCCTGCCAAAGGAATAAACTCTTTTTATTTTCGACATACTTTTATGAATTTGAGATTAACTTAAATATTGGATTTTCGAAATAAGTTGCAAAGATAAAATTAAAATTGGATTTCAGAAAAGATAAAAATAATCAGGCTCTTGGATGAAACATTATAAGCGTGTCGCGAAGAAAGCTCCGGTCAATGTGGGTATATATTTCCGTGGTGATGATCGACTCGTGGCCCAGCATTTCCTGCACCGCCCTGAGATCTGCACCGGCCTCTATCATGTGTGTTGCAAATGAATGGCGGAGTGTATGCGGACTGATATTCTTTTTTATTCCTGCTCTTTCTGCCAGATCCCTGGTAATCGCAAATATCATTGATCTTGTAAGCTTCCGGCCCCTTCTGTTGAGAAAAACGATATTTTCATCGTGAATAACGGGCAGCCGGTTCCTGTCGATTTTGTAAAGGTCTATTTCCCTGAGTGTCCTGTGGCCAATCGGTACCAGCCTCTGTTTATTACCCTTACCGGTTATCTTTACAAAACCCTCATTGCGGTGGATGTCGGTGAGCCTTAGGTTGACGAGCTCAGAAACCCTAAGCCCGCAGCCATAAATAGTTTCAATTATTGCCTTGTTCCTGTGTCCTTCAGGCTTGCTTAAATCGATTATCCCTACCATTCTGTCGATTTCGCCTACTGTCAGGACTTCGGGCAGCCTTAATCCGGTCCTGGGTGATTCCAGCAGTGACGATGGATTTTCACTGATCTCTCCATCCATCAGCAGAAACCTGTAAAACGCCCTGATACCGGATATTAACCTGGCCTGCGAACGCGGACTGATTCCTCCCTCAGAGATATGATTTAGAAACTTCTTCAGTCCGTTATGCGTAACATCGGCAGGTTCAATGGCACCGCCTTCACCGGTGAAAAATACCTCAAGCTTGCGGATATCACCCAGATATGCTTCTATGCTATTCTCAGACATCGATTTTTCAAGCCTGAGATAGATACTGAAATTTCTTAGTGCCTCTTTCCATACAAGACCCATTCTGCCCTCTGTTTTTAACCGGATCAGCCTATGCGAAGCTAACTATTTTTTGGGGAAATATCAGCCCGGAATTCAGGATGTAATGAAATGCGGCCCGCTGATAACATTCGGACTCAGGCCCCTTATATTCCGGCATTTCCCTATATTTGGTATTTTCAAATATTATATTAATGACCGTTCATCCATCACCCGGGAAATTGCAGGCGGTCTTTTTAACTTCAGGAAAACACCATAAAATGAAACAAACACTGATCGATTGCCTGAAAATGTCGGGCGGGTTGCTGTTAAAGAAGCTGGGCCGTGAGCTTGAGGTCAGCTTAAAGGAAAACCAGAGCAGTATAGTCACACAGGCTGATTTTAAAAGTGAAAAGCTGATTATCGAAAACATAAGAAAGAGATATCCTTACCACAATATCATCTCCGAGGAGAGCGGATTCATCGACTCAGGGTCTGATTTTACCTGGGTTGTGGACCCGCTTGACGGAACTTCCAATTTTGCCTCTGCCCTTCCATGGTTCGGGGTTCTCATTACCTTGTTTGAGGCGGATTTTCCCGTAATGGGAGGGGCTTATCTTCCTGCATCAGATACCCTTTACCTCGCCGAGAAAGGAAAAGGACTTTACAGGAACGGAAAAATGCTGTTAATGAAAAAACAGCATGAACTGAGAAATGCCCTGTTCGCTTTTTCCGTTGATTATACTGATGATGAAAAATTATTCAGCAACTGTATCGGCATTTATAAGAAAGTGTTAAAAACCACCAGGAGTATTCGTTCCACCAATTCACTTGTTGATTTTCTGAGTGTGGCAGAAGGGAAATTCGGAGGCTGCATTAACCTGTTCACGAAGATCTGGGATATTTCCGGACTGGGCCTGATAATTTCGGAAGCCGGAGGTGTTGTTAAAAACATTGACGGCAATGATCTTCAATTCAAACTGGGTTCAGGCAGCTGTGAGAACAATTATGCCATAATGGCCGGTTCGCCCGCAATAGTTGAAGAGATAAAAAAACATATACTTAATGGCAGCATCCCGGTATGAGATTCTGCCTGCCCTCCCTGATTTGCCTGATTCCATGAAGGGTACATTGGTTCTGAATGCGGATCCTACTGCCGTCTCCCGTTCATTCAGCAGGCAATCCAAGTTCTCTGAATCTCCCCAGGAGGAATTCAGCATATCGCATAAATCCAAGGTCGGTAAGATGCTCGCCGTCCACAGTTGCTTCATGATCATGGCCCAACGACTTTTCTTTATCGATAAGATAAATATTCTTGTTACCGGCTTCGATCAGATCCATGAAGACTTCTCTGAACATTTTATTCTTGGCAATAATGTATTTCATGGCCGATTCACTGAGTGATGAGATTTCATAGTTCGCGTTGTTCACGAAAAGAACAGGGGTAATAGGATGCTTCTGCCTGATAATTTCAAGAAGAGGACCTGAGTTTGCTTTGATTTCCTCAGGCGTCATATTCTCCGAACATTCAATAACGTAGAACAGGGCATCGATCCCTGCGATCAGATCAACGACCGGCTTTTCCATCCTGCCATTGCCACTGAACCCGAAATTCATGCACTCAATGCCAAGTTTTCTTGAGATTATACTTGTATGAACCATCCCCGGACGCGAAGCACATCCTCCCTGGGTTATGCTTGTTCCATAAAAAACTATGGGTCTGACCTTTTGTTTCTCAGGCTTTGAGATATATGCCAGACTGTCAATCCCTACTTCTATCCTGGTTACACCATCATAAAGGGGGAGATACATCCTGTATTCCCTTCTTTCGGGTATCATATTGCTGATAAGGAGAAAATCATTCGATTTACCTTCGGGCCGCGCAGTATTGACATATTGCCAGCCGGCCTTTCCCATAAAGTAAAGATCGATCCCTTTTATACCCGTTTCGGCCATGTGGTTCATCCTCAGGTCTTCCAGGAGTTCCCATTTTACCCGGATCGCGGTCGTGTTCGAAATGAATCTTATACTGACTCCGGCAGAATTCCTGGATAATGACCATACGGGTTCCCTGACTTTGCTTTTCATGGAAAGCGGAAACCTGTCATACGGGGATTCCCTTACCGAGTCGGCAAAGGCAATCCCCTCGATCAGAAAATGATTCTGATCGTAGAATCTGATGTTATTCCCGTTTTTAGTTTCCTGATCCCGGCCATGGACAGATAAGCCGGTGATCATCATTACAGCTGCGATGATCAGTTGTTTCATAAATTACTGGTTTGGATTTTAAAGTTCTGAGATGAGCAGAGGTTTTTATTAACTTCGGATGACGCAACCGTACCCGAAACGGGTAAATGTAATTTGCGATGAAATCGTACTGATAAATGACACTTTGCAGTTTTGCCGGAAGATCTGACAATTCCTGCAGTTAAATGACATATATGTCTGACACGGTCATTTGACATATTATTCCCGCATCTGTTTGTATTTAAACTGTATATGCCCGTCATTTCAGACTGATTGGATTAGCCGGATATCCCCGGAGTTTTCTGCTGATAGCATAAAAGTAACAAAAAACTATTTTAAAATTATCAATAAGGCGATTTCAGTTATTCTGCAGGATTTATGCATCATCAAAGGCTCCTCCCGCTATTATTGACGCACTTTGCTATTTTTTATCTATTTTTACCTCCTGAACCGGTTTAGTCTGGCGAGCAATGAAAATAACAATTATAAACGGCCCGAACCTGAATCTTCTCGGCAGGCGGGAGCCGGAAAAATATGGTACCGTCACCTTCGAGAGCTTTTTGCTTTCCCTGAAAGAGAGATATCCGCTGATCAACTTCGATTATTTCCAGTCAAATATCGAAGGTGAACTTGTCGGCAGGATACAGGAGGCCGGATTCTCAGCCGATGGCATCATTCTCAATCCGGGCGGTTACACTCACACTTCAGTTGCAATCGGGGATGCGGTTTCTTCGGTAGCTGCACCTGTCGTTGAAGTGCATATCACGAATATTCAGGCGCGTGAGGAATTCCGTCATGAAAGTCTTGTAGGCAGGTTTTGTGCCGGAAGCATCCTGGGGTTCGGGCTTGATGGTTACAGACTCGCGGTCGAGGCACTTATAGCGAAGGCCAAAGGAAAACAGAATTTATGAACAAGAGGACCAAGATCGTTGCAACCATTTCTGACAAGCGTTGTGATCCGGAATTTATTGCAGAGCTATACCGGGAAGGAGTTAACGTAGTCAGGATCAATTCAGCTCATCTTAACCTTGAGGGAGCATTGAAGATCATTGGCAACGTGAAAAAAGTCTCCGACAAAATAGGCATTCTGATCGATACCAAAGGTCCCGAGATACGAACCACGCATTGTGATTCTCCCATCGAGCTGATGAAGGGCGGGATCATTCTCATGATGGGTGATCCGGACAAGAACAGCTCAGAGAGGGCTATATATGTAAATCACAGAAATATTGCCGAGGATGTGCCTGTGGGCTCTTCAATACTTATTGATGACGGGGACATAGAGCTCAAAGTGATAAAAAAGGATGATGATTATCTTGAATGCCGTATTGAGAATGACGGCCTGCTTGGTTCGAGAAAGAGTGTCAATATTCCGGGGGTGAAAATATGCCTGCCGTCACTGACAGCGAAAGACAGGATCTTTATCAGGATGGCTGTTGAACAGGGGCTTGATTTTATCGCCCATTCATTTGTACGGACTGCCCGTGACATACTTGATGTTCAGGCGGTGTTGGATGAGTATGAAAGCAACATCAAGATAATCGCGAAGATAGAGAATCACGAAGGAGTTGAGAACTTTGACGAGATCCTGGAACATGCCTACGGAATAATGGTTGCAAGAGGCGACCTTGCCATTGAAATCCCATATGAAAAGATACCGGCCATTCAGCGCATGATGATTTCAAAATGCATTCAGAAGCGAAAACCGGTTATTGTCGCCACACAGATGCTGCATTCAATGATTACGAATCCCAGACCGACCAGGGCTGAAGTGAGCGATATTGCCAGTGCCATTTATTCACAAACCGATGCCATCATGCTGAGCGGTGAAACCGCTGCAGGAAAATACCCCGTTGAAGCAGTAAAGACAATGACCAGGGTTGCCATTGAGGCAGAGAATGATAAAGAAAAATTCATTGACCATCCTGCATTGAATTCATCGGGAAATATATCGCACTACCTTGCAAAGGTAGCAGTTAAAACATCGGTCAGGATAGATGCCAGGGTGATTATTGCCGATACAGTGAGGGGAAGGTCAATCCGGGATATGGCCGGATACAGGGGGTTTAAGCTCATCCTTGCCCAGTGTTATCTGACGAGTACCATGAGGCAGCTGGCGCTTTCATACGGTGTTTATGCAAGTTATCAGGAAAGGAAAAAATCAATAGATGATTTCCTTAAGATTGCGCTTACGGAGCTGACCGGCCGCCATGATCTTAAGAGTGATGACGTAATTGTTGTGCTTGCAGGGAATTTTTCAGGCAGTTCCGGATTTTCTTTCATTGAGGTTGGAACCGTTGATTATTTAAAGGACAGGGTGGATATTACAGACTGAATCAAAATGCTTGGTCTGATTTTTGAGGTAGATTGATGATACGGACGATGTTATTCTTACCAGGGCAGGAGCTGGGTCAGGCTGATATATTAAGAAATTAAAATAATTATCCGGGTGAAGAATCTTATCAGGGGAATTTTTGTTGCAGCCGTTTTGTTTATCACGTGCAGCCTGAAGATCAGTGCCACACACAACAGGGCAGGAGAGATTACCTATGTTCAGCTCTCCGATCTTACATTTGAAATAACCATAACCACTTTCACATACACGCTCAGTTTTGCTGATCGTCAGCAGCTTGAGGTGAATTGGGGCGATAATTCAACTTCAATAGCTGAACGCAACAGCATTCTTTATCTCCCCAATTTTTACAAGAGGAATATTTATACAACGACACATACTTATCCGGGTCCCGGGGTGTACAAGATCGTGGTACAGGATCCGAACAGAAATGCCGATGTCAGGAATATTCCGAATTCAGTGAATGTTGTCTTCTCAATTTCAACAACGCTTAACATTAATCCTGCAATAGGACGGAACAACACGCCAGTCCTTTATAATCCGCCATACGACAAAGCTGCCAGGGGTTACGTGTTTATACATAATCCCGGTGCCTATGATTCCGACGGCGACAGCCTTTCATACAAACTTACAGTGTGTACCAGGGAGGACGGTAAGCCGATTGAAAACTACACCCTGCCCCCCGCCACAAAATTCATAAGAGTTGATTCCATTAGCGGCGATCTTATCTGGAACACCCCTGCCGATACGGGAAAATACAATGTTGCGATGGAAATATCGGAATGGCGGCGCGGCAAAAAAATCGGAATGGTTGTAAGAGATATGCAGATTGAGGTATACGACACGAAAAACAGGCCCCCGGTGAACGGTCCGCTTAAAAATATGTGCATCGAGGCAGGAAAACCGGTTGATTTTCTCGTAACAGCCACGGATGAAGACAAGGATATGATATCATTAAAAGCGACTTCTGGTGTTTTCGGTCTGGCCAACTGTCCTGCAAGTTTTGTTAAGGTTGATTCTGTTGCCGGATTTGCATCCGCAAGATTCCGGTGGACACCATGCTTTGAAGCTGTGAGAAACCAGCCCTATGATGTCCTTATTAAATCGGATGATTACAGCGACGAGCTCAAGCTTTCGGACATCGATAATTTTCAGATAAAGGTTCTGGGACCATCACCTGCACTTCTGAATGGACTGCCCGAAGGCAAATTTATCCGTCTGAGATGGGATGATTATGGCAGTGATTATATTTCCGGCTTCAATATTTACCGGCGCGAGGGACCTTCACAGTTCAGCCCCGACTCATGCACAGCAGGAATTCCTGCCACCACAGGTTTTGTTAAGATCGGGTTTGCTGCCGGGGGCTCGGCAACATCATTTGTTGATACAGATGGCGGTCATGGACTTCAATATGGAAAGGAATATACCTACAGGATCGTTGCGGTGTTTCCCAATGGTACGGAAAGTAAGGCTTCCAATGAGATCTCCTCATCGCTTGTATCTGGCATACCTGTAATAACAAACGTCAGTATCAGAACCACCTCGGTAACAAACGGATCTGTGTACATAAGCTGGATGAAGCCTGGCAGGCTTGATACGATCCCTGCAAACGGACCTTATGAGTACCTCATTTACAGGGCGGAAGGAATTACAGGGACTGATTACCAGCAGATCAGATCCATACGGACTGCAACCCTGAATGAGACATCAATCATCGACACGCTCATCAATACCAGGGACAAAGGGTATATTTATAGAATTGAATTGTATAACAATGCTCCCGGAAACAGATTCCTGATCGGCGAGCCGGGTTATGCCTCCTCCTTGTTTCTGACCGCCAGTCCGGGAGATGAGAAGGTGAGGTTTGTCATAAACCGCAATGTTCCGTGGCTGAACTCACGATATGATTTCTACAGGCTTAACAGCTCAACAATGAGGTATGATTCCATTGGTTCCACCAATCAGCTTACCTATACTGATCTTGGTCTTGAGAACGGAAAAGAGTATTGTTACAGGATCAGATCGGTTGGGGGATATGTACCCGATGATTTGCCGAAGAACCTTATTAATTATTCGCAGATCGTATGTGCGACACCTGAGGATAATGAGCCTCCCTGTCAGCCGGTAATCACTGTCACAAGCCAGTGCGACAGCCTTTATAATACAATCAGATGGCGATTTGATGATCCGGAATGCATTGATGACGTTGCCGGTTATTATATTTATTTTAAACCATATTACGAGGGAAGCCTTTCAAAAATAAACACAATCGACAATAGTAATACCTTTGTTTACAAGCATTATCCGGGTGATGTCGTGTCGGGCTGTTACGCTGTGTCCGCCTTTGACCGGGTCGGGAACGAGGGAGAGAAGTCATACATGGTTTGCATCGATACATGCGATTTCTATGAAATTCCGAATGTGTTCACTCCCAATGGGGATAACATTAACGACAGGCTGATTGCAAGAACTTCCGGACAGGTTGAGAAGGTTGACATGAAGATATTCAACCGGTATGGAATTCTGGTTTTCCAGACCGATGAGCCGCGGATTAACTGGGACGGAACATACAAGGGAAAGATTGTTTCACCCGGAGTCTACTTTTATCAGTGCGAGGTGTTTATACGACGGATAACCGGCCTTGAACGGAGTCATCTCCATGGTTTTGTCCATGTAATAACTGAGAAAGGGGCCGGTAAGAATGTTGAAATATTAAAATGAAAAACCGGGTCAAAACATAATGAAAAAGGCATCAATCTTTATTTTACTGTTCTTACCCCTGTTTCTCCTGGGTCAGGAAAAAGCCTACCTGCTTATGAAAGCCCGTGCCCTGACTGAATCGGGAAAACCGGACGAGGCAATCACCCTGCTTACAGGACAGGGAACGGAAGGTTTGGATGTCCCTGTTCTTCTTCAGCGTGCTGATGCATATATTTCTGCGGGCAATTATTCCGGCGCAACGGATGATTTTAATTCGGCCAATAAGCTTAGCCCGGGATCAGGTGAATACGGTCTGGCAAGAATATACGGGATGAAAGGTGATGCTTCAACTGCAGTATATCATCTTGAACGATGCCTGGGATCGCCTTTTAAAAGGAGCGAAAAAGAAATTATGCTCGATCAGGCATTCGCTTCCGTGGAGAATAAGACTGAATGGCGGCAGTTCTGGAAAAAGGAATGGTACACACAGCTGGAAAAAGGAATTTCGGAAATTGAGTACTATGTTTCAACAGGTAACATAGACGAAGCAAAGAACCTCTATTCCGGGCTTGCCGGGCAGTATTCAGGCAAGCCGGCCCTGCTTTACGGGAATGCTTTGATAAATTTTTCATCGTCAAGGTATGGTGAAGCTGTAAAAATCCTAACCTCCCTGCTTGAGGAGGACCGACAGAATGATAAGTATCTCAGGCTTCTTGCAAAAGCCCAGGAAGCATCGGGCAACTATGCCGGTGCTTCGGATACATATACAAGGCTGATACATTCCGGAAATTCCGATCCGGAACTTCTGGTATCCAGGTCGGAATGCTACAGGAAAACAGGGGAAACCGGAAAGGCTGTTGACGATATAGAGAAATATCTTGAGTTTTATCCTTCCAGTACCAGGGCACTGAGTATCGCCGGACGACTTGAAACGGCCAGGGGTGATAATCTGAAGGCACTGGAATACTTCAACCGTAACGTCAGGCTTCACCCTTCTGATCCACAGTGTTATATAGACCGGGCTAATTCGTACTTCCTGTCAAAATCATGGGACTGGGCCATCAAGGATTACAGCATGTCGCTCGACCTTCAGCCCGATAATTCTGAAACATGGCTCAACAAGGGAATTTCACTTCTCAACTCCGGGAAAGTTGATGATGCATGTTTTGATTTCAGAAAATCACTGAGCCTGGGAAACAGAAAAGCCACTGAATACATCAGCCGCTATTGCATCAGGTGATCAAATGATCATGTTATTCTACCCTGATGTTCTTATATATTTTGTCAAAAAGATCCCTGGGTTTAAAAGGTTTCAGGACATAATCATTTATGGCAAGGTCCTCAATTTTATCATGTGTCTCTGACATTATGGCCGCAGTAAGGGCAATCACGGGAATCGATCTGATCCTCATATCGGGAGATTCCCTTATGATTCTTGTGGCTTCTATACCGTCCATGACCGGCATATGAAGATCCATTATTACGAGGTCGAAATCTTCCCTGTTCAGAAGATCCACGGCTATTTTCCCGTTTTCTGCATGGGTGACCTGCACACCCCAGCTTACCAGGAATTTGTTTGCGACAAAGAAATTAACCTTGTTGTCTTCAGCCATCAGTATTCTCTTGCCTTCCAGGCCCGAATATGATTCCGGTTTTTCAGTTTTCCCGGCCGTTTCTGT
This sequence comes from Bacteroidales bacterium, assembly GCA_009877105.1. Lineage (GTDB taxonomy): Bacteria > Bacteroidota > Bacteroidia > Bacteroidales > VadinHA17 > LD21. The sequence continues at coordinate 292,207 of WXFD01000043.1, forward strand.
CTTTTCAGGAATCCCGAAAGTAAGGAAGAATCTGAATGTTGACCCGGCACCAGGCTCGCTTTCCACGTCAATAGTGCCTCCCTGGAGTTCGACAAGCTTTTTGCAGATGGCCAGTCCCAAACCTGTTCCTCCATATTGCCGCGTTGTATCGGCTGAAGCCTGGGTATAGCTGTCGAAGATAATTTTCTGCCGGTCTTTTGGAATGCCCAGTCCTGTATCCTGAACCCTGAATTCAATCCTGATATTATTGCCGGTTCTTGACAACTCGTTGAGGATCACATGGATACTTCCCGAACTTGTGAATTTTAGGGCATTCGACAGAAGATTCGACAAGATCTGGTTCAGCCTTATCGGGTCACCTATTACCTCTGCAGGGAGATTATCCCTGCTGACGATATCAAAATCAAGATTTTTTGCCTTGGAGCGGAAAGAATAGGTTCGCATTATATCCTGCAGGAATTCCCCGAGATTGAACTGGACTTGTTCAAACACGATCTTGCCCGATTCCATCTTGTTGAAATCAAGGACGTCATTGACCAGGGTGAGAAGGTGATTGCCCGAGAACCTGAGTGTCCTTATAAAATCCATCTGGTCCTCGCGGGGATTTCCCTGCATCAGGAGATTTGCAATGCCAATTACCTCATTAAGCGGAGTCCTGATTTCATGGCTCATGGTTGACATGAACTGTTGCTTTGACCGGGCTGCCTCCTCGGCCTTAAGGCTGGCCTGAATCATATTATCCAGCATTGTTCTCCTTTGAATTGCAATGGCAATCTGGTTCGCAATAAACTCGAGGACATTTACATCATCCTGCGAGAATTTGTTTTCGTCGTGATAATCCTGGAGCGCCATTATCCCTATGATTTCATTGCCTGCTTTCAACGGAACTCCCATCCAGATCTTGCAGGGAGTCCCTACCAGCGCAATGTCGCCAGAATTCTCCAGGTTCTTCAGGTCCTCTTCTTTTAGCAAAACGGATCTTTTCATGCCAATGACCCACCTGGTGATTGTCTTTCTAGCCGGAACCTTGTCGAAACTGTCTTTTTCATCTGCAAAAAACGGCATCGACAGGGTTTCGGTTTTTTTATCATAAAGAGCAATGAAAAAATTGGTAGTATCCCAGATTTTGTTTAATTCATGTACGATTATTGGATATATATCCTTAACATCCATCTGATTGAGAGCTGCAGTTGAAATATTGTAAAGGATCTCCTGGATAAGCTGATTTTTAATGTCGGTGGAAATATCCCGGTAGATTCCCAGATATGCTGCAATCTCGCCGTTTATGATAATGCTGGTTGCAATAAGAGAAACGTTGATCTGTTTTCCGTTTTTCCTGCGTCTTATTATTTTCTTTTCAATCCTGTTGTTTTCAATTGTAAGGTCGTGGATCCCGGGGGCATCCCTTAAAAGGTCATCCGGAACAATAAGATCTTCAAGCTTCATTCCCCGGGCCTCATCGGCCGTATAGCCAAACAGGCTCGTGAACTCCCTGTTTATACCTGATATGTTGCCCTGGAGATCCACAATGACAATGGCGGCAGGTATTGAATCCAGGAGGTTGTCAAGAAGAAGCTTTCCCCGATCGTTTTTTCCCCTGAGTGATTCCAGTTCATCACTAAGTTTTTTGTTCAGAGCTTCTTGTTCTTCATATTTTTCCCTGTAATCGACCATTAGGCTTTTCATCTGATCAATCAAATACATAATGGCAAACTGTTTGCGTTGGTAAGGATAAAACTCCAATTTCCCTGAAAAATTATCTGCCGGATAAAGGTGTTATGTTTTTTCGGAATGATAATATTTGCAGAATTCCCTCAGGCCGCATTCGCTGCATAGCGGATTCCTTGCCTTGCAGACATACCGGCCGTGCAGGATGAGCCAGTGATGCGCCTTATACAGCATATGGGCAGGGATATTTGCCGTCAGTTGTTTTTCTACTTCAAGGGGTGTTTTTGCATTTATGACTAGTCCAATCCTTTTTGAAACTCTCATAACATGCGTATCGACTGCCATGACCGGTTTTCTGAATGCCACCGATGCAATGACATGTGCAGTTTTCCTGCCTACACCGGGCAGTCGCCGGAGAAGCTCCGGTTCTGAAGGAACGAGCCCGTTAAACTCATTGATCAGCATTTTGGCCATACCAGAAAGATACTTCGTCTTGCTGTTGGGGTAGGAGCATGATTTTATGAATTCAAAAATATCTTCCGGTCTGGCTTCAGCCATCGATTTAATGTCGGGGTATTTTTCAAGTAAGGGGGGAGTGATCATGTTGACCCTTTTGTCGGTGCATTGCGCACTCAGAATCACTGCCACAATCAGGCTGTAAGGATCGCTGTAAACAAGTTCGGTTTCTGCAACAGGTATAGTAGCATTGAAATATTCGATTGTCCTCCTGTATCTTTCTTTCATGGTCATGATAGCAAAACAGCCATGAAAGATAATACTTTTTGTATTTTGGGGATCATGATCTGACCGGAGATTCAATTTATTTTGAAATATCCCGATAAACAGTTTGATCTCCGGATTTGTTATCTTTACCGGCCGGAAATTCTTTTAATTTGGAAAAAATTACCGTAAATATCCCCGGATCGGTTTCAGAGATCTTTGTTGGCAGGGAATGGGAAACAGCTGGGAAGCTTATTCCGCAAAGCGGAGTATTGATAATCACCGATCAGAATGTACATTCAATATATGGGAACAGGTTCCCTGAGTTTCCCGTGCTGATAGTTCAGCCAGGTGAACAGAGCAAAAAACTTGAGGTGATAGGACAACTTGCAGAAAGGCTTCTGGACGCCGGGATTGACCGCTCGGGTTTTCTGCTCGGGATAGGAGGCGGTGTGGTTTGTGACATAACCGGATTCCTTGCATCGGTCTATATGCGCGGAATACGGTTTGGCTATGTTTCCACAACCCTTCTTTCGCAGGTCGACGCCAGCACGGGCGGCAAAAACGGCGTAAATCTCGGCGATTCAAAAAACATACTTGGATGTTTCAGGCAGCCTGAATTTGTAATATGCGATCCGGTTATGCTGTATACCCTCTCCGATGAGGAATATTTTTCGGGCCTTGCGGAACTGATAAAAACGGGTATTATAGGGGACAGGTTATTATTTGAGAAGATTGAACAAAATTATAATGCCATAATCGGCAGGGATCCTGAGTTGCTGTCGTCGCTGGTTTCAATGGCCGTTAATTTTAAGGCTGCTGTGGTCACCGAGGATGAAAGGGAATCGGGCTTAAGGCGCATACTTAATTTTGGCCATACATTCGGCCATGCCATCGAGCTCAGCAGTTCGCTGGCTCACGGCTATGCAGTGGCTTCAGGCATGGAACTGGCGGCAAGGTTTTCCTGCAATAAAGGCCTGATATCAGTGACGGATCTTGAAAGGATCACGGGAATGCTGAAATCGTTCAATCTTCTCAGGGACTATCATATACCCGGCGATCAGGTCGGGAGGCTTATACTGCACGATAAGAAAAAGGCAGGCGGAGATATTTATTTCGTGCTTACCGAAGGTATAGGAAAAGCTGTTGTTGAAAAAATGCCGGCAGGGACAATAGTTGATTTTTATTTGAAATACAAGGCTGGTAAGTAATATTAAAAAGGGATCGGTTATGAACTCATTTGGAGAAGTATTCAGGGTGTCTATTTTTGGTGAATCGCATGGCAATTCGATTGGTGCTGTCATTGATGGCTGCCCGCCCGGTATTCCCGTCACTGCTGATGATTTTGTTCATGATCTTTCGCGCAGGCGGAGCGGAAGGACGGGCACCACAAAGCGTCATGAACCTGATAAGCCTGAAATACTCAGCGGTATTTTCAATGACCACACCACCGGATCGCCGATAACCGTTATTACCAGGAACAGTGACAAGATATCCTCAGATTATGATGATTTCAGAAACATCCCGCGGCCGGGTCATGCAGACTTTACCGCAGGTATAAAATACTCGGGATTTTCCGACATGCGCGGGAGCGGTCATTTTTCCGGACGGATAACATGGGGTCTCGTTGCTGCGGGCGTGATTGCAAAAAAGATTCTGCAACCTGCCGAAATATCCGCCAGACTAATTTCGGCAGGCGGCAACCCTGATATTGAGTCGGCTATTGAAAAAGCTGTTTTGGAGAATGATTCCATAGGAGGAATAATCGAATGCAAGGTCACGAATCCACGCAAGGCAATCGGAGAACCTTTTTTCTATTCGGTTGAATCGGCCATTAGCCATATTGTTTTTTCAATTCCTGCAATCAAGGGTGTTGAATTTGGTTCAGGATTTTCTGCTGCATCAATGAAAGGCTCGGTGCATAATGATCCGATTATTGACGGGACAGGACGAACGCTCACCAATAATGCCGGCGGCATTAACGGAGGGATTACCAACGGAAATGAGATTTTGTTCCGTGTGGCAGTTAAGCCGACTTCATCAACGGGCGCGGAGCAGAGAACATATGATTTCAGCACCGGTCAACTTACGGCTCTTAAAGTCAAAGGGCGGCATGATACATGCATCGCGCTGCGGATACCGGTGATTGTTGAAGCTGCCGCTGCAATCGCCCTGGCTGACCTGCTGCTCCTCGACAGGGGAATTCATGGTTCAAGGAGTCTTTAAAACAATCTGACTATTTAAAAGGTCACTGAATGGAATCCCTTTCCGGGGGAATCATTTTTTGGCCCTGACTTTCAGAATCCTTTCAGTTGCAGGAGTGATTTTGAATCTGTCATCGATCCTTTCCCCGATGATCCATGCTATTCTACCTTCTGATTCAAGAAGCAGAATCTCCTCTTTCTTAACGATTGAGAATTTCCTGTCGGTGAAGTAATCGCTGAGTTTTTTCCTGTGTGTCATCCCCAGGGGTACAAAACTATCGCCCGGTTTCCAGTTCCGGATAACCAGGGGAAAGCTGATTTTTGAAAAGTCAAGGCAGGCGATATTCCTGTCATCAGGAATAAGAAAGCCGGGTGCCATAGAGATTATTTCAGCTGATTCGATCCCCGCCGAAACTGAAAGCTCTTCAATGTTATTTATTTCACACCAGACGGTCTTATGGCTTTCCACCAGCGGTTTCACAATCAGGTAGTCCCTGTTTCTGATTATTGAATGTGAACTTGTTGTAATTCTGCTGCCGCTGGTCCCCCGTATCAAACAAATAAGATCGGTTATCAGCGGGCCGGTGATTCCATAAGGTTTCAGCAATTCGAACAAGATGGTTCTGTTTTCAATATACGGGATGAGATTTTTGATTTTTATTTGCACGATCCCCTTTTCCGGAAAAGCAGTTTCTTTTCCCACGATTGCCAGGTAACGACTGACAATGTCACTTGTTTCGGAAAGCCTTTCAGCCGTGTCGTTGAGGATTGTCTCAATCCCCGGGTTGATCTCCTTCAGCAGCGGGATGAGAACATGTCTTATCTTGTTCCTGGTATATTTTATGTCAAGGTTTGATCTGTCTTCCCTGAACGGGATCTTTTCCTGTTTGCTGTATTCTTCAATCTGTGCACGTGTTGCAAAAAGGAGGGGCCGGATAATCCTGTTGCTTATGGGCTTCATCCCGGTAAGTCCCTTTAGCCCTGTCCCTCTTACAAGGTTTATCAGAAGAGTTTCGATGTTGTCATTAAGGTTGTGGCCGACTGCAATGAGATCATAATTACCGGCTGACCTGATTTCTTCAAACCATTGATAGCGTAATTCGCGGGCCGCCATCTGAACCGAAATACCATTTTCCCTAGCAAATCCTGAAGTGTCAAATTTCTTCACAAAAAAAGGCACATTATAGGCTTCAGCTGTTTTTGCCACCAGTACCTCATCGTTGTCTGATTCCGTGCCTCTCAGGCAAAAATTACAATGGGCCATGGCCGTTTTGAAACCTCCGGTGATAAAAAGACGGGTCATTACCATCGAATCGATGCCTCCGCTCACCCCAAGGAGGATCCTGTCATCGGTCCTGCATAAGTTGTTTTTTTCAATATATTCAAGAAAATCCGCAAGCATGTCGTTCATTTAACCTATTTGTATGGCAGCAGGGACGGTATATCCGGTTCAAAATTCCTGGGCCGGAGCAACTGTTCTCCTGTTATTAGCAGGTTATTAAGCCTCGAATAGTCGGGAGGATTAGGAAAGAAAGCCAGTCGCATCTGGAATGTATTGAATACCATATTCTCATTTCTTATTCTTATACCCAGGCCAATGGCTGAAAGGAAATCACCGCTGGCCGGAGTCTCATTTGTGCCAAAAAGGAATCCGAAATCAGCGAAGCCAAAAAACGCGAACTTGAAACCATAAAAGCTGACAGGACTGAACACCACTGACTCGAGGTTGAACGACAGCCTCTGGGTTCCTCCGATTGAGTCATTTCTGAAACCCGAGAATCCGTTTTCACGGTTAAAAACCAGGAATTCATCGTAATACCTGTCGAATCCCCGGGTGTAATCGATGTTCACAAAGTTCCTTACACGAGATCGTCCTGCATATAACAGGTTTGAAATGTATCTTGTTCTCAGCATTACCATTCCCTGTTCAGTCTGGCTGTTATTGAGGAAGACCGAGAATCCGGCAGAACCATAAAAATATCCCAGCTTATTTACTGACTGGCCGAATGAAAAGCCTGTTCCCATATAAAGCCGGTTCTTGAATTCGCTTGTTTCCCATCCTGCCGTGATGTCGGCCAGTACTCCATAGGGCACATCCTCAGTTCTTCCATAGCTGTATATAAGATTTGTCTTGTAATATTTCTGCACGGAAAGCATCATTGAACCGAGGATTATCCTGTACTTCTGAAGATTCCTGTACGAATCGGGGAGGATAAACGGCCTGTCGAAAACATTGTTATTGGTATATCTTCCTCCGATTACCAGGCGTACAACATTCTCCGGATCAATCAGGAACGATCTGGACAGCCAGTAATCCTGGAGATTGTATTTCACCGGCGCAGGTATGGTCAGTGAGTCAAGATCCTCTGTTGTTGACATCTGCCTGAGTGAGATTCCTCCTGCATATTTGGTGGTTGAGCTTACAAATCTTCTGCCCAGGTCGAAACCGTATGTTTTCTTCCCTGGTCCGTCATAATAATATACTCCGAGGTTTATGAACGACCTGTTTATGTTGTTTGCAAGATATTGAATTCCAATACCGGGAGATTCGGCATACCTGGAATCGTATGGGACCTCCACGCGGAATTCATGACCTATTCCAAAAATATTCTTTTCGAATACAGATACCGTTCCCTTTTTTAAGCTCCCGATATTGGCAGATGCTCCAAGTGAATAGATATCCTTCGTCAGGACCATTATATCGGCTTCATTGTCAGACACCGGAATCACCATGATCCTGGCATCGGCAATAAATGGCAGGTCTCTCAGGAGCCGCTCATTATCACTTAGCTGAATGGGTGAGATCGTGTCGCCCGGAGTAAAAAGGAGGTTTTTTCTTATTATCCGTTCACTGGTGTTGATGTGGGTGGAATTGAGCAGCCTCTCCAGACCGTTCGGTGCGAACACCTCGGGGTTGTTGATGTCTGATCCGAACACGCTGAGTTCCCTGATCTTTATGCTCCTAATTCTTTTTCCTGAATGGATCACATAATTAAATTCGCTGGTACTGCTAATTGTCCTGCCGGAAGGAGAATGAGGCTGAATTACTAAAAAATCGTACAGTTTGCGGGTTACAAGCGTTTTTGCTGCGCGGCTTTTAAGTGAGTCAAGAAAAATCATTGTGCGGTCATACCTAAGCCCTGACAGGGGGATGAGAGTGTCAGGCAGCCGGGGTCCGGGGTCCAGCAGCAATAGCCTAATATGGCCGGTATTCATTACCGGTACCCCGGGAGGATTTTGCATTATTGAATCAGGATACTGAATTGTTTGCGGTAGTGCCTGCAGAGGGAGAAACAGAAATACCGGAACAAGAATTGAAATATGGAATATCCGGAAATAACCCGTTTTTGGGATATCATGTTTCATGAGTTTTATTAATCAAAACGTCATCTGAATTAAACTGGAATCCAAGACGTTTGCCAGTGATTACCCGGGAATGCTGGATTTTGGCCTCTGCCTGTCCCACTGTAGCTATCTTGACAGTGTCGTAAGGGGGTACCAGCAGATCAAATTCGAGTGAATATTGAATAGCAGTTGAGATTATCGTCTGTAATGAGTCCCTGCTGACAGATTCATTCCCGTAATTTGAAAACAGCATTCCCATCTGACGCTTGCCTTCCACAAAGTATTGATTTTCATGGTTTATAAATATCCTGGCAATAAGATATCCAAGATCATCCAGCCTGCTGTACCTGAAAGAATCAAAAAGGAAGTTGTAGATGTTAATTATTCCGGAATAGGCATTCAGCCTGTTCTTTTGTATATAAGGTGTTTTCCAGGCAGGATGATCCCTGTCGAACTGAAATACATTCGAGTGCATGCTGAAAAGGAGAATGTCACCTGCTACCTTAAGCTGTGCATCAAAATTGCTGCGATCGGTATACTCCAGCCTTATTCTTGGATCTATATTCCCAAGATTCGCATTCACGTCCTTTGCCAGGTTTTTAAGTATATCCTTGATCACGCTGAACCACTCCAGGGTAATGTCATATACTTTTTGTTTCAGCAGGGATTTTTGCTTCAGTGTCCCGACGATAATCTGCTTTTTATCTTCAGTTTCAGGCATGATGAATGTATATAGTATTAACTGGCATCTAATTTAGTAAATTTAATATAAACCGATATCCACTATTTTTGTGGTATGTCAGGATGAAGACCGGGACGGCCGCATGAAGTCAGCCTTGGCAGCACGAGTCTGGCGAGGAAATCCGGTCAGTATGATCTTGCAAAAAGAACTCTTCTTCCGGAAGGTTTTCCCGAATAGATGCATTTCCCTTCTTCAGCTGCAGAATCAAACGGTATGCATCGGATGGTTGCCTTTGTTTCTTCCTTGATTTTTTCTTCTGTTTCAGCTGTTTCGTCCCAGTGTGCGGAAATGAATCCCCCGCTGCTGTTGAGCACTTCAACGAAGTCGCTCCATTTGTCGAGCCTGAATGTGTTGTCATTCCTGAACCTGAGGGCCCTTTCAAAGATATTTTTCTGGATCTGGTTCAACAGTTCATGTATCCGGTTTATGATACTTTCCATGGGAACGGTCTCCTTGGCCAGAGTATCCCTCCTGGCTATTTCTGCAGTTCCGTTCTTAAGATCCCTTGGGCCTATGGCAATTCTTACAGGCACGCCTTTCAGTTCATAATCGGCAAATTTCCATCCCGGTTTATTTGTTTCCCTGTTGTCATATTTCACTGATAATCCCGATCTTTCAAGTTCTGCCTTCAATGCTTCCGCTTTTTCACTGATGCTGCTGAGTTCATCGGCCGATTTGTAAATTGGAACAATTACAACCTGAAGGGGAGCCAGTTTAGGAGGCAGTATCAGCCCGTGATTGTCAGAGTGTGCCATTATCAGTGCACCGACCATCCTTGTCGACAGTCCCCACGATGTGGCCCAGACGTATTCAAGTCGGCCGTTCCTGTCAGTGAACTGAACATCAAATGCCTTTGCAAAATTCTGGCCGAGAAAATGACTGGTTCCGGCCTGCAGTGATTTTCCATCCTGCATTAAAGCCTCAATGGTGTAGGTGTCAAGCGCTCCCGCAAACCTTTCACTGGCAGTTTTATATCCTTTATACACAGGAAGGGCCATAAAATTCTCTGCAAATTCCGAATAGACATTTATCATCCTTTCAGTTTCCTCAACAGCTTCTTCCCGGGTGGCGTGGGCTGTATGACCCTCCTGCCAGAGAAATTCAGCAGTTCTGAGAAAAAGCCTTGTCCGCATCTCCCATCTTACCACATTGGCCCACTGATTGATCAGAATAGGCAGATCACGATACGATTGTATCCAGTTCTTGTATGAGTTCCAGATTATTGTTTCAGAGGTCGGCCGGATGATCAGTTCTTCCTCAAGTTTTGCCTCCGGATCTACCACTACCCCTTTGCCGGTCTCGTCAGTTTTCAGGCGGTAATGAGTTACCACCGCACATTCCTTAGCGAATCCTTCAACATGCGCAGCTTCCCTGCTGAAAAAGGATTTTGGAATGAACAGCGGGAAATACGCATTGACATGACCCGTTGCCTTGAACATCCTGTCGAGCTCGGCCTGGATCTTTTCCCATATGGCATACCCGTATGGTTTTATTACCATGCATCCCCTGACTGCTGAATTTTCAGCCAGATCAGCCTTTATAACCAGATCATTGTACCATTGTGCATAATTTTCATCCCTGTTTGTAAGAAATTTCGCCATTGTTCGGTTAATATTTGTCTTTGGAAATTAAGTCCGTAAAAATAGATATAAAACTTGATAATTAACAAACCAGGGATACACCATGAGACCTGTTAATTAAGGTTATCTCTGATGCATCATTTAGCGGCACATCCGAGTCCTGGCCAGACAGTACCGGCAGCGGCGGTTACAGGTACCCGGTGCCACGGATGACCGGGCTTAATGAACAGATTTTTCAAAATGATAGTAAATGACTGATTATCAGCAGATACGTTTGTTGTATACAAGCGGCACGAACAATAAAAGCAAAAGCTGCTTCGTTGATATTACTATTACGTATACCGGGCATCCGGATAACCCGTATGAATATGGCATGAAGCGATGAAGCCTTATAAACCTGCCATGTATTAGGCCCTGCATCATCCGGTTGCAGATACCGCTAATCTGGTTGGCTGATAAGGCAATTGGAGCATTCCGTGAGGCAGAATAGAGTTTTTTACCATCGGCGGGTTTTGATTGTAAATAAATTGTAACTTCGTGAAAAGTATTAAATTTGCCTTACCTGACAAGATCCTGCTGAGAAACAAATAATTTGGTACAGTATTTGTTTACGGACAGATGAATGACAATGATTAAAAAGGAAAAAGATGAAAGCATTTCACTGCATATCCGGAGTTGTTCTTCTCACACTGGCCTCCTGTTCCTCAGGTCTTTATGTGGGAACTGAATACGATGATCTTTACTTTCAAAGTGCCGACAAACCTGTTGTTCGCATACACTCTGCAACAAACCAGGCAATAGTTGAAAGGGATCTCAGGTCGGATAATTATTACGACAATATTTATGCGGCAGATACACTCGTTTCAGGGGAGTTTTCCAATGCAGCCAATTACGATAATGCAGTAATCAATAATAATTATTACTTTAATGATTATTCATATTCGGGCAGGTTAAACAGGTTTTACGGGAATTACTTCTATCCTTACTGGAGAGATCCCTTCTACCTGATGCCTTCATTCGGCTACAGCTATTACGGCCTGCCATACTATAGTCCGTATTATTACGATCCCTTTTACTACGATCCGTTCTACTATGGTTACGGCGGATTTTACAGCAGTTTCTATTTCGGATACGGGGGGTTATATAACAGGTTTTATTACCCGTATTATTACGGATATTACTCACCTTTTTACCATCATTATTACTGGTACGATAAAGATTACGGGATCGCCTATGGCAGAAGGGAGCGTCCCAGCACATATTCCTCAAGATGGTCGGGAGGTACCGGACTCGCCCCGCAGGGTTCAGCATCACGCAGGGCAACAGCCGTTTCAGATGCCGGAGTTTCTTCAGGTACGGGCGCATCTTCTTCAGGCAATATTGTATCTTCAACCTCCAGAAGGGCCCCTTCCTCAACGGGAGCCACCGGGCAAAGCGGAACCGCGGCTGACAGAAGGCTTGTTCAGGATCCTGCAGGATCAGCAGGTAGTAATATTACCGGAACACAGTCGAGAAGAAGTTCTGCAGACTCCAGGCCCGAATACAATTCTGCCAACAGGAGCTATACCCCCAGCTACAGCAATCCCAGGATGAGCACCAGACCATCTTACAACAACACAAGGATCAATCAGGGTTCCAATAGTTCTGTCGGCTCCGTTCAGAGATCAGCACCGAATCCTTCCATCGGAAGAAGCAGCTCTCCGGCCATTCAGCAAAGATCAGGATCCTCTTCATACAGCGGCACAAGGAGTTATTCGACTCCTTCAAGGAGGAGTTCTGGCAGTGGCCTGTCATCAGGTTCCTACTACAGGTCCTCAGGTGGCAGCTCCTCATTCGGCTCGGGCTCCAGGAGCAGCGGCGGATCCTTTTCGGGATCATCATCCTCGGGCAGTTCATCCTCAGGTTCATCCGGCAGAAGGAGATAACAAGCATCTCATTCATAATAATAGTTCCAGTTCATTCTGTTAAAAGAGTGCAGGTATCGGTTTAACCAAAAAATTAAATTCAATGAAAAAACTATCAGTCGCATTGGCATCTATATTCCTGGCATCCTGCGGAATATTTGCCCAGAATGTTGATGACGCTTTAAGATATTCCCAGTTATTCTACAACGGCTCAGCAAGGTTCATGTCAATGGGGGGCGCCTTTACTGCATTGGGAGGCGACATGTCATCCCTGTCACAAAACCCAGCCGGGCTAGGAGTATTCAGGTCATCCGAGATTTCAATCTCACCTCAGCTTTACCACATAAAGACATCCGCTGATTTCCGGGGTCCGACAACAGATTATCTGTATAATTTCAACCTCGGACAGGCAGGGATAGTAAGTAAACTTATATCATCAGACAAGGAAAAAGGACTGATCTCGCTCAATTTCGGTTATTCCTTCAATAAAACTAATAACCTGTATTCCACAACAAGGATCCAGGGAACAAGCAATACCAGTTCAATGGCAGATTCCTGGGCCGACATAAGTGAAGGTACGAATTATACCCAGCTTGGAGGTGCAGAGGGAATAGCCTATGATGCCTGGATAATCGATACAATAACCGGATCGAATGGAAGGAGTTACGGAACGGTTTTCAATAATTATGGCGATAACCTCACATCCCTGTACGGGCAACACATGCGGCGCCTGATCAATAATAAGGGCTATACCGGCGAACATGCGCTTTCCATCGGCGGCAACGTCTCCAATAAGTTATTCTTCGGGGCTACACTTGGTATCAGCAGGCTGAATTACACCGGGCACTATGAGCATCTTGAAAAAACAGACTATGTCCTGGATTCCGGATTTAGCGACTTTTCCTATACCGAGCATTTTGAAAATTCCGGAACTGGATATTCCCTTAAGCTGGGAGCAATCATCAAGCCGATTGAGAGCCTCCGCCTGGGTTTTGCCTTCCATTCACCCACCCTGTACAGGATAGATGAGTACTATTATGATAATATCACTTCACGGTTCGAGGGGAATGAGAAGTATGAAATGAAGAATGATCCCAGCCGTTACAGCTATGCACTCACCACTCCGTTCAGGGCATTGGGTGGAATTGCCTACCAGGTCAGAAAATCGGGTATGATTAGTGCCGATATTGAATATGTTGATTATTCAACGGCCAGATTTTCGGAAACGGGTGATAATTTCGACTACAGTGAGAAAAACCTTGCTATCCGGAATACTCTGAAGCCGACTGTCAATTATCGGCTTGGAGGGGAATACAGGCTGAATAAAGTATACTTCAGGGGTGGCTATGCTCACTACGGGAAAGCATTTGAGAAAGGTGAGGAAAATGCAAACATGACTCATGATGCGATCTCATTCGGACTTGGATTCAGGGAGCAGAACCTGTATGTTGATCTGGGGTACGTAAATCTGAGAAATACCCAGCAATATATCCTGTATTCAACATTCACTGAATCACCCATGGCAAAGCTCGACGTCCGCAGGAACATATTCTCAGCTACATTTGGTATTAAGTTCGGATACTGACAAAGCTACAGGTAATCCCCGGCGTCGGGTCCGGTATTGAAGATGAGGTCAAGTATTGAAAGTCCCGGGATGAAGCTGGTATTGCTAAAAACCTGTATGTGAATCTTTTCACAGAAGTCTGACTTTATTTTCGGCGATATCCTGTACCTGAAATCGTAAGCCTGCCCGGCTTCCGGTTCAAAAGACCGGGTGCACCCAACACTCTTTTTAATTTTGAGTACATCAAGGCAGAAGTTTAACAGTTCATAATTGAGGTCGAACAGGAATTTGTGATTTCTTCCGATTTGCTTTTCAACAGCTTCACGATAGAACTGGTAGAACGGCGACCGGCTGTAAGCGGATGCAAGCGCCCTGATATGTACCTGCTGCCATCTTTTTGAGTAATCGATTGCTATATCCTTAATCAAGGTTTTAGGTCCGGCGCCTTTTAAAACAGGTACTGACAGATCGGCCACACCGTTTGATGAGAGTATCCTGCACCGGTTACGGTATGTCTGCTTCGGGTAGTTCTCATGCTGCTCGATCAGGATGTCATCGGCATTTTTCACCAGGCTGAAATATTCTGCCGGCGGGAAGTATGCAGTGGAAAGAAGTAATTTTCCCGGCATTTACACGGCTAACTCATCTGGTTGATCATGCTTGCGGAAAAGCCTGCACCGAATCCGTTGTCGATGTTTACAACTGTTACTCCGGCAGAGCAGCTGGTCAGCATTGCAAGCAGTGCCGATATTCCGCCAAAGCTGGCACCGTATCCGACGCTGGTGGGAACGGCAATGACAGGTTTGTCGACAAGTCCTCCGACGACGCTTGCCAGGGCGCCTTCCATACCTGCCACAACAATGATGACCCTGCAGTTCCTGATTTCGGGCAGTTTGTCAATGAGCCTGTGTATTCCAGCAACACCTGCATCATAGGTCCTGAACACATTATTGCCGAGCAGTTCAGCGGTTACGGCTGCTTCTTCTGCCACCGGGATATCCGAGGTACCTGCCGTGATGACAGCAATCCGGGTTTCGGGACACACAGGTTTCTTTTTCTGAACACTGATAATTCTGGCTTCCGGATAATATATCGCAGAAGGAATCAGCAGCCTGACAGCTTCATACATTTCCGGGTTAGCCCGGGTTCCTACAACATTATTTTCCTTTTCCGACATGACCCTGAAGATCCCGGCTACCTGTTCAATGGTTTTTCCAGCGCAGTATACAATTTCAGGATACCCGGTCCGCATTTCCCTCTGGTGGTCGATCCTGGCATAACCCAGGTCAGTGTATGGAAAATCCCTTAATATCTCCATTGCCTGATCAACGCTTTTTTCACCCTTGCTGACTTCCCTGAGAAGTATTTCAATTTCTTTTCTCGTCATATGTTTATTTTTCAGGATTTGAACTGCCTGATCTGTAGCCTTCAAGATCTAAAGATATATATCTGAACCCGATTCTCTTCAGATTTTCCGTTATAAGTTCTTTTTCGGGTGAACGAATAATCCTTTCAAAAAAACCCGGGAGGCATTCTATACGTGCAAGATCGCCATGAACCCTCACTCTTGCACCGGGGTAACCGTTTTCAAACAGGAACGACTCAGCTCTTTCAATCATCCTCAGGGTCTCGGTATTCACTTCTGTATTATAGGGAATTCTGGTAAGCAGGCAGGCCATTGCGGGTTTATCCCAGATAGGAAGCTTGTGTTTGAAGGCTATTTCCCTGATATCTTTTTTTGTCAACCCGGCTTCGAGAAGAGGACTTCTGATATTCAATTCCCTGAGGGCTTTCAGGCCTGGCCTGAAATCATTAATGTCATCTGCATTCGAACCATCGACAACATACCTGAAGCCGTTTTCGGCCGCAAAGGTGATCATCGCCGAAAACAGGGTCTTTTTACAGGAATAACATCTTTCTACAGGATTATTCCGGATAATTTCCGGAAATGAAAGATCGATTATTCTGTGATTGATGCCGTGAATCTTTACAAATTCAACTGCATCATTTATTTCATAGTCCGGAATATACGGAGTTCGGATTGTTACGCCAATAACATCCGCTTTTTTGATTGAATGGGCCCTGTAAAGGAGGAAAGAGCTGTCGACTCCGCCGGAATATGCAACGACGAAAGACTCCAGTTCGGTAAGTATCTGATCAAGCTTATCGAGCAGATTGTTAAACATAAATTATTTCCTGTTGGCGCTTATCATCGATAATATCATACTGTAAACATCCTTGACCGGGATCCCGTTTTCGGCTGCAATCCTTCTGACATCATCAAATTCCGGTTTAACCGAAACTTCAGATCCTTTCAGGTACGAATGTTTGACAGTAACTTCACCGAATTTTGTATTAAGCCTTGTGAATTCTCTTACCAGGGTGTCTTTCCTTACCTGAACGGTTCTGATGCCAACGGTTGTTGATTCTTTGAAAATCAGCTCCTTCAGATTGTCTTCATGCCCTGTTTCACAAATAACGTTGAGTATTATCCCCGGTCTGCCCTTCTTCATTATGATATTCGTAAAGAAAACATCGGAAGCTCCGGCACTGAAGAGCTTTTCGGAGATGTAGTCATAAAATTCAGGATTCATGTCGTCGATATTGCATTCGAGATGGACGGCATTATGCCCGGTATTTTCAGAATCAGTTGTCTCACCCAAAGACACCCTCAGGAGGTTCGGAACATCATTGTGTTCTTTTTGTCCGATTCCGTATGCTGTTTTAAGGATTTTCAGGGAATGGGTTTTACTGAAATCAGTACCAAGGGCCGCAAGTATTGCGGCGCCGGTGGGTGTTGTGGCTTCAAAATCAAGCCCTCCTTTTCTTACAGGAATGCCTTTAATTATTTCGGCTGTTGCAGGGGCTGGCACCGGCAGCGTTCCGTGTTCGCATACGACAAATCCTCCTCCAAGTTCAACTTCCGACACATATACGGCATCAACCTTCAGTGCACTGAAGCAAATAGCCGCACCTGCAATGTCGATAATTGAGTCTATTGCGCCCACTTCATGAAAATGAACCCTGTCAACCGGGATACCGTGAACATGGGCCTCAGCTTCAGCCACCTTCATGAAAATGCGCATGCTGAGTTTTTTAACATCTTCCCCGAGCCCGGAATCTGATATGATTTTTTCAATATCAGAGAGATGCCTGTGGCTGTGATCATGACCTTTCTGCCTGACTGTAGCTTTTATCCCTGCAATTCCATGACGCTGATCCTTTTCCACCAGAAGTTCCCATCCGTCAAGATTCAGCTTTTTAAGCTCGCCGATCAGATAAGATTCCTCAATTCCCAGAGCAAGCATTGCGCCAAGATTCATGTCGCCGCTGATCCCTGAAAAACAATCATAACATAAAACCTTCATAAAATATAATATTAAGTGTAACAATTAATCCGGATTAATGTTACGGCAAATCTAAGTAATAAATCAACCGTATGGCTAAGATACAATTTACATTCATTATGGAATTATAAGAAAAAAGTAGTATTTTTCGAAACCTTTTCGGGATTGCAATGCAAATTCTTAAAAAATGAAAAGAAGAGGTTTTTTTAAAACATCTCTGGGTGCGGGAATTGCAGCCGGGGCTGCCTTGAGTCTTGGAAGATACAACAGGGTATGGGCTTCCAACGGTACAGGAGCGAAATACGATCTGGTTGCAGTGATGGGAGGTGATCCGGATGAAATGTTCGATCTCGGAATCCAGGAGCTTGGTGGCATGGGTAATTTTGTCAGCAAGGGGCAGAGGGTACTCATTAAACCGAATATTGGCTGGGATGTAACTCCCGATCTTGCTGCAAATACCAATCCGCTCCTGGTAAAGCGCATCATTGAACATTGTCTTAAGGCCGGTGCCAGGGAAGTGTATATTTTTGATCATACCATAGATAACTGGATCAATACCTACAGGAACTCCGGCATTGAGAAAGCCGCTAAGATGGCGGGTGCCAAGGTGGCTCCGGCAAATTCTGAAAAATATTATCATGAAATTACAATTCCCACCGCCGTAAAGCTAAAAAACGCCAAGGTACATGAATTGCTGCTTGAAACGGATGTTTTCATCAACGTGCCTGTTCTGAAGGATCATAGCTCAACAAGGATCACCTGTGCCATGAAAAATGCCATGGGCATTGTCTGGAACAGGGGATACTGGCACGCCAACAATCTCCATCAGTGTATTGCCGATTATGCCTTGTTCAAAAAAAAACCGGCCCTCAATGTAATTGATTGCTATAATGTAATTGCAAAGCATGGCCCGCAGGGTGTTTCGAAAGAAGATGTGGTGCAGATGAAATCACAGATCCTTACCACTGACTGGGTTGCCGGAGATGCAGCTGCAGCAAGGATGCTTGGAATTGCACCTGAAAAGATAGATTATATTCTGATTGCACACAAGATGGGAATAGGGAACATTAAACTGGAATCCCTGAATATCAAACGTATAAAAATGTAGTTTTAAATGACCTCGGCCTTTCTCAGACGATTACGTATTGTATTCTCTGCAGTTGTTCTGGTCTGCTTCATTTATATTTTCGCTGAATTCAGAACCTTGATCCAGCCGGAATATATCAAGTATCTTTTATATCTGCAGTTTATTCCATCCATTATTAAATTCATTGATATAAAGTCACTTGCTGCCGGCGGATTTCTGATAGTCCTTTTACTGACACTGGTTACGGGCAGGACCTACTGCTCGTTCCTATGCCCCCTCGGAATTGGTCAGGATGTATTCAGCAGGATAGGGGGTACCATAAGAAAGAAATTCAGAAGATTCGGGTACAAACGGCCGCATACGGTTGTACGATATTCAGTCCTGGTGTTGGTTATTGCCGGTACGTTTATTTGGGGAATGTATTTTATCAATCTTCTTGATCCGTACAGCATATTCGGCAGGTCAATTCTTTTTTTTATCAAACCCGTTATCCTGGTGTTGAATAATTTTCTTGCGGGAATCCTGGGGAGATTCGACAATTATGCGCTGCATCATTTGGAAATCAAAGGATATAACCTTATGGCATATGCCATTCCCGCGGGCTTTTTTATTCTCACAGGATTGTTGTCATTGACAAAGGGCAGGCTTTATTGCAACATGATCTGTCCGGTTGGTACTTTTCTGGGTCTTGTTTCCAGGCTTTCACTTTTCAGGATAAAAGCTGATGAAAACAAATGTACACGCTGCGGCAGGTGTTCTGTTGTATGCAAATCATCGTGCATTGATTTTCTGAACCATGAGATTGACGTTTCACGTTGTGTGAATTGTTTTGACTGTATATATTCCTGCCCCGATAAAGCGCTTTCCTACGGCTTTATCGGAAATACCCGCGAGGAAAAGAAGAGTGATGAAAGCAGGCGCCGGTTCATTGCCGGATCCATAATGCTGTTTTTGGGTCTTTCAGGTTCAGGCCGGGCCCAGGAAAGGGGGATCCCGGTTCCCAGGAGAGAGTCGACGGTGAAGGAAGAAAAGAATTGTCCGGTCAGTCCTCCCGGCGCAGGATCCATCAGTGATTTCAACAATCGTTGCACGGCATGCGGCCTGTGTATTTCCGTTTGTCCCAATGATGTTCTTCAACCTGCAATAATGCAATATGGTCTTGCCGGTTATATGCAGCCTGTAATGGATTACCATAAGGGTTTCTGCCAGTATAATTGCACACTGTGCACTGAAATATGTCCCACATTTGCCCTGAAGCCATTGCTTCCTGAGGCAAAAAAGCTTACACAGATCGGAAAGGTTATATTCATCAAGGATAATTGCATTGTTAAAACGGAAAAAACTGCGTGCGGGGCTTGTTCCGAAGCTTGCCCGACAAAGGCAGTTTTCATGATTCCTTACGAAGGAAGCCTCGTTATCCCGGATACCAATCAGGAAATATGCATTGGATGCGGACATTGCGAGTTTTCATGCCCTACCGTTCCATACAAGGCAATCTATGTGAATGGAAATCCTGTTCACCAGGCATCAAAAAAACCGGATATTGGAAAGCCCGGCGTGAGTGTCCCCGATGATTTCCCGTTCTGACTGGTACCGGAGGCAGATGAACAGATCAGATCTGGTCATGAATGATGCCTTTTATGGCAATCGGGGAAGGTGAAATTACGGAATGCTGGCGCAAATAAATACAGACATAAATGAAACCAACCAATATTGAACACATTGGAATAGCTGTCAGGAGCCTTGAGGAATCAATCCGGCTTTATGAAGCCATCCTTGGGCTGAAATGTCAGAAAATAGAGGAAGTAAGTGACCAGAAAGTTAGAACTGCCTTTTTTAAGATCGGGACAACTAAAATTGAATTGCTGGAATCAACTGATCCGGAAGGTCCGATCAGCAGGTTTATTGAAAAGCGGGGCGAAGGCCTGCACCATATCGCTTTTAAGGTAAACAGCCTTAAGGATAAACTGAGTGCAACAAAAAATGCGGGAATAAGGCTTATTGATGAAGAACCCCGTCCGGGAGCGGACGGTTTGAACATTGCCTTCCTGCATCCTGCATCCGCTTCCGGCGTTCTGATCGAGTTTTGTGAAAACAGGGAAAACAGGTAAAAATATCGATATGCCGGAAAGCGCACAGATTCCAGCCTGCTTCCGGGAAAAAAGAGACATGAATGTTACCGGATGTCAGGTCTTTTGTAGGAACAAATAACGTAGAAAACCGGCGGTATTATGATCAATGGGAAACACAAACTTTAATATCATATATGGAAAAATATAAATGTTCGGTTTGCGGATATGTTTATGATCCCGAAGAGGGTGACTGCATTTCGGATATCAGGCCGGGAATTGCATTCAGCGATCTTCCTGACGAATATGTTTGTCCGGTCTGCGGGGCCGGAAAAGAGGAGTTTTATGCTCTGGATTAGCAGGATTGGAGAAAAGCATACGACAAATCCGGTCAAACAGCTCTGACTATATTAGCGTCCCTACGCGATACCGGCAACGTTCCGGTTTCCGGTGTTGTTTTATCAGCTTGTGATCCCATTTAACGGGTTACGGGAAACACATTTCCAAAATCAGAGACCGGTATTCATGACTAAAATCCTCTAAGCCGCTAACCGGTTGGTCTCATGAATTATGTTCCGGTTCAACTGCTCCGGGTTCCATATATCTTCATTCAGGGTAGGACCACATAAGGAGAGAGGTGCTGCAGGAAACAATCCCATATCCCGTGCTGATTTTCCCCATTAACCCAGTTTCATTTTTTCCACCTCTTCTATGTTTCTTTCGTTGGTTATAATTTTGGCATCGGGCGTATAAAGATATTCGATCAGCTCCTGGTAACGGTCCATTATTTTTCCTCTGACTATTTTCATGGTTGAGTTCATCAGACCGTTTTCTTCAGTAAACCCCTCTTCAAGGATTCCAAGGGAAACAGGAAGCCATCTCTGTGGGAACATATTGCCGTATTTTCCATGAGTGCGGTATTCGTCAACTTCATCTTCGATGAGTGTCAGCACTGCCCTTTTTCCTTCATCAGTATCAGCCGTCAGATCCCTTCCTTCAAGGTAAACCTTGAGGGCATGCTGATTCGGGACGATAAGGGCTACCGTATATGGTTTCTGATTATTGTACAGCATACACTGATCAATGTATTTTGACTGTTCAGTCAGCGCTTCTTCGATGCTTTCAGGACTGAATTTTTCACCGTCGTCGGCAATAAGTAGACTTTTAAATCTGCCGAGAACATACAGGTATCCTTCCTTTGTCATATATCCCATATCTCCTGTATACAGCCATCCGTCCCTGATGGTTTCCCTGGTGGCTGTCTCATTTTTCCAGTAGCCGTGCATAACGTTGCCGCCCCTGATTACTATTTCTCCCTTTTCTCCAAGGGGAACTTCCTTACCATCATTATCACAGATCTTAAGATCCATGTTGTTCACGAGCACTCCTGATGATCCAAGCCTGTGCCGTGCAGTGGAATTTGATGAGATTACGGGTGAAGCTTCACTCAAACCATAGCCCTGGTACATGGGTATTCCGATAGCATAGAAGAACCTCTGGAGCTCAATATCCAGGAGGGCACCGCCACCGATAAAATAATCAAGCTCGCCTCCGAAACTTTCGCGAATTTTGCTGAACAATATTTTATCATAGAGATTAATCAGCGGTTTTTTAAGCTTCTGCAGTCCTTTCGCCTTGTTCCAGCCTTCCTTATTGTACTTGTAGGAGATCCTGAGTGCATGGTTGAAGAGCATTTCTGCCAGCCTTCCCTTTTCCTTAATGCCTTTTTCAATATTCTTCCTGAAATTCTTTGCAATGGCCGGAACACTCATCAGCAGATTGGGCTTAATTTCCCTGAGGCAGGATGGCAGGTTCCTGAGCGTTTCAAGGGGCGTTTTGCCCGTTTTGACTGAAGCAATGCTGGCCCCTTTTCCCATGAAGGCAAAAATTCCGCAGGTATGCCCGAAGGAATGATCCCATGGCAAAATCAGAAGAGTCTTGTAGAACGAGGGGATATCCATCAGGCTGTAGGCCTGATAAACATTGGTGACATAGTTGCCGTGGGTAAGTATAATGCCTTTGGGATCAGCGGTAGTTCCTGAGGTGTAGCAAATATTGGCAAAATCCGATGGTTTGATGTTTTTACTGATCTCATCAAAGAGCGATTTGTTCTCAGGAGATTCCAGCCATTCCCTTCCAAGCTTCCTTACCTCATTGAAATGGATCTCATTTTCTTCATATTCTTCCAGGGCATCAAAATGTATTATTTTTTCCAGGCTGGGACATTCGTTTATGATCTGTTTGACCTTTTGTGATTGTATTGAAGACGTCAGGATCATTCTTGATCCGGAATGGTTAATCCTGAACTTTATTTCCTCAGGGCTTAGTTTCACTGATAATGGTACATTAACCGCCCCGGTATAAAGTATTCCCAGTTCTCCGATTACCCAGCTGTTCCTTCCCTCAGATATCAGACTCAGTCTGTCTCCTTTTTTTATGCCAAGTTTAAGCAGCCCCGCTGCAAACTCGTAAACCTGTTTTCTGGCTTCGCCGTAAGTTGTACCTTCATATCTGTCAACCGGTTTTTCCCATAGGTAGACATTGACATTGAATTTGTCAACACTTTCTTCAAAAAACTGGATTAATGATTTCATCCGATATCTGATTTTTAGTTGTTTAGATGTGTCTGGTTCGTTTATCTGAAAATGGTTTCATTTCTGCCGGGACCAACAGAAACAAGTGATACAGGTATGCCTGTTTCCTGTTCAATATATTCAATATAGCGCCTGAGGCTGGCCGGCAGCTGACTGAATTCCCTGATCCGGGAGATATCTTCGCTCCATCCGTCAAATTCCTCGTAAATCAGCCCGGTTTCAATATTACTGTCGGCAAGGACCTCCATGCTTTCCTTGTTGCCTCTGATGTATGATCTGCAGACCTTTATGGTTCCAAAGCCGGAAAGGACGTCGGATTTTGTCATGAAAAGCCTCGTTACGCCATTTATCATAATGGCATACTTAAGTGCCGGAAGATCAAGCCATCCGCATCTTCTGGGTCTCCCGGTCGTTGCTCCGTATTCATGTCCCCTTTCCCTTAATCTTTCACCTGTTGAGTCGGACAATTCAGTTGGAAACGGTCCGCTGCCAACTCTGGTACAATAGGCTTTGAAAATTCCAAATACCTCGCCCGTGAGACGCGGAGATATGCCCAGGCCGGTACATGCACCTCCGCTCGTTGTATTTGAAGATGTTACAAACGGATATGATCCGAAGTCAAGATCTAGCATCGTTCCCTGTGCACCCTCGGCAAGAATTTTCTTCCCCTTTGATGCGAGTTCGTTAATAAGGTATTCAGTATTGTCAATTCTGAATGATCTTAAAAGTTCAATGCCTTCGAACCACCCCTGTTCATAGGCTTTCAGGTCAAAACTGTGATCCAGGTTTTTCAATAATTCAATGTGACAGTTTACATGTTCCTCATACAGGCGGGTAAAGTCCTCCCTAAGCAAATCGCCCGTCCTTATACCGTTCCGGCTTGCTTTATCCGTGTAGGCTGGTCCAATGCCTTTAAGGGTGGATCCAATCTTATGGTTGCCTTTCCTGTTTTCATAAGCTGCATCCAGGATCCTGTGGGTTGGCAGAATAAGGTGTGTCCTTGAGGATATTATCAGTCTTTTTCTCAGTTCATCAAGCGGTATGCCAAGGTGTTCTATCTCCTGCCTGAATACGGCAGGATCAAGCACAACTCCGTTGCCTATGATGTTAAGTTTGCCTGGATGAAAAATACCAGAGGGTATCAGGTGCAGAACATGTTTAACATTATTGATTTCCAGTGAATGACCTGCATTTGGTCCGCCCTGGAACCGGGCAATCACATCATAGCCAGGACTAAGGGCATCTACAATTTTGCCCTTACCCTCATCGCCCCATTGTAATCCGAGCAAGATATCGATCTTCATTGTTCAGGTTTAAACAGAAAAATATGAAACAATTCCGAAAGTACAAAATATTTGCTCGTGAGAAAGCGTTGAATCTGATATTGTTGATAAAACGGAACAATTGTCGGTAACAGGTTTACGTTATCTGATGTAATTGATTGAAATAAAGTATTTTTATAGAAAAATTTATTTTTAATTTAATTGCGTTCAAAATGAAAGATTTAAAAGTGTTTCTTATCCCTGTGCTGATTCTGCTGTTCACGGCAAATAATCTATCAGCTCAGAAATCCGAAGGAGAAAAGGATTTCAGGTTCACGATCAAAACCAATCCCCTGTCAGCTCTTGGCGGACCATTCTGGGTAATAGTAGTCCCGCTTACCGGTGAATACAAAGCGTTTTTTGAAGCAAAGGTTTCTGAAAAAACGTCTATCCAGGTTGGTGCCGGATATATCGGGCCGAGTGTTCTTCTTAATCTCGATAAAATCACAAGCCAGGATGAAAGCGAAGGGATACAAGGCATAAAAACGGGCGGTTTCAGGGTCCAGGGAATGTTTAAATACTTTCTCAGCCGTGATCTTTCTGCACCGGAAGGATTCTACATAGGCCCTCATGCATCATATGCCAGTGTTGAGATAAAGAACAAGCAGAATGATGTCGAAAAAATTAAGGCATCAAAGTTGAATCTGAACGGAATATTCGGTTATCAGCTCATTACTTCAGGAGGCTTCGCCCTGGATGTTTACACCGGCCTGGGATTTGTTTCAAGGAACTGGGATTTGCAGGGGTCGGACTGGGATGAGGATGTGTTTAAAAACAGGATAGGAGTGAATGTCCCCTTCGGTTTCACTTTCGGTTATGCATTTTAGCCACTGATTATCTCCGGATAATCATTTTGACCCGGAAATGTTGTCATTTCCGGTATACTGGTATTGCAGATCCGGATAAGATCATTTATTCTTTTCTTTGAAGGATCCGTAGATATACAGTGAGTGATAAGCCGGCTCAAAATTATGAAGGGTGCTGGCAGTTTTGATTATATTCCGGATTCGTGGATCACAGAATTCAACTACCTTGCCCGTTTCCACATCAATAAGGTGATCGTGCTGGCTGCATTGATATGCTCTCTCGAACTGGGCAAGGTTTCTTCCGAATTTATGCCTGATAACAAGATTGCAGTCGAGCAATAATTCGATGGTGTTGTATAGTGTTGCACGGCTGACCCTGTAATTCTTGTTTTTCATGAAAACATAGAGTGACTCTATATCAAAATGTCCCGACTGTGAATATATCTCATCAAGAATGGCATATCTTTCCGGGGTTTTCCTGTGTCCCTTCTTCTCGAGATATTCGGTAAATATTTGTTTGACAGTGGATTTTGTTTCGTCATCTGCCATTTCCCGACTGCTTTAAATAATCTTAAAAATCAAATAATCTTCCATACGGATCAGTTTGCATCCTGTTCTGAAAAATCTTCAACCCTCTTGATGCTGACAATTCCCCTGACATTGGAGATTTTCAGTATCAGATTGTTGATGTCCTGGGTGTTATGAACATACAAATCAATTGTTCCTTCCAGGATCCCGTCCTTCACACTTATGTTTATATTGGTCATATTGACTTTCAGCTCCGACGATATAATATTTGTTATATCGTTAACAAAACCAATCCGGTCAACTCCGGTCATGCTTATCCTGGCCAGGAATGATACAAGTTTATGTATTGCCCATTTCACTGCAATGATCCTGTTTCCTTCGTTTGCCATTAACCTGATTGCCACGGGGCATTTGGGCTTATGAATGATGATCGCTCCCTTGGGAGACCGGTATCCGATCACTTCATCTCCGGGTATGGGATTGCAGCATTTGGCTATTTCGTAGGATTGACCGGCGTCTTCAACATTTTCCCTGAGCAGGAATGGAGCACCGTCATCAATCTTTTCAGGATGTTCATGTTCTTCTTCTTTTTTCCCCTTCATCGAGCCCAGCAGCTTCAATTCCCAGTATTTTATAACATTTTTAGCCGGAGTTTTCCTTATTATCTTTTTCAGATTATCGAGACTGATGGTACCCAGCTCAATACCCGAATATAGTTCGTCCTTGTTAAACAGGTCATAACTGAGCATAAGTTTTCTTACTATTTCGGAATTGGGTACAACTCCCAGTTCTGAAAGTTTTGACGCAAGAATATTTTTCCCTTTTTGTATCCTGTTTGTGGTTTCAGTTCGCAGCTGATTCTTAATGGCCTCCTTGGCCTTTGAGGTCCTTACGAATGACAGCCATTCCTTTTCAGGTTTTGCAATGTCTGAAGTAATGATTTCCACCTGGTCACCACTCATCAGGATGGCATTGATCGGATTGAGCTTATAGTTAATTTTGGCGCCTATCGCCTTATTGCCTATTTCTGTATGGATTTCATAGGCGAAATCCAGGGCAGAGGCACCTTTGGGAAGGCTTACAAGTGCGCCCTTGGGAGTGAAGACCATGATCTCTGATGAGAACAGGTTCATCTTGAATTCATCAAGAAACTCAATCGGATCCTCCAGGGGATTTTCAAGCATGCTTCTGATCTTCCTTATCCATTTGTCCAGTTCGGTTTCCGGGCTGTTATCCCCTTTATATTTGTAGTGGGCGGCATATCCTCTTTCAGCAATTTCATCCATTCTTCGACTTCTGATCTGAACCTCTACCCATCTGCCTTCAGGGCCCATAACGGTAACGTGCAGGGCTTCATAACCATTGGGTTTGGGCCTGCTTATCCAGTCACGCAATCTGTCAGGTTTTGGAAGATAAACATCCGTAATGGCTGAGTAAATGCTCCAGCAGGTTGTACGCTCCGGGATACCCGGTATAGGCTCAAAAACCACTCTGACTGCCAGGACATCGTATATTTCTTCGAACGGAACATTTTTTGCCTGCATTTTCTTCCAGATGGAAAATATGGATTTTGGGCGTCCGCTGATCTCAAACTGCAGGCCTGATTCGGTTAGCTTGTCAATAATGGGAAGGCTGAACTTGTTTATCAGGGCGAGGTATTTCTGTTCGCCATGTTTGAGCTTTGTTGCTATTTCTTCATAGACCTGGGGTTGCCGGAATTTAAAACTCAGATCCTCAAGTTCACTCTTGATGGCATACAATCCCAGCCTGTTTGCCAGGGGCGCATAAAGGAATATTGTTTCCCCGGCAATTTTCAGTTTCTTGTTTTCCGGCATGGAATCCAGCGTCCTCATGTTGTGAAGCCGGTCAGCTATCTTGATGAGGATCACCCTGATGTCATCAGAAAGGGTCATCAGCATCTTTCTGAAATTCTCTGCCTGCATTGATGATGATGAACCCTTGTTATAGGTTCCGGAAATCTTTGTAAGACCATCGATCAGGGAGGCTATTTTAGGACCAAATTCCCTGCTGATATCTTCGATCGAATATTCGGTGTCCTCAACTACGTCATGCAATAACGATGTGACAATTGATCGGGTTCCGAGCCCCATTTCCTGATTGACAATTTTTGCAACAGCTATGGGATGGAGAATGTAAGGTTCACCGGATTTCCTCCGCATGTTCCAGTGAGCTTTGTTGGCAACTTGGAATGCCTTTTCTATAAGCTCCCTGTCCTCGGGTTTATTGCACTTTGAAAGATTATTTATCAGAGAATCATATTCATCCTGAATCCGTTTAATATCTTCCTCATCGAAAATATCCTTATTCCCCATAAAGATTCTCTCACTTCCTTTTGTGGTAACTACAAAGATAGCTTTTTAAGTGAAATCTGCCAGCATGCCCCTTGAATGGCTGCACGAAAATATTATTTGTTTTTATAGATGGTTACCGTACCTGTTTTTGAGATCTTATTCCCGTTATTTGTAAGGACTCTGAGCGACCAGATATAAACACCTTCCCTGGGTGGATTGTTTCGGTCTGATCCGTCCCAGGATTCGGTAAAATCCCTTGTTTCAAAAATAACCCTGCCATGTCGGTCGGAAATTACAAGGTGGTATTCCAATGGGGTGAATGTGAGTACCGGGGCGAAAAGGTCATTTCTGGCGTCCCCGTTAGGGGTGAAAATATTGGGTACGGTTATTGTTTCTTCCAGTTTGAAACAGGTTGTGTTTGATCTGCTTTCCCCGTTTATGCCATAAGGATTTGCAGTTTCTCCGGCAACAATATAGAAGCATATCTTCTCTCCATAAGCTCCAAACATAACTTCAGGAATGCTTATTAAACAGGTTGTGTCAGAAGGACTTAATAAGGAATGCTGAAAGAATCCGCTGCCCTGGTCCATATACAGAATGTACGAACCGATAACGCCGTTCCACTTATAGTAGCTGTTCCATTTCAATATGATGTTTTCATCAGGACCGCGTTCATATTTTAAAAGAATATTCGATGCAATATTTGATGTTTTATCCGGCAGATTGCAGCTGTTAATTGCTGATAGCCTGTAGTAGTTATTGTGGTTGGGATTTCCGTCGTCGTCAATATATGTAACCGTATTGACAGAAGTTCTTATCGATGCGATTTCTTTGAATGAACCTGAAGGGCCTGTCTTGCGCTCAAGGGTGAAAAGATCCGTTTCAGAGGAGGGATCGATGGTAAAAGAAAGTGAAATGACATCTGACTCTGTGACTGTTGCATAATCTGCATTGATCCAGTCCGGGCCGCGTGTTATCCGTACAGTCACACATGCTTTGTTTGAATATGATGACTTTCCGTCTGAAAGCCTTGCCCTTACTGCAAAACAGTATTCAGTGCCGTTTTCGTAATCATCAGTTACAAAGATGGTATCGGAATTTTGTGTTTGACCGGCAATACTAAACGGGCCTCCGTTCACGGATCTCAGCACATCGTATCCCGTTACAGCTGTCGGAAATGAGATGTATTTGTTCCATGTGACCTTTATGTTTTTTTTGCACGAGTCGGCTGCAGCTTCACAAAAGATCGTCTTTAAAATATTTGAAATAGGGCTCAGGGTGTCGGCAATTGCTGCTATTCCAAATGACTCGCTTCTAACGGATGACCAGGCACGGTAAACTGAATAAGTTGTCTGCAAAGGATTGAATATACTGTCAATCTTAAATCCGTCGCCATTCTGATAGAGATATATAATGTATCCCCTTACCCCGGGAGAAAGGCTGGGAGTCCACGACATTTCGGTATTTCCTGTCGTCTGGTTGATTGAAACAAGGCTGAATACCGGGGGTTGGGGACCAGTATCCTCCTGACAGTTGACAGTGAACAGGACTGACGACATCAGCAGTATCATGAGGCCTGTTACTGTACTAAGTCTGTTATCCGGCAACGATTTCATATAATTCATCAATATTATAGTATTTATTTGCCAGGTGCAGGAGTTCGTCGGGCGTTATTGTCCTGACAGTATGGGCAAGTTTTCTGTAATAGTCGGCCTCGAGATTGAATTCCCATATTGCCCTGAAGCTTTCTGCCATTGAAAACGGACCGTCAAACATCCGGACCATCTCACCTGCCATATAATTCCTGACCAGTTCCAGTTCGTCATAAGCTACCGGTTCTTTCTGAAGTTTACTGATTTCCCTGTAGATCTCGGCAATAGCTTCCCGGACAGACTGGTTATCTACTTCTGCCGATATGATTTTATAACCACTCAGGTTAAGTGAAGCTGCCACTGAGCGGATCCCGTAGGTATATCCTTTCTCTTCCCTGATGTTTTTCATCAACCGGGAACCGAAATAGCCTCCCAGAATGGTATTAAGCACCTTTAGTCCGGGATAATCGGGATGGCGCTTGTTTATTGTGGCTGAACCAATCCGTATGGCTGATTGCAATGCCCCCTTTTTTGGAACATGGATCCTTTTTTGTGGGCATTTCTGAAAATCTGATTCATTTCCCGCTTGCAGCGGCGTTCCCGGGAGTTTACTACCCAGGTACTTATCCATAATCTCCTGTATGTTTTCATTGATTTTACCTGAAACAATTACTGAAAGATTTGCCGGCGTATAGTAACTGGCGTAGAAATTCTTCAGATGATCAGTATTTAAAGCTTCAAAGTCATTTTCTGATACCATTTTTCCGTAAGGATGATTATTTCCAAAAATGGTTTCAAAGAATTTTTCCGAAGCCAGTGTTTGTACCTTTTCGCGGCTGATCATGAACCGCCTGAGGCGTTTTTTCATCATTATCACAAATTCCTTTTCAGGGAACATGGAATTGAATAAAATCTCTGCGATCAGTTCAATGGCTTTCTCCGCATGCCTGTTAAGGAGATAAATGATCAGGCCGGCTGAATCCCTTTCAGCAGACAGCTGGTAAAATACGCCATAACCGTCGAGGAGGGCCTTTATTTCTTCGGAAGAGTATTTTTCAGAACCTTCGGTCAGCATCATGTTGGTTGATGAAGCCTGAAGAGGAATATTTTCCATCACGGTTCCCGCCCTCAGAATAAATTCAATCCTCATTACATCTTCGGTTCCACCTTCAATGATATGGACCGGTATCCCGTTTCCCAGAACAATGCTTTTCACAGGTGCAAGTGACCCGGGATTGATGGGATTGATGCTCGGTGCCGTCATTTTTTCTGCTGACATTCTCAGTTCCTGTTTTTAGAAAGGTAATGAAGCGTGCTGGAATTGTTATTGTTCAGATATTTGATTGCGGCATCCCTAACCATTTCCCGGCTGACGGCCCTGTATCTTTCAACTTCAAGGTTAATAAGCCCGGGATTGCCAAGTAACTCATAATATGATATGTTCATGGCTTTGTTGAGGATGGATGTATTGGAAATCACATGTGACGACTCAAACCTGTTTTTGACCTTTTCCATTTCCTCATCCGAAATAATGCCGCTTTTAAGCTCATCAACAACCATTCTTACATTTTCTTCAGCTTCGGTAATGGTCACACCTTTCATCAGTTTTCCATGAATGACCAGCAGACCCGGGTCAATGTCCGATGAGATGTACGCATTGATATCGCTGAAGAGGTTTTTATCCCTGACAAGCTTAGAATGCAGTCTGCCCGATTCACCTCCCGCAAGAAGGTCGGAAAGAAGATCGAAGGTAAAGAAATCATCTTCTTTCCTGCCGCAGATATGCCAGGCTTTGTAAAGGGCATCGACGGGCACATCTCTTTCAACAATCAGATTTCTTTCTTCAGTCTGGAAAGGTTCTGCAGGAATGACCTGCGGACGGGTTGTTCTCTTTTCCAGAGGTCCGAACCACTTATCTGCAAGTTTAAATACCCTGTCGGGTGAAATATTTCCAGATACAGTCAGGATTGCATTTCCGGGGGCGTAATGCCGGTAAAAGAAGTCCCGGGCATGTTCAGGCTCAATACTCTCAATATGGGAAATGCTTTTACCGATTGTCGGCCATTTGTAATGGTGAGTGGTGTAGGCCAGCGGGCGGAGTAAAAGCTGTGAGTCACCGTATGGTTGATTGAGATAGCGTTGCTTGAATTCCTCAATCACCACTTTTTTCTGTACATCGAGAGCGTCACGGGAAAAATTGATTCCGTTCATCCTGTCCGACTCGAGCCAGAATCCGGTCTCAATATTATCAGCCGGGACAGTAAGATAGTAATTTGTTATATCATTGTTTGTAAAGGCATTGTTCTCACCGCCGGCCATTTGCAGCGGACGGTCAAAAACAGGAACATTTTCAGTGCCGCAGAACATAAGATGTTCAAGGAGATGGGCAATTCCTGTCATTTCAGGATCTTCATCCCTTGATCCGACTCCATAAAGCAGATTAAGAGCTGAAAGAGGGGTTGACCTGTCCTCATGCACAAGTATTCTCAGGCCGTTCCTCAGGCTGAACTTAACGAAGTCGATCATTTTTAAGGATCGGATTTGATTCCGAAATAAATTGTATGACAAACTTAACTAAAAAACTCAAGGTCTGTTATAGTTTTTATATTTGCATTATAATGTTTCATGGCAATTTTTTCGAAAAATTAAAGAACCTTGAACTGTTCAGGATCGACCAGGTAAAGATCATATATTCCCTGAGCCTTGTTGTGGGACTTATTAGCGCACTGGCAGCAGCTTTTCTCAAGAATGCCATACATTATACAAACAGGATTGTAACCGAAGGACTTACCCAGCAGTCGACAGGGCATCTGTATCTTTTATTTCCGGTTTGCGGTATGCTGCTGACCATGCTTTTTGTGAAATATATTGTCAGGGATAATATAGGTCATGGTGTAAGCAGGGTTTTATATGCCATTTCCAAGAAAAAAAGCAGGATTAAAAAGCATAATACGTGGACATCTCTTGTTGCGACAACTCTCACCATCGGATCGGGCGGATCAGTGGGCTCAGAGGCTCCCATCGTACTTACGGGTTCAGCAATAGGCTCGGCAATAGGTGAATACTTCAAACTGAATTACCGTAACATTACCCTTATGCTGGGTTGCGGAGCAGCCGGGGCAATTTCAGGCATATTTAAGGCGCCTATAGCCGGTATAGTTTTTACCCTTGAGGTTCTGATGCTTGATCTTACCATATCTTCAATAGTGCCTCTCCTGATCTCATCGGTTACTGCCGCCACTGTGGCATATTTCCTCATGGGCAACGAGGTCCTGTTTTCCTTCAGTCTGACTGATGTATTCATGATCCGTTATATACCGTGGTATATACTGCTGGGCGTTGTTTCGGGATTTGTATCCCTCTTTTTCTCTAAGATGACACTCCTGCTCGAAAGAAGATACGAAAAGATCAGGAATGACTATGTTAGGCTGATTGCAGGCGGAACCACCCTGGCCGCTCTTATTTATCTCTTCCCGGCATTTTATGGGGAAGGATATGACACCATCAGGCTGTTGCTTCAGGGAAAAACCGCGGATGTGTTTGGCAACAGTATCCTTTACAGATTCTCAGACAACTATCTGGTCTTTATTTTATTCTTCTTCTGCATGGTCATGCTTAAGGTTGTGGCCACCAGTTCAACCAATGGCGGAGGCGGGGTTGGAGGCATCTTTGCCCCCACGCTGTTCATTGGCGGCGTGAACGGATTTTTCATCGCCGGCATTCTCGAGAAGTATATAGGTGTTGATATCTCAGAGAACACGTTTATACTTGCAGGAATGGCCGGTGTAATGGCAGGTGTGATGCATGCGCCCCTTACAGCTATATTCCTGATTGCGGAAATGACAGGCGGGTATTCAATTCTGATAACTCTGATAATAACATCCACGGTTGCATTTATAACCACAAGGAGTTTTGAAAAGCATTCCATTTATCATGTTCAGCTTGCTGAAAGCGGCGATCTCATCACACATGATAAAGATAAGGCAGTTCAGACAATCATGGACTGGAAGAAGGAAATTGAACGGGATCTGATTAAAGTCAGGAACTCTGACAGTCTTGGGGACCTGGTAAAAGTCATTGCCCGGTCAAAAAGAAATCTGTTCCCTGTTGTCGACCGCTACAATATTCTTGAAGGTGTTGTGCTGCTGGATGATGTGAGGGAAATAATGTTCAACACCGGGCTTTATGACAAAGTCTCGGTAAAAGAAATAATGTCGATGCCCCCGTCATATATCGATATCTCCGAAGGCATGGACACTGTCATGAAAACATTCAGTGAAACAGGAGCATGGAATCTTCCGGTGCTCGATAAAGGCTATTATGTGGGATTTATATCCAAATCAAGGATTTTCTCGGCATACAGGGACCTTCTCGCACAATTTTCGGATGATGCGGGATAATGTTTTATTATATTTAAACACTATAACATTATCTTTGTTATAAAGATAAAAAACAGGCTAATAGGCAATCTGACAAAATTTTCAGCTTGTTCATTATCATGTGAAATCTATAAACTCAGGAAATGGAAAGAGATAATACTGTATTTGACCTTATTGAAAAGGAACGCCAGCGTCAGATCAATGGAATTGAACTGATTGCCTCCGAGAATTTTGTAAGTCCCCAGGTACTGGAAGCCATGGGATCCGTACTAACAAACAAATATGCGGAAGGTTACCCGGGCAACCGATATTATGGTGGTTGTGAAATTGTTGATCAGACAGAGATGCTGGCAATTGCACGGCTGAAAAAGCTGTTCAACGCAGAGTATGTAAATGTTCAGCCTCATTCCGGTGCCCAGGCAAATATGGCTGTTTTTCTTGCAGTGATGAAACCGGGTGACACTTTTCTGGGACTGAATCTGAGCCATGGAGGCCATTTGTCACATGGATCGCCGGTGAATTCATCGGGCATCCTTTACCGACCTGTCGCATATTCGGTCAGGGAAGACACAGGCCTTGTTGACTATGATATGATGGAAGAGCTGGCCATGAAGGAAAAGCCAAAGATGATCATAGGCGGGGCTTCGGCGTATTCGCGGGAATGGGATTACGCAAGGATGAGAAAGATTGCTGATTCGGCCGGGGCCATATTAATGGTTGACATGGCTCATCCGGCAGGCCTGATTGCTGCAGGTCTGCTGAAGAATCCCCTTGAGTATGCTCATATAGTCACCTCAACGACCCATAAGACACTCAGGGGTCCGCGTGGCGGTATTATCCTGATGGGACGTGATTTTGTAAATCCTTGGGGTCTCACAACCCCCAAAGGCGAGCCCAGGATGATGTCGGCAATTCTTAATTCGGCTGTTTTTCCCGGGATCCAGGGCGGACCGCTTGAACATGTAATTGCCTCCAAGGCTGTTGCCTTTGGAGAGGCGCTTAAACCGGAATTCAAAGATTACCAGGTCCGGGTACAAAGGAATGCCAGGGTGATGGCAGAAGCATTTATGAACAGGGGATACAAGGTGGTGTCAGGCGGCACTGATAATCACCTGATGCTTATTGACCTCAGAACCAGGTTTCCCGAGCTCTCGGGGAAAAAGGCCGAGAATACGCTTGTTTTGTCACATATTACCGTTAACAAGAACATGGTGCCTTTCGACAGCCGCTCTCCATTCCTGACCTCGGGGATAAGGCTGGGAACCCCGGCCATTACCACCAGGGGATTAAAGGAAGAACACATGGGAATCATTGTTGAAATGATCGACGAGGTACTGTCAAATATTGATGATGAGTCTGTGATCAGAAGGGTGGGAGACAGGGTTGTATCAATGATGAAGTCTTTTCCCCTTTACTCAGCCGGATAGGAAGAGGGTTCAGTTCAGCTTGAAGATATAGGTTATTGTTCCCTTCTGGGTGACCGGGGCATCGGGTTTTGGGTCAAAACGTGCTTTCAGGGCGGCTTCCCTGGCAACCCTTAGAAGGTATTCGTCAAGCGTTGTTGAGCCTTTGACTCCGGGCGTCGCCTGAGTGACATTTCCCGACCTGTCTACACTTACCTCGACAACCACCTTTCCTTCTCCCTGGTAATCATATCTGGGTGACGGCAGCGACTGGAAACCGCGGCCTTCGAGAAAAAAGGAAATTCCCCTGTCGCCCAGGCCGCTTCCCTGGCCCCTGTTCCGTGAACCGGGGTCGCCTCCCGGATCACCCTGGTTACCGCTTCCTCCCGCGTCACCTTCGCTTTTTGCCATGGTACCTGCATTTTTTGAACCCGCCAGGGCCTCCCGGGTCTTATTCATTATTTCAGCCTGTCTTTTTTGTTCAGCCTCAATTCTTTTCCTTTCTGCCTCTTCCTGTTCCCTCCTTTTTCTTTCTGCTTCCATCTGTTCACGGAGCTTGCGGTCGGCTTCGATTTTTTCCAGCCTTTTCTTTTCGGCTTCCGGGTCAACTTTTTTTACTTCCGGGGCCTCTTCGTTATTCTGTGTGAGGAGCGGCTCATCAGCCTGCACTTTTGGCAGGGTTGCAGGCGGCGGGGGCGTAGTCTCGGGCTGGGCTGCGGGAGCAGAAGGTTCAATCTGGCCCATCCCGGTTTCATCAGTACCGAAATTTACCAGTATGCCTTCCTCAAGCTCCGGAGGTTTCGGGGGGATGAAGGCAACCACCAAAAGGAGTACCAAAAGCACAACATGAATGATCAGTGTACCTATGAACCCTTTTTTCTTTTCGTGGGGGATGCTTCTGAGCCTGTTATCTGGGTGTGGTTGCAATTATTAGTTTGTAATTATTGGCCTGTGCTATATTCAATACTGCTACAACTGTCTCGAAAGGTACATTTTTATCAGCATGAAGCGAAATATATGTTTCAGGGTTTGCGCCCAGTTTCTGTTTAAGTACACTTTCAAGAGCTTCAAGGGTAACCGGTTGCTGTTCCACGTAGTATTTCTGATCGGCTGTGATTGAAACAGTTGTCTGCGGCTTGGCGGAAGTCTGGGTACTGCCTTTTGGTAAAAGGAGTTTCAGCGCGGTCGGATGAACGAGTGTGGATGTCAGCATAAAGAAAATGAGAAGATTGAACACCACGTCGGTCATTCCGGTTGAGCTGAAGTTTATGCTGATCTTGTGTCTTGAGGAGATTGCCATTTCAACGTCCGGTTTTAAGAGGTTCGTTAAGGATATCCATAAACTCCGTCAAGGTGGCCTCCAGATTGAAAACAACCTTTTCTACCCTGACCACCAGTGTGTTATATGCGAAATAACCAAGTATGCCGACAATGAGCCCTGCAACCGTAGTTATAAGCGCGGTGTATATACCATTTGAAAGCAAAGATACTTCAATATTGTTTCCGGCCTGCGACATAGCATAAAACGACTGTACCATTCCGATTACGGTTCCCAGGAAACCCAGCATGGGTTCTGCCCCGGTTATTGTAGCCAGTGTGGGAAATCCTCTTTCGAGTTTTGAAATTTCCAGCTTTCCCACATTTTCAATTGCGGTGCTGATGTCCTGCAACGGCCTTCCCAGCCTGCTTATCCCTTTTTCTATCATTCTTGCCGAAGGGCCTTCGGTTGATTTGCAAAGGGCGAGAGCCGATTCCACCTTGCCGTCGTGGATGTAGTCTTTTATCCTGTTCATGAAATTCGTGTCTTCCCTGGATGCCCTGTTTATGACATAATATCTTTCAAAAAAGATATAGGCAGCAACCAGTGAGAGCAGAACAATCGGGATCATTACCCAGCCTCCCTTTATTGCAAAATCCAGCAGGGTCATTTTGGTTTCGCTCATCATCTGGACAGTGCCAGGAACATCCTGCATGACATTTTGTAAAAAGATCATCTCTGTGCTTTATTTAATTTATTTTAAAACAGTAAATTACATTAAAAATACTCTTATATTTTCTCACGGACGAAGTTATTAAAAAACGGAAAAACCATACAGTCTATTATCCATGGTTAATAACATTATGGGAATAGTTATTAACTCTTTTACCTTACGACAATTTCGTCTTCCTTTTTCATGTCGGACGTTTGACTTTTTGTTTTCGGCCTGAACAGTTTATTGAAATCCTGTTTATAGAAGAGTCCCAGGCCCTGTGTGTATGGCGCACCCCTTCCGGTATACGGGTTATTGAACCTGTTGAAAGCCCTGAATCTGATCTTCTCGGTTATTTTGTATTCGATATCAAAATCCCCTGTAATCGGGTTTCCGTATGAATTGTTTGCACCCCTGATGTCAAAGTTGCCGTTCACCACAATCCTGTCGTTGAGAAGCTGGGTTGAAAGGGCAACCTGCAGTTCCTGTGAATTGATATCCTTATTGCCTGGTCTGTAAACAAAACCGATGTCAAAATCATTATAAATCTGGGAAAGCCAGTTGCTAAGCTGATTTGACAGCATTTCGGTGGTAGTAACAGCCATTGCCGATGTACCTGTTGAGGTGGTGCTGACCGAGGATATCCCCATTGACGGATCGTTGTAAAAACTGTTCATGACGAGGAGATACAGGAATTGCCGGCTTAATTCTTCTTCAGTGGTTATTGAATTCTGAAGCAGGCTTCTGGTCTCCTCATCAGCATTCGGAAGGTAAATGTTCAGACCTACAACGGGATTGAACAGTCTTCCGGAGAGGTTAAGCTGGGGCTCGACGGGAATTCTTTCGTTGTAACGTTCGTCACCAAGAATAGGATAAAGGGAAGTTTTCAGGTTACGGTACTTGGCTTTAAGATCTATTTCTGCATTTTCCACATCCCCGTTAAATGTGATTTTCCCGCCGTTCTCCACGTCGAATCTCTTGTTCAGGACATTCCCGAGCGTAAAAAGATAGTCACCTTCCTCGATGATATAGTCACCCGATATCCTGAACTCCTTTTTTCGGTTAAGGTTGATATTAAGCTGTCCTGTTCCGCGCCCCCTTATGACATCGCCGGCCTTTGGGTCAATAAGAAGCTGAACTTCAGCTTCAGGAGTAACGTCAAGATCTATATTCAGCTCCAGATCTGCTCCCGCAGCAGCGGATGGCAATATCCGGTCGGGCCTGTGGTGGTCATTCAGCCTTGAGGTATCTGATGCCATAAACGTTATGAATGAACTTTCAGAGACAGACATTCCGGAATTCAGAGGAATGAAAAACCTTGTATTTTTACCGGTCCGGGCAGAAATATCGAAAGATAGCAGGTCGGGTCTGAGTTTTATTGTTGTAACCCCCCGGGCATAGGCTGTACCGTAAAACAAGTCATTGTCTTTTGCCAGGGTGTTAAGTACCATGCAGTCGTTCATATTGATGATTAGATCGGCCGTAAAGTCCTTGAAGGACTTGTGATTAACTGATCCCGATATGGTTGCAAGATTGCCCCTCTCATCCGTGAGTTTTATATTCCTGAACACTATTCCGTTCCTGTCAAACCTTATGGTGTCATTTAACCTGTACCTGGTCCGCAGGTAGTCTACCATCAGCGAAGTGTTCTCAGCCATAAGGGCTCCTGTCAGAAACAGGTTGCCTTTTTCTCCCCTGAGATTAACTTTTCCTGATGCAGTTCCCCTGATATCCGAGGCAAAAAAATCCAGCAGCGGATTCAGTGCGTCTACCGGAAGCTTTGAAGCCTTCGCACTTATATTAAACAGCTTATCCCCCGGATCATATATCCCTTTGACATCCAGATTTTTTTCACCCCTGAGATTATTTGAGGCGCTGATATCCGCCACCTTTCGTTCAGAGTTCCATGTTGCCTCAAGGGAAAGATCTCCATATTCGCTTCCCAGCACTGAAAAACCGGCTATTTTAAGATCACCCTCAAGTAACGGGTTCTTTAATATGTTGGTCAGAAAGATACCCCCGTTAAGGGTTCCCCTGAAACCATAATCGAGATTCTCTTTTCCGTCATTTGAACCGGAGAGGAGGTGATTAAGAGGATCCAGTTCAATTCCCACGAATTCGAGCCTGAGGGTATCTGTCGGATCCTCCGAGATTGTTCCGTCAACGAGATAATAATTATTTCCGTTCACTATCATTATTCGGTTGAAATCGACAGAAGTTGTGTCAATCAAGATTTCGGAACGTTTGATCTTCCAAAGATTATCGCGTGTATACAGTTCAGACGAGTCTATGCTGATATGCATCACGGGGCGTTGATTTTCATTTTTATCAAAATTGCCAACTGCCGTGATATTGCCTTTGTTTTTTATACGATCCTTGTTGTCCCAGTGAAGGTTGAACAAAAAATTATCAGGCAGGGTGCTGAGGGTTGATGTAAAGTCTTTCAGCTCAGTCTCACCCAGGAGTGACAATACGGTACTTTTCAGCTCCGCATTTAGTTTTCCTTCCTGGCAATCCGCATCAAATGTCAGATTGCTTAAAGAATAGTTCTTTATCGCCAGCTGTTTTGACATTATTCCCAGGCGGAGGTTGTTGTCGGGATGTATTTCTCCGGTAATTGTGCTTTTGTCAGCAATAAATACTCCTGTTCTGAAAAAGGCATTGATCTTGTCGGTATTTTTAAAGTTCACTGAAAAATTGAAATCATTTTTTATCTGCACCTTTCCCGCATAGGGTACCGGGAACCGTGCGGGCATCAGCGATGCAAGCGCTGATTTTATTACATTGTTCAGGTCGCCGAAATTATAATAGCCCCTGAGGTCAGCATCAATGAAATCCGTTCTCAGCGATATTGCAGGCCTGTTGGCTTCTGTAAATGCTTTCAGGGAGAAGTTGTAGAGTTCCAGTTTGTTTCCGAACTTGTTCAGTGTTGAATTGAGCAGCTTGATCTCTCCATACAGATTGTCAATATTATTTCCCCTGAAATTGGCAGTAACAAGCATAGAAAGCGCCGAAGTTGAATCTGATTTGTCGATGTTCAGTTCATAAAGATTGGATTCGGCGAGATTCAGTGTAAAATCAAACTCAGGAAGGGCATTTCGGAAATCAAACAATCCCAGAAGATCCATCCTGATGTTCCTGTCAGAAATACTGATGCTTCCATCCCATGTCTTTTCGGTGAACAGTCCGTTGATGGCCACATTCCGGTATAAGTAGTTATTGATCTGAATGCTGTCAATTACACCGGTCAGGTCGCCCTCAATTTTCTCCATGGAAGAGGCAAAGCCGTCAATGGAGGTTTCCATACTCATTTTTCCGAGCAAATCCCTGTTCCCTGTCAGATCGCCAAGCTCAATCCCGCTGCCTGCAATAAGGCCTTTTATTTTGAACCTGCTGCCCTGCCATGGTCTTACTGAAAGGTCGGTCCTGATATGTCCTTTCTCTGTTCCGATTTTTCCATAGGTAACGAAATCAGAAACAAAACCAGTGAAACTTCCGTCAAAGGTTATTTGCCCAAGCTTGTGCATTACTTCAGGCAACCGGATCTTTCCCTTTCCCTTTCCCGGCAGGGAAATCCTTTCAATATCGGATGCGCTTGTTACGAGTGTGTTGATCCCTAAATGAATAAACGCATCCTGGATGGATGAGAGCCCCGAAAAGTCAAAATCACAATCGAGAAGTGTTCCGGCGCCGTACCGGACATTTATGTTCCTTCCCTTCAGTTCTTCCACGAAACCAGTTACTCTCCCCGAAACTTCACCTGTTTCGTCAGTACCTTCAAGGAAAGGGAGAAAATACTGAAGATCAGCTGAAGAAACAATTGACCGGCGAAGCAGAATATCCAGGCGGACTCTTTCGTTGAACCTTGCGAATGATCCTGCGGAGTCCGCAGTAAGATAAACGTTATCAGCTTTTAAATCGGTTTTCCCTGTTTTGATTTGGATATCGTTGAAAAGTATGTCATGATCTGCCAGGGTTACCCTGCCTGCGAAGTTTTCCACGGCAAAACCGTTTTTTTCAATGAAGCTCAGCCTGGCTATCCTGAAATTCACTGAATCGTCTTTAACCGTAAAATTCCGGACTTCAGCACTGATCCTGCCGACATGAAGGTTCCCGAAATCGATCAGGCTTTTTCCCGGCCTGCTTCTCCTGTCGATCAGGTTGAAGCGGGCATCGTTTAGTTCAGCCTGATCGATTGATATTCTGCTCTTTTTCCCTGCCGAAGATGTATCGGAGGAGGCCAGCATGTCGAGATACCAGTTCAGATTCATCAGCCCGGTGGTATCGGTTATGAGTGCTACAAGGGGCCGGTCGAACCTGACCCTTCCGAACCTGATATTGCTGTTGCGTAAATCAAGTTTACGGATCCCTGCGGTAACCTTTCCGGAGTATAAAAGGGTGTCAAGGTTCTTGTCCTTGATGAGGACATTTTCGAGGATGAGCTTATTGAAGAAAGCGTATTCAAAACGTCCGACCGTGATTGTCGATTTTATCTGGTCAGAAAAATGTGCTGTTATTCTTTTAACAATATATGTCTGGACCTCAGGGATCTGGAGCAGGAGGTAAGTAGATGTCGGCACCAGCATAATGATACCGGCCAGTATGACAAGATACTTAAATGATTTTTTAATACTTTTGAGCATTAATGTAATGTATTAAAAATCATAGGCAAAATAACCTAAAATATACGGAAATTCAAAGTAAAGATGGCAGTCATCATATTGGCAATAGAATCATCCTGCGACGATACCTCCGTTGCCGTGATCAGGGATGGCTATATATTGTCCAATCTTATAGCCGGCCAGGAGGTGCACATGATGTACGGGGGTGTTGTGCCTGAGCTGGCTTCAAGGGCTCATCAGGCCAATATTGTCCCTGTAACGGATGTTGCTATCAGGCAGGCCGGGATCAGCAGGAAGGATATTAATGCGGTGGCATTTACGCGCGGGCCCGGACTTCTCGGTTCCCTTCTTGTCGGAACCTCTTTTGCCAAAGGGGTTGCACTTGCCCTTGGAATACCACTCATTGAGGTGAATCACCTGCAGGCTCATGTTCTTGCCCATTTTATCCTGGAAGAGCAGGCCGGACACCAGCAGCCGTCGTTTCCGTTTCTATGCCTGCTCGTTTCGGGCGGCCATAGTATGCTTATAGTACTTAAGGATTATCTTGAAATGGAAATCATTGGAAATACCATCGACGATGCTGCCGGAGAGGCTTTTGATAAATGCGGGAAGCTTATGGGACTGCCATATCCAGCCGGACCTGCCATCGACAGGCAGGCAAAACAGGGGAACAGGACTGCATTCAGGTTCGCAAAACCGTTTGTGGAAGGTCTGGATTTCAGTTTCAGCGGCCTGAAAACCAGTTTTCTCTATTTCCTCAGGGACAGGACAAAAGAGGATCCGGATTTTATCAGCAGGAATATTCCCGACCTTTGCGCTTCACTGCAGGCTACCATCGTAGATATATTGATTGGCAAGCTTGTCAGGGCTTCCTTACAGACAGGCATCAGGGAAATAGGAATTGCAGGAGGCGTATCGGCAAATTCAGAACTGCGGGAAGCCCTGACAAGGGAAGGCATAAAAAGGGGATGGAACACCTATGTTCCGCCGCTCGGCTATACAACCGACAATGCCGCAATGATTGGAATTACCGGTTATTATAAGTACCTTAGAGGAGAATATGTCGGCCATGATGTAACGCCCATGGCCCGGTTATGATTTCATGAACATAGATTATGAAAAGTCACGATCTGTCATTTCTCGTACTTGGTGCGGGTGCTGTAGGCGGTATTACGGCTGCCCTCATGAAAGTCAAAGGATATAATGTTGAAGTGATCTGCAAATATGATGATTATGCATCGCTGATATCCGGACAAGGAATAAACGTTAAAGGTGTACGCGGAAACTTTACCGTACAACTGCCTGCATATTCATCGGCAGTAAAGCTGAAA
Organism: Bacteroidales bacterium; assembly: GCA_009877105.1. Taxonomy (GTDB): domain Bacteria; phylum Bacteroidota; class Bacteroidia; order Bacteroidales; family VadinHA17; genus LD21. The sequence continues at coordinate 335,296 of WXFD01000043.1, forward strand.
GAAAAGAAGGATGTGATACTTCATGCAACAAAGGCAACAGACATGACCCAAGCCGCCATGGAAGCAATGCCATTGCTTAAAGATGAAGGTTGTTTCGTTTCAATGCAAAACGGTATCTGCGAAGATGAGCTGATCAGGGTAGCAGGCAATAACCGGGTTATTGGCTGCGTAACGGGCTGGGGCGCAACAATGGAGTCACCCGGAAATCTGATAATGACATCCTCTGGCGATTTTATCCTCGGATATCCCGACAGGGAACCGGATGAATTCCTCAATCTGGTTGCCGAGGCTCTGTCTTCGGTTGTTCCTGTACGGATGACGGAAAATATAATGGGTCATCTGTATTCAAAGCTGATCATAAATTCTTGCATCACATCGCTGGGGGCAATTTGTGGCCTTTATCTCGGGAAAATGCTTTCAATGGAAAAGGTCAGGAGGATCTTCATCGAGATAATCAGGGAGTCGGTGCTTGTTGCCGACAGCATGAAGATAAGGATCGAAACTTTCGGAGGGAAACTCGATTTCAAAAAATTCATTGCAGGCACGGGTCCGCTAGCTGATCTCAAACGGCACCTGATGATAAGACTGATAGGATTCAGATACAGGCGGCTCAAATCTTCGAGTCTTCAGTCGCTTGAAAGAGGTAAACAGTCTGAAATTGAATATCTGAACGGCTACATTGTAAGAAATGCTGAGAAGTACAATATTGAGGTTCCCGTTAACAAGGCTGTTGTGCGCTTAATTCACGAAATTGAAGCGAAAAAAAGAGAGATCTCCGTTAATAATTTCTCTGATCCGGCATTTGAACGCTTCAATTGACAGTAAAATATTGATACTTTAGAGTTCCAATACAGTTTGGAAAATGAAAGAGTACAGGGTGGCAGCAACAAATACTTCTCCTGAAATCGTGTTTGATCCGGGAGGTATTTTCAGGATCAGCGGACGCTCAATACATGAGAATATGTCGGCCTTTTACAAGCCGGCCGAAGACTGGCTGGATGAATATATTAATGATCCTGCGGATATTACCTGCCTTGAAATAAACCTTGAATATTTTAACAGTGCAAGCTCCAAACTACTGGTCAGGCTGATGCAAAAGATATCAGGTGTGGAACTAAGGAAAAAAAAATTCATTGTCAACTGGTATTACGAGGACGGTGATGAAGATATCCTTGAACGTGGTGAGTACTTTTCCTCAGTGCTGAAGAAACCATTCAACTTTATTAAGAGCAGCGGATCCTGGCACGGTTGAAAACCCTGAGCAGGAAATAACCTGCTGCGGACTGTTCACTGGCATTTATCCTGAACGGACATTGATCCGTGGCTTTCGGTTTCAGGGAGAATTCCGTCCGTCCGCCTGTTTCCTTTTTTGTTTACGGTTTATTTCAATATATGCCTTCAGATAAATAGATGACACTATTATGAGCACTATGCTGAAAATAAGGAGAATTATAAAGGTCAGCACCGAAGGATTCTTGATGCCGTCAAGCGGGTGCCTGACCCTGAAGATATAACCTGCAATTGTATAGACGAGTACCAGGAGTGAAATGCAAAAGCCGAATATAACTGAAGATGCGTTCAATATCTTTGTGGACTTGTAATATTTGCTGTTTTTGAAACGGGTATATGAACTTCTTGCGTAATACCGGGCTCTTTCCCTTGATCTTTCCTGCCTGAATTTCCTCCATTCATCCATAATTCTTTCAAATTCCTGGTCGCCCCAGGGGATTTTGTCGTGGTTTGCAATGATAAAATCATAGGCTTCGGTTAATTTGATGAACTTGTCAATTGCCCCGGGTTCATGATTGACATCAGGATGATATTGCCGTGCCTTACGCCTGTAAGTCCTTTTTATTTCGGCAACTGAGGAATCCACAGGACAACCCAGGATCTCATAGTACTCTGACAACCCCATTATCAGATAAGTCATTAAATTACCTACAATTAACGAAATATTTTCCGGTTTCCGGCATGATCACGGAAGATAGTGCAAAACAATTTCCGCGGGAGATTCCGGCCAGTCCCGACTGCTATTTTACGATACCTGTGAATCCCATAAATGCCAGGGCAAGTATTCCGGCAGTAACGAGGGAGATCGGTACTCCTTTCATGCCCTTTGGGATATCCAGAAGGTCATACTGCTCCCTTATTCCGGCCAGGATAACGAGTGCGAGCCCGAAGCCAACTGCTGTAGCTGCACTGTAGACAACGCCTTCAAGCAGGTTGTAATTTTTCCGGATAACAAGTATTGCAACCCCCAGGACGGCACAGTTGGTTGTGATCAGGGGAAGGAAAATGCCAAGGGCCTGATACAACGGCTGGCTTATTTTCTTAAGTATTATTTCAACCATCTGTACCAGGGCTGCTATGATCAGTATGAATGTAATGGTTTGCATGAAACCAATACCCAGCTTATCCAGGATAAAGACCTGGATGAGATAGGTAACAATGGTTGCAAGCACGATGACGAATGTGACAGCGCCGCTCATGCCTACGGCAGTATTGATTTTGTTGGATACCCCCAGGAAGGGACAGATGCCGAGGAATTGCGCCAGGACAATGTTGTTGACGAATACGGCCGAAATAATTATGAGTATATATTCCATTCCTGTTGTCTTTTATTTGTTTTTTACCCTGTTTACGAGTGCAATAAAATATCCGAGTGCGATAAAGGCACCTGGGGCGAGAATAAACACAAGAATGCCGTCACCTTGAATGAACCTGTAATTGAAAACGGAACCGCTGCCCAGGATTTCCCTGAATGCTCCAAGGATGCCAAGTGCCATGGTAAAGCCGAGACCCATCCCCAGCCCGTCGATAGCCGATGAAAGAACGGTATTCTTGCTTGCGAATGCTTCTGCCCTGCCAAGTACTATACAGTTGACTACGATCAGCGGAATAAAGATACCAAGGGTTTCATAAAGGTCGGGTACATATGCCTTCATGAGCAGATCCACCACGGTCACGAATGAAGCAATAATAATTATGAATGACGGGATCCTGACCTTGTCGGGGATCAGGTTTGCAAGCATTGCCACAACAGTGTTTGATCCGACAAGCACAAAGGCTGTTGCAATTCCCATTCCCAGCCCGTTAACTGCCGATGTGGTTGTTGCCAGTGTCGGGCAGCATCCAAGGACCAGCATCAGGATAGGATTCTCCCTGACAAATCCTTTTGTGAAGTTTTGAAGCTGATTCATTTTTCACCTCCTTTCTGAAGAGCATTGTACGCACGCTGCACCGCATGGCAGAATGCTCTTGAGCTTATTGTGGCCGCCGTGATCGCATCAACAGGCCCTCCGTCATTTTTGACTTTTAGAATGAAATTTCCCGGATTTTTATCTTTAAACTGGTCTTTAAAGGCTGGTTCGGCCATTTTCGTTCCCAGTCCCGGAGTCTCTTTCTGCTCCAGTACGGTAATGTTGATTATCGTACCATCGGGTTTGAATCCGGCCATAAGACTGATATTGCCGCTGAACCCGGTTGAAGTATTGGTGTTTACCGCGTAACCGACAATTTCATTGCCGGATTTCGCTGGGTATATCTCAAGGCTGTCTCCGTCTCCCGTAGGCAGCATGTACATTTCGTCATTCGGATTATTGGTAAATTCGGGAACGACCTGCCTTATTGCACTGAGTTTTTTGTTAAGATTGGCAAGTTCAATAGGCTCCCTTGTCATTTCATATACAAAGCCCAGGCATGCTGAGGCCACCAGTGATATCAGGGTGAGCGATATCACCATGTTTTTGAATGTTGATTCGGTTTTAGCCATTGGTTACCTCCTCTCCGAAACGTTTTGGCTTAATATATGCGTTCATCAGCGGTACAAAAGAATTCATTATGAGGATTGCAAAGGAAACGCCTTCGGGATATGCTCCCCACACACGTATTACGACTGTTATTATCCCGATTCCGCAGCCATAGATGATCATCGCTTTGGGAACCATCGGGGATGTTACGTAATCGGTTGCCATGAATATGGCGCCGAGCAGAACGCCTCCGGCAAGAAGATGGAACATCGGATCAGCATTTTTTTCGGGATTTGCAAGCCAGAGGATCGTTGTGAAGATTGCTATTGAACCTGTCACCGATACTGGTATGTGCCATGTGATTACCCTGGTTGCCAGCAGGTAAATAAATCCGATGATAAGAGCTATGGCGGCTACTTCGCCCATCGATCCTCCCATGTCGCCCATCAGCATCTGCGCGGGAGATGGAATTTCACCCATAAGCTTGGAAAGGGATTCACCGTTTTTCAGGCCTTCCTTAATTATTGCGAGCGGTGTAGCTCCGGTAACGGCATCGGCATAACCGGTGCCCAGGCCTTTGGGAACCGGCCAGGAGGTCATCTGAACGGGAAATGAGATCAGCATGAAAACGCGTCCCACCAGTGCAGGGTTAAAAGGATTGTTCCCTAACCCGCCGAAAGTCATTTTGGCAATTCCTATGGAGACAAAACTGCCTATTACTATTATGAATACCGGAATATTTGACGGAAGGTTGAATGCAAGCAGAAGTCCCGTTACGAGAGCCGACCCGTCGGTTATTGAGATTGGCTTTTTCAGGACGAATTTCTGAATTAAGTATTCGAAGAGAAGACATGAGGCTACTGAGGTCAGTGTTACTATAATGGCTCCAAGGCCGAAATAGAATACAGATGTGAATAATGCCGGCATCAGGGCAATGACTACATTCAGCATCAGTTTCTGTGTGGATTCCTTCCCGTGAATATGGGGCGACTGGGATACATTCAGCAGGTTGCTCATTTTTTCCGGTATTCCTATTTAATGTTTCTTTCACGAATCATTTTCATCACTGTCGATTTTCCCAGCCTGATATAATCAAGCAGCGGCCGGTTTGCCGGACATGTAAAGCTGCAGCAGCCGCATTCCATGCAGTCGGTAATCCGTTCTCTCTCCGCTTTTTCAAACAGATTCCTTTCCGACAAAGTCATCAGCAGATATGGCTCGAGGCCGAGCGGACATACGGAAACACATTTTGCACATCTGATGCATGGCTCTATGGTTTTTCTCACCGACTCTTTTTCATCAAAAAGGATCACGCCTGACATTCCCTTTACAACAGGAACATCGGTGTTTACAATGGCTTTGCCCATCATCGGGCCGCCGTTCACTATCTTTCCGGTATTTTCAGGCTGTCCGCCCGCAGCCGCAATAAGATGCCTAAGGGGGGTTCCTGTCCTGACAAAGTAATTCCCGGGATTGGAAAGATATTTACCGGTAATGGTGACAACCCGTTCAAAAAGGGGCTTGTTTTTCTGGACAGCTTCATAAACCGCAAAAACGGTTCCGACATTATGCACAACAGCACCTACATCGAGGGGGAGCCTGCCGGACGGGACTTCCCTTTTTATCAGGGCCCTGATAAGTTGTTTCTCCGCACCCTGAGGGTATTTTACCTTTAGCGGATGAACACTGATCTCACAGTAGGCTGATGCCAGCTTTGTGAGATTTGCAATTGCATCGGGCTTGTTGTTCTCAATTCCGATCATTGCCTTTTTCACCTGAAGGGCTTTCATCATTATACGGATCCCGGCAATGATCTCTTCACCTTTCTCCAGCATGAGCCTGTGATCGGAGGTTAGAAATGGTTCGCATTCCACTCCGTTAATTATAAGGACCTCACAATGCTTCCCCGATACCGGGGTGAGTTTGACATGTGAAGGGAATGTTGCCCCTCCAAGGCCGACGATGCCTGAATCGAGGCATTTTTTTATAATATCTTCGGGAGAAAGATCGGTTTCTTTCAGGATACTGCTGCTTCGGTCAATCGACTCAACCCATTCATCACCCTCAACATCAATGAATACGGCAGTCTGTTTGAAACCAGTGCTGTCAATAATATGGTCAATCTTGTTTACTTTACCTGATACCGATGAATGAACATTTGCTGAAACAAATCCCTTGCCTGCCGCAATTATCTGACCGGCCCTGACACTGTCGCCCTTGCTGACCGTGGGAGAGGCCGGTGCACCGATATGCTGGGTAACAGGGATAATAACATTTTCAGGTACAGGAAGATACTTTATGGGAGTGCCTGCTGTTATCTTGTTCTCGGGTGGATGAACGCCTCCGGCGGGAAATGTTTTTAACACAATTCTGATGTTTTATAAAACAAATTATACTTTGGCAACTTCAGCCTGTGGTTCTGCCTTGGGTTTTCTGGGAGGGAAATTAATTTCCAGGATTGAATTTGTAGGGCATTCCACCACGCACTTTCTGCAGAAAGTGCATTTTACGGCATCGATATAAGCCAGATTGTTTTCCATGGTTATTGCATCGAATGCACATACCTTAACGCATTTTCCGCAGCCAATGCATGCAACTTTGCATGCTCTCCTGGCCGGACCTCCCTTGTCGCAGTTCTGGCAGGCCACATAGATCTTCCTGTCCTTTTTGGCTCTTTTGCGAAGCTCTATCAGATGCCGCGGACATGCCTTAACGCACATCCCGCACGATACGCATTTGTCGTCGATAATTACCGGAAGCATGGTTACCGGGTCCATGTACATGGCTCCGAAACTGCAGGATCTTACGCAGTCACCGTCTCCCAGGCATCCCCAGCTGCAATCCGTATCTCCCAGGTACAAACTGTGCGATATCCTGCACTCAGAAGCTCCATTATATCTTGAAGTCCTGGGACGGAACTCAGGACTGCCGTTGCAAAGCAGTACAGCCACTGTCGGATCAACAACCTCCGCCACCTTCCCGAGGATCCTGGCAGCTTCATTCATTACTGTTGCCCCGCCGACCGGACAGTTCAATCCTTCAAATGTTTCGGCTTTTACCAGCGCCTCAGCAAAGTTGCGACATCCGGCAAAGCCGCATCCGCCACAGTTGGCGGCGGGAAGTATCGCCTGGACTTCATCAATCCTCGGATCTTCGAAAACCCTGAATCTTTGAGCCACAAAATACAGGATCACCGAAGATGCCAGAGCCAGCAGACTCAGCGTGATTATTGTTATGATAACCGTTGATCCCATCATTTACTTTTTTAAGGTGAATAGGAAGTTGCGCTCAATCCGGTGCCTTGTAAAATAAAGAATTAAAAAGTAAGGCACAAGAACAGAGACCGAGATAATCCCTGCTGTTAATTCATTAACAGATGCGGCGGTCAGTACTGCCAGGCTGAAAACCAATACCGCAAGAGGAACAATATAACCCAGGACCACTGCCCTGAATCCCGTTGACTCATTCATCATAACGGTAACTTTTTCTCCTGGCTTTACATTATATCTTCCTGAAATTCTGATTGTCTTTTCCTTCCTGCCGGACAGACTGCAATAGCCATCCGCATGGCACCCGGAACAGGCAGATACCGGATGAATATTTACAGTAACTGAATCACTGCCTACCTTCTGCACCGTCCCTTCATGTTCTATTGTTCCCGTAATACCAGCCTCTTTCATAAACAATGACAGTGGATACGAAGCCGACAAATTTACAAATCATTTAAAATTAGTTACTGCCTTTTGTCAGATTTTGGAACATTGATAATTATTTAGAATCATTCTAATTAATCGAATCAACTGATGTTACTCCATGATTGTCTCGTACCGAAGACCCTTTTTAGTTCTGTCCTGAGAATCAGGTTTTCGCTGCTTTCAAGCATGGGATCATTTGCAAGTATCTCTCCTGCAATGTTTCTTACATATTCAATTATTTGCCCGTCTTTTCCGAGATTTGCGATCCGGAGATCGAAAGGGATGCCGCTCTGGAGAGTTCCTTCTATATCACCCGGGCCCCTTAGCTGCAGGTCGGTTTCTGCAATCTCAAAACCATCATTTGTCCTGATCATTACTTCAATCCGTTTTGCTGCTTCCTTCGACATTTTGTTGGAGCTCATCAGAATACAGTATGACTGTTCTGCGCCCCTCCCGACCCGGCCCCTTAACTGGTGAAGCTGCGACAGGCCAAATCTCTCGGCACTTTCAATGATCATTACCGTTGCATTGGGGATGTCAACACCAACCTCTATAACTGTTGTTGCAACCAGGATATGTGCTGTGCCGTCCTTGAATAGTTTCATCGAGGCATCTTTTTCAGCGGTGCTCATCCGGCCGTGCACTATGCTCACACAATATTCCGGAGCGGGGAAAGCCCTTGTGATGGTATCCCATCCGTCCTCAAGGTCCCTGTAATCCATCTTTTCCGATTCCCTGATCAGAGGATAGACGATAAAAATCTGCCTGCCTGTACTGATCTGGTTCCTTATGAATCCAAATACCTTGTTCCTTTCAGGTTCTGTAAAGTGCATGGTTTTTACAGGAATACGGCCCGGCGGAAGCTCATCAATCACCGACACATCAAGGTCGCCGTAAACAGTCATGGCAAGAGTACGCGGAATGGGCGTGGCAGTCATTACAAGCACATGGGGCGGATCAGGGCTTTTTTCCCACAGCTTGGCCCTTTGTGCAACCCCGAATCTGTGCTGTTCATCGATAATCACCAGCCCAAGATTCCTGAACCTGACATTTTCCTCGATAAGGGCATGTGTCCCGATAAGAATGTTCAGTGTACCTCCCCTGAGTTTTTCATCAATGTCCCTGCGTACTTTTTTTGTTGAGGAACCCGTGAGAAGATCCACCTCCAGACCGATATCCCCGAGAAGTTTCAGGATTGTCTGATAGTGCTGGCTGGCAAGTATTTCAGTGGGCGCCATAAGGCATGCCTGGTAACCGTTGTCGATGGCAATAAGCATGCACATCAGGGCAACCAGGGTTTTTCCGCTTCCCACATCGCCCTGCAGCAGCCTGTTCATCTGCCTGCCCGACCCAAGGTCTTTCCTGATTTCCCTGATCACCCTTTTCTGGGCGCCCGTAAGTGAGAAAGGAAGATAGTTATGATAGAAATCATTGAAATACTGCCCGACGTTTGAAAATACAAATCCTTTGGTTCTAATGTTTCTGTTGACCTTGTACCTCAAAAGATTAAGCTGGATATAGAAAAGTTCTTCAAACTTCAGCCTGTACCTGGCCCTTTCCATCTCATCGGTACCTGACGGGAAATGCACCTTGAAAAGAGCATCATGAAGATCCATCAGGCGATATTTTGACACAAGAAAGGAAGGCAGGGTTTCAGGGATTCGGTACCTGATCTGCCTGAGCAGGCTTTCAACCAGCCTGCTTATGGTTTTTGATGTAACATAGTGGTTTTTAAGATTTTCCGTTGTACTGTACTGAGCCTGCAGCCCCGCATTAATGCTTTTTTCAATCTTTTCTGCTGTATCGATCTCAGGATGGATAATATTTATCATCCCGTTGAATATTCCGGGCTTCCCGAAAACAATGTATTCCACTCCCGGCTGGTACGTTGAAGTGATCCATCTGGTACCCTTGAACCAGACAAGCCTGACGGTTCCTGTTTCATCACGAAAATCAGCTGTCAGCCGCCTGCCTGCACCATAACCTTCGGATGAAAACCCGGTTATTGATCCCCTGATCTGAACATAAGGCAGATCAGGATCAAGTTCATGTATTTTATAAAACCTGGTCCTGTCGACATACCTGTAGGGGAAATAGTAAAGAAGATCGCGGAATGTATGAATACCCGCCTCCCTGCCAAGAAGCTCCGCACGCCTGGGCCCTACACCCGAAAGATAGGTGATGTTTGTGTCAAGAAAATCCTCCATGGAACTACTCACCTGATATCCATTAGCGGTTGACTGATTAAAGGTTATTTTGAACGATCAGTCAAACCGGATATTCGAAAATAGCTATTTTTGGAGAACTGTCATACATTTATTGTCACGGGGAAGTGAATCTCTATCCTTTAGCCAGATATGCAGTATATCTGCTGAGTTCGGGCCACCGAAAGGGGCATGGGATACACAGCCCTTTTCTTTTTAATGTGGTTTCAGGAATATTTCAGAATAAAACTGATCCGGAAATTGTCTTTAAGATTGAAACCCTGAGAAAAAAAATGAAGAAAGACAAGAGGGTGATAAATTTTAGGGATTATGGTTCCCGGACTATAAAGAGCGAACATGATCTGAGAAGAGTGTCGGATATTGCAAAGCACTCCCCGGTATCAAAGAAATACGGACAATTGCTTTTCAGGCTGTCTTCTGCCTTCGGGAAGCAGATGATTATCGAATTTGGAACCTCATTGGGAATAAGCACAATGTACCTGGCATTTTCCCGCCCTGATTCACACGTTTACACGATGGAAGGATGCCAGGAAGTATCTGAAATTGCCCGTGAGAATTTCAGGGAAGCCGGATTGTCGAATATTATCCTTTTAACCGGTCGTTTCGAAGATCTCTTTACGGAGATCAGGACACCGGGAATCAGACCTGGCCTGGTCTTTATAGACGGTAATCACAGGAAAACCCCAACTCTTGATTATTTCAACCTGGTGGCCGGGATCTCCGGCGATGAGACGGTTGTGGTTCTTGATGATATATACCATTCCCCCGAGATGGCTGAAGCATGGGGGATAATAAGGAATGACGGCAGGGTTACCGCCACAATTGATATTTTTAAGATGGGAATTGTTTTTTTCCGCAGGAATATCACGCCGGGCAGCTATTTGGTGAGGTATTAACAAAAATTAAGCAGATATAATTCCAGAATTGTATTAATTAATCTAATTTCGAACCTTAATAAAAAAATCGTTATGAACAAGGTAATTGAAATTCATGATATAGTAAAGAATTATCAGGTTGGATCAGTTATTGTCAGGGCTCTAAGGTCGGTTTCAATAAACATTGAAAAGAATGAATATGTAGCTATCATGGGGCCTTCAGGATCAGGGAAATCTACCCTGATGAACCTTCTTGGCTGTCTCGATACTCCAACAGGCGGGACATATATACTGAACGGGACTGATGTGAGCAAGATGGAGGACGATTATCTTGCAGAAATAAGGAACAAGGAAATTGGATTCGTATTTCAGACATTCAATCTGCTGCCCAGGTATACTGCACTTGAGAATGTTACCCTTCCCCTGATATATGCAGGTGTTCCCAAGGCTGAAAGAGAAGCGCTTGCAATAGAAACACTGCATCACGTCGGCCTGGGCGACAGGATGACACATAAGCCGAATGAACTATCGGGAGGACAAAGGCAGAGGGTTGCAATTGCAAGGGCCCTCGTAAACAAACCTTCGATAATTCTTGCTGACGAGCCCACCGGAAACCTCGACAGCAAAACATCACTTGACATCATGGGACTGCTTGATGAAATTCACAGGAACGGCAACACCGTTATCCTTGTCACACACGAGGAAGATATCGCCAATCATGCCGCCAGGATCATTCGCCTGCTTGATGGTACTGTTCATCAGGATTATATCAATGAGAAATACAAGCAGAAAGTTGTTTCCTGATTCAGATCCACGGGTTGCCTTCTAAACCTGAAAAACATGAAAATATACACGAGGAATGGTGATGACGGACTCACATCCCTGACCGGAAAGACCCGCGTGCCAAAGTATCATCCCAGGATAGAAGCCTGCGGATCAATCGATGAACTGATTGCATGGATCGGTCATCTGCTTGACTTCAGGGAGAATGAAGGCAGGAAAGAAATGCTTCTTCACATTCAGGATCAGCTGATGAGATGTGCATATCTGGTGGCTTCCGAAGACACTATCAGGGAAGAGGTTATGCCCGATCCCTGCTTCCTTCAAAAAATTGAAAATGAGATTGACAGGATGGAAGCAGACTTGCCTTCACTCAGGAATTTTATCCTGCCGGGCGGACATGCAGCCATATCCGGTTGTCATATAGCAAGATGTGTCTGCAGAAGGGCTGAACGCTCGGTCGTAAAACTTAATTTCATGGAGGCGATTCCTGAAATAGTCCTGAAATTACTGAACCGGCTTGCCGATTATTTATTCGTATTGGCCCGCAGGCTGGGCTCAGATCTTGATATACAGTGTGTTGAGTGGAAAGTATAATAAGGTGCATATGTAGAAATATTGTATTGTTTTTTATATAAAATAATATATATATTTGCACACTTTGTCACACTTTTTAACACAACATTTGGAAATGTACTGGACACTTGAATTAGCATCAAAACTTGAGGATGCCCCGTGGCCCGCAACGAAGGATGAGCTGATTGATTTTGCCATCAGATCAGGTGCCCCGATGGAAGTAATTGAGAATTTGCAGGAAATAGAAGATGAGGGAGATATCTACGAGAGCATAGAAGATATATGGCCGGATTATCCCAGCAAGGATGATTTTTTCTTCAATGAAGATGAATATTAGGATCCGGTTCCGGTTCCGGTTCTGATTCATCTGTTAATCCCTTAATAAATAGGTCATCAATATTCTTGGGGCGGAGTTTGTCGAGCCACATAAATCCTTCCAGCTTCGGCGTTTCGGTGTTTCCCACTACCGGGGGATCAATGGTTCCTTCCGGACTCTGGTATTCGTTTATGCCGGTGATCTTACCATCCGACACGAAGATCTCGATACGTGCGCATTTGGCATTGTTTATGCCCACAACCATGTCGCGGTCAAGGAGGAAATAAATTGTTTCGGCATTACCTACAATGTTTATTTTATACAGTTCATTATCCCTGAAATATCCCGTAAGCGACCGGCCTTTGACCTGGTTGAACCTGATATCGTCAACCTGTGCGGCAACAAATGCTGAATTATACAATTCAAGCCTGTCAGCTTTGCGGTTTACGGTGAACAGTGCCATTGAATCTGCGGTTAATTGGTTCTGGTCCGACCAGAGGACAGGCAAGGTATACATTCTGATCACCGAATCCTGGAACGAATATGACAGGGAGTCACATTTGCCCTGCAGGTTTTTGCTGAATATCCTGGTGCCGAAATAGGCTCTCACAAGCCTGTAGTTCTTTCCTTCAGCAGTTGTCCGTGTAACTGCAAAAATTGTATCTGCATGAAGGAAAAGAGAATCATTTCCTGATGCCTGGATGAACAGGGCCTTGTCGGTAACCATGAATTTTTCGGGTGTCTTGGAATACCATGCGTAATCACCCTTTACGATAATATTATTAGTAGTATCTGTTATGCTTGTGTTCCTGAATGACTGTCCGAATCCTGCCTGGCCGTCATAGTACATTGAGTCTCCCCGGATAACCTGCTGTCTGTTATCAATGACAGAGTTTTTCCATATCCTTGATATGTCATTTTTAGTATCATACCATCCCTTTTCACAATACAGGTACAGGCTGTCTCCAACGAGTTCCGACGGACCTGTGAAATAAGCTGTTTCACTCCTGGAATTATAGTCCATTGTATCGGCTGTCATCACATAGTCAGGATTGACAATTTTCACGCTGTCCTTGAAGTGATACAGGTTCTCCGACACATAATAAACCCCCGTGATGCTTGTAAGGGTATTTTCCCCGTTGATTATTTTTCCATGATCATTGTATCTGGCAATTTTATTGGCCACATCATATTTCACGGAGTTTGTATACAGATGTGTCTGCTGATCAATAAGTTCTACGTTGCCGTCAACGGAAGCAGCCTGTGTTGTGCCGTCATAAAATAATGAATCCCCGTACAGGTGAAGAGTATCGCCCTGCTGCATATGGATTCTTCCCCAGGCTTTGGTCTGATTATGGCCTGTGTAAAAATGGGCGCTGTCGCAGGTCATTAGTATATCATTATGCTTCAGGGATACATCGCCCAATAGTCTTGTGAGCCTTCTTCCTGTCAGTCTTTCGAGCTCCTCGATTCCTACTGCCGAATGAATCACTTCTATTTTCTTCTTCCCTGCCTGGGAACCTGATACGTGCTGGCAAAGCAGATCCAGGGGAAACGAGCAAAAAATAAAAGCCGGCAAGGAGATCCTGAAAATCACATAACCAAAGGTATTGCGCAGCAGCTTCATTTCAGCCATCCTTCTTCTTCCAGAAATCTGCAGTCTCTGAATTCGTCAATTATTTTTATATAAGTGGTCTCAATTTTTTTTATTATCCATTCCCTGTACGATTCCTGCTGTTTCGATGAAAGAGCAGCAGCGTACAGATACTGGTAATCATTTTTAAGATCCGGTCTGTGAGCGGGCGTTTCCCCATCAAGCCTGACGATCCTGAAAACAACATTGCCTATTTCATCAGTGGTCCTGAAAGGATCGGATATTTCGCCGATCTTGAGATCCCTGATCCTGGTGTACATTTCCCTGTTGAATTCCTCAAGGGTAAACCAGTTTATCCTTTCCGACGGATTGGTGCTCACGAATTTTCCACCATTGATCCGGCTGTCTTTATGAGTGGAGAACCTGTATGCCACATCCTCGAATTTCAGGCTGTCCTTTCGGATGAGTCTTGCAAGGCTGTCGAGTTTTGAAATGGCCCTTTCAGCTTCTTCCGGTTTTACCTTGGGTCTGATCAAAATATGCCTGGTGTTGGCCATTTCTCCTTTGCGTTCGATGAGCTGTATAAGGTGAAACCCATACTTTGTTTCAACAATTCTTGAGATTGCGTTTTTTGCAAGGCTGAAAGCAGCATCGGCATATTCTTTCTCGAGCTCTCCCCTGAGCTTGAATCCGATCTCTCCTCCGTTTGCAGCCGAGCCCGGATCCTCTGAATACATTACTGCCAGCACATTGAAACTCTTGCCGGCCAGTATCTCGCCTCTTATGTCAAGCAGCTTCTGCCTGGCTTCTGCCTTATTGGCTTCATTGTCGGGCGGATCAAGCTGGATAAGGCTGATCTGAACCCTGGCCGGCAAGACCGGCAGACTGTCCCTGGGAATGGAATTGTAGAACCTTCTGACGTCGGCAGGTGTAATTGTAAGATCCTTGACTATTTTACTGCGAACCTCCATTATTATCTGTTGTTCCATAAGGCTTTTCCTTATATCGCGTCGGATCTCAATCATGCTTTTCCTGAAGTAATCCTCCAGTGTTTTTTCGCTCCCGGCAGTTCTGATAGCATCATTAATTCTCATGTTAAGATCGCCCTCAACCATGTCGGGGGTGACCTCGATGCTGTCAATCCTGGCCTGATCAAGAAACAGCTTTGAAACAAGTAATTCATGCAGGACCCTGCATCTGAGCTCATCTATGGGCGTTCTGTCTCCGTTCCTTCTCAGATCGAGTACAGCATTCTCAATATCCGAAAGATAAACCACTTCATTTCCTACTATGGCAACAATTGATTCAACAATGACCTGTGAAAAGCATGCAGATGAAGCAAGAAATAAACAAATGGCTATGAGGGAACGCAATCCTAAACTGTTTTTCATTATCTATAGGTCTTAAATATATTTTCCTTAATCGCATCGTTGTATATTTCTGTCTCAAGATTCTTGATGAATCCGATCCTGCGATTATTCCATATGATCCTTTTAATATCATCCCTGACATATTCGAAAGGGGCAAGGGAGCCCCTAAGTCTGAAATCGTATATCCTTATCAGATAGACCGAGAAGGAATCCGTAACTTCTATATGGTTGTTTCTGCTGAGGAACGCTTCCTGGCCGGTGATTTTTTCATTGAGTTCAAGCATCAGCCTGTCCATGGTGATCCATTTCTCATTGAAATCATCAAACTTCTCGGCAAACTGAAAGCAGAGGGCCTCCAGATCCTGCATGTCTTTCTGGTTATCTGATCTGTAAAGCTGTTTTATCCGGTTTATTCCCGGAGTTTCCACAGGCAATTTTATGAAAAGTGCCTTTACAATGTTCGAGGTCAGGTAAAAACTGTTTTCGTTCTCAGCGTAATAGCTCTCCAGGTCATTGTCCGTTATTATGGTATCCATTTTTGCCTGCATCATCTTTTGCTGATACTCGTGTACAATAAGGTTCACCCTTGTTTCATCCAGCTGCTTTTCGATCTCATTTTTAAGCTCGGAAGATAAATTGGCTTCAGCTTTCTGATACATCAGTACCCTTTTGGCCCAGGAGTTTATATAGTTCTGAATGACAATGTTGCTGTCACCGGCAGTAATCAGGCCGGTAACCTGTTCTGGTATCTCATCATAATAAAGGATCGTGTTCCCTGCCTTTGCCAGGGGTATTCTCCTTGAAGCCGGACTGTTGCTCCTGCATCCCGGATTGAGGATGAGGATAAGTACAGCATAGCAGATAATCCTAATCATCATTCAGTAATTTCTTAACTTTTTCAAATATTTCCCGGTTAACCTCAACGGTGTATTTACTTTTTAATTGCCTTATCCAGTCATCCATAAGATAATCCTGATATTCAGGAATCAAATCAGCCTGCACTGCCGGAAACGGCAGGGGAGAAGGCTCCTGAATACTTTTTACAAAGATAAGTGAAGGAACCTTATTCCAGACAAAAGTTTGCAAACCGGGTTTCCATTCTATTCCATCAATATCCTGGTCCTCTCCTGCGTTCCATGCTTGTTCGCTGATCGTCAGCGGAACTGCCTTCCCGCGGTTGAATCTCTTTGCCATTCTGGAATCAATATCACGATTATTCCTGAACTTTTCATATGCGTTGGTGAGTTTTTTCATGCCTCCCGGCAGACTAAGCGAATAGATCTTTCCCTCGAGAACCCTTTTTGAAAGGTGTTTTTCCTTATTAATTTCGTAGTAGCGGAATAATCCTGCTGTGTCGGTACCCGCCCTGTCCCAGACTTTATCGGAAGAGATTTCAAATAACAGTATTCCGTCGTGAAACTCATTCATCAGATATCTGAAATCGGGATATTTCTTTTCGAGAACAGATTTCTCATATTCACAGATATGGCGTGATACCACTGATTCGAGGACATGGTCAATGAACACTTTCGGATCATTTGCAGGGAATCTGTCCTGATTATTAAGCTGAACGGCAAAATCTTCTGCCGTCATTGCCTGGTCGGCAAACGTATAAATCAATCCATCCGGAACGTGTGTTTGATTATATAAGGATTTTCCGGTGGGAATAAGCGGACCGGTATTTTTCAGGAACCATTCATAAACAGCCTTATTAAGGGTGAATCTGTATTCTTTCTTCAACCTCCGCACAAGCGATTGCTGTTGAAGCGCATCAAGTTCAGCGGAG
This sequence comes from Bacteroidales bacterium, assembly GCA_009877105.1. GTDB lineage: Bacteria > Bacteroidota > Bacteroidia > Bacteroidales > VadinHA17 > LD21. Next base: position 352,262 of record WXFD01000043.1, read on the forward strand.
CTGATTTTACTTTCAATCAATGGCATGGCCTCTTCAAATGCAGGCGGCGGTTTTCTTTCAAGCAGTTTGATTATATGAAATCCGTATACAGTTCTTACAGGGGCTGTATACTTTCCCGTGTCGCTGATTGCAAATGCTGCTTCAGCAAAATCCGGGATCATTTCCCCTGTCCCGAACCAGTTCAGTTCTCCGTTTTTTGAAGAAGATCCGGTATGATCCGAATAAAGCCGGGCCAGCTGACCGAACGGACTGCCCGCTTCAAGCATGTTGTAAACCGAGTCAATCTGTGCTTTTGCTTCACTTATTTCTTTTTCCCCGGCATTCTCAGGAACGGACTTCATAATATGAGCAACCTTTACCCTGCCCATTGATGGTCGTTTGCCGGTAACAAGTATCAGGTGGTATCCGAAAGATGTTCTGACAGGTCCTGAGAGGCCGCCCGGTTCAAGTGAGAAAGCAGCATCTTCAAATGGTTTAACCATCTGGAAGGCAGTGAAGAAGCCCAGATTTCCGCCGTTTCTCCGTGCCGATTTGTCATCGGACGATTCAGCCGCAATCCTCTCGAAAGACTCTCCTTTCAGGATCCTGTTCCGCAGTTCGATTGCCTTGTTCCATGCGATAAGGGTATCCTGTGGCAAAGCATCGGGCGGACATTTTACAAGTAAATGTGATGCCCTGATTTCAGTGAGCAGCCTCAGGTACATTTTCCTCATCAGTTCTTCCTTTAATCCGGGATCAGTTAAATAACTACCCGCAAGCTGGTTCCTGTATCCTTCAAGTTCCGTGCGGAATGCCACGGTAGTATCGATACCGGATTCAATTGCATCGGCTACCTTCAGTTTAAATATGGTGTACTGTTCCAGGTAATCATCCATGGCGGTTTTTTCAGATCCCGCCGGACTTTTTATGTACATCCTGATAAACTCGCCTGCAGGTACCTCTCTGTGATTAACCGTCATCAGGATTTGTTCGTCGATTATCTGCGACACGCCCGTACCTGGAAATGCAAACAGGATGAATGTTGCAAATAAAATGGATCTGGTTTTCATCTGGTTCTCCTGCGATCCTTATTCGAATGTTTTCCTGCTGTAATTAGGAGACTCCCTGGTTATAGTTACATCGTGAGGATGGCTCTCGATTATTCCTGAATTTGTGATCCTGACAAACCTGGCTTCTTTTTTCAATGCAGCAATGTTCCTTGCTCCGAGATAACCCATACCGGCACGCAGTCCGCCTGTCATCTGGTATATCACCTCCGACAGGAGGCCCTTGTACGGAACCCGTGCTGCAATACCTTCCGGGACAAGTTTATTGATATCATCTTCCACATCCTGGAAGTAGCGGTCCTTTGATCCCTGTGACATCGCTTCGATTGATCCCATACCGCGGTAAGTTTTGAATTTCCGGCCGCTGTATATGATGGTTTCCCCGGGTGATTCCTCAACTCCTGCAAACAGTGATCCTGCCATAATGGAATCAGCACCTGCAGCCAGGGCTTTTACTATATCTCCCGAATACCTTATTCCGCCATCAGCAATAACAGGCACCCCGGAGCCTTCCACTGCCTTTGCCACATTATATATGGCAGAAAGCTGAGGTATACCCACGCCGGCTATCACCCTGGTGGTACATATCGATCCCGGTCCGATCCCAACCTTCAGGGCATCTGCTCCTTCATCAACAAGTACCCTGGCTGCTTCCGCGGTACCTATATTCCCTGCAATGATATCGGTTCCCGGGAAAGCTTTCTTTATTTCCCTCAGCATCCTGATAACTCCTTTTGAATGGCCATGGGCGGTATCGATGGCAATAGCATCGACATTTGCACCGATAAGTGCCTCGACGCGTTTCAGGGTATCGGAGGCTATTCCCACCGCAGCTGCCACCCTCAGCCTTCCTTTTTCATCCTTGCAGGAGTTTGGCCGGTCCTTTGCCTTCGTTATGTCCTTGTAAGTTATTAGTCCGATAAGTCTTCCTGATTCATCGATCATTGGCAGTTTCTCTATCTTGTGCTTCTGCAGGATCTTTGCTGCAGCTTCCAGGTCGGTTTCGTGATTGGTGGTGATCAGTTTTGTTGTCATCACCTCAGTGATCTTTTTTGCATAATTGTTTTCCAGTCTCAGATCCCTGTTCGTGACAATTCCCTTCAGTAACCCGTTGTCGTCAACAACCGGGATTCCTCCTATATGGTACTCGCTCATGAGATTGATCGCCTCGGCCACACTGGCATGCAGATTGATTGTGATAGGATCGAGTATCATCACGTTTTCGGCTCTTTTTACCCGCTTTACCAGTGCTGCCTGTTTTTCGGCCGGCATGTTTTTATGAATGACACCGATTCCTCCTTCCCTGGCAATTGCAATGGCAAGCTCATCCTCGGTAACAGTATCCATTGCTGCTGAAACAATAGGAGTGTTGATCCTGATGTTGCGGGTAAACATTGAACCCAGCTCAACTTCCCGTGGTAATACCTCAGAATATGAAGGGACAAGAAGTACATCGTCGAAAGTCAGGCCTTCAAAGAGGATTTTATCCTTAATAAATGACATTGTCTGATCGCTTTAAATAATGGTCTCGCAAATTACAAAAAAAAACAGGATACCTGAATCTGGTTCTTTATTTTTAACCTTCATAAAAAATTGAAATACAGTTATTACTTTTGCAGGGAACACTGCATGCCCCTGGGGGAGTTCCTGCATTGGCTAATTAATCGGTCATGAATCCTGAACAGCACCGGCAGATACTTGTCAAGTACTGGGGTTATTCTTCCTTCAGGCCACTCCAGGAAGAGATCATACAGTCCGTTGCCGGCGGCAGGGATACGCTTGGCCTAATGCCTACAGGCGGCGGTAAATCAATAACCTTCCAGGTACCAGCCCTGGCCATGGAAGGGACCTGCCTGGTTATAACACCTCTGGTTGCCCTGATGAAGGAACAGGTCACCAGGCTTATCAGCATGGATATTAAAGCTATGGCAATTCACTCCGGGATGTCGAGGGAAGAAATAGATATCTCCCTGGAAAACTGCATTTACGGAGACTATAAATTCCTTTATGTCTCTCCCGAAAGAATAGCTACCCGTTCTTTCCAGGAAAAGGCTGCGCGCCTGAACCTGTCGCTGGTAGCTGTTGACGAGGCACATTGCATTTCGCAGTGGGGTTATGATTTCAGGCCGTCATATCTCAAAATTGCATCCTTGCGGAGCCTGATATCAGACAAGGTACCCTTTCTTGCACTTACAGCATCGGCAACGGCGCAGGTGATAGAGGATATTCTGGATAAGCTGGAATTCAGGGAGAGAAATGTCCTGAAAACCAGCTTCTCCAGGAAAAATATTTCCTATATGGTCAGGAACGTGGAAGATAAGGGTGTTTACCTGGTAAAAACCCTGAAAAAGGCCAGGGGAAGCGGGATAATCTATGTTAGAAGCAGAAAGAGGAGCAGGGAAATAGCCATGCTCCTGGCCGAAAATGGAATAAGTGCCGACTTTTATCATGCGGGCTTGAGTTCTGAACTTCGCGATAAAAAGCAAAGCTCCTGGTCATCTGGTGAAACCAGGATCATTGTGGCAACAAATGCATTCGGAATGGGAATTGACAAACCCGATGTCAGATTTGTAATACATTGGGATATTCCGGATTCGGTCGAGAGTTATTTTCAGGAAAGCGGAAGAGCCGGCCGTGACAACAAACCATCATTTGCAGTTCTGCTTTATTCACCGTCAGATAAGAACAGGCTCAATGACTCACTGCGTCAGAAATTTCCTCCTGTTGAAAAAATAAAGGACACCTACGAGGCATTGTGCAATTATCTGCAGCTGCCACTGGGAGCTGGTAAGAACAGTGTGTTTGACTTCAATATGTCTGAATTTGTTTCACGTTTCAGGTTGCCCGTGATTGAAACCTATAACAGCCTTTCTTTCCTGCAGAGAGAGGGATATGTGGAATTTACCGAAGAAATAAACAATCCTTCGAGGGTGCATTTTATCGTGGGCAGGGACGATCTTTACAAATTCCAGGTGGCAAATGAAAGTTTTGACGGGTTCATTAAACTTCTGCTAAGATCATACACCGGAATGTTTTCGGGTTTTGTTGCAATAAGCGAGGAGGCGCTGGCAGGAAAATCAGGATTAAGCCGGGATACCGTATATCAGTATCTCGTGAAGCTTTCGGCGCTGAACATTATAAGGTACATTCCGGGCAAAACTACTGCACTTGTGATCTTTACCGAGGAAAGGCTCGAAAGAAAGGCACTGATGATCTCTCCCGGCAACTATCTTTACGTTAAGGAGAAGTATGTCGCAAGGATGAACAGAATGATTGATTATGCCGAATCCAGGAACAGATGCAGGGCTGTTATCCTTCTTGATTATTTTGGAGAAGTTTGTGACAGGTGCGGCATTTGCGATGTGTGCCGCGAAAGAAATGAACTTGAACTGAGCAAGTATGAATTTGATCTGATAAAGGAAGGGATAAAGGATATTCTGTCAAGGGAAAAGCCCGATGCCGGAATGCTTGTGAAAATGGTTGATCATCCTGAGGACAAGGTTGTGAGGGTTTTACGCTGGCTTCTTGATCATAACAAGATAACCCGTGACAATGACAACAGGCTTTCCTGGATCTGATGCCAAATCACTCAGGCTGGCAGGGACAGGGATTTACCCTGCCGGAATGAAGTACAAACCGGGCAGGGTAAATAATTTCTATAGTTTATATGCCTGTCGTGCAAGAAGTTTCCATTTGCCGTCCTGTTTCTGCCAGACCAGAACATTTCCGATTCTGAGACTGCCGGGAATACCGTTGCTGGTAAATTCAGATGAATAGATATGGCGTACAATTGCCGTTTCACCCGAAATCGTGATTGTCTGATCGGTCATGTCGATCGTCAGGTAGTCGTTTGGCTGAAGGCTGACGATTTCGTCAATGCATTCTGCCTTGTTTTGAACCTTTCCGCCTGAATGACCGTAAACCAGTTTGTCTGCAAAAATGTCTTCCAGAACAGCCCGGTCAGCATCTATTATTCCGGTTTTGAATTTTTCCAGTGCAGCCAGTATTTCCTTTTCCTGTCCGGCAGAATCTGATGAGGAAATTGGATTGTTTGATCTGCAGGAGACTAATCCTATGATGAGAATGCCAATTGTTAGAATATGTTTTTTCATTTTTGATTGTTTTGCTTTTTCCTCTTGTTTTCGGTAGTTTGGAATGCCGTGAACTACCATGTTCTTTGTTTCATGAACTCATCTACCTGGCTTCTTGTAAGCTGCGGGACTTCCGGATGCTGTCCGATCCATTTCATGAAATCCTCAATGATTTCATTGGTCCACTGACTGTCAATCTGGCCGGCATTGTAGCGTCCCTGTTTCAGTCTTTCATGGCTGAATTTGTCGCGTATTGATATAAATTCAGCAGTAAGGATAACTTTTTCAGCCATATGGGCCGGGATGAAAAGCACGCCGCCGCCTTCCGTCATTACAAGGTCACCCGGAAGGACCACGGCACCGCCAATGCGGGTAGGAGTATTCAGCCCCATCAGGATAACGTTTTTCAGAAATGAAGGATGAAAATCCCTGACATAGGCATTGAATCCGTCAATTTCAGACAGTCCCGACATGTCCCTGGCAGCACCGTCGAAAATTACCCCGTTCCCGGTTTTGTTGAAAATTGCATTGCCCAGGTTGTCACCTATAAGCGTGCCTTCATTGATCTTGCCGAAGCAATCAGCCACGTAAACATCGCCTTTCTGAAGCACCGAGATCGGCCATGAATTACTTGCCCCGTTAAAACCTGATTTGTGCCCCCTGGCCGTAATGTTCTTGTCCAGATCGGGGCGGCTGGGAATAAATGTGGCAGTAACTGCACGACCTACAACCGGGGTGTAGCCATTGGAGGTCTTCCAGTTACCTTCATACTGGTTTACGTATCCGTTATTGCTGAGAATCTGCCACGCCTCCTCGATACCTATATTCCTGGCCCTTTTGATCAGGTCATCGGAAATCTTCGGTCTCCCGTCGGGAAAACGTTCACCTTTCCATTCAGAGGTGAGGAAAATCAGTTCGTCCTTGGAGATTGTCTGACTGATAGCTGACTGGAGGTATATCACAATCAGAAGGGAGGAGAGTAAAAGCTTTGTTTTCATTATAATATGATTTTGATTTTTATTTTTATGTTACGACGGCTGCCTGCTCCCGGGCATGGAATCCGTATGATGGAAATCAATTTCACACTTGTTTGTGAATGACATTCATGTGTGGTTCATTGTATGATAATTTTAATAAGGATTTCAATTGTTGCTGGCTAAAATACGCAAAGAAGGCTTACCATACAACATTTTAAATTTTTTTAGCTATCTGGTTCGTCCGGGAATTGGGTCAGATCTTTCAAAAGTTATTTTTGGCCGGTTCTATTTCTATGATACATATGTCTTTAGGTTTCAGTTTGTATTCGATTTTTACTTGTCCGTCAGAATACTGTTTCAACAGTCGTATTCCCTGCCGGTCAATAATGTTAACCTTTCCCGATGGTTCAATACCATAATATCCGGCATCTGTTTCAAATGAGATGTTAAATGGTTCATCGCTTATACTTGCGACAGCTATCCCGATGCTTTTATCAGCTGCCTGCCAGGTTCCGGTGTATATAAGCGGGAATTCTCCATGGAACCTTGTTATGCTTTTGCCTTCCTTTCCCGCGTAGATTGAGAGCCGGGAGATATCGAACCCGGCAACTGGTATGTTTATTTCAGGACTCCTCAGGAATTTTCCGTACAGCAGGTATTTCAGGCCCCGGTTCCTTACTTTGGCAAGATTCAGCACATAACCGATTTCTTCCTTTCTATCGCTGGCCAGGAATTTCTGATAGTTTGAAATGGTGGGTTGCAATCCCCATGCGAATGACCTTGCCTGTTCCATTAGAAACTGCCGGTTAAAGTCATCATGGAGTTTCTCCAGCGGATCGGCCGGTGCAAATTCCCCCGGCCATAGTTCATCGTATGGCGGAACAAGCAATGATGAGTAGTTCCCGTAGGTAATGGCATACTGGTGATATACTGCCTGAAAAAACGGGATAACCTGCCAGTTGTCAATACCGGAATATCTTTCCCTGCTTACCGCCAGGGTAAGGAAAAGATCGAGGTATGGCAGCCATGCTTCTCCGGCGCCTTCTCCGGCAAGGATGCATTGTTTGTCCCGGTTTATTTTGTTGCGGATCTTCCCGGAGAGGATGCTGAAATTCTCGGCCCAGTATTTCCCGGGGCCCGCCGGATGGCCATGATCCCGGGCATAGCAGGTAAGGGCCAGACATGCCTGATCCATATATATTCCGCCGGCCATATAGGTGTTTATTGCACTGTCGCACAGTGAAGCGTATTTGTCCTTCCAGAAGTCGGTGGCAAGGCACATGGAAGCTGTGGGCCTGTTGGTGAAAATATTGTATATGTGTGTGTTTATTTCACTGTTCTCGTTCCTTACGGCATAAGATGCTGCATTTTCCACCTCCCAGCTTTTGGTTGTCGTGCCCCACAGGCGCTGATTCATATACAATATCGCCCTGATGCCTTTCTGTCCGGCATCTGTTACAGCGTTAACAAATGATTCCCTGCCTTCTCTCGGTGGAAAATATTCGGGGAAACCGTCATCGTACGAACATCCGTGCCACCAGTGCCAGAAGACGCTGACCGGCAATCCCAGTCTTTTCTGAAGATCCTCCGCAGGTTTAAGGACATTCCATGATCTGCCCCTGTTCCATTCCCACAAAGCGGTTTTTTCGAGCCATTCCGGGGTCAGCCCTTTAATAAACCTGCTTTCACGGCACCACCGTTGTTGCCCGGCCCATTCCCTGTAGATCTCTGCCGCGGTTATCCAGTCGCCGCTGAAGGAGCCGATTACGGCTGAATATGCCGGTTCATACAAGTCTGAAACAGTATCTGCGCCGGGAAAGTTGTGCATCCCGTAAACCAGCGAACCGGCAGAATCAAGCGAAACGGAAAAATTCTTGATGTATACAAGAGTGTCATTGCAGGCTGCATAAAAACCATACACCGCCGGATCATATATTGCCATGCACTGCATTGACAACCCCGGATATGCCCATTCATATTTCTTTTCAGCACCGGTGATTGCAGAAAGACGTTCCCCGGGATTTTTCATTATCTGTCCCATCCAATGCGGCACGGCCAGGTATTCATCCCCAGATTTCCTGATACCTGCGATCCTGGGATAGATAACTTGCCTAATTTGGTTATTTCCCCTGTTCCTGACCGATATCTTCCAGTAGGAAAGCGGCCTGACGGAATCAAGTGACACTGTAGCAATCACCTCCAGGTTTTTTCCTATCCCGGCGAATTTAGTCCATTTCATGACAAGGAAAATTGAGTCACGTTTCATGTACCTGAACCTGGCTGCGCTGCCAATGTCAATGCGCGAAGGTCCTTCCGGATCAGCAAACTCAATTTCCCACGGGGATGCATTCCCGATATTTTCCCCGAGCAGATTGTACCCGCTGTTATTATCCAGAAATCCGGTGAATGCACCTGTTGCGGCATTGAATTCCAGGCATATACTGCCATTATCAATGCAAACCCTGTCGTTCGCCCTGTCAGCGGTACATCCAGACAAGACATGAACGAGGGCAACAATCAGGATGGTGAACCTAAGACTTTTTATGCTGAACTCCATTTGGAAATCTGTTTTGGGCTGCCGGATCTGATTAATGTCCCAGGCCAGGTAATGACCTTACGGCGGATCATCTCCGGTCTTCCCCTGGTGTCAATTGTTGATATTAATAGTATTAGATCAGATCTTACCCGGCCTTCTCCTGTTCCTGATCATTCTTTCAAGAGAAAGGCAGTTCATCATCATATATCTGATCTGGTGAAAATTGTCTTTCCGGTAGATGCTTATTTCCGGTCTTTTCATGTCATTTCCGTAACGATCCACAGCCTGTCTCCAGACCCCTGTCCCCGTATTTGCCATGGTTCTCAGGCAGTATTCCCTTCCCCTCTCGTACCATTCCAGCGCCCACATCTCACCAGTATGTTCAAGGATCATCATCGTAGCTATCAGCAACTCGGTATGTGCCCACATTACCTTGATGCTGAAATCAGGGCCCTGGCATTTCCCTTCCCCGCTGAACACATAATATTCTTCGGTGCCCATTCCTTCAAATACATAATCCCAGGTCATCCCGATCAGCCTGCGTATCCTCATTTTTACAGTCTCAAACAAACCGGCATCATGTCTTCGCAGTGCCTCCTGGAGAACCATCCAGAGAGTCTCCAGATAATGACCGGAATACATTGTTGATTCATATCCCGGCAGCCGGGAATAGTCGTGATACAGATTCTCGTTGCTTATGCCGTATTCAGGATTCCAGAAATCGTTTAGTATATGATTAATATGTTCATCCTGAAGCTCTTTCAGATTCCGGTCATTAAGAAATGAAAGCAAATTGCCCAGGATCCAGACAAACATGAAAGAATGACCGATAGTTCTAAGTCCTTTCCGGTTAATTCCCGGAACGACGATACCTTCATAGTCAGGGCTTTCATAGGCTTCGGCGGATGCCCTGACCGAATCCAGGGCAATGGTGAGATCGTCCCGGTTTCCGTTTGCCTTATAAAGTTCGATCAGGCCTGCAGCTGAAAAAAGAGCTCCGTAAATATCATTGCTGCTGCCCTGGGATACCATGCTTTTGACCGGATTGCCCTGCCTGTCAACTGATTCACGCCAGACCCCATTACCGAGATACATGTTTTTTACCATGAAATCCCTCGATTTTCCGGCAATATCAAGAAATTTGCCTTCCCTTCCGAAATTATTATACAGAAAGGAGTAGACCCATATCCCCCGGGCCTGGTACCAGATATACTTTTCATCGATGACGACCCTGCCGTCGTCATCGAGTTCGCACATGAAGCCGCCCAAATCACTGTCGTATCCTCCCTTCTCCCAGAAAGGAAGATACTGGTTAAAAATGCGGTTACGGTAGTCATCCCTGAGTTCTTCCAGCGTCATTCCTGCGATTTTATCAGGGAGCAGTTCCGGTGTCTTCTTTATATGGCCTGAACCGGTGCATCCGAATGAACCCTGATTTACATTGTTATGTGACCTGATATCCCTGTCGGAGTTTGAGACGCCGGTAATAAAGCCGGGCAGGATACTTCCGGCCGACAGACAGGCAGCTCCCGCAGCACTCCTTATAATAAAATGTTTACGGTTGATTCTCATTTTTTCCTGATTCAGTTAGGATCCGGGATGGATCAGACTATGATATTCAGAATATGATTAATTGTTCTTTGGCCTGCTGACCTCATCGACAAGATAAACTATTGATTTATGCGAAATGCCTGAATGAAGGCTCAGGCCTATCTCGCAGGTCCGGCTTGTGGAGTAGCCGTTCCTGACATTACCGGGGATCTGTGACCGCAGGTTCCTCAATCCGTGCCTGTTCAGTTCGGGGAAGGTAAATCCCCGGTCACCGGCAAATCCGCAGCAGTTGGTGTCGGGCGTAATTACATCGGCAGCGCACCTGCGTGCCAGGTCAGTCAGCATGTCGTCAAGTCCCATCTTTTTCATGCTACATACAGGGAACACTGTCACCGTTTCCTGCAGGGGAGTAAGTTCAAGCCGGTGGAGAAGAAATTTCGTTATGAATTCAACCGGTTCATACAACTTCAGGTCCGTTCTGAAATTATCCTTCATCGTAAAAAGGCACGGGCTCATATCGCAAAGCACCGGGTATTCACCGTTGTTGCTTGCTTGCATGAGGGCCGATTCAAGCTCGGCCGATTTCATTTCTCCCGCCTTCCTGTATCCCTTGCTTAAAAAAGCCATGCCGCAGCACAGATTGTCGAGATTGTCCGGGTAGATGATCTCATAGCCGCCCTTTTCCAGCAGGCTTTTCATTTTTTCGGTAAGCTGTATTTCCCCGTGATGATCCGCTGATGTTCCCATCGAACGGTTTATGCATGAGGGGAAATAGACCACTTTTCTTTTTCCCGGTTCATGTTGCGTGGCTGGGACATTGATCTTTTTTGCTCCGCCGGGCATGTATGGATTCCACATTGGTATCCGTTTTCCCGATAACTTTCTCATGCTTCCGGCAATTGATTTCATTACCTGTGTTCCCAGGATTCGGTGGAAAAAACTGACTGTATTCAGTCCTGTCCGGGCCGCAGCTGTGACAATATTCATGTTCCGGGCCAACCAGCCTGCAAGTTTCTGCCTGTTGCCGATCTTTTCGAGGCGAAGGTGCTTTATCAGCTTCCCCGTATCGATATTAACCGGGCAGGTTATTGCACACAATCCGTCGGTTGCGCATGTATAGTCACCGGCGTATGCATATGCCTTTACCAGTGATGATGCAAGATGAGGTTCATGGCCGGTGCCTGCCAGTCTTGTAATTTCCCTGAAAACGCTTATTCTCTGCCTGGGTGTAAGGGTCAGGTCGGCAGAGACGCAGGAGGGTTCACAGAATCCGCATTCAATGCATTTATCTATTGATTCATGGGCCGGTGGCATCGGTTTCAGGTTTTTAAGATGGACTTCCGGATCGGAATTCAGGATCACTCCGGGATTGAGGATCTGTTTCGGATCAAAAATCTGCTTGATCCTTTGCATTACAGAGTAGGCCTCCTGTCCCCATTCCTTAGCGACGAATGGTGCCACATTGCGGCCGGTCCCGTGTTCTGCCTTCAGGGATCCGTCATATTTGCCGGTCACGAGATCCGCAACCTCGTCCATCAGTGTCCTGTACCTGTTGATTTCTTCCTCCCTGCTGAAATCCTGGCTGAAAATAAAATGCAGATTGCCTTCCAGAGCATGTCCGTAAATCACCGCATCATCATATCCCGATTTTTTGAGAAGCTGTTGCAGGTCGGCCGTGGCGCCTGCCAGTTTTTCGACAGGGAAAGCAACATCCTCGATGATCACCGTGGTGCCTTCTCGCCGTCTTGCCCCGACCGAGGGAAACAGCCCTTTCCTGATATCCCAGTATACAGCATATTTTGCCGGATCACCGGTAAAACTGACCGGAATTTCAACAGGTATGCTGCCGATGGCTTTCGTTAAGATATCAATCTGACTGGTCAGTTCATCCCGGCTATCCGAAGAGGTCTCAACCAGCAGCGCGCTGGCGCCGGGCGACAGATCCTTCAGGAAACCCGGCATTCCTTTTTTATCGGCTACGGCAGCAAGTCCCGCCCTGTCAATGAGTTCAGCCGCTGTTACAGGTCCCTGCCCCAGTAGAGCCACTGCAGTGCATGCCTTTTCCAGATCGGGGAATATCATCAGCGAACTTGCACGGAATCGATGTTCCACTACGGTATTCATGGTTACTTCCGAAATAAAGGCAAGAGTACCTTCCGATCCGATGATGAGATGTTTGATAATCTGGAAGGGATCCGTAAAATCAGTCAGTGCGTTCAGACTGTAGCCTGTAGTGTTCTTGAGAATGTATTTGTGCCTTATCCTTTCGGCAAGCTGCACATTATCCCTGACAGACCCTGAGAGGTTAAGAATGTCGTTTATAAGCGACTGATGGGATTTAATGAAAGCTTTCCTGCTTTCTTCATTCCCGGTGTCAAGAACGGTTCCGTCGGCGAAAACAAGGCGGAGGCTCTCAATGGTATTATAGGCATTTGCACCGGTCCCGCTGCTCATCCCGCTGGCATTGTTTGCAATGATCCCTCCAATCGTTGCAGCATTGATCGAAGCCGGGTCGGGACCTATCTTTCTGCCATACGGGGCAAGAAGCGAATTAATTACAGCTCCTGTCAGTCCGGGCTGCAATATGATCCTTGAGCCGTCTTCATTAATCCGGTATTTTTTCCAGTTCCCGGCTGCAACCAAAAGTACCGAATCAGTTATGGCCTGTCCTGAAAGACTGGTTCCGGCAGCCCTGAAGGTTACGGGAATATTCATATCTGAACACTGCCTGAGGATGAATGAAACCTCATCCTCATCAAAAGCTTTGATCACCAGCTTCGGGATCAGGCGGTAAAAGCTTGCATCGGTCCCGTACGCTCGTGTATAAAGAGGATCGTGATAAATCCGGGATTTATCGATCTGCCTTGTCAGTTTTTCATGGAGTTCGGAATATTTCCCAGCAAGCATATGGTTTAATGTTTTTGATGGATCGTAACAAAAATACCTGCAACTGATATCCTGTAAATATGCCCGGCTCTACTGTTAATTGATTAACAGTGCATACCGCGGAGAACACGGCGGCAACGGGATATGATAAAATGATCACCTGATCAGGGTTGCCTGTGTGTTCCCCTGGATTAATTGTTTAAGTCGCAATGAAGCAAGAACACGACGGCTGATTTGTAATCAAAGTTACAAACAGTGTCCATATTTCTGCGTTAAGGATATCGAACAGGATCCTTACAGCATATCCCGGGCACCGGCAAGTTCTTTTACGTGCAGGTTCCGCCAGCGTACCTTGATTCCTCCCCCGTCGTGTATCTGGAGCAGGATACGGCCCTGACCCTGTCCGATCTTGTCATCGGTAAGTTCCACCATCTGTACATCATTGAGGAAGGTGGTGACGGTATTGCCTTCGACCTTTATTCTCATCTTGTTCCATTCGCCCTTTTTAAGGATCTTTTCCATATCATCGGGGATCAGTGCTAGCCATCCGCGGCCGTATGATTCATAAATTCCGCCGGTATCAAAGCCGGGAGGGGCAACTTCCACCTGCCATCCTGAAATCTCCACACCTTGTTTAATATATGACCGTATAAAAACCCCGCTGTTACCATCAGCTATCTGCTTGAACTCCAGTGTCAGGTCAAAATTATCATAGTATTTTCTGGTTCCGAAATAGCCGTATTGCTTGTCGGGACCGCTTTCGCAGACTAGTTCACCGTTGTCAACGTACCATAGTTCGGTACCATAGACATCCCAGCCGGTAAGATCCCTTCCGTTGAACAGATCTTCTTCCATGGGTTTTGCCGGAAGTTCCTTGATCTTAATATTTTTATACCATGCACGGTCGCCGTGATCCTGGAGGGCAAAAACCCCCTTTCTCGCCAGTCCGTATTCCGGTGCGTTTTCCCATTTGCCGCTTTCCTTACGGGCAAACCAGTCGTCGGTCCAGGCTTCAAATTCAAGAACCTTCTCACCGTTCAGCCAGTGTTCGACATGTCCGTTGTCGAAGACTATTTTTGAGCTGTTCCATTGTCCTGGCTTTTTTACTTTCTTTTTGGCAGGATCACATACATACATGGCATAATCGGCACCGGCTTTCTGCCATTCTTCCAGCTTGCCAGGGAAGTTGATGTCGTCGATTACCTGGTACTCGGGTCCGCTGACATACGGCACCTTGTATTCGGGACGTTCAAGGACGTGATACAATACTCCGCTGTTGCCGCCCCTGGAGATCTTCCAGTCGAAGGTCAGAATGAAATTGCTGTATTGATCCCTGGTTACAATATAGCCTGTGCTGTCACTGCCCTCACCCAGGGATGCCAGCGTTGCTCCTTCCACCTTCCATGTGGCAGTGAGACCCTGTCCTTTGAAATCGCGCCATCCATCCATTGTCTTCCCGTCAAACAGAAGTTTCCATCCTTCCTGCTTTTCCTGCTCGGTCAGAATATTGTCCTGCTGGCTGCAGCCAATCATCAGCAATCCCTGGAAAAGGATTACGATCGATAAAAAGAATCTGTGTTTCATTTGTAAGTTATTTGGTTAATGTTTGTGATATATCTTTCATCCGGAATAATCCCGCAATTCACGGCTTGCTGCCGATAACGGCACAAGATCGTTAATGATTGGAAAATACAATCACTTCAGATACACAATAACCGACGGATCAAAAGGATATCTTCCCGATTCGCTTCCATAAACCGACAATCCACCCCTGCCCGCATCAGCATCTTTCACCTCCAGCCTTACAGTCATCCTCTGTTCCCCCGCAGCTTTACGGATAGCTTCCTGTCCTGCTTTAACCCTGACCAGATACCCGTATGAACCTGCTTCGTCGAGGTACCATTTTTTGTCCCTGTTCCTGCTTCCCCATTTCCACCCGGGTTCCTGCATCATCCACGACAATATTCCCCTGTGATCGGCCGGGTCGTCAGGCAGCACTTCGGTGGTTGCTGCCTGACCATTGAAGGAAATAGCCACGCTTGAAGGAAAAAGCTTTTCATCGGTTTGTGGATAGCTGTTCCTTCCATAGCCTGGAATGATTCCTTTGGTTGAAACTATGGTCATTCCAATGCTTTCTGCATCTCCCTCGTCAAGATATTTTTCCTGCGGATAACGTGAAGCAAGTTCGGCAAGGAAGATCAATGAGTCAATGTTTTCCGGTCCCAGACCTGCCGGCAGTTTAAACTCATACTCAAAAAATCCTGTTCCCATGCCCCATGTTTTTCTTCCCTTCTGGGGCGCCAGATGCTTTATGCTCCAGGAAGCATCAGTAAATGCCGATGGGGAGACAGTTATAATCCTGATGTCTTTCTCTTCCTTTTCCCGGCCGGGGACGGTGTTTATATCCCTGCCTCTCACCCTGAAAGGGACAAAGTTTCTCTGAAGGATATTGCCGTTTCCATCCCTGAGAGTTGTTGTAAAACTCATCACAGCTGTTTTTTCCGGGAGCGTAACCTTTACAGGTTGGAGCTGAACAAATGAAAAAGATTCTGCAGATGCTTCCGTGGTACCTTTGTCCCAATCGAACAACCTGCCCGTCTGATCCCATCCGAATACGGAATAATCAACCCGAAGATTGCCCGGGATATCAGTTGTTGCAGCGCTTACGCCAATCGGGATACTGATATTTTCACCTCCCCTGAAGGTCTGAAAGAAATCATCCCCTGCAACAACGTACAAGTCGCCATGGAGATCTTTCATTGTCATTCCGGGTGATAATTCATCCAGTCCGAATATCTTTTTGCTCCGGTCAAACCTGTAATAACCGTTCCATTCATTGATCACATCATGGAACTCAGTAAAAAGGAACCCGGCAATCTTTGGTCTCTTCCTGAATTCGTTCATCATTATGTGATATTCCCATGTCAGATCGATATCGCCGGTGCTGCCCTCGTATCCCCATACTGCTCCGCACTCGGAGTTCAGCATTGGCTGGTTACCCTGTACATTGCCGCCAATAAAATTGTATCCGGAACCCGGGTAGGTATTCCTTACATATTCATCCAGCACATCTTTCCATTGTCGTGCAGGATTGTATGAATGCCAGGTATTCAGATCGGTTTCCACATGATCGAAGTTACAGGGCGAGTTGTCCTCGACCAGCCTTGTCACGTCCAGTTCTTTTGCCTTCCTGTACCATGATCTTACCCACTCCTGGGTCTCGGGCGTGTAAACCTGCCTGCCGGTAAGCGGATCCTTTGAAAACAATCCCCATGTTTCATTGAAAAGTACCCATGAGAATACAGAAGGATGGTTGTAATCGCGTTTTATTTCATTCTCTGCAATATACTCCCAGTTCTCCTTTGCTTCAGGAGTAGGTTCCCCCCAGAAATTGGGAACATCCTCCATGATCAGGAGGCCCAGTTTGTCGGCCCAGTAGAGCTTGCGAGGAATCTCGGCCTTGATATGGATCCTCAGGCCGTTCAATCCCAGTTCCCTGGCCCTCATTATTTCCTCTTTCATGAACTGGTCGGAAGGGAATGTGTAAAAACCATCGGGATGATAACTCTGATCGAGGGTTAGCTTAAGATAAAGCGGTTTATTGTTCAGGGCCACATAGGTAAAATCCTTGCCCGGTATGGGAACTGCAGATATCTTTCGCATTCCGAAGTACGTGTTTATTGCATCTGAGGAGTTCTGTGAGTCAACCGACGCAGTTACTTCATACAGATAAGGATCCTCAACCGACCAAAGTTTCATTCCGGGTATATCAACTGAAAACTCAGCTTCCTTCTCTCCCTGCGGGACAGGAGCTTCATAGCTGAGGCCGTTTCCCCGACCGGCGAGCCTGAAAATGGTTCCTGCCGGAGCGGGAACGGAAAGATTCACCCTGATATTCACTCGGGCCCTGTCAATGTCGGGGGTGAAAAAGATGTCCGAGATATGAAGATCTTCCCGCGCTTCGAGATATACCGTCTGCCAGATGCCTTTGGCATTTCCATAATACTGCTTGCCGGATGGCCTGTTATCCAGCTCTTTATCCTCAACCATGACAACCAGTCTGTTTTTCCCCTTGTGCAGTGCCCCGGTAATATTGAACTCGAATGGTACGTATCCTCCTTTGTGTTCACCTGCATATTGATCGTTTACCCAGACTTTTGTGTGAAAATCACTTGCTCCGATCACAAGATAAATATTCTTTCCCCTCCATGATTTTCCGTTTCCGGGAGTGAATTCACGGTAATACCAGCCTGTACTGACTTCCGGCATTTTTATCCCGCTTTTCGGTGATGCCCAGGAAAATGGCACAAGAATTTTCCTGTTGAATATTTCAGGTCTGCTGAACCATTTCTCAGACTCTCCCCTCCCGGCGGTATCCGGAGCAAAATTCCAGTAACCGTTGAGATTGAGCCAGGCTTCCCGTTCAAAATCCGGCCTGGGATGTTCCGGCAGAGGAATTTCAATGGCAGGTTGGGAACATGAATAAAGTAGGAAAATAAAAAACAGAAGAACCGCGTATTTTTTTACCATGTTATTATATGAACTTTTAATTTAATGACATGATGCCTGCCTGACCCCCGGGCAGGGAACCCCTATATTGAAAATTGTATTTACACGTCCTGATGTATGGTACAAACCTGGGTTCCATATTGATCAGTTCAGGTTTCCTGACTAAAGGATGTCTTTATGAATTGAATTATCGAAAGTAGCAGATTCTGACGAATTGTGCAAAAATATGAGGATTCAAATGAAGTCCAAATGAATTTTTATGGCAGCTTTTCCTATATTTACTGTGTTTTTCCCTTTCCGGTAAAATATACCTGTTTTAAAACCTGCCAATGCATTCATGAGCGCTCGTCAATTCCCTGTGAAAGGACATTACAGATACCGCATTCTGGCACTGGTGTTCATGGCAACCACCATAAACTATTTCGACCGGAGCATTGTTGGCGTGATGGCCCCGGCCCTTCAGTCACTGTTCGGTTGGTCGAACAAGGATTATGCGGCAATAATGGTATCATTCAAGATAGCCTACGGGATCGGGCTGCTTTTTATGGGAGGAATTATTGACAGGGTTGGAACTAGAGCGGGCTATACGATTTCAATTGCCACATGGAGTTTATTCGGTATGCTCCATGCAGCAATAAAGCCTGCGTTCAGTCTTGCTGGATTTATTGCAGCTCGTTTCGGGCTCGGTATAGGTGAATCGGGGAATTTTCCTGCTGCCATCAAAACAGTTGCCGAGTGGTTCCCGAAAAGGGATCGTGCCTTTGCCACCGGCATCTTTGACGCCTCTACAAGCCTGGGAGCAATACTTGCCCCTTTCGTTGTGGGGGCCATTGTTACTGCAGAAGGTAAAAACTGGCAGATCCCCTTTTTGTTCACCGGCATTCTGAGTTCCGTGTGGGTTTTGCTCTGGCTCAGGACATACAGGAAACCTGAACTGCATCCGAAGATTACCAGGGAAGAACTGGAATATATCAACAGCGATTCAGAAGCGGAGACAAAGGACCACATTCCCTGGGTACGATTGCTTCCAAAACGCGAAACATGGGCATTTGCACTCACCACTTTAACAGACGCCGTTTGGTGGTTCTATCTTTTCTGGGGAGCTAAGTTCCTCTTCGAGCAGTTTGGCGTGGACATCAACAACGTTGGGTTGCCGTTCCTGGTTATATTCGTGATGGCGGACGCGGGCAGCCTTCTGGGCGGACTTGCGTCCGGAGCCCTGATAAAAAAAGGATGGTCAGTAAACAAAGCCAGGAAAATTACCCTCCTGGTGAATGCTGCCATAATACTTCCCGTAGCACTTGTTCCGGTCGTTGCAAGCAAATGGCTGGCGGTTTTTCTGATAGGGGTGGGAGCAATGGGGCACCAATCGTGGTCAATAAACAGCTACACCCTGGTCCCCGATGTTTTCCCCAAGAAAGCAACCGCCTCCGTCATCGGAATAGGTAAGATGGCCGGAGTGGCAGTGGCAATAGCGGCTGACATTTCATTGGGTGCCGTGCTGGACCAGGCCGGCAATACAGGTTATTTCTGGGCATTCATTATTGCAGGCTTCTCGTACATTGTGATTCTCGGCTTTGTCCATCTGCTGATGCCCGGAATGATCCCTCTTGACGATGACCTGAAATACATCAGGAAAAATCGGGATTGACAATAATTGGTTGTGAAACCCACATGATACAAAATCACAAACAAGCATGAAAATAAGATTCATGCGGGTTCCATGTGAGTCACTTAAACTTCAGTAGTATATGAATTTATTTTCACATGAAAAAATACAGAAACAATGGGAAAAACTAAATTATCGAGACGAAGCTTTCTGGGCAGAACTGCCGCTGGGATGGCAGGCGCTGTAATGTCTGCCGACCCTGGTTTTACAGCATTGTCCTACAACAGGATAATTGGGGCGAACGATCGTATCAATATAGGATTCCTGGGTTGCGGTGCAAGAAGCTCAGGGCATCAGAACATGGTTAAAATGTCGGAAAAGGAAAAAAACCTGGGTGTTGTTGCGGTTTGCGATATCTGGACACTTAACCGTGAAAAGGCAGCAGCCGCCTGTCGAAAACTGTTCAATGCCAATGTGAAGCAGTTCAAGTATTCTGAGGAAATGCTGATGATGCCCGGACTGGATGCCGTAATGATTGCTACCGGCGATTTCCAGCATGCACGCCTTCTTGCTGAAGTGGTGAAGGCCGGCAAGGATTGCTATGTTGAAAAACCACTTTCGACTGATGTTGAAGATGCCAAGCTGGCCAGGAGCGCAGTACTGTCATCCGGACAGGTAGTCCAGATGGGATCACAGTGGGTGAGCGATCCCATGCAGATCAGGATCAGGGAGATTGTAAGATCGGGAAAGCTCGGACAGATCACCAAGATTGAACAGGTATGGAACGACAACAATCACCGGTGGCACGATCCGGATGATCCCGATGTGGCCGCGTTGCGTGAGGAAGATACCGACTGGAAGAGATGGCTGCTCGGAAAGCCATATGTTCCGTTCGATCCGTGGAAGTATTTTGAGTTCAGAGTTTTCCGTGATTATTCGGGTGGAATCACGTCCCAGTGGATGAGCCATGGAAGCGGCCTCGTACATTTTTACACCGGCACAACCATTCCGGATTCAATGGTTGCAAACGGCGGTATTTTCGGTTGGCCCGACATAAGACAAAATCCTGACACTTTTCAGGCCCTTGCTACCTATGATGATGCCGGGCTGCTTTATTCCTACAGCTCCAGCTATGCGAACAAATTCGGCGATTACACATGTATAAGGGGAAAGGATGGAACCCTTTTTGCCCATGGCGGCGAAGGCAGCGCTAGCTGGTTCTATATACCGGAGCATCTCGATCTTCCGGGCGGCTTTGACTTTTACGACGGACTAAGGGAAGCTGTGAAAAAAGGAAAAGCTGAAGTTATCACCGTTAAGGAGTATGGAATGAAACCCGGACCGGTAAGTGTCAGCGACGACAGCAAATACCATCTCGACAACTGGGTGGATTGCATGAGGGCCAGGAACCCTGAGACCAACGGGAATATCCACACCGGTTACTGGAATGCAATTGCATCAGTGATGGCTACCTATGCCTACAGGCGGGGGAAAAAGCTTTACTGGGATCATGAAAGGGAGGAAATTACAGATCATCCGGCAGGCAAATGACTCACTGATGATTGAGCTATAGCTTAAACTGCGGGATAATCATGGGTTTGCCGTTCTTCATGGCCGACCTGTGGGCAACGATTCCCGGTACTGTCATGTTCAGGGCAGTTGCTATGTCGACAAGCGGCTTGCGATCCTGGAGGATGGAAAGAATGAATTCATTCATCAGATGACCGTGTGATCCGCCGTGCCCGCCTGCCGGAACGCCGGGCGGCAGGGGAGGCTTTGTCAGGACGGGCAGATCGGTTGCCAGTCCTTCATATTTTCCGCTGAACGACCCCTTCTGGCCACGCACCCGGCCTCTTTCTCCTTCATCCCCGGGCGTATCCCAGCTGACACCCATCCTTGCGGCACCTCCTTCGCTTGTCGTGAAATTTGCTATCTCCGTTCCAAACGGATTCTTGTATACGTTATTTTCAGGCCTGAGATGTTCAAGTATGCTTTTAATGCCAATGCATGTAACTTCGGTGAAGGTTCCACCGGTTATTCCGACATGGTAGGCGTTGGAATGTGTCGGGTACCATTGAGGAGGCAGCCCGATGCGCCAGCCCCTGAAGGAATCGATAGGCTCTTCCATGTAATGAAAATATTCCCCTTCAGAGTATACCAGTTCTCCGAAACCTCCGGATTCGTAAATCCTTTTCATTGCATAAAGATCCTCCCTGAAGCAGGAGGTTTCAAACATCATATATTTCAGACCGCTTGATTTTACAGCATCGAAAAGCCTGTCCGCATCCTCAAGGGATCCGAAAACCGCAGGCACAGCACATGCAACATGCTTTCCATGACTGATTGCCTCCAATACGTGCTTTGCATGGCTGGGAGCATCGGTCGCCACGAAGACTGCCTCAATGGAATCATCCTTTACAAGTTCTTCAAGCGACGGGTAAGTCTTTTTGCAGTTGCATGCCCGGGCAAGCGCTTCACATCTGTCGGGGAACAGATCGCTGACGGCGGTTACTTCAACGTTGGGATGGTTCTGAAAGCCGAACTCTGCTCCGAACCTGCAGACCCCGTACCCTACAATCCCAACGCGGATCCTGCGATCGCTGAACGGGACCCACCCCCCGGAATTATCTGACCCTGGTGCTGCATTACTACCCCCGGAAGGCCTGTCATGCGGAGCCGTTTGTGCCGGTACCGCGCCGCCGGCCCGGCCGGATTGCATCAGCCCCAGTCCTGCCGCTGCAAGTCCTGCCTTGTTGATAAACAAACGCCTTGTGATGGCTTTCCCATGAAAGCGCTTTATATCCTGCCCGCGCCGGTTGTCTTTCTTTCCCGGAGGATCCGTTGCCATTTCCGAAATTTCCATTATTTATCATTATTAAGGATAATCAATTATTCTGGTAATACCCCGATCAGGCTTTCACACTATTCCCGCAAAACAGTTTTGCCTGCGATTACACCGGCAGTAACAATCTTCAGATCCGGTCCGGCATTTTCCGGTGCATAAGCATCCATTATATAGTTTTTAAGGCCTGACAGAACTGATGATCCCGCTTTTTGCCGGAAGATGCTGCCGCCAATGGTTTCATCTGGCCTTTTCAATCAGCCAGATCTGACCATCCTTGACAGGAATATCATTTGTGGATATTGAGATCTCTCCTTTAACTGAAGTGGCATTGATCTTCCTGTCGCGGAGGATCTCGTTCAGTGCATATTTACCATCGGATTTTACCTTGATCCTGATAACGGCCCTGCCAGGAGTTTTGCCATGATTCATCACATAGAGGACAAGACCTCCGGAATGTTCATGGAGTCTGACAACCAGAGGATTGTCTGCATCGCCTTCCTGCTCGGCAGAATATGGTCTGTCAATATTTGCCCAGTCAACGATCCCGAGAAGGAATTCGTTGACGTTCCTGTTTGCCGAATCCTGGACAACCAGCCGCTGGGTTGACTGATCCCACAATGAACCTCTCGAATTTGCCATTGCCAGGAATGATCCCACGAAGATAGTCTGGCCCTTTCCGTAGCCAGATGCAACGATTGCCGGAGTTCCGTCATCAAATGCGGCCAGTATCCTTACCTGTTTACGGTTTTTCAGGGGCTCGAGCGATTCGGCGAACCGGGAGCCGGTGATAATGCTGCCGGGTTCAAGATGCCTCATTGCCTCATGTGAGCCGTCTGTCACCCGGATGGGCACTTTGGAAAGAGTTCTGACCTTACTCTCACGTACCCCGAAAACCTCACTCAGTCCTAGTCCGGGTATCACATCTGAAGAATAGCCTCTTTCATCGTTCCAGGCGAGCCTGGCTTCCGAAAGCACACGACCGCCGTTCTTAACGTATTCCCCAAGGCTCTCTGCGGCTTTCCTGTTGAACATAAGTGCATAGGGTACAATTATAAGTTTATACTGGGATAAGTCGCCTGATTCGAGATCCAGCCTGTGAATAAAGTCGACTGGGATATTCTGGTCGGAGAGGAACCTGTAATACCCTATCAACGAATTGATATGACCATCTTCCTGTGTTGTCCTCCTGGTGCCGCCTACCATCTGCGACCATGGATTATAGAGAAGCGCGATCTGTGACCTGACCGGTTTGGCCCTGCTGAGAACGACGCCGTTCCTATCGATGAGGCTTGCCAGCTTTCCCAGTTCCACTGCTCTCTCGGTCAGTGAACCATCGAGATTGATCAGTCCGTAGCCGCCTGATTCATACCCCGACGACATGGGGTAGTATGCATAAGCGAAAATTCCCTTGGCTCCTGTTGCCAGGCTGGAAAGCGCCCAGATCCTGTGGTCTTCGGGTGTTACCGGGTCGCTTATGTTAAGCCCGACGGTACCAAATCCTGCCTGGAATTCCCCCACATAATAGCCGCCGTTCTTCCTGTTTGCACTGTAGGAGAAGTCGGCAGCTGCCATGAATCTCCACGGGACCCAGTCACCGGGAAGATTATGCTTTGGATATTGCGAAAGACCGTAATAATCGACCTGGGCAGCCATCAGGAAATCATCTTCTGCGCCTGAACCGTATGGTGATGAAAACAGTGAAACAGGCGAGGCATGGGCTGTTGCCACATGATCTTTGTCAAATGTCCTTACAGCATCATATCTCAGCCTGAGGTCTTCCGCCATTTTCTGGTATATGAAATTCTTCCAGTCCATGAAATCGGAGTATGTAAGAATGGTACCGAAGCGGGGGGCTTCAACATCCTCCCATTTTTCAAAATTCCTGTACCATGTTCTATTGAGATCAGCGAGCGAGTTGTACCTGGTTCTCAGCCATTGCCTGAAACGTTCCTGGGTATGGGGGCAGAAACAATACTGTGCGTCGGGTATCCAGGCCGGCCATCCCCACTGGACCATCAGGGGTTCGCTCCACAGGTCCCATCCGTAAAAGCTTGAATACTGAACGGCAATTTTTGCTGCCTCCTTATAGAAATTGGTAAATAATTCCCTTATTCCCGAATGGTCGATGCAATATCCGGGAGCCACCTGGGGCTTGATTTTGTCGCCGTTCTGAGCTTCAAACAAGCCATCTGAAAACTCTTTGCCCACCCAGTCGGGTGCTGATTCGCCATAGACCTGGATGATCACCTTCAGGCCGAGTTCTCGGGCCAGTTCAAGAATGATCCTCAGATTCTCGAAATTGTATTTTCCTTTAACCGGTTCACAGTGCGACCACTCGATCCAAGTTTTAACTGAGTTGAATCCCAGGGATTTTATCTGGACCATATCCTTTTTCCACTCTTCCCGCGACCCCGGGGTGACCTCCGACAGCATTGTCGCCCTTTCCTTTCCTCCGCTGTACCAGACGGCAAAGGGGAAAAACTGTTCCTTGTTGTACGCGGGTTTTTCCTGTGCCTGCAGGATATTTCCAACTAGTAGCAATAACAAAATTCTGACAAGGAATAATTTTTTCATTGTGATTTGATAATTATGTATGATCCGTTAAAATCTATGATTTTTCATCTGCCTTCCTTTAGCAGTTTGCTCATTGCCGCCATCAGGATTGTCTCGCATGAAGGGTCGAGCCGTGCCACCTCCACCTCGTAACCGCCCCTTGTGAAGGCGTCTGCCGTTGGGATATAGCCGGGACTGTAGTCGCCGTAGGCAGCCATTGCCACAAAAAGGTCGGGACGCATTGCCTTGGCTGCCAGCTGATATTCTACAAACAGTTCCCCCGGCATGAACAATATCTTCGACCGGCCCATGGACAGGCATCCAATGTCAAACTTTTCGGAGATGTTGAATCTTTTCAGGAACTCAGAATTGACTTTTGCATCCTTTATGCTGTCCACGGGCAGCGAAATGGTTTCCGTTTTCCAGTCAACCGATCCGGGTGAGATCTTTTCCCTTGAGGATGACTCAAATGCCTGTTTCATCCCTGCGGCCAGTCGCTCGGCGAGGATCAGCCTGTTTTCGTGGGAGCCGTCATTGTATTTGCCCGCTCCCAGGTTGCTGCCGGCACCGTTGAAATGGATATGGAGGGCATCAGGTACCGCGAGCTGCCTGAAGAAACGTGCAACCCCCGGGAAATCGGGATTTGCTATTCCAAGGCGGTAATAGCTCTGGGGATGTGTGGCATAAAAGCTCATAACCGCAAGAGGCTTGTCATTGTTCCAGAAGCTGACGAGGGAAACCATCGGGTCTATCAGTCCTTCCGGCTCGGCCCGGAGCGCAGGGTCAGCGGTTGCAGTGAAGCGGGTTGCGCGGATTTTACCGTCAGGGCCCTGTATCCTGCGGTTCGAGGCAACCTTTTCCACGGGTGCCGAGCCAAGGCCGATATGCGTCACAGGCTGGGCTTTTTCCATTGCAGCACCAACAGCCATCTCCATTCTGTGCAGAACTGCAAGGACAAAATCATTTCTTATGTCACCCACGGGTGCGTCATGCTGGTGCAACGTATGAACAGCAACCCTGTCGGGAGTGGTACCCGCTGCAAGGGCAAGTGCTCGCCTGAATTCACGGTGCGACTCATTGCCGATGCCGATCCAGTCGATTGCAACAAGCACCACCGGATCGCCTGCCCCGACAAGGATTATTCCTTTTGCCCTCAGCCCGAGATCCCACGTGCCGGTGCACCGGTCATAAGCCAGCTGGTAACCGACAGGAGGGGTGGCATCAACGTCAAAAACAGCAATTTTCAATGAATTTGATTCCTGCCAGGCAGGTGTTCTGGTTTCTTCCGCGCTTACCGGCCCGTGATTCATCCATACAAGCAGCGGGATAAGCAGAATGAGTTTACATGGGTTAAATACTCTCATCTCAGATACTGTTAAGTTTGTCCCTGTTTTCATAGACTTTTACAATGGCATCATAGATCCCGTCGAGATATTGTTTGCCGGATGCCGTGGGAACATCGAGGGTAAGCATTTCCTCGTCGCATACAATGTCACAAACCGGACATTCGAGTTCTTCCCGGTATTTTTTGAACCTTTCAGCAGGATAGAATTTATTGTAAACCTTCAGATCGCTAATGTGCTTCCTGATGACATCCGATTTGTGAAACCCGTACTTTATATAGCTGCCGGCATTTACACCCTCGGCAGAGAGTGCCTTGATGAATTTTTCACGCGGCGCCCCGTTGAATTTGTCCTTCCTGTATGAAGTCATGAAAAGCCACCATGCCGATGTGCCAGTCCCTTCATAGAGCTTCTGAAGACCGATTCCGGGAAAATCCCTGAGCTTTGCCCTCATGTACCATGCATTTTCATTGCGTTTGTCGTGCCTTGCTTTCAGTGTTTCAAGCTGCGGCAGAAGCAATGCGGCCTCAAATTCGTTCATCCGGTATTTGGCGCCGATGACTGCATGCTGACCTGAACGGGTTGTGCCATGATTCATCACAGTGAAACACTTGTCCATGAGCGTTTCGTCATCCCCGATCACTGCACCTCCTTCGCCGCAGGCAATGTTCTTGCTTGCCTGGAAGCTGAAGCAGCCAAGGTCGCCGATTGTTCCAAGCTTTCTGCCCTGGTATTCAGTCAGGTGTGCCTGACATGCATCCTCGATAACCGTAAGTTTATGCTTTGCGGCAATTGACATTATCCTTTCCATGTTGGCAGGCTGGCCCCCAATATGTACGGGGATTATGGCCCTTGTGTTCTCATTGATCTTTTTTTCAACATCATCCGGGTCAAGCTGGAACGATTCCCTGTCGAGGTCGGCGAATACCGGCAATGCCCGGCAGAACAGCACGGCTGATATCGTACCTATATCGGTATAGGGAGAGGTTATAACTTCATCACCTGCCCCTATGCCCAGAGCTTCAACGCAGGTATTAAGTGCCTGGGTTCCTGCACCGGTTGAAACGCAGTAACGGGTTCCCATGAAGCGGGCGAACTCTTTTTCGAAAGTTGGCACAGTGCCGTTAGGTGACTGTATCCTGCACCATATGCCGCTTTTCGTTGTTCTGACGATCGATTCAATCATCTTGTCGTCAACATAGGGGCCCGCAGGCATGGCTGCCATGGCAGCGGAAATCACCGGCTCTCCTCCCAGTATGGCAAGCTTGCCGGCAGTGCTGCCTGACTTAATGGTAATACTGTCTGTATTCATATCATTGGTCCTTTCTGTCAGATTGAATTAAGCTTATCCCTGTTTTCATAAACCTTCATTATGGCATTCACGATATCATCCATGTCTGCAAGGGTTCCAAGCAACGGGCCCGAAGCCCAGATCATTGCCATCTCGTCGCAAACCCTGTCGCATACCGGAAGATGGAGCTGGTCCCTGAATCTCTTCAGCCGTTCGGGAGGGAACATTTTAGTGTAAACGGGCTGTTTAAGTATAAACTCCGTCCAGGGTTCCCTGTGCAGGCCCTTTGCAATATACGGGCTCAGTTCTATTCCTTCGGCTGCCAGTGCTTTCAGGAATTTGCTCCTGTCAGCATTGTTGAAATACTCCTTTTTATATGCCATCATATAAAGGTAATAGGAGCCGCTGGTTGTTCCGGGGTACAGTTTCTGCGGCACCAGCCCCGGGAATTTCCTGAGCTTTGAGGTCAGATAGGCAGCGTTCCGGTTACGGATCGCGAATCTTTCCTTTGCTCCTTCCAACTGGCTGAGAAGCAGGGCAGCTTCAAATTCGGTCATCCTGTACTTGGTTCCGATGATCCTGTGGCTGCCGTTCATCATAACCGAAAACACCCTGTCCATCAGCGCTTCATCATTGCCGATCACAGCACCGCCTTCGCCGCAGGCGATGGTCTTGGATGTCTGAAAACTGAAACATCCCAGCTCACCCACGGTTCCTAATTTTTTTCCCTGGTATTCACCGAGGTGTCCCTGGCACGAATCCTCGATCACCCTGAGTTTATGCTTTTTTGCAATGGCATTTATCCGGGCCATGTTGCAGGGCTGTCCTCCCATGTCAACAGGCATGATGGCTTTTGTTGCAGGTGTGATCTTCCTTTCAACATCAGCCGGATCAATCTGGAATGATGCCGGATCAAGATCTGCCATAACCGGCAGGGCACGCGATGTAAGAATGGAGGAAATAGTCCCCATGTCGGTATATGGCGATGTGATCACCTCGTCGCCGGCACCTATTCCCATTGCCTCTACACAGCAGCTCAGAGCCTGTGTACCCGATCCGGTTGTTACGCATCTTTTTGCGCCCATAAGAGCAGCAAATTCCTTTTCAAAGGTCGGAACGGATCCGGTTTCTGACTGTATTCTTGACCATATTCCGCTTTTCGTGGTTCTGATCATGGCGTCGATCATCTTCTGATCGACGTACGGCCAGTCGGGCCATTTTTTGGGAGGTATTGCAGGGATGCCTCCAAGAATGGCCAGCCTGCCGGCGTCATTGCCAGTCTTTCCAAGCACCGGTACGGAGCCGGCAATGGCAGCAACAGAACCTGCTGACACCGAGGCAATAAAACGTCTTCTTGTTAAAATGCGTTTCGTCATTTCTTTTTCAGATTAAGGGTTGATTTGTTTTAATTCAGGTATTCAGGATGCAGGGCAGGATTATCTTCCTGCCGTTTCATTGTGGTCAGGTGCCTCAATAGGTGTGATTCCCAGTTTCCCGGCTAGGCTCGACATTTCATTTATAATAGCTGTTTGGGTGTTACGGCTCCATGCCCTGGTAAAAAAAACCGAGCGTGTACCCTCATATCCCCCTTCGCTGAGGATGGTGTCGGAAGGTATGTAGGCCATAACATCATTGGTATATCCCATTACAAAGACATCCTGGCCGAACCTTTTTTTCAGCTCCAGGGCATATTCAACCACAAGCTCTCCTCCAAGGGCCATGATGATCTGGTCTCCAAGCTTCCAGACCTGGCACGGATAAGGATACCCGTTCCTGAATACCTCTCCGTTGTCGAGCCTGCGGATAAGGGTTTGTGCCATCAGTTTCAGATATGGCGCAGTTGATGAAGTGTCGTGGATATGACCAAGCAATTCCTGCCTGTCGGGAGGGGAACCGTCAAACTGAAGCGGAATCTCAGAATAGGCGGTTTTCAGCAGCGGGACAAGTCTTTTCATTTTTTCATTGAGGACCCTGTCGACTGCTGCCGAAAGGGTTTGCCCGTACTGGCGGGCAAGCGGGACACTTCTGCGGGGAAGGGGATTCTGGTCGGCTCCGGCACCCTGGAAAAAGAGTGCCGTTGTACCGGGATAAAGGTTTTCCAGTTCAATCTGGGCAAAACCGGGATAATCACCGCTTATCTGATAAAAATTCAGAACGGTTGAATGGCAGGCATAGCCGAAAACAATTGCCATGATCCCTCCCTGTTTCCTGTCGATCCTGAGCACGGGCACAGCGTAATCATTGGGCCCCTTCAGATCGGTGTAATATTCACTCATTGCCTCGGAATTATTCCGCCGGTTTACCTGGAACCTTGCTGTTCCGTTCCCGGCACTGATTTCAACAGGAATCATCCTGTAGATGGCCCTGCCGACCATTTCCACTATTTTTTCGACAAAATCTTCAGAGTATTTCTTTACCTTTTTTTCCATTGCATCGTCGAGTGGATACCAGTTGGCCAGGGTGTCCCTCATAACCGGCCCCGAATGCGTGTGTGAGCAATTGAGTATTACCTGAGACCGGTGCAGGCCATATTCTTTTTCAAGCCTGTCCCTGATCTGTGTTGAGTAATGAATCGGGATCTCAAGGAGATCGTTGGTTATCAATGCAGCCCTGTTTCCCAGGGAATCTTCTATAACCAGGACTTTGGACCAGATATCGTGCAACACTCCTTCCGACGGATGATCGCGTGAAGCATAACCTGCCAACCAAATGGATCCCTCCGGTGTAATATTGACTTTTGCAACTCCGGCCCTCCATCCGCGGGTTAATCCTGCCGGCTGTCCGTTCAGGAAATGACTGCTGGTTAAATGTATAAGAAGCAAAGCAGTAAATACGATCAGGAACTTTTTCATGACAAAACAGGTCTGGTCCAATTAAATTACTGATATCAACCGGCTTATTTATGCTTAACAATATGGCGGAGCCAGGTTTTTATCAATTAGGGAATTTATTCAATTTATTTCTCAACGGCAAGCAAATTCTGCACTTTGTTCGGTTGATGCGAAACATCGCATTGAATTTATGACTTATTTTGCCGGGAGGTATATTAATGAAATGAATAAGAAATCAGATCCGGTCTATTCGCGAAGCGTTGTGGAATTTGTTGCTGCAGCCAATGAGTTTTGCAAATACGCCGAGCATGGTTCTGAAGTTCCTGGTGATGAACTGCTGAGAATATTTCAACGTCTTCTGCCATACCTGTACATCAAGGCTTCCCTTCTTCCGGCCCCGGAACCGGTTTTTGAGGATGGCAATGAAAAGTTCGTTACCGAGGCTGACTGGAACAGGGTTCATGATACATTGAAGGACCGGTTTGGCGCTGCTGATGACTATTACGAGGTGTTTGACGAGAGGATTGCGGACGGAGGGGAGCCGGTTATTGCCTCCCTGTCTGAGAATTTTGCTGATATTTACCAGGATCTCAAGGACTTCCTGTTATTGTACCAGACCGGCTCAAAGGAGGTCATGAATGACGCTGTCTGGGAATGCCGGATGAATTTTGAGAATATCTGGGGTCAAAAACTGGTAAATTCACTTAGGGCTATCCACAGGTTCATCTATTCGGGTGAATCGACAGATATTGCAGAAAATGGCGGGAGTGATTCCTATGAAAGGGATAAATCCGAATGGTTTATTTCCCGCCGTCAAAAGGAATTCAGGGAAGATGCTGAGGAATAATTATCCTGCCACTATTTCGGCAGAA
The DNA here is from genome assembly GCA_009877105.1 of Bacteroidales bacterium. Taxonomy (GTDB): domain Bacteria; phylum Bacteroidota; class Bacteroidia; order Bacteroidales; family VadinHA17; genus LD21. Next base: position 383,202 of record WXFD01000043.1, read on the forward strand.
GAAATAGCATTGAAGGAATTGTCCTGGTTCAGAGGTGAGATTGTGCTGATTGATAATATGGCGGCTTTCAGGAAAACTTTTCCCAGGCTGATTGGTTCTCCCTTTCTGGGATTTGACACCGAGACCAAACCCTCTTTCAGGAAAGGCAGGAAAAACAGGGTTTCGCTGCTTCAGCTGGCAAACAGCGAGCTTGCCTGTCTGTTCAGGATCAACAGGATCGGTATTCCCGATCCATTGACTGAACTTCTGGCCAGTCCCGACGTCATCAAGGCCGGGGTGGCAGTTCATGACGATATCAGCTTCCTGAAACGTATCAACGGCTTCGTACCTTCGGGGTTTATTGACCTTCAGAAATTCGTGAAGGAATACGGGATACAGAATTCGGGGCTGAAGAAGCTGGCAGCGATTGTACTTGGGATCAGGATATCCAAACGGCAGCAGGTATCCGACTGGGAGGCTGACGAACTAACCGAAGCACAGATAATTTATGCTGCAACCGATGCATGGATCTGTCACCAGATATATGACAGACTTACGAAAAAGGGTTGAGGATCGTTTTCTTCAGGATCTCCCGTGGGTTGCGCGCAGGTGCTTCAGGCGGAAAGTATGAAAATCCAGCCCGGCCTTTTGCAGCGATTGCCGGATAATACGATTTCCGGAAATTATGGTTAACACCTGGAATTATTTTAATATGGGTACTCAAAAGAACATTTCACTGGTTGCGGAAAAGCTTGGATTGCATTTATGGCAGGTTGAGAATACAATAAGACTGCTGGAAGACGGTTCGACCATTCCTTTCATCAGCAGGTACAGGAAGGAAATGACAGGAAGCCTCGATGAGGTTAAGCTTCTTCAAATCAGGGATGAATACAACAGGCTGAAGGAACTTGACATCCGCCGCGAGAGCATAATCAGGTCGATAGAGGAGCAGGATAAAATGACGCCTGAACTCAGGCAGAAGCTGGAGGCTGCCACCAGAATGTCGGAGATAGAGGATTTATACCTGCCCTTCAGGCCAAAACGCAGAACACGGGCGACAATTGCAAAGGAGAAGGGCCTTGAGCCCCTTGCTTCACTGATAATGGAACAGGGTGAGACTGACCCGGGAAAAAAGGCAGAGGAGTTCCTGGGCGATTCTGTGGCGGACAAAGGGGAGGCTCTGGCCGGTGCATGTGATATTATAGCGGAATGGATCAGTGAAGACCAGAAAGCCCGGGCCCGGCTGAGGATTCTTTTTGAACGGGAAGCTGTCATCAGTTCAAAAGTTGTAAGGGGAAAGGAACAGGAGGGTATTAAATACAGTGATTATTTCGATTGGTCGGAACCGCTGAGGAAATGCCCGTCACACAGGCTTCTTGCCATGAGAAGGGGTGAAGAGGAAGGGTTTCTTCGCCTTTCGGTATTGCCTGAGGATGAAAAGGCGATTGACATATTAAAGTCTTTATTCATAAAGGGCCGGAACGAGTCATCGAGACTTGTCGGGGAAGCTTTGGCCGACAGCTGGAAAAGGCTGCTTTCAGGTTCGCTTGAGACCGAATTCAGGAATGTGTCGAAGGAGAAGGCGGATGGTGAAGCCATTGCCGTGTTTGCAGAGAACCTGCGTCAGCTTCTGTTGGCTTCACCCCTGGGTGAAAAAAACGTACTTGCCATTGATCCGGGCTTCCGGACAGGCTGCAAGATTGTCTGCCTCGACCGCCAGGGAAACCTTGTCCATAATGAGACAATATTTCCTCATCCACCGCAGAATCAGACGGCGCTGTCGGTCAGGAAACTTTTAACGCTGGTGAACGCCTACAAAACCGAAGCGATAGCCATAGGTAACGGTACTGCAAGCCGGGAGACCGAACAGTTCATCAAATGGATAAAATTTGAAAAAGATATCCAGGTCTTTGTTGTCAATGAGGCCGGTGCCTCAGTTTATTCGGCATCGAAGGTTGCAAGGGAGGAGTTCCCCGACTATGATGTAACGGTCAGGGGCGCCGTTTCCATCGGAAGAAGGCTGATGGATCCGCTTGCGGAGCTTGTTAAGATCGATCCGAAATCGATAGGAGTGGGGCAATATCAGCATGACGTGGATCAGCAGAAATTGCAGCAAAGTCTCGATGAGGTGGTGGTCAGCTGTGTCAACGCCGTCGGTGTGGAAGTGAACACGGCAAGCAGTCATTTGCTTACCTACGTCTCCGGGCTGGGCCCCCAGCTTGCCCGCAACATAGTGGATTACCGTACCGAGAACGGACCCTTCCGATCGAGAAATGAATTCCTGAATGTCAGGAGGATGGGTGCCAAGGCTTTTGAACAATGTGCCGGATTCCTTCGTATAAGGAACGCCGGGAACCCCCTCGATTCAAGTGCCGTACATCCTGAAAGTTATCATGTTGTTGAGAAAATGTCGGCTGACCTTGGATGCGACGTCAGGGAACTTATGGCCGATCAGGAAAAAAGGAAACAAATCAGGCTCGAGAACTATGTAACGGAAACAACGGGCCTGCCCACGCTCAGGGATATCACGGAAGAGCTTGCAAAGCCCGGAAGGGACCCTCGTTCAAAAATAAAGGAATTCAGTTTTGCCGATATCCATACGATGGAGGATCTCACCCCCGGAATGATTGTTCCGGGAATTGTGACCAACATAACAAAATTCGGGGCCTTCGTGGACATCGGCATCAAGCAGGACGGACTGGTGCATATATCAAATCTGAGCAGCACCTACGTCAGGGACCCTGCAGATGTAGTGAAGCTGCATCAGCATGTTATGGTGAAGGTTCTTGATATTGACCCTGAGCGTAAACGCATACAGCTGTCCATGAAAGGACTGGATAAGGGAAACAAGGGACAGGAGCCTTCATCTTTTTAAACTGCATTTAAATTCAGGATATGCCCTTTCGACACCGGCAGACCATACCGGAACCGTCCGGTCGCTGGGTCGCGGCCTGACAGGATGCATGCGTGAACCCCGGATTTTATGGTTTTCCGCCATACCCGTTTTTGCATAGGTGCAATGGGCTCCTTCGCTTCCCTTATGAATATGCCTGACCTGTGATAATCAATGTTGCCGGATACAGTCTAATTCATCCACGGTGCCATTTGTGGCTGTTTTACATTCGTGGCAGGCTTCATGGCAGGCTTTGACGGAAGTTTTGAGTTTCTCATGGCGGCATTGTAGGCAAACGCTGCGGTTATTATGGCATTGTGCCTGAGATCGTTCATGAGGAGTCTTTCATAGGTGTCCATAACAGAGTGATAACCCCTGCCGTACTCAATTTTGTCCTGGATAAACTGGAAGGCGGGGAGTCCGTAAGCATCGAATGACAGGTGATCGGTGCCGCCGGTATTCCTTCCGGAAACTGTTGCGGCTCCCATGTCGGCGAACGGCTTAAGCCATTCCTCGAATATCGGCCGCACCATATCATTTTCCTGGGTGTATATCCCCCTGTATTTCCCTGTGCCGTTATCCATGTTGAAGTATGCTGCAAACCTGTCAAAATCAGGCTTATGTGCTTTTGTTTCACGGTCGGCAAGATATTTGTCCGCATAGGCCCTTGAACCAATCAGGCCCTGCTCTTCGCCTCCCCACAGGGCAACCCTGATTGTCCTCCGGGGTGCAACGTCGAGATTTTTAAGTATGCGCAGGGCTTCCATCATTACCACGCAACCCGATGCATTGTCGGCAGCTCCGGTTCCTCCGTGCCATGAATCGATATGGGCTCCCAGAAGAACCACCTCATTCTTTAAAAGCTTGTCGGTTCCGGGAATTTCACCGATCACGTTGTAGACTTTCTGTGGTCCGAGGAACTTATTTATGATCTCTATTTCCATTTCAACCCTGACGGAATGAGCAATCAGCCTTTCCATCCGTCCGTATGCTTCCACCGGGATACTAAGTTGCGGAACCGGTTCCGGATCTCCGGCCTTATAACTGGCAGAAGCTGACCTGGGAACATTGAAAAATCCGGAATTGTTAAGAATAACTGCTACTCCCTCGGATTTCAGGAACCCGGTAATTTTCATCTGCAGCGCCCTCTGAGCCATATAGTTGGCCCAGTCGGCGGGCACTCTTCCTCCCTGAGGCCTGACTGCAGCCATTGAGAGTTCTTTCAGCTCATCGTCAGTGTACCTGGTTGCAAGAGGCTCAAAACTCACTTCATAGGAAGCCGTCGATGGCATCATTACTATCTTTCCTGATAATTTCCCCTTGTATTTATCAAGATCTTCCTCCGTTTTGACGTCGAGGAGAATAACCTCTGCCTTTACGGGCCCGTTCGTGCTTCCTGTCCATGCAACCGGGTTGCAGGCAAAATTTATATAATAGGGTGAGATCATGGCTGCATAGGTTTTCAGATTGTCCCATCCTCCCTGGGAAAAATCAGCAGCTTCCTCAATCCTTACATTCTGGAAACCGAGCTCCAACATTTTTTTCATAGCCCATTCGTTCCCCCGTGCAAGGCCAGGCGACCCCGTCAGCCTTGACCCCGACAGATCTGTCAATCCGAAAGCCAGTTCCTCAATTGCCGAGTTCTTCATCCCTTCCTGTTTTATCCTGTAGATCATGTTCAGGTCAACGGTTTCAGTCTGGGCATTGACCAGAACCGGGAAAAATATCAGGACGATCAGTGTTGCCAGGTAATTCAATGATTTCATAGGAGTAATTATTTTAAAGTCAAACTTCAAAAGTAGGAAAATATATTAATTTGATGCCTCTCAAATGTTAAAGATATTAAATTATCGGAGGCCGTCGCTCAGAATATTCTGCATATTATGGAGATTTAGCAGCTCAGATGTTATGATTTAATAAGGTAAATTTGCAGGAAAAGAAAACCCGGAATCCGGTTTCATCAAACCTGAAGCAAAAAGACCATGATCTATCCCGGCAATTTTGAAGCTAAGACAGGTTTTGACAGGATCCGCGCCCTTCTGAAGGATAACTGCCTCAGTACAATGGGTTCGGAATTGATTGAGGAGATGAAATTCATGACTGACCTGCAGCCGGTTGATGCACGGTTGTCAGAAACCTTTGAATTTCAGCAGCTGCTCCTGCTTGAGGACTCTTTTCCCTCGGAAGATTATTTTGAAATTTCCGGCTGTCTGAACAAGATAAGGATAGAAGGTACATTTCCTGAGACAAGGGAAGTGTTTGAACTCAGGCGCTCCCTGGAGACAGTCAGGTCAATCCTGGCATTTTTCAGGAGGAAGGAAAGTGATAAATACCCTGTTCTCAGATCGCTATGCGGCAATGTGAAGGTTTTTCCCTATGTGATTGATGCAGCTGACCGGATCATTGACAGGAAGGGAGAAATAAAAGACAGTGCTTCGCCCCGGCTGAAGGAGATACGCGGCAGTATTTCTTCGCTCACCGCGCAGGCTTCAAAGCGCCTGAATGCAATTTTAAGGCAGGCAAAGGCTGAAGGAATCGTCGAGGCAGACACGGTGGCCACGGTTCGCGACGGAAGGGGAGTGATCCCGGTTAATGCTTCCGAGAAGCGGAAAATCAGGGGCCTGATATTGGATCAGTCGGCATCAGGAAAGACCGTTTATGTTGAACCCGTGGAGGTTGTGGAGATAAATAATGAGATCGTGGAACTGGAGTACGAAGAGCTGCGTGAGATAGTGAGAATTCTAACATCTTTTGCCGATGATATACGCCCGTACATTGATGATCTCCTGCTTTCCAACGATTTTCTGGGGCAGATGGATTTCATAAGGGCCAAAGCATTGTTTGGCAATCAACTTGGTTCCATCAAGCCTGCTCTTGCGGACGTTCCGGGTATCAGCTGGAAAAGGGCGGTCCATCCGCTGCTTGAACTGGCATTCCGGAAAACCCCGGGCAGAAAGGTGGTTCCACTTGATATAAGGCTAGACCGGAACGACAGGATCCTGCTTATTTCGGGGCCCAATGCCGGCGGAAAATCGGTTTGTCTCAAGACTGTGGGTTTGTTGCAATACATGCTGCAGTGCGGGCTCACCATACCCGTCGGGGAAGGTTCGGAATCGGGCATCTTCAAAAACATCTTCATTGATATTGGTGATGAACAGAGTATTGACAATGACCTGAGTACCTACAGTTCACATCTTCTTAACATGAAGTTTTTCGTCAGGAACGCTTCTTCTGAAACCCTGATCCTGATTGACGAGTTCGGAACGGGTACCGAGCCGATGCTTGGCGGATCGATTGCCGAGGCTGTACTCGGCGAATTGAACAGGGCCGGAGTATATGGAGTGCTGACAACGCATTACACAAATCTCAAGCATTTTGCATCCCTGACCGAAGGCATTGTCAACGGCGCAATGCTTTTCGACAATCACCTGATGCAACCGCTGTTTCAGCTCAGCATCGGCAGGCCCGGAAGTTCATTTGCCTTTGAGATCGCAAAGAAAATTGGACTTCCTGAGCATGTTCTCGCAATTGCTTCGGAGAAAGCGGGGGTGAAGAACATAAATTACGACAGGCACCTGAAGGATATTGCAAGGGATAAAAGATACTGGGAAGCCAAAAGGCAGAATATCAGGCATCAGGAAAAGCGACTTGAAGAACTGATTGCCGAATATGAAAAGGAACTGGCCGGTGCAAAAAATCTCCGGAAGGAGATAATATCCAGGGCAAGGGACGATGCCCGGGCCTTGCTTGACGGCTCAAACCGTATCATTGAGAATACCATACGTCAGATTAAGGAAGCACAGGCAGAAAGGGAAAAGACCAGAGATCTGAGGCAGAAGCTCGATGAATTCAGGGAGAATATAGAGGAAGAGCCAAAACTGGTGATTACCGACGCAGAAGAGAAAGCAACACGTCTGGCACAGAAGGCAAAAAAGATAAAGCCGGAAGCTGTCAGGAAGAAGGCAGAGCCAATGGCTGAAAAGGTAAAACCCCTGTCGGCCGGTGATGCTGTCAGAATGGTTGAAACACAGGCGGCGGGGGAAATTGTGAAGATTGAATCAGGAATGGCAACAGTTGAGGCAGGCAGTATCAGGTTCCTTGTTCCGCTCGAAAAGATTGAAAGGATCAGCAGATCGGAGCTTAAAAAAAGCGAAAGGTCGCGCCAGGCTGTGCACAGGTCAGATCCCGTCATCGAACAGCGCAGAAGCAGTTTCAGGCCCGAGATAGACATTCGCGGGGTAAGGGGAGAGGAAGCATTGAATATTGTACGCGATTTTATTGATGATGCCCTTCTGGTCCAGCACAGGAACCTGAGGATACTTCATGGCAAGGGTAACGGCATTCTGAGGCAGCTTGTAAGGGATTACCTGGCAACAGTGAATGTTGTAAGATCCTTCAGGGATGAACATGTGGAAATGGGAGGTTCGGGTATTACTGTTGTCGAGATGGATTTTTAGCTTCCGTTATTTTGCCTTTACAGCACAATATGAATGCACAGTCGTGTAACTGTGCACCAATTATATTATGTCGGGCATGATCCGGTTATTACCGTGAAGTCATTACCGGGTCAACCTTACCGACCCGTAGGATGCATGAACTTTTACAACTGATGTGGGATCAGTTTCATTTCCCACAATTCCCTGTATTTCATTTGAAGTGCTCTGAGCTATCCTCTTCTGGTTGCGGTAATTTTCTTCATTGAATTTGAGATTCCCGTACGAAAGCCTGGCATCGAGCTTGTAGCTTGCATTATCATCGATCCCGAGCTTGACCCCTATGTATCTTGTATCGGTATCGATTAATTCGAACCCCGCAGGTATTTCTCCGACGGTCAGGGCTCCGTAGCCTCCTTCAAATTTCAGTTTCTTCAGCAATGTTTCCACAACTATATCCGAATAGCCGGCATCGAGAACGAGGTTATTGATTTTACTTATCCGGAAGTTGTCGTATTTTGAATCTCCCACAACGGAGCTTGTTTCTCCGAGCCTGATTTTTGAATACTTGCTGCTGATAAGAAGAGCCTGGATCCTGTCGATCCTGAGGTTACCCACGTATCTTGAGTTAATGTCGAGCCAGCTGGCCGATGATATTGAAGCATTGCCATAGGCAATGGTAAGTGCATTCAGTGGTTTTTCATTTCCCCTGGAAAGATTTTCGGCAGTGAGGTTGCCGTATTTGATATCCAGGTTCACAAGACCGTGAATTTCATCAAGGTCTGTGTTGCCGTATTTGTTTGCCAGGGTGAAGTTTATCCGGGCAGGCATTTTTATCTTATAGTTTATGCTGAATTTCCTGTTACTCCCTCCCCATCCCGAGAAGCTGAATTTATCGTCGATAACGGTTTTTGCAGTAATCACATTATCGCTTTCGGCAAAGTTGACATCAATGTACGACAGGAGCTTTTCAGCCCGTTCCCTGCTGGGAAGATCAACAGTAACCCTTACATCAATGATTACCATGTTGCCGTCAGTTGTTTCGACAGTCACATTGCCATACCTGTTGCTGACGTCAAGGGTGGTACCGGGTCCTGCCGTATATTCCTTGTGAAAATCCTTTACCGCCTGCTGGCCCCGGATTGCTCCCGAAGTGAGCAGGATAAATAATACAAGGATAATTCCTGATTTATAAGCCTGAGTTTTCATGAGCCTTCCTTGTTTGGTTATCATTTCTGATTATCTTGAGCTGGTTGACTATATAGTTCATTACTTCCAGTTTCGTCTGATAGTGTTCTATCATTGCATTGATTATTCTTTCATCATTGGGATTTGCCCTGAGGTCTTTCTGAAGCTGGATGTAAACTGAGTCCATGCTTTTCATTTCAGCCAGCAGCATTTGCTTCTGTCCCTCATCATTTTCATCGAGACTTGCAATTTCATTGCTCATCAGGTTCACCTGGTACATATAATAGTTTTCAACTTCCCGGTACTGTGGTGATACATCGCCCAGGGTCATCCTGTCCCTGCCGGGCTTCAGGAAATGTTCCCATGTCCACAATGATGAAAGGGTTACCAGCAATGTGACCACTGCTGCCTTCAGCAGATAAGGTACAATGCTTCGCCTGACCATGGTGTGCGCAGGAAATCTTTCCTCCAGCCTGGAGCAGAATCTTTCAAAGTGACCATCCTGTGGTTCCGCAGTGTCGAAAAGATCCCTGTTGTTTCTTATTATGTCTTCTATATTTTTCATTGCCGCTGATTTTCAATAATTCTTAAGTTCCGAAATCAATTTCTGTTTGGCCCTTGAAAGCTGTGATCTGGACGTACTGCTGGAAATTCCGAGTATCTCTGCAATTTCATCGTGATCATAGCCTTCCAGAAGGTAAAGCGAGAGAATTATCCTGTACCCGTCGGGCAGATTGTTTATTGCCTCTTTTATCTCATCCACCTTTATATCGATTTCTTCCTGCCTCGATACATCGTCAGATCCTTCATCCCTGATACCTGTGTGGGCCTCAATATCTTCAAAGATCGCTTTTCTTCTGCTCAGGGCATCGAGGGAACGGTTGATGACTATTTTTTTAAGCCATGCTCCGAAACTCACGGTGCCGGAGTAGGTATCAATTTTTTCAAAGGCCGACAGGAACGATTCCTGCATTATGTCTTCGGCTTCCATTGTGTCGTTAATGATCCTCAGACTCGTATTGTACATTGCCTTGTAGTACAATTTGTAAATCTGAAACTGTGCCTTCTGATCGCCTGTCTTGCATCCGTCCACCAGATCCTGGTGAATGTTCCTGAATGCTGCTTCTGCATTAGCCATCTTTATGTAAGGACTTGTTTTTAACTGAGATGCCGCACTCACGTTTAACATATTTCAGATTTTCATCTAAAAGACGCAGGTAAACGATGAATGCTGCACTTGATTTTAATTTTTTTTCCGAAGGGAAAGGAAAAAAGCAAGAATTGATCCCTGAATGACTTTGCCGCTCTCGTAGTCCAGTTCGGAACCGAACATGCTGTGGGGTATGGAAAATATCAGGATCAGGACAACTGAGGCAATGATGCTGTATACCGGGCGTTCTTTTCTCCGATTGAGCCACACTGCTGCTATCCAGAAAATGAAGGCAATCAGTGTCTTGTTATCGGTCAGGTCCCAGCCGAAGGGGATACCTGTCCAAAGGTCGCCAAAAGCGAATTTCTGAACCAGCGGACCGAAGATCATTCCTCCAATACCAAGTATTACGAGGGTTATTACACCGTATTTCCTGAACTTAGGATGGTTTACCGCAGCCATCAGCCCGGTGAGGGTTGAAAAGAACATGGCCAGGAACATGAAAAGGATGTGGGGTACAAGAATGGATCCGGGTACGGCTCCCTTGAATCTGATAACCACCGGATTTTCCCTGAAAAGTGCTGTTGTACCCTTTGAGTCGGTTATTTCTATGTAATACTCAATTTTCCCGGCGGGAGGCTGGGAGGGAATTTCTGCAAAGAGTCCTTTTTCCTCAGTGATCCCGAAGACCCTGTTCATAAGAAATGAATTGACCGGGTATGCTTTGTACACAAAATCTGCCGTCATGTATGGTTCTTCACTCCTGTACCTCCTGTAAAACAGCCTTGCCCTGATGTCCGGATCATATATATGTAATTTAACTTCCGGCCGTTCATCCAGCCCCAGGCTTCTTACCAGTTTCAGGTTGTAAACAGTGTCATTCAGTTCGACGCTACAACTTGTTGGATATGTTGGCCCGCTTTTTCTCTGGTAATAAGCTGCCGCAATTGTAATTATGAATGCCAGGAGCCATAGGATGAACCTTTTCATCGTGCAGGTATTTCTGTTTGTGTCTTTATAACTGAATAATAAGTACAACGGTATTACCATTGCGCAACACTTCCACACTGATGGTTTCGCCATGCTTCAGGCGGCTCATGCGGTACATGTAGTCCTGTATATTGCTGACGGTCATTCCGTTGATAGAGGTAATAATGTCTCCTTTCTTCATTCCTCCAAGGGCGGCAGGTTTTCCCGGAGTGACAAGATCGGCCCTGAGTCCGTTTTTTATGTTTCCCGAATAATCGGGCATTATACCAAGGGTGACTCCTTTTCTTCTCATAACGGTGCTGATCCCTGTTTTTGGGCCCGCTTCCCTGAATTCCAGCCTTTCGGGTGTGTTTGCAATGTTTCCGGCAATACTGAAAACAAGATCCGATATATCTTTCATTCCCGGATAATTGAGCTTGTCCCATGTGTCGGAAGGGGTATGGTAGTCGAGATGGGCGCCGGTCGAGAAAAACAGGACAGGAATATCTTTTCCGTAAAATGACGAATGGTCCGAAGGCCCGTATCCTTCTTCAGACAAAGACAACCTGAAACGACTTGTGTCGGTAAGGCTGGTGATGATATCCCTGAATTTTTCAGCCGTACCAATTCCTCCTATCTGCAGGCTTGAATCCTGCAGCCTTCCCACCATGTCGAGATTGATCATGGCGTTGACCCTGGACAGGTCAACAAGGGGGTTATCGGTAAAATATCTTGAACCCAGGAGCCCTGATTCCTCACCTGAGAATGCGGTAAAAACCAGGCTTCGCCTGTGGCTTCCCGGTGTTAGTGCAAATCGTTCTGCCAGTTCGATCATTGCACTGATCCCTGAGGCATTGTCATCGGCCCCGTGATGCACCGCGACCGTATCCCGGGCCCTGCTGGCCGGTCCACCCATGCCAAGGTGATCAAAGTGGGCACCTATGATCACATATTCATTCCTTAATGATTCATCTTCTCCCCTGAGATACATGATCACGTTCCTGGTAGACGATGCAGTTTTCTGCACATCTGAACCGGCCCTGACTCTGGCCCCGGTATCAAAAGCTGCAGTTTTTTTTGTGGCGTTGATCTGTTTTTCAAGGGCGGCGACGGTGTTATTGGTTCTTTTCAGGATAAGATCGGCAACATTGCGCTTGATCCTGAGCACGGGTATGCCAACGCTGAAGCCTTCAGCTGACAGGCTTTCGAAAGAATCTTCATTATCGTTTGCCGGACCCGATACAAAAAGTACGCCGGCTGCCCCCATATCTTTGGCAGTCATTGCCTTATCCCTGTCGCTGTTGAACGGGATGAATCCGCTTACTGATTTCTCCGGCTCGGGATCGCCCCTCAATACAAGCACCCACTTGCCTTTAACATCATGGTTCCCGTAGTCGTTCCATTTTATTGAGTCGTTGGAAATAACGAGTCCGTAGCCGGTAAAAACCACAGGAGCTTCATGCGATGAATTTCCGCTGAATGAGAAGGGTGTAATATCTTCAGAGGTGTTGAATTCCTGTCCGTCGAGTATGAAAAAGTTAGATTTTCCCGCAACAACCCTGTCGGTAACGGAGAATTCCTGGAATCCGTTGCCCTCCAGCGGCACCAGGCCCGCCATTTCGAACTGCTTCCTGATGTAAACCGCTGCAAGGCTGTCTCCTTCGCTTCCTGTCTGACGGCCTTTCAGCATGTCGGATGAAAGGTACTGCACATGCCCCTGCAGCTCACCTGTAGTGATATCCCTTGTAACCTGACCCGTGCATGAAAGGAAAGTGAGTACTGCTGTCAGAATGAGCGGCAGTACAAGTCGGTATGATTTAATCCATGGTGACATGGGAACTGTGTTATTCCCCCGGGGGGTGATTGTTAATATGTTAACAATCTTCTATTCAAAAAGTTTAAATGCCTGCCTGATTAGTCCGACAGCCTCCCTCAGCTGCGGTTCGGTAATGACCAGCGGAGGTGCAAAACGTATTATATGCTCATGTGTTGGCTTTGCAATCAATCCCAGGTCCTTCATGGCAATGCAGACATCCCACGCAGTCTTGCCATCCTTTGGCCGGACAACAACGGCGTTGAGCAGCCCCTTACCCCTGACGAGCTCTATCATATCCGATTTGATGCTCTTTATCTCATCCCTGAAGATTTTACCGAGATATGCTGCATTTTCGGCCAGTTTTTCATCCTTCACCACTTTGAGAGCTTCAATTGCAACCTTGCAGGCAAGCGGGTTCCCTCCAAAAGTGGAACCATGTTCCCCGGGTTTTATGGTGAGCATGATGTCATCGTCGGCCAGAACTGCTGATACCGGAAGGATTCCGCCCGAAAGCGCCTTGCCCAGGATAAGAATATCCGGACGCACTCCTTCATGATCGCAGGCAAGAATTTTTCCCGTTCGTGCAATTCCCGTCTGGATCTCATCGGCAATGAAAAGCACATTATGCTTTTTGCATAGGTCAGATGCCTTTTTCAGGTACCCGTCATCAGGAACAAAAACCCCGGCTTCTCCCTGAATGGGCTCAACCAGGAATCCTGCAACATCAGGGTCCTGAAGGGCCTTTTCCAGTGCGGGAATGTCATTATAAGGAACAACAATAAATCCGGGAGTGAAAGGACCGTAATCGTTTCGTGCATCAGGATCGGTTGACATTGACACAATGGTGATTGTCCTGCCATGGAAATTACCCTCGCAGCAAATTATTCTGGCATTGTTATCCTTAATGCCTTTTTTCTTGTATGCCCATTTGCGGCAAAGCTTGAGGGCCGTTTCATCTGCCTCGGCCCCGGAATTCATCGGAAGAACCTTATCGTAACCAAAATAACGGGTTACATATTCTTCATATTCCCCCAGCACAGAATTATAAAAAGCCCTTGAAGTAAGAGTCAGCTTCTGAGCCTGGTCAGTCAGCGCCTTTACAATCCTGGGATGACAATGTCCCTGATTGACTGCGGAATAGGCCGACAGAAAGTCGAAATACCTTTTACCCTCAACATCCCATACAAACGGACCCTCACCTCTTTCAAGAACCACCGGAAGAGGATGATAGTTATGTGCACCATACCGGTCTTCCCGATCAATATAATCCTGTGTATTCATTTCATTGAGAATTAAATAGTTATGAAAATAATTAAAAATAAGTTACAATTTTACAAAAGCTTTTGGTTTTTTCCAAAATAATAAGTTTCATCGCAGGACATCGCGCCTATGTTAGTTCACGTCCGCCGTCCGCGTGTGTTACCGGCTGTCCAGCATAATGCTGCACGGGCGGGAGAGACTCCCGTTCCCGGCCACGGGATCCGCTGTTCCGGCAAGGCGGAACCGGCATGCTGCAGGGTTTTAATATATTCCTGTTTCCAGATCATCTTTCATTCAGCAGATCGGGCCTTAGTCTGCGGGTTCTTTCCAGCGACTGTTCATGCCTCCATTTATCGATTTCCGCTGCGTGACCCGACAGCAGGATATCCGGTACTTTCCATCCCATGAAATCTGCGGGACGGGTATATACCGGCGGAGCCAGGAGATCATCCTGGAAGGAGTCGGTAAGGGCCGACTGTTCATCCGACATCGCGCCGGGCAGCAGCCTTACTATTGCGTCCGTTATGACAGCTGCGGGAAGTTCACCCCCGGAAAGAACATAATCGCCCACCGAGATCTCTCTTGTTACAAGGTTGTCCCTTATCCTTTGGTCGATACCCTTGTAATGGCCCGCAAGGATCACCAGGTTTTTCTTAAGGGAAAGCTCATTGGCCATTTTCTGGGTGAAAGGTTCACCATCGGGAGATGTGTAGATAATTTCATCATAGGTCCTTTCTTCCTTCAGTTTCTCAAGAGCCCTGTAAACGGGTCCGATCATCATCACCATGCCCGCCCCGCCTCCGAATGCGTAATCATCAACGCTCCTGTATTTATCAGTTGAATAGTCGTGGAGGTTGACAATATTGATCTCAACCAGTCCCTTGTCGCGGGCCCGCTTTACAATCGAGTAATCCAGGGGGCTGCTGAGCAGTTCGGGCAGAACTGAAAGAATATCAATCCTCATTGTCGTTTATTTGTTCAAATTTAAACAAAAAGCGCCGGACCTTAAACTTTTTTGGTTCCCTCATTGAGGACCAGGATCTGTTATTTTCATAACAGGATAATAAGTAAAAGATCTTTGGAAATCACCCTTTTTCAGTTATGGGACCGATAATTATTATCTGAATGGCCGGTATGATTATTCCTGAATTTTACGAAGCAGCCCATAATGATTGGAGGCAGTGCTTCCGGCAAGTGCTGTCCGGCAGTTTTTTCCGTCTGGCTTTTCTGTCAGGTTATTATTATGCTGAATCAATATCCGGCAGAAATAACCATTCAAGTTGCTGGATACAACTTTTGGTGAATACTCCGGGTTTTATTAACTTAGTAGAATACGTCATCCATAAAACCATAAAAAATCTGAAAAGGAAGGATTAATTGTTCCATGGAATGCCGTGAAAACTGTGGCGCCTGTTGTATTGCAGCCTCGATATCGTCGCCGATCCCAGGGATGCCCGGTGGCAAACCGGCCGGGGTAAGGTGCATACATCTCACTGACGACAATAAATGTGCATTGTACGGTTTGCCTGAACGGCCGCAGGTGTGCAGTGATTTCAGGGCCGATCCCGAGTTTTGCGGAAGCAGCCGCGATGAGGCAATGAAAATACTGGCCGGCTTATCGGGTTTGTAAAGGAAAATTCTCTGCAGAGCTGAAAACGACCTTACCTCCCGTGATGGTATAATCGACCCTGGTCTTCATTATCTCGTTTTCCGGAATTGTAAGCAGATCCCTGTCTGTAATAACAATATCGGCGAGGTAGCCTTTTCTGAGCATTCCTTTCCTGTCGTCCATGAACTGGGCATAGGCAGAGCCAAGGGTGTAATATTTTATGGCTTCCTCCATCGTAAGTTTTTCTTCTGGATACCAGCCGTCGCCTTCTTCGCCGAGCCTGTCCTTTCTTGTTACGGCAGCATATAACCCCTCCATCGGGTTCAGCGGTTCAACCCCGTAATCAGTTCCGAAAGCCGGCACTGACCCGGAACTTATGAAGCTTCTCCATGCGTAGGCTCCCCGGCATCTGCGGGTACCGACCCGTTTTTCGAAATACAGCTTGTCGGAGATGCAGTGTGTCGGCTGCATGGAAGGGATAACACCGAGTTCCGCAAAACGAGGAATATCATCAGGTCTGACGCACTGCGAGTGTTCAATGCGGTGGCGGCTGTCGCGCCGGCCATTCCTTGCGAGGGCTTTTTCATAAGCGTTGAGTACAAGGTGATTGGCTTTGTCGCCAATTGCATGGATACCGATCTGGAAACCCATGCTGTCGGCGGTGACGATCATTTTCTCAAGTTCATCGTACGGCCACATCGCCAGTCCCGAAGTTGAGGGATTATCTTCATATGGTTCGAACATCAGTGCCGTCTGTGATCCTATCGTACCATCGGCAAATTCCTTGAGGATGCCGAATCTTATCCAGTCACCTTTCCGTGGATATTCGGCCTCCTTGACCCGGTATTTCCTCAGAACGGCAGTATCGCCCGTCAGGGCGGCCCCGATATCGATGCGCAGGGTAAGATGTCCGGCCTGCTGAAGCTTCCTGTACATTTCAAAATCGGCTTCACCGGCATTCTGGACGCTGGTGACACCCAGCCTGGCAGCCTCCTCCAGGGCAAGAAGATAACCCTGCCATGTCCTTTCTCTTTCTTCTTCCGGTGTCCGGCTTATCTCCCGGTTATCTGCCCTTATCAGCCCCATTGCCGCTTCCTTGAGGATGCCGGTTGGTTCCCCTGTTACAGGGTCACGCTGGATCTCGCCTCCGAAAGGATCCCTGGTTCTGCGCGTGATGCCCGACATTTTTAAAACATAGCTGTTGACGAGAACCGAGTGGCCGTCGGTACGGCTCAGTATAACGGGGTTATCGGGAGACACCTTGTCAATGAGCTCTTTTGAGGGCCATTTCCTGCCGGGGAAAAGCTCATGGTTCCAGTGTCCGCCCCTGACCGGCTGACCGGGTTTGCTTTTCGCAACCTGGGCGGCAACCTTCTCCGTAATGAAGGCGGGATCGGTAATGTAACGCAGCTCAATATAATCGGGATCAAGGGGGCCGAAATGAAGATGGGCGTCATTGAACCCGGGAATAACGAGCCTTCCGCCGGCATCGATCACCCTCGTGGAGCCTTCGGCGATGAATGACCTGATCTCTTCCGTACTACCCACGGCGATGATTTTTTCGCCGATGACGGCTACAGCCTCAGCCATGGGATTTTTATCGTCGACAGTGAGGACCTTGCCATTGATGATCGCCAGATCGGCCCTGGACCTGTCTGAACATGATGAAATGAATGAGAGCAGAACGAAAATGAAAGCCAGACCGGATATTCGCATGAGTGATCTACTTTTTTTAATCCCGAAATATATGAAAATATTCTATTACGGATTAAATTCAGAATGAGGTTCCCTGAGTCAGGCGGGACCGTTCCCTTACCAGGGCATCTGTTCATCTTCATGTTTTCTTAAAGGGTTTCATCCGGCCGGAAAAATTTTTATTCTCGGGGTGCTGTATTAAATACCGCCGGATGTCCGGCAAATATTAAAAAGAAATAAATTCGTAAAAATTTTTAATCATGAATATAGCTATTATCGGTTATGGCCGGATGGGGCATGAAATTGAGACGGCCGCTGCCGCCCGTGATCATTCCGTTAAACTCATCATCGACAAGGATAACCTGTCAGATCTGAACCATGAGAACAGCAGAGGCATTGATGTGGCAATTGAATTCACAACACCCGACACCGCCTTCCGGAACATCACTAAATGTTTCAGCCTTGGTCTGCCGGTTGTCAGCGGAACAACAGGATGGTCCGCCGATTATGAAAAAGCCGCCGGTATGTGCATTGAAAAGGGGGTTGCGTTTATCCACTCGTCAAACTTCAGTCCGGGTGTTAACATTCTGTTCAGGCTGAATTCGATGCTTGCCCGTTATGTATCTGCGTACTCTGAATACAAGCCCTATATAGAGGAGGTTCATCACACCCGGAAGCTCGACTCACCGAGCGGAACGGCAATTTCCCTTGCAAAGGGAATATGTCATGAACATTCCGGTTTTAAAGGCTGGTGCTTTGAAAATGAACAAACCGAACATCATGTTCCAATTAATGCGATACGTGAGGGAATGGTCCCCGGGACACATATTGTGGAATGGGATTCACCCGTCGACAGGCTTACCATCCGGCATGAGGCAAAGAACCGGAAGGGACTTGCATTGGGAGCGATTATTGCAGCGGAATTCATAAATACCAGGAAAGGAGTCTTCACAATGGCCGATGTGCTGGGATTCTGATAATTATTTTTACATTTGCAGATTCTTATCAGAATACAGACATGAGCGAAAAACAGAAAAAATACATCCGTTTCGGCATAGCAGCCCTGATATATTTGCTGGTGGTGATATGGATCGGTAATTACTGGCTGCTTATCGGATTAGGGGTCGTTTATGATGTTTATATCTCGAAGAAAGTCAACTGGGCATTCTGGAAAAAGAGAAATGGAAAGAACAGTGCTTTCATTGAATGGCTGGATGCACTTATCTTTGCGGTGATTGCCGTTTCGCTCATAAATATTTTTCTGTTCCAGAACTACAGGATCCCCACAGGTTCGATGGAGAAATCACTTCTTATCGGGGATCATCTTTTTGTAAGCAAGCTGGCATACGGCCCAAGGATGCCCAACACTCCCATTGCATTCCCCTTCACGCAGCATACGATGCCCCTGACTAAGGGAAAATCATGGTCCGATCTGGTTCACTGGCCTTACAAAAGACTGGCAGGATTTGGCAAGGTAGGACACAATGATGCAATAGTCTTTAATTTTCCTGCAGGCGACACTGTTGTTGTCGAAGAACAGGCAACCAGTTATTATGAAATAGTCAGAAGGACGGCCCGTGAACTGATGGCGAGGGATGCCTATGCAAATCAGGCATCGAAGACTAAGGATTATTATATGCGGCAGGCAAGGAAGGAAGTCAGGGAAAGGAACCATATAATTTACCGTCCGGTCGACAGGAGGGATAATTATGTAAAAAGGTGCATTGGCCTCCCGGGCGACACTCTCCAGATTGAAGGAGGCAAGGTGTTTGTGGATCATAAGCCGGTGCCTGAGAACGAGACCCAGCAGGCTGTATATATAGTAAGCACCAACGGCACTACAATTAATCCGAAGGCATTTGAAAGAATGGGTGTTTACCGGTCTGATCAGAACATGATATCAGGTTCGGCTTACCTGCTGCCGCTTACAAGGAAGAATGCCGAAGCGATCTCAAAATTTGCCAATGTGACAAATGTCACACCGGTCTTTGCCAGGAAAGGGGAATATGCCCCCCATATTTTCCCGTACAGCAGAACCTACGGATGGAACGAAGATAATTTCGGACCGCTGTGGGTGCCGTCGAAGGGCGCCGTTGTCAGCCTCGACACATCAAATCTGTGCCTGTACGAGAGGATCATCGATGTTTATGAAGGCAATGACCTGAAGGTCGAGGGAGACCGTATTTTCATAAACGGTGAACCGGCCGATTCCTACAAATTCAAAATGGATTATTATTTCATGATGGGCGATAATCGTCCGAATTCTGCTGATTCACGCTACTGGGGTTTCGTTCCCGAGGATCATATCGTGGGAAAACCAAAATTCATCTGGCTGTCGATTGACAAGGAATCCACCGGCCTGAAAAAGTTCAGGCTTAAGCGGATGTTTATGCGGATCAGGTAATTCTTTTCCAAAAGGGTCAGTCAGGCCCGTCAATGGAACATCGGGCGCAATAGTTTGTCGGGCAGTTATGCATATCCCGGCCGGAAATGCCGTAGCATTGCGGAATATCTTCAGATGATCGCCGTTAATACGCCGATCTTAGATTCCGGTGTAAATCCGTGAATAAACGGGGCGAATTCTGCCTTCTGAACGGCAGTTATTATAATTCTTAGGCTATTTCACCTTGTCGACCACCGCCTTGAAGGCTTCCGGGTGGTTCATTGCCAGGTCGGCAAGTGTTTTCCTGTTGAGTGCTATGCCCTTCTTTTCAAGCTTGCCCATGAACTCTGAATAGCTCATGTCATATTGTCTTACCCCCGCATTGATCCTCTGTATCCAGAGCGACCTGAATTCACCTTTCTTTTTCTTCCTGTCACGATAGGCATAGGTTAATCCTTTCTCGAGGGTGTTCTTGGCAACCGTGAATACGTTCTTCCTTGACAGGAAGTTGCCTTTCGTCTGCTTGAGGACCTTTTTGCGCCTGGCTCTCGATGCTACTGCATTTACTGATCTTGGCATAACTGATTTTTTTTGAATGACAGCGATGCGCCGTCTGCGCACTCTTGATTGCTGTACAATCCGTTAATACTTTTTGTTAAATCATGCAAACGTGCTATTTGTTCGTGAGAAGAAGCTTTATGTTCTTCATGTCGGCCTTGTCAACCGTCCCGAAATATCTGAGGTTTCTTTTCCGCTTGGTTGACTTTTTGGTCAGTATATGATTTTTAAATGCATGTTTGCGTTTTATTTTCCCCGTTCCGGTAAGAGTGAATCTCTTTTTTGCACCGGAGTTTGTCTTCATCTTTGGCATTTCGTCTAACAATAAATTAAAATCATTTCTTCTTTTTCGGGGACAGGGATATCGTCATCCTTTTTCCCTCAAGTTTTGGCAGCTGTTCCACCTTTCCGTATTCCTCAAGATCGTTTGCGAATCGCAGCAAAAGCACCTCACCCTGTTCCTTGAACAGAATTGATCTGCCCTTAAAAAACACGTATGCCCTTACTTTTGCACCTTCTTCAAGGAATTTAATGGCATGTTTCAGCTTGAAATTATAATCGTGATCGTCAGTATTCGGACCGAATCTTATTTCTTTTATAACAACCTTGGTGGTTTTTGCCTTGATTTCCTTCTGTTTCTTTTTCTGCTGATAAAGGAATTTCTGATAATCCACCACCTTGCAAACCGGGGGATCGGCATTCGGGGATATTTCAACAAGATCGAGTTCCAGTGAATCTGCCAGCTTAAGGGCGTCATGAATACTCATAACCGCTGTTTCGATATCTTCGCCAACTACCCTGACCACCTTTGAAGTGATCCTGTTGTTAATTCTGTGGGCCTGCTGTACAACCCGCGCGGGGCTTCGCCTGATTGGTCCTGCTATGGCTATTTCCTCCTGTCTTTTGTTAATACTAATTTTACAAATCAAATTCAAAAGGTGATTTCCCCCGCAATCTCTTTTCGCACAAGATCAGCAAATTCTTCAGGTTTCATGGTTCCCCTGTCGCCTTCTCCCTGCCTGCGCACTGAAACCGTTTCGTTCACGGCTTCATTATTTCCTATGATAAGCAGATAGGGAATTCTCTTTAATTCATTATCCCTTATCTTCTTACCGATCTTTTCACTCCTTTCGTCAATAAGTGTGCAAATATCGGAATTATTTAGAAAATCAAAAACTTTTCTTGCATAATCATTGAATTTTTCACTGATAGGCAGCACAACGGCCTTTTCAGGTGCAAGCCAGAGCGGGAATTTTCCCGCTGTATTTTCGATTAGGACCGCGATGAATCTTTCAAGTGATCCGAATATTGCCCTGTGGATCATCACCGGCCTGTGTTTCTGATTGTCACTTCCGTTGTAGGTGAGGTCGAATCTTTCGGGCAGGTTGTAATCGACCTGGATCGTTCCGAGCTGCCATTTCCTGCCAATTGCATCTTTGACCATGAAATCGAGTTTGGGGCCGTAAAACGCAGCCTCACCGGGAACAACAGTGGTTTCAAGTTCCTTTTCACCGGCCGCTTCAATGATTGCGTTCTCGGCTTTTTCCCAGTTCTCATCCGATCCGATGTATTTCTCCCTGTTATCAGGATCACGCAAGGATATTTGTGCGGAATACTCATTAAGATTGACGGCCTTGAAAATGAACTGAACCAGGTCGATAATGCTCTTGAACTCTTCTTTCAGCTGGTCGTGCCTGCAGAAATGGTGGGCATCATCCTGGGTGAAGCTTCTGACCCTTGTGAGCCCGTGCAACTCACCGCTTTGCTCATACCTGTATACTGTCCCGAATTCAGCCATCCGGAATGGAAGATCCTTGTATGAGTGGGGTTTGGCATTGTATATCTCGCAGTGATGGGGGCAGTTCATCGGTTTAAGCATGAATTGTTCGCCTTCCTGCGGTGTTGCCATGGGCTGGAATGAATCCTTCCCGTATTTTTCGTAGTGCCCTGAGGTCTTATAAAGATTAACGTTCCCGATATGAGGGGTGGTAACAATCTGGTAGCCTCTTTTCTTCAGGATCCTGGTCATGAAATCAATCAGGTTCTGCCTCAACTCGGCTCCTTTGGGCATCCACAGAGGAAGCCCCATGCCCACGTGCGGGGAAAATGTAAAAAGCTCAAGTTCCCTGCCAATCCTGCGGTGATCCCTTTTCCTGGCTTCTTCAAGGAATACCAGGTAATCATCGAGCAGTTTCTGCTTTGGATATGTTATGCCGTAAATCCTTGTGAGCATTTTGTTCTTTTCGTTCCCTCTCCAGTATGCGCCGGCTACATTGAGGAGCTTTATTGCCCGGATCGGTGCGGTTGATGGAAGGTGCGGCCCGCGGCACAGATCGGTAAAATTGCCCTGAGTGTACAAAGTTATGGAGCCATCTTCAAGCTCACCGATCAGCTCTGTTTTGTATTCATCTCCTTTGGCGGTAAAAATATCCATGGCTTCCTTTTTGCTTACTTCCCTGCGGGTAAACTTAAGGTTTTCAGCAGCTAGCTCCTTCATCTTTTTCTCAATGGCCGGCAGATCGGCATCGGTGATAACCCGACCGTCGCCCGGGTCAACATCATAGTAAAATCCGTTCTCGATGGCGGGCCCGATACCGAATTTGATCCCGGGATAAATTGATTCAAGGGCTTCCGCCATCAGGTGGGCTGATGAATGCCAGAAAGCATGCCTGGCAGGTTCGTCATCCCATTTATGAAGCACAAGCGATGCATCGGCATATATCGGCCTGGTCAGATCCCGTACCTCATTGTTCACTGTTGCGGCATATACCTCACCGGCAAGCCTGGGGCTGATCTGTTCCGCGATTTCAAGGCTGCTGATGCCCGGTTCGAATTCCTTCACCGAGCCGTCAGGAAAAGTTATCTTGATCATTAATCGTGTCATTTTTATTGAGGTGCAAATTTAATGAAAATTATTTTCAAAGGCTTTTGCCAATCACGATCTTATTTCCGGAAAGCCATGATTGATCCGGACGAAATTTGCGGTTTGACGTTACTGTTGGCACCAAATTTGAATTCAGCATTATGTACAAGCAACAATAAACACCATGAACAAAGTTTTCTACATAACATTTATCCTGCCGCTGATCCTTATTTCGTGCGAATATTCGCCAAGGGCATTTTTTTCTGCAGACCCTGGCGATCCGGTGGTGGGAGAGGAGGTGTGGTTCACCAGCGGATCTGACAATGCAGTTGAGCATGAGTGGGATTTCGGCGACGGGTTTTATTCAACCGAAAGAAATCCGGTGCACAAATTCATGTCTTCGGGTAAATTCACCGTGACACTGAAGGTATGGTCCTCCTCGGGCCTAAGTGACGAAGCTTCCCTCGGAATAAATGTCCTGATCCCGACGCTTCTCGAAATCGAGGTCCTGGAGTATTACGAGGAGTATCCTGTCAAAGGTGCAAGCGTTATCCTTTATCCGACTCTCGGCGACTGGGAGAATGAAAGGAACATGACAGGAGAAGGTATTACCGATTCCGACGGGAAGGTGATCTTTGCCGGCCTGGGCAAAAAAGTACATTATGTCGATGTCTGGGAAAAGAACCATGATAATTATGCTCTCAAGGAAGAGGATATCGGATTTATTCGTACTCCTGAAATAATTCCCAACAGAATAAACAGGTTCATTGCCTGGGTCGATTATGTCGATCATGGCAAAGCCGGCCGGCGGGACGCCAGCGTTGTCGTCAGGAAACTTGAAAGGAAACCCTCTGAAAAGAAACAACCCGAAGCGTCAGACGGCACTTCCGGCTGGGAAGAACTTTACAACCGGCGTGTACGGTAATTAAGCCGATGGTCCGGGATTTCCGGCCCCGGTATTTGAACGCCTCACGGATCGCCTTCAGAACCAGCTTTGAATCAGGTTTTTCCTGTCGTGCTGGAATTCACTCAGCCTGTAGAAGATTTCTGAATTCTCTGATTCGATCCTGTATTCCCAGTAAGTGGAAATGGTTCCCGGTGACATCATTGTCCGTCTGATATAAAGAGGTGACCCTTTGACAAAATCGCATCTTTCGGAAAATGCGGATATTTTGCCGTAGGTGCTGTCCATTGAAGTTTTGATGAAGATCAGATATGGTTCGCCCGCTTTTTCGGGTATGTGCTGGCGGTAATCAACAAAGTTCCCGACATATTTTCTCGTGATTATCAGAGAATCTTCCTGTACGGATTGCTTTGTTGTGGCACATGAAGCAGCTACTATCAACAGCAGAAGCAATAATTTTTTCATGTGAAAATAAATTTTTATACTACTGAAGATTAAGTGGTTCACATGGAATCCACATGAATTTTATCTTCATGCTTGTTTGTCATTTTGTATCATGTGGGTTTCATACCGGTATTTCTGATTTCCGCTTGTCACATAACAACGTAAAAGGGTTATGCTTTATTGGATGGCGGCAGCTGATTATTAAATGATGTATGGTGGAAGTCACTGAAATACATTATTGATGGGATCGCTGCTTAACCAGCCGTTCATTTGCCCGGGAATACGACAGGTCCGGTATAAATGGAAAATCCTTCAGCAGTCCTTACCGACATTTCCGGCATCCGGTCGCCCTTCATTGCTGCACATCCGGTTTCGCCCGTCCTGTTTATTGCAACGAATTTTTCGGCAGGATAGAACAGCGGGTTGACTTTTTTATACTTGCCGGCGATCATTTTCAGCGCATCTTCGCATGCCTGCTGGGGTGTTCTTCCTTCCTTCATCCTGAGGACAATATAATACGAAGCGCACGATTTGATCACATCTTCTCCGCGGCCTGTTGCGCCGGCGGCGCCAGTTTCATTATCGACATACAGTCCGGCCCCGATTATCGGAGAATCACCAACCCTTCCGTTCAGCTTGAAGCTCAGTCCGCTGGTAGTGGTGCATCCGGCTATGTCACCCCTAGAGTCAATTGCAAGCACGTTGGTGGTGCCGTAGTGATGTTCCGGTGCGGGGAAATCGTTCCAGTATGCCTCCTTCCGGTCCGAATCCTTAAGGTGTTCGGGCGGCCCCCAGTCGTCGTCAGGGCTGAGCTCCTCCTTCCATCTCAGCCAAATTTTACGGGCCTTTTCGGTCAGAAGGTTTTCTTCCCTGAATCCCCATGCTTTTGCAAATTCAAGCGCACCTGCGCCTGTAAGCAAAACATGATCGGTGCGCTGCATAACCAGCTTTGCAACCGATGAGGGAGTCTTTATGTTTTCCAGGCAGGCCACCGCCCCGGCTGAGTAAGTTCTGCCGTCCATGAAGGATGCATCAAGCTGAACAACGCCTTTTTCATTAGGCAATCCTCCATACCCGACGGTTGTATCTTCCGGATCCAGTTCTATAATGTTTGCAGCTTTTTCAACCGCATCGACGGCATTCCCTCCTTCAATGAGAACCTGCCAGCCTGCTTCCATTGCCTTCCGGCCGGTTTCGTTTGCATGGCTTGTGACGATCAGGGGTGTAATTCCCTTTGAAGCAGATGAAGACCTGCCGGAAGTAAGTACCGGGAACATAAGAGAACCGGCACCGGCCCCAAGGGTTCTGAAGAAAAAATGACGGCGGGATATGTTTCTCATGACTGGCTGATGTTTGTGATAGTTAAGTTCAAATATAATCAGATCAGCCGGATAAAAACCCGGCTGATCATAAAAATATTCATAGCATCAGGCATGCGGGGTCCTGTACACTCATCTGTGAGTATTGAAACCATTACCGGTGATAATTTGAACAGTTGTAGCTAAATGCCATATTTATCCTGCTGTCCGGCCTGCCCGGGCGGCATATTTGCATATCATGCATCAGGCAAGGGGTTTTCCTGCCGGAGATCAGACCGGACGGAAACCGGTTCATATGTCGGACCCCGGGTTCCTTTATCTTCCGAGAACCTTGTACAGCTCATTCTTGATGATTCCCGCCCATACCCTGTATCCGTCTGTGTTCAGGTGAAGCTTGTCGTCCCTGAACAGTTCGGTGCGGGGAAGGCCTTCCCTGGTAAGAAATGCCTGTTCGGTGCTGATGAAATATGTATTATGATGATTATTGCATATTTTCTGGATCTGCTGATTGGCCTCCCTAATTTCAGGCCAGACGTGCCATCTGGCGGCTGTGGGTGTGATCGCGATCCAGAAGACGGGAGTATCCTTGTATTTCCTTCGTATAATGTATAATGTTTTCCTGAACAGTTCGGCCACTTCTGCAGGGGTTTTGTCAGAATCACTGCCCGAGATGTCGTTTGCAATGAATATCACTATGGCACTGCAGGGATGCGGATAGATGATCCTGTCGGCATATACTGCGAAATCGCTGAGCTTGGCGCCACCATAGCCCCTCTGGATCACATTGTAAGGTTGCATGTCCTTGCCGATGTCATCCCATAGCTTGATGCTTGAGCTGCCTGCAAACAAAACCGCGTCGGAGGGATATGATTTTTCTACGTCGAGCTGTTCAAATTTCCGGATATCATTTTCCCATGCCTTCACCTCCGGCAGATTCCTGTAGGTTTTCAACGGTGAACAGGCTGAAAGGATGATCAGGGTTGCAAGCAGGAATTTACGTATCATGGTCATAAGTGCTTTTGATATCATTAAAATTAGGTTAATTCATGTAAAGGTTTAAAAAAAAAATCAATTTCTGATTTGATTTAATACAATAGTAACAATATTTCATTTACAAAAAAAAGTTACGTTTGCAATATTTTAACTTTTCCATGCTAATCCTGTCAATTAATTCCAATGTCGAAAAAGCAATTATTTCTTACCAAGCCCCTGGGGCAGTTACTGAGTGAATCAAAGGAGTCGGGGGGATTGAAGCGTACTCTTACGGCGCTGAATCTTACAACCCTTGGTATTGGCGCCATAATTGGTGCAGGCATTTTTGTGCTCAGCGGTCAGGCTGCTGCACAGTATGCTGGGCCCGCCATAGTGCTGTCATTTGTGGTTTCCGGCCTGGCCTGCGGTTTTGCTGGCCTGTGCTATGCGGAATTTGCCTCGATGATACCAATTGCCGGGAGCGCCTATACCTATTCCTATGCAACCCTGGGTGAGTTTTTTGCATGGATAATAGGCTGGGATCTTATCCTGGAATATCTTTTTGCAGCATCAACAGTATCGGTTGGATGGTCAGGATATGTGGTCAGCTTTCTCAAGGATTTCAACATAAATGTTCCGCCGCAGTTCTCCGATGCCACAGGTACGGTCCTGGTCAACATTCCCGAACTGGGATGGAAGCCGCTGCATGCTTTTGCACACACACTGGCCGAATCGGGGATAAATGCCGATGCGCTTCCGCATGTCACCTGTATTCTTAACCTTCCGGCAATGTTCATTATAGCATTGCTATCAACATTACTGGTGATTGGAATAAAGGAATCAGCCAACTTCAACAACTTAATGGTTATTATCAAGGTGTCAGTGATTGTATTGTTTATTGCCGTGGGTTTTGCGTTTGTAAAGTCAGTCAACTGGCATCCGTTCATTCCGGCAAACAAGGTTGAATCCACACCAATATCGGAATATGGATCATTCTGGTTATGGCTGAAAGCTTACGGATCAGAATTCGGTAAATTCGGGATAAGCGGGATCCTGAGGGGGGCCGGCGTAATATTCTTTGCGTATATCGGGTTCGATGCCGTTTCAACTGCAGCCCAGGAAGCCCGTAATCCGCAGAGAGACATGCCTGTGGGCATTCTTGGATCACTCGGTATATCAACGTTGCTTTATATCCTTGTTGCTGTCGTCATGACAGGGATAGTGAGCTATAAAACCCTTAATGTTGCTGATCCGGTGGCAGTTGCCGTCGATGCCATGGGAAAGGGTATGTTCTGGCTCAGGCCAATTGTCAAGATTGCTGCAATTGCAGGGCTGAGCTCAGTAATCCTCGTTATGCTCCTTGGACAGCCGAGGATCTTTTTCACAATATCAAAGGACGGCTTGCTTCCTCCTGTTTTTTCAAAGGTTCATCCAAGGTTTAAGACCCCGTATATGAGTACCATACTCACCGGGATTGTTGCAATGATCATTGCCGGGATCCTGCCGATAAGGATCCTGGGGGAGCTTGTATCCATCGGGACCTTGCTGGCGTTCATCATTGTGTGCATAAGCGTATTGGTTCTCAGGAAAACAAGACCTGAGGTGGAGAGGCCCTTCAGGACTCCGTGGGTACCCGTGGTACCGATACTGGGTGCCCTTATCTGCTTTGTCCAGATGGCGGCCCTGCCGCTTGATACATGGCTGAGGCTGCTTGTGTGGATGGCCCTCGGCTTCATGATATATTTCTTCTACGGGATCAGGCACAGCAAGGTGAGGATGGCTAACAAAAAGGACTGACCGTCATTCTGTCGGCGTTACGGGCAAGATCTGCACACTTCGCGCGGATCGAAAAACATAGCCGGGGATTCCAGGAATGCAGCCGTTTTCAGATCTCGTCGGAGAAGACACTCCCGGGCAGATCACGCATATTGTAGCGGGAAGCCATGGATTCACCATATGCCCCGGCAGACCTTATAGCAATGATATCACCTCTTTTTGTCTCGGGCAGCCTGATATGTGTGGCAAAAGTATCGGCCGATTCGCATACCGGCCCGACTACATCGTACCAGTGCTCGTCCCCGGTTGACGTCAGATTCTCTATCATGTGATGCGCATTGTAAAGCGCGGGCCTTATCAGATCAGTCATGCCGGCATCGATTATAACAAAAACCGTTTTGCTGCCTTTCTTTACGAACAGGACCCTCGAGATCAGCGAGCCGCATTGTCCGACAATTGATCTGCCCGGTTCGATATGGATCCGCTGGCCCGGCCGAAGCCTGATATACTCATTTACCAGTCTGAAGTAATTCTGAAATCTGGCCGGCTTTTCGGGATCTTCATAATCTATTCCCAGCCCCCCGCCGAGATTGATTATTTCCAGTTCCGCATCAATTGAGGCAAACCAATCCTGGAGCTCGTTAATCTTCGAGCACAGGCTCCTGAAAACTGACATCCGGGTAATCTGCGATCCTATGTGGAAATGAATACCCCTGAACCGTACATTGTCCAGGCTTTTAAGCCTGTTCATGACTTCTTCCAGGTCCCAGATGTTGATTCCGAACTTGTTTTCATGTATCCCCGTTGTAATATATTTATGGGTATGAGCCGATACATTCGGATTGATCCTGAGGGCTATTGATGCTGTCTTTCCTGTACCCGAGGCTATTGAATTGATTACCTCGATCTCGGGGATCGATTCACAGTTGAAACAGAATATATCACTTTTCAGTGCGGCCTCAATATCCCTGTCAGTCTTGCCAACGCCTGCAAACACTATTTCGGACGGACTGAAACCTGCCCTCATTGCACAGTCAATTTCATTGAAACTGACGCAATCGGCACCAAAACCATATGAAGAGATGATTTCCAGTAACCTTGGATTAGCGTTTGCCTTGACTGCATAATGAACTTTGTATCCAGAGGCTGAAGCTTCACTTTTCAGAGTTTCGCACGTGCTTCTCAGAACGCCGACATCATAATAGTAAAAAGGAGTTTGCCTGTTACTGAGTTTATCTAAGATTGACTGTTCAAACATTTTAATGGTTGAAAAGGTATTTGTGTAAAAGTCTCAGGGCGTCTGTTTTATCTTTTGTGTCAATGAGAAGGGACAGGCTGTGTGAGCTGCCGCCATATGAGATCATTTTCAGTGAAATGGAGTTCAGGGCCTCAAAAATCTCGGGAGCCGACCCTTTCTTGTCGGCCCTGAAATCACCGACAATGCAGATAATGGTCTGATCCTTCTCAATTTCCACGCTTCCGAGCGCCTGCAGTTCATGTGCAATCTGGTCAAGATGCTGTGAGTCGTCAACGGTGATTGAAACAGATACCTCCGATGTGGCGACCATGTCAATCGGGGTTTTGTAGGTTTCGAAAATTTCAAAAACCTTTCTCATGAAGCCGTATGCCATAAGCATCCGGTCAGAGTGTATCCTTATGGCGGATATGCCGTCTTTTGCAGCTACAGCCTTGTAGTCCTGGGGAATGTATGAGGATGTTATAATTGTCCCCTGGTCATGGGGATCCATTGTATTCTTCAGCCTTACCGGGATATTCTTTTCCCTGGCAGGGTTCACACTTGAAGGATGCAGGATCTTGGCCCCGAAATATGCAAGCTCTGCCGCTTCGTCGAATGATATTTCGCGTATCACTTCGGTGTTTTCAACCAGCCTGGGGTCATTGTTGTGAAATCCGTTTATATCGGTCCAGATCTGGATTTCAGATGCATTTACGGCCGCCCCGAGAAGCGAAGCAGTGAAATCGCTTCCGCCGCGTTTGAGATTATCCGTTTCACCCTGGGCGTTCCTGCAGATGAATCCCTGGGTTATGATGATGTTGTGGCCGGGATGTGCATCCAGCTCCCTCCTGAAGTTTTCAGCAATATAATAGGTGTCAGGTTCACCGTCCTTGTCAATCCTCATGAAATTGAGGGCCGGCAGGAGCACACAATCAATATTGTTTTCGAGAAGGAGATAATAGAACATTGAAGAGGACATAAGCTCGCCCTTTGACAGGATGATCTTCTCATATTGCTTCGAGTGTTTGAGAGAAGTAAGACCGTCAATATCATTCAGAAGGCTGTTGACTGTTTCAAATGCCTTGTATTTATACTGTTCCGTTGTGTAGAGATCTTCTATTACCTTATGATATTTCTCCCTCAGGAGCCCGATTTTATGAACGGCTTCTTCCTGTTTTCCGGCATAAAGCAGATCGGAAATCTCCACAAGGCTGTTTGTGGTTCCTGACATTGCAGACAATACCACCAGGTTCTGCTCACCGTCGTTGATCAGCGGAATTACCGATCTCATTCTGTCCGGACTTCCAACGGAGGTTCCTCCGAATTTCATTACCTTCATCATAATTTGGATTTTAATGCTATTGTACCCGTTTCAAAGGGAACGGGAGGGTTTTATCAAAAAAAAATATTACACTCATTATCAGGTATTTCCCCAAAATCACTCAGCTTGTTGCACGTTACGGCATAACAGTCAATAATAAAAAAACCTGCATCATTTTTGCAGGTCTGTCAGCTGTTAATTCTTTCACAGAACAGTAATTCAGACCTGCCGGGCAGATCCATGAATGATTTTATATTGCTCTTTAATAAACTCTTCATATCCTTAAAACAGCGAGCAAAAATATAATTTTAATCAATATGTAGTATTCTGTAATAATTTTTTTCAGAATGGATCCGGTCCTGAAATTTTCCCGGAATATATCTTCAGTCGGGCTGCTCTGATCTGTTCTGACATTCCGCGAAGGCAGCATCCTGCAACAGTCAGTGCTGATTAATAAATATGATGCGTGAATTTTATTTCCTGTAAAGGCTTTTTATAATTCCTGAACTGATTTCGGCTCCGGGATTAAAATCGCTGCTCAGCATATACGATTTTATGCTGAACAGGAATTGCTGCGCTTCCGGCCTGTTTTCCAGATCTGATAACAGATCTGCACCCGAGGCAATCAGTTTTCCCTTTCCAACTTTGCATTCAAATAAAAGGCCCAGGGGACGTGAAGTGAACCAGTCATCAATAACCCTGACCAGAGGCTGAATATCTTCCGATATCATATCCAGCCTGAAAACATTGGCATTCATGATTATATCGCGCCACTGGTAATTGCTGTGAAATTCGGTGGGAAAGTATCGGAAAACGGGATGAGCCGGGTTGCAAAGTATTCCCAGTGTTTCCGGCGGCTGATGATTGGTCCAGAAAGTATTCCAGAATATGCTGGAAAAGCCCAATGCGATGTCACCGCCTTTTTCCGGCCGGAGCAAACCTTTACGCGGAGTAAGTAGAACTGATGCCCCGTTTTCAAGCATCTTCGCGGTTGCTTCGTTAAACTCCCGGGTTACAATGATATCATTCCT
Source organism: Bacteroidales bacterium (assembly GCA_009877105.1). Taxonomy (GTDB): domain Bacteria; phylum Bacteroidota; class Bacteroidia; order Bacteroidales; family VadinHA17; genus LD21. The sequence continues at coordinate 415,002 of WXFD01000043.1, forward strand.
GCTTCCGATAACGGGTAATTCAGCAGGGTAAACCCATATATCCCAGGAGTTTCTGTACTTTCCGGCCATAAAGGTGAAAGTTAGTTTTTCCGGACCGGTAATGTCGTTCAATTTCCTTTGAACATTGCCTGCTTTTATAGTCCCGCGGCCAGCCTTTATTTTCCCTGCAGGATTTCCCTTGTCTATAATGCCGGTCTTTCCCGTAAGGACCCATTCCGGGGTTATATATTCGTCGTTTTCTGCATAATATGCTATTTCCAGGTCGGCACTGAAAGTTTCGTTATTCCTGTAAATCATTTTGGGCAAACGTGCCAGGGGTACAACGGCATTGCAGAAATGTTTGAATTCATCCGCCGAAACATAAGGTTTCGGATCCCAGAAAGGATCGACAATCCCCACTATTGCCGATCCCTGCCCGGGGAAATCATGTAAATCGAGTAATTCGAAGCCTCCGAAATTTTCCGTACGCAATGCGGCTTCGATATCGGCTTTGTAACATATTGTCTGTAATTTGCCCGAAGCAATCATAAAACTGTCTGCCAGATGCAAAAGGTTGTTATTGATCAGCCTGTCCCTGAAGATTTCGAAATTCCTTGCCTTAAGGACGCCGTCGTATTTACTGATCTCCCTTAAGTTCGGGAAAACGCACCATTGTCCTATTTCGTGGCTGATTACAGGCTGGGGATATTTTTCAATTATTTCGGTCCAGTCAAAAGTCGAATTAGGGATCTGTGAATTTATCCTGCTTTTGAGGCCCTCGCCCCAGCGTTGGATTCGTGGGTCGGGCGTACTCTGAAAATCGTTTTCCGGAACATTTGCCCATCCGAAGGCTGTGGTGTAAAGGCGTCTGTCATCATACTGTTTCACATGCTTAACGAATCCGGTAAGAAATGCTATATGATGCGAGCCGGAAGGTTCGTTGCCGTAAGCCATCATACAAAATGACGGGTGATTGCCGTATGTGTCGATAATACGTTCAGCTTCATCGTATATGAATTTATCGACGGGTAAACCGTCGCCCACAGAGGTCCAGACACCGCATTCCACCGACAGGTAAATTCCTGCAGAGTCGGCAGCTGCAAATGCTGCTTCCGGGGGGCACCAGGAATGGAACCGGATATGATTGAGCCCGTAATCCTTGCACACTCTCATTATTTTTGTCCATTCACCCGTTGTGGCGGGAGGAAATCCTGTTTTGGGGAAGATTGCACACTCCAGGGTACCCCGCATGAAAACTTTTTTCCCGTTGAGTGTAAATTGTCCGCCGCTGGTGGCAATTTCCCGCATCCCAAAAACAATATTCTTCTCATCGGTCAGGGATTTGCTTTTCAGCTTTATGTTCAACGAATAGAGGTTGGGTGTAAACTCATCCCACAACATTATATTGTTACCCATATCATAATCCAGGACAAGCAAATCCTTATCGGGTTCATTTAGTTTCCCGATGACTTTCTTCCTGCCTGAAACCCTTAGTTCCACGGAGTACTCCTCCGGGTTATGGGGTATTTTATTTAGTTTAAGCAGGACCTTAATTCTGCTGTTTTCAATATCCGGATAAATACGTACATATTCAATGTTTACCGGGGGCAGGTTCACAAGTTTCATTTCCCCGATCACCCCGTTCCAGTTGGTTTGGGTATTGTCACTTATACTGTGTGCATCAAGTCCGGGGTTTATCTCCTTCACGCGATTGTCGATCCGCAGGGTTAGCCTGTGCCTTCCGGGTGCCAGATTACCCAGGTTGTAAGTATGGGGTGTGGCCAGTGAATTCTGCATACCGTGGTACACGGTATCTATCCACAAACTCGTTTCCCAGTGGCAGCGTTCCAAAACGAGCCGGGTGCATCCGTTGTTCCACGAATCGGGAATTTCAATTTCCCTGCTGTACCATGCAACACCGGCAAATCTTTTCAATGGTTGCAGCCAGAAAGAAATTTTAACATCGTCGGGATTCCTGTATTTTACATACGATTCATCTTCAAACCAGGTCCGGTTCCAGAAATTGCCGGTCCAGTCATCATCGGCCTTAACGTCGTATCCTTTACCGTTTGTGAGCATCGAACCGGGAAGAATGACCTTTTCGTTGAAATCGCGGGAAAACCATTTTCCTGCCACACCGGTATCGCATGAGTCTATGCGGAATGACCATTCTCCTGAAAGGTCCAGGGCATTAAATCCTCTGTGCCTGCCGCACCCCAAAACGGATAGCGTGATAAATATCAAACAAAGCCTTTTCATTGTTATTTGTTGAAATAAATGATCCAATTTATTTTTCCGGTATTGCCAAAGAACAGGTCTATCCTGAGGATGTTATCGTCTGCCATTTTTAATAAGTAATTATCATGGCTCTCAAACATTTTGTGACTTTTAGGAGACCATGAGAACTTATCGGGTATATAAACATAAACGCTGTGTGATGAACCTTCTGGGCCAACAGAAACGCCAGATAAAGCATTTTTATTTTTATCATAATGAACCGATTCTAATTCAACAGCTCCCTGCATAATGTGTCTGTTTGTAGAAATTATCACAGGCTCGCTGCTTTTTTCACGCAAAGAATAAAGGGTGACGCCTTCGGGCTCAATCATCACATTAATGGTATCATTTATTTCACCTGTGAATTTTTCTTTCCAGAAGTCGAAGCATAAATATGTTTTGTCCGGGTCAAGCATCAATCTGTTCAGCGGATATTTCTTCCTTACCGGGTTTAACGGATCAGGATTGAAAAATCCCGCGACAGTCCATTTTCCGAACGGTCTTAATACATCTGTAACAAATGCAGTTTGAGGATCCGATTCCAGTAAATCCACGGGCCGGGTGATTAATCCGACTGATGGAAAAGCTTTCTTCAGTATTTCCTTTTTTATTTCAGACAGATTCATCAATCTGTCGCCCGACATAGTGTTTCCACCGCTAAGTGCAACAAGAGTTACAACGGCCTGTGATTGCGAAGGCGACAATAAATCCATGCATATATGGTCGATATCATTGGTCCATGTATTGTTTTGGTAATAGTAGCGTTTTCCCAATGCTCCGGCACTTGATGACGAGTTGCCGAAATACTGTTTCCAGGTCTCGTGACGGGATCCGTAGTTCTGATCGTATTCAATTCGCATGCTGTTAATCAATCCGGCAGTTACCTGCCCCGGGCCGCAATCGAGAATATGACACTTATTTCCCGCCACTTTTCGCATTATTTCAAATGCTTTCCGATAGACCTGTGACGGAGAGAATGCAGGGTCATAAAATTTATATGCCGAAAAAACTGACCAGGCTACAAAATCAATTTTCAGCATTTCATATCCCCAATTGTTGACAACTGTATCAATCAGATCAGTAAACCATTTTTCGGCATCGGGATGTGTTATATCAAGGCAGTAGCGTTTTGGGTTTTCGTTGCGATACCAGTCAGTTGTTTCACCGGGCCAGGGGCCGACACGTTTAAGCGAGCCGTCGGGATTTTTAAGGAACCAGTCAGGATTATTTCTGAATATGGCGGCATTTTCTGAAACGACAAAAGGAGCGAGCCATATACCCGGTTTAAGTCCGTAGCTTTTTATCTTGTGTGACAAATATTTCATGCCGTTTGGAAATCTTTCGTTCCCTTCCCATTCGCCATGTGTTTTCTGATATCCCTCATCAATCTGAATATACTCCAGTCCATATGGTTTGAGATGTTTTGCTGCATATTCTGCATTCTGAAGGATTTCTTTTTCATCATAGTCGTCCAGCGAGTAGAACCAATGACACCAGCCATTCACAATAGAGCCGTTAATGGCTTGATTTTCCGTTCCTGTAAAGTTTGCGTATGTTTCCAATGCTGCATAAGGACTGGCACCAATGTTTATCATTACTTTTTCCGAACTTAAGGATTGCCCCCGTTTCAGAATATGTCCCTCATTATACACCGATTCGACAACAAAAGAAATTTTATCCGAATCTTCTTTCAGTAACTGAATCCGGCCCATGCAGGAAATATTTCTTAAATAACCCATGACGATGGCTTCCTTGTCGTAACCGTCGAATATTCCGATGTTCCACCAGCTTTGAACGGTCCGTTTGTCGGAAGCCAGAGCCCTGTTCACAGGCACTCCTCCTTTTGTTTCACCATAAGGTTCACCTTTTTCATATGGCAAGGTTAGCTTGTGTATCGAACCGGCATCATAATACATGGCTCCGTTAAGCAAACATTGCGAGCTTTCGTGCCTCATCCCTCCGGTTTCATTTACCAGTACCCTCAGGGGTTCAATGCTTTTAACGACAATATCATTTTTTGCCGTGTTTTTATATGATGCTTCAAAAACCAGGGACGGTATTTTGTCAGGAAGATAAATAGCCAGAGTAACTTCCATCAGGTTTTTGTAATCGCGGCCTGATATTGTAATCTGCCGGCCTGTTCCTGATTTGTTTTTCACAAGCTTGATTGCAGGTTTTCCGAATGTGCAGGCCGGTCCGGCTACAAGCGTGGTATCATCCGTATTAATGGCGGAAGTAAATGACAGGAAATCTTTACCATATCTCCTTATGTGCAATATACCCTTTTTTTTATCAAAATCAAGTGTAAAGAAATCATTGCTGATAAGTCCCTTCTGATCCTGAGCCAATGCCGGAGAAACAAAATAACTGACAGATATTAGCAGAAATACTTTTAACTGAATTTTGATCATATGCATAAAATTAAGAATTGTCTTATCATAATGGATATAAAAACAATACGCCTGCTGTTTCTGAAATGAGGCGTATTGTTAATAATGTTTCCGGCGATTCTATGCAATTATTTCAGATACCATGGAACTCCGTTAATACCATCATAACCGTTAAATTGTTCATTGACTGCTTTTTGATAATTGTCGGGGTTTTGTGTATGCTCGCCTTCCGGGTATTTCCAGCGCTTGGGATAAACTGTTTTATCATCGGGGTTCTGACTGGTTGCAGGATCCAGGGGATATTCGGGGTAACCGGTACGCAGGAACTGCGCATAATTGCCCCCGTTACCCTGGAAAAAGTCAATGAACCAACGTTGAACCAGTATCTGGCGCAGGCGGTCTTGTTTTGTTCCTCCGGTTTTATAAGCTGCCTCTCCGGTGAAATAGTTATCTATATAATCTTGTGTTATGGCCATCCCATGGGTGTTTGCCGCAGAAGGCAGGTTCATGTAATATTCCAGCATGGCTTTAACTCCTTTTTCATAGTAATCCTTTGCATTGCCAGGTGCCCATCCTTCCTCCAATCCTTCGGCAATTATAAAACATTGTTCGGCATACGTGAACCTTAACATCGGATCGCCGGTTTTGTCATCAACATAGCGTTGGTTGATATGTGAATAGGAATTGTTTTCGTCGGCCAGTTCCCACGGTACCCTGGTCGGATCTGCACCTGCATAGGCTTCAAAGTCGTCCTCTCTTTTCCCGGCGTCAATCAGATCGGGTGCGGGATCAGCAAAATAGAACAGGCGCCTGTCTTTATTCTTTTTAAGTTCATCAACCAACAAACTGGTCAGAACAGTTTCCCTCCGTTGACTTGCACCGTTCCAGAAAGGATGATGTGAATTATCGGTTCCGAAATACTTGAGCTGGAAATTATCGGTGTTGCCTGTCATCAGCTTCCCCGATGCTATGATTTCAGCAAACCGTGCCTTGTGTTCGTTCCCCGCTTTTTTACTCATTGTCTGAAGAACTTTGAGCTGCATTGCGTTGCACAATTTCTGCCACTTCGATGCATCTCCATCAAACATGACATCTCCCTGGAACTGTTTTCCTTCAGCAAAGAAAGCCTCAGCTTTTTTTAAATCTTCCAGGATATACTTGAAAACATCTTCCTGTTTGTCATATTTGGGTCTCAGAATACCTTCATCTGCCATACCGGCTTCGGAATATGGAATGTCACCCATTTCCAGTGTGGAAGAAAAACCGTACCATGCTTTCATGAATTTTTCCAGTCCCTGATATGAAGAGTATGATTCTTTTTCCCTGGAATACTCGACCATCAGTTTGAGGTCGGTCAGCCGTTTGTATCCAAATCCCCCGTACGGCCACCATGAGTAATAATACTGATAGGGGTTTGACCAGGTAGTTGTCCATGCTATATGTTTATTCCACAGATTGCCAGTTGAAAAATCAAACGGGTTTGGATTCCAGAACTTAAAAGTTTCGATCAGTGTTTTGGCTGCAAGCATTTCTTCCGGAACCCTGTCGGAGGCATACGGATCTTTGTTTATTTCGTCAAATTTACTGCACGATAAAATGACCGTAATAAACAGCAGAGATATGTATTTATAATTTTTCATTTCCGTAAAAAGTTAAAATGATAATTTTATGTTGAACCCCAGGTATCTGACCGAAGGATCGGCAAAGTCTTCGTTACCGCCGTCGGGATCAGAATATTTAAAATCCTCAGACCACAGAAACAGGTTCTGTCCCACAATACCTGCCGAAGCTGCCCGGCACCACGACGATGTTTTCAGGTATTTTGCAGGTATATTATAAGTAAGTGATAATTCACGTAACTTAAAGAAAGTTTTTGAGTATACATCGCTTCTCGTCCCGTTTCCGCCCCATGCACTGCTGCCGTGGAATGATCGCATATAGCTCTCGTAGGATGTTTTGTTATCATTGGGAGCGAACTTACGGGTATCACTTGTTATAAAACCATCCTTATCGTATGTAACCGTACCGGAAATGACTTTTACCCCCTGTCCTGTATACTCCTTTTCCCGGTCTTGAACCGATTCGGGATGGACTCCGGCCTGCCACATGTAACTTTCAGTACGGGTACCCATCAATCCGCCAACAACGCCGTCAACTGATACAAACAGACTCAGATTCTTATATTTCAGGGTCGAACTCAGGCCCCATATCCAGTCAGGATCGATAAAGCCAAACCGGGAATCATAATTGCTGAACTCGGGCAACCCTGCATTGTCGTGGATAATATTTCCTGAAGGGTCTCTGTTATAATCCTTGCTAATGTACGGATCCACGCGTTGCCCGATTCTGACCCAGGGTTTTTTCTGCGAGAACTGATCATCAAGTGAAGAATAGTATGTCGCGAATTTCGTCCAGTTAAATCCCAGATCCCATTTCCAGCCCTTATTGAGAATGGGTGTTCCTCCAAGATAGATTTCCCAGCCGCGGCGCGTGTGATCTTCTCCAATGTTGATGTATACTTCATCGTATCCTGTTGCCGAACTCAGACTCGCCTTGACAAGCCGCTGATACATGAATTTACTGTAATAGGAAGCGTCGAAGGACAACCGGTTTCTGAACATAATGAATTGCAGGCCCGTTTCGATTGTCCGGTGAGTTTCAGGACTGACAAACGGAGAGTAAAGACTGTTTGGAGCTTCAGCCCCGTTCAAAGTACCCCAGAACAGCGGATCAGTTTTAAAAGTATAGTTGATTTTATATATTTCAGCAGGCATTTTTGACATCGTCCACGATGCCCTTACCTTGAGCAGGTCCAACCAGCTTTTTGTTGAAGGCATCAGTTCCGATAGCACAAAACTACCCGAAACGGAAGGGTAAAAATACGAGCGCTTACTGGGATGCTGTGTTGAACTCCAGTCGTTCCTGCCTGTCAGATCCAGGAATACAAATTTGTCCCATGATACCGCAAACCGGCCATACAGGGAATTTACCTGTTGTGCCAGGGCAGATTGGACCACTTTGGGCATTCCTATGGATGCGGCAATTGCATAAAACTTAGGAGTGCTGATACCTTCCTGAGTTCTGGCATTCAGAATATCATCCTTCATGTAAAAGATTGTTCCTCCTGCCAGATACTCGATATTTAACTTGTCGAACGACTTATCACCCGTCAGAAAGAAATCGCTGTTTATACTGTAGCCCTGTTCCTGTCCTATATCATAGCTTCCTTTTAAATAGCCGTTCCATGTATACATGTTTCCGGGCACTCCTGTATTCCCGGTCATAACGTTTGAGCCCCAGTTAACCTTAAGTTCTCCGCGGTCGGTGAAGAAATCCAGGCCGGTGCGCGCCGTTGCTTTCAGCCAGGATGTGATCTGATAGCTTGTCGTTAAATCTGCATTAAAGATATCACGGGAAACGGTATTCGTTTTTTCATATGCATCAAAGTACGGATTATTCAGGCCTTCTTCTGTATCGTAATAGGAATAATTCTGTGTTTCATTATATTTTTTCCAGTAATTATCCTTATAATCCCTGATATCAAAATCCGCACTCGACCAGATAATCAGCCCGTACATCGGATCATATGACGTGTACCCGTTATATCCCATGTTGGGCGATGTCCTTTTGGTATATGCCAGATTCGAGGATAACTCGAAATTCTTGTATTTTAAATCACCACCGAATGAATATGTGAATTTATTAAGTTTCTGGTTCGGGTATCGGGCCTTATTCTCCGTCCAGTTCAATGAACTTCTTACGGATGCAATTTCTCCTCCGTATGATACATTTACATTATTGCTGGTAATATAACCCTGTTCAAGGAAATTTTTAAAATTGTCTTTGCCTATGGGAAGATAGGCATATTCCCTGTATTCTTTAAGATGGGGATCCCATTGCAGTAATGTCCGGCCATCCATCTTTTCGCCCCATGAATAGATTGAGCTCTTATCATACACACCATTAATGCCTCTTCCGTAAACGCTTTGTTTTTCAGGAATTGCCAGATAGCCCGCGGTAAACATAGTATTTGTTGAGATATCAACTGAAAGCCCTCTTGTACCGGTTCCATTCCTTGTGGTTATAACAATGGCACCGCTTCCTCCGCGAAAACCATACAGTGCGGAAGCGGTTGCTCCTTTCAGTACGCTTATTGATTCAATATCTTCCGAAGCCAGATCGTTAAGCGTTTTATTTTCATAGGCTATCCCGTCTATAACCAGGAGTGGTTTTTCACCGCGGATGGTTAGTTCCGGTGAAACGTTAAAATCCGTCGGGTTCTTGACCAGCATACCCGCAACTTTTCCGGTTAATGAAGTAGTTACATCGACCACTGCCACTTTTTGAAGATTATCACCCGACACCCTCTGGGCCGAATAGCCCAACGCCTTTTCGGATCTTTTGATACCCAGCGCAGTAACAACAACCTCATCAATCATAATATTATCAGGTTCGAGTGTTACGGTTACATGGGAAGAGGTTGCCTGAAACTGGAATTGCCTGTATCCTATAAAGGATATTACCAGGGTAGCGTCTGCGGGTGCATTTATTTCAAATGTACCCTTGTTATCAGTTATGGTTCCTGCGGAGGTCCCCCTGACCTGAACCGTTGCTCCTGGTATCGGGAGTTTGTCTTCAGAACCGATAACGATACCGCTTACCTTTATGTTCTGTGCATAAACAGAAAACGAAAGCATAAGCAGCATGACCGTAAGAAGAATATTGGCTTTTTTCATGGTTAAATTGTTTTTTGATCCTGGCAAGTCAGTTACTGTATTAATCTGTTATTCTGCATTATTTTTCAGTACCAGCTGGTTTTGCTTGATCGATACGGCATATGTCTTCATCTGCAGGCAGTTGAAGGCCGGATTGCAGATCAGCATGACTGAAAATGTTGATATTCGGGCATCCGGTAAATTAACACCGGAATATATTGAAATCGTTAAATGAATCAGCAACTATTCTTCTTTCTGAAACACTCTGACATAATCGATTTCCATCACTTTTGGGAAGCCGTTTTCATCTATTCCCATGGCACCGCCCCAGTTTCCGCCGACTGCAAGGTTCAGGATCAAATGGAACCGCTTGTCGAATGGCCAGGTGTCGGGCCCGTTATGTTCATTTTTATGAGTGTAATAGTGTTTCCCGTCGATATATGCCCGCAATTCATTTTCGTCCCATTCGAGGCCATATACATGAAAACCGGTATATGCCGTTGGAACATGCATTTTACCGCTTGTCTGGGTGCCGATCACATGATTGTATCTTTTTGTATGTACTGTTGCCAGGATGGTATCAGGATTAAACCCGACATTTTCCATAATATCTATTTCACCGCTGCCTGGCCAGTCGCCGTAATAGCTGTCGGTAGGCATCATCCATATGGCGGGCCAGGTTCCTTTTCCCGTCGGCAGTTTTGCACGTATTTCGAATTTGCCGAACAACCAGTCACCTTTTCCCCTGGTTACCAGCCGTGCCGAGGTGTAACGCTTACCGCCGGCACTGTCGATCAAAGCCGATATTTTCAATGTACCGTCGGATACGAATGCATTTTGTAATTTTCCGGCGGTGTAAAACTGAGCTTCGTTGTTACCCCAGCCCCATTCGTTTCCCAGAGTGTCATAGCTCCACTTTGTTACATCAGGCAAACCGTTGTACTCAAATTCGTCGCTCCATGCCAGCTTCCAATGATCACCAGGTTTACAGGAAAAAAAGACACAGGCAACAATGGCCACAAACAAACAGATTGGTTTCATTCAGTATTGTTTTTGTTTCTCGAACGAGTATCGTTAAAATATGATAATTGTCCAAAAAAATAATCCATACATACTATTTACAACCTTAATATTGAGTTTTGTATTATATTAATATATTTTGCTTATATATGTTGTATGTTAATGATCGTATGATAAATAGAAAAATCAGCGTATTAACACCGGCTAAATTTTGCCTATCAGATCCGAAAGTGAAACATCACTCGATATATTTAGTTTCCTTCTCAATCGGTGACGTGCTATAACTGCACTCGAGGGAGTGATATTCAATAATACCGCGATTTCTTTTGTTGAAAGGCGCAATTTAATATAGGCGCAAATCTTCAGATCGTTATTTGAAAGGTTACCATATTGGGTTTTCAGCCTGTCGAAAAAACCATCATGAACATAATTGAAATGCTTTTCAAAGACCTTCCAGTTTTCTTCGTCCATACGGCGGCCCGCTATCCTTTTCAGGACACTGTTTATCTTTTCCCTGATTTCGGGGTTGTTCACTTCAATTTTCTGAATATCGTTTTTTATTTCTTCAAGCATATTATTTATGTGTACGCTGTTCATGGCCAGGCTGGTTAATTTCTTGTCTCTTAAATGTACCTCCATGGCCAATAATTCGTTCTCATGCATAATCCTTTCTTTTTCCAGTTGTTCTGTTTGTTGTTTTGCCAGCCTTCTTTCCACAACCTTTAAACGATAGTCATATAAGTGATAAACAGATATTAACAGTATTATTGCAAGCAGGACAGCCAGTGCATAGAACCCTGGTGAAGATGTAAAAGGTCTGGCAATATCAATTGTTATTGTTTTTTCAACCGGCTTAAGCAAATCGCATTTTAATTTCAATTTGTGAACTCCGGGTTTCAGATAAAACAGCTTCAATGGCTCCGTTATCGGAAACCATTTCCACTGACTGCCGTCAACAGAATATTCAATATTGTAGACTGAAGGTAATCCAGTAAAGTAAAATTGAAATTCGACCGGTTCGTACGGCAATGAATAATAGTCTGTATCAACGGGTAATTTGTAGGATTTATCGTTATGAATGTAATCAGCTTTTCTTAATTTAATCTCAGATTCCAAAGGTTCTGATTCTTGTTTTATATTGTAAAAAGCAGCCCCGTTGGAAAATCCGAAAGTAACAATGCTGTCGTTGAGTTTCTGATACCGGCAGAAAGTTGGCGGTATCAGTTCGTTATTAATATCGGCGAATATTTTCTTCACTATAACCGTTGTATCGGAAATACGCTCAACAACATTGGTTCCCAGGGTTACATTTATATTGAAAAAAAGATTCCCGGTTTGTGTTATTTCCCGCGACTCGGTCTTAAGATCTTCAAATAGTTCAGTATAATAATCGTTCTTGACAATAACATCATTTCCGATATCATAATTATAAAAACCATTACCCGAATTAAAAATCAACTCACCATCTAAAACTGATGTGTAAATCCAGCCAACGGGATCAGGAAAAGTGAAAAACCTGCTCTTTTCCACTTTCCGTTTATTTTTATCGATCATAAGTTTTTGAACGCAGCCCTCTAATCCGGTCACCCATATATTTCCGTATTTATCTGTTCTCCCGCTGGGAAAATTTCCGGTAAACCCTTCCAGTTTGTTCCTGAAAACCAGGCGCTTGTTTTTTACTTCATAAATGGAGAAACCCGACTTGCCTGAAACAAGAAAAATATCCGGATAGCCATACCAGGGACTGATTCTCCATACGGGTTCGCTTATCTGTTCCATGTTCCGGTTTAGAACAAACAAACCCTTGTCATGATTCACCAGAATATCATTTCCTGCTTTCAATATGTCCCAGACCTGCCCCTGGGTGTTTTTAATGAATTCCGGGGGTTTGTTATTCTCCGATACATAAACCCCCTTATTCGTACCAATATATAGTTTGCCGTCCGATTCCAGGCATGCATATACATTGCCGATCCTTGAATTGCGGAAATAGCTTTCATTTCCTGTATTATAGATCCTGGATATTCCACCGTCAAGGCCCAGCCAGATGTTTTTGTTTTTATCAGGTTCAATGCTCAGGACAGTACTGAAATTCGTTCCTGAATTTTCATTGTATTTTTCAATAATATTTCCATTCCGGTCAATTAAATAAGCTCCATCCAGAACCGTACCCACAATTAACCTGGTTTTATCAAACTGCACAGATGAAAATACCTGTTGTTCTACCAGGTATCTGTTTGTCTTTTTGTTGATTTCAGACAGAATTCCATTATAACAGCACATTATTCCGGTCCTTTCTGATACAAATATCAGTGAATCGTTGAATTTTGCCATCCCTGCAACTCTGCCCTCAACGGTTATTCCGGCAGCTTCAATGCCGGAATCATTTATTGTGTATATGACATTGTCTGCCTGAACATATATTACATCGTTAATCTTATGAATGTATCCTATTTCGCGTTTTTCAACGGGTCTGGAAACTGTTTTTCGTGACGGATCATACCTTATAATTAGGTCATGTGTTTGAAAATATACAGCATCACTACCACAAATCGTTCTCCAGAATATTTGGTTTTCGGATGAACTGGTATTCTCGTACAATAAGATAAATTCAAAATCGCCGTAAATATTTTGCTGCCAGTAGCCGAACATATTGTCTCCCGCGCAATAGAGTCTTTTACTCACACTGTCATAATCAAGGGAGCGCATATATCTGCCATTACTTACGGCCAGCCAGGCCACTCCGTCCCATACGGTTAAAGAAAAGCCCGTTGCAAAAAAAGTAAAACCGTCACCGGATTTAATGTCCCAAACCTGGGAATCTCCCCCATAGGCAGCAGGATTTATGTTCCTTACGGATTTCGCTATCTGCGAATTAACATTAATAATGCAAAGGAAAATCAGTACAGGTAATAATAATTTCTTCATCAGGTAACCATATCAATTAGTAAAGAATTAATTAAAAAAATGCTCTATGGTGTAACAATGAAATTATTGATGTTTTGCAGATAAGAACAAAGATATGAAAAACAATCAGATGATCCGATATGAAATCCGTTTAAAATCAGCCGGTAACCGTTCCCGAAAGCTGATCCGCTGAGGGGCAGCCGGGCTCAGGTCCTTAGAGGAACCAGCCGGCGGATCTGTTTTATTTAATCTGCCTTTATCAGGAGCTCAGATCCTTACTTTCCTGTAGAATATCTTCTTGGCAATCTCCGCAGTAATAATATAGAAAGCCACAATGAGCATAAGCAGCAGATATGTTTTAAAAGGAAGCGCGACAAAATCAAAGATCTTTCCGACGGGAGTCAGCGGAACGATCAATATGAAAGCCACAACAGAAATGGTGGCGGCAAGGAGATATTTCCCGGGCCTGCTTTTGTAGAATGACTTTCTGCTCCGGATGACCAGGACAATCAGTGAAGCTGACACTACAGACTCAATAAACCAGCCTGTTCTGAGCTGGTTCTCACCAACATGCAGTACAAGCAGAAGCAGGCCGAAAGTAATGTAATCGAATACGGAACTTATGAGCCCGAATGTGACCATGAATTTTCTTATTGCACTGATATTCCATTTTTTAGGGCTGTCGATCATTTCGTTGTCGACATTGTCGGTGGCTATTGTCATTTCAGGGAAATCGGTCATGAGATTGGTAAGCAGGATCTGTTTTGGCAGCAGGGGGAGGAAAGGGAGAATAACTGATACACCGGCCATGCTGAACATATTTCCGAAATTGGCGCTTGTAGCCATAAAAACGTACTTCAGGGTATTGGCGAATGTTCTTCTGCCCTCGGTGACGCCTTCAACCAGGACGCTCAGGTCCTTTTCGAGGAGGACAATATCCGAGGCATCCTTTGCAACGTCAGCACCGCCGCCGAAGGAGATGCCCACGTCGGCAGAGTGCAGGGCAGAAGCGTCGTTGATGCCGTCACCCATGTAACCTACGACATTGCCTGCCTTGCGGAGTGCAATTATTATTCTTTCCTTCTGGTTTGGCTCTATTTCTGCGAAAATAGCAGCCCCCGAAACACATGCCGTCAAAGCCTCGTCGCTTGTTTCGCGCAGTTCCTGTCCGGTTATGATCGTGCTCTCCGGCAGGCCTATTCTGCGGCTGAGCGACGATGCAACCAGTCTGTTGTCGCCTGTTATGATTTTAAGCGAAACCCCGAGTCCTTTCAGCTTTTCAATGGTTTCAATTATTCCGGGTTTCGGGGGGTCTTCGAGAACGAGAAATCCCGCAAAAATCATTCCCGATTCAGATTCCTTGCCGATCGACGGACCTTTGCTGCCACCATGACAGGAATTGCCTGGCAGTTGCCTGTATGCAACACCGAGGGTACGGTAACCCTGACCGCTGTATTGCGAATACAGGTTGCGGATCTGATCCGTTGCCATGGAAATATCAGCAATACTTCCTTCCCCTGTTTCCGCCGAAGTGCATACCTCCAGGATATTTGCCAGCGCCCCCTTGGTGATCATCAGGCAGTTTTCGCCATGGGTTACGACTATGCTCAGGCGTTTGCGTATGAAATCGTACGGTATCTCATCATGCTTCTCATAGCCTGACAGATCAGGCTGGCCGTAGCTGCGTATGGCTTCATCGATGGGATTCGAAAACCCTGTCTCGTAAAAGGCATTGATATAGGCATGGAAGAACACTTTTTCTGATGATGAACCATTTATGTCAACCGCCGAGTGCAGCTTTACCGTTCCCTCGGTCAGGGTGCCGGTCTTGTCGGAGCAAAGGATATCCATGCTGCCGAAGTTTTCTATTGAAGCAAGCCTTTTGACAATAACCTTTTTCTCAGCCATCTTTTTTGCGCCGTGCGACAGGTTTATGCTGATTATCGTCGGCAGCAGCTGTGGCGTCAGTCCGACTGCCAGCGCCAGCGAAAACAGGAATGAATCCATTACCGGACGGTGCAGGTAAACGTTAACCGCAAAAATGATTATTACCAGGATCATTGTAACTTCAGCCAGGAAATAGCCGAATTTCCGGATACCGTGTTCGAACCCGGTTTCCTGGGGCTTCAGCCTGAGCCGTTCCGCCACCTTGCCGAATTCGGTGCCGGCCCCGGTATGAACAGCCATTGCCCTGGCAGTGCCGCTTACAATATGCGTTCCCATCCAGAGGCAGTTTGTACGTTGCGCCAGGGGAGTCGCTTCAGGCAATACAGACACTGATTTTTCAACGGGGTAGCTCTCTCCGGTCAGCATTGATTCGTCGGCAAAAGCATCTTTCGATTCGAGGATGAGGCAGTCGCATGGAACAATGTCGCCGGCACCGAGAATGACAATATCTCCCGGCACTGTTTGTTCGGTATGAATTTCCTGCTGTTTTCCGTCGCGGATAACGGCTGCCCTGATCTGAACCACGGCGAGAAGCTTTTTTACAGCATCGTTTGCACTGTGCTCCTGCCAGAATCCCAGGAACCCGCTTACCAGCACAATGGCGAGAATGATTGCGGCATCGGCCGGATCATGGAGGAAAAATGACAATCCTGTGGCAAACAGCAATATAAGGATAATCGGACTTTTAAACTGACCCGCGAGAAGCGTAAGGGTGCCTGAGCGTTTCGGCGGTTTCAGCCGGTTTGCACCATAGATTCCAATACGATTAAGGGCTTCGGCGGAAGCCAGTCCGTCCCCTGCTGTATTGAGCCCCCTGAACAGGTCGGCCTGTGACATGCTCCAGAACTGATGAATATTCTGTTCCATTGTTTTTTTGACTTAATAACATTTTTCAAAAATAAATGTTTATCAGTTTTACACATGTATAATACACACCCGTTTAAAAGTCATTTTCATCTCAGTTACCCTGACAGGCAGGATTTTGAAAAATCCGGGTCCGCGAATAAAATCTGTTTCAGACCAACTCTTGTGAAAAAATCGTTTCCAGATTCTGAAACAGTAGTGTCCGGATAATTTTGTTTATTTTTATATGGAAGTGTGGAGTTCAGAAACCATAAAAAAAAGCGAAGCGTAACCGAAAAGCTATATGAGTAGGAAAATTAAAATCACTGAATCATGAAAGCAATCATCATTATTGTTTATCTGGCAGTAGTCGTTTTAACGATTGTATCAGTGTGGAAGATATATGCCAAGGCCGGGAAGCCCGGATGGGCATGTCTGATCCCGGTCTACAACCTTCTTGTTCTCCTTGAAATTGTCGGCAAGCCATGGTGGTGGCTGTTCCTGTTCCTTATCCCGGTGGTGAATATTGTTTTTGGGATATGGGTGACCAATCTGCTGTCAAAAAGCTTTGGAAAGAACGAAGGCTTTACCATTGGCCTGCTTCTGCTGCCGTTTATTTTTTACCCGGTGCTGGGACTGGGTGATGCAAAATATGCCGGACCGGCAGGAGCAAAGTAAAACCGGTTTCGGGCAGCCTGTCTGTTGCACCCGTGGAACCTGTTGCCGTTATCAATCCCGCGAAGGGCTGACTTCAATCAGATCTTCGAGGGAAGTATTGTCAAACATATCAAGGATTTTGGTCCTGATCTTAAACCAGGTGCCATGCAGCCTGCAGGGATGTTCATCATCACACTTCTCCAGTCCAAGCATGCATTCCATGTATTTTCCTTTTCCTTCAATCGAAAAAATTATGTCGCCTATAGTGATTTCCTGAACGGGTTTCCTGAAAACATATCCGCCGTACCTGCCCCTGATGCTTTCAACAAAGCCTGCCTTGGCCATATGGGTCATTATTTTCCTTAGGTACTTGTCTGATATATTCAGTTTCCGGATAAGTTCGGACGCCGGATATTTCCTGCCGGGTTTTTCAGACATGTAGAGCAGGATCCTTAACGCATATTGAGCCGTATTGCCAAGCAGCATGAACTTTTGTTTTCAGAATCACTCAATAACAAAAGGAAGAGGTTGTCTTTTCGTGTCAACCTCTTCCTGCAGACTTTTTATTTCTCTTCCGGAAGCAGCCTGTCCTTATCGAGCCCGGAGGGTGAGAATATTCCCAGCACTCCCCTGAGGCCCACACTCATTACTATGTTATAGAAGAATGCAAGGAAGGCCAGCAGCAGCAATGATCCGGCCAGGGCAGCCAGTATCATGTAAAGGTCAAATTCACCATTATGGTACACCACCCTGCGCAGCATGCCCTGCAGTCCGGCCATCCCCATGAATGCTCCCATGCCTATGCCCCCCAGCAGATGGGCCCAGAAATGGAAGTTGGCAAGTTTCTGGCTGTACAGCTTTGCTCCGTTGGTAAGGATGGGGAACAACAGGTAGATGGCTGAATACAGGGTCATTGTCAGACCGATCAGGACAGCGACATGAACATGCGGACCCACGATCCACTGAGTGTTGTGAAGAATGCGGTTCAGTCCGAGATCAGCCTGCATGATACCGGCAGGAACGGCAAGGGCGAAGCCCAGCAGTCCGCCAAGCAGGAACTTCAGCGGGTTGCTCATTTTGAGGGGACGTGCCTGCCACAATGTGGCCAGGACAATGAAAAATGCCAGCCCTTGTGTGATCAGCTCAATAATTGTAAGCATTTCACCGGAGAATATTTTAAGGAATTGCGGCTGGGCCTGATCCGACATCAGGTGATGCGACCATACGAACCATGAAGCAATCATTTCGACGAACAAGGCTATACGTGCCCATTTCTCCATGAAGATGTTTTTCCCCGTAATCAATGTGGCAAGCAGGTACCAGGTGCCGGCCACAAAGATCAGCACGAGCCCGTCGGCAATCAGATCGAGGCCCCACCAGAACCAGTTCTTGTACAAAAGGGCATCAATGGCTGAGTGCTTCAGGTCGTGACCCAGTATTGCAGCTATCATGTAGATCAGGATCAGCACACCGGTAAAAGTGATGATCCCGGCATTCAGCACCGTGTCAACTGTTCCGCGGGCAATAGCTGCCACCGGAGTTGAGACATAGTAAGAGCCGTCAGCTTTTTTAAGGCGCCTGAAACCTAAAGCCGAAGCCAGCACGCCTTTGGGCTGCTTTGCATGTCCTTCCGGATTATAGGCAATGGTTTTGAAAATGTTTATTACAAATAAAAAAGTACCAACCATCACCAGGGCAATGCCCAGAATGAAAAAGGTACCGCCCCACACGCTGAACTGGGTAAAATCAGCCGGAAGCGGCCAGTAAAGCGTGTAAAGGGGCGAGTAGTGGGACAGGAAACCGGCGAACCAGAAGACGAATGTGCCGATGGCAATGAGCCAAAGGGTCCAGTTGGCCATTTTAAAACTCCACAAAGGCTTTTTCATGAGGAAGGGAACCAGGAAGAGGAAGGCGCCAAATACAATAGTATATGAAGAGCCAAAGATACCTACCAGCGGATGCGCAGTCATAATGGCAAAAAACTGCTTGTCGTCCATTACGGCCCCTGGTGCAGTGAGATGGACACGCATGAGCATGCCTTCAACAACGGCGAACAGGTAGTAAACCAGTCCGACAACCACGAAACGCAGTGTGAGTTTTTGCATGGGGGTGAGGGTTATCGGTTTGAACAATCCCTGCTCCCCATCTATGAATGTTTTATAAAAGTTCATAATCGTCAAGTTTTTCAGGTTTCTAAATTATTTAATCACTACCACGTCCTTAAGCACCATTTTATCACTCTTCCAGCCTGAATATTCCGTCGAGCGGATGGTGAGGACTTCAGGCCTGACGAATTCCCACATCACATCGTTCATGTGCCCCGGTACCACCTGCATCTGGAAAACCATGGAATTGTCTTTCCTGAAAAGTCCGAAACCGTAGGTCAGGTCATCTGAAGTGACCCTGAAGTGAGCAATTTCGCCGGTTTTGATCCTGAGGGTATCTGCCGGCAGTCTGAACCGGTGATCCTTGATGGAGATATCAAAAACCTTGTCTGCCTTGATCTTGTCGCGGTTAAGATCAATTGGTTTCCAGGGAATCGTTTCGTGGGTGGCAATGTGGAGGGTTATGCCAAGTACCACCAGGAATCCCACAAAGGAGTAGAACAATGCCGGTTTGACGATATTCTTCCCGCCACCGCGTGTGATCTGGTAGCTGAACCATGCCATGACCAGCAGGATAACAATTACATATAACGTATAGGCAATTGTTTGTCCGTAGAGAACAACTGAAGAGTCTACCATAGTAAGTTTGTTTTGAAGTTGTTTAGGTTAATTGCTACACAAAGATAGCATTTAAATGATCCTGAAAACGGCCCATCAGGAAAAAAGTTATCTCATTCTTACTTTTAGCTGTTTACCGGATCCTGGTATTCACGGTGCCCGCGGGGTTTTGAAGAGCAAATATTTAAACAGGTAGCATCCTAAGTCAGTTTATCTTTTCATTGTACTGTTGTACAAAAGAAAGCCATTCTGATGACAACCCTGCTTTGGCTCAAAAATCATCTGCTATTACTGCAGCCCGGGGAGTGGAAATAGAACTATCGAGCCCCGAGGGAGACGAGGTGACATTGATCATTCCGGGGTATGCGCTGGAAGATTCTGTACAGATTACTTATCCTTTCAATCCGCCGCAATCTGATTTTGAGGTCAGATTTCCAATGGAAGATTACTATATTGTGTTAGGGCCGGTGCCTGGGGGTCCGACCGGAAATTTTAAATGGATACTCCATTTGCAGGTATAAAAGGATCATAATATAAATCAAATTCTTTCAGGCATCCTGTTTTGTTTTCACAATCGACAGGCATTCGGCACGGGTGAAAATGCCATACAACGACTTTTCGAAATCCACAGCCGTCACCTTGTACTCGGGGGTGAGGGTGTACTGGTCGCCGATCCCGCTTGTCAGGAAGTTAATGGCAGCCTCCGGGAAGTGGAAAGTGGTATACAACACTCCGGGCCTTACCGCATCAGTCACGCGAACCTTCATTGTGGTTGCTCCACGCACTGAAAAGATTCGGGCATAATCGCCGCTTACAAGTCCTTTTGTTTCTGCATCATGCGGGTTTACAAAAAGCACATCCTCAGTAACCAGTTCCCGGTTTGGGGTTCGCCGGGTCATTGTGCCGCTGTTGTAGTGCTCCAGAAGCCTGCCGGTGGTGAGGATGTAGGGATACTGACCGGCATTTTCATTCATCTCGGGGGAATCCTCGTAGTCCCAGGAGTGGAACTTGCCTTTGCCGCGCTTGAATGATTCCGTATGCATTATTTTCGTGTCGGTACCGTTTTCCAGCACGGGCCACTGTTTGCCGTTGATTCCCAGTTCATCCCATTTTACACCTTTGAAGAATGGTACGATTTCCGCGATTTCCTTCAGAATGATATCGGCCGAATAGCCTTTCTGGGGATATCCCATACGGTTCATCATGTCAACCACTATCTGTCCGTCGGGTTTTGTGCCCGGAAGAGGTTCCACTACTTTTTGAACCTTCTGTATCCGGCGCTCTCCGTTTGTGAAGGTACCCTCCTTTTCAAGGAATGATGATGCGGGGAAGATCACATCGGCCATTCGCGCCGTCTCGGACATGAATATTTCCTGAACCACCAGGAACTCCAGGCCCTCCATCGAACTCCGCACATGGCACGTGTTCGGATCTGTCTGCAGTATGTCTTCTCCCATTATCCACATTCCTTTGAGGTCTCCCCTGGCGGCCGCGGCAAACATTTCGGGGATTCGGTATCCCGGCTTTGTCGGGTGGCTGATGTCGTAATATGAATTGTAAAGGTCAATTATTTCGGGATTGGTAATATCGAGGTATCCGGGTCCCTGGTGCGGCTGGACACCCATGTCGGCGGCGCCCTGCACGTTGTTCTGCCCGCGCAGCGGATTGACGCCGGTCCCGGGTCGGCCGATGTTTCCGGTCATCATTGCAATATTTGCTATCAGGGTCATCGCCTTTGTTCCCTGCCAGTGTTCCGTTACGCCGAGTCCGTGGAATTCCATTGCGGTTGCTGCCGAACCGTATTCGATGGCGGCGGCTCTTACCTGTTCGCGGTCTACGCCGCAAATCTTTTCCTGCAGGTCAACATCGAGGGCCTCAAGATACTTTCTGAATCCATCCCATCCTTCCGTTCGGTTTGCAATGAACCCTTCATCGATAAACCCTTCTTTCAGAAGGTAATACGCGAAGAGGTTGAGCACAGCCACGTTTGTTCCCGGGATGATCTGCAGGTGGTGTTTTGCAACCCTTGCGAGATCGATCTTCAGCGGATCGATTACAATGAGCGGGGTGCCGGATTCAGCCACTGCTTTGATGCGTGCGCCGGTTACCGGGTGGGCTGCAGAGGAGTTTGCCCCTATGAGCAGTATGCAGCCGGTCTTGTACATCTCGTCAATGGAATTGGTTGCGGCTCCGGTGCCGTATGCCCACTGCATTCCCATTGCCGTCGGCGCATGGCAGACCCTGGCGCAGCCGTCAATATTATTTGTCCCTATCACCACCCTCATGAACTTCTGCATCAGGTAGTTTTCCTCGTTGGTGCACCTGGCCGACGAAATCCCGGCCAGCGCATCGGGTCCGAATTTTTCCTTTATCTCCGTGAACCGTTTTGCAGTATAGTCGTAAGCCTCATCCCATGTGACTTCCTTCAGCGTCCCGTTCTTCCTGATCATGGGTGAACGGAGCCTGTCGGGGTGATTGTAGAATTCAAACGCATATCTTCCCTTGACACAGGTATGCCCCCTGTTTGTGGCAGCATCAAGGGGAGCCTGGATAGCCCTGACCACTCCGTCCGACACTTTCACATCGAGGTTGCAGCCCACTCCGCAGTAGGTGCAGGTTGTACGAACAATCTTGTCTGCTTTAAGCGTCTTGGCCGAGAAGCGGT
Source organism: Bacteroidales bacterium (assembly GCA_009877105.1). Lineage (GTDB taxonomy): Bacteria > Bacteroidota > Bacteroidia > Bacteroidales > VadinHA17 > LD21. The sequence goes on from WXFD01000043.1 coordinate 437,125, forward strand.
CGAAGAGGGCATTGGTGGGGCAGGTCTGGACGCAGGCACCGCATGACACACAGGTGGATTCGATGAATGAACGGTCAAAGTCCTTGATGATCCGGCTCTTGTCGGCCCTGCCGTGGATCCACAGCACGCGTTCGGTCTGCAGTTCGTCGCAGGCCCTCACGCACCGGTAACATTTGATGCATTCGGTGAAATCGGACCAGACATAGGGCCGGCTTTTATCTTTATCATACTCTGTGATCTTTCGCCTGTATCTTACTTCAGGAGATCCTGCAGAAGCAACGACCGACTGGAATTCCGTTGGCAGCATGCCGGGCTCAGGGCTGAGCCTCTTCGCAGGATATTCCGAAAGCACCAGCTCCAGTATGTTTTTCCTTAAACGTTTTATCTTTTCAGTAGACGGATAGACATAGTAACCCGGAGCCACCGGTGTATGGCACGAAGCCATCACCCTCGACGGTCCGCCTTCCCTGAGGGCCACCTCCACCGAGCAGATGCGGCATGATCCGTAATTCTCGAGGTTGTCGGACTGACAAAGGGTGGGAATCAGGTCCCGCCCCTGGTGCCTGCGGACGAACTGCAGGATAGTCTCGCCGGGTTCGATCCGGAAGGGTTTGTTGTTAATATATGCTGTATTTTCCATTGTCATGCATTCTTTGAAATGAAATATTCCTTCAGTTCATCGCCAAAATACTGCAAGGCGTTTTTTACAGGCAGGGGCAGGCCGCTTCCAAGGGCACAGAGTGAACCCAGTTCCATGGCCTCGAGCAGGTCGTCAAAAAGCTGCGGATCGATCTTTTCTCCCGCACCGGCAGCACCGGCAACAAGCTCATGGCCGCGGGCCGAGCCCAGCCTGCAGGGAAAGCATTTGCCGCAAGATTCCTTCCTGGTGAATTCGAACAGGTGTTCAATCAGCCTGATCACGGGGAAATCATCGGGGACCGACACTATGCCCGCATGGCCGAGAAGGAAGCCCTCACGGGCGAACGACTCGAAATCGAGGGTCAGATCATCCGCACGCCAGGCAGGAACCAGTCCCCCGAGCGGTCCTCCTATCTGGAAACCCTTCACCGGGTAACGAGTGCCGCCTCCCAGGTCATCAATGACGCTGCGCAACGGGGTTCCCATCTTCACCTCCAGCAGTCCGGGCCTGTTGAAAGCCCCGTCGAGCGAAACCAGCTTCGTGCCCGGAGATTTTTCCGTTCCCATTGAGGCCCATTTCGTGCCGCCTTCCCTGAGGATAAAGTGGATATTTGCAAAGGTCTCAACGTTGCTCAGCACCGTTGGTTTGCCGAATAACCCGTACACTGCAGGGAAAGGGGGACGGGTGCGCACCTCGGCGCGCAGGCCCTCGATGGAATTCAGCAGCGAGGTCTCCTCACCGCATATATATGCTCCTGATCCTTCCACCACATGGAAACGGAAGCGGCCAGTATCAGAACTGTCGGGTCCGGCAGTTATTCCGGCATCTTCGAGCTGCCGCACCGCCTCGCGGATCCGTTTTACTGCCAGGGGATATTCTCCCCTGATATATACCACCCCGGTACCGGCTCCGGTGATGATGCCTGTCATCAGCATCCCGAAAAGAACGGAATGCGGACGTTCCTCCAGGAGCCACTTGTCGGAAAAGGCACCCGGATCACCCTCGTCGCCGTTGCAAACGACATATTTGATGTCAGAAGCGGTGTTCCTCGCCGTTGTAACCTTAACGTGGAAGGGGAACCCCGCGCCGCCGCGGCCGCGGAGACCTGAAAGCTCAAGTTCCTTCAGGGCACCGGACGTATCACCGGCCCATTTATCGGCCAGTGCATAGTAGCTGCCGATATTTCCAATGGGAGCAATCAGTGCCGGGGTTTCTGCATTTGTCCGTGCATTTATTGAACCGGGAGCGGAATCGCTTCCGCAAATCCGAATATCTCCGTTCACCAGGATGGCATTGTTCGAATGACAGTGGCCAAGGCAGGTCATGGTTCCTATTTCATCTTCCCTGTAGGTTTCGAGGAGCTTGCGCCTGATCTCGTCGGTCTTTCCCGAGGTAAGGCATGCTGTGCCGTCGCAGACGAATACTTTCTTCCCGTAATGCGAAGGCTGAAGGAAGTCGTAAAAAGAGCCCGAGCTGAGCACTGCTGCGCGGCCGGTCATGAACTCGTCAGCAATCGCCATCAGCTTTTCATCGCGGGTATCGCCGTCGGCTGAAGCCCGGACAATGTTTTCATACATGCTGTCGGTGAGGCCCCTTCGCGAAGAAAGACCTCTGAGGTTTCGGGACATATCTTTTTGAGTTTAAATTTTCCAATATAGCAACTAATTGAAAAGAATGATTCAAAGGTGAGAATTATCATACTTCCCCTAAAACATGGGAAATGAAAATGTTGATCGCCTTTTTCAAGCCTTCAGCTGTTAACTGATTAACACAACCGTCTCACTTTCGGGCATGAAAGATCCGGGAAGAATTTTCCGGGATCTTTTAGTATTTCATTCATGAGTCTCATTGCATAAAAAAGGATAAAGGCGGATTTTGCGGCGAATCCTTTTTTCAGAATAAATCTTCCCGGAAAATGGTGTAATGGCGGCATCTGATTTTCTGATCCGTGAAATGGCAGACAAAATCATATTTTAAATACGGCACGGTATTTTTATTGTCATTTTTTTCTTATTTTTGTGGCCGTTAACCGGACGGCAGGAAGAAAGGCGCTGAAGCTCCTGCGCGGGGAAGAAAGGTGTGTTGATTGACCCTGTGTCCGGGATATAAAGGCCCAGATGGCGAAATTGGTAGACGCGCTAGTTTCAGGGACTAGTGTCAGCAATGATGTGCAGGTTCGAGTCCTGTTCTGGGCACGAGGAAGGAAAACGACAAAAGGAAGGAAATGGAAGGAGAGGGGAAAGGGTCGGAAAGCTCCGCCTGAGAAATATCTTTTAAGTCGTTGGACTGATCTTCCGTCTTTGAAATTATGCCCAGATGGTGAAATTGGTAGACACGCCAGCTTGAGGGGCTGGTGCCGGTTACGGTGTGCAAGTTCGAGTCTTGTTCTGGGCACAGGAGATTGAATGAATAGTTTGTAAAGCGCCATGTTCGGAATGAACAGGCGCTTTTTTGTTTTTAGAAGCAAATTCCGGCAGCATAAATACTTCGTCAGGAAAGAATATTATTAATATTGAATCTCTGAAGGATAGTTTGAAATAAAAGCCTATTTGCTTTTATTTCGATGTTGTGTCCGGTATGTCAAAGATACATTCTGCAAGCAATTCACAACTACCACAAACAAGAACACGAAGAAGAACCCTCTGTGTATCTCTGTGCCCTCTGTGGTGAAGAACAACTCACCACTGAGAACACGGAGATTCACGGAGCAGAACTCTCTGTGTACCTCTGTGCCCTCTGTGGTGAAAAAAACATTCACCACGGAGAACACAGAGAAACACGGAGCAGAACTCTCTGTGTACCTCTGTGCCCTCTGTGGTGAAAAAAACATTCACCACGGAGAACACGGAGATTCACGGAGCAGAACCCTCTGTGCCCCTCTGTGGTGAAGAAGAACTCACCACGGAGAACACGGAGATGAACCCTCTGTGCTCCTCTGTGCCCTCTGTGGTGAAAAAAATCTTTTATAAAACAGTTTAATGACAACATTAATGAAATAGGAATTCACCTGGTCCTGAAAATATTTAATCCGGCTGGATATATATGCTGAAAAAGTATCTTATTGTGTCGGGTTTGTCAAAGACAGATTTTGTAAGCCGGGGATCCTGGTTTTTGAACATTTGCTATTGATCTGCCCGGTTTTTGCTCCATTCAACCTCCGGGGATCAAGATTTATTGCTAATTTCGCATTCATTGTTTTAAAAGGGATATCCCTGGCCAACGTGCAGGATTAACGGTGCATTTCGATCAAAATATCTCCCCGGTGCTCGTTCTTGTAATCGGAGCGGTTGTGGGATTCCTTTCCGGACTCCTGGGCAAGGGGGGCAGCGCAATCACCACCCCCGCATTGCAGATTTTCGGGTCAGTCAGCCCCTTTGCAGCCCTGGCCTCGCCTTTGCCGGCAACCCTGCCAACCACCCTTTCGGCATCATTTGCATACTACAGGGAACATCTGATCGACAAACGGGTGGTAGCCGGAACCATCCTGACAGGAATACCGGCAACATTTGCGGGATCATTTTATAGCGAATGGCTCGGCGGAAAAGTGCTTATGATTCTGACCGCCGTCTTCGTGGTGATATTGGGACTCTCTTTTTTCATTTTTACATCACAGTCTGAAATTTCAAAAACTAAAAAGGTACCTGGTTGGAAGATAGCTGCAGTGGCCGTATTTGTTGGATTCCTGTCGGGACTGCTGGCAAACAGCGGCGGCGTTTTGTTCGGTCCGCTGTTCATCCGTTTTCTCAGGATGTCCGTCAAGCCGGCCCTTGCCTCCAGCCTGCTGGTGGCTGCGGGCCTTGCTGTCCCCGGCACCCTGGCCCACTGGTATCTTGGTCATATCGACTGGTACATCGTATTATTATTGTCGCTGAGCTCCATCCCGTTCTCTTACCTTGGTGCACGTGTTGCAATCCGCCTGAAAAACATAACCCTCGAAAGGATTTTCGGGATAATGCTGGTTGTTTTTGGCGGGTTCGACCTCTGGTACAATCTTTGGGCATAAAATAAATCCTTGATTAGAACCCTGCAGTTAACATGAATTTTTGTATCTTGACAATTTACCCGCCATGACAATTATAAAACCGGTACCGGCTGATCTTTTTCAAGACCAATCCCTGGATAAAACGATACCGGACCTGTGGCGACATTCAAGCCCGCAACCTTCCGCCTGACGGTCACTTTCAATTAAATCCTTCAATGACAGGATTAAGTAGAAATATTTATGTATATTTAACTGTCCGCTGAAATACAGGATAAGATTTGAGGATTGTGGTGATAAGAACTCACCACTGAGAACACAGGGAAACGCTGAGCTGAACCCTCTGTGCCCTCTGTGGTGAAAAAAACACTCACCACGGAGAACACGGAGATTCACGGAGCAGAACCCTCTGTGCCCCTCTGTGCCCTCTGTGGTGAAGAAGAACTCACCACGGAGAACACGGAGATGAACCCTCTGTGCTCCTCTGTGCCCTCTGTGGTGAAGAACAAAAGCCAGGGAAAAACTCAAAAAATCAAAAATATGAAAGTGAATCAAATAACAGAAATAATTATCGGATGCGCAATAGAAGTGCACAAACAGCTAGGCCCCGGCTTACTCGAAAGCGCCTACGAGGAGTGTTTGTTTTATGAGCTTAAGAACCATGGACTCGATGTAAAAAAGCAGCATGCATTGCCTCTGGTTTATAAAGAAATAAAACTGGATGCAGGTTATCGTATTGATTTATTGATTGAAAACAAAGTAATTGTTGAAATCAAATCAGTTGATGCTATTGTCGGAATACATAAGGCACAACTGATGACCTACATGAAACTTGCAAAGATAAAGGTCGGATTACTAATGAACTTTAACGTAATCAGGTTAAAGGACGGAATGGTTCGTTGGATAATATAAATCATCTCACCACGGAGAACACGGAGAAACACGGAGCAAAACCCTCTGTGCCCCTCTGTGCCCTCTGTGGTGAAAAAAACATTCAGCACCGAGAACACGGAGATCCACGGAGCAGAATCCTCTGTGCCCCTCTGTGCCCTCTGTGGTGAAAAAAACATTCAGGACCGAGAACACAGAGAAACACGGAGCAGAATCCTCTGTGCCCCTCTGTGCCCTCTGTGGTGAAGAAGAACTCACCACGGAGAACACTAACGGATCATTCATGTATAATCCTTCATCAGGAACTTACATGGCTGAATATTTGCTTTTTACCGGTTTTTTTGGTAATTTGTAAGTTTGTAGTGTCAGTTAATTTTCTGCAAGAAATGGTCTCAAGAAGGGGAACTCTAAAGTTGTTATGCTATGCAGGACTGGCTGGTTTTATTCAGGATTTCAATAATAATATGAACGAAAACAGGAAACTAACAGGTTCAGGCTTTGAGCCTGTTTATTTAAAGTTGCACAGAAATGGTGAACTTAAACGGCGAGGGGAGGAATTATGGTCAATGATGGAGAGTTGCAGATTGTGCCCGAGGATGTGCGGTGCCAACAGGCTCAGGGGTGAGAAGGGCTTCTGCGGATCCGGTTCGCAGCTAGAAATATCTTCATTTCACCCTCATTTCGGTGAGGAAAAACCACTGGTTGGCAATGGAGGGTCAGGAACGGTGTTCATGTCCAACTGTAGTCTCAGGTGCGTTTTTTGCATAAACTGGGAGATCAGCCAGGGCGGTGAAGGTTTCACGCGAAGTATCGACCAGCTTGCTGGTATGATGCTTTCGCTTCAGAGAACGGGCTGTAAGAATATCAATATTGTAACCCCAACCCATTACTCCCCTCATATTATGTTAGCCCTCGACAGGGCAGCTGCAGGGGGGCTCAGGCTCCCGCTTGTATATAATACCTGCGGATGGGAAAGAATTGAAATTCTCAGAATGCTCGACGGGGTGGTGGATATCTATCTCCCGGATTTCAAGTACTCCGACGGAAAGATGGCATCGAAATACTCATCGGGTGCTGAATCGTATCCGGATATTGTAAAAACGGCCCTTCTTGAAATGCACCGCCAGGCAGGGGTTGCCATACCCGAACCGGACGGGCTGATGTACCGCGATCTTATGATCCGTCATCTTGTTATGCCGAACAATGTAAGCGGAACCAGGGAAGTGATCGACTGGATCTCGGAAAACCTTCCGAAAAACACTTATTTAAACCTTATGTCTCAATACAGTCCTCATTACAAAGCATCCGTTTATCCTGAGATATCGCGCAGGATCACCAGGGCCGAATATGCCGATGCCGTTAATCATGCAAAGAGATCGGGCCTTTCAAACCTTGAGATACAGGGATATCACTGGCTGTAGATCTTTCTGCCCTGTCCGATAAATGAGAACAGTTTTGCTTTCAATGGAAGACCCGGGATTTTCTGCCGGGTTAAATTATTTGGTCCATACGGCTCCTGATCTGCCTTGAGCAGGCAGGTTCCTTTTTGTCAGCATTAAGAGGGATTGGATCATTGTTCATTCCGGGGCAGTATTGGCAGCTGACAATCGCCGGATGCCACCTGCGGATATACCGGAAACCATGCTGTTGAAAAAGTTGCATAACCCGCCCCCGGGCATACCGGAAGGCATAAATAATTATTCGGATCTGAAAAAATAGTATTAAATTGTAGCTGTAAACCGGCTTCCAAAACACTGGATTCGCTGATGACTGCTGATCACAAAGTGGTTTCTGCCCGTTTCAGGATTCATCTCCTGAGCAATCCGGGATTTTTGTTTTTCATAATGCTCGGTTTCTTTTGTCTCGCTCCTGCCAGTCCTCAGGGCAATCATATTACCGACAGCCTCAGTGTCCTGCTGAAACAATCGAAGCGGCAAGCCGCACTGCTGAATAAAATCGCTGCCGAATACAACCACATTTCATATTCCGGGGCCCTCGGGATTGCCACTGAGGCACTTGAAGCTGCCAGGAAGGAGGGTAACGAACATGAGGCTGCCTATGCCTGGTACAATATGGCCTGTAATTACATGTCGCGAGGAGCCTATGACTCGTCGGGGATAATGCTTGAAAGATCACTTAAGCTGGCTGAGAAACTGAACGATGAGCTGGCGATCCTTCGGGTCGGCAATGCGAATGCCAGCATAAGTTTCCTGAAGGGCAGACTTGATGAATCTTTCCGGGGGTTTGAGAGCACCCTTGAGCGGGCCCGCGGGGCCGGATTCACTGAGATCATCATATCCGCCGTCGCAAACATTGGGCGTATTCACTGGCTGCAGGGCAGGAATGAATCCGCCCTCAGATGTTACGATGAGGCTCTGTTCATTGCTGACTCAGTCAAAAACAAGTTCATGAGTGGCATGATCCGTTTGTTCAGGGGAATTTTGTACCAGGCGATGGGTTTTTATGAGCTTGCTGCAGGGAGTATCAGCGTATCTGCCGCGGTGTTTGAACATATGAACTACCTCGATAAGCTGCCGTATGCCTATAACTATCTCGGCTCTGTTTACATGGATCTCGGGGAAAATGACAACGCGATGACATTTTTCAGGAAGGCACTTATGCTTTTTGAACGAAACAATGATATATGGGGTAAAGCCTTAACTGCACGCTTTATGGGATCAATCTACAGTGAGAAAGGCCGCCCCGATTCGGCCGGCTTCTTCATCAGGGAATCACTTGCCCTGGCAGCCAGGCTGAATGATTTGAACGGAATGCTTTTCTCACGGCGATTCCTGGCAGAGCTCATGTTGAAGACCGGCAAACCCGACAGCGCACGCGTGCTCCTGCTCGGGAACCTGGAGGATGCATTGAAAACAGATAACAGGCAGGAGATGGTCAATAATTTGTATGACCTGGGCAGGGTGTACACACATGAGGGTCGTTATTCATCAGCACTTAACTATTTCCACAGAGCTGGCGCCCTGGCCGATTCACTGGGTTATTTCCATGAGGGGATGCTGGTCAGCAAGCACCTCTCCGGCCTTTATGAGAAACTGGGCGACTATGCCAAAGCCCTCTATTGGAATAAACAGTACAAATCCCTGACAGATACGATCTTTTCAACTGAGAAAAGGCGGTCGATCGACGAACTCCGGCTTAAATACGAGACTGAGAAGAAGAACAGTGAGATCAGCACTCTCATGATGGAAAAAAAGGTACAGGACGAAAATCTGAGGACCCAGCGCATCCTTGGGTATGCTCTTTTCGCTATCCTCGGGCTGGTGCTTGTTGCGACAGTCATCCTCTGGAGGAACTACCGGCAGAAAAAAAAGTCGGAGAGGGAAAAGGAGATCCTACTAAAGGAGATCCATCACAGGGTCAAGAATAATCTGCAGACTATTTCAAGCCTTCTGAGCCTGCAGTCATACAATATCGCCGATCCGGGAGTAAAGATCGCCGTTAAGGAGAGCCAGGAGCGTGTCAAATCGATGGCTTTGATACATCAGATGCTGTACCAGCAGGAAAAGTTGTCGGAAATCGACTTCGGGCTGTATCTTCAGAGACTTGCGGAATCTGTTTCTTCAGGATATGGCGATAAGGCTGCCACGATATCGTATCATGTTGATTGCAATAACGTTGCACTGGATATCGATACAGCCATTCCCCTGGGGCTGATTGCGAACGAGCTCATTGTGAACGCGTACAAATACGCGTTTATTGGAAAAACCAGCGGCGACATTTTCATTTCACTATCACGGAACAGCAATAATAAATACCTGTTTAGGATAAAGGACAATGGTATTGGGATTCCCGGGCATATATCACCTGACGGAGCCGGAACACTCGGTCTGAAGCTTGTATCACTCCTGGTAAGGCAGATAAAAGGGGTTATGGTTTTTTTGTGTATGGAGGGAACCGAGATCACAATAACTTTTTAATTACGGTAGTTATAGATTTGTCAGTAAATTTGTATTTTGATTACAGGCAAAATAAGGCCATTAAGATATAAATCCGCTGGTTTTGGAAGCATCGGGTGACATAAGGATCCTTATAGTGGAGGATGAGCTGATAATAGCTGAAGACATCCGGACCAAACTTGTCAGCCTTGGATATATTGTAACCGGGATGGCTGTTTCGGCAGATGAGGCGGAACAATTACTCAAAAACATTAAACCCGACCTTGTCATACTCGACATCATGCTGAGTGGTGAACGGGACGGTATTGATCTCGCGCGCGTTATCAGGGATCAGTACAAAGTGCCATTCATTTTTCTGACTTCATATGCAGACAAGGAGACCGTTGAGAGGGCCAGGAGAGTGATGCCTGACGGATATCTTGTTAAGCCATTCACGGATAAGGATCTTTTCGCTGCAATTGAAGTGGCTGTTTTCAGGAAAAGCCGGGTAAACGGACATGTGGATGATGGTTTACGCGAAACTCCAAGCGAGATACTAAATGATTGTATTTTCATAAAAAAGGATTACCTGCTGGTCAAAATAAAGTTCAATGACCTTCTATGGATCAAATCAGACGGGAACTACCTTGAATTATTCTGCAGCGGAGGCAAAAAACACCTGATAAGATCTACACTTAAAGATTTTATTAATAAACTGCCCGGCTCTGTTTTCCTCCAGATCCATAAATCATATGTGGTTAATATAAATCATATTGAAGCAATCGAGTACAGCCATATGATCGTTGGAAATTACAACATCCCTCTCGGACGGCTTTTTATTGATAAGATAAAGGATACCCTCCACATTGATTTCTGATACCCTCCGGGTAGTTTCTTTCTTTTTTGTCCCTCGCTGCCTGCTTTTCATCACCCGCGGCGGATGTTTGTCACAAAATATTGATTGGTAGTCCGTTGATCTTTATTTTTAGGCTGGGTCCTGTGAACCGCGGGAGCTCTGTTATAAATACCGGGGGTGACTCAGAACCGACAATTTCATATGAAGGCTATCCTCAAAAACAGTAAGACACAGCCAGGGAAGGTGCAAACCTGATCACGACATTATTGCAGTATATCACTTCCCTGTGCAGTTCATCACATTCTTTTGTCTTTTATTCTTCTGATTTATAACTTCATACAAAAAGACAAACAAGATAATGCAGGTTATGAAAAAAGCAATTATTCTCATGATCCTTTTTGCGCCCTTAATCTGTATTAACTCGCAGATAAAGGTTGACGTGAAAGGCAAGATAAACAGGGAGGCTGACCGCAGGGCTAACCGTAAAGCTGATGAGGCTGTGACCAAAGTCTTTGATAAGGCTGAGGAAGGAGTCGTCTCTGTATTCAGGAAAAAAGAGCAGAGCAGGAAAGAGAGCGGGAGCAAGGAGGCAGCAACCGGAAACGCCGCGAAAAAAGAAGCTGGCGGAGAGGTAAACAGGGAGGTGTCCCAGGCTGCCGGACAGGTAAATGAGCAGGCGTCACAGGTTGCCCCGGATAAACAAAAACCTGAACTCGTATGGGCGAAATATGATTTTGTCCCGGGCGACAGGATTCTTTTTGAAGATAATCATGAGAACGAACAGAACGGCGAGTTCCCTGCACGGTGGGATCTTGTTTACGGCGGGGGCATCGAAAATGCCGTGTTTGACAATCACAAGGTCATCTATTTCAGGTCAGGTGACGCATATATCGTTCCTTACCTGAAAGATCCGAAATCGGATTATCTGCCTGATGTCTTCACACTCGAATTCGATGCCTGGTTTGAAGGGCGGGAATATTGCTACTATCATATATGGCTCTGTGACCGTAAAAACCAGAAAAACCTGCCGGATGCCTGCAACCTGATAACTATAACTGCCAATGGAGTTGATTACAAAGGTGTTGGAGGGTCCTTGTATCCGGGAGCCAGGTACAGTGATCACCACGACGACAGTTTCTGGCGGCACGTCGCCCTCTCATTCAACATACGGGCACTGAAAGTTTATCTTGATGATGCCCGCCTGGTCAATATACCCAATCTTGAGTGCAATCCGACGGGTATCACCCTCGGTGTGCCCGGTTTCAATTCGGCCGGCACCAAGGGGATAAACCGCTTCATCAGGAACATCCGGATCGCTGAAGGAGGGGTGAAGCTGTATGACAGGCTTCTGCAGGACGGGAAGATCATTGCCAGCGGGATAAGGTTTGATGTGAACAAGGCAACCCTGAAGCCGGAATCAATGGGAGTGATCAATACAATCTGCCAGCTGATGAACGAGCATCCCGAGCTGAGATTCAGTGTAGAGGGGCATACCGACAGCGATGGTGAAGAGGCATTTAACCAGCGACTCTCCGAACAGAGAGCAGCAACCGTGGTAAGTACCCTGATGCAGCTTGGGATTGACGGCAGCCGCCTGACATCGAAGGGGTGGGGTGAGAGCAAACCGGTCAGCGACAATACCACGCCGGAGGGGAAGGCCAATAACCGGAGAGTTGAATTTGTGAAGATCTAGCTTAAACGACAGATTTATGAAAAATACAGGTTACAGAAAAGCTTACGCATTTATCCTTCTGTTTCGTGTTTTATTCTTTTTCTCCGGCACCATATCTGCACAGCCAGCAGGATGTTCCGATTGCAGCCGGACGGCCGTTCTGGGCAGTACAACTCTGACTGACCCCATGCACCTGGTTAATGCCGATGCATTCCGCTCTTCGGTCTTTTCCCGGATAGCGGAATTGGTAACCACCCCGTGCTTCCACCTTGGCGGAGCAGATGCAGACAGCTACACCGGGAGCCTGAGAGATGCCGGTAACCTGCCGGGTTATGGGACTGAAACAAAGACTCCGGAATACATATTTACTTCTGAACTTGTTTCCGGATTGAATGAGACCGGTGCCGACGGCCGGCCTGTAAGGTCAAAATGGACCATATCTCTCTGGTTCGAAGGGAAGCAGCGTGAAATGGTCCATAGCTGGCAGACCCTGGGGACACAGGAGAAAAGACCGGCATCACCCACCGAACGAAATACGGGAACCACTTTTTCAGGGCACGGGAATATGATGTCAGAGCAGTTCCGCGGCAGCCATGGCATTACGGAAATAATAGAACGATTTGAGAAGAGACCTGTTGAATGCACGGTGGATCCCGAGTATGAAGAGGTCGGCGCCGGCGCGATGATGGAGATCAGGGTAAAAGAGTTCAAAGACAGGTATGGACAGACCTCACGGGAGTTTAACCGCATTGTCGTGCATGCCCGCAATGGCGAGATCACGAACGGTGAGGAATGCGACATCGGCCCCGATTACAGGGTTTTCATGATCGGTGATGGTACTGTCAGGATACAATACCAGGCGCCTGAAGAGACCAATGAGAACAGCGAGATAATCACAATTTACAACGCATGTGAGATACTTCCGAAGTACAAGGTACCATACAGCAAAACCACCATTGCCACCAGGATTGCCGAAAAGCGCATGGAGATAACCAGCAATGATGCGGAACTGACCCTGACAGCCACCAGACGCAAAAGCCGCATGACCTCTTCACAGGGAAGTTACCAGGTAAGAGAGGGGAAGGATTGCCGTAAATCGTTTTCTTCACATAAGGAGTTTCTGGAGGAGTCTGATGTAAGGGTTAAGATATCCCTGAAACGGTCTGAATTGAGCAATGTAACCCAGAACCCACTGATAATGACCAATCAGACACTGCTGGCCTTTACACCGGTAAGTGCTGAAATATCTGCATTTGTTTACAGGCTCCACGAGTCTTCTGAAGGCCGGGAAGAAGTAACCGGCTCTGACTGCCGTAACAATGGGTCTGAAGGTAGTTCCCTCCGTACAAGAAGCGTAACCGGTACGCCATCATTTGTGTTTTTACCTGCTACCTACATTCCTGCTTCAGTCCAGGTGATTTTTGACTCCAAAACAGGTAAAGCCCTGAAATTCGCCTTTCCGGATATGGATATTAAATACAGCTATCATGAGACACGGGAGGGATGGTCGAGATGGTGGCCGACAGATTCTCCCCCTAGCTCCTGGGCAGAAAATGAAGAAACGGAAACTTCACTCCGTGTTGGCCCTGTGGAAGATCCTGTTCCCGATCCTTACTCTTTCGAATTAAGTTACAATCCCCTGCTCGACACACTTGCCGCAATGAAGAAGAGAGCCAGGGGGGAAATGGCAGAACAGCTTATGTCAATGGTTATGGCTCAGGCAGAGATGGCTCAGGCAGAGATGAAAATGGATGCCCGGGATGTAGAATCATCTTCAACAATCCGGCCTGATCTCCTGGTTACAAAAGGTGACGGGAAAAGCACCTTCGGCGGAGAAGGCAGGAAACTGACTGAAAAGAAACTGGATAATGGCACTGAACGGGAGGAGCTCACCTTTTCGTGGCTGCTTGTCCTGACAAAGAAATGAACTAAATCTATAACCATTATACGGGTCAATTCTGAATCTAAAAAAGTAATCGGGCATTAGAGAATTAGAACAAGTTTTAACCATTGATTTAAAGAGAGATGAATAAGCAACTATTTTTAAATTATCCAGTGCAAATAATATTAGCATTATTGTCTTTTATGTTTAGCTGTGGAGAAGACAAAGACAATATACCTGTTTTTTAACAACTATGGACGTTACCAACATAACTTCGCATTCAGCTGTAACTGGTGGTAATATTATGTCTGATGGCGGATCAACTGTTAAAAACCGTGGGATATGCTGGAGCACAGGGCTTACACCGGCAATATCAGATAACAAAACCAATGATGGAACAGGAGCAGGCAGCTTTATCAGCAGTATTACCGGCTTAAATCCTACAACTACTTATTATGTACGTGCTTACGCAACTAATAGTTACGGGACAGGATATGACAGTGCTTTCTCTTTTACAATAAAAGAAGATAGTTTTACTGACCTGCGCGACGGCAATGTTTACAAATTTGCAGAAATAGGGGATCAGGTATGGATGGCAGAAAACCTGAGGTTTCCGTTCGTTGTATAAGAGATTAAAGAACCTGTGAAAATTTTGTTTAAACTGGTAACTGCAAGGTTAAAAAAAGAATCTTTTTTCACCACGGAGTTCACAGAGGGACACAGAGGATTCTTCTCCGTGTTTCTCCGTGCTCTCCGTGGTAAGATTTTTTCACCACGGAGTTCACAGAGGAGCACAGAGGATTCTGCTCCGTGTATCTCCGTGTTCTCTGTGGTAAGATACTTAATCAGCTTGAATATCCAGCCAGGTTATTAATTTCCAGGGACAGGAGAACTTTCAATTCATTAATATTAACGTGAGTTCGATATAAAGTTAAAAAGATAAAGCCAATGATTCATCAATAATCTCCAGATTAAGAGATGGTTCCTTTGGCAGATAGTAATAAGCGATTAATCCAGATAACAGATTGATAATAAACCCTTCCTGGCTTCTATAATGGGTGTGTTATATCTTGTCCGGGATTAAAGGGCATACTGCCCGGCAGGCGCTGAGGCGCCTGCTGATGAATCATATTGTCGGAATTTTATTGTTTTACAATTTCAACCCTCCGGTTTTTCTCTTTCCCTTCACCGGTACTATTATCAGCGATTGGCTTTGTCTGCCCCCAGCCTTTTGATTTTAAGCGTGCAGCTGCAATACCTTTTGAAATCAGGGCATCCATCACCGATTTCGCTCTCGATTCTGAAAGGGTTTGATTTGATGCCATTGTGCCGGTATTGTCGGTGTGCCCTTCGATGCTGATTTTCAGATCAGGATTTTGCTGCAGCATTTCCACGATCTGGTTGATGATAGGTGCCGATTCGGGTTTTATAGTGGATTTTCCTGTTTCAAAATTGATATACAAAGCTACAAAACCATCCTTTCTGATAGCTTCGAACATTTCACTTGCCGCCACTTCCTGTTTCATCGCTTCTATTTCCAGTATCTTCAGGGCGAATGCTTCAACAGCATTGTCGGTTCCTGCAAATGAAGCAAGCTGGATCCAATATTCCTTTTCTTTGGTTGACAGGTAGTATGTGGCTTCCAGGTCTGCATCGAGCGAATTTGAGTTCTTATACAGCATTTTACCCCCGTTTTTTGTAATTGCTGCCTCGTAATTCTTCATTATCTGCAGCACACTTTTTGGTTTCACGCCTGCATCGGAGTTGTATCTGTAATAAATATAGAACAGGTTGCCTTCTTTGGTCTCTGTTTTATTGCTTCCTGTGCGAAGCTGAAGTTCGTTGTAATTTTCCTCACATTCGGAGATGTAGAAATTTTCGAGCCGGGATAACAGCGGATGATCCTTGCAGCCACCGGCATCGGTTTGGGCGTTGACAATATTTAATGATGCCAATGTCATCATAAGAATAAACAGATACTTTTTCATTGTTTGATGTTTGTTGGTTAATGAGTTTCTGATCGGTTATCTAAATTTCTGGTCTTTTGGCTGATATTTAAACCATTAAATCGCGAATTTGAAACTGAGGAGCTGTTGTTATCCCGCCTTTGATATGGTTTTGGTTTTCCTGCAGTTCATGGTATGAAATTACATTATGAAAACACCGGGTATAACTGGTTTGATGATTTTGTTATTAACAGGACAAAAAAAAGTTGTTATTAAAATCTTCTTATTTTTCCCGGAGGGTCATTGAAAAACCAGTAATAATTATCGCTGTCTTTTTGTGCTCAACGGATTGTAACAGATTCTATCTGGAATTATCTTATGGGTACCTCTAAATACCAAATTGTTAATAAAAAGTTTATAACTAATTGTTTATCAAATATATAGATTAATTTGATTGCGTATCTTTAATAAAAAAACAAAAGATGCGCAAAAATAAAGCTCGTGGACTCTTTGAAGACCAATTTCGCCAGGAAAAGATCACCAATATGAAAGATCCTTTGGAACAGTTAAACAAGTTTATTCGATGGGAGGATTTCCGTCCTGTGATCGATAAAGCCTTTGTGGTAACTGATCCTTCAGTTGGTGGCCGGCCTGCCTTTGATCGGGTCATGATGTTCAAAGTATTGGTTTTACAAAGGATGTACAATCTTTCCGATGATAATACCGAATACCAGATCCTTGACCGTCACAGTTTTTGCAAATTCCTGGGAATCGACTCTTATGCACAAGTCCCGGATTCCAAGACCATTTGGCATTATCGTGAGCAATTGAAAAAGCATGAGAGCATTAATGAGATATTTTCACTAGTGTCCAAAAGATTTATTTTAAAACCATTGTAAATGGTTAATATATAATTTATTACAAGCGATAAGGTCACGTGTCGATTTGAATTCATTTCGCATCTTCAGTGCCTGAATATAAATCAGG
>WXFD01000044.1 GCA_009877105.1 Bacteroidales bacterium
ATTAGGATACTTATTTTTCAGCGCCGTGAGGTTTGGAGTCGGGACCTGGCTGATAACGTCAGCAACTGATCCGTCGCCTATTCCCCAGCCGTCGAGTATCATAAGAAGCGCTTTTCTGCTATTCATCATAATATAATTTTGATTTTAATGGTATGATAGCCTGCCCCGCTCAAGCGGGGGAACCCACATGTATGAAAATTATATAGATACGTGTTTGTGTATACAATACATGTGGGTTTCATATAATTTCCAATTAATTTTTTATTCTTTCCGTCAGTCAACTGTATAATGTATATCAAACAACAGAAGTCTGATCGCTGTTCACAATGCGGATGCAAAAGTAGTTAAAAAATGGATTGGTTCTTTCGGGGGGAAGAAGAATGGGCACAGGGCGCAGGGCGGAGACTAAGGGACCGCAAGACAATGTATTATGTATTATGTATTATAGGCGATGTGCTGCATTGGAAGGGACCGCAAGACTGCAAGACCGCAAGACCTATCCCCCTGCGCCCTATCTAATCTGCCGTATCCTTATCCTGTGATCATCAACTCCGGCGCATGTTTCCTCATAGGCTATGTCCTTGCCTACATAGGCAATCCATTCCTCGGGGGTGAAGTTCCTTGTAACGTATGTGCAGCCGTCGGCTGCAAAGGTATCGGCAAATGCGGGACGGGCAATTATCCTGGGTTTTTCGGAGGCCACAGCCGACAGGATCATCGCTCCGTCGTGACTGAAATCGCAGGATATTACAACACCTTCATTGTCGGTGAAAGTCACCGGGGCAGCTGACAGGTCGTCAGTATCCCAGAGCTTAAGGCTGCCATCGGAGCCTGCTGTTGCCATTTGCCGGTTACTGCCATTGAACCGGATATCGCTGACGGCTCCCTGATGAGCCTTGAAACCACTGATCTTTTCACCGAGCGCGGCATCCCACAATTCTATCGTGCCGTCATCATAACCGACTGCAATCCGGTCATCATCGGGTTTAAAGCGAATATTGAGTATCTTCTTTCCTTCGGATTCGATCGTAAGTTTCCTGTCCTTCATGCCGGTGCCCCAGACAATGCCCTTACCCCTGTCGCTGATACCCGCCATATAATCGTTATTGAGCGACAGTACTACCGATGTAACCATTATCCCTCCTGTTCCGACATCGGTAGAAGTTCTGGCGGTCAAATCCCATTTAAGCACCCTTCCGTCGAGAGCGGCTGAATAGAGGTATCTGCCATCGTAGGAAAATACCATCGACCTGATCTTTCCAGAATGGCCTTTAAGTTCAAATCCCTGTTCATTGCCTTCCACCGGGATCATACCAATAACATTATCCTTTTTCCCGAAAGCCAGCCAGTCCGATCCCGGGCTGACAGCCATCACATCAACGACTTCATCCCCGGAATAAACAACCCTGAAACTCTTGTCTCCGGCATCCATGTTCCATCTCAGTATATTACCGCGCGAATCGGAAGAGAAGAACTCATTTTTCCCGGGTATAAAGACGATGTTTCCAACCGGGGTACCAGGAGAGTTGAAGTTTTTAATTTTATTACTTCCCCTGTTTTTGGCTAAATTGTAGAGGCCGGCATAGATATCTGCATCATTTCTGCTTCCAGTGTTAGCCTTATTGAAGAGATAAGCCTGGTATGCCAGCAAAGGCTGAAGCTCGTCCTGCATGGGAAGCTGCAATGATCTGAGCGACATTGATTTTGCAAGCGAGATCATTCTCAGCCTGCCAGTCTCCTCCTTCAGTCTTAAGGCGGAATCGGCCATCATTCTTGCCAGTGTGCCTTCCCTTATGGCGTTTTCTGACTCCCTGACGACATATTCAAACTGCCTTCGGCCGCTTATCATTTCATTTTCAGCCCTGAGCCTCATTACTTTCTCAGCATCATGTTCACGTCTTGCAGCAGCAGCTGCCGAGTCAGACAGCATTGATTTCATAAGGGCAGCCGATGCATATTCTTCCGCAACCAGCTCCCTCGCTTCAGCTTCTCTTTTCTGCTCCTCTATGGTCCTGCGCTGATTATCGGCCGAGAATTTCAATCCCAGTGAAATCAGGGTGATCAATCCTGCCAGTATTGCCAGTCCGCCTAAGACGGAGGATATCATCATTATTTTTCTGAGTCTCCATTTGGTTTGTCTAACCTTTCTTTCTTCCGACTCGAGAAATTCCTTTTCGCTGGTCCGCAGATAGACCATTGCTCTTTCGAAAGCAGGATCGTATTTTATTGCCCACGACAGAGTGGGTTTGTTCTGATCGCGCCAGTTCAGGGCTAACTGCAGGTCAGGCTGTTTAAGCAGTCCTGTCTTCCCCTGTTGATAAAGGGAGGATGATTCTGAAAGGCGGAGGTACATCTGCACTGATGCCGATTCTTCAGTAACCCATTGCCTGAGCCTGGACCAGAGAAGTATAATGCTTTCGTGCGAAAGATCTATTGTCGAATTATCGTCGAGCGGAACTGAATAATGGGGAGTAAGCACTGATATTGAAGGATTGCGGAATTCCTCCACCACTTTTATCAGTTCATCGTAGCCACACTGAACTGACGATCTGAGTTCGTTGATGGTCGAAGGCAGGCGAATTCCCTTGTTATCGGGTCCGCTGCCGGTAATATTTTTGAAAAGACGTTCACAAATCTTCTTCTCTTTTCCGTTAAGTTTTTCATAGATCTCATCGGCATGCCTCGAAATGGCATCTCTTATCGTGCCTATTGCGAAGTAATCGGAAAAATCAATTGGCCGATCCGGTTCATCGAGTTCCTGCCAGTGCAGCCAGGTTCTCATCAGGGCATGCTGGAGTATCGGCAGCTGATGATCGGGGTTGCTTACCTCATCTACAAGGAGTTCAACCAAGTCTTGGTCGATCTCCGCTCCTATCGTTTTTATAGGTCCGGCAATGACTTCCCGCATGGCTTCCCTGCTCATCTTCGAGACCATGTAATTGCTTCCGTTGATCAGGTTGGTGAATCCCCTGTAATGTGAGCATTCGGTTATCAGGTCCGACCTGATTGCAATGACAAGGTAGATATCGGGATTATTATGTGATACTGAATTTGTAAGAAGAGTGACGAACCTGGAAAGTTCTTTTTCGCGGTCGGGATATGACTGGAATGAAACGTCCCTGAACAGTTCCTCGAACTGGTCAATGAACAGCAAAGTCTTTCCCCTGAACCGGGGTGGTGCATTTCTGATAACTTCTCCTATCCCGTCGGGGTTATCGCGAAGCACTTTCAGTATCTCGTTTTGAGTTTCGTCGTTCGGATCCCTTACCGGACCGTTGCCGGACAGGGCTGATGCCAGATTTCCCAGGGGGTCGCTTCCGGGCCTGACGTTCACTATGCGCCACTGTGTTTCACCGGCTTCCGAAAGACTTTTGATCCTGGGTATCAGACCGCCCTGCACCAGTGAAGATTTTCCGCTTCCCGAGGCTCCGGTAACTGCTACAAACCTGCTTCTGAGCAGTTTGAGGAATATCTCCTCGCTCTCTCTCTCCCTACCGAAAAAAAAGTCGCTTTCTTCCGGAGTAAAGGGTCTTAAACCCGGGAAGGGACTGAACGATCCATATAATTTGTTTCCGGAAGCCATATACTGGTAATATTATCCTTCGTGTTTATCTATATAACGGAAAACTTCAAAAGAACTTTCAGGAAAATGGAAGTCAAATTCGCTTATGCTTCTCAGCGGGAGCACGTAGCAATAAAAGCAGAACGATCTTATATCACGCGCCACCCTGCCCGGGTCGCTCATGTCGTCATGGTTCACAAAGATCTCCGGTTCGCTGTTATCTTCTGTAAATGACCACAATATGCTATTTGATGGCTGCGAGAAAATGCCCCGCTGGTTATTTCTGGCAAAAGCCATTCTTTCGGCAAGGAACAGCAGCTCATCCTCTTTGATTTTGTCGAAGCATGATACAAGAAATTTTACCTTTTCAAACAGCAGTTCCTTTTCGTTGATCTGATCGGAAACCATTCTATCGAGGTGGGTTTTGTTTCTGTCAGGAATCCTCGATACAGTTGAGCTATATAGTTCCATTGATGTGCGTGCCAGAAGCCTTGCAGCTTCTTCCCTGAGTATCTGTTCGGGGCTGAAAAGAAGCGCCGCGACCGATTCCCCCAGGTTTGAATCCTCTATAATCGGGATACTCCTGAGAGTACAAGCTTTTGTCCAAACCCCAAGAACATTGTAATCGCAATTAATAATATCTTCTGATAATACAGTCATGGGAGGCACTTCAATTGGATACCACGAACGGAGTTTTTTCAGTATCTTTTTCCATTCGGTCTTCCGATCAGTATTCCCATAGATCAGTGATGACAGTTCAGGAATGGGATTGTTCCCGTCCTCTTCAACTTTTTCCTTGTACACAAGATGAAGGATCCTGAGCAGATAAAATTTCCAGCGATCATATTCCCTGATAAGCTGTTTTGTCAGGAATTCATTATTCCCCTCTTCCAAGGCTGCAAGCATGGAAATCATCCAGGCAAGGGTCCCAAATGTCTCGGTTATAGTTGGTTTAAGCCTTTCCCGCTCAGATTGCGTCAGGCTGTATCTGGATGAGAAAAGAATGTTGAGCGACATTTCCCTCACAGACCTTGAGTTGCATGACAGCCTTCCGGTAAGAAACGACAGGTCGTCCGGCTGGTGGATCTCCGACATTAGTCTGAGTAGCACTTTGCTGATATTAACATTTCCAGCTGTCTTAAGATAGTATCTGTCGATATCTCTGACTACATCCGGTCCCAGGCTACGTATCACGGCATAGACATCATCTTCGATACCGCTTACATTAAGGCATTCGCATACTTCCTGTATCATATCAGTCATCCTGAACTTTCCGATAAGGAACAGAGCAAGTCTTTTAAGTTCAGGAGAGTTATCCTTCAGCAGTTTCAATATCTCTGTGGTCTGGGGATATCTTGAGCCAGCCAGTGTTCTCCGGGCATTTTCAGCTCTCGCGAATCCACTTGACCACGTGTCCTTTACCTGAGTCACCTCATCCGCATCTTCCTTCAGTCCTATTTTCTCTGCTGTTTTGGATGCCTTGCTTCGAATCTCATTGCCGGACTGTTCCGAGGAGGCGATTTTCCTGAGAGCAGGGAGCAGGTTTCTGTCCTGGAAAGCAAGGGCATAAACAAACAGCTCCTCATAAAACCAAGGGTTTCTGATATTATCGATTACCGACAGGTCACCGGTTTCAAGATAATACAACTTTTTTCTGAAAAGGATTTTCCCGGCAAACCTGTTTGTCAGGTTTGCCCATTCACCGCCTGAGGGATCGACTTCCATTTTTACCGGGGGTAGTATGAAATGTCTGATTCCCATAACCTCAATTATTTAATTCAACAAACTAAATTAAGAAATTCGCTGGAATAATCATCTTCCCAGCCTTTTTTTTATCAACGAAAGCAAATGAAAAAAATTTCTTTCGGCAATGTCGGTTTTTATTTCGGCCATTGAGTACCAGGGCTCACGTTCAGCAAGTTTTGTCCTGACATAGGCCTCAAGTTCCTCTTTATCAATGCCTTTCAGTAACGGCCGTCCGGTGGATGACCGGGCAAGTCGTCGTGCAAGGCTTTCCGGAGTCATCATGAGATAAACGGTAAGTCCGTTCTGCAGCATGAATTCCATATTTTCGTAAAAGCACGGAGTTCCTCCTCCCGTTGAAATGACTGTATTATCAGCTTTTG
>WXFD01000045.1 GCA_009877105.1 Bacteroidales bacterium
AATAGGCATCACCTCCTATAAATGTGTATTCTTTGGTTGCTCCTCCTGCTGTTTCTTTTATATAACCCCCGCTCGGATACCACCTTGTAAGTATTGTGCTGCCGTTCTGCTTAACTTCCATCTTTGCCCTCGCGTTTAATTTTTTAAAGCCTGGGAGCCTGCCCCGCTCCAGCGGGGCTTTTAAGTCCAATGTCCCCGGTAACATCCGGGGTAGTTCTCCGACTCTGCTTACCAACCCCGGAGAGGGTTGAAGCTGCTGTTCTTCAACACCTCCGGCGTTGAAAGCCAGGGCAGACATTTACCATGGATATAACCATGGATATTGGACTTGCAGCCCTCCGGGCTGGCTGGCTGTGTAATATTTAAATGGTCATTTCAGATCAATGATTGTGTAATTCATCCTTGAAGCCTGCCTGAAATCAACCGAGTCAATCTCCAGGTAATAATTTGCATGATTATCATCTATCACCTGGATATTCCAAAAATTCTTGTCAATAACTCAAGTTTCGCAACCTATAACAATGCACAAATATTTAATCGTTTATAAGCTTATGTATCTTCATTATGATATTGATATTCAATCTTCTGGCCGTTCCATCCGATAACTTCCGGATTTTCGGTTCACTTTTCCGCGGAGCGGATCCGTTTTTGCCGGTATTATCGGATCCCTGGTCCGGCAGAACACCTGAAGTGTTCCATAAAATATTATCAGCTCAAAAGCCATTTATCAGCTCCGGTACCTGAATAGGGGGATCCCTCTCCCGGTGAACCGGTATCGGGATGACACGGTGATCAGTGTGGTCAGGAGGGGGAAGAAACGGCGGGCCACGGAACGGGATTCTGAATGTATTTAATCACTCTGCCGTGGCCCGCCGTTTCTTCCCCCGTTTATTACCCCACATGCCTGTCATCCCGAATGAGCAGAGCCTGAGTGTGCGAAGGATCTGCGAAATGAGGGATCTCCCTGAACAGGCAGAAATCTGAAAAGAAACAGGCATTAAGTTAAAATCCGGTTCAAGCCGCCTATGGAAAAACCGTTTCTATTCCCGGAATTGCAATAATATCTTTGCTCTGCAGCATGATTGCAATGTTTTGGCTGACATCGTTAATATACCCAATAACAGTATATTAACTTGTAAACTATGTTGCTTTCCTTAGCAATTTCTATTTGGTTCTCAACATTTTAAAGAGCTGCGAAACTTGAGTAATTGACTATCTCAACATCAATAGAAAAAATACAATTGTTTATTACATAAAAATTTCCATAATCACAACTCTGCCAATGCCTTACCCGATTCATAAAAATTTTTAATGCCAACAGAACTTAAACAGACATTGAATATGAACTTAAAATTAATCAATGGAACTGAATTCAGACAGGCAGTTAAGAATTTTTTATTAACAGAATGTGGCCCTGTTAATCATGAAAGCTGAAAGAGTTTTCCGGCATTTTTATTTACTGTTGTTGTAATATTTAAATTATTTTCCCTTTTATCTTAGCCCTGTTAACTTTTATCTTTTTATTTTTATTCTTTTTCTGTTATCCTTTTATCTTTTCAATTATGTTCATTCCACAATCCTACTCACTTGCGGTGGTCCTGTGCATTGTCACAATGCTGTGCTGGGGCTCATGGGGCAATACCCAGAAACTCTCAGGGAAGTCATGGCGCTTTGAATTGTTCTACTGGGATTATGTTATTGGAATACTGCTGTTTTCGCTTCTGCTTGGATTCACCCTCGGCAGTTCCGGAACACAGGGACGGAGTTTTGCAGCCGATATCGGCCAGGCTGAATCTGCAAATATTTTCAGGGCAATAGCCGGGGGAATAATATTCAATGCCTCAAATATTCTGCTGGTTGCAGCCATGGCCATCGCAGGGATGGCACTTGCTTTTCCGGTGGGCGTCGGCATCGCTCTGGCGCTG
The DNA here is from genome assembly GCA_009877105.1 of Bacteroidales bacterium. Taxonomy (GTDB): domain Bacteria; phylum Bacteroidota; class Bacteroidia; order Bacteroidales; family VadinHA17; genus LD21. Next base: position 1,926 of record WXFD01000045.1, read on the forward strand.
GGAGTAATAATCAATTACATATTTACACCCAAGGGAGATCCCGTTATCCTGTTTGCCGGTGTGGCACTCATTGTTACTGCCATAGTAATAGATGCAGTTGCCTACAAAAAGCATAGTGTATCACAACAGAAGGTTTCAGGCAAGGGAATCCTGCTTTCCGTGTCGGCCGGCGTTCTCATGGCTCTGTTCTATCGGTTTGTTGCCAGTTCGATGGCAACCGATTTCGTGAATCCCGAACCCGGCAAGCTCACGCCATACGGTGCTGTTTTCTTTTTTGCACTGGGTGTACTGGCAAGTAACTTCCTCTTCAACTATTTGATTATGAAGAAGCCATTCGAAGGAAAGCCTCTTTCATTCAGTGATTACAGGAAAGGCAGCGCAGGGGTTCATCTCACCGGTATCCTGGGCGGGGTGATCTGGAACCTTGGCATGTCGATGAGCATCCTGGCATCCGGAAAAGCAGGGTTTGCAATTTCATACGGTCTCGGACAGGGAGCAACGCTCATTGCTGCCCTCTGGGGTGTGTTCATCTGGAAGGAATTCAGGGGCGCATCCAAAATGGTCAACACTCTTATCTCGCTAATGTTCATCGCCTATCTGGCCGGCCTCATTCTTCTGGTTATTGCAGGTAAATGACCGCTTTGATGAAATATAACAAACTGAATCAGTCTGCAAAATGATGTTTAAGCTGCTTTATTTTCACCTGACAATGTTGCTGATAACATTGATCCATTGCTCCGAACTGTCAGGACAATTCTCTCCTTCCGCCCACAGGCAGCCCGGTCCGGGCGAGATTCCTGTCAGCGAAGCCGGAAGTTACGCGATCCCCGGTGCCACTTATGTTCTGGTAAATGACATTACTTCACCCCGGAGTGCTGTTTTTCTCGGCAAGGATGTTACTCTCGACCTCAACGGCTACACTATTGCATTCGCTGACGGGAATTACGGACATGTAACCAATTACGGATTTGAGGAAGGACTTAGGGGCTGGGATATTACGAAGGCACCGGGGGCTGAAATAAGGAATACCAAAGACACCCATGCCTTCATAGGAAAAAAGCTGATGAGCCTGAAAGCCGGGGATGAACTGATTTCCGATTATGTTTATCTGCCGCTGGGTGAAAGGTCTTACTGCGCCATCTGCGGCGTAACAGGCTTTTATTATGATGAAATGGGAGGAGATCTCACCAGGGACATGAAGGTCAGCATATATGTGGATGACGAAAACGGCAACGGGATCCAATGCGTTACCCGCTACAGTGATTCAACGAAAACGGGCTGCCCGGTTCTTAACCGGTCGCCAAGACTCGGAGGCGGTTTCGTGTTTGCACACCTTAATAATCTTCCTGCCGGCCGGTACCGTGTCCGTGTGAAAGCCGAAACCGACTGCCTGGTGGATGAAGCAGATATAAGGCCGGCAATGGACGTGGGAATAGGCATCGTCGGACAAACCCATCCCATGGGGCATTACGATCATCTGTTCAACAGGGATCATTCGGCTTTCTTCGATTACACAGCCGATGCATCGGATGGAACACCCGTGGAAGGCATACCGGTTTTGAAAGGAAAAGGAACCGTTACCATCAGGAACGGAACCATAAGGAACGCTGCAACCGGTTTCCTCTCATGGGGAATTCAGTCAACAGCCGGAGATACCCGGGTAATCCTCGACAATCTGGAAATAATATCATCAGGAATTAACTGCACTGCCGTCGATGTTGAACAGGCAACCATAACAAGATGCTCTTTTAAAATTGATAACCCGTTTATCATCAACCGTCACGGAGCTGAATTCTATGCCGTTGATCTTAGGGGTAAGGAGGCATCAGAGGTTTCTTTTTCCTCTTTCCTGGGAGGGCAGGGATGTCTTTCATTCAAGGGAGATTTCTCAAGGATTCATCATAATACTTTTATGAACCGCCAGACAGTGACAAATCATTACAGCATCATGGCGATGGGCGACAGCTCCCTGATATTCTCAAACTACATAGAACCCGAAACCGGTTCGGGGATTGAGGTTTACATACACCGCGGCATGGAGATCTTCAACAATGAATTCCATATCAGTGCGGCACCTCCCAGCTGTGAATATCGCGACCATCTCAGCACTAACGGAATAAGGCTGGCTGATTACGGGGCAAAAAAAGGGGCACCGAACGGTTGCTTCGGAAACAGGGTTTACAACAACAGGTTCTTCATCACAGGAAAGAAATATCATGAATATCCCGGTTACATACCCATGGCTTCAGCGTTCTTTTACAGTGCCAGCGGGGGCGACAATGAAATCTTCAGGAATGAGATCTATATTGACCAGAAGGATCCCGGCACAGATGCCGAGGCCTTTGCTTTCTACATCGGCAATGCTGACGGGGGTATGATATACAGCAACAACATAATATCCAATGTTACACCGGTATGGGTGGGATCAGCTTACGGAAGGGCAGAAAATACGGTATTGAAAGGAAACACTTTTGAAAGATCTCCCTATGCCGCCCGGAATTTCATGCCGGTGAGGATGGGATCGTCCGAAAGTGCCGAATGTGTTGCCGACGGGATTGAATTCAGGTCAAACAGTTTTAAGGGACTGGAGTTTGGGGTCGATGCGACCGGCCAGGAGCATAAATACTCAGTTTCCTGGACACTCAGGATAAATGTCAGGGACAGGGCCGGCAAACCCCTTAATGATCGGGATGTGGTCATCACCGACAGGTACGGGAGGGAATCGGCACGTCTGAAGAGCGATATACACGGATCAGTTGCAGCCGAACTGGCTGAATTCATTCAGGATGGCAGCCAGATCACCAGGTTCTCGCCCTACAGGATAAGTTCAGGCAGGAAAAAAATGGATATTGATCTGAAGAATAATACGGCAGCGGATCTTATAATCAGGAGGTAACTGTCAGGAATTTGTCCGTGGAAGCTGTCCGCCTGCTGCCTATAAGCCTGGAACGGAATATTTATCAGGCTTTGATAAAATGAACAGGGTCTGTATAATCAAAATAATTTTCACATGAAACCCACATGATTGACCACAATCACAAACACGATAAGAATATAATTTTCAACCGAGCTTGCGAGCTCGACAAAGTCAATCATGTGCGGTTCCCTGCCC
>WXFD01000046.1 GCA_009877105.1 Bacteroidales bacterium
TTTTAACGAGGTCACCGATGTAGATAAGCCTCAATTGTGCATCTATTTCAATCCCTGGTTGTTCATCATGAGTCAGCTGGTGAGAAAAGGTTGCCACCACCGAATTATAATAAGGATTACCGAAAGGACCAAAGACATTGGGGATAACCATCCCCGTAAAAATTCCTCCCGAACGGTCTGCCCATTCAGAAAGCAGGCGCCTTCCCTCCCGCTTTGATTTACCAAAGACATTGTCACGTTCTTCCTGGGTAGAGGAAGAGAACAGCACATGAGGCTTAACACCTGTTGTCTCCAGGGCTGTTATCAGTTTATTGACCAGCTCAATATTTGTATCATATATTGTCTGAGGATCATTGTGCCTGTTAAGAGCAGCCAGATGAACTATTGCATCACACTGCTTTACAAACTGTTCCAATTTCCTCTGATCTGAAAAATAGTCGTCCTGAAATGGCACCAGGATGACCTCTTCTTTCTTCAGGCCCAGAAAGTTGTAAAGATGGGTTCCGATAAAGCCGGGCTGACCTGTTATTCCTACTTTAATCATATTAAAAATCTATATTATCTCCCCTCCCAGGTTATCTGAAAGAGGACTAAATGCTCTTTTCAGTCAATGATTATTTTCTAAATGTGTAAAAGAATGCGAGAAATAAACCGGAAGAGTTGTAGTATAACTTGCCGAAATCAGCAGCGCCTATCAATCTGAGACCAGCATTGGTGCTTATTTCTCTGCTTAACTGAAGGAAGGCTGAAAACTGCTTTTGCTCACCAAAAAGACCATATGAGCCAGGATCTGGTATTCCGGTAGATTGCTCTTCATCAGTAGTACGATAGGTGCCATAATTTTTTGACCAGGTGGCTTTTAGCAGGTAATCTATTTTGTTAAAAGCTCCTTCGAGACCGACATGTAAAGCTACCACACGGTTATTAATGAAATAGTCTTTAGGATCATTTGGAAGGTCTTCCCTTATGAAAGTCCTGGTACCAATTAAGGGTGATCCAATCCCAATCTCATTATATGACCAACCATTTATATATTGACTATGATTATAATAGGCCTCATAGGGAGACCCTGTTTGTGGAGACCATGGCTCGCCAGCCTGGTTTTTAGAGTAAAGGAATTCTAAATTCAACTTTTTCAGAAACGCATTTTTACAAGCAGTGTCTTTATTTTCAAAAACAAAACCATTCAATCCATCCTGAATATTTGCTAAGTGAGCTAAGGCACCTGCATCATAAAAATTCTGTCTATATAATAAAATCTTAAAGTTTTCAAAATAATATTCAAATCCTATATCAATCGAGCCGAGATGATTACCAAGCCGGACTTCCCTGATCAATCCATTATTGTACTTTTTGCCTGTTAGGATATATAAATAGGTTTTGAAAGGTGATAATACGAAATCCTCATGGTAATACTCCTGTTCACTTCCCCACAAAGCCTGATGGTTAAATCCACCCAGTAAATTTACCCTCCATTCGGGTTTGCCAAGTCTGATGTAGAGAGATTTTTGATGAAGATATGTATTTAGAAGTACAGTATCTCTTGAAGTGTACTCCTTCTGCATTAGCACATCACCCATCCACCCATGCGAAAAGTTTCCTTTGAAGGCAAACAACCCTCCAAACCAGGGAAGGGTCCAGAAATCGCGCACTGAAAGTTCAACTTCAGGAATGCCCAGGTTTGTTCCAGATATTGACCAGGAGCCGGAGGTCAGGGTGGTGTCGCAAAGGCCGGTTATCTTTTTCGAACGTCCGCCGCGCAGTTCAAAGATTCCCAGCCTGACCTTGCCATAACCTTCAATGAGTGTCACATTTGAGCCCTGCCCAAGGTTTGCCCGGCCTTCAAAGGATGCTCCCCAGTCAAAGAGCTTTCCCTTTCCAGAATCATACTCTTTTCGCGCGGAGCCTGTCAGACTCAGAGAGGCACCGTCAAGGGGAATGCTGCCATACTGATTCGCTCTCAGCCAAAAGGGAACAACGTCCGGGGTGGTGTAACCACCCAGACCCTGAAGTGAGATAGTGTAAAGACCCTCTTGTCCGGCAGCACTTCCTGCAGTAAGAATGCAAATCAGAAGTGTGAGCCGAAA
>WXFD01000047.1 GCA_009877105.1 Bacteroidales bacterium
CAGGAGAAAGAAGGCGGATCCGCCTTCTTTCTCCTGACTAAAACAAACAATAATCTATTTAATTACTTTTGTAGTGAGTTATACTTCTTAACTGAAATGGTGGTATATAATTGAACTGAAATTTACATTTGAGGAGGGTTTAAATCAGCAACCCATATTTCAAATCTGTGAACTGGCATAATCTGTCTCTTCAAATTCATTGAGTACGGAAAGGGACTCGTCTTTTACCAGAGCGGATTCTTTCCTGAGTTTTGATTCTAATATTTTACGTCTCTGAATTTTATTATAATAATCAAGAGCCTCATTTATATACCTGTTTCTTGGTTTCTTTATCTTGGAGAGAATATTCTCAGTTTCTCCGTAGATCGAGTCGTCAATTATTAATGATATTGTTTTCATGGCAAAAATATTATTCTACAAAGATATATACAATATGTATATACTGTAAGTATGTTTAATGAAATTTATCAGATACATTACGGCATTCAGCATAACTTTTTAAATGTTTGCTAAATACACATAAAGAGTTGGATTTATTGCAGTTGGAATAACTGTAATGACAAAAAGCCGGCCCTGTTTTTAGATCAATAATGCATGCCGGGTGAATCAGGGTTTTCAGGGTGCCGGCCGGGCAGCATGAATGTGGTTTAACAGTAACAGCATTCCGTTCAAATGAGAGTTTTTTTCTTTTCGATTTCATTATGTACTGGTTTAATGTTAACAAATTTAACCTTAACCGGTGGTCTTAATTTTAGGGAGTATTATAGTGTCCCGGCTTCACTGTTCACTTAAGTATCACCTTTATCCGGATGGTGATTTTTATCTGGCAGGGGAATGCGGGCCCGGAATATTCATTTTGTGTATCGGGTTGCATGCCTAGATAAAAAAAGGCAGTTATTTTTGTAACTGCCTGATTGCCTTGTCGGCTCGGAGGGACTCGAACCCTCGACCCCATGATTAAGAGTCACGTGCTCTACCAGCTGAGCTACGAACCGTTGAATTTTCAGTTTGCAAATTTAATAAATTGTAATTGGCTGCAGCATGTATTATTGAAAAAATATTCCTCTCCGGCCTTAACTGCCTTTTAATGTCCCATTTCATGCCTGCTTAATGTTTTGTCCGGCAGTAATCGGGGCTGTTTTATCGTGCCACGGCATCCGCGAACCATGGGAGCCTGACACTATCCGGCGCATATTTACACCCTTCATGCTGACCCGGTGATGGCGGCTGCTTATTTCAGTCCCGGCCTATGTTGTCGAACCATCCGTATTTCCCGGCTGTAACGGGTTCGATGTAGCTCCGGTGATTAAATTCGTTGGTGTGGCGGTCGTAAAGATAGTCCTTGCCCCATTCCGCGGCATTTAATGCAATCTCTTCCACCGCGGCCGCAATATAAAGCAGCTCACTGTCGGTCATCAGGGGGTGAAGCGACAACCTGACCCATCCGGGTTTTAATGACAGGTCGCCGGCTTCTATCCTGTCAGTGATTTCCCTCGAAAGATCTATATCAACCTCCAGGAGAAAATGGCCGTAGGTGCCGGCGCATGAGCATCCTCCCCTTACCTGGATGCCATACCTGTCATTCAGCAGCTTTGTGATGAGATTATGGTGGACACCGTCAATATAGAATGAAAAAACCCCGAGCCGGTCGGTTATGTTTTCCGCGAGGATGTGCAGTCCTTTTATTGCTGACAGTTTTTTAAATGCAAGTTCCCTGAGTTCCCTTTCCCTGGCCTGTATCTTTTCAGTCGTCATCTCCTCCTTGAGCCTGATTGCAAGTGCCGCCCTGATGCCCTGCAGGAATCCCGGGGTTCCGCCATCTTCCTTGACTTCAATATCGCTTATGTAACTGTATCCGCCCCAGCGGTTGGTCCATTTGACAGTCCCTCCGCCGGGAGTGTCCGGCGTTTTATTCTTGTAAAGCTGCCTGTTGAAAACCAGCACACCCGCACTGCCCGGACCGCCGATGAATTTATGGGGGGAGAAGAAAATGGCATCAAGCTGGTGCAGCCCGTTCCCCGGGTGCATGTTTATTTCAGTATAGGGAGCGGAGGCGGCAAAATCAACAAAGCAATAGCCGTTGTGCTGATGCATGATCGCGGCAAGCTCGTAATAGGGTGGAATGTATCCTGTGACGTTTGAACATGCGGTGAATGATCCGATCAGCAAGGGTCGATCTCTGTACCTGGCGATCTCCCTCCTGAGAACGTCAGGGTTTACGGTAAGGTCTGCAGTTGGCTCCAGCACAACCACGTCGGCAAGTGTTTCGAACCAGGATGTGTGATTGGAATGATGTTCCATGTGGGTAAGGAACACTACAGGCCTGTTCTCATTTGGTACCTCCCTGCAGTTGTTGTATTCACCGTGGTTGAAAACGCAGTAGTTTATTGCTTGCTCTGGCACCTTGAGCCCGAGTATCCTCTGAAGCTTTGCTATGGCCGACGTCATGCCCGTCCCGGTGAAGATCAGCACATCATTCTCATCAGCGTTTACATGATGTTTTACGATCTTCTGCGCCATGTGATAGGCATCCGTCATTGCTTTCCCTGTAGCCGTCGATTCTGAATGTGTATTGCCCACCATGGGCCCGATCTCATTGATTATCCGCTTTTCTATGGGGCCGTACAACCTTCCGCTGGCTATCCAGTCGGCATAGACCAGCTTCCTGGTTCCGTATGGGGTTTCAATACAGGCATCAATGCCAATGACATTTTTCCTGAATGGTTCAAAGTATTTTTCAAGATCTGACATCGGGGAAGTGAATTGATGATTTTTCCGGATCAGTAAAAATATCAAATATTTGTATATTGCGCCAATAAGCTTTTTGATAATCAGTGTAATGAACAATCATTTCTGTTTTATGACAGATCTTTATCATTTTCTGGTCCCCTTTGTTTTCATAATGTCAGGAGTGGTACTGGTCATCCTGCTTTTCATTTCCGCCCCTTACGGGAAGTTTCTCCGCAGGGGCTGGGGCCCGGTTATCAGGTCAAAATGGGCATGGATGGTGATGGAGTTTCCCTCGCCGGCACTGATGATACTGTTTTTTGTAACTTCTGCCGATCACGGCCCTGTGGCAGGCGTCTTTCTCTCCATCTGGCTGCTGCATTATCTTCACCGAACCTTTGTTTACCCTTTCCGCCAGTCGGGCAGGGATAAGGATTTTCCTGCATCCCTGGTTGTAATGGCTTTAGTCTTCAACATCATCAACGGCACGATAAACGGTTACGGGATATTTCATCTCCGCTCGTACGACGTGTCATATCTGGCCGGCGGCAGATTCATTTGCGGGGCGGTCCTTTTCGTTACGGGATTTATTATAAACAAATGGGCCGATGAGAAATTGCGCAGGCTCAGGAGCCGGAACCCCGATGAATATGCACTTCCTTCGGGAGGGCTTTTTGACTATATATCGAACCCTCATTATTTCGGTGAGATCCTTGAGTGGGCCGGCTGGGCAACAGCTACCTGGTCGCTGCCCGGACTGGCATTTTTCCTGTTCACATTTGCCAACCTTTTCCCCAGGGCCATTGCTTCCCACAAATGGTACAGGGAACATTTCAGCGATTTTCCCGGAAGCAGGAAAGCTCTTATCCCTTTTATAGTATAAGGAAACTCATTCCCGCCCGCCAGCCCCGGCTGCACCCGGTCTTCCGGAGGCTGCCGGACCGGTATGCCGTATCATGTCATGGTTAACCCTGGTCCGCATTCATTTATGGTCGGATCAGTATGTCAGCTGCTACACGGGCCCCTGTTATCGGCACCGGAAGTACCTGTCGGTGAAACGTTCAAAAATTATCAATATCCGTATTAAAATTATGGAAAAACCTTTTGGAAAGTAATTAAATGAAATTTACTTTTGCGCCCGAAATAAATTTCTCATAATAAAATGGACGACGGCCCTGCGAATATATGGTTTAGAAATCGGGTATAGGGGAGGCTGACTGTTCACCGGATTGCTTCCTTCGTATCCAAAGAAAAGGAGGCAATTATGACTTCACTCACAACATTTTATTTAAGCGGAATAACCGGTAAGGAAGTTTTTGATGCCGACGGCGAAGCAATTGGACGCATCCGCGATCTGCTCATCAGCAATGCTTTTTCCGGAACGGGCGATTCGAACCAGCAGCGGGTGATTGGAATCAGGCTTAAAGTCCGGAAGGATATAAGATATTATTCGTTTGATACCTTCAGGGTGGTGAAGGCACGTGAAATGATCAGCGTAACCTGTTCAGGGCTCATTGAACTGAGCGAAGAGACGGTGAACAACGGGCTCCTGCTGGTGGAAAACATGCTCGACAGGCAGATTGTGGATCTTAACGGCCGCAAGCTGGTAAGGGTCAATGATGTAAGGTTTGTGACCCTTCCGGCCGGTACCTTTGCGGTTGCCGTCGATATCGGTATCGAAGGCCTGCTCAGGAGACTCGGCATTTCAATCCCCATTAAAAGGTTCCTGTCCCTTTTCAATATAAGGATACCGGCGAAATTCATACTCTGGGATGACGTTCAGGCGATAGATTTTTCAAACCGCAACATAAAACTTTCAAAAAGCTACGCGAAGCTGCACATGCTTCATCCTTCCGATCTTGCAGACATTCTGGAGGACCTGGGTAAAAAAACCAGCCCCCATGTCTTTTCTGCCCTCGATGAGGAAAAAGCCGCCGATGTTCTGGAAGAACTTGAACCCCATGCCCAGATCCACATTATTGAAAGCCTGCCCGTTCCGAAGGTTGCAGATGTTCTTGAAAAGATGCCGGCTGATGAGGTTGCATACATTCTCGATGAGATTGAGGATGAAAAGGCTGAACTCCTCCTGAAGGAGATGGACAGTGAGTCGTCACAGGAAGTCAGGGAGCTCCTTGAATACCCCGACAACTCGGCAGGAGGTCTGATGACAACCGACGTTCTTTCCTTCAGTCCTTTGCTCACTGTTGATGAGGTAATCAGGGAGCTGAGGATCAAAAAGCCCGAACCTTCGGAACTGTATTCTCTTTTTGTAACCGAAAGGAATGAGGAGCTGATCGGTACCTTTGATCTGCGCGACCTTGTTGTTGCCGATCCTGAAACGATAATAAGGAATATCATGAAAACCGAACCCGTGTCTCTTTTCGATTATCAGCGTATTGATGATATCGCCGAACTGATTTCGAAATATAACCTGCTTGCAGTTCCCGTTGTGGATAAACGGAACCAGTTGCAGGGAATGGTCGTTGTTGATGATGTCATCGAGGATCTGATAAGCCGGAGAAGGACCAACAAGCGATAAAACAAACGGCATGTTCAGGACAAAATTCAGCAAGACAAGGTTCTATCGTAACCTGACTATCTTCGCCGCTCTGCTGGGACCCGGAATAATTACCGGGAGTGTTGACAATGATGCCGGGGGCATAACAACATATTCCGTTGCAGGAGCCATTTATGGCTATGGAATGGTATGGACACTTATACCTTCACTGATAGTATTGCTGGTCATCCAGGAGATGAATGCACGTATGGGAATTGTGACCGGCAAGGGACTTTCCGATCTGATCCGCGAAAATGCCGGAGTTAAGATCACCTTCTTTATTTTCATCGGTTTGCTGCTGTCAAATATCGGAAACACCACCACCGAGTTTGCAGGTGTCGCCGGGAGCATGGAGATATTCGGCATGAGCAAATATATTTCGGTACCCCTGGTAGCTTTTATGGTATGGATCCTTGTGGTAAAAGGTACCTATAAGGTCGCTGAAAGGATTTTCCTGGTTTTCAGCGCTTCATTGCTTACATACGTGGTTTCGGCCCTGATGGGCGAGCCGCGCTGGAGCGAGATCGGTTCAGCCATAATCAGACCCGGAATAATGCTTAACACTCAAAGCGTTACGGTCATCATAGCCCTTGTGGGAACCACCATAGCCCCGTGGATGCAGTTTTACATGCAGTCGTCGGTCATTGAGAAAGGACTCAAGATAAAGGACTACAAATATACCGTGATTGACATAGTTGTCGGCTGCATTGTGACGGTTGTGGTTGCTTTTTTTATTATGATAGCCTGCGGGTCAACGCTGCATCCGAATGGGATACGGATAAACGAAGCAAAGGACGCGGCCCTTGCACTTAAACCCCTTGCAGGTGAACTTGCAAGCCATGTTTTTGCTTTCGGCCTGTTTGTTGCATCCGTCTTTTCTGCTACGATACTGCCGCTGGCAACCTCCTTTTACATATGTGAGGCATTTGGTTTTGAAACCGGACTGAACAAATCATGGAGCGAAGCCAGGGAATTTTATGTTCTGTATACAGGAATACTGGTCGTTTCGGCTGTCATTATCCTGATCCCCAATGCACCGTTAATAGATATATCCATCTGGTCGCAGGTTCTCAATGGCATCCTGCTGCCCGTTGTGCTTGTATGCATGATCTTGCTGGTCAATGACAAAAAGATCATGGGTGAATATACAAATAACTCCCTGCAGAACATAATAGGATGGGGGGCGGTAGTCATTATGACCCTGCTGTCGCTGACACTCCTGGTAATACCTTTTTTCCCCGGCCGGTAAGGCTATCTGCGGGGCCAGGCGCCATTAATCATGGGCCTGGGTTCGATCCTGGCCGGATCAACAACAACGTGCCTGATAAGCCTGCGTCTCCATGTGTAGGTTATGTGGATCAGTCCGTCAGCGGATTGAATTACGGCAGGATACGAATATTCCTTTCCCTCTGAATCGTCTTCCAGCAGCAAGGCTGCCTTCCATGTTTTTCCATCATCGGAAAGTGCAGCATTTAGCTGATGCCTGCCTTTGGTAAGGTGATTATATACAAGGAAATGCCTTCCATCGGTCAGGGTCACGGCATCAATCCCCGAATTGGGATTGGGCAGGGAATCGGGCATCAGCCTGCTCCAGCTATTTCCCTTGTCGTCCGACCATGATGAAAAAATCCGCGACCGGTTTGTGCGGCACAGGATCTGGAGCCTGCCTGTTTTATGGGTCAGAATGGCTGGCTGTATCGCATATAGGTCCTTGTTATTGAGGAAACCGGTTCTTTCCCATGTTATGCCAAAATCAGGAGTGAACTCCATGTGAACCCGCCATCCGTCATGTTCGGTGCTCGAAGGGCAAAGGAGCTTTCCATTATCCAGCAGTACAGGTTTGTTTTTCACTGGGCCCAGAATGTCGTCAGGAAGCTTCCGGGGAGCAGACCAGGAAATGCCATTGTCCGTGGAAATCTTCAGCTCCCCCCACCATTCCCGGGGATTTGGTCCTACTTTATAGAAGAGCAGTATTTCATCATCACCGTTATACAGAACCGGGTTCCAGCAGGGATATCTGAGACTGTCGGTTTTCCCGTCAGCAACCATTTCCGGGATCGACCATCGCCCGCCGGTAAATCTGCTTATCCAGATCCCGACATCGGGATTGCCTTCAGCAGTACCGCCGAACCATGCGGCAATGAAACCGCCCGGCATTTCGGCTATCGTTGAGGCATGACAACCCGGAAACCAGACCGAGGACGAATCATATATGAATTCGCTCCTGACAATGCACTGATCACCCCTGAAGGGATCCTGGGCACAAAGAAAATCATTGACAGACAGGAATATCAGTATTCCGGTCAGGAATTTTATCGATAAACCGGTTAGCTTTTTCCTTTCCTTCACCATGGCAAAATTGTTTTTTTTATACTGACCTTTTGAATTAATCATTTGAAATGATTTCTGAACCGCATTTTCAATATCAGGAATGTTTTTTCCGGGCTCTGTAACTGCTGATCAGAAAGCCGGTAAGGAAAATAACAATTGTTCCGAAAACGATTGTCAGGTTGCTGTGGACCGGATTTCTGAATGAAGCAAGCCTGCCGTTATCCGGAAGCAGCGGAGAAAGGCTCATCCAGACAATTACAATTATGCCGGCTGTTACACCAATAACAGCTTCAGCTTTCCCGGCTTTTACCGGGAGGAAGCCGAGGAGAAACAGGCCAAGCATTCCCCCGCTGAAGATTGAAGCCAGCGCCCACCAGGCGTCCAATACGCTTTCCACGCCGGTAAGCGCCAGTGCAATAGCTGTCCCGGCAAAGCCGGTGGCAGCCGTAGCCGCATAAAGAATCCTCATGGATGCTTTTTCGGCTGGGTCGCGCTTTGCAAATTTCCTGAAATAATCAGTAAGCACGATCGTGGCAGTGCTGTTGAGACTGGTGGATATGGTACTCATCCCGGCAGCAAAGATGGAAGCTATCAGCAAACCGGTCAGTCCTGCAGGAAGCTCGTGTACTATGAAGTAGGGAAAGACCCTGTCGCCGGCTGAGACCGGCCGGAGCTCCTCTGCCAGCCTCCCGGGCTGTGCTGTGTAAAATGCAAACAATGCCGTGCCTATATAGAAAAACAACATCGAAACAGGCAGGTACAGCAATGATCCGAAAAGAGCCGATTTCTTGGCTTCCCTGTCGGAGCCGGTTGTCATATACCTTTGAATATAATTCTGGTCGATGCTGTAGTTCTGCAGGTTTATGAATAACCCATACACAAGTACAACCCAGAATGTCGATTCGGAAAGGCTTGTGCCGAAACTTCCCAGACTGAATTTCCCGTTCGATGCTCCTATGCTGAAAACCTGCCCGGCTCCCCCCGGCATCGACAGGGTAATATATACGGCGCAGATGAGGGCTCCGGTAATTAATATAAAAGCCTGGATCGTATCGGTCCACACTACCGCCCTAATGCCTCCAAGCATGGAATACAGAATGACCGACAGCCCGGTAAGGATAATTATTGCCTTTATGTTCCATCCGAACAGGGCATTGAGGGGCAGGGCGAGAAGAAGCAGGATCGCCCCGGTTCTCATCAGCTGGGTAAGTACATAGCAGGAGGAAGCATATATCCTGGCCCATGACCCGAAACGCATCTCGAGGAAGTAGTATGCCGACGGATTTCCTATCTTCCTGTAATGCGGAACAAAATACCTGACCGCGGCAAATGATGCAACAGGTATGGAGAGGCTGAAAACAAAAGCGTTCCAGTCAGTCATGTATGCCTTTCCGGGAAGGGCCAGAAAACTGATGCTGCTCAGGTATGTCGCAAAAATCGACATCCCGGCCACCCATGCCGGAATATTTCCCCCGGCGGTAACAAACTGGTCGGAGGATCTGCTCCTGAAATAAAAACTCACACCGATAATTACATTGCTGAGAACCAGTATAATAAATATGACGGCATCAACAGGGGAAAGCTTCATGTGACCCTATTTTGAAATACGCACCTTGATGACCGTCTAAATTTACAATTTAATATTAGATTTGTATGTGTATTGAAAAACCTGTAAAACAAGACACCTTTCATAAACGTATGAAATACGGCTTTTTTGATTCATGGTCATATGATACACCCGATAAAGGCAAACCGGGCCTGTGCTACAGGATCATCCATCACAACAGGTTGTATTTCACCCTGAAATATGCCACCATAGTCCTCAGAACAAGAAAAGCGGCCATTAAGGGTGTTTATGACAGGAAAGCATGGGCAGAATCATCTTATTATATTTTCAGGTTCATTGAGAAGGCCGGCGGGAAGTTTCACGTCTCAGGGATGGAAAATATTGTGGCGTGTCCTTCTCCAGTCGTGTTCATCGGAAATCACATGAGTACGCTCGAGACCATGATCCTTCCGGGACTGATCGCACCCCATCGTGAAGTGACATTCGTGGTAAAGGAAGGACTTGTCAGGCATCCGCTGTTCGGGCATGTTATGCGTTCGCGCGATCCTGTTGTTGTAGGACGAACCGACCCGCGGAAGGATTTCGAAGAGGTGATGACCAAGGGGCAGGAGCTTTTATCCAGGGGTGTTTCAATTGTCATATTCCCGCAAAGTACCCGGAGTGTGGAGTTCAGACCTGAGGAATTCAATTCACTTGGCGTGAAACTGGCAAAAAAAGCAGGGGTTAATGTGGTCCCGGTCGCGTTGAAAACCGACTTCTGGGGACAGGGGAAGATCATTAAGGAACTTGGCCCCCTCGACAGTTCCAGACCTATCTTTTTCAGGTTTGGGGAACCATTTGCAGTAACCGGGAGCGGCCGGGAAGAAAATCAGCGGGTCATTGATTTTGTCCAGTCATCGCTGGCTGAATGGGAAAAATGATGCCGTGCTTTGAAATGTATGCCCCGGAACCCAATTACTGGCTGTAACAGGTAACTTTTGTTATTTCAATTCTTCATATTTATTAATTCTGAGCATGGAAACACTTGACTGGATCGTCCTCGGGCTGTTTTGCCTCGGCCTGATTGGCATAATCATCTGGGTTACCAGGAAGAAAGATGAGACCTCAACCGACTATTTCCTCGCCGGCCGCGATGCAACATGGCTCGCGATCGGATCCTCGATCTTTGCCTCCAACATAGGCTCAGAGCATCTCGTTGGTCTTGCAGGGGCAGGGGCATCGAGCGGGATGGCGATGGCCCACTGGGAAATGCACGGATGGCTCATCCTGATACTGGGCTGGTTCTTTGTTCCTTTTTATGCCAGAAGCGGAGTGTTCACCATGCCGGAATTCCTTGAAAAACGTTATACAAAAGGATCGAGGAGCGTCCTGTCGGTTATTTCCCTCGTCAGTTATGTCTTCACAAAAGTTGCCGTTACGGTTTATGCAGGAGGAATCGTTTTCAAGCAGGTCTTCGGCATTGAGTCGATGTTCGGGATCGATTTTTTCTGGATAAGCGCGGTGGGCCTGGTTGTGCTGACAGGTATTTACACCACCCTGGGGGGAATGAAAGCCGTGCTCTGGACCTCCGTCCTGCAGACACCCATCCTTCTGATCGGTTCAATAACGGTTCTGATAGTCGGACTTGTTAAACTCGGAGGCTGGTCGCAGATGATGGAAATCTGCAGGGCGGTCCCGGTTAATGCTGACGGCGACACCATGACCAGCCTGATACGGTCGGCAAACGATCCTGAATACCCGTGGACGGGAGTGATACTGGGATCAGCCATAATCGGTTTCTGGTACTGGTGCACCGACCAGTATATCGTCCAGAGGGTTCTGTCCGGACGGAATCAGACCGAATCAAGGAGAGGGGCCATACTGGGTGCAGCATTCAAACTGTCGCCTGTGTTTATCTTCCTCATTCCCGGTATGATTGCCTATGCGCTAAACTACAGGGGCATGATCAGCCTGCCTGATTCCGATTCGGCATTCTCTGTTCTTGTCAGCGAACTGCTTCCCCTGGGATTCAAGGGACTAGTGGTGGGCGGAATCCTGGCGGCACTGATGAGCTCCCTTGCTTCACTTTTTAATTCGTCGGCAACCCTTTTCACGGTTGACTTCTATGAGAAATTCAGGCCTCAGGCAACGGAAAAGGAGCTGGTAAGGGTAGGAAGGATGGCGACTGTTGCGGTCGTCATCCTTGGAATACTTTGGATACCAGTGATGAAGGGACTGGGCAAGGTCCTTTATGCTTATCTCCAGGATGTCCAGTCACTCCTGGCCCCGGGAATAGCAGCAGTGTTCCTGTTGGGAATAGCATCCAGGAAGATCACCCCGGCAGCCGGATTCACGGGCCTTCTTACGGGATTTGTACTGGGAATGACCAGGCTGGGATTCAAGGTATTCGGAACAGGCCTGGGTACTGACAGCATCCTGTATACAGTGTTCCTGAAACTTAACTGGCTGCATTTTGAGATTATCCTTTTCTTCCTTGTGGTAATACTGATGATTGTGGTAAGCTCATTCACTCAGGCTGCAGACCCCGCTGCCATCAGGGGTTTGTACATAGGATCGGCCTCGGCGGAGGAAAAAGCCGTCACGAGAGCCAGCTGGAACAACTGGGATCTTCTTGCATCGGGAGTGATTATTGCCGTTATCATAGCATTTTATGCTTATTTCTGGTGACAGATTCACACCGGAGGTAATATGCAAGGTTTACTGTTTTGTGATTAACATTGATTCATTCATAACTGATAATTCCTTCGAAAAATAATCATGATTTAATAAGTTGGATATGACCGGAAAATATGTTATTGGAATTGATTTTGGCACTGACTCGGTACGATCGGTGATTGTCGATGCATCGAACGGAGCAATTGCCGGGACCTCGGTTCATGAGTACACGATGTGGAAAAAGGGGATGTTCTGCGATCCCGCTGCCAACCGGTTCAGGCAGCATCCTGCCGATTACCTTGAGGGCCTTGAAAAGTCGGTCAGGGGAGCGCTTCGCGGACTCGGCTCCGGGATCACCGGGAATATTGCAGGGATAACGGTCGACACTACCGGATCGACTCCTGTGGCTGTCGACAGGGCAGGAATACCTCTTGCCCTGAAGCCCGGATTTGAGGACGATCCGGATGCAATGTTTGTCCTGTGGAAGGATCATACGGCTGTGAGGGAGGCCGCGGAAATAAACGCCCTGGCAAGGTCATGGGGAGGGATTGATTATACCATGTACGAAGGCGGGGTTTATTCCTCCGAATGGTTCTGGTCAAAGATCCTCCATATCATGAGGACCAATGAGAGGGTAAGGCAGGATGCTTTTTCATGGGTTGAGCATTGCGACTGGATACCTGCCCTGCTTACAGGCAACACTGATCCTCTGACCATGAAGAGAAGCAGATGCGCTGCGGGCCACAAGGCCATGTGGCATGAGGAATTCAACGGGCTTCCGGATGAGAAGTTCCTGATCAGCCTCGATCCCATGCTTGCCGGGCTGAGAGACCGCCTTTACCGCAATACCAGCACCTGCGACGTATGTGTTGGCACACTCTCGGCAGAATGGGCAGAAAAGCTCGGGCTCGGTCAGGATGTCAAAGTCGGTGTCGGGGCCTTCGACGCACACCTTGGAGCTGTCGGGGGCGGCATCAGGCCTTACCAGCTGGTAAAAGTCATGGGAACCTCTACCTGCGATATGCTTGTGTCACCAATGGACGAAGTTGGAGATAAGCTTGTTGCCGGCATATGCGGCCAGGTTGACGGATCCATAATACCCGGCATGCTTGGCCTTGAGGCCGGACAGTCTGCATTCGGTGATGTGTATGCATGGTTTGAAAAGCTGCTGATGTGGCCGGTAAGCAATTTAACGGCCAGCCTGGCATGGCTCGATGATGAAACCCGGGAAAGGATAGTAAGGGAGACATCTGAAAAAATATTGCCGGAGTTAAGCAACCGGGCCGGCTCGCTTCCCGACCGGGAAACTTCCCTGATTGCCCTTGACTGGCTGAACGGGAGACGCACTCCCTTTGCAAACCAGGAACTGAAAGGTGCTATAACAGGCTTATCTCTGGGCTCAGACGCCCCGGGAATCTTCAGATCACTTGTTGAGGCAACCGCTTTCGGTTCGCGCATGATAAATGAAAGGTTTCTTGAAGAGGGTCTGAGGATCGACGGTGTGATTGCAATTGGCGGAGTGGCCAGGAAGAACCCTTTCGTCATGCAGACCGTGGCGGATGTGCTTAACATGCCCATAAAGGTGGCAAACTCTGACCAGACCTGTGCGCTGGGTTCAGCCATGGCAGCTGCTGTAATGGCAGGGATCCATCCCGATTTCGGATCAGCCCAGGAAGCCATGGGAGCAGGCTTCGAAAGAGTTTATCAACCCGACCCCTCACGAGCAGGCAAATATGATGAACTGTTCAGGAAATATAAGGTACTTGGGTCATTTATTGAACGCGATACAAATTAGGATTTGAAGTCATGAAAACATCACTGCTGCTATTCACTTCCCTTATCTTTCTGATCCCCGGTTCCGCAGCCGGACAAAAGGAAGACCCCCTGCCTGTCAATCAGTTTGTGGTGATTGCCAATAATCCGGGTCCGGTAATCAGCAAGGATATTTACGGACACTTTTCTGAACATCTTGGCCGATGCATTTATGAAGGCATATGGGTGGGCTATGATTCAAAAATTCCAAATACCAGCGGAATAAGGAATGATGTTCTTTTTGCGCTCAGGGAGCTTAAGATACCAAATCTCCGGTGGCCGGGAGGCTGTTTCGCGGATACATATCACTGGAAAGACGGAGTCGGGCCACAGTCGAAAAGAGCTTCAATTGTTAATACACACTGGGGTGGGGTCACCGAAGATAATTCCTTCGGTACTCATGAATTTATGCGATTAACGGAGTTGCTCGGCTGTGACGCGTACATCAACGGGAACGTCGGCTCCGGAACAGTCAGGGAAATGGCGGAATGGGTTGAATACCTGACCTCTGATTCCGACAGCCCCATGACGCGCCTCAGGAAAGAAAACGGGAGGGATGAACCATGGAAAGTAAAATATTTTGCCATCGGCAATGAGAACTGGGGGTGCGGGGGTAATATGACAGCAGAATACTATG
This sequence comes from Bacteroidales bacterium, assembly GCA_009877105.1. Taxonomy (GTDB): domain Bacteria; phylum Bacteroidota; class Bacteroidia; order Bacteroidales; family VadinHA17; genus LD21. Next base: position 14,287 of record WXFD01000047.1, read on the forward strand.
CCGCTGTCATGCGGCAATTTTCCACCTACCTCAACAATTACGGCGGAAACATGTTGTACAGGGTGGCTTGCGGCCCATACGACTATAACGTTGCCTGGACGGAAACTCTGATGAAGGATCCGGCCACGAGGGACAGGTTCCAGGGATTGTCAATACATTATTATTCGCTTACCGACGGCTGGAACAACAAAGGTTCGGCAACTGATTTCGATGAAATACAGTGGTTCCGGACAATGCAGGCCAATTTGCAGATGGACCAGGTCATCAGCGGACATGAGGCTATAATGGATAGGTACGACCCGGAGAAAACCAAAGGACTGGTCGTTGACGAATGGGGAAACTGGTTTGACGTGGAACCCGGAACCAATCCGGGCTTCCTTTATCAGCAGAATACCCTGAGAGATGCCATCACAGCTGCAATTCACCTGAACATTTTCAATCAGCATGCCGAAAGAGTGAAAGTGGCAAACCTGGCCCAGACGGTAAACGTGCTTCAGTCAGTTATCCTTACCAAAGATGACAAGATGGTTGTCACACCCACGTATCATGTTTTCAGGATGTTCAGGGTTCATCAGAATGCAAGGCTGCTGAAAACTGACCTTGTATGTGAAGACTATGTGGCCGGCGACAGTAAGATCCGGTCTCTTTCAGGATCAGCCTCTGTTGACGGTAATGGCCGTGTGCATATATCCCTGGCGAACCTTAATCCAGCCAGGCCCCTGACACTGACCTGTCCCATAATCGGGGAAACTTACAGGAAAGTCAGTGCCGAAGTGCTTACGGCTGCAACAATGAATGCAATGAATACTTTTGACAATGGTGAAAATGTTAAACCCAGGCCATTCACCGGATTCAAATACAGGGACGGTGTTCTTTCCGTAAGCATGCCGCCCAAATCGGTAATTGTCCTGGAACTTTCAAAATGAACAGCTATGAGGCGACTGGTTTCTTTGCATGTTTTGTTTGCGGGAGTCCTCTGCCTGACAAATTGTTCAAAGCAATCAACAGCTGATTATCCCATACTCCCGGTTCCGTTTACCGCGGTTAAGCTGACAGACAGCTTCTGGGCGCCGCGGATAAAAAAGAATGCGGATGTTACCATCCCGATTGCTTTTTCCTATTGTGAATCCACGGGGAGGGTGAAGAACTTTGAGATTGCGGGTGGACTGGACACCGGTTCGTTCAGGACACTTTACCCGTTTGACGACTCGGATGTATTCAAGATCATCGAGGGTGCCAGCTATTCCCTTCAGACATTTCCCGATCCTGCCCTTGAGTCTTACCTCGATACTCTTATCTGGAAGATAGCCTTGGCCCAGGAAGATGACGGATACCTGTACACCAACAGGACCATTGCGGACATGCACGGGGGCAGGGGCCTTCATGAATGGGTGAACAGGGAAAGGTGGATCAATGATTCACTTCACAGTCATGAGTTGTATAATATCGGGCATCTCTATGAGGCTGCGGTTGCACATTACCAGGCAACCGGCAAACGCACCCTCCTGGATGTTGCAGTGAAATCGGCTGACCTGGTATGCAGGGATTTCGGGTACGACAGGCTTAAAGTGTGGCCGGGACACCAGGGAATTGAAATGGGCCTTGTAAAACTTTTCCGTGCCACAGGCGACAGGAAGTACCTGGATCTTGCAAAATTCTTCCTCGATATAAGGGGTCCGGGAGGGAGGCAATACAACCAGGCCCTGTTGAAACCAGTCGATCAGACTGAAGCTGAAGGTCATGCCGTAAGGGCTGTATATATGTATTCAGGAATGGCAGATATTGCTGCAATAACAAAGGATGATGCATACCTCGGGGCTACAGGAAAGGTGTGGGAGGATATAACCGGAAAAAAGATCTATATTACCGGAGGTATCGGCGCAACGGGAGGAAATGAGGGTTTCGCCGGTCCTTTTTTCCTTCCCAACGCATCTGCCTACTGTGAAACCTGTGCATCAATAGGAGACATATTCTTTAATCACCGTCTTTTCCTTCTTCATGGCGACGGTAAATACATCGATATTCTCGAAAAAACACTTTACAATTCCATGCTGTCAGGCGTTTCATTAAGCGGCGACAGTTTCTTTTATCCCAATCCCCTGGAATCTTCGGGTCAGCATCAGCGGAGTCCGTGGTTCGGATGCGCATGCTGTCCCTCGAATGTTGCAAGATTTGTTCCCGCCATTCCAGGCTATGTGTATGCTGCAACGGATCATGAGATCTATGTAAATCTTTATATTTCCGGAGAAGCTGAAATAGGATCGGGAAACTCTTCAGTGAGGATATCACAGCGATCGGGATTTCCTTGGAACGGGAAGGTTGAACTGACATTGAACCCGGTTTCGCACAGCCGGTTCGCCATGAAGCTCCGGATCCCCGGCTGGGCTAGGAATGAAGCCATCCCGGGCGGACTGTACCGGTTTGTACATACGAGCGATAAGCAATACATTATTCAGCTTAACGGGGATACCATCAATCCGGTGGTGACGAAAGGATATGCTGTCATTGACAGGAAATGGAACGCGGGCGACAGGATTGCAATTGATTTCCCGATGCCTGTCAGGCTTGTCATGGCAGATGAAAGGATAGAGGATGATGCAGGGAAAATGGCGGTGCAGCAGGGTCCACTGATTTATTGTGCCGAATGGCCCGATAATAACAAGGGCAACATCCTCAATCTGCTCTTCAGACCCGATGCTCTTTTTAAAACCGAATTCAGGCAGGATCTTCTGGGAGGGGCCAACATAGTCACGACATCAGCCTCGCCGACTGTGCGGAATGTGGATGGCGGCATCGATATTCCTGAAGAAGAACCAGCTGTGTTGATACCTTATGGATTGTGGGCCAACAGGGGGCCCGGCCAGATGGCGGTATGGCTCCCCGTGTCGGTGAATGCCGTGAAACCGCTGCCGGCTCCTTCAATTGCTTTCAAAAGCATTGTGCGGGCAAGCAGGATGACCGGTGATCTGCCGGCGGTGAATGACCAGCTGGTACCGCGGAACTCCGATGATAAAAGCGTGCCATACTATCACTGGAGGCCTGAAAAAAATAAATGGGTGTATGTGGAATATGATTTCCCGGCCAGCCAGATCATTTCCGCTACGAAGGTCTACTGGTACGATGATGGTCCCGGTTCAGACTGCCGGGTTCCCGATGAATGGGAGATACTGTACCTCAGCGGCAATATGTGGCGGCCGGTAAAGCCGTTGAACCCTTACAGGGTCACCCGGAACAGTTGGGATACACTGAAGTTCCTTCCGGTCAGGGCTTCGGCGGTAAAGCTTAAGGTGAAGCTGAATAAAAACTATTCTGCAGGTTTATATGAATGGGTGATTAAATGACAGGTTAAAAGTACATTGATTCAATCGGGAGTTGTATCAAACCAGGGATTTATGAATGATTGTTCCTTGGCAATATGTTGTAACCTGTCGTTGGGGAGGATGCCCGGATAACAATAAAATAAGAAAAATAAATAATTATGGAAAAAATCACAGCTCTTTTTTTGTTTCTGTCATTAACATGGACAGGCTTTTCGCAGAAACCCTCATTTGTTCTCAATAAACAGGAGTATTTTGAGTGTGAAGGAGTCAATGTTATGGCTTTTCAGGATATTTATCCCGAGGGTCATCAGGGGGGTGTGGCAGTGATAATGAATGGGAGGAGACTGGCAACAAATGGCGATATACGCCTTGATGAAACTCCGGGACAATGGCAACCCATTCCCAAACAGCTTGAAAGAAAGGCTGATCCGTCTACAAACTCTATCAGGGTAAACCTTGCGTATCCCGATCCGGCATTGAACAGGAAAGGATTCAATCCGATTGATTACCCTGACCTTGAACTTAAATACACCGTAAATATCCGTGCCGCCGGAGAGTCGGTAATAGTCACAGTCGATCTTGACCAGCCTGTTCCGAAGGAGTTCCTGGGCAAGGTGGGTTTTAATATGGAACTGTTTCCCGGCTGGCTGTTCGGGAAGACCTGGTCGATGGACAATTATTCGGGGATCTTTCCCAGGCAGGCCAACGGGCCGGCTCTCAGGGATGCAAAGGGAGAAATAGTTGCAGCTCAGCCCATGGCAGAAGGGAAAAAGCTTACCGTTGCTCCTGAGGATGATCTTCTGAGGCTGTCGATAGAAACCAGGACCGGCAGGCTCCAGCTTCTCGATGGCAGGTATGTCCATAACAACGGATGGTTTGTTGTCCGTTCGCTGGTTGCCGAGGGTGCCGTGAAAAATGCGGTTGAGTGGATAATCACCCCCTCTATTGCCACGGGATGGATGGCAGATCCGGTGATCCATGTCTCCCAGATAGGCTATCGCCCGCAACAGGAGAAAGTGGCGATAATTGAACTGGACAGGAAGGATAAAAGAAGGGAAAACGGAGTTCTTGTCAAACTTGAACCCGACGGGGAAAAGACAGAAATAAAATCACTACAGGCTGAACCGTGGGGACAATTCCTCCGCTATGAATACCTGAAATTTGATTTTTCAGATATCAGCGGGGAAGGGATGTATTTCGTGAAATACGGTAAACAGCAGTCACAACCTTTCAGGATAGCAGCCGATGTTTATAAACGAAATGTCTGGCAGCCGACAATCGAGTTCTTCCTCCCTGTCCAGATGTGCCATATGAAAGTGTATGAAAAATACCGTGTATGGCACGGGCTGTGCCATATGGATGATGCACTGATGGCACCGGTGAACCACAATCATTTTGACGGATACATCCAGGGGGAATCTACCCTTACAAGATTCAGCCCGGGCGATCATGTGCCGGGCATAAATACGGGAGGATGGCATGATGCAGGAGACTACGACCTCCGTGTGGAATCGCAAAGTTCTGAGGTAAATATACTTTCAATGATCTACGAGACTTTTGGAATTGATTACGATGAAACTACCATAGACCAGGCAGCCAGGATCGTTGAAATCCACCAGTCCGACGGAAAACCCGATATTCTCCAGCAGATTGAGCATGGATTGCTATCGATTGCCGGAGGGTATAAAAGCCTTGGACGGTTTTACAGGGGAATTATAGAGTCAGACAAAAGGCAGTATGTTCTTCTCGGCGACGGTTCCACCATGACTGACGGCCTTATTTTCGATAAAAACCTTAAACCGGGTGAGCGGACCGGAACCCATTCCTCACTTACAGACGACAGGTGGGTATTTACCGAAGACAACCCTCCGAGGGAACTTACCGTTGCTGCTCATCTCGCTGCCGGAGCAAGAGCACTCAAAGGATACAATGACGGTCTTGCACGGGAATGCATTGAAATAGCTGAGACTGTTTTCAATAATGAATACAAGATTTCAGGTATGACTGCCAATGCAAAGGTACATGCTGCAATCGAACTGTTTCTTACCACCCGCAAGGATAAATACAGGAACTTCATCCTCGAAAACGGGGAAACAGTGGTAAAAGGCATAAGTCAGCTTGGCTGGATAATAGGAAGGGCGATTCCGGAAATTAACAATGCTGGTTTCACCAGCCTGGTAAGGAAAGCTGCGGCGGATCTTTCGGAACAGATAAACCGGCAATCGGAGGAAACTCCTTTCGGAGTACCTTACAGGCCACATATATGGGGAGCCGGATGGGATATCCAGAGCTTCGGGGTGAGGCAGTATTTCCTTTATACTGCGTTCCCTGATATTTTCAGGCCGGAACCCGTCCTGAATGCACTTAATTTCATCCTTGGGGTTCACCCGGGTGAAAATACTTCATCATATGCATCAGGGGTGGGAGCAAGGTCAACAACCATTGCCTATGGTATAAACAGGGCTGATGAATCATATATTCCGGGGGGAGTATCATCGGGCACGGCTCTTATCAGGCCTGATTTCCCCGAACTGCTCGACTGGCCCTATCTGTGGCAGCAACAGGAATATGTTATGGGAGGCGGCGCAACAAACTTTGTTTTCCTTGTTCTTGCGGCTGATGATCTCCTTGATAAGAAATAGAATTTCATGATTTGTGTTTCTCCGAAACATTTTTTAAGAATTTTCACAGAGATACAGTAAGGAGGCACAGAGTTAATATAACCATTCTCTGGGATACTTTGAGCTTATCAGTTGAACTTTGTGAAAGAAATAATTTATTACACAATTTTTTCAGACACTTCTGTCTGTATATTTCACATTATAAGAAAATTACCAAATTTAACAATATGTTAACATTTGTTAATTTCAATTCGATGTGCTTTATTTGAGAATAATGACTTATTCTCATGCAGAAGGAGTATTTTATTTTCATTCCGGGCGTCGCAGGCACCTTTGAAGAAGAATGGGGCCAATGCTTTGCCGGGGCGGCGGAAAAGACCGGAGAAGGTTACAGGTTAATAAAACTGAATGTTTTTATTGATCCGGAGAATTCCGAAATATATCTCCGGCAGAAAAAATTCATTGAAAACTTCCTGAAGAACAGGCTGGGGGATCAATGCCCGGCAATCAGTGTTATAACCCAACCTCCGGAAGATCCGTGGAAGATCTCTGCAGAAGGAATGTTCATCAGGGCCGGAACCACAGAAGTTACAACAAAATTCTGGGGATCTGTCCCATACGTGGTGCTGGGGCCGGAACCGGGAAAAGAGCTCTGGGCCGCAGGGCTGGGCGATGATGAATTATCTGAAAACACCAGGTCCGCTTCCGTTAAGTCATTTGAAATGATGTCAGGGATACTTGACCAGGAAGGAATGAGCTATAACAATCTGGTAAGGCAATGGAATTACGTTGGGGAGATCCTGAAAATTAGCAGAAGGTATCAGAATTATCAGACTTTCAATGAAGTAAGAAGCGAATACTATTCCAAGTACAGGACAGCGCCAGGTTTTCCGGCAGCCACAGGTATAGGGATGAAGATCGGAGGCGTTATCATTGATTTCTGTGCAATCCAGGATTCCCCGGCTGTGAGGACCCGGCCTATTGATAACCCGAAACAGGTCAACGCCTACCAGTACAGTCAGAAAGTGCTGAAAGGATTGAAGGTAAAGGGTAAACCGATAAAGAACCCTCCGCAGTTCGAAAGGGCACTTTTTGTTGCAAATGGTGACAAACTGACCCTGTTCGTGTCAGGTACGGCATCAATAATAGGACAGGACACCATTGGAAAAGAGAACATAAAGGAACAGACACATATTACCATTGAAAATATCAAAAGACTCAGCGAAATCACTTATCTTGGTGAACTCACCGGTTACGATCTGTCGCATGGGAAGTGTACGTTGATAAGGGCATATGTAAAACGGCAGGAATATTTCAGTGCCGTAAAAGACATATGCAGGGAGCAATTTCCCGGCGTACCGGCAATATACACTGAAGCTGATGTCTGCAGGGATGACCTGCTGGTTGAGATTGAGGCGGAATATGCTTTCTGAAATATTCCCCGAAATACGGTCACTGGCTCAGTACCTGTGCATTATCCGGATCTGAAGCGCATTCCGGAACGTAACAGTGTCAAATTTACAGGAAAAGGATCACTGTCAGGACAGGATCTATATATTCCCAAACATACTCTGAAAAATGAAAAAGATTTTATTATTTTCACTGGCGCTGTCCTTAGTATTGGGACTTGCGATTTCATGCAAACATTCTGCAAAAACCAAAGAAATGGTCAGAAAAGAAACTTTCGGCACTCACGGCGGAAAAGAGGTATTTCGCCTGACACTCACCAACAAGGCAGGCAATGTTATAAGATTAACAAACTACGGTGCCAGGATTGTATGGATCGAAGTTCCTGATAAAAACGGGAAAAGGGATAATGTAACCTTCGGGTACGATACCTTCGAGGGAATGATTAACGGCGACATGTCGTTCGGTTCTGTCGTGGGCAGGTATGCAAACAGAATAGCCGGCGGCAGATTCTCCATTGACGGGGTTGAATACAAACTCCCGCTGAACAACGGTCCAAACACCCTTCACGGAGGGCCGGGTGGCTGGCACAGCGTGGTATGGGACACAGAGGTGCTGAAAAATACTGAGAATCCTTCCGTCAGGTTCACATATCATAGCCCCGATATGGAAATGGGATTTCCCGGAAACGTGAAAGCTGAGGTAGTTTATACCTGGACCGACGACAACGAAATTGTAATGGATTACAGTTGCACCACTGATAAAAAGACTGTGATAAATGTCACAAACCATGCATATTTCAATCTTCACGGAGCAGGCAACGGCGACATTCTCGATCATCAGCTGACGCTCAGGGCATCAGCTTTTCTGCCGATTGATTCAGTGTCGATACCGACCGGTGAGATCAGACCGGTGGCAGGTACTCCGTTTGACTTTACGGAACCCCACGCAATCGGGGAAAGGATAAACCAGGATTATGAGCAGCTGAAAATGGGGCGCGGATATGATCATAACTTCATCCTCGACAACAGGGAGCCCGTCGATGTTACTGTTTATGATCCGGTAAGCGGCCGGATTCTTGAGGTCATAACCGATCAGCCGGGTATGCAGCTTTACACCGGAAATTTCCTCGACGGTTCCCAGGTTGGCTATGGCGGGAAACCCTATAATTTCAGGACAGGCTTCTGCCTGGAATCGGGCCATTACCCTGACAGCCCAAATCGCCCGGAGTTCCCTTCGACATTGCTTAATCCGGGTGAGGTATTCAAATCAAGGACGATTTACAGGTTTTCGACTGAGTGAATGTTATAATGTTTCTCCTCCTTTGGCCGGAATGCATGCAAAGAATATCAGGTCAGAACCATCAGCCCGTGAATTCCCGATATGTCGGACAATGAGGCATGTGCATAATATTCTGGTATTTGAAATGCCTGCCCTGCATGTCGGTCGGACACCAGGCTTTCAATAATGATTTAATTGTGATGGAATCTGCATGACTGACCATGGACACAAATGAAAATAACCGCGTTCATCATTTGTGGTTCCCTGTGCCAGGGATCAGAAAGGTTCAGGATCTTTTAAAAAGTAAACTAAATACTGATGAAAAAAAATTTATTGTTTGTTATCCGGGGCAGACTAGCTGCCAGTCTCAGGCGCCTGCCGATGAGCATTATCGTTGTATCCGCATTACTTGCGGCATTAATGAGGCCTGACCAGGCCGGTGCACAGATCCATACCTTCACAAAGGAACAGATGGAAGCTTTTACGGCTCTGAATCCCTATGGCCGTTTTCCTGACGGCCGCCCGATGATTCCCGATGCAGTGATCGACTCCGTGAGGAACCTGGAAATCAAGGTTATAGAAGCACTGGAGGCATTGGCAGCAAGGAAGTATAATAACAGTCAGTTCGATGCCGGGTGGAAGACGCTTATACCAGGGAAAAAAATTGCCGGCAGGGCATTTACAGTACAATTCATGCCTCCAAGGCCCGACCTGCAGGAAGCAATGCAGAATGAAGCCAAAAAGAACAATACAACGGCAATAAGCAAATCCGCAACCATCGATATGCTTCAGAAAAATGACCTTGCTGTCATTGATCTTTACGGGAAGGTTGAGGGAGGCCTGCCGTACGTGGGAGATAAGCTGGCTTACTATATATGGAAAACCACAGGCACCGGGTTCATTGTCGACGGGGGGATTTATTTCCTTGAAACCATGGCCCAGAGCGGGATACAGGCTTTCTACCGCGGCGGTACCCCGCTTACAAATACCGGATTCGCCATTGTTACCGGCGTCAATATCCCGATCCGCATTGGGGATGCTGTAATTATGCCTGGCGACCTTGTGATAGGCGATGAGGATGGTATACTGGCCATCCCTCCCCATCTTGTTACGGATGTTATAAAAACCACCATTGCCAATCGCCGCCGTGATATCTGGATCAAAAAAGCCTTTGATCTCGGCAGGTACAAGTCGAGTGAGATTTACGGCCGTATGCAGGAGCCGCTTCAGAAGATGTTCAACGATTACAGGGCCACGGGAGATCCCAAATATCTGCCAAAATGATCTCTCAGGATTTCCTGGCAGTAATCTAAGGGATCAGTATTTCACGGTAATGTCCGTATTGCACGGCAATTCAGCTTCCCACCAGCCATTGTGAGGGATGAACCTTACAGGCCCTTCCGGTGAGCCCACCGATTCCGGACTGCTGCCAAGGAAAGCTGTTTCTGCTGACAGGCGGGCGAGGGAAGGAATTGAAACGGTCATTGAAGCGTCGTCTGGCCTGTAGTCTTCATCCGGCGGTTCTGCATTGTTCAGGCTGTAGAGAATCCGGCGCGCACCGGTTGCAGGCCTTACCCACAGGTTCCTGTAATCATCGGCGGGCAGATCGAGGGTGAATGCACCCATATCGGCTAATAAAAGAGGCCGTCCACCGATCAGGTTCCTGTCTTCAAAAACAAACAGGTAATATGGCATTTGTGTTGAAGTAGCATCAACTGGTTCCTGAAATCCGGGGATTCCTGCAATAATCGATTCAAGCAGCGGTCGTAACTTAACCCTTGTACCGGTTTTGGAAAAGGAAGAGAGGCAAATGAGCAGATCCCCGTTTTCCCTGTTATGAAACAGTGATACCCCGGCAAGTCCCGTTTCCTTATAGGAACCAGTTATCTCATCTGTTTCAAATTTATTCAGTGCGGCAGACTTATTTGCCCCGAAAGCATTCAGGAGCAGGGCATTGCTCTCGAGGATCATGCGTTCGCCAGGAGTCCGGGCATGATTCAGCACCGGATTTCCCTGGAACAGCCCCGACAGTGCAAGCGTACGTCCGGTTATTTTTGGTACATTGCTTACCAGCAGTACGTTCCCGGTTCCGTACCTGTGTGAGTTATAATAGATGCGCAGCGCCAGCGGATCAGTGTCTTCGAGATTATGCCATTCACCATACAACCTGGCATCCATCCAGTTATTGATCATTGCCAGGGGAAGGATATTTGTATTTGAAAGTATGAATCCGTTCCTTGTTTTGGTATCAACCATCTCCCTTGCAATCCTGGCCATTCTGCGCAGGCCCTCTATTGTAAATCGCCCGTACGGTCCCGTACAGCCGTGCCTTGCATTGAGGCAGCTGATCTTTCCGGCCCAGAAATCGATGTAGAGTCCGTCAAACGGAAACTGATCGAATATCCGGCTCACTTCCCTGCGCCAGTGTTCCTGCCAGCCTTCAGCTCCGTAGCACATGAGCTGACTCCTGTAATTGAATTCGGTAACGGGTTCGATTCTCCATTCAGGACCGGTTTCATTGAATCCTGGAGTCTGATATTCCTGGTCAGTGAATGTTACATACGGTATCACCCGTAAACCGTACCTGTGGCATATTTCCAGGAACTGCCTTGTTTCTTCCGGCATGCTGCAATTTCCATAATCGCCTGAGAACCAGTTGGCACCACCGACAATGGTATTGACCCCGCCGGCTGCCCATTTCCTGATATCCTCTTCTCCCGGATGTCTCCAGTTGCTTCTGTACTGGTGCGGGCCGATCCATTGCACCTGGACCGAGTTGGCATCAGCGCGCATGGTCCTGCCCGGCAAGGCTGAGATGAAAAAGGTATCCTCGTAGCTGTACCCGGGCCCTATTACCTCCCTGCAGTTGCGGATACCATAAACAGTGCACTGAAGTGCAGATCCTGTCTTCTTCAGGATGAACATTTCCCATGGACGGCCCAGCGGATCACCTGTCGGGAACGGGCTGGTATCGGTATAGCCGCCATGTCTTCTGCCGGAATAGGGAAATACAAGCTCCAGCCCGCCCCTGTCATTTCCAAAATGGAACCACGGGATAAATTTCCCTTCGGCATTAATTTCCCTTTCAGCTATAACGTCGTAATTAACCGGTCTGCAGGTAGACGGCCCCTCACCCTGGTCGTGTTCATGTGCCGCAAAACGGCATGCCGCTGAAATGCCCGCTTCAGCAAGGGTAAGCCAGCGGATGACAATGTCCTGATCTGCCGTAACTTTCAGGTCAACCCTTACGGTCCCGTCCGTTTCAAAAGTGTATAACAGATTATAAGTAAGCGGAATGGTAGTTTTATTTATCCGGGAGAATAATCCTTGTGAGACAACTGTAATCTTATATGGAAGGGATTCGGTAACCCTGACCCGGGTGTCGGGTGAGTATCGGGCATAGTACTGTTCACCCCGGGGGTCGTTTGCCGGAGAGGCCCACAGATCGGGAAGAGGACCTGAAAGCCATTCATCGCCCAGCACACTGGCACTGATGATGAGCCCGGTTATTTTACAGACGGTGTAGGAAAAAGTGGTACCGGTTATCCTGATCTCCGATCCGGTTTCCTCAAGGTTCAGGGGAATGAATCCTGAAAGGCTTTTAAACTCGCCGGCAGGGGATGCCGTTTCCGTTTTCCGGGCACATGACGATGCCTGAATGATGGTTCCTGTTAAACCTGTAACTGCCAGGCTGCCGATTGCTGCCTCACGGACAAATTTTCTGCGCTTCATGGTTGATATCCGATTACATTTTGATGTTAAATGGCAAGTTTAAATTTTTTTGCCGGACTGTTTGATCTTAAAGTTCATTTCAATAAATTTAAGAAAAATAACAGAATGGTTTAGTTCATGCAAAAACCAGTCAGTAATACCTGACTCAGCTGACTGGCCTTTTTAAATCTGTGTAGAATGAGATCGTACTAATCTAAATTAAACTATCATGAGCAAAGAAGATCCTCCGTTTTCGGCTGAAAGAAGGAATTTCCTGAAGACCATGGCAATGGGCTCTGCTGCCGGAATTCTTGGTTTTGCCGGATCAAGGGCAGATGCTGCCCCTTACGAAGCCCCGGCATATGCAAAAGCGATGCCCCCGGTAAAGATCAGGAGCGTTAAGGCAATTCCTACCGCGCCATCCTATTCAAACCTGATAGTGGTTAAGGTGGAAACCACGGAACCGGGGTTGTATGGCCTGGGTTGTGCCACATTCACCCAGCGTGCTTTCCCGGTTGTAACTGCGATTGAAAAGTACATGAATGAATTCTGTGTGGGCAGGGATGCCGACAATATCGAAGATATGTGGCAGGCTTTCTATGTAAGCTCCTACTGGAGAAACGGCCCGGTACTTAACAACGCACTCAGCGGACTCGACGAAGCCCTGTGGGACATAAAGGGCAAAAGGGCGAACATGCCGGTCTATCAGCTGCTCGGCGGCAAATGCAGGTTTGCCGTGCCGGTTTATGCCCATGCAAGCGGCAGATCAATCGAAGAGGTTGTTGACAATGTCAGAAAATATATGGACGAGGGATTCAAGTACATCAGGATCCAGCTTGGGGGATACGGTGGAGTTGGGGGAGCCGCAGCAATACCTGATTTCAGAAAGGCGGGTTTTGGAGCGGAGTCCGACCATTACATGGACGAATATGCCTATCTGTCGAATGTGCCGAAACTGTTTGAGGCAGTGCGTAAGGCCTGCGGTGATCAGATTGAGCTTCTTCATGACATTCATGAGCGGAACCAGCCGATTGATGTGATCAATATGTGCAGGCAGCTCGAGCAGTACAGGCCTTTTTTCATTGAAGATCCGCTCTCACCCGAGAACACCCACTGGTGGAAGCAGCTCCGTGAAAGCACCACTGTCCCTTTTGCTATGGGAGAACTTTTCAATAATATCAATGAGTTCGTGGAACCCATGGTAAATCATTACTTTGATTTCATAAGGATACATATATCACAGATTGGCGGGATCACCCCTGCCATGAAGGTTGCCAGGCTCGGCGAATGGTTCAATGTGCGGACAGCATGGCACGGCCCCGGGGATGTATCTCCGGTAGGCCATGCCGCAAACGCTCATATTGATCTTGCAGTATGGAATTTCGGGATCCAGGAAGGAGGATACTTTTTCACCGACAAGGAAAAGGAAGTCTTTCCGGGATGCCCCGAATGCAGGGATGGTTATCTTTACATAAAGGAGGCACCCGGACTTGGAATTGACATCAATGAGAAGGAAGCTGCAAAGTATCCTATCAATAACAAGGCTCCGGGCTGGACCGTCCGCAAATCTGACGGGACAATAATCAGACCCTAATTGACAAGAGCTTTCCGGCTTACCGGCGGCACTTTGCCGGAATGAACATCATAAAGCCTACTGAAGATTTCCCTTGATGCACTGACCATCTCCGGGTACGGACGGTCGGTGACATCAAGGAAGCCTATATTGTAATTCTCCCCGTCAAAACGGCCTGTCGAGGGCTGGTCGATCCACTGGAACCAGTGTGTCCCTATCAGGGCTGGATGTGAAGCCGCATTCTCAACATAATAGCGATAGGCCACGCCCCGCTCTTCATAATTGCTTGTCTGCGCCAGGCCGGGAGCCATCCCGCGTCCGGGCGTTCCGAAATGGAATTCCCCTATCACGATGGGAAGCCCTGTAATATTGTAAATATTCTGCAGGACTTTCTGATCAGGTTCATAAGCGTATATGTTAAGGCTGAACACGTCAAAGCCCTTTGAAGCCTTTATAATTTCATCCGGAGGAGAGCCTCCGTACCTGATCCCCATGTTCAGGTGATTGGGATCATGCTTTTTAACGGCACTGTTCACAATCTCAAGGAATTTTGAGTAGGTTTCGTATACGAAAGCCTTCCGGCGCTCCGGTGTGTCGCCTCCTGCCAGATAATTCCTGAGTTCTTTCTGCATGTGTGTTTCCTTTCCGGAAAGTATTTCATCGACCAGCTCCTGCTCCCTTTCGGGCCACGGAATCTCATTGCCTATAAAATAACCGATAAGAAACGGATCGTTCCTCAATGGTTCGCACTGATACCTTGCAGCTGAATCGACCTTCTCCCTGTAACCGGGCTCGTAAATATCCGGCATCCCCATCTTCCCGGTCTCAATGCCCCATCCTCTCAGTGTGGCGACATATGGGATCCGTTGAGTCTTGCCCAGGTTCGGATCCGACCAGTTGGCTACCGTATTGAGCCCCCAGCTTAACATCCTCTTTACAGTCATGTCGGTCCATTTTTCGTACCAGCCATCGCCAAACCGGCGGTACAGGTTCCAGGTATAGAATGAAACCTGGTCGCCTCTGCTCTGACGGCCCCGGCTTCTGAATTCAGGCGGCGGCATCTCGGCATAAATGTATTCCCGCCCATTGATGCGGGCTGATTCAGCGCTGGGAGTTACACAGTTGCTGCCGGCGCTAAAAAAAGGATACCCGTCAGGATCGATGAACCACCAGACTCCGTCTGCTTTTTCAACCCTGAAGAATCCTGTGGACTTATATCTCTTCCCGGTAAATCCACCATACCTTGAAATCTCAGGATTGCCGGAATTCAGCTCATTTTCTTCCTGGTTCCATGAAGATTTCAGATCCTCCATCGAACCGGCCTTACCTGGCCAGTCACCTGGTATCCATTGCCCGAATTCATCGACCACCTGTACTGGTCCCAGTATGGAGTCCTGAGGAACCATGGTAAGACGGAAATTCTTCATCTCCAGTATCGGAGAGCCCGCCGGCATCAGCATTGAAACTCCAAGGGAGTCAATTTCAGTTATCGGTCCCACAGCATCGGTGAATCCGATCCAGTAACCGGGTCTTGGCGTCTTCCAGATTTCAGCCATGTCCATTCCTTCGGTATTCATCTTCTGGAAATGAACCAGTGGAATTGATGCCCGCACCCAGGCTCCCTGAAACGGATGAATCGATAGGATCCTTACGCCTTCAGCATCGTAGAGCTTCAGATCAAATCGCTGCGGGGTCGACGAGTTCATATCGAAAGTAAGATAACGGGCTCCGGACCAGTCGGAGGGCAGATCACGGTTAAGCTCACTGATGGCCCATTTCTTCTCAGTCGGGACTTCCCCGAATTTCACGGTGAATGATTCCTGCTTTTGAGAGCAGGCTGACAAAAGCAGGATCAGAGAGATGGCGGATTTAAATAATAATGGTTTCATTGGATTTGTATAAAGTATCGAATTTAAGAAAATTAAAAAACATTTCGCACCTTCTCCAAAGTATAAAATAAGGATTCTTATAAGGGGTCTTTTTCAGATGATGGATCCTTTCAGCGAGATTTGATTTTTCAGACTCAAAAAGAAATTATCATTAATGCGAATTAAGAGTTAAAAATTAAGTAGATGAGAGCTGCTGCGATTTTTCCAAAGACATGCACGAGCAAACCTTTAGTAGATCGCACTTTAGACGCTCTTTGAATATCTGTTTTGTCTATAAGCCAGTTGAATAATGATTCAATAGGTTGTCTCACCCTTGATACCGCCCTGGAGTATAGATCATTAGCTGCTTTCCCCCATTGGTTTGTTGTCTCCGGCTGGCCCTTTACGCCTTTAACCGGTGTTAATATTTCGGAATTACAAGTTCTTGCCATATACTTCAATAGTTCGGCATCCTGGTAAATCTTGTCACCATAAAAACTACGATTGGGTGAAAGTAGCCTGACACCTGGGGTATCGGCCGGGGGGAGGTGAGTTACCATCATTGGTATTGTCCAGCTCCTGCGGAGCTGAACAGTCAGGGGGGGGCCGGACCTCCGGTTTCACCGGAGGTTATTGTTATTCTTCTCATTCTGAGAAGGTACCGGTTGACGGATGCTCTTTCGGTGCATGTCTCTGCCAGAGAGCTATGTAACGGGAGGGAGTTCCCGGTATTAAGAGTCCAGCTCCTGCGGAGCTGAACAGCCTGGGGGATACCGGACCTCCGGTTTCACCGGAGGTTATTGTTATCCTTCTCATTCTGAGAAGGTTTGGATTGATGGATACTCCTTCGGAGCATTTCTCTGCCAGAGAGTTATGTTACGGGAGCAAGTTCCCGGTATTAATATCGCCCAGCTCCTGCATGTCATAGCCAGAGAGTTATGTTACAGGGAAAAGCTATCAACTTCAATATTATTCATACCGGTGGATGGCAGTACAAGAGAGGTTTCTTCTGAAGGGAAGTATGAGCTTCTGCGAAGGTCAGATGCGAAGCATCCTGAAAAATTTACATAGAAGTCGTATTATAAGAGGGAAATTGTTGATTCTGCGAAGATCAGATGCGAAGCATCCGGACAAGATAGTCACGTAGGTGACTGAATATTAATAACCCCCGGTGTTAACCGGGGGTTAAAGTCACACCAATGATTTTGAGCCCCGAACGGGGCGACACAGACGAGGATTTTCCCTGGAATTTAGTATCTTGCTT
>WXFD01000048.1 GCA_009877105.1 Bacteroidales bacterium
GTCCTTCTCCAAAGGTTAATATTCGATAACTTGTCTATCATGCTGGATATGAGTGATTTGTAAGGTTCGTGTTCCCTGATGGTCATAACTTTGTATAGATTGTGGTTAATCTATTAAGTTATTGATTATCAGGGACATAACCAAATTATTTCAATATTATTTATTAACTATTTTATTGACATTCAAACAATTATATTAATATTTAACGAAGTATTGTTACCACAATGAAGACAGGTAAATGTTGAAATCATTACTGTAATCTTTCAAAAACCGAAAGATTACTGATTCTTAATCCTATTAGAAGGGTGGTATCAGTTTTTGCCGGTAGGTGGTATCAGTTTACTCCGGCGTTAAAATGAAAGAAATGAAATTCACTGGAAATGCTCGAAATGCATGAATAATGGTACTATTACTGGTATACAGTGACTAATGGATAAAACAGGTCAAATTAATCGAGAACATAAAAAAAACCCTGCCCTTTCTGACAGGGTCTTTTAATTTCTCAGTACAAAAAGGTACAAATAATTTGTAAACCTTTAATAATCAGTACCTTTTTGTCGGGGTGAGAAGACTCGAACTTCCGACCTCTACGTCCCGAACGTAGCGCGCTAACCAACTGTGCTACACCCCGAGTTTTATGAACTACAAAAGTAATCAATCTTACCTTAATACAAAATGATAACCGAAAAAGCCTTTCCTGAAGGATCTGCCAGGTTCTCCCTGTAACCAGCCATCCAGGCTCACTGCCCTGCATGCTGTTTCCAAGTCCCTGTGAGTGAATAACTATCTCAAACAGAACACCTTGACGTGGGCCTCTGACATCAGCCTTCACAATGTCCGGTTATCATTCTTTCATGACCAGTCAGGCTGCCTCAAGCCTGATACCTTGGTCATGTTCCTTGACGGGAATCATAATACAATCGGTCCTTACTCCCTTAACAGGCGCAGGATGCAGGTTATTAAAAGCTGTCGGTCAGAAATTCTTCAGGTTTGAAACCAGATATTTCAATACCCCAAAGATGTCCCTGCTCAATTGCGAATGGTGTCGGTGTATTTCTTAAGCGAATCCTTGTCCGGTTCCACACTCCATCCCGAAATTATACCGCCATAGAAATAGAAATCCACATTGAAAATTACACCGGTGTTCAGATCCTTCACCTGGTAGTACTTTGTTGCACCGGATTCCTTGATCAATTCATAGTTGTCAAGATTAAGCTTAATTTTCTCCTGGTCGGCCATGAACCTGTCAGCAATAGCTTTCAAAAAAGGCTGGGGTTCACGGTTCCATCTCTGAGCGCCGCTAAGCATGCTGATATAGGCTTCTGGCGTGTTCACCTGCATTGCATTCCTTGCAAATCTTTCTACCAGCGCCGGGTCGGCTTTCTTTACTTCAGGCAGCTTATAAGCTCCTGCCAGGCTCAGGGAAGCAAGCATTCTGAAGTTAACAGCTTTCATTATGCCTTTGTTTTCAAAGGGATTTGCATTGGCTGTCCTGGTCACCGGAGCCTGCGGCTTTCCCTTCATTGCTTCCCTCGAAGCCCTTGCACTGTCTGCATAAGCCCTGAACCTGGCGCGCACTTCAGGTGATCTCAGGCTTCCCACGGTAAAAATAGCTATCCCCCGGGCACCGTTATTCAGGGCCTCATCCATGCAGTCAAACATTTCAGGGCCATTTGATGCCGTCATTCCGCAATACAATGTGGTCATGGGGTTTTTGTCCCTTACGTTTTCAAGAGTGCAATCGGAAATGAAACTAATGTCACCGGTATAGAAGTTATGGTAAACCATCGGGAACACTATGTCGAGGTGCCATTTCCCCCAATCCTGGCGAACCATTTTCTTAGCCATCCTGGGTGTCGGAAACGGTGAAGCTGCCATTACTTTCCCGTATGAATGAACTATTTCAGCGATCATGTTCGCTACTTCGGTGATCTGATCACATCTGAACTGGAGCCATTTCTCATCTGTTGAAGGATCGTCCTGTTCCCTTGGATCATACCCGTGTTTTTCCTTAAACAATCTAATCATTTCAGGATGATATCCGAAATCAAATTCAGGATATTCCCTGTCCTGTACCACGCCATATCGCGGCCACAGTGTTGTTGGAAGGATCACATCCACAAAGCGATGATAATCAATTGCAATGCCATTCAGCCCCTCCACCTTGCAGTAGGCTGTCACTTTATCCTTTATATACTGCCTTACTTCGGGCAATGCAGGACACATGAATTTGTAATAATCAACATAAGCTTTAGTATCTGCAAGGCTTTCTCCTTTCCTGTTGACACTCAGCCAGTCAGGATGCGCCTTAACCATCGAATCACGTCCATGTTCCAGGTTCATGGTCCATAGCCATGCATATACTTCAATGCCATGCTTTTTTGCAACAGGTATTGCTTCCCGGTAATCATCGGGTGTTGGTGCATTGAGCATGACCCCGTCAATTCCCGATTCATTCATTACAGCGCATACCGAGTCAAAATTCATTCCGGGCCGGTAATCAAGCCATGTCCAGAACATCGGATAATCTTCTTTGGCTGATTTATTTCCTGAACATGACATCAGCAAGAAAATACCGCTCACAATAAAAAGATAGATTAATTTTTTCATTTAATGCTTATTGGGTTAAAGATTATGCGTTTATGCAATCCGTCCGGTAAAAACGGGCATTAACCGGATACCTGCAATAACCACAAAGAACACCCGGTAAGTGTTCTTTGTGGTTAATCAATTGCCCTGTAAAACTGCTGAAACCGGAAATATCAAAATTCCGATATCAGTGAGAACCATTTCATTGCAGAGGAACCCCATACTTCCTTGTAAGTTGCTGTATTGAACTGAGGCCAGTAAGGGGTGTCTTCATTGAATCGCGACTGCATGCCAACCGGGATCTCTCCTACCGTTTCCCCCGGAAGAGCTACATACTGCTGCATGTAGTTGCTTCCTTCTCCCCATATAAGTGACTGTCCGAATGGATTTTTGCCGACAACCCAGAATAGCTGCTGCTCAGCTATATCCATCAGTTCCCTGTCGTTCAGGAATTTTGCGCAAAGTGCGGCTGCTTTCCCGGTTGCAAGATTTACTGCAGTATTGCCCTTGAATGAGAACCATACCGGGAATACCCTCAGATAATGCTCTTCATCAAGCTTTACGCCATTTGCAAGCTGCTCCTTGTAATCAGGTCCCGCGCCACGAAAAATACCGACCTGGGCAACATAGAAATTAACGGAATCTTTCACCTCATCCTTGTGATATACGCCGCTGGGAACCATTCCGTATGGCTGCACATACTGCATGATGTTTTTCAGGTATTCACCATATATCCTGATTGAATTCTCCCAAGTCCTGTAATCCGGATGGTTTGGCTGTGTTTTGCACAATTCGGTCAGGGCCTGCATGTAAACATAGTCGCGCGACTGATGGTTGTAATGCACTATTGACTTCTTTTCATGATCGCGGTAGAAGAATCCTCTTGTTCCGTTTTTATCATTCAATGGCTCAGTTCTCTGACACTGAATGACATATTTAATGAATTCAGCAGCCTTGTCGGCATAATATTTCTCGCCGGTAAGCTTGTAAAGCATGCTGGCTGCCCACGACACAGAAGCCATATACTGGCTTTGCGAAGCCATATAAGCATGTCCGTGGCCCTTGTTTATCCTCTCATTATAGCCGAGCTTCTCAAACCTTGCAAGTGCGAATCCAAAATCCTCTTTGGCAATCTTTTTCAGATTCTCCTTCAGCATAGGATCATGGTCAATGCTCATTGAGGCGTAGGCTTCAATACCTGAAAAGAGGAAGTTTTCAAAACCGCCGTTATGTATGGTTCCCTGACGACGTCCGGCATCATCTATTGTACCTATCAGTTTATCGGTCCAAAGATTTGTACCCCAGGTCTGGAACCTGTATCCGTCGCCCAGCCTGGTTTTCATTATAAAATCAATGCCCCACAATGACTCTTCCAGCAACCTGTGATACAGATCGATCTCGTTTTTCTCCCTGGCCCTGTTGGCCATCTCCATTATTGAATAGGCAATTTCTCCGGTCTGCAGAGCCTGCTGCGACATATCGGCAGCATCGTGCCAACCGCCGCTGACAGGATATATCTTTCCGTTCCATTCGCAGTTGAGATCTGAATGGCAGGCCCCGTGCTTACCCGGAACCGGGTAGCCGCACCTTTCCACGAACATGAAATTGCAAACCCTCCACGCCGAATTATCCCACAAATTCCGGTTTATAAAAAATGGCTGGGTGGAAACTGATCCGACCCTGATTATGAATTCGCCTTCTTTCCTGAAATCGCTGAAGTCGATTGTCTCAAAATCACCGATACGCGTTTTGGAAGGTGTTATGCTTCCTTCATACACAACCTGCGACGTGGTATAATCAATAAGCTCAAACTTGCCCTTGTGGCCGGCTACATTTACAATGGCTGTTTTCACGCTTTCCGGCCTGTAACCTGAAGTTGAATAGATGATCCTGTTTGCAGCGGGTTTCCAGCCACTGACAACCTCCGGATTTTCAACAACCTGCAATTCTATTGCATCAATGTCGAATTTCAGTGAGTCACCCATGGTAAGCTCCCTTCCGAAAACCTCGATTGCAAATTTCAGTTTGGTAACCTTATCCCTGGCCAGTTCGGTCATCTCAATGAAACACTCGTTCCATTGCCCGTTGACAAGGTTCATTTCGTGGTATCCTTCCCTGCCGTAGATATCCGGAACTTTGATTTTTCCGTCGTTCTCAACATACAGATTCAGATAAATGCTCCTTGCACCTTCACAATCGGGATAAACATACAAATGTATCCTGTTGAATTTCTCCCAGCTCTTCCCGCCGACATTAAAAACAGCGTAGGATGATCCCCGTCCCAGCCCCCTTCTTGGTATGCTGTCGGGCATTGTGGGAGCTACCAGCCTCAGGCTCCTCTTTCCGCTCTTGCTCCTTTCAGTAGTAAGCCGCATCC
The DNA here is from genome assembly GCA_009877105.1 of Bacteroidales bacterium. Taxonomy (GTDB): domain Bacteria; phylum Bacteroidota; class Bacteroidia; order Bacteroidales; family VadinHA17; genus LD21. The sequence goes on from WXFD01000048.1 coordinate 4,967, forward strand.
CCCCTATCCCTTCATGAGTCCATCCCGCAAGTGTTTCAAAATCACTCAGCATGCTGGAAACCAGCACTTTTTTGGTAAGACCAAAGGTCTCAAATGATTTGCTGTAGTCCAGCGGAAGCGGGAAATGCACATAACCCGTGTTCCTGATATCTGACTTCAGCTTCTGGTCAGGCTGGGCATATACAAATGACCCAAGTAAAATAATCAACAATAGTGATGTAATTTTTCTTTTCATAGTCAGGTAGTATTTTTAAAATGTTAAGTTAATTATTAAATGGTCCTGATACAAATTCTTAGGTTGGCAGCTTCAGCTTTTTAATTATTTTTAAGTTTTATTTCCCTTATGTGACAGGGCTTCAGTAACGTAGATCCGGCATCCTGTTCCAGCCTGGTGTTAATGCTTTCACACAATCTGATTTCAACGATCTTTTTGCATTTTCCAGTTCCTCCAGATCCTACGGCTCCCTCTTCCTTCACGCCAAACGACTCAGTATAATTCTCCCCCCCCAAAAATAACAAAAGGGGAATCTTAAACCTGTTCCGTTCAGAAGCAAAAATATTGCATATTTGCCTTGAAAAAAGCTGTGCTATACTTTTGTATACCTTGGTATAATCAAGGTGAAATGAGATTTACATTTGTGTTATGGAAAACCAGGTCAGTTTTAAAGAGGTCAAAGCATGTCCGGAGAGGTATGTTCTTGCCATATCCGATACCCTGAATGTACTCACCGGAAAATGGAAACTTCCTATAATCGGTACTCTTTTTTATAACAAGAAAAGATTTGAAGAAATAAAAAACAATATACCCAGGATCACCCCGGGGATTCTTTCCAAAGAACTTAGGGAGCTGGAAACTAACGGGATAATAAAAAGAGTAGTACCAGATTCGGTACCGGTTGCTGCGGAATACGAACTGACCGATTCTGGAAGGAATCTGAAAGAAGTTCTTGACAGAATGCTGCAATGGGGCATACAGCACAGGGATTGGGTTAATGCAAGCATATAAAGACATCACAAACACAAATTTATAATTTCAGATCAATGGGTAACAGCAACCGTATACTGTCAATCGACATCATGAGAGGTTTTACACTGGTACTCATGCTGTTTGTTAATGATCTTTATATGCCGGGCGTACCTGCATGGCTGGGTCATGTTAAGGCTGACTTCGACGGGATGGGTCTGGCCGACTGGGTTTTTCCAGGATTCCTGTTTATGGTAGGCATGTCGATCCCTTATTCCATCGGCAACAGGATTGCAAAGGGAGAAAGCAGGACATCTCTCCTCATTCACATTTTTATCAGAACCATCAGTCTCCTTGTAATCGGGGTATTAATGTCCAATTCTAGAAATGTCAATGCAGAGTATACCGGGATAACCAAAAATATCTGGTCGCTGATAATGTACACAGGGGTGTTCCTTATCTGGAACAACTACAACGAATCGAAACTGAACAGGTTTCTGATAATGGGCCTCAGGATTCTGGGTGTGCTGCTCATAATACCGATGGTCATTATTTTCAGGGCGGGCGAAGACAGGGGTTTTTACTATTTTGCCTGGGGTATCCTGGGAGCAATCGGATGGGGTTACCTGGCAGCCGCACTGGTATATTTGTGGTTCCGGAACAACATTCTTAAAACAGCCTTTGCCGTATTATTTTTCCTTATTCTCAATATTCTTTCTAAGCTCCATCTGCTGGGTTTTCTGAATCCGGTCAGGCAATTCCTGGGAATAATAACCGGCGGAAGCGTTCCCTTCATGGTCCTTTCCGGCATGCTTACAACTCTGATCCTTAAAAAATACGTTGCTGAAAATCCGGGAAAGACATTGCTTTCCATAGTGACACTGGGAATCGCATTCATAGCGGCAGGATTCATCCTCCGGCCCTGGTTTATAATCTCCAAAATCCAGGCAACACCCACATGGGGTCTTATCTGCAATGGTATCAGCATGATCCTGTTTGCACTATTTTTCTGGATAATTGACATCCGGAAGAAAGTAAACTGGTGTCTTTTTCTCAGACCGGCCGGAGCCAATTCACTGACGGTATACCTCGTACCCGATATGTTTTATTACATCATCTGGCAATTCTCACTCCCGCTGTTGTTTTACAAGCAACTGGCAGAACCGGTTCTTGTAGTCATGGGATCCGTGGTCTGGGCCGTGATAATGGGCGTCGGGTTGCCGGTACTTCTGGAAAAGATTAATTTCCGGCTTAAACTCTAATGTTATATTTTTCACATTAATCCAATGGCAAATCAAAACCGTGTTTTTTCGATAGATATTATGCGGGGACTGACAATCCTGCTGATGCTTTTCGTCAACGATCTAAACATGAATGTTGCACCCAGGTGGCTGGGACACACTCGAGCCGATTTTGACGGAATAGGACTTGCTGATGTAGTATTTCCCGGTTTCCTTTTTATTGTCGGAATGGCCATTCCATTTGCGTTTGCAAAAAGATATTCCCGGGGTGATTCACTCGTTCTGATCAGCCGCCACATAATAACACGAACTCTCAGCCTGCTTATCATAGGAGTTCTAATGCTTAATGCTACAAGGGTCAATGCTGAACTTACCGGCTTCAGCATGGAACTCTGGGCACTGCTGATGTACCTGGCCGTTTTCCTTTTCTGGAACGATTATCCCGACAAAGAAGAAAGGATATATAAAATTGCCGGATTTAAACTGGCAGCACTGGCTATCTTTATTTTCCTGATTTTCAAATTCAGATCCGGCCAGCCGGAAAATAACGGCTCGCTCATCACCGGATGGTGGGGGATCCTCGGGCTGATAGGTTGGGGTTACCTTGTTGCAGCATTTACCTACATGGTTTGCAGGAATTCCATTCTGAGGACAACGGTTGCTGCACTCTTTTTCCTGTTCCTGAATATTATGTCAGGCCTGAGAATGCTTGAATTCCTGAATCCGGTGAAGCCTTTCCTCGGTGTCATTATTGAAGGGAATGTTCCATTTATAGTTTTGACCGGACTGGTTGCCGGCCTGATCCTTCAACAAAATCATGCAGGCAGACATGGAAAGGTAATTATCACATTTACAGGACTCGGAGTTTTCTGCCTGGCAGCAGGATTCTTCCTAAGAAAGTGGTTCATCTTCTCAAAAATTTTTGCAACACCAAGCTGGGGACTGCTATGCTGCGGCATAAGCTTCCTGGCATTCACGCTGATCTACTGGATATCAGATGTAAAGAAGAAACAGACCTGGGCCTATTTTGTAAAGCCTGCAGGAGAAAACGCTCTTACAACCTATCTGGCACCCGATGTTCTATATTTTCTCATCGGTATGTCGGGTGTTCCGGTATTATTTTACAAAAGCTCTGAAAATCCCCTTGTCGTAGTTGTCGGTTCAATGATCTGGGCTTTGCTCATGGTAGGACTCACAGCTCTCCTCGTACGGATCAATATAAAGCTTAAACTGTGACCTTTCCGCTACCCGGAATTTTTTTAGAAAGAAGCTTCCGGCTAATGCTTAAAGGTCATATTACTCTAATCTGACCGGCTCATTGAGAAAGGAAATGCCTTCCTGTCAATGCCTCTTTTCATGTTTGGTTCATCCTGCATGAGGAAACACAGCCTGCCCCCGCGCTGAAGCTGATCATGCTTAATATAATTCTCTTTCAATGATCTGCCATTCAGCCTGATATCTCCGACATAAATATTCCTGGCGTTGTTCCGGGAAGCTTCAATGACCAGCTTCCTGCCATTTTCAAACTGCATTGTAACCTTGTTAAATAACGGTGATCCGAAAACATATTCATCAGTGCCCGGGGTTACAGGGTAAAATCCCAATGCCGAAAACACATACCAGGCCGATGTCTGTCCGTTATCCTCATCACCGCAATAACCGTCGGGAAGATAATTGTACAGCTTGTTCATCACGTTCCTGACATGATATTGCGCTTTCCAGGGCTGCCCTGCATAGTTGTAGAGATATATCATATGCTGCACTGGCTGATTTCCGTGAGCATAATTACCCATGTCCATTATCTGCATTTCCCTGATTTCATGTATAATGATGCCATAGTAGGAATAATCAAACACCGGCGGAACTTCAAATACGGAATCAAGCTTGGCAGTAAAATAATCATATCCTCCCATCAGGTTAATAAGTCCTTCAATATCCTGGAACACGCTCCATGTATAGTGCCAGCTGTTGCCTTCGGTAAAAGCATCTCCCCATTTGTATGGACTGAAAGGCGACTGAAAAGTACCGTCAAGATTCCTTCCGCGCATAAGCTTTCTGCCAGGATCAAATACATTCCTGTAGTTCATTGCCCTTTGCCTGAACTTGCCAATCTCTTCCTGCGGTCGACCGAGATTCTCGGCAAGCCTTGAAATACAGAAGTCTGCATAAGCATATTCAAGTGTCCGTGCAACGTTTTCATTTATGCCTGCATCATACGGCACATAACCGAGATCATTGTAATACTTTGCACCATATCGCCCGACTGAACTAACAGGACCTACGCTGTCAGTGTTTTTCAGTATTGCTTCGTATAAGGTCTGAATGTCGTATCCCCTTATTCCTTTAAGCCAGGAATCTGCTATCAGTGATGCAGAGTTTGAGCCTATCATGCAGTCGCGATGTCCGGGGCTCGCCCATTCAGGAAGCCAGCCGCTTTCCCTGTATGTATTTGCAAGACCTTCCATTATCTGACTGTTCAGTTCGGGATACATCAGGGTTAAAAATGGGAACAACGATCTGAAAGTATCCCAGAAACCATTGTCAGTGAACATGTACCCGGGCAGAACTTCACCGTTATATGGGCTGTAGTGAACTATTTCATCCTTTTCATTGATCTCATAGAACTTCCTCGGGAAAAGCAGCGTACGGTAAAGACATGAATAGAATGTTCTCTGCTGGTCAGGTGTGCCTCCTTCAATTTTAATCCGGCTAAGCTGGTCATTCCAGATTTTTCCGGCCTCGGTACGCACTGTCTCGAAATCTTTTCCGGCCAGCTCCCTCGACAGGTTCAGGGAAGCCTGTTCGGGGCTAATAAAGGAAGATGAGATCCGGACATTGATTTTTTCGCCCTTTACAGTCTTAAACCTCAGCAGGGCCCCTACATGGCCGCCCGCAGCATCATGTGTATCAGTCTTCAGAACACCGTCATTCCAAACATGTGCCGAGGTAAAATCCCTGTCAAAAACGGCGACGAAATAATTATGAAAGTTTGACGGGACGCCCCCGTGATTGTTCCTGCAGTATCCTATTACCTTTCTCTCCCCAGGTATTATCTTCACCATCGATCCCATATCGAAAGCATCAATGATGATATATGACGAATCACTCTGCGGAAATGTAAAGCGGAAAATGGCAGAGCGGTCAGCAGGCGAAATTTCTGCGGTAATGTCATAATCTGCAAGGTAAACGCTATAGTAATATGGTCTTGCAATCTCCGACTTATGGGAGAACCATGAAGCCCTCTCTTCTCCACTGAACTTAATACTGCCCGTATAAGCCATCACTGAGAATGAAGCATAATCATTTATCCAGGGACTTGGCTGATGTGTCTGCTTAATACCCTGAATTTTATGGTCATCATAGGTATAGATCCATCCGTCATTCATGCCGCGCGTTTGAGGAGTCCAGAAATTCATACCCCACGGAAGGGCAATGGCGGGATAGGTATTCCCGGCAGAAAGACTGAACTCGGAATCAGTACCCATTAGCGGATTAACCAGGTCGGCCGGCTGCGTATCCGGTTTATTTGCCTCTCTTTCGCCGCATCCTGTAAGAAGGACCAGCAGAAAAAATATCAAGTATTCAAGCTTGTCGGTTGGTTTCATATGCAAATCTTTGTTTTCAGAATGAAAATGGAAAATCTTTCGGTAAAAGATCCATACGATAAATTATTTCATGAATCGTGTGCTTTATTCACAGTTTTCAAACAGAATCAGAGGATTGAAAATCAATGGTTCTGGTCATTAAAGGGGTCTTTCCGGTCAGCCTAATTATATTTCTTTTTTCTTTGAGTAATATGTTCTAAAATACCAGAATAATCTGATAAACTGAAATATTTATCTCGGTTATTTCACTAGTCCTGTCATAAGAAGTTTTTCAAACACCAGTTCAGGTGTAAGCCACCTCATACAGGCATGATCTCCCCTTCTGCAGCTTCCCTTTCCATATACAGTACAGGGCCGGCATGTAAGTTCCGCGGCTGGGATCCTGACAGAAAACTCCTCAGGCTGCCCCCAGGCGCCGAAGCCTGTCGCGGGATCAGTTGCACCCCATATGGAAATCACTTTTGTACCTGCCAGGGAAGCCATATGCATGTTTGAAGAGTCCATTGATATCATGAAACTCAGTCTCTTCATGAGTGCAAGTTCCTCTTCCAGCGACAGCCTGCCTGTTGTCAGAAACGATCCTGGTATCTTTTGCCGGAGTAATTCAAGTTTTTGTGCTTCATCGGCGCCGCCAAAAAGCCAGAAGCGGACCTTATATCTCTCACTGATCTTCTTTATAAGTTCAATCATGTATTCTTCTGGCCACATCTTGAGCTGATGCATTGCATACGGAGCCACGCCAATATTCATTCCATCAGATATCCCTGTTACTTTTTCCGCGTTTGCAGCCGACAGCGGGGAAGGAAAGATCCAGGGCCCCCCGGGCAGGGTCAGGCTATATCCTGCTTTTGCAAACGTTTCAGCATATCTGGTAACAGTATGCTTAAGCTGTGACCTGATTTTCCCTTTTATCAGCCAACGTTTTTCCCTCCTCCCTTTGTCAATTTTATGGAACCGGGTTCCGGTCAGAACGAAAAGTAACCTAAGTATCCTGGTCCTTATAACATCGTGCAGATCCACAACATGGTCAATTCTGCCAGTCTTCCTTAAATCGCGGAAAAGACGAAAAATCCCGGTCAATCCCTTGTGCCTGCCCTTAAAATCAGGGAAAAAGAACTGTAAATCAGCTGAATGCCTGAAGAAAGGTTCAAAAGTTTTCCTTGTAACAAACAGAATATTCACGGTACCGAACTGCTCCGCGAATCCTCCCAGAACCGGAGACAGCAGGGCAACGTCGCCCATTGAGGACGTCCGAAGCACAAGCAGGCGCATTTCAATATTTTTCGTAAGACTTTTCCTCAAAAAGATCCGACGAGGTTTTCAGATTAATCTCCCGCTTTATCTCCGATCTTTTATCGTTAATGAAATAAACGGACCGGGCTGTCTGGATAAAATCATTACCAAAGTCTTTTCGCTTCTCAAGATCCCTGATCTTATCTTCAATGTCCCAAAGGTCATTATTAACCTTGTACAATTCCAGATATAAAGGGTCGTCCTGGCTTAAAACCGACGCGGATGCATTTCTGAGGATCTCATATTCCCTGTTCAGGTTTTTCAGTTTTCCAGGATCCTTTATCCTTTCGAGCTTTATCTGAATTATTGTCAGTTTGTCAATTATTTCACCGTTCGATACTTCTATCTTCATCTATCTCGTTTTAGCCTGATCAAATTTAGTCTCTTTTTATAAAGGAACAAACCCACTTCCTGATATCCGGTCCGGATAATCATCCGGCTCAGTATATTCATCCGTATCATCGCAGAATTTGGTATCACCTGCTCTCCTTATATGTGATGCAGGCCAGATCAGGGCTCTAATACGGGTCTACATCAATTGCTATTCTGAGTGAAGAGGCGCCCTTTTCCTTTTCCAGCCGGGCAATTGCTTCCGCGATCACAAGTTTTGCATTAACTGCTGACTTATCCCTACCGAGCTTTATAAGGATTGTTTTAATGTACCATGACTGGATACGTGAAATCAGCGGATATTCGGGCCCAAGGACCCTTTTGCCAAATACTGATTTCAGGTCATTTCCGAGAATATCCGAGAAACCATTCAGTGCTGCCCTGTCTTTGTGCTTCAGGCTTATCCTGATCATTCTGCAGAATGGAGGATAGTTGAATGCCTGCCTTTCTTCGGCCTGCAGCCTGAAGAGATTGTAATAATCGTGTTTCAGGACAAGCCTTATTATTTTGTTGTCAGGATCTGCCGTTTGTATAATAACCCGTCCCTGTTTTTTCCTCCTTCCGGCCCGCCCGCTTACCTGCTCCAGAAGATGAAAGCTTCTCTCATGTGCCCTGAAATCAGGGAAATTAAGAAGGTTGTCTGCATTCAGCACCCCCACAACGGTGAGGTTCTCAAAGTCAAGTCCCTTGGAAATCATCTGGGTTCCAATAAGAATATCGGTACGGTTCTGTTCAAAGGCAGAAATTATCCTGTTAAATGCATCCCTGCCTTTTGTCGTATCCTGATCAAGCCTGGCCACCCGTGCCTTTGGAAAAACTATCCTGATTTCATCTTCAATTTTCTCCGTGCCGAATCCTCTTGTTACAAGTCCCGGAGAATTGCAGTTCCCGCAATGTGCAGGTAACGGCTGAAAATAACCGCAATAATGGCATATCAGCCTGTTTTGTCCCTTGTGATAGGTCAGGTTCACAGAGCATTGATTGCATTTCGGGACCCAGCCGCACTCCGGGCATTCCAGGTACGGGGCGAACCCCCTCCTGTTCTGAAAAAGAATGATCTGCTCCTTATTGTTCAAAGCTTCATCCATCGCCTCAAGAAGCTCGGGAGTAAAATGAGAGATCATCAGTTTTTTCCGGTACGACTCCCTGGTGTTTGCCAGAATGATCTCAGGCAGGTTAACAAATCCGTACCTTTCCTTCAGTTCAACCAATCCATACTTCCCGGTGACTGAATTATGATAGCTCTCAACAGAAGGGGAGGCCGATCCGAGCAGCGCATGGGCACCATGAAGGCCGGCAAGGACAATCGCAGTGTCGCGTGCATGGTATCTCGGTGCAGGATCATGCTGCTTGTACGACGGATCCTGTTCTTCATCAATGATTACCAGGCCAAGTTTTCTGAAAGGCAGAAAAAGGGCAGACCTGACGCCGATGACAAGGCCGTATCCTCCACCGGCGTCGCCTGAAGCGACCTTGTTTCTTATTTCAACTTTTTCAGCCTCACTGAACCTTGAATGATAAACCCCGGTTGAATCTCCGAAATGTTTTTTTAACCTGTTGATGATCTGGGTTGTCAGGGCTATCTCAGGAAGCAGGTAAAGCACCTGCCTGCCCTGTTTCAGCTGTTCTTCTATAAGATGAATATATATTTCTGTTTTCCCGCTTGAAGTGACACCGTGAAGAAGAACAATACCCTTCTCTGAAAAAAGATGTCTGATCTTATCCAGGGCCTTTTTCTGCGGATCGCTCAGGATACTGAAGGGATCTCTCCGGTTTTCCTGATTGCTTAGACGACTGGTTTCCAGCATTAATGAAACCAGGATCTTTTTTCTTACAAGTGATTCCAGAACTGCCTGAGAAACATCTGCTTCCCGGAGAAGCAATTCCTTCTTTAGCGGTATTTTCTCTGAACAACCCGGGTAACCGCTCATCTTCAGATAGGTAATAAACAGATGCCGCTGCTTCGGCGACCTGTTCAGCTTGTCAATTATCAGGTTCAGTTCATCCCCGGCAGATTCAGTGTGAATCTGAACAAATGCTTCCTTCCTTGGCCGGTATTTTTCGCGCAATGTTCCGGCAACCATCCCCTCGGGAAAAAGAGCAGAGGGAAGTGCCGCTTTCATAACCTCCCCCGGAGTACACATATAATATCCCGATATCCACTGCCATAATCTGATCTGGATTGCATCGGCAACCGGGACATCATCTAGTATTCCTGTTATTGGTCTTATTTTTTCCAGCGCAGGCGGCTCATCATGTATCCTGCATATAATGCCGGTATAAACTTTTTTGCTTCCAACCTGGACCAGAACCCTCATTCCGGGAAAAACCTTCCCGGTAAACTCATTACCAATGCTGTAGGTAAATGTTCCCCTGAGGGCAAGAGGCAATATAACATCAGCAAAATGATTATTCATCATCAGCGGCACATGGGGTATCTCTGATTATCAGGCGGATTTTATGAACCCTGACATAACCGTAAGCAGATGCTCCTTTCTTATGGGCTTTATCAGGCATGCATCGCATCCCGCTTCCAGGATGATATCCTTATCATCTTCAAATATAAAAGCTGTCTGGGCTATGATTGGAATATCACCCCTGATTTTTCTTAATTCCCTGGTGGCTTCAATGCCATTCATTTCAGGCATCTGCATATCGAGGAGGATCAGGTCAATGTCTGTTGTACGTTTCAGGATATCAATTGCCTCGAAACCCGATCGTGCGGAAAATATTGTAATTCCGGTTTCCGAGAGAACTCGTTCAAGATAAAGAAGAATGTCCTTGTTGTCATCAACAATCAGACACTTCTTGCCACTCCAGTTATTCTGACTGCCCAGATTATCCTGTGACATTATCTTGGATTTCATCCTTGAGCTTCCGCCTGCCGGCCTGTAAGGCAGAGAGAAACTGAATTCTGATCCGACTCCCTTTTCTGACTGCACGAAAATTTTACCGCCCATTCTTTCAATTACCTCCTTTGCAAGAGTCAGTCCTACACCAAGTCCTTCAAAAGGCCTGTGATGGCCATTTATCTCCTGCCTGAATTCTTCAAAGATATGGTCGAGATTTTCCTTGTTTATCCCAATACCCGTATCCCTGATCCGGAAAACCAGGTTATCACTTTCCTTGCTGCAGGTTATCTGGATGGATCCTTCCAGGGTGAATTTCACTGCATTGTCCAACAAATGATTCAAAACACGCTTAAGCCACACCCTGTCTGTAAAGACCAGGTCATTTTCAATTTCAAGAAGGTTCTTGACTATGATAATAATTGACTTTTCATTTCTTTTTACAATCTTACGGGCTTCATCCACAACCTCGTTTACAATGGAATTAATTGAGGCTTCTTCGTAGGTGATCTCTATCTGTGCGCTCTCAAGCCTGGAAAGATCAATAATATCGCCGATAATCTGGAGCAGCTTTTCACTGTTATGATTAATATGCTCAATATATTCTTCCTTAACTTCATTGGACAGATCACTGGACAAAAGCAGATTGGCGAAACCCACCACACTGTTCAGGGGTGTTCTCACTTCATGGGAAATATTGGCAAGAAAGCTGGATTTCAGGCGATTGCTTGCTTCAGCCTCCGCATTTGCCCTCATAAGTTCCTCGTGAACTTTCTTCAATGAAGTAATGTCACGCGAAACAGTAAGAGAACCAATGGTTTCTCCTTCATCATTCTTTACCGCCACTGAACGCGTTGACAGATTCACATAATGCCCGTCCTTATGCCGGAGCCGAAGTTCAGATTCGAAAAAATCACGTGAACTCAGACCCGCTATTCTCCTCTTTTCATAATCACTGTCGTCGGGATGAACAAGCTCGCTCATCTTCAACGACTCATATTCCTGCTGGGTATAGCCAATAACCGAATAGAAGGCGGGATTGGTAAATTTAAGCTTCCAGTTCCTGTCATAAAATGAAATGCCGTCATCAGCCGATCTGATCAGCATCCTGTAAAACATTTCAGAATTGCTGTACTCACGCTCCAAGGCATCTTTCTGCGATAGCAGTTCGTTATTTGCCTTCTGAAGCTTCTGGTTGATGTCCTCTACCTGTTTATTTCGTGCAGTGAGCTCCCTGTTTGTATTCCTTAGCCTGGTTGAAAAAATGATTATCAGTATGCATGCTGCTGCCAGCAATAGTATCAGGGAAATGATATAGGCGGGCAACGGAACAAGGGCAACTTCAAGGGCACGTCCCGAAACAATCGGAACCTGATCCGCCGGGGCAGCACTCAGCCTGTACGGGAAAAGAAGGCTGAAAAATAAACTGGCTGAAAAAAAAATAAACCGGAACGACGTGTTATTTAATTTATACCAGTTCATACATATCATGGATCAAGGATGGTGAATGTAAAAACAATTAACTTTCAGCATTGAATATGTTGCAAATATAAAAAATAGCCCGATTACTTGCCTCCGGAACGCAGGCAGAATATTACACAAAAATTGTTAAATTGCCAACAAAAGAAAGGGTAATGGAACGACCACGAAATCATTTTACCAGGGGCAGGAGTTATAAAAACGATGAGATAACGGTTTACTGGAAGCCTGATGCATGCATTCATGCCTCATACTGCTACCGTGAGCTGATAGAGGTATTTGATCCCGGAAGAAGGCCATGGATAGACTTGAGCGGTTCTAATACCGAACGGATAATTGAAGTTGTGAACATGTGCCCGACCGAAGCCCTCTCCTGGAAATGGAACGAAGATGCAAGAAACATTGATGTAGAAAGAGATCAGACCAATCATATTAAATTTAAAAGGCCTGAACTTATGTCAACCGAAAAAGCAAAGGATGAAATAAGGCCGGTTTCGGTTAAGATCATGGTTGACGGACCTGTCGTCGTAAAAGGCAATTTCACCATCAGGTATAACGGAAAGGAAAAAAACTTCACCAACGGAATCATATCACTATGCCGTTGCGGAGGTTCGAATCAGATGCCCTTTTGCGACGGCACACACAGAAAAATCGGATTTGAGGACAAATAATGCCTATGGAAAGAAATGAATTGGATGAAAACACCGGAACGTCAGCTATTGTAGAGATAATTGACAACGGACCCATTAAAATATCGGGGGAAATAATGTTCTGGGATCTTAAAAGGGATATAACAGATAGTCCTTCAGAAATTTATCTGTGCAGATGCGGGAAGTCATCCAACAAGCCTTATTGTGATAGTTCGCACAAGATGCGACTGTAATGTTCCTGCCAGATTAAACACCCTGAACTGATCTTAGTACCTTTCCAACAGCTTCTGCAGCCTCCCCGAAAGAGGTGGCGGCAATTACCGAAAGCCCGGAATTGTTAATTATCTCCCTGGCTTCCTGTGCATTGGTTCCCTGAAGTCGTACCACAACCGGAACCCTTATCTTTCCCACTGACTTAAAGGCCTCTACAACACCATTTGCAACCCTGTCGCATCTGACAATACCGCCGAAAATATTTATCAGCACTGCCTTCACTGCCGGATCTTTCAGTATTATCCGGAATCCTGCTTCAACGGTCGATGCGCTTGCTCCGCCGCCAACATCCAGAAAATTTGCAGGAGCTCCCCCCGAAAGCTTAATAATATCCATGGTTGCCATCGCAAGCCCGGCCCCGTTCACCATGCATCCCACATTCCCATCAAGCTTGACGTAATTCAGATTATACCTGCCGGCTTCTACCTCAATGGGATCCTCTTCCCTAAGATCCCTCATTCCGACAAGATCATTATGCCGGAACAAGGCATTATCATCCAGGATAAACTTACAGTCAACCGCCAGTATCTTTCCATCGCTCGTCTTCAAAACAGGATTGATCTCCAGCAACTGGGCATCACAGCCTGTGAATGTTTCATAAATACCTTTCAGGAACTTATGCATATTCCGTGAGGCAGTTCCATCAAGCCCCAGATTAAATGAAATATTTCTTGCCTGAAAGTCCAGAAGCCCCGTTGAAGGGGATATCTCCTCTGTAAATATTTTTTCCGGATGCTGCTCCGCAACCTGTTCAATATCCATGCCTCCCTCAGGTGAATACATAATGACATACCGTCCCTTGTTCCTGTTAAGCAAAATACTGACATAAAATTCTTCAGGCTCAGATTCTCCCTTATAATAAACATCACGGGCAACCAATACCCTATTTACCTTCTTCCCGGCCGGACCAGTCTGCGGGGTCACCAGGGTCATGCCGATCATTTTTTCTGCAATCTCACCGGCTTCCTCCGGAGATCTCGCCAGTTTTATCCCTCCGCCTTTGCCCCGTCCCCCGGCATGTACCTGGGCTTTTACCACGAATAACCGGGATCCGTACTTTTCCTGTAGCTGTTTTGCAACCAATACGGCCTGGCTGGCTGTTTCTGCAACAAAACCTTCCTGAATTTCAACACCATATGCACTCAGAAGCGATTTCCCCTGGAACTCATGAATATTCATCGTGTGTTATTTACATAAATTAACTTCTTATCAATCACTGATTTCAATGAGAGAAAATTAAAAAAATAAATGGATATTTTGCCTAATTTAGCATGAAAAAAGTATGCGGAAGCTTCAAAACAGCGAACTTGGACGAATCAGTACCGAACAGTTCCGCAAATCAGAAAAATCACCGTTTGTTATCGTACTCGATAATGTAAGGAGCCATAACAATGTGGGTTCTGTTTTCAGGACAGCTGATGCATTCAGGGTAGAGAAGATCTTTCTTTGCGGGATCACCGCAAAACCTCCCCACAGGGATATCCGGAAAACAGCCCTGGGAGCGACTGAATCAGTGGAATGGCACTATCATGAATCGACGATTGATGCCATTTCCGAACTGAAGGCCGGGGGCTACACTGTTGTAGCCGTTGAACAGGCTGAAGGATCAGTTGAACTTCAGGATTTTACAACAAAAAGCAACAGGAGGTATGCTCTGATCTTCGGTCACGAGGTAAACGGAGTGGATCAGAAAGTTCTGGACCTGTGCGATGCATGCATTGAAATTCCTCAGTTCGGAACAAAACATTCATTCAATATAACTGTTAGCGCCGGAATTGTTCTCTGGGAGCTCAACCGTAAAATATCAAACCTGGTAAAATAAACAGAACCAGCAGAACTGCAGCTGCCCGTTTGCAAAAAAAAGAGGTGCCCCGGACCGGGCACCTCCTCCTGTCATTTTTTTAGTTTCCTACTGAACCAATCCTTTAAATGCATCATCAGCAAAGAATTTTGCAAATTCATAATCGGTTCTTGCATAGGCTTTCAGATCAGAATTAAGATTAATAGCTTCCCTGAGGCCATTAAGCATATACGCTTTATCATCAAGACGGGATCCGATAATTGCCTTAAGATACGGGACTTTCCCCATGCAGGTCTCTGTCAGGCCGTCAAGCATTGTCTTTGCCCTGTTAACATCGCCCTTAAGGTAGAGTGCAAGAGCATGATTATAGCATGCCTCATTTCCGAAGAAATTAACTGCCTGGTCGTATTCACCTTTAGTAATTGCAATAACTCCAAGGCCCCATCTTGATTCAGGTGTTGAGGCCGTCATTGAATTAAATTCTTCCTCAGCCTTTGCCATATCACCCTGAACAAGATATACAAAACCTATGTTGTTCTTTACAATATCATTATTCTGGATAGCCCTTGCTTTCTCAAATGCAGCGAGTGCTTCATCAGCTTTACCGAGGCCCAGCAATACATATCCGACATTGTTATGGGCACGAATGCATTTGGGGAAATTTTCTGCAGTGATCCTGTAAAACTGAAGTTTTTCATTTGGATCATTAGTCAGGGTAGCCGAGTAAAGCATTTCCTCCAGGCCAAGGGCCTTGGGATCTGATTTGATCTGAGCAAGGATCTGCTCATCACTGCGACCGATCTTATCAACGTTGGCAGTCATTTTTGATCTTCTCAGCTTTGGAAGAATGTCAGTTTTCAGAGCTTCATAGGCTGCAGACATGTTTTTTATCTCCCTTTCACGTACAACCGGATCTGAGTACATTGAAAGAACCCTCAGAATGAGATCCTTATCTGCCAGAGATGATTTTTCGACTTCGGATTTGAATCCTTCCCAGTCTTCGGGAGTTGTTAACGACTGGAAGAAATCATCGGCTTTGGCGGCTTCAATTTTCCTGAATTCTCTTTTAACATACCTGTCAGCTGAAGTTCCCCGCCTGACCGACAGATTTTCATTAAGGTCAAAGGGGCCGTCAGGAGAAGCATATGAACTTACAACCAGATTCTTTAATTGGCGGTTGGGATCAACAGTCACCTGAGTGATATAATTCTTTAATTCCTTGATACTTTCCTTCCTGAGTTCTGAATTGCGGATATCAGCCTGATTGATAACATATAATATGTCGGCTGTCTGTGATTCAGGCACTATTCTCTGCCAGCGATCGGGCATAAGGATCGGACGGGCATGTACATTTACAAGCGTTGAAGTGGCAATAACACCATCAGCAAGTTTGACCGGATCGAAATCAAGGCTTTTGTTGCCCTGGCTGGCCTTTGCCCTGAGAATAAGTTCCGACATTTTCATTGCATCCTTATAAGGAATTGAACTTGTGTAAGTGAAGTCTCCGCCATTGTAAGTAATAACCTTATTGTTGGCCTGCACTTTTTCACCCTGCAGAACCTGTACTTTATCAAAAGCCGTTTCTCCTCCTGCATATGTCAGGACCGGAGCAGCTTCCAGCAAAGCTTTCTTGCTGAAATACTTTTGAGGGAATGTGCCTTTAATGGTAACATTTACCATTCCGCCATGTGCTTCAAGTACTTTGGGTGTAACTTCATACTTAATGTCACCAGCATTCTTCTTCATCTTATTCAGACCGCTGCAGCCCGAAAATACAACAGCTGCAAGGATAAGGATAAAATAACTCTTGATTTTTTTCATAGTTTAATTTGTTATTTGTGTTTATGTTCCCAGGTTGTTAAATTAAAAATTATCCTTCTGGATTTTTGAATCAAGTGCAAATTTATAAAAAATTGTTTTAATATCATCAAAATAATCAAATTGTTCATAGGATGACCACATTGAGCCCGGAAGAGAATTCTTTGCCGAATATCAAATCGGTTATCCTTAAAAAATGATCCTCCCGGTTTACAAAATCAAGATTGCTGGCATCAATTACCAGATATCTGTTTTCAGGATTCTGCCTGAAATAGGTGAAATAGCTGTCCTGAATCCTCTGAAGATACTCCCTGGTTATAGACTTTTCGTATGACCTTCCCCGCCCGGCAATATTGGCCAGCAGTCGTTCGGGCCTGATGTGCAGGTAAACATAAATGTCAGGTTTGGGAAGTGATTTGTAGATTATATAAAATATCTGCCTGTAGAGATTAAACTCATCCCCTTTCAGGGTGATTGCCGCAAATACAAGGGATTTCATGAAATAGTAGTCGGCAACCGTAAATGATTTAAAAAGATCAGCTAATCCAAGTTCCTCATTCAGCTGTTTATATCGGCTGGCCAGAAAAGAGAGCTCAAGCGGAAAGGAATATTTATCGGGATCAGCATAAAACCTGGGGAGGAAAGGATTATCCGCGAAAGCTTCAAGGATCAGCCTGGCATTGTATTTTTTGGCAATCATTTCAGCAAGCGATGTCTTACCTGCTCCTATATTACCCTCAATCACAAGATAATTGTACTTAACCTTCATAATGGTCTGATAACAATCCAATTTAAATAATTGAAACGGGAATTGCAACAAAACCCGGCCGGATCAGCAGGGTTTCAATCTAAAGCAATATGTACGGTATTGAGTTACTGGAAAACTCCCGGCAAAACCGGGGGCTGCAGGGAGAAAAACGATCTGGTGCCGGGATTAATGCCTCTTATCTTCCGGCCTTTTATGCCCGCCTTCCTCTTTTGGTGGCCGGGGAAGAAGTACTTTCCTTGAAAGCTTCAGTTTCCCTGTTTTAGGATCTATATCGATCAGTTTCACTTCTACCTCATCTCCTTCCTTTAAAACTTCATCAACTGTTTTGATCTTTTTCCAGTCAATTTCGGAAATATGCAGAAGTCCGTCCTTGTTGGGAAGGATCTCGACAAATGCACCGAACTGCACAATTGTTTTCACCTTTCCCCTGTACACCTGCCCCACCTCCGGTACAGCAACAATCTTTCTCACCCATTCAAGAGCGGCAACAATAGCATCCTTGTTTTCACCAAAGATGTTTACATCACCATGACCGTTGATTTCTTCAACTATTATTGTTGTTCCGGTTTCACGCTGAATCTCCTGTATCACCTTGCCTCCGGGTCCGATGAGTGCACCGATCATCTCTTTGGGTATTGTCAGCATTTCTATCCTGGGAGCATGAGGTTTAAGTTCGGGGCGAGGCTCGGAGATGGTACGATTCATGATGTCGAGTATGTGAAGGCGGCCTTTTTTTGCCTGATCAAGGGCTTTTGCAAGAATCTCGAAAGAGAGGCCTTCCACCTTTATGTCCATCTGTGTAGCAGTAATCCCGTCACGCGTACCTGCAACCTTGAAATCCATGTCGCCCAGATGATCTTCATCGCCGAGTATGTCTGAAAGAATTGCGATCTTATCCGAATCCTTGTCGGTTATCAGTCCCATTGCAATACCTGATACAGGCTTCCTCAGCCTGATCCCCGAATCCATGAGTGCCAGTGTCCCGGCACAAACTGTTGCCATTGAAGATGATCCGTTTGATTCAAGAATGTCTGAAACGATCCTGACTGCATATGGATTCTCCTCCTCGGGAGGCATCATGTTTTTCAGAGCCCTGTGTGCAAGATTGCCATGTCCAATTTCCCTGCGGCTTATTCCGCGTATTGGTCTTGCCTCACCGGTAGAGAATGGAGGGAAATTATAATGAAGCGTGAATTTTTCAGTACCCTGATTAAGTACATCATCTATGATTTTTTCATCGAGCTTCGTACCCAGCGTAACTGTTGTAAGTGATTGTGTTTCACCGCGCGTAAACAGTGCTGAACCATGAGTGGCCGGCAGGGGATCAATTTCACATTCAATTGGCCTGATT
Organism: Bacteroidales bacterium; assembly: GCA_009877105.1. Taxonomy (GTDB): domain Bacteria; phylum Bacteroidota; class Bacteroidia; order Bacteroidales; family VadinHA17; genus LD21. Next base: position 23,450 of record WXFD01000048.1, read on the forward strand.
TCGTCGGGTTTCCTGCCATCGAGCCTTAAATTTTCATCAAGGACAAGCCTGCGGGCTGCCTCCTTGTGTACTTCATGATAATATTTTCTGACAAGAGTTTCATTGATCTCTTCCTCTTCCGGGAACTGTGCAAGAAATTCAGCTATCACCGATTCAAATGCCTCTTCGCGCCTGTGCTTGTCAGCAGTAAGCGATCTGGCCACCTGGTAGCACTTGTCATAGGTTTCGTCCCATACACGTTTTCTGAGTTCCGGGTCATTTACTTCATGACAATACTCCCGTTTGGTGGTTGCACCCAGCTCTTCAGCAAACTCAACCTGGGCCCTGCAGAGGATTTTAATCGCTGAATGAGCCACTCTCAGGGCCTCCAGCATATCTGATTCCGATACTTCCCTCATTTCACCCTCAACCATGAGTATGTTCTCATATGTAGCCCCTACCATAAGGTCTATATCTGAGTCTTTAAGTTGCGAAGCAGTAGGATTCACCACGAACTGACCGTTGATCCTTGCCACACGCACTTCTGCCATGGGCCCGTTGAAAGGAATATCCGAAACGGTAAGTGCGGCCGAGGCTGCAAGCCCGGCAAGTGCATCAGGAATAATGTCTAAATCAGCTGAAACAAGATTTACCGTAACAAAGGTTTCCGCATGGAAATCATCGGGAAAAAGAGGCCTTAAAGCACGATCTACAAGACGTGAAATAAGGATCTCGTAATCCGAAGGCCTTGCTTCGCGTTTCAGAAATCCTCCCGGGATGCGGCCGGATGATGCGTATTTTTCCCTGTACTCGACTGAAAGAGGCATGAAATCAGTATCTTCCTTTGCTTCCTTTGCCGCAACAACAGTAGCCAGCAACATTGTTTTCCCGAATTTCAGAAGGACAGATCCGTCTGCCTGTCTTGCAAGCCTTCCTGTTTCCAGCGTAATGATCCTGCCATCACCAAGATCAATATTCTTTTCTTTTATATTAAACATGTGTAATAAGATTGGTAAATGAACATATCGCATCTGACAACAGAGAATACAGAAAAAGGCAACCTGAAATTGCCTTTTTCCCTATTTTCTTAATTTCAATGCTTTTACGATTTCGCGATACCGTTCGATATCTTTAACCTTAAGGTAATCCAAAAGCCTTCGCCTTCTCCCGACAAGCTTAATCAGAGCTCTCTGGGTGCTGAAGTCCTTTTTATTTTTCTTGAGATGTTCAGTGAGATGGGATATTCTGTATGAAAATAATGCAATCTGCCCTTCCGCTGTTCCAGTATCAATCTCCGATGATCCAAACGTTTTGAAAAACTCCTGCTTCTTGTCAGTAGTCAAATACATGTCCTTAATTAATATTGTGTTTATCCATAAATAAATTGAGTCACCAATTTTGGAACGCAAAAATAAGGCTTTTTTATGTAAATAATCAAACAATTGAATAATTTTTTTGGTGCCGGATAAAAATACCTGAATTAAAAACGTTCGGGAAATTCCGATTATTGTTTTATCATAATGACGTAAAATTAGATTAATACGCTGCGTCGGCAAATTATAAATTCATGGAATTTATTAACAGTTATCAACAGTTTCGAACCAGTAATCCTTCCCCGTAAAACACTTCTGACTGTCAGAAGTTTAATTGTCATGGCTCAAGGAGTAATTCCTCCTGTTTTTTCAGATCTTTTCCCGCACTGATTATTACTGCCCCTATCCTGCATTCAAGGCATCTTCTTTTTTTGCAGTATTCATCCCTTAAATGGATAAGAGCCTGTGTATCAAAAGCTGATCCTGCTTCAATCCCCGATTTCCTCCAGTCTGCAATAACAGAATTGTCTTCGGCATGCAATTCGTCGAGAAAATCAAGTGCCTTCCCCCATATTCCTTCTTTTCCTGAATACTGACCATATACAAAAATCAGGGGGATCACGGCATTGACAAGTAATAATTCTGCTGCCTGAAGGCCGACAGATTTGGGAACTGATTTGCTTTTGCGGCCAAAGATGTAATGATCATCCCAGTATGGTGAAGAGGTAACCTCAAACAATTCCCTCAGCCGGCAGATTTCCTCAGCTTCAAGCACCCTTGAAAACAATCCGCCTGCAACTGAAAGCATCGCGGCGAGCTGGGAAATCCTCACCGTAGGAAAGTTTACGGGCCGCAACCTGCTGAATTTCCAAAGCCAGCCGTGAATGGGAACAATGGAATACTTGGCAGACAGAATCCTGAATTCCCTCACAAGCTGGCTGTAATAATCATCTGCAATAGCATTTTTAAATAGTCCTTCCTCCAGCATTCCGGCTGTTCCAAAAAGCAGGGCCTCAACCTGCAATCTGTTGTCGGCATGTTTTCGTATTATTTTGAAGGGCAATGCGGTTGCAAGCATCTCAAAGGGATCCGTATTTACCCTGAACCCGAAATAGCGTGTCAGTATCCTGTAAAATGTTTCATCCCAGTCATTACCGGTATCCCTGAAAGTTCTGAAGATAGCGGCTGATTTTTGCTGCAATCTTTCTGCCAGCAGGTAATGGAGCCAGTGCCGGATGATGAACCTGTCCATCCTGTTAACATAGCCCTGGCAGGCCACTACGGCCGGATTGTTTACCAGATCAATATACCTTTGATACAATGCAGCATCATACTTGATTTCAACTGTCAGCAATTCATTTCCCCTCGCATTGAAAACCTTTTTATCATTCTCACCGACAACATGGAGAATGACATTGTCAAATGCATGATCAAGGTTATGGCCATGTGCATTGAAGTGACTCGACCGGGTATGTATCTCCACATTCCCGGCCCATTCTGTTCCCCCTATGTTGATCCTGGCGTTGAAAAAATCAGGACCTGAATCACGGTTATAATCGCCGGGATAAATAACAATAATTCTGTTTTTTTCATGATCAACAAGTGCATCCTTGTCATAAAGTGCATACTTCCACAGGTAATGGAGGAATTCTTCTTTCATTGCAGCACGATTTAAATTTGACAGCGAGATCATAAATATAATGAAAAAGGCCTGAAAAAAGAAACTTCAAGCCTTTTTTCTATCCATCACGCGGGACATTCTGCTAAACAGCACGATTACAGGCCATGGGCCTGCTGACCAGGTCCACGGGAATCCGGCAGAGACAGGGGCAGTCTGATGACCTAAATCAGGCCTGCTTCGGCAAGGTATTCCGCCATTTCCTGCTGCAGTTCCATAGCCTTCCTCCCTGCTACGTTATCAAACTTATCTGAGTTGTCGGCAAAAATTATACCTCTCGAGGAGTTCACCAAAAGGCCGCAGCGGTCGTTCATACCGTGCCTGGCAACCTCCCTCAGGCTTCCTCCCTGGGCCCCCACGCCGGGCACCAGCAGGAAATGATCGGGCACAATTTCCCTTATCCCTGCAAGCATTTCAGCCCTGGTGGCTCCGGCCACATACATTAAATTATCAATTGTTCCCCAATTCCGTGAGGTCCGGATTACTTTCTCAAAAAGCCTCATCCCGTCACCGTAATGATATTGAAAATCATCAGCGCCCTTATTTGATGTCAGTGCAAGGAGCACAACCCATTTGCCCTGATATGAAAGGAAAGGTACAACAGAATCCTCTCCCATATATGGTGCAACTGTGACTGCATCACATTGCATCTTTTCAAAAAAGGCCTTTGCATACATCCTGGATGTGTTCCCGATGTCGCCCCGTTTTGCATCGGCGATAATAAAAATGCCGGGATAGTTTTCCCTGATATAGGATATTGTTGATTCAAGCGAAATCAGACCCCTGTATCCGAGGGTTTCATAAAATGCCAGGTTGGGTTTGAATGCCACTGCATAGCCGGCAGTTGCATCAATTATTCTCCTGTTGAACTCAAAAACCGGATCGTCATACCTGTGGAGGAATTCAGGGATTTTTTCAATTTCCGGATCAAGTCCGACGCACAGAAATGACTTTTTGGCGACGATATTCCTGAACAATCCGTTATGATCCATGTCTCCTTAAATATTGTTTTCCTTTAATCTTTCTGCATTTTCTGCCATCTGCAGCTTGTCAATGATCTCACCTATATTGCCGTCGAGTATCGAAGGAAGGTTATAAAGTGTCAGATTGATCCTGTGGTCGGTCATTCTTCCCTGGGGATAATTGTATGTCCGGATTTTTGCGGAACGGTCACCTGTTGACACCATTGTTTTTCTTTTCCGGGAAACGTCATCAAGGTATTTCTGATACTCGAGGTTATAAAGCCTGGTCCTCAGTTCCTTGAGAGCTTTGTCATAATTCTTGATCTGTGATTTTTCATCCTGGCAGGTGACCACGATACCGGTTGGGATATGAGTGAGTCGTATTGCCGAATAGGTTGTATTGACAGACTGTCCGCCAGGGCCCGATGAGCAGTAAGTGTCTTTCCGTATATCCTCATTTTTTATCTCGATATCGAATTCGCCGGCCTCCGGCAGAACAACAACAGAAGCTGCCGAAGTATGTACCCGCCCCTGGGTTTCGGTCTGAGGCACTCTCTGGACCCTATGAACGCCCGATTCATATTTCAGTGTCCCGTAAACACCTTCTCCCGAGACACTTATCACAATCTCCTTATAACCTCCGGCGGTTCCAAGCGAATAGCTGTTTATATCAGCACGCCAGCCCTTTTGCTCAAAGAATTTTGAATACATCCTGAAAAGATCGCCGGCAAAAATACTTGCTTCATCTCCGCCTGTTCCGGCCCTGATCTCCATTACGGCGTTCTTTTCATCTTCCGGATCGGCAGGAATCAACAGGAGTTTTATTTCTTCCTCCATACCGGGTACCCTGTCATTAAGCTCTTCAAGCTCAGCTTTTGCCATTTCCCTCATCTCTTCATCCTTTTCCGATGCCAGAAGTTCCTTTGTACTGGCAATGTTCGCAAGGGTTAACCTGTAATTTTCATATGCAGCTATTATTGGCTGAAGATCCTTGTACTCCCTGTTCAGCCTGATATACCTTTCCATATCTGAAAGCACATCCTGATGTGTCAGCAGCTCTCCAACCTCCAGGAATCTTGCTTTTACACCTTCAAGCTTTTCAAGAATTAAATTGTTTGCCATTTCCTTCAAATTTCAGGGTGCAAATTTAGAAAATTGTATGCATATCTGATGAGGCAGGAAGTTTGTATCAGCCGGAACTACTACTTAAATTTCAATCTTCCTGATCTGATTTAAGCTTGAACGGGCATTTGCCTGTTTGTCCGAACCGCCTTAAAGGAAAGGAATGGTTCATATTTTGCAAATCGGATTAACATCGGCCCTGTAATTTTCTAGTATTCAAATTTCCCCGGCTCAGAAACAATTGTAAGCCTTTTCTGGTCCGATTTCTCGCAATGTCCGATGACCCTGGCATCCAGGTCAAACCCTTTAGCAATATCAATCACCTGTGAAGCATCTTCCTCACAAAGATAAATTTCAAATCTGTGCCCCATGTTAAATACCCGGTACATTTCGCTCCAGGGAGTACCTGACTGTTCCTGTATGATCCTGAAAAGAGGGGGTATACTGAACATAGAATCCTTGACAATATGCAAATTATCGATAAAGTTGAGGATCTTGGTCTGTCCTCCCCCGGAACAGTGGATCATTCCGTGGATCCTTTCCCTGAATGCTTCAAGTATTGCTTTGATTACCGGGGCATATGTACGGGTGGGAGAAAGTACCAGCTTGCCGTAATCAAGGCTGAAACCTTCTGGTATGTCAGTCAATGCCAGTGAACCTGAATAAACAATATCTGAAGGCAGGTCAGTATCATAACTTTCGGGGTACTTTTCAGCCAGGTAATGAGCAAAAACATCATGCCGTGCCGAGGTCAGACCGTTACTGCCGATTCCGCTGTTATATTCTTTCTCATAGGTTGTCTGTCCGGACGAAGCAAGGCCGACAATCAGGTCACCGGGCCTGATATTGTGATTGGAAATAACCTCCGACCTTCTGACCCTGGCCACTACCGTTGAATCTACAACAATGGTGCGGACAATGTCGCCCAGATCAGCAGTTTCTCCACCGGTAGACCTTATATCTATTCCGAGGCTGCGAAGATCTTCCAGCACCTCTTCAGTTCCATTGATCAGGGCTGAAATTATTTCTCCGGGAATCAGTCTTTTGTTCCTTCCTATCGTGGTGGACACCAGTATATTGTTGACGGCGCCAACGCAGAGCAGATCATCGGTATTCATTACAACAGCATCCTGTGCAATACCTTTCCAGACCGACATATCCCCGGTTTCCCTCCAGTAAACATATGCGAGGGAAGATTTTGTGCCGGCACCGTCAGCATGCATGATATTGCAGAAATCAGGTTCGCCTCCCAGAAGATCGGGCACTATCTTACAGAAAGCCCCGGGGTACAATCCCTTATCAATTCCATTAATCGCTTTGTGGACATCTTCCTTCGAGGACGAGACTCCTCTTTTGCTGTACCTTGACTCTTCTGACATTCCCTGGGTTATTGTTAGGCAAAGATAGAAAAAAGTTTATTCATGTTTTCGCCCGGCCCTTCCGGCAGATAATCCGCGATCTGTCTTCTTTTAAACACCATCTGTTAAATAAATAACAGCAGCTGTCAAACCTGCAGGAATAATTTCGGCCGGATTCAATGACAGGGAATCAGGGTTTACAGACAGGATACAGTGGAAAAGAGAACTATTATGAGTTCCGGTTATTTGCCCGAAGGTTCATAGTCGGTCCTGAGTACCCTGAATTCAGTTCTTCTGTTTATCTGATGTGCAATTTCCTTCTGTTCCTCACTTCCCAGGCTGTTGATCAGTTGTTCTGTCAGAACTGTTCCAGGCTTCAGAAAGCTGTTCTGGGCAGCTATGGCATCATCAACCACCTTGGGGGTGGATTCACCGTAACCTTTTGGAAACAGTCTTTCCGGAGCAATGCCCTTTTCAATAAGATACTGAACTACTGACTGGGCTCTTTTCTGCGATAGCTCGAGATTATATTCTTCCGTATCCCGGGAGTCGGTATGGGACATCAGCTCTATTGTAACGTTGGGATTATCGTTAAGCGTTTCAACCAGTTTGTCGAGCGACACCATCGATTCAGGCCGCAAATCCCATTTTCCGAAATCATAGAATATATTGGGCAGTTCAATTGGCCTGTCAATGGCTGTAAGCAATATTGTAACCATGAAGTCGCGGCTTTTTTCCTGACCCTTGGTGGTTTCTTTTTCCTTCCCGTTCAGATAGCCTTTCTTTGATGCAAGGAATATATAATCAACATCCTGTTTGAGACTGAATTTAAACTCACCTCCGGTTCCGGTTTCAGCCTGAAGGTTTGATCCGTCACTTGCAATGAGCTGAATAACCGATCCGGCAATAGGGCTCCCGGTCTTTTCATCCTTTACGAGCCCCGTAACGGAGAACTGCAGCGGCGGAAGTTCAAAGGAAAAGAGATCATCATTACCCCTTCCCTTCCTGGTTGAGCTGAATATTCCCCTTTCGCTTCCCTTCTCAAAACAGATCCCGAAATCATCTGCAGGACTGTTTATTGGTGATTTCATATTGGTTACCACCCATGAACCATCGGGCTGGGGTACGGCTTTGAAAATATCGAGGCCTCCCATGCCAATCCTCCCGTCGGATGCAAAATAAAGTATTCCGTCTTCCCTGACATAGGGAAAAAGCTCATTTCCTGAAGTATTGATGTCGGGGCCCAGATTGCGGGGAGGGGCCCATGAGTTATCTCCGCTTTTTGTTGTGTAATATATGTCTTTCTGCCCAAAGCCGCCTTCCATTTCTGAAACAAAATACAGGATATGGCCGTCAGCTGACAAGGCAGGGTGGGCAGCAACCAGCGAATCAGGCAGAATCTTAATATCCTGCGGCTTGCTCCATCTGTCCCCGTTTCTTTTGGAATACATGATTATGCAACCCTTCTTTTCACGCTTACCTGCTTCACACCTTGTAAAGTAAACCTCAGAGAAATCGGATGAAAAGCAGGGCGTCCCATCTTCAAACTCGCTGTTAAGATCGGTTACAGGCACAGGAGTGCTCCATTTGGATTTTTTGTCGAGCCGGCTTTCAAAAATATCGGTAAAATTCTGGCCAGTTGCACCGTGGGTTTTATTTCCGGCAGCATCATCACGCGATGAAGTGAAGTAAACGAGGCTGTAATCATCACGGCCATAGGCAGGGCTGAAATCAGATTTCCTCGAATTAAGATCCTTAAGCTCCTCAACCTTATAAGGTTCGGGATTCCTTTGCCACTCCAGGGCAAGCTCGCAGGCCCGTATTTCCTGGTCAGCCTTTATATCGGTCGGGGCAATTTGCTTGTACTTGCGGAACTCTTCAATTGCCTGCTGATATTTCCCGTTTTTTTTCATGGTTGAAGCCAGCCAGAATGATGCCTCAGGCTTTGAGAACGAGGATTTTGCTGCAAGCCGGTACCAGGTTTCCGCATTTTTCGGATCATTGGTGAGCCTGTAGCACTCGGCAATCATGTAACCAAGTTCGGTCCTAGCGGCCCTGTCTGTTTTACTCGATTTGGAATATGCATCCTTGAAATGATCAATTGCTTCATAATATTCACCCGCGTTATACGATGCATAGGCTCTCTCCGTTTTCCGCTTCTGCGCCGAACCGTCGGGTGATGCCATGAAAGTCAGTAAGATAATAAACAACAGCACTCTTCTCATAACCTGATTATCCATTTGGCAATAAAAGTAATCATTTTAAGCAATTATGGTGCCAGAATTTAACGACGGGCGAAATGAAATATTTTGGCTGAAAAGGAACTGCGCCTGATATCCCCGTAATACATATTTTATATGTCGCCCCGGTCAGCATTTCAGTCCTTGCCACACCATGCCGGCTGCCGGGAAACAACGGAATGGCCCCGGGAAAGTGATTCCTGAAAAATCCGGAGATTGCAAATTATACCGGTTATCTGCTACCTTGTAAAAAGCAGCTCCCGGTATTTCGGCAAGGGCCAGATCTCATTGTCAACAATCAGCTCCAGCTTGTCGATATGATATCTTATCTTGTCAAGAAATGGTTTCACATTATTTTCATACTCAATGGCCTTTATATAAGAATCCGTTATTATGTTGGCTTTCTTTCGAGCTTCAACCATTTCATTTTCAAGTTTCTTTATGGCAGAAATATGATCTGAAATCCTTATTATCAAATCCTTGCTTTCGGCTGCCAGTTTTGAAAATTCAGCTTCATCAAAAATCTCCTTCAGTCCCCTGACATTTTCAATCAGGCTCGTCATGTATCTGATACCTGTAGGCACAATATGATTTATAGCCAGATCACCCAGAACCCTTGCCTCGATCTGGACTTTTTTTGTGAATTTTTCGAATTCCACTTCAACCCTGCCTTCAAGTTCCTTTTCCGAAAAAATTCCTGTGCTGATCAGAACCTCCCGGGAATTACCGGCAAGATATGCCTTCAACGAATCAGGAACGCTGGCAATGCCTGAAAGGCCGCGCCGGGCAGCTTCATCATGCCAGTCCCTGCTGTAGTTATCACCTTCAAACAATACCCTCTGCGATTCCTGGATATACTTCTTAAGTATCTGAAAAATGGCTTCATCCTTGTTTCTGCCTTTTCTGATAAGAAGATCCACCTCCTTTTTGAATCTTACAAGCTGGTATGCAACAGCAGCATTAAGTGCAATCATGGCTGCACTGCAGTTTGCAGAAGAGCCGACCGTTCTGAATTCAAACCTGTTCCCTGAAAAAGCAAATGGCGAAGTGCGGTTGCGATCCGTATTATCGAGCAAAATTTCGGGAATCTTTCCGATCCCGAGCTTGAGTTCAGTTTTCTGCGCAGGGGTCATTTTCCTGTCTGTAACCTTATTTACTATATCATCAAGCATACCGGTAAGATAACTGCCAAGAAAAACTGAAATAATCGTCGGCGGAGCTTCGTGACCTCCAAGCCTGTATGAATTATTCTCACTCATTACCGAGGCCCTGATCAGATCATTACTGTCGTTAACCGACTTTATAACATTGATAAGAAAGGTGAGAAATTGCAGGTTTGACTTGGGATTTTTCCCCGGCGATAAAAGATTCTTTCCCGTATTGGTCTGCATCGACCAGTTATTGTGCTTGCCTGAACCATTTATTCCGGCAAAGGGCTTTTCATGAAACAGGACCCTGAATTTATGTTTTCGTGCTATCCTTTTCATCACATCCATTAAAAGCTGGTTGTGGTCGACGGCAAGATTAACTTCCTCATAAATGGGGGCACATTCAAACTGATTGGGAGCCACTTCGTTGTGGCGTGTCTTTATAGGGATTCCAAGTTTATATGCCTCGCATTCGAAATCCTCAATGAAGCTCATTATCCTTTCCGGAATGGATCCAAAATAATGGTCGGACAGCTGCTGATCCTTTGCAGACTGGTGTCCCATCAGGGTTCGGTCGGCGAGGACCAGATCCGGTCGGGCATAATACAATGCCTCGTCAACAAGAAAATATTCCTGCTCGCACCCCAGCGTTGCAATAACCTTTGTAACATCCCTGTCAAAGTACCGGCAGACGGCAGTTGCAGCCTTATCAAGTGCAGAAAGTGCCTTAAGAAGCGGCGCCTTGTAATCGAGAGCCTCGCCCGTGTAGGATACAAAAATCGTAGGGATGCACAGAGTTGCACCTACAATAAATACAGGCGATGAAACATCCCAGGCGGTATATCCACGGGCTTCAAAAGTATTCCTTATCCCGCCGCTTGGGAAACTCGAAGCGTCAGGTTCAGACTGGACTAGCACCTCACCGGAAAAATTCTCAACTATATGTCCCCTTTCACCCATTTCAATGAATCCATCATGCTTTTCTGCCGTCCCCTCAGTAAGTGGATGGAACCAGTGAGTATAATGGGTAGCACCCCGTTCCAATGCCCATGCCTTGAGCCCTATCGCTACCTGGTTAGCTTCCTCCCTGGTTAGTGATTTTCCAAGCTCAATAGCCTGTTTTACCACCCTGAATGCTTCTGCAGAAAGGTAGTGCTCCATCTTATGAAGATCAAAAACATTAATTCCAAAATATTTGGAAACATTCTTTTCAGGAGTCCTTACGGTAACAGGTTCCCTGTTAAATACCTCCCTCAGTGCACTGAATCTTAATTCGGCCATTTTATTTTTTTTGCGATTATATAAATATTTTGGATACACCCCCCATATTTCTTCAACTTTTTTAATAAAAATGATCATTTCACCGGACAACCCCTCTTTTTTTAGTACCAGAACTTATATTTTTGCATATTTTTTCATGCCTGCCCCCCTGTCCGGAAGGGATACATTCATATCCCGTGCAAGCGTGGAACTTGCGGGGAAATCACAATCACCGCATCTGATTTATTTATGGAAATTTGTTATATTTGTCGCCTGAATTTTTACAGGCAATTATCAATCAATAAAAACAGCTTATTGAATGTCAGCATTACAATTTTTAAGGGAAAAAGCCGGGGTTCTTGTTGCAGTAGTAATTGGAATTTCATTGTTCATTTTCGTGGTAAGTGACTTTTTCGGGGGTGGAAGAGGACAGCGCCTAAGGGCAAAAAAATATTATGAGATTGGCAAGATTGGCAATGAAACGGTCTCTTATCAGGATTATGAGCAGAAAGTTCAGAATCTGTTGGACATTTATAAGCTGTCAGGAAATACAAGTCCCGATGCAAATACTGTTGAATCAATCAGGGAGCAGGTATGGCAACAGATGATAAGGGAAGAACTTCTCGACAAACAATATGTGAAACTCGGAATCGGTGTAAGCAGTGAAGAGGTTGATGAACTTGTACTGGGCAACAATCCGCATCCAATTGTCACACAGCTTTTTACTGATCAGGAGACAGGTTTGTTCAATAAATCGTTCCTCGTAAATTTCCTGAAGCAGACCGAGCTGGATGAAACTGCAAAAAGATACTGGCTGTATTTTGAAGATGAAATTGTAAATGACAGGATGAGTTCAAAATACAATACGCTTGTATCCAAGGGACTGTATGTATCATCCAGACAGGCTGAATTTGATAAAAATCTGACCGCGGCAACGGTTGATTTCAGTTATATAATGAAAAATTATTCCTCTGTACCCGATTCTCTTGTAACTGTTTCCAGGGGCGAAATTGAATCCTACTATTCAAGGCACAAGGAAAATTACAAAAGAACGGCTTTGAGGGATATTGAATATGTTACGTTCGATATTGTTCCCTCAGAAGAAGATATAAAACAGGCTGAAGAGTGGATCAATAAAACCAAAGTTGAATTTGCAGAGGCAACCGATCCGGAGCAGTTCCTGAATCTTACGGCAGATACCAGGCATGTTGGTTTTTATGAACCCATTAGCCAGATTCCTGAAAACCTTGTGGAGTTTGTAAAAAAGGAAAACACCAGTGAGGTTTTCGGTCCCTATGAAGAAAACGGAACATTAAAGCTGGCAAGGATCCTGAATATTGCCAACAGGCCCGATTCGGTCCATGTCCGGCATATCCTCATTTCACCGAATTCATCAGGATCGCTGGATCAGGCCAGGTCAAAGGCTGACAGTCTTGTTAAACTCATCAGGTCAGGTACTTCCTTTTCCTTCCTTGCAATGTCAAATTCAGATGACAGAGGTTCGTCACAGCTGGGTGGTGATCTCGGCTGGTTCCCCGAAGGAAGGATGGTTGTCCCATTCAACAATGCATGTTTCTCAGGAAAAAAAGGTGATATACTTACTGTAGAAACTTCATTTGGTATCCATATAATTGAAATCCTGGAACAATCGAAAAACATCAGAAAATACAATATTGGAATAATCGACAGGAAGATAATTCCCGGTCCTGTCACTAACCAGCGTATATACAGTGAAGCCAGCCAGTTTGCCGGTACGAACAATACCTATGAAAAGTTTAACCAGGCGATCGCCACTGAAGGCCTGACAAAGAGAGTGGCAAATGATGTAACACCAATGCAAAAAACTCTTCCGGATCTTGAAAACCCCAGGAGCCTCATTATTTCCCTCTTCCAGACTGAAAGGGGTCATATTGTGCTCGACAACAACCAGCAGGCAGTATTTGAGATAGGTGAAAAATATGTTGTGGCTTTCTGTACAAAGGTGCAGGAGGAAGGCATTGCACCTGTGAAGGATGTGGAAAACGAAATCAGGTTTGTTCTCATCAAGGATAAAAAGGCAGAAATACTTTCAGCCGAATATAAAAAGAACATGCAGGAAGGCAAATCACTTGATGAACTGGCTTCGGACATGAAACTTACAGTCAGGGAAGCAACCCAGGTGAATTTCAGATCATATTCCATTCCTGACGCAGGCAGTGAACCGGCACTCATTGCTGCTGCTTCAGCCGCAAAACAAGGGGTACTCAGCGGTCCGGTAAAGGGAGAGAACGGAATCTACATGCTTACCGTAAACGAAATTTCCAATTCCGACAGTGATGATATCAGATCGCTTAAGGACAGGCTTTCAATAACATACCAGATGAGAGGCAGCTACGAGGCTTATGAAGCTCTCCGGAAAGCTACAAACATCGTTGATAAAAGATATAAGTTCTACTAGGAGCAGCAAAGGTGATTCCGGTTCAGAGACGAAACCTTTCAATAATCTGATCGTCGTCCATTTCCTTGGCCAGTCCCTTGATATAATCGGGTGGAACTTTATACAGATCCAGTATCAATAAACCGTCAAGGCAGTCATTGAATTTCGGATCAATATTAAAACCAATTATGCGGCCATTGATCTCCAGGTATTTTCTTAAAAGAACGGGGATCCTGTAACCAGGTTCGATATTCATTATTATCCTCTCAATCTTGTTTATGTCATGATCGGCAACATCTATGAAGATCTTCTGATCAACAATCCTGTCATATCTCACAACATATTTTTTTTTCGGAATAATGGCCCTGCCCATCTTCTCATCATAAAAATAAGCCTTCACAAATCCGACTATCAGATTTTTTGAAAGTTTCGTAAAATCATTGCTTATACTTACAGGACCGATAAGGTAACGGTATTCCTGGTTTCTCAGGAGAAATACCATAATGCCCTTCCATAAAAGGAACAGGGGTATGGCTTTCTTCTGGTAATCCTTTACAATGAAGGATCGTCCCAGCTCAAGGGATTCTTTCAAGACGGGAAGAAAGCTGTTTCTTATTTTGAAAAGTGAATTGATATAAAAACCCCTTATCCCATAAATGTTTGCAATCTCCCTGCCTTTCCCTATCCTGTACGATCCGACTATTCTGTCCGCATCATTATCCCATATGAAAAGATGATTATAATAGAGATCATATTCATCGATATCAGTACTTTTATTTGTCCCCTCGCCCACTTCCCTGAAAGTCAGCTCCCTGAGCCTTCCAATTTCATTTATCAGGTGGGGAATGACACGGGTTGGGGCACAAACCACAGAATAATTCTTTGTTGAAAAAAGTTCATACTCGCTTTTTATCCTTTCATATTCTTCCCTGAGCAGCTGGCCTGACAACGGGGCTGCGACCGGCTCGGGATTGACCTTCCTGACAGCCGGCTTAAGGTTGAAAAATCTTTTAACTTCCAGTTTTGAGCCCAGTAGGTAGGTCCTTGCCCTCAGGTACCGGCCATATTGGGAAATATCTTTAAATTCTTCCTGTTCTCTGACTGTTATTGGTGCACCTATCCTGATCCTTACAATCCTGTTTTTCTTGTTCAGGATCTCTGAAGGCAGATCGGTAAGTTTCATCAACGGATTTATCTTCCTGAAAATATATTGTAATCTTATCTGTGTTCCGTGAAAATAAACCGGGATTACCGGAACATTGGCATTTTTGATGAATTTTATGGCGGATTGCTGCCATTCTCTGTCAAGTATGACATGTGAATCCTCAAACTGGGCAGCACTTGCACCTGCGGGAAATATTCCCAGGCAGTGCCTGCTTTCAATATGTATTGGAGCTTCATTGAAATCAGTGAAAAGCGAGTTTATTCCTGCCGGATTGAAAGAGTCAGTCATAGATAAGTTGGAGCTGTCAAATGATTCAATACCCGGCAACAAATAATTCCTTACTATTTTGAAATCGTTCCGCTTAGGGTATATCAGTTTGTAAAGAAGCAGGGTGTCAATTCCCCTGTAAGGATGATTTGAGATGGTAATAAAGCTTCCTTCAGGCTGAATGTTTTCCAGGTCTTCGTCAGGAATATCAAATTTGAGTTCCAGTTCTTCAAGAAGCGAATTGATAAGGAATATATTATCTTTTCCGTAGAGTTTCCGGTCAAGTTTACTGAGTTGCTTGTGGCTCAGGATCCGCAGAAGTGTTTCTTCAATTACAGGCCCTTCCGGTATATATATCCTGTCAGGATTTTTAATTTCGTCGTCCGAAATCAGTTTCATAGCTGGGAAGTATTATATCAAATATAGTCATTATAATCCACAACTGATCCGGCTGATACGCATCAAGGAGGAAAAACCTTCGGAATGAGTTTGCCAGGACCATCCCTGTTTTTACAGGTGTCAGTTCTCTTTTTATGGCCGTGTCCGGGGAAAGCGGGATAAAACAAAGAGCCCCTCAGTTTCCTGAAGGGCTCCCATGATAAGGCCGGCAACTACCGGATTTTACCCCGAGAACTCGGGGCTCCCGCATTTAGCAGCACCTGTCGTTCTGTATTTCACGTCCCGTCTCCGGGGAAGGGGTATAAAACAAAGAGCCCCTCAGTTTCCTGAAGGGCTCCCATGATAAGGCCGGCGACTACCTACTCTCCCACAATTAGCAGTACCATCGGCGCTGACGGGCTTAACTTCTCTGTTCGGAATGGGAAGAG
>WXFD01000049.1 GCA_009877105.1 Bacteroidales bacterium
CTCTTCCCATTCCGAACAGAGAAGTTAAGCCCGTCAGCGCCGATGGTACTGCTAATTGTGGGAGAGTAGGTAGTCGCCGGCCTTATCATGGGAGCCCTTCAGGAAACTGAGGGGCTCTTTGTTTTATCCTGCCTTCCCCGGAAACGGGCTCCATCCGGCAGGTTGAACGGCAGGAGGAGTTTCTATACGAGCATCGGGTTCGGAAGGAGTCGGACCACCATTAATGATTAAAAAGAACCGGTTAGGAAGGTTTTTGTACCGTTGTTATTGCATACCACAATTATCCTTGTTGAATAATAATTGCACTGCCTCCCGTACCGGTGGCTTTGCCGCCGTTGCAGGAATGGATTCCTGACCTGTTGAAACACGGGCAAAGAATAAAATAAGGGTCAGTAAACAATTTATTCAGAGGGGTCATTGTTTCTAGAACATCGTCGGCATTTCGGAAAATTTGATATTTTTTGGAATAACAAAATATTTGGCATCAACGGGAACATTGGCCTGGATCTTTGTTGCCTCCTGATGGGACACTGTTCCCATTACCTTCATATCCAGGAGCATGAGTATACCGTTCCATGTAAGGACTTTTCCCATGTTCCCTTTCATTACTTTACATGGTTTACCCAGGAAAGTTTCATCTGGGGCCTTGCTGAATCCCATCTGAGAATATATTGATTCCGTAAAGGATTCGACATCTCCTTTTGATGATTCGGCAAGCCATGCGATTATCGGGTTTTGGAGCTTGAATCCCTCATCAGAACGATCAGGATCCCACATATATTGGTAATCCCCGAAAGTAACAATCCAGCCTTTACGTTTTTCACCATTTTCAACCGCATCGGTATACATGGCGCTTTTCATACCATAATCGTCAAAATAAAGAGTTCCTTTTCCGACTTTTTCACCAGAATAGGAATATTCAATAATCCCTGATTTAAGACCGTAAGGTTTCAGGCTGGCTTCCTGTCCGGAGAGACCCGGAAGCAGAATTAATAAGCTGATTGTAAATACCACCGTTTTTTTCATGATCTTACTGTTTATAGTTTACTCATTTATTTCTTAATGCGTGTTATTTGCCAGTAGAAGGTTTTTTCGGAATATCGCCTGGAGTCAGGTCCGTATTCATTTTCGAGGACTACTTTGCCGTTTCCTCCAAAAGAATTTTTACCATCACCGAATTTAACCAGCAGCTCGGGTTCTATTTCCGGGTGTTCTTCATCTTCAGGTATTTCTATTTTAGCAGGCAGGGGGGTACCCATGTTATTTAAGAATGTCCTGAGAGACTGTGATATACTCCTGAACGTCGGATCAGGAATCGGATCCTCAACAGGTCCGGGCCAATAATCGGAACGATATTCATCGGTCTTGTTTTCTGACACATTGACAGGCTTTTCTCCTTCTTCCTTGGACCATACTTTTCCTTTCTGCTGGTACCTTTCATGCCAGAAAAAATCAACGGCAAAACCTCCTGGTGAAGCCTTTACCACTTTGCCGGTTTCCTTATCAATAATGACCAGTATATTTGATTGCAGTGCAGCTTCCTTTCCGGAAATCTGAAGGTCCAGAGGTTCTTTGATGGTTATACTTTTCAAATCATGTCCTCCCACCGGGGATGATGCATAACTACTGGTATATTTCCGGGAATAAATATTACAGTTGGTAAGGGTAATGCTTTTTGGCCGGTAATATTCCCATACCTGGTTTAATATGGGCATATCATCAGACCGTTCAAGCTCAAGAGGAACAAAAAAAGTAGCTTCCTGTACTTCATTCAGGTCCTCTCTGTATCTCTCAGACCCGTTTACCACTTTAAAATTACGCCCGTAACTTGCATTGTTGATAAAACTGCCTTTTACAATCAGGCGGGTCTCATATACCGGATTTATATCTATATCCACTGATCCGATTTCTTCACGTTCATCAACCATTTCCATTCGGATGACAGCAGGATCACGGGTGATACATCCATTAAATACAGTTATATGATCAAGTCTTGATCCCTCTTCCGGAGGTGCCTTATATTCAATAGTCACGTTTCCGTTTTCGCACAAAAAAGAATAAAACTTAGGCCCCTCGCTAAAATCACAACACCTAGTCCCGTTTGTCAGGGAGCCATGGTCAACTTTAACAGCCAGTCTTTGCCATTTCTTTGGTTTTTCTCCCTTTTCATCCGTAACTTTGAAGGTGATCCTTTTTCTTTTATCGGATTCGACCTTAATTACTTCGCTTTCAAATTCAGCTTTTTTTGGAGCTTTCTCGTAGTCGATGATGATTTTCTTCAGATCTTTGAATTCTCTGTTAAAAAGCTCTTTCAGAATCTCAATCCGGATTTTATCTGTTTTTCCGGCAAAATATTCATTCTTCAAATTTTTCTGAAATCCTAATGGTGTTCCTGTCCAGGTTGTGTGTGCCTCTTTTACTATCTCATCGTGCTGGACGTCGTATAACTGAATGGTGAATTTCCATCCACCCTCAACATAACCCGGGATATATTCAGTTCCTCCCTCATATGCAGGTTCTATGGAGCCGGGTACTATTTTTTCAATATATGTTAGTTCAAGGATACCCTTCCAGATGTAATCAACATTCATTTTCGGATCTTGATATTCTGAAGGATTCCGCTTTGGCTTGCCTGTTGTCACGGCAGTTATGCCTTCGACCATTTCATTAAGGTCTCTTACCCCGGAGTGACTTAGAATTTCAATCGTTAGAGGACATTCACCCAGATATGCAGCACCTAAGTCATGAATATGCGAATTCCAGTCACCAGCAATAAACCCGCTAACATCGCTTTCCTGTTCTTTAGGCATCTTAAAAGGCGGGAACATTATGGTCCTCCAGCAACAATATTCTTCCTGTGCGGATCCGGATAATGAGATTACACCCAATAGCAATATCAGGCATCTTTTTAGTAATTTGCGGATTGTAATTCTTTTCATATAACTAGATAATCAGAGTATTTCCACGTTATAAATTATCAGAAGCAGTCATCCGGGATAGTCAGCTGGTATACTTCCGCCATTGTTGTCTATTTCAGCGCTTTACCGGATGTAAGGTCAGGAAACAGCAGCGATGAGCAAGGGAAATATTAATGCCTGCAGGGATATAAGAAGAAATCCCTTCCTTAATGTTCCTGTATTCATAACAGGGAGTTATTTATATCCGTTTAAACTCAATCTCTTCTCCGTTATCCTCCGTATCACCATCACCATTTAAATCCCTTACAAGCCAGAGGTAATTTTCATCAGCTTCAAATTCTGCCACGATTGTCTGACTGAATAATTTGATATTGTCTTTATAAAATTGTGTTTCCGGGCCATACCACTTTACAGCGGATGTACATTTATCTTCTGTATCCCTGACGCATTCACCCAGTTCCATAAGTGTGAATGTCATTTTGTTGCCTTTGACCGATATGTCACCTTTTAATCCGATGATACTCAGAACAATACTTGAGTTATCACGCCGGACAACATAAACTTCTGTATATGATGTTTTTGTAAGGGTAAGGGTGCGTGTCGTATTTAAGGTAAGGTCCCCCAAATAAATCTTGTCTTTATATTCCCATGTTGCAACATAAGCAGGATCTTCTTTCATTGATTCACAAGACGGTATTATCAATGAAACAATAAGAAACACCGGAAGGAGAATCGATGATTTGAAATTGTTAGCTGGTTTCATATGCAGTTGTTTGGTTGGTTGTCAGATTTTTACGAATTCAACCCTCCTGTTATTGGCTTTTCCTTCAGGAGTCGAATTATTGTCTATCGGTTTACTTTCACCCCAGCCTTTTGATGACAGGCGATCCGAAGCTATTCCCATTTTCTTAAGGGCAGCTTCAACGGTTGCAGCACGTTGTTCCGAGAGTGTCTGATTGAAAGCATCGTCGCCGTCGCTGTCGGTATGGCCCTCAATACTGAATTTAATCTCGGGATGTTGTTTCATGAGAGCCGCTATTTCATTTATTATGCCCATTGACTCAGGCTTAAGAGTTGCCTTGTTCACATCGAAACGGATACCATTTGCAACGATCTTTCCATCCTGCAGAAAGCGGTCGTAATAACTGACACCCCCCTCGGCTATCCTTATATTTTTGATAAAGTAATGAGATTCATCGCCTGCATGCAATGCACGGATTGTTATACCGGTAGGATTAAATCCGAGATTAGGGATATTGATCAGTCTGGTCTCATTGATATATGCCTTCATTTTTCCGTTTGTATAGGCTATTGACACATGCATCCAACTCTTTTCGAGATTTGCATAACCAGGAAGGTTGCTTGCGGCAGAACCCAGTTCCATTCCTTCACCCATAACATATAAATTCTCATTGCTGGCATGTGGAGAGGACTGATTCTTGGCATCATAGAACAATACCTCGATATGGTCGTGAGGGATAAAAGCATCAAACTCAATGGTGAAAATATCAGGCAGATAGTCTGACTCCGGGTTTTTCATATAAGGAATAATTGCAGATCCATACCGTCTGAACATAATTACATTTTCACCGTCCAGCGATGCACACTCTACGGTTCCTTCCTCAAGGTCCCACCGCGACGGGAACTCCCCGTTCTTTTCGCCTGTCAGATTGTCTTCGAAGATCACTTTATCGCCCGGCACAAAGTCATATTTGCTCCAGGAGAGTACCGGATCAGCACTCTGGTCTGTTTTATTTTCATCTGCTTTCTTTTTTGATACAGATGTTCTTTCATCTGTATCTTCAGCATCTGTATCTTCAGCATCTGTATCATCAACATCTCTATTTTTAGCATTGGTATTTTTGCCGGTGGCTGATTTGTCTTTTTTGTCTTTCTTCTTAAAGACACCCTTTATTCCTTCTTCCAGTTTGTCGAAACCGGCGTCAATAGCCCTGTCGGCAGCCCTGTTGGCACGGTAATCAGCTTCGTTGTTAACCTTACCCTTTACATCTACCTTGACCTGTGACTTAATTTCCGGAGAAAGCAGTATCAGCAGTGCAGGAATCATTAAATAAATAAACGGATATTTCATAGCTAATAAGTTTTAGTCTTAAGTTAAGCTACGAAGACAGTATTTTTCAATAGCAAATGAGTAAACAGTGGATTTGAATTAGTATCGGGGCTGTTTGGCGGAAGGCTAATGGCTAGGGGCATAGGGTAAAGGGCGGAGAGCAGTGGGAGCAGAGCACAGGGCTCTTAACCCTTGGTTCTTCTCTCTTTGCTACTCGTACAGGTGTTCTGTAATCGTCTGAAGAACCTGCTTTTTCAGGTTTGGAGAGACAGGGACTTTTGAACCATCCTTCAGGATAAGATAACCCCCGTCTTTTTTAACGAACCTGTCGATAAAGTCTAAATTAACCAGATGCGACTGATGTACTCTTATCATTCCCGAGCCTGACAAAAGGCTTTCAAATTCTTTTATTGTCCGGGCGACAAGTATCCGTTTTCCCCCGGAAATGCTGAAACTGGTGTAATTACTGTCGGCTTCGGCCCGGATTATTTCGCTGACTGATACCAGTTGAAGATGATCTGATGTGTGAAGGATGATCCTTTTCAGCACTTTTCTGCTTTGGAGGTTTTCACTGAGAGCCTGGAGCTTGAGTTGCTGATCGGCCTGATTTATTATTTCCATGGCTTTCTTCACCGCCCTACACAGCTCATCTGTATCAATGGGTTTCAGCACATAATCCAGGGCACTCACTTTTATTGCATCAAGTGCATATTCCTGATGCCCTGTGACAAAGATCACTTTGAAAGTTACGGGACTGAATTTTTTCAGCAGATCAAAACCTGTACCATCAGGAAGTTCGATATCGAGGAATACAAGATCGGGCTTATTCTGCCGGATCACTTCATATCCTTCCTCAATGTTTCCTGCAGCGGCAAGGATATTTATACCGGGGAAATGTTCATTGAGCAACGATCTGATCGTATTCCTTACTGTCGCTTCGTCATCTACAATAATAACATTCATTTTATTAGTTTGTTAAACCCTGGAAACCTTAACCTTAATCTTTGCCTTAATCTTATACATCTCATCTCTTTCCGCCAATAAGTTGGCAGTTGTCAAAAGGCAGCCGGCAATTGAAATAACGATTACTCATGCATAAATCTTCCTGTATGGCAGCATCATCACTACTCTTGTCCCCGCCGCCTGGTTATTATTATAAAGGTCTGTTATCTCATAGCTGATATACTTCTGCCGCATTGTTTTCCTGAAATTTTCAAGTCTCTCTCTGGTGAGCTGTGTAGATACTGATTTCTTATTCTTCTTTTCAGAAGTCCTTACCCCTGCCTCCTTTCTTCCAATACCATTGTCGGTTACTTCAAGTTTCATGAGTCCGTCAGTGAGGCTGTATGATATTTTAATATTACCCTTTTCTTTCATCGTAAGCAGTCCATGTTCGATAGAATTCTCCACACATGGTTGGGTAAGCATAGGCGGGATACTGAAGTTTTCCGGATCGATCGTCTCATCAAGCCGTATATCATAATCAAATTCTTCATCAAACCTTAACTTCTGAAGGTCGAGATATAACTTAACAGTTTCGATTTCCTTTTCCAGTGGAATGAACTCCTCCCTTGAATTCTCAAGGATGTTACGCATCAGTTTGGCAATTTTTGTGAGAAAAGTGTTTGCCTTTTGTGGTTTTCCTGCCAGTATGAAATCCTGCACGGCACATAGGGAGTTAAATATGAAATGAGGATTCATCTGGGCTCTCAGCAGTCTTTGTTCAAGATCAATCTGGGTCAGCCTGCTGCGAAGCCTGTTGTGTTTTATAAAGAGGAATGAAATCAAAGCTGTGAGAATAATCAAGATTCCCAAACCAGCCATTGCACGTCTTTGTAGCCTTATCTGGTTTTCATGACGGATCCTCTCTTTGATGCGTTCATAATCAGCAGCTTTTTGTTTTTTATCAAAATCATATTGCAGTTCCATACGTGTAACCTGCTTCAGATAGTCGGCATTGGTAATACTGTCTTTAAGCTGGTGATATTCTTTAAGATATTTGTAGGCAAGGTCATTACGGTTCATACTGCTGTACAGGTCGCTAAGTAGTTTAGATACGTCGTGAACCACCAGGGGCAACCCTTTTTCCATAGCCATGGAATATGCCTTATTAAGAGTTTCAAGCGCTCTTGTTTTATAACCCTTTGTTTTCAGAACATGTCCCAGAGTAACATAGTAATTGACAAGATCGGGATCACTGATCTCAGTTGCAATAGCAAGTGCTTTGTTTATATACCATTCTGCAGAATCGGGTTGTGAGAGCAGAAGACAGGTTGAAGCAATATTGTTATATGATGATGCGATCCCTGTAGGGTAGTTCATCTGGTAATCCAGCTTCAGCCCTTCCCTGAAATACAATAAAGCACTGTCATATCTTGCTTTGGAGTTGTATATGGTAGCAATGCTATTATAAATTTTACTTACTTCCCATAAATTATTCATTGCTTTGAAGATAGTAAGCGATCTAAAAGAAAATTCCAATGCTCTTTCCCAGTCTGTCTGGTGGTAATACATCAGACCAATATTGCCGTTCGCCATAGCAATACCTGAAGAATCGTGTTTCAACTCTGACAGACGCAGCGTCTCAAAATATGCATCGATAGCTTGTTTGAATAAAGCCATTTTATGATAGATATTCCCCAGGCTGTTTGTTACATTGGCAAGTGAAACAGTATCCCTGGTCTTGCGGGCTATGTCAATTGCCTGCTGTATAAAAGCAACAGCATTCTTAAAATCTTTTTTCTGTTCTGATAAATAAGAAAGTACACTATAACTATTAATTATCCCGCGGTTATCGCCTGACTCTTCGAAAAAATTAAGGCTAAGAGATGCATAGCGTTCAGCTTCCTGAAGGTTGCCTTTAATGCTGAAGACATAAGAAAGGTAATAACAGGCCCTTGCTTTTCCCAGGTTGTTGTCAAGCTCCCGGTAAAGGTCATAAGCCTGCATGGTATAATTTTGTGCACTGTCGGTTTTATTGAAGGACTTTGCCAGCCAGGCTGAACCAAGAACAAGTAAAGCATCAGCTGTTCCCTTCCTGAAATTGATTTTTTTCGATTCTTCAAGTGTCTGATGTGCAAGAGGAATGACCATATCAGGATTCCTGCGGGAGTTAAGCAACAGATCCTGGTTCCTTTTATTTATTGATGAAGTGTCAGTTGTTTCCTGAAATGATGAAGTTGGTATAAAAATCCCGGGAAATATATTTATGTAAAAAAGGAGCGTTATAAAAATACCTGCCATCACCGGTTGATCATTTATACAGAAAGTTAATCAAAAAATAGCTCATTCAGCTGAGGCATGGAATGATTTATTATTTCCCGCTCTTGTTATCATGTTACTTTTGAATAAGTTATGTCAGACAGTCGTAACCCCCTGAAGTGAAATTTACAAAAAATATTTAAAAAAACTTGTTAAATGAAATTCATTACATATCTTTGCACCCGCTTTTGAGCATTAAGTTGATTGAAGGGTAAAAAAGAGATAGTCTTCCGGTTCAGGATAAGGGTTTGGGAGAAGCTGGTGAAGGTGGAAAAATTATCTCGATTTTTTTGGCTGGATGGGAGAAAAGAGTTAACTTAGATGCCCCAAAAGAGGAAAAAGATGTTCTTTGAAATTATGAAGTAGCAACCAGGCGAGCGAGAGTCTCGCCACATATAACTTGTTAGAATTTATTAATGAGCGGGGGCAAGATTGGTTTTTGTAGGATATTTGTATAGTATTTTTACAATG
>WXFD01000050.1 GCA_009877105.1 Bacteroidales bacterium
AGATCAGGGGAGCCGGTCCAGTATGCAACCGTATATCTCCAGGAACTGAAACACGGGACCACATCAAATCCCAGGGGCGATTATGAGATCAGACTCCCTGACGGCAAGTATTCAGTTATATACCAGAGTCTTGGTTTTGAGCCTTTTATTTCAGAGGTAACCATAAAGGGAGATACCATTGTAAGGAACGTTGTGCTGGTGGAACAGTATTATCAGATACCTGAAGTGCTGATCACTGAAAAAGGCGAGGATCCGGCCTATTATATCATGAGAAGAGTAATAGGTCTTGCCCCGTATCATCTGAATCACGTAAGTTATTACAAAGCAGAAGTATACCTTAAGGGGAACCTGCATATAAAAAAGATACCAAGGGTCGTTCAGAGATCCATGAGGATGGGATCACGCAACAGGGCATCAGAACCTCCTGACATGCAAGTGAAGATCAGGGAGGGTGATTCCTTCTTTCTCGAGTCATTCAATGAGATTGATTTCAAGGCACCCGATAATTATGTTCAAAGAGTTATATCTTTCAAATCAACCTTCCCGGGTCAGGACGACAATATAACGCCGATGGATTACATCAAGGCAAGTTTCTATCAGCCGGTCATCGCCCGTATTGCGATTTCGCCCCTGTCGCCATCGGCATTCTCATATTACAGGTTCAAATACCTGGGATCTTCTCTTCAGGGCGATCACAGCGTGAGCAAAATCGAAGTGACACCGAAACACCGAAGCCCGCAGCTTTTCCAGGGAACCCTGTTCGTCGTTGATGATGTCTGGTGCCTTCACAGCGTGGATCTTACCAATGAAAACATGGCAGGAAAGATTCATATAAGGGAATTGCACATTCCAGTGCAGGATGAGATCTGGATGCCGGTGAGTCACTACTTTGAAATGAACATGGGGATAATGGGCTTCAAAGCCGATGTTAATTACACAAGCTCCGTCAAGTACATGACCGTGGAGGCAAACACTGCCCTTAAAAAGCCTGATCCGCTGACAGGGACATATTCAGACCAGGTCACTGCCGCCGATACACTGATGACGAAATCACGGGGAAAAATCGAAGAGATCCTCCGGAAGGAAAAAATGTCGAATCGGGATATGATCCGGCTTGCTGACCTGATGAACAGGGAATCTTCTGCAAGTTTGAGGGATTCACTTCCAAAGAGTCTGGAAATAAAGGATAAGACACAATATATCATTGAAAAGGATGCCGGTAAGAAGGACAGCTCATTCTGGGCCGGCATCAGGCCCATTCCCCTGTCGGAAGCTGAACTGAAGACGTTGGGCACAAAACCCGGCACCGGCAGTCTGATAAAAACTGCCGGCGATTCATCCGCAATGGCGGAACAAAGAAAAAGAACCCCTTTTATACGCACCCTGAGGCATATTGCATTTGGTCATACCTGGGCAGATACCACCGGCTGGCGGATCTCCGGTGGCGACCTGGTAAATACAAGATGCTCGGGTTTTAACACTGTCGACGGGTTTATCCTTGGAACCGATATCAGAATAACGAAAGAATTCAGGAATAAATGGAGTTTTTCACTTTATCCCGAAATCAGATACGCATTCAGCAGGGAGAAACTGATGGGAAGAGCCAACATGAATATTAATTCGGGAGGGATGAAACCTGTGAGATTTTTTATGCAGTCGGGAATTACAAGCAGGGACATCAGCACCGGAGGGGGAATTCCACCTTTGCTGAACAGTGCAACATCGCTGCTGCTTAAAAAAAATTACCTGAAGCTTTATGAAAGCCGTTATCTTAATCTCGGCCTTGGTTTCGAAATAAAAAACGGATTCAATGTTGAGCTGAAGTCTGGCATCGATAACCGGCATATACTTGAAAACACTACCGACTTCTCACTTTTCAGGTTGTCGCGCGAATATACCGACAATATTCCCGACAACAGGTATCTTAATCTTGAAGAAAACTCTCCGTCCCGATACCCGTTCAACGATCAAAAACAGATCAGCTTTTCTGCAAAGCTCACAGTTGTACCATACCAGAAATACAGGATTATCAGGGGAACCAAGGTTCCTGAAGGCTCGCAATGGCCCACATTCAGGTTCTTCTGGGAACATTTTATGAATTCTGTTTCGCCGGGAGAAGCGAAATATGCCCATTTCAATATGTTGAAATTCGAAGCATCCCAGAAACTTAGTCCCGGAGCTTACAGGGAATTTAAATGGTTGTTCAGGACAGGCGGTTACACTGACAACAGGGGAATATCCTTTTTTGACTTCTTCCATTTTAACAATCAGTCATTTCCCCTGCTGCTATATGACCATGATGACGCGTTCATGATACCAAGGTATTATACCCTTAGCACACCGGAATTTTTCGCCGAAGCTCACTTGAAATATACTTCGCCCTATCTTCTGATGAAATATTTGCCTGTATTCAACAGGACGCTCATGAGAGAAAACCTGGTATTTTCTTATCTCGGATCGCGCTACAGCAACAGCTATACTGAAATCGGCTACAGCGTGAGCGAGATCTTCCTCATTGCCGAGCTGGGAGTTTATGCCGGATTCGAGAATCTGAGCTACAAATTTACCGGGATAAAGATATCCTTCAGGTTTTAATTGATATGAGAAGGAGGACGGCCGGGTAACTGTCATCTTGAGTACATCCTCCCGTCCCGGGAAAAGATTTTCACCTTCCTACATGAAAGGAGGTTCATTCAGAAGGTCGGTTTCATGTTCAAAATCATTGAAGGATCGGTTCCTGCTGATGTCATGATTCATCTTTGATCCGATTGTAAAGCTTTGTGATCCCTCTCTGATATCGGTGATCAGATCGGTTTCAAAATCCTCGATATCAACAAACTGTGCCTTCTCTTCTCGGAATCTGAGCCTTACATCGTCCACCGGGCCGTTCCGGTTTTTTGCCAGTATGATCTCTGCTATTCCCCTGGTTGATGAACCGTCTTCGAAAGTGAGCATTCCGAATTTCTCCTGCCTGTGTATAAAAACCACCATGTCGGCATCCTGTTCGATGGCACCCGATTCACGCAGATCGGAAAGAAGGGGTCGCTTCGAGCCGCCCCTTATCTCCACCGAACGGTTAAGCTGTGAAAGGGCAAGAATAGGCACATTGAGTTCTTTTGCAATACTTTTCAACGACCTTGAAATACTGCTGACTTCCTGTTCCCTGCTTCCTGCATTATCCGGCCCCGACATAAGCTGCAGGTAATCAACAATAACAATATCAAGCTTCTGCTGTGCCATAAGCCTCCGGCATTTTGCCCTGAGTTCGAAAACTGAAATGGCTGGAGTATCATCTATAAAAACGGGGGCCTGAACCAGTTTCTTTATCCTGCTGTCGAGCTGCTTCCATTCCTCTTCCGAAAGGCGACCATTCTTGATCTTCTCTCCCGGAATATCTGTTTCAGCAATTATCAGCCTGTTAACCAGTTGTATCGATGACATCTCACAGGAAAAGATTGCTACTTTCTTACCATGGTCAATTGCCATGTTTCTCGCCATCGACAGGGCAAATGCAGTTTTTCCCATTGAGGGACGGGCGGCAATGATAATAAGTTCGGATTTCTGCCAGCCGGAAGTAAGCCTGTCAAGCTTGGTAAACCCTGAAGGTATCCCTACCAGGGCATCTTCCCGCTTTCCGGCTTCTTCAATCTCCCGGATCGCCTCTTTGATCACCAGGTTGATCGGCGATACTTCACGCTTGATGTTGCCTTCTGCTATCTGGAAAAGGGCATTTTCCGAATAATCAAGGAGATCGGTTACATCATACGAATCATCGTATGAGCGTACCTGAATCTCTGTCGACACCCGGATAAGTTCGCGCTGGATGTATTTTTGTGCCACGATCCTTGCATGATAATCCACATGTGCGGCTGAAACAACCTTCGATGTGAGCTGTGTGAGATATACGGGCCCGCCCACGCTGTCCAGCTCGTTTGTGGCCCTTAATTCCTCCGTAACTGTGTAAAGGTCGACAGGATGTTCCCTCATGGACAGGTCTGAAACTGCCTTGAAAATCTTCTGGTGAGCCTCCTTATAAAAACTTTCCGGTTTCAGAATATCAAGTATGGTTATAACTGCCTCCTTTTCAAGCATGATTGCGCCAAGAACAGCCTCTTCCATATCTATTGCCTGGGGAGGAACCCTTCCATAATCGGGTAATGAGATGATTGCAGGTCCGGATACGGTCTTCGATTTTGCCATTTATGCTATTGTGCTGATTAATAAATACATGGATGGCTTTAACTTATTGTTTTCAGGGTAGTCCAAAGGTAAATATAACTATGCATCCTAGCCTGCCGAACGTTTTTTTCTTACAAACATTTTCCTGTTAAAAACTTGTTGAAAAGCAAAAAAAGTAAGGTTCTGCACATTATTCCAAACCATATGGTATTTTTGTAGTAAATATCCTGAAATGGTCATTTTTCCTAAAGCAAAAATCAATCTGGGACTAAGGATCACTGCCCGGAGGCCGGATGGTTTTCATGATATTGAAACCATTTTTTATCCCGTTGGTCTTTGCGATATCCTGGAGATGACCGTAAACGATGATAAAAAGGGGAAGGATATTTTCTCGCTCAGCGGGTTGGGTCTCGACGGAGATCAGGACGGGAACCTGGTAATCAAAGCTGTCAGGAAGTTAAGGGAAGCTTACGACCTTCCTCCGCTTAAGATACATCTTCACAAGATCATTCCCCCGGGCACAGGCCTTGGAGGAGGATCCTCCGATGCAGCAGGTGCGCTCAGGACAATGAACAGGGTATTCGAACTTGCCTTAAGTGCACAGGAACTTAAAACCATCGCACTGGATCTGGGTAGTGACTGTCCGTTCTTTATCGATTGTCAGCCGGCATTTGCCACTGGAAGGGGAGAGAACCTGCGACAGGTGGATGCCGTCCTTGAAGGGCTCTACATTGTACTGGTTAATCCCGGAATTCCGATCAGTACCAGGGAAGCATACCTGAAATGCAGTCCTTCAAAGACCGGAGTTAACCTTTCCGAACTGATTCATTACCCGGTTGCAGAATGGAAATCACATATAATAAACGATTTTGAGAAGACTGTCTTTGAGCAATATCCGCAAATCGGCATAATCAAAAGAGTTCTGTATAATAACGGGGCGCTTTACAGTTCAATGTCAGGAAGCGGATCAGCTGTCTACGGCATTTATGCGGACAAACCCGAGATCCCGGAAATACTCAGGGATTATGTAATCTATAAAGGCATCCTGTAGAAGTCACCTGATTTGCTGTCGGACAATGACGCTAATCCGTTCTGAACGGAAAAAATGTTTCCTTTTATTTCAATTCAATCAATACACTGCCTTTTGCAACCTTATCACCTTTTTTTACTCCTATTTTTTTTATTGTGCCATCAGCCGGGCACTTCAGTCTGTTCTGCATCTTCATGGCTTCAAGTATGATCAGGTCGTCGCCTTTTTTAACTTTTTGTCCTCTTTTAACGAGGATATCAACAATGGTTCCGGGAATAAAGCTGAGTATTGTCCCGGGATCCGAAGGCTGATATGGTTTTCTGTTCAGGAACCTGGTGCTAAGCCTGGTTTTGTAGTCTGTTGAGTTTATATTGAGTATTCCCAGTCTTTTATCCTTATCCGTTGTTTGTTTCATATTTATTACCGGTATTTCTTTCAAAAAGGCGGCAGGCCGTGTTTTTTATCAGGAAGAGTCACAGTCTTGTTTTCCGAAACCTGCATTGCATGCAAAAGAAAACGCCTTGTTTCAGAGGGCTCAATTACAGCATCAATGTATCCCCTCGAGGCTGCAACATACGGGTTGGCAAACTTGGCCTTGTATTCCTCGACTTTTTGTTTTCTTGTTTTGTCGGGATCATCCGACGACATGATCTCTTTTCTGAAAATAATATTGGCTGCACCCTCAGGGCCCATAACAGCTATTTCAGCAGTGGGCCATGCGAATACAAAGTCGGCCCTGAGGTGCCGGGAACTCATGGCAATGTACCCCCCTCCGTAAGCTTTCCTCAGTATCACCGTAAGTTTGGGGACAGTAGCTTCACTATATGCATACAATACTTTTGCTCCGTGACGGATCACACCAGCATGTTCCTGATCTATCCCCGGAAGATATCCGGGAAGATCGACCAGCGTAATGATTGGAATATTGAAGGCATCACAGTAGCGGATGAACCTTGCCGCCTTGTCAGATGAATCAACATCCAGGACCCCGGCCATCTCAAGCGGCTGATTTGCCACAAATCCTGTTGTCCTGCCCCCCATCCGACCGAAACCGATCACAATGTTCCTTGCATAATGTTCCATGATTTCAAAGAAGTCGGATTTGTCGACAATCGCCATGATTACATCCCTGACGTCATATGGCAGGGTTGGATCATCCGGCACTATTTTATCAAGATGATATTCATTGAGGGGTTCATGAGTTTCAGAAACTTTTGCCCTCAGGCTGTTGTTTCGGGGAATGAAGGATATAAGGCGTTTTATCTGGCCAAAGCATTCATCTTCACTTTTGGCAAAAAAATGTGCATTGCCTGTAACTTCGCTATGCACCCTTGCCCCTCCCAGCTCTTCCATGGATATCTCTTCACCAAGAACTGTTTTGATCACTTCAGGTCCGGTAATAAACATTTTGGAAATATTGTCAACTACGAAAACAAAATCCGTCAGAGCCGGGGAATACACTGCACCGCCCGCACAAGGGCCCAGGATCACCGAGATCTGCGGTATTACACCGCTTGAAATAGTATTCCGGAAAAAAATCTCGCCATATCCTGCCAGGGAATTTACTCCCTCCTGGATCCTGGCCCCGCCCGAATCATTGATCCCGATAAGTGGCATCCTCATTTTCAGCGCATGATCCATTATCTTGGTGATCTTACGTGAATGCATCAGTCCGAGGGACCCTCCGGCCACCGTGAAATCCTGTGCAAAAACTGCAACAGGAGCCCCGTAAATAGTCCCCGAGCCGATTATCACGCCATCGCTGGGAAGGGATTTGTTTTCCATGTCAAAGTCGCGCGCATCATGCTCCACGAAAAGATCATATTCATTGAAGGAGTTTTTGTCCAGTAGAGCCATGATCCGTTCTCTGGCCGTACGCTTCCCCATGGCTTTCTGCTTTTCAATAGCCTGTACACCTCCTCCCAGGAGTATCTTACTGCGCTTCTCCTGCAATTCCCTGATCTTCTTTTCAACTGCCATAGAAATAATAATTTTTTAAAACTGCCTGCTGCTGCTTTCTAATAATAAGCAAAGTACAAAAATAACAGATTACTGCCGGGTTTTGCAATAATGATTGGTCGTTATTTCCTCACAATCATCAATATTTTCAGATTCTTACAACATGTATGCAAAGTGCCGGCATGGATGACAATCAATCAGTCTTATTTGGGAGCCACCCTGTACAGAAAGACAGCGATACATGCATATAAAATGTTCGGGATCCACATGGCAAGCATAGGCCCCAGGTTGCCTTTTATCGAAAACTGAGATGCAAACTGCATAAAAAGGATATATGAAAAGCTCAGCCCAAGGCCTATTCCGATATTCTTTCCTATCCCTCCCCTGACCTTGCGCGAGGAAAGCGAAACGCCAATCAGTGTCAGGATGAACACCGCAAAAGGATTGGCAATCCTTTTATGCTTTTCGATGAGAAACACTTTCAGTTCATCAGAACCCTGAAGCTGCAGCTGATCAATGTAATCATTCAGTTCCCTGTAGGTCATGGTGCCTTCAAATCCTGGCACCCTTGAAAAATCGTTAGGTTTTATTGTCAGTGTGGTGTCAATCCTGTCACCTTTAATAATCGTTTCCTCGTTTCCGTCAATTTTCCTTATATAGTATGTCATTACGCTCCATTTGTTTGTTGCCGTATCGTATCTGACCATATTTCCGTTCAGCTTGGATTGGAGCCTGCCGGAATCATCAAACTGTTCAAGGGTGAAATTGCGGCCTGTGAGGCTTATCGGGTTAAACGACTCAAGGTATATATATACATTCCTGAATACCTGCCTGTGAAGATTCATTACGGGCATTCTTCTGGCAGCAGAAGGCCTGTAATAGCGGTCTTCGAAAACCATGCGTTTTGAATTTGCCTGAGGAATAACAAAATTGGTAAGGAGGAAAATGAAAATGGCAATTATGAGTGATGCCAGGAAATAAGGATACATCATTCTTCTGAAACTCATCCCGCTGTTTAGGATAGCAATGATTTCAGTATTTGCCGCCATTTTTGAAGTGAAGAAAATAACCGCAATAAATACGAAAAGCGGAGCGAAGAGAGTGGAGAAATATGGAATATAGTTAAGATAATAATCGAAAATAATGGCACGCACAGGCGCCTCTCTTTCCATGAAATTATCGATCTTTTCTGCAAAATCAAACACTACGGCTATTGTAATTATAAGGAAGAGGCAAAAAAGGAAGGTTCCCAGGAACTTCCTGAAAATATAGCGATCAATGATTTTTATACTGAAAAATTCTATAACCGCGCTGAAAGCTTTTTTATCATTGCGTTTTTCCATTCTCTGAAATTACCTTCCTGAATTCTTATTCTGGCTTCCTTTACCAGTTTCATGTAAAAGGCAAGATTGTGAATACTTGCGATCTGGGCTCCAAGAATTTCTCCTGAAATAATGAGATGGCGCAGATAGGCCTTCGAATAATGACGGCTTATCCTGCTGGGACCGAAACTGTCGATGGGGTTGAAATCATCCATCCATTTCCTGTTCCGTATGTTAATCACACCCTCCCCGGTGAAAAGCATTCCGTTGCGGCCATTACGGGTGGGCATCACGCAGTCAAACATATCGACCCCCCTTTCAATTGCCTCAAGAATGTTTGCAGGAGTGCCCACACCCATCAGATATCTGGGTTTATCCTCCGGAAGGATCCCATTGACAATTTCCAGAATCCTGTACATCTCTTCAGCCGGTTCTCCTACTGAAAGTCCTCCTATTGCGTTTCCCGCCAGTGATAATGATGCTATCTTTTCGGCAGAAAGCTTTCTCAGATCGTCAAAGATGCTCCCCTGCACAATCGGGAAAAGATACTGATCGAATCCCCACAGGGGTTCAGACTGATTGTAACGCAATACTGCCCGGTCGAGCCATTTGTGAGTAAGCTCCATTGATTTCCTTGCGTACCGGTAATCGCAGGGAAACGGGGTGCACTCATCGAGGGCCATCATTATATCCGCACCTATAATCCGTTGAATATCAATCGTATTTTCGGGTGTGAAAACATGCTTTGACCCATCAATATGCGACCTGAAAATCGCACCTTCCTCACTAAGCTTCCTGTTCCTTGCAAGCGAAAAGATCTGGTAACCGCCGCTGTCAGTCAGGATAGGCTTTTCCCATCCCATGAACTCATGAAGTCCGCGGCAGCTTTTTAAAATATCCGTCCCGGGCCTGAGATAAAGATGATAGGTATTTCCCAGGATTATTTCTGCTCCTATCTCCTCAACCAGGTCCTGCTGCAATATTCCTTTTACGGTCCCGGCTGTTCCCACCGGCATAAACACGGGTGTCTGAACATCTCCGCGGGAAGTTCTGAGGATTCCTGCGCGCGCATTTGTACCCCTGTCCCTGCTCTGTATTTCAAACAATACCATCCTGCTGTTTTGGAACGACAAAGGTAATTCATTAGTTATGGCCTGTAAAATTAATATTAACAATTTTTGAAACTGGTCAATGTTTTTAGCTAAATTAAGAGGCTCACTTTTTGCATTCAGATTATCTTGCTAATATTGTCCCAATATTTGAAAACCAGATGCTGATCAGGGAAAACTTAATCTTCAACATCGCTTTTACTGTTTTTCTTCTATCTGCCGCTATCCAGTTGTTTTATTATTTCTTTTTTTTCCTCAGTGCAGGACTGTCCGGGAAAGCTGCTCAATCCCATGATTACAAACCCGTATCTGTCATCATCTGCGCCAGGAACGAAGAAAAAAATCTGCGATTATATCTCACATCGGTACTTGAACAGGATTATCCCGATTTCGAAGTTATTGTGGTAAATGACTGCAGTGAAGATAATTCCTACAACGTCCTGGGAGAATTGCTTCCGGCTTATCCCCATCTCAGGATCAGCAATATAGCCAGAGACCCCAAATTTACCCACAACAAGAAATTTGCACAGTTCATCGGCATAAAAGCTGCAAAAAATGAGCTTCTTCTATTTACTGATGCCGATTGCCATCCCGAATCTGACAACTGGATCAGGGGCATGGTTGATGGTTTTGATGAAAAAACTGATTTTGTACTCGGTTATGGGGGCTATTCATCGGAAAAAGGGCTACTCAATAAGTACATCAGGTTTGATACCATGATGATTGCCCTCCAGTATTTCGGAATGGCCCTCCGCGGTATGCCATACATGGGAGTGGGCCGGAACCTGGCTTACAGACGATCGGTGTTTTTTAAAAACAAGGGCTTCGGACAACATTCCCACCTGCTGTCAGGTGACGATGACCTTTTTGTAAACAAACATGCCAACAGGCAGAATACTGCCGTTGAAACCAGCCGCGAAACACATACCAGATCCGTTCCTTCCCGGACATTTGCCGAATTCTTCCGCCAGAAAAGAAGACACTTAACAACGGCTCCTCATTACAGGCTCCGCGACAGAATCATTCTCATTGCTGAACCTGCAACCCGGTTGCTTTTTTACATTTCATTCATAATCCTCTCCTTTTCCCGCTTCTGGCCCTATGCGGTTGCAATCTTTGCGGGAAGGATGATTGTGCAATCAGTAACATTTAAATTTGCTGTGAAGAAGTTTAATGAACCAGGTATTTTCAAATATTCCTTACTTTTCGATATATTTTCTCCATTTCTGAACTTAGCATTTTATTTAAGCAATTACCTGCAGAGCCCCGGAAAAAACCAATGGAAATAGCTTCAAACGAATTATCGGAAAAGGCAAAAAATGATCTCCTTTTCGTCAATATGGCAAGAAACGGCGATGAAAAGGCTTTTGCAACCCTGATGAACCGCTACCGCGATTCAATCTACTATATGCTCCTGAAGATGGTTAACAATATCCCTGATGCTGAAGATCTTACTATTGAAGCTTTCGGCAAGGCATTTCGTAACCTGGATTCCTATACTCCCGAATTTGCCTTCAGCACATGGCTGTTTAAGATAGCCACCAACAACTGCATCGATTTCATAAGAAGGAAGCATGCTTTTCCGTCCGCCATTCAACAGTCACAGGATGATCTTGAATCAATCACCAGGAACATACAATCGGATCTTCCCGACCCGGAAGAGACTCTGATAAACGATCAGAAGATAGCCGTCCTGCGCAGCGTCGTCAACCAGCTGAAACCCAGGTACAGGCAGCTTATTGAACTAAGATACTACAAGGAATATTCATACGAGGAAATTGCTTCCGAACTGAATCTTCCGCTGGGAACTGTCAAAGCCCAGCTTTTCAGGGCCAAAAACCTGCTTTACAACATTTTCAAAAAAACCGGCAACAGATAGTGATCCGGGATATAATCCGATATTTCCCCTTTGTCACAGCAGTCCAGACAGACAGGTTCGGCCAGCTTCGGGAAATATATGAATACTGGAACAGCAGGATAAACCTGGTATCACGCAAGGATATGGATAATTTCTATATCCATCATGTTCTGCATTCCCTTTCAATAGCGAAAATAATCCGGTTCCTGGATGGAACCAGTATCCTGGATGTAGGAACCGGAGGAGGATTTCCTGGGATCCCACTGGCAATAATGTTCCCCGGTTGTAAATTCTTTTTGCTTGATTCCATTGGAAAAAAGATCAAAGCCGTGGCTGGGGTGGCTGAAACACTCGGCCTGGAAAATGTTACCGTCGTAAGGAAACGTGCCGAAGACGAAACGGAACGATTTGATTTTGCAGTGAGCAGGGCATTAATGCCAATTCCGGGATTTGTTAACCTTGTAACCAAGAATATCACCCCGGCCGGCAGAAACACCCTTGAAAACGGTATAATCTATCTTAAGGGAGGTGATATAGATGAAGAGATCAGACCATTCAGGAATAAGGTTAAGATTTGGAACATAAGTAACTATTTCGACGAGCCATATTTTGAGACGAAAAAGGTCATTTATATCCCGGTATTTTAATGCAATAATACTCCCGTCGTTGCATGATTAAAAAAAATGTCTAAATTTGCGCTTTCAAATTACTGTTTAAAATTTAACAATAAGAGTCATGAAAAGGACGTATCAGCCTTCCAGGAGAAAAAGAGCAAACAAGCATGGTTTCAGGGAAAGAATGTCCACACCAAATGGAAGGAGGGTATTGGCTGCCCGCAGGGCTAAAGGCAGAAAAAAACTAACCGTTTCTTCAGAACTGAAATTGAAATAACCCGGAATAAAATCGCTTAATAAAAGAGGTGTCCGTCGGGGACGCCTTTTTTATTTTTCTTCCGGGCCGTCATTAAAAATGAATATATGATCATGATGTTACCGCAGCCGAAAAAGAAATTGCTAATTTTGCACCATCCGAAAAGCATATGATAAATCCTGAAAAATATATAAGTGATCCAGCACTCCTGAAAATTGCAGAAAAGATTACAGATGAAAAACGCATCACTCCCGAAGAAGGACTTACGCTTTATCAAAATGCCGGCTTGCCCCTGCTGGGTCTTCTTGCCGGAATAGTCAGGAGACGAATAAATGGTGAAAATGCCTTTTTCATCAGGAATTTCCATATAGAACCCACAAACAGATGCATTTATAATTGCAGGTTCTGCTCCTACCGCAAGCCGCCAAAACATCCTGAGAGCTGGGATTTAAGCCATGAACAGATGCTTGAGACAGTAAAAAGGTTTGACGGCAGACAGATTGAGGAAGTTCATATTGTAGGAGGCGTACATCCTGAACATGATCTTCATTACTACGGAGAGCTGATCAGGCAAATCAAACAATACCGCCCGGGGCTTCATATTAAAGCATTCTCGGCCATTGAACTGGATTATATGATAAGGAAAAGCGGATATTCCCTTGAAGAAGGACTCGGAATCCTTAAAGATTACGGGTTGGATTCAATACCGGGAGGCGGAGCCGAAATATTTGACGAACAAATCAGAAAGATCATCTGTCCCGAAAAAGCCTCCTCCGACATGTGGCTCAGGATTCATGAAACTGCCCACCTGGCAGGGATCCCATCAAACGCGACAATGCTTTACGGGCACATGGAAACATATTCCCATCGTATCGACCATATGGAACGGCTTCGTCTATTACAGGATAAAACACAGGGATTCAATGCATTCATTCCCTTGAAATACAAAAGGGAGAATAACCCTATGTCGCACCTGGGCGAGGTGAGCATGATTGAAGATCTGAGAAATTATGCCGTTTCCAGGATCTACCTCGACAATATTCCGCACCTGAAAGCCTACTGGCCCATGACAGGAAAAGAAGTTGCGCAGCTCAGCCTTTCATTCGGCACTGATGACCTTGATGGCACAATTGAAGATACCACACGCATATACTCCATGGCCGGCGCCGGAGAAAAGAACCCCGCAATGACTACAGAAGAAATCTGCAAGCTTATAAACGATGCCGGATTCAGGCCTGTTGAAAGGGATTCGCTTTATAATTTTATAACTACATTTGCGTTATAAATCTACACCAGGACACGGTATGAGTCTCAAACACTTTATTTTAAGCAGGACCTTCCTGAAACATCTGGGACTTGCTGCAGTAATTTTTGTAGCCACTGTAATGATTATCCTGATATGGATGAATTTCTATACCCGTCATGGTCAGAGCAGACCGGTACCTGATTTTTTCGGCCTCACACAGGAACAGACGGCACAACTTGCCAGAAAAAGCAAGCTTAGGTTTCAGATTATCGACTCTGTTTATACCTCTGAAGTACCGCGCGGCTGCATCGCAGAACAGAATCCCCGGCCAGGCTTCAGGGTAAAAAAATGGAGAAACATAATGCTGACAATCAATGCATTCAATCCCGAAATGGTTGCCATGCCAAATCTGGTTAACCTGCCCAAAAGGCAGGCACTTGCCCTTATCGAAAGTTCAGGTCTTGAAATGGGAACTCCCATCTACATACCCGACATTTCAATTGATGTGGTGATCAAACAGCTTTACAACGGAAAGGAAATTATGGAAGGCGACTCAATTCAAAAAGGATCCATTATTGATCTGGTCCTTGGCAAGGGATTGAGCAACCAGAGAACAGATGTACCTGACCTTGTGGGACTGAACCTTGATGCTGCGAAATCCAGGATCCTCGGGGCATCTCTTACTCTTGTCACTTCAATTTATGACAACACCATTCTGACAGGTGAGGATTCCGCAAAAGCGTTTGTATACAAACAGAATCCTGAATATAACATTGATGCAACAATACAGCTGGGTTCATCCGTTTACCTCTGGCTGACTGTTGACTCAGCCAAACTCCCATCCGATTCAACCAGGTTTGTGTTCGATACCATTCCTGAATTGTATTCAGGACAGTCAGAGTAAGCTGATGACAAAAGAGAAGATCATTTATATTATCCTGCTGATTCTTGTTCCACTGGTCAGCTATTCCCAGGAGCTGGTAACCGGTCTTCAGGTGAATCCACTCGTAAAAGCGGACAAGTACCGTTCAGGTAGCACCAAGGGTGACGGGGATATCGTTGAGCTGCCGTTCATCGACGACTTCTCAGGGGAATCTCATTTGCCCGATCCCAGGTACTGGAGCGATAATGAAGTCTTCATCAACAACACTTATACTGACAAGCAAATCACAAAAGGGGTGGCCACATTTGATGCCATTGACGGAAACGGGCGACTTTATGAGACAATAACCCCGGCAGGTTTCGAAGCGGATCATCTCACCTCCCAGCCAATTAATCTCAATTATCCGAAAACTGACAACATATGGTTGAGCTTTTATTACCAGCCCGGCGGTCTTGGAGATCTGCCCGAACCCAAAGACAGCCTGGTGCTTCAGTTCTATGCCCCGGATGAAGCACAGTGGTTTCCGGTGTGGAAGGCAGCCGGCGGGGAAAGGCAGGACAGGTTTAAACCGGTCATGATCCGGATCGACCATGAACGGTACCTGAAAAGCGGATTCAGATTCAGATTCATCAACTGGGCGAGCCTGAACCCTGACCTCAGCGAGCCTTCCATTGTCGGTAACTGCGATCACTGGCATGTTGACTATGTTTATCTCAACAGGAACAGGAATGAAGCCGACTCTATCCATAGGGATGTTGCTTTTACAACGCCACTGAGATCATTGCTCAAGACCTATGAAGCCATGCCCTGGAAACAATTCAGACAGGTTTTCCTGCAGGAAATGGAAGCCTCAATACCGATTCATTACCGGAATAACGACATCATTGTCAGGAACGTAACCCGTAATTTCACAATCCGCGATATGCACAGGGGCACACTTGCTCATTCCTTCTCTGCCGGGGCAAGAAACATCGATCCCCAGACAAGTTCAGACTACAATGCAGCGCTCATTTATACCTTTAATACTGCAAATACCGATTCTGCCCTTTTCCTGGTCACATCATACCTGATTACAGACGGATTTGACCGTAAAGAAAATGACACAATAAAATACAATCAGGTTTTCAGCAATTATTTTGCATACGACGACGGCACCTCTGAAGGAGGTTACGGAATTAACGGCCTCGGATCCAGAAATGCCATGGTGGCTCTCAGGTTCAAATCCTATATGCAGGATACTCTCCGGGCGGTCAGCATTTGCTTCAATGACAGTTATCTGAAGTCCAATCTGAGAACATTTGATATCGTTGTATGGAACGACATCAATGACAGGCCGGGTGATATAATCTATTCATTCGAGGGAGTGATGGTCGAACAGGGAAAAGACATAAACGGGTTTTACACCTATGTGCTTCCCGACGGTGTTATGGTAGATGATGTGTTTTATGTGGGCTGGAAACAACGATCTGAAACTTTTCTCAATGCCGGGTTTGATATAAACACACCTCACAGGGGAAGGCAGTTTTACTGGCTGAACGGACAATGGTACCAATCCATGGTAAACGGCAGCGTAATGATAAGACCCATCACAGGCCCTCCCGTCAAGCCAGCTTCTTCCGATGATTCCGTTACAGAAGAAAGGAAATCGGTATTAAGGATATGGCCAAATCCTGCAAATGATTTTATAAACATTGAATCTGAAGATCTCAGGCTTTCGCGTTCAGCCTTCATAACTATCATCGATCTTACGGGCCGGCAGATAATGAAGGTTCCCTACGCCGAAAGAATCGATGTGTCGATGCTCAGGGCCGGCATTTACACAATGGTGACAACTATCAACAACAGGCCGGCGGGAAACTTACGATTCATAAAAACCAAATAATGCCCGGATGGCTGAAGAGGAGCTTAATGAACAGCAGGAATTGTTCGAACATTACAGATATGTTGTCGATCCGGGTCAATCGCTGCTGAGAATTGACAAGTACCTTTCTTCAAGAATTGAGAATACATCGCGCACCAGGATCCAGAATGCAGCCAATGCCGGCAATATTCTTGTCAACAACTCTCCTGTCAGGCCTAATTATAAAGTCAAGCCGGGCGACACCGTTCAGATAGTCCTCCCGGTTCCTCCGAGGGAAATCGAACTTATCCCTGAAGATCTGCCAATAAATATCCTCTATGAAGATGAAGACATGATAGTGGTTAACAAGGAACCGGGGATGGTTGTGCATCCGGCATACGGAAATTATTCAGGGACCCTTATAAATGCCCTGATGTGGCATTTCAGGGAACTCCCACTTTTCAGTTCAGGTGAACTCCGCCCGGGTTTGGTGCACAGGATAGATAAAAACACATCGGGCCTTCTGGTTGTGGCAAAGAATGAGCATGCTCTCAACAGGTTATCAAGACAGTTCTATGAAAGGACCACAGACCGTAGGTATGTTGCGATAATTTGGGGAGTTCCTGCTGCATCAGAAGGCACAATTACAGGTCATATAGGCAGGAATTTGCGTGACCGGAAAATTATGCAGGTTTTTCCTGACGGAAGTCAGGGAAAGCCGGCAATAACGCATTACAGGGTAATTGAAGACTTCGGTTATGTTTCAGTGATTGAATGCAGGCTGGAAACGGGCCGCACGCATCAGATACGAGCCCATTTCAGCTATATCCGTCATCCTCTGTTCAATGACGAAGAATACGGCGGGGATGAAATACTGAAAGGAACTACTTATGCCAAGTATTATCAGTTTGTAAAAAACTGTTTCAGTTTACTTCCAAGGCAGGCCCTGCATGCAAAAACACTCAGTCTCGATCACCCTGTGACAGGCAAAAGACTGGTATTTGACTCCGAACTGCCTGCGGACATGCAGCAGGTGATCAATAAATGGAGGAACTATGTTTCCGGCAGGGGCTGAAACAGGTCAGGTATAATGGATGTCGAACATGGCTTTCCTGGCCTTTTCTACCAGCTTCCGCCGGCACCTCCGCCGCCGAAGCTTCCTCCCCCGAATCCTCCGAAACCTCCGCCACCCCTGCTGAATCCGCCGCCTCCAGAAAATCCTCCCCAGCTGCCATTGTGGGAACTGCTGCCCGAATTCATCATTGATAACAATATCCATAACGGCAGGCCCTTGCGGCCCAGATGCTTCTGATTCGACCCGCCGTTACTGCGGATAATCATCATGAGAATTATGAGGATTATTATTATCACAACTGGTGCGAGGCTTCCCGGTTTGTCGTCATGTGATTTTCCATACTTGTCAGGGGGAAATTCGCCGCTGGCCAGGGACATGAGTGCGGTTGTTGCCCTGTCCAGTCCAATATAATAGGCTCCGGCCCTAAAGGCCGGCAAGATCTCATTATCAATGATCCGGGCACACACGATATCAGGTACGACACCTTCCAGTCCGTATCCGGGAGCTATGAATACTTCTCCCCTGGTACTTTCTGATGTCTTTGGTTTTACAAGGATAAGTATGCCATTGTCCAGGCCCTTTTGCCCGATTCCCCATTCCTCGGCAAGGCGCTGGGCATAGTCGGACCTGTCGTAGCCATGCAGATCCGTCACAATTACAATTGATATCTGTGTGGAAGTGGAATCATCATAGGCCACAAGCTTCCGTTCAAGAGCATCTGCCTCCCGGTCTGTCAGCAGGCCTGCAAAATCATTAACCAGCCTGGGAGGAAAAGGCTTGTCAGGAAATTCCCGGGCAAAAATGTCATGGCATTGAATTATGATCAGAAGCAACAACAACTGACCTGCCGGAACCAGGAATCTTCGCCTACTCATATAATAGCCGGTTGATCGGGTTCATCAAATGAGATCTCATCGCTCAGCTCATTTACATCATCACTTTTATGCGGAAAATGCTCCCTGAGCTTGTTCCCGGTCATAATTATACCCTCAACAAGACCTTCCGTAAAATCTCCCGCCTTGAAGTGACTGCTGACTACTTCACTGATTTCATTCCAGAAATTTTCAGGAACCCTCGAGTTGATACCCCAGTCTCCCAATATTGCAAATTCCCTGTTCCTGACTGCAAGATAAAACAAAACACCATTATGGTTTTCAGTAGCATGCATTCCGATCCTCCTGAATATCCATGAAGCCCTGTCGAGAACATTTCCCCTGAAACTGGTCTCAATATGTACTCTTATCTCACCGGAAGTTTCGTTTTCCGCAGTTCTTACAGCTTCGCGGATACGCTCCTGCTGTTCTTTGGAAAAGAACGTGGAGGCCCTGGTTTCCATTTTTACAACCTGTTTAAAACTGAACCTGCGGAGCTCTTTCGGCCCCTTCCGCCGATTCAAAATAGGGCCTGGCTTCAAATCCGAAAATCCCCGCAAGGAAATTCTGGGGAAATCTTTTTATATGAGTATTATATGTGCGGGCAACCTCATTGAATTTTCTCCGTTCAACCGAGATCCTGTTCTCTGTACCCTCAAGTTCAACCTGCAGGTCACGGAAATTCTGGGTAGCCTTCAGTTCAGGGTATTTTTCCACGACAACCAGGAGTCTCGAAAGAGCCGAGCTTAACTCACCCTGGGCCTCCTGAAACTGCCGCATGTTCTCAGCCGTCATATTTGCAGGATCGATGTTTACCTGGGTGGCTTTGGCCCTTGCTTCAATGACTCGTGTAAGGGTTTCCTGCTCGAAGTTGGCAGCTCCTTTGACCGTGTTAACAAAATTAGGGATAAGATCAGCCCTGCGCTGATACTGGGTTTCCACATTACCCCATTGACTTATTACTCCTTCCTGAAGCGTAACCATCTGATTATAGGATTTTGTCACCCACGATACAAGACCTGTTATCACAAGTGCCAGAAAAATACCTGCTATAAGCCAAATCAAACAACCTTTTTTCATTTTCGCGGTTTTTATAATTTCATCAAAGGTAATTATTATTGATAAATTGGGATGATACAGGAGCTCTGGATTATTCAAACAGATATCCAGGCCCGACAATTAGCTTTACCAGCCTGCCTCGTGCTTACCGTTGAGAATCCAATCAAAAAAAAGCCCCCTTATAAAGCATCTAATAAGGCATCATTTTAATTTCATTAAGTGAACCATCTTCCACCGGTAAAATATGTAATTTTACAGTTTATTTTTTACAGATGAGAACAATAGCTATTGTTGCAGGAGGCGACTCTCCTGAATATGAAATATCAGTAAAGAGCGCAGGCGAGGTTTATAAAGTATTATCCGCGGTTTATTCTGCATATATCATAATGATAAGGGGTTTCGACTGGTACTGGGAAGATAGCAGGGGACGTTGCCACATTGTTGACAAGAATGATTTTGCACTCAGACTGGATGACCGGAAAATAAGGTTCGATGCGGTTTTTATCGCAATCCATGGTTCCCCGGGCGAAAACGGACTGTTACAGGGATACTTCGATATGATGCGCATACCCTATACAAGCTGCAGTGCATTCTGTTCTGCCCTTACTTTCAACAAACAGGCATGCAAGCTTTATCTGAAGGAATACGGAATCCCGATGGCGAAATCAGTCCTTATTCGGCGTTCAGATAAAAT
The DNA here is from genome assembly GCA_009877105.1 of Bacteroidales bacterium. Lineage (GTDB taxonomy): Bacteria > Bacteroidota > Bacteroidia > Bacteroidales > VadinHA17 > LD21. The sequence goes on from WXFD01000050.1 coordinate 19,997, forward strand.
TAACCCTGACGAGATAATTACGAGTGTAGGTCTGCCTTGCTTCGTCAAACCCAACGACAGCGGTTCAAGCTTCGGCGTAACAAAAGTTAAAACCGGTGATGAGTTGTTGCCGGCAATAATGAAAGCTTTCGAAGAAAGCAATGAGGTAATGGCAGAAACCCTTATGAAAGGCAGGGAAGTGGCATGCGGTGTGGTAAAAACTTCAAAAAGGATCTTGGTGCTTCCGGTAACAGAAATAATCAGCAAGAATGAATTCTTTGACTTTGAAGCAAAATATACTCCCGGTAAATCCGTCGAAATTACTCCGGCTGATCTCACCCAGGCTCTTACAGACAAGATCCGGGAGCTTAGCTCAAGGATTTATGATCTGCTCGGATGCAGGGGAATTGTCAGGGTCGACTTCATTGTCGCAGGTGATGATCCTCTTTTCCTTGAAATCAATTCAGTACCGGGAATGACCCGGGAAAGTCTTGTTCCAAAGCAGGCTGAAGCTGCAGGGATATCTTTATCAGATATCTATTCAATGGTAATTGAAGACCTTTTTACTTAATGTCGTAAGTACAGGGTTCGCCTCATAATCAGTTATTCCGGCCTTTCAACTGTACTCCGGCACCGGAAGGGCATCACTGTTTTTCCAGTGCCATCTTCAACGCGCTGGTAGTTGTGTAATATTTTGTTATCATTCCGGGCACTTCCCAGTAAGGAAGGCTTCCCTCATTGAGGTAAAGCAGGAATTTTGAGGCAACCTGTCCGAAATGTTCTTCATGCGACACCCTGTATTTATCCGGAATATTGATCCTCAAAGCCGATTTCCCGAAAGGTTCAACTCCAAGGCTGTCGTAAGGCAATGCTGCGAGAACCTCCCTGAGATCAGTGGTAAAGCTTTCAATATCCCTGCCTCTTATGTTCTCTGCATACAGTGTCGGAATGAATTTCTCCTCACGGCCCTGCCTGATAACAAGGTCACATCCGGTGCCTTTCATCACTGAATAATGCGTGTCACCTCCGCCGGGAGGTGCCTGGTAGTGCCATTCGACCGAAACTTTTGCCCATACTCCCTTAATCTGGTATACCATTTCACCATTTGCGAATACGTTAAGATTGCCGTCCCGGACATCCTTCAGCAGGAACTCCGGAAAATCATCATAACCCGTAACTCCCCTGAATTGATCCCGTGTGATGACAGTGGGCCATCTTCTTGCCGATACCATGTTTATATCAGCAGGATTGAGGATCTGATCGGGGAAACATGCCCACTGGATCAGATCAACAAGATGAGTGGTAACATCAACGATTCCCTCTCCCTGCTGTTCAACATCAAAGTACCATGCCGGACGTATCAGCGGAGCTCCGGAAACAAGTTTCGAAAAATGATGTACGCTTATTTTCGAAACTGCCGGGTCTTTTCTGGATCCTGTTGTCAGTTTACCGAACACGTTTTCATTCTGCGACAGGATTTTTTGAAGGATCGTGGTTATCTCAAACCTTTCCGTCATTATGTCGTACAGCAGAACGCCTTTTTCTTCAGCTGTCTGAAAGGCTTTCTCGAGAATGGGAAAATCTTCCGGGTAGATAATCATTGGTTTGTCAGCCAGAACATTCAAACCTGCATCAATGGACCGCGAAATATATTCAGCCTTCTTCTTGTTGTTCCCTGACAGTACGACTACATTGCCGGGTTTCTCCGACAGCATTTTCTCAAAAAAATCATTGCCCCTGTAAACAATTTCATTCCACGATGTCGGATCAACCGGCCTTTTGTTGTATGATGCTATCCTGTCAAGATGCTGCTGCAGGTCCGGACCGTCAGGTGCATAAACATGCACATCCGGTGAAACCTGGGGAAACATCGATTTCTGTACAAGTGCAGCATGGAAATGACCAGGGTCAACAGTGATAAGCTGTACGGGATATTTATCTTCCGAAGATGCTTTCGGACCTTTGCTTTTCTGCCTACTGGCTCCGCCAGGCCCACAGGATGACACTACTAGCATGAAAGAAAGAATTATTGATAGAGGCTTTCTCATTGTCGGTTTATTTAAAATAATTATTATTCGTTAAAGCTTAAAGTGACTAAAGTAATTAAAAAGTTTGGAGTGAGTCGGTGCAGGCAGCACTTAATGTAATAAATTTCGTCCTGACCCGGTACTCCGGACGAATCCAGCATCCCCTATATAGCCATGTCCCTGACAGTTTCCACAAATGCCCTGATATTTTCGCTGCTGACACCCGGCGGCATACCTCCACCGGCTGACCAGACAATCCGGCTATGATCAGGGACCTCTGCCAATGCTGTTTTTACTGCAGCAGCAACATCGCTGGCGGATCCGGCTGCCAGCACATCCCTTGGCGGAATATTTCCTGCCAGAATTATATCTTCTCCTGCCAGGATTCTGATCTCAGACAGTGAATGGTTAAAGGAGAAATTAAACATATTCACGCCCATGTCTGAAAGGTGCCTTGCCGTGATCAGTCCGTCGGCATCATTGTGGAGAAATTTTATCCTGAAGCCGGTTGAGTCAAAGATCCGTTTAAGATTAGGTATCACAAACTCAATGAATTCAGCCTCTCCTACAAAACCAATAATATCATCGAGGATCAGTACGCCATCGACGGATGGAAAGCATTCTCTTTGCCATGAAAGCCAGTCGCAAATAAAATCAGTGATCCTGTTCAGTAACTTGTGAGTATTTTCCCGGTCAATTGCCACTGCCATCATAAGCTCGGTGGTACCCAGCAGGAAGCTGGCAATATTGAATGGCCCGCGTGAAACGGCGAATCGCACCTGATGTCCGGCATCACTGATAGCCTTATTGCAGTTTTTAAGCCTGTTTATTACGAATGGCAACAAGCCGTCCGTTCTGACATCAGGATGGGGCAACCTTACAATATCAGAAATATCAGATATTATTTTCTCTGCGTGGGGAAGGCTTTTCTCCGAAAAAATCATTCGTGAACCAAAAGCAGATGGTTCAGTGCACATTCCATATTCCGGCCAGAAACCAGGCATGAACCAAACATCCGGAAACCGTTGTACTGCTGCCAGATTCGATTCAAGCCACAATTCATCGGAGGTATAATAATCAAGCATTGATATGCCGTACCACCCCGGGATCCACGGACTGTCGATAATGAAGCCGACAGGCCTGTAACCCGGGTTTTTACCGTCGAGCAGACCAGTCAGATCATTCCAGGAGGAGTCCTGCATTGCAATAACGTTTTAAATCACTATCCCTGCAGCTTTCCATATGGTTACACCGCATCTATCGCCCGTGCAGGATTTTTTTCTTTCACTTTTCCGGGCCCGGGAGCTCAGGTAGAATATCAGGCCTGATCTCTCAGAATTTCAAGGTTTCCATCCTGTAGGAGTCGATAGGGTCGCAGGTGCAGACAAGATTGCGGTCGCCATAGCCGTCATCCACCCTGCCCACCGATGGCCAGAACTTGTTTTCGGTGACCCATCTGAGCGGGAAAACTGCTTTTTCCCTTCCATAACCATGCTCCCATTTATCTGCTGCAGCAACCCTGAAGGTGTGAGGAGCATTCCTCAACACGTTGTCATTCCTGTCGGCCCTGCCCTCTTTAATTTCCATGATCTCTTCCCATATTGATTTCATGGCTTCAATGAATCTATCCAGTTCGTAAAGTGATTCCGACTCGGTAGGTTCCACCATCAGGGTACCATGGACGGGAAATGAAAGGGTAGGTGCATGGAAACCGTAATCCATGAGCCGCTTTGCAATATCCGACTCGGTAATCCCTGTCTCTGTCTTGAAGTTCCTGCAATCGAGGATCATCTCATGCGCGACAAATCCCATGTTTCCGGTGTAAAGTGTCTTGTACCATCCTTTAAGTGCAGCAGCAATATAATTTGCATTCAGTATGGCCAGGGCTGTTGCCCGGGTGAGGCCCTCAGGACCCATCATCATTACATAGGCATGGGATATTGTCAGTATATGTGCACTTCCGAATGGAGCTGAAGCCACTGCCTTAATCCCGCTGGATCCCCCGGTTTGAACATGGGGATGCGTGGGAAGAAACTCTGCCAGTTTGTCGTTGACAAGTACGGGACCCATTCCTGGCCCACCGCCACCATGAGGTATCGCAAAGGTCTTGTGAAGGTTCAGGTGGCAAAGATCGGCCCCGATATAACCCGGACTTGTCAGTCCGACCTGTGCATTCATATTGGCACCATCCATATATACAAGGCCTCCGTTCTGGTGTATTATCCCTATCATCTCCACAACAGCTTCTTCATATACCCCGTGAGTTGATGGATAGGTTATCATGATGCCGGCCAGGTTCTCCCTGTTCTGTTCCGCTTTTGCCTGCAGGTCATCCAGGCTAATATTGCCACCCTCATCACACTCAACCACTACCACCTGCATACCGGCCATCACGGCACTTGCCGGATTTGTTCCATGCGCCGAGGAAGGAATAAGGACTACATTCCTGTTGCCTTCTCCCCTTTGTTTAAAATATTCCCGCATAATCAGCAGCCCGGTATATTCACCGGCTGCCCCGGAATTAGGCTGGAAGCTGATTGCAGAAAATCCGGTGATCTTCTTCAGTGCTTCACCGAGCTCATCCATTACCTGATAGTATCCCTCAGCCTGGGTAGCCGGAACATACGGGTGAATATTGCCAAATTCGGGCCAGCTCATGGCAAACATCGAAGTTGCAGGATTCAGCTTCATTGTACAGGAGCCAAGTGATATCATGCTGTGAGTCAGTGAAAAATCTTTCCTTTCAAGCATTTTGATATATCTCATCATCTCAGTTTCGCTATGGAACCTGTTGAAAACCGAAGCTTTAAGAAATTCCGATTTCCTCGTAAAAGCCTCATAAGCTGAACCACAACTGCAGAACGAATCTGCCGGACGAGGCTTCAGGCCTGCAGCCCTGGCAAATACGGAAGTGATCAGGTTCACTTCCTCAAGAGTGGTTATCTCATCTGTGCTAAGCATTACGATGTTGCCTCCGGGGTAGTGGAAATTGATCCTGCTTTCCAGTGCAAGGTTGCGGATCTTTTCCACTGAACCCTCATCAGGAAGGATTATCCTTAAGGTATCAAAAAAGCTGGTATTTGCCTGTTTGTATCCAAGATCCTTCAGTATCCCGTTGATTGTACAAGCTGATCTGCTGATGTGAGAAGCAATATTCTTCAGTCCCTCAGGCCCGTGGTACTGTGCATACATACCCGACATTGTTGCAAGAAGTGCCTGTGCGGTGCATATGTTTGAAGTGGCCCTTTCACGCTTAATATGCTGCTCCCGTGTCTGGAGTGCCATTCTCAGGGCATGGTTACCCTGGGCATCCACCGACACTCCGATAATTCTGCCCGGCATGCTTCGCTTCAGTTCATCCTTTGTGGCAAAGAATCCTGCATGCGGACCGCCGTAGCTCATCGGAAGTCCGAACCGCTGATTGGAACCGACCACCACATCGGCGCCCCATTCACCGGGAGGAGAGAGTAAGGCAAGGCTCATAAGGTCTGCTGCCACGCCAAGAAGCGCACCGGAAGCATGAACCTTCCCCGCAAATTCCCGGTAATCCTCTATCTGACCCGATGCGGCCGGATATTGAACAAGCGCCCCGAAAAACGTTCCGTCGATTGCAACCTCATCAAATCTGCCGGTTACCAGTTCGATCCCAAGCGGCTCAGCCCGTGTTTCAAGAACAGCAATCGTCTGCTGGAAGGTGTCATTGCTGACAAAGAACCGGTTTATTCCAGCCCTTATTGCTTCCCTTGATCGCGCATTGAACATCATTATCATTGCTTCCGCCGCAGCCGTCGACTCATCGAGCAGCGAGGCGTTGGCAATCTCCATTCCGGTCAGATCAACTATCATGGTCTGGAAATTCAGCAGGGCTTCCAGCCTACCCTGTGAGATTTCCGCCTGATAGGGAGTGTAGGAGGTGTACCACGACGGGTTCTCCAGAACATTCCTCACTATAACGGAAAGGGGTGCAACACCATAATATCCCTGTCCTATAAAAGATCTGAAAAGCTTGTTTTTTGATCCCAGCTGCCTGATATGACCGAGATATTCATATTCAGTCATTGCAGCAGGAAGTTCCAAAGGTTTCTTCAGCCTGATAGAGGCAGGGATAGTCTTGTCAATCAGTTCATCCAGGGAAGCGACAACGACTGTTTCAAGCATTCGGGTGACTTCAGCTCCGCGGGGGCCATTGTGACGGTTTTCAAATTTGTCTGAAAGCATATAATTGATATTTTGGTCATCACCGGGATGGGTATTCTAGCTGTATTCCAAAACAGGAAATGAGTATCTGCTATTCATCTTCACCACAAAATCAATCATCCTAACAAAAATCCGTAAACTTTGGTTCATACAACTTACTGCAATCCGGAGTAACCGGGAAAAGTCTTTACCTGTCCGCAAAGGATGATTCTTAGACACTGTGGATCCCTTTGGTTTCCGGATAATCCTTTACATCTCCGGAAATACTGGTTACTTCATTCAGGCAAAAAAATCAATTTCCCGTTACAAGTACTGTTCATTATGAAAAACCGGAACCCGGAATCACTTCTCCGGTCAACTCATATGCGAAAATAGCAATAAGTTACTATTTTAAAAACCAGGCTTGTCAGCTTTTAATAAAATAGGGATTTGTCTCTTTTTCAACTTTAATGGTAGTACACTCTCCATGTCCGGGGTAGACTATGGTGTCGTCGGGAAGTGAAAATAATTTGTTCCTGATGCTCGCGATTAGGGTCTCAAAATTTCCCCCCTCGAGGTCCGTTCTTCCGATACTGCCTGCAAAGAGGGCATCACCGGTAAATACGGCTTTCAGGTCGCTGCTGTAGAACGAAAGGCTTCCTGAGGAATGCCCCGGAACGTGAAGTGCGGTGAGTCTGATCTGTCCATGGGAAACAATCTGTCCATCCTCCAGATAATCCGCCGGTTCGGGAGGTAGTTCCATATTGAGTCCGAAGAGCCGGGCATGCACCGGGGCATCGATCCTGTTATAATCATCCTCCCTGCAGTAATGCGAACGGATACCGAATCGTTCAAGCATCCAGCCGTTCCCGAAAATGTGATCGAGATGGCAGTGGGTATTCAGCAGCAAAACGGGTTTAAGCTTATTATCCTGAATGAAAGAATCCATTTCATCAAACTCATGCCCGTAGTAGCAGCCGCAGTCAATAATTATACAATCCCCTGACGGATCAGCAATTATATAAGTATTTACTTCAATCGGATTAAAAACCAGTGTATATATCTTCACTTTTCAATAATTTTTATTTTCATATTCCGGATGGCATATTAACTGATTCTGAACCATCATGATCCGCAAAATCCCCGTCGAGCTTTTTCATACAAGGACTCAGGTTTCCCAAACAAATCAGCTTTTTACAATTCCTTTTATCATAGGCACAAAAATGAAATATCCATGTGAGGAATAATCAAATTTGTTTTCTTCCGTTCGTACAACCAATGTCATGGTCTGGGAAGTTGCCGAACCAAGCGGGATCACCAGCCTGCCCCCTATTTTAAGCTGACGCATCAGCTTTTCAGGAACCTCAGCGGCAGCCGCAGTGACTATAATGCCATCAAAAGGTCCGTATTGGGGTTGCCCTTCATACCCGTCGCCGAAGAAAAAGGTTGCTGAATAGCCCAGCAGTGACAGAGTATGCTGGGCCTTCAGATGCAATTCCCTGAACCTTTCAATTGTATAAACCTTTGCCCCCATTTCAGCCAGGATTGCGGCCTGGTATCCCGATCCGGTACCTATCTCCAGTATTTTATCCCTTTTCCTAACCTGCAGAAGCGAGGTCTGAACCGCAACGGTATAAGGCTGAGAAATTGTTTGCCCGGATGAGATGGGAAATGCCTTGTCGGCATATGCATGGTTGAGGAATGCCGGATCCATGAATGCATGACGGGGTACGGTATTAATGGCCCTCAGTACTTCCTCATCGGTGATCCCTTTGCGCCGGAGCTCATCGACGAGTTTTTTCCTCTTCCCCCTGGCTTCAAAAGAGTCTGTCATCCCAAAAATCAGATGGTTTGTTTCCGTAAAGAAAACAAAAAAAATGATTTTTTCCTGCAAAGTAATGTAAGGAAGGTTAATTAACTCCCCCGGGAAAAAGATTGACGCCCTGCTTTCACAGGGAAGAATTACCCGGGATCAATATTCTCCGAAGAACACAGAAGCTGAACACCAGGATCCAACAGACTTTAACTTAGAGGAAGCGTGGCCAGCGGGATATATACCGGTCCGGCCGGTTTAAGGATACTTTCAAAAAGGACAACTTCATTTATCCAGACTTTCTGGAATTCAATATTCCTGTATTTTTCCAGAACCCGTCTGAGATTCTCGATGTCTTTGATGTTTTTCAGCCTGCCCAGTGTCAGGTGTGGAACAAAGGGTTTCCCGTCAAAACCGACATCTCCAGCTTCCAAACACTCCGTGATCAGGGCTCTCAGTTTAATAAGCCCATCCTGCGGTTTAATTCCGGCCCAGATGATTCTCGGATCCCTGAAATTTCTAAAAATCCCGGTTCCTGCCAGCATGAAGTCGAACTTTCCGAATCCGGCACATTTTCCTTTGATCAACTGAGTTATGGGAGCGATCTTTACGACCGGGGTATCCCCCATAAATGCAAGGGTAACGTGTATGTTCCGAATATCGGCCCATTTAATATTTTCATTTCCAAGAAGCGACCTGAGGTTTGCAACCAGTCGTTCCGTTTCGGTGGTTGTTTCTATCTTTACGGCAATAAATGTTCGCTTAATCATATTCGACAGATATTATTATAATCTGCCTGCTTCGATCTCCTGCAGGATAATTTCCATAACAGCATCCTCACCGTACGGGTCATATTCAGCCTTAAGATTGGTCCCGAATATTCTGGCAATGGCCTGCCAGAAAGAGGCTGACAGATTTCCCCTGTAAAACCTTATCAGTTCATAGGAGGTGTTCCGTGTTTCCCTGTCGATGAGCTTGATGAGAAGTTTGCCCTGGGTAATGGTCATATTCCGGACATCATCCTCATATTCCCTGAAAACATTTTTCTCAACCTGCCGGAGATATTTTTTCCGTTCCTTTTCATCGGGAATATTCATTAATTCATGATTTACCTGTTCCAGTCTTGCCCGTACAACAATTCCATACGGATAGATTTTTTTCAGGTTATAAATCAGCCGTTCATACTTGCGGAATGGAAATTTCTTTGACGTTGACTGTCTGCCTATGATAACAACTTCTTTCAGGTCAATTTCAGGAAGACTTTCACCGTTTCTTTCTTTGGTGTGCAGCAGGTAGAAGTTACGCGGCAGTGTATCGTTCCCTGCAATAGAGCTATCGGTCTGGGCCAAAGTGATTTCCAGGGAAAAAGAAAACAGTAATATCGGTATCACAAGTTTCATGTGAATGTGATCTCACGCAAAGGTATCAAAATACGGGCCATTTGATAAAACATGATTTTCGTTCCAAAATTGCAGGAAAAAACACAACCCCCTTTAATTACCGGATAAATAAAATGGACGATTTCTTCTTTCCCGGACATATACCGGTATATTGTATCTAAAAAAGAACCCCTAATCCAATAATTGCCGGAGTATTTATGAAAGTTTTTCATATTCATGACCGGAATAATAACCACCCGGAAAACAATGTAGGTTACGATGGTTTTATTTCCCATAATTCCTTTTGCATTACTTTCCCAAAAAGTTAAATTTGGAAAAAGCTTAATTCATGGCACTGAATGTGAATGATCTTGAAGACCAGTCAAGATACAGGCAATTAATTAAAATACCTTATGATGAACTCATTCCATTCATCCTTGATTATCTGCGAAGGAAATCGGGCCTGATTGTTTTTTTCTGGTCGGCATGCATCCTCACACTTGGTCTGGCATTAACGGTAAGGGTCAACCTCAGTGGCTATTTCCCCTATAAATACCTGTTACTTCACTCAATCCTGGGGCTGGTTGTGTTCCCGTTATTGTATATTCCGGTTCACGAACTGCTCCATATAATTCCCTATTATCTGACCGGGGCAAAAAACATAAGGGTTGGTATGGACCTGAAGCAGTATATGTTCTACGTAACTGCTCACAGGCATGTGACAACCAGGAAACAATTCGGGTTTGTTGCCTGGTTCCCTTTTATCATAACAACGATCGTACTTGTATACCTTGTCCTGTCAGTCCCGGGTTTGTGGAAATGGAGTCTTTCTCTTTTCCTTTTTGTTCACACAACAATGTGTGCAGGAGATTTTGCCATGCTGAACTATTTCCGGGTCAACAGGAAAAAAAAGCTATTTACCTGGGATGATGCAGATGAGAAAATGGCTTACTTTTATGAAGAGATCCAGTAAAGTGCCGGGAGAATACTCAAACAACGGCTGACACTGAATTGCAAGGAGGAAAATGGTAATAAAAACAAGCCTGAATCTCCGTGCTGACTTTTTGACTCACCACTGTGATTGAAACACTAACTGATGAACAAGAATATAAACCAATTATACATTTATCAATGAAAAGGCTAATTTTATTCCAGTTACTGTTAACTTTCATATTTATTGCAGGTTTCGGTCAGAGAAAAATCGTAAATGTTCCGGACATTCCGGGTTATGTAACCCTGAAATGTGATTTTCACCTTCACACTGTTTTCTCTGACGGGTCTGTATGGCCGGTCAACCGTGTTACGGAAGCCTACAGGGATGGTCTTGATGCCATCTCAATAACTGATCATATTGAATACACCCCAAACAGGAATTATATTCCGGTGGACCATAATGCAGCGTGGAAGATATGTCAGGGAGCGGCAGCTGAAAGGAATCTGATACTGGTACATGGGGCAGAACTTACCCGCTCCATGCCTCCCGGACATCTTAATGCCCTGTTTATCACCGATGCCACGGCCCTGGTCAGGGACTCCGTGTCTGACGCAATTGAAGAGGCATTAAAACAGGGAGCATTCATCCAATGGAACCATCCGGGCTGGAAAGCACAGGAGGCTGACGGGATACCAAAGCTATATCCGATCCATAAGCGCTTCCTTGAAAAGAAATGGATCCATGGAATAGAATTTTTCAATTCCGATGAGTATTATCCTCTTGTTCTGACATTCTGCAAAGACCATAATATTGCAGTAATGGCCAACAGCGACAAACACGGGAATATCAGCGAAGATTACCGTGAGCCTGAATATCCAAACAGGCCGATGACTCTTGTCTTTGCAAAAGCAAGGACACCCGAAGCCCTGAAGGAGGCGCTTTTCGCCGGGCGTACCCTTGCATATTTCAGGAACATAGTAGCCGGAAAGGAAGAATTTGCCAGGCCATTCTTCCAGCAGTGCATCAGGACTGCCAAGCCATATTACCAGAATGACAGGAGTATCTTTTTTGAAATAACCAACAGTTCAGATATTACTTTTTCCCTTGTCAACGGACCGGCAGAAGCACCCTCTTCAATTACCCTTCCGGCCAACTCCGTTACAAGGGTGACACTGGCCAGAAAATTCACCGGACCGCTCGTCTACGATGTAAGCAACGTAATGACAGGGGAAAATTCCGTTCTCAGGACTGAAATCACATACAGGTAGCTCAGGCCTCCTGAAGATATAGGTTCAATCCTTTTGATGACAGTATTGCCAAAGCTTCATCCCAGCTTACATACTGTCCGCCTTTTAGTGCTTCGATGATTCGTATTATTGAAAGGGCTACTTCTGCAGTCTGATCAGGGTTTTTAACAGCCATGAATTCAATTGCATCGTACAGAACTGCATTAACCTCCTCAAATGTTACCTTTTCCCTGTTACCGTAACGATTGATCCAATTTCCCCTGGCAATAACATCATTAACATGGCTCATTACAAGAAAAGTCGCTCTGCCTATCAATTTCAGGTTACTGGGATTGACATTTGTCATTGTATTGCCGGTCACCCTGCCAAGCTTTGCCATCATAGCGGTTGAGTGGGCATTAAGCAGCATTTTGAGAGCCATTTGCCGTCTTAATCCGATAGGATCAGGAAATGCAGGAAGGATAACTGACACTTCCACATCGCCCTTAAACTGATGTCTGTTTGCCGGAGCATTTTCATCCGTAACAGAAATAACGGCTACTTTTCCGCCCTGTGATCTCACCAATGATCCGAACTGCCCAAACGAGCTGGAAGGATCGTCAACCCGGATTCTTTCATCGTCTACACATACAATTACTCCGATGTCTCCCGGTTTTGGCCCTCTTTTATTTATGTTTGAATGGGAGAAGGACAGATCATAGAGATATTGCTGGTCGTTCCCGGCTTTAAGAAGGCTTTTAAGCGCAACATCCTTAAGGTAGGGGTCATCAATCTCCTTTTCAAAGGCTGATTTATAAACAGGCTCCTCAAGTCCCCTGAAGTTCCTGCCAAGAAATACCTGCCAGGCATCATCAATGGTTTTGCTGTCGGTCCAGACCTGGATCCACGACTTGCGTTCCGGCTCCTCAACGGTATCAAGCGGGAACAACCTGAAGGTTGGACTGCGTTCAGTACTGTCTATAAACACTGTAACCATAGCTTCCCGGGCAAAATATGTTGAAAAATGATGTCCGGCATAAGCCGAAGCTTCCAGTTCGGTAAACCGGGCTATCCCGGATGCGGCATTATCCACGCTTTTTTTAACTTCGCCGAACGAAAGGAGCCTGTCAGTCAGTCCAAAGCCTTTCTCAAATCCCAGGTCAGCAAGTTCCCTGTCATTCAGGAACCCGCGCAATATCCTGTACAACGCTTCTTCCATCACGGCACCCAGGATGAAAGTTTCGCTGGTTGTTGCCTGAAGCCTGGTTGATCCGGTTATTCCCTGCGGGCCGGTGGTAAGATTCAGCCTGGTTATACCCTTGTTTTCGATCACGCTTCTGCTCCGGTCAAATGGAAGCAGAAGTTCGTCGGGATTATTGTATGCAAAAAACAGTTTCCCGGAAGCTTCGCTGTCAGCCCTGCCGGCAGCGTCGCCATATTGCTTCCGGGCAGCAAGTATTGTTCCTATCACGGAAGATGTCTCTCCTCCCTCGGTTACACAAAACACCGCATCACCTTTCTCTATTTTCCTGTCATACAGCTGTAACTTTCCGATAAGCTGCAGGTCTTCAAATCCTTCAAGGGAACTTATCAGGGCCCTGTCAGCCCCGGTCATCTCACCGATAAGCCGTTCTTCTATATCTGAGGGCAGGTGAGGTTCCAGTTTTATCCAGTATTCAGACTGCCTGAGCTTTCTCCAGAAAGGTCTCCAGAAGGTACTTTCCATCTGCTTGGCCAGCCTTCCCGTAGCACCGCAGCCGTAGAAATAAATCTTTTTCCCTGTAATTATGGCACTGTGTATGGCATTAACTGCTATCTCGAGCAGCTCAGGATTCATGCATAATTTTTCAATTTTTGATGTGATATCTTCATCGACAGAAAGAAGCATCCTGAGGCCCTTTTCAGTGTCATCTGCAATCACTGAACTGAGAGACAGTGTTTTGGAATGTCTCTGTTCGGTTAATAGCGTGAAAAGGTGAAACTGCTTCTTATTCTCAACATAGTCAACCGACTGATCAGAGGGAGTAATCCTCAGGTATTCAAGTATCCTGCTCATCTATTCTTTTTTATGAATTAACAATCAATGTTGTTGCGTACTGCTTCCAACCATGGGACAAGGAAAATTACAAACAGGCTCCGATTGCCTGACATTCAAAAGATACTGAAATAATTCAATCATCCCTTAAAATCTTTCCTTGGCGAGTTTCAATATATCATCACCGCTTTTTACGGGACGCATCCTGAAACTGTATTCATATTTTCTGTCCATCAGCCTGTATTTCGGATGGATCTCAGCTCCCCAGGAATCGTCTCCGCCAACGCCCATCTGTCCGTAGTCAACATTAAGATTTATAAAATCTCTGGGGTTCACATCATTTGTATGAGTATTAGCCGTTTTGGCATCTCTGCGGTATTGTGACAGCCTCCCCGGAGATTCGAAATCGTCATGAATATTTCTCAATGCCGCAAAACATATCATGGGCAAACCGCTTACAAGCAGTCCGTTGCCATCCTCGTCCGTGAGGGTCAGCCACCTGGTATCGGTCCTATAACCATTCTCCTGCGGGCGGATATAGGGCACATACTGGTCATCCACGCTGCTTTCATAAAGTCCCGTAAAAGCAGAGGTTTTCCTGTCGCAATAGTTCTCATGCGGTCCCCGGCCAAACCACCTGAGGTTGGAATAAATCTCTGGTATTCTCATCTGCATGCCCATCCTTGGTATCTCCGGGATTTTCTCAGAAACTTTCGAAAACTGGTTTTTCACGATCACATCTGCTGAACCCAGAACTGTGAAAGTTGAAACGTATCCGCCAATTTTCTCCCCTCCTGATCCCGGGATATCGTATTCCATTGCAACAATCACCCTGTCCATTTCAGGCTGAGTAATATTCACCTTTCTGACTGCAGCCTTTTCACCCGCTTTCTTCCAGACACCGAGTTTCACATCCATACCATATCCGTAGTCGTTATCAGTAGGGGCCCGCCAGAAATCCGGTTCCGGTCCCTGAATCAATAATTCCCTGTCACCTGAACTGAATGAAGCCATTCTCCCTTTTTCAAGGTCGAACCTGACAGTAAATCCCTCTCCGTTTACAACAAATATTTTATCCTCGGTTTTTGTCTGTAAAACAAGCAGCTCTTCCTTTTTCCCGAAGAGTGGTTTTCCTTCAACGGGCAGTCGGAACTGTTCGGCGGCATAAATATGATCAGGCGGGATCAGGTTCCATTCATCACTTCTGGTAGCCATTAAATTCAGGAAATATTCGGTGCCGGGTGCAGGTTCAATATCACCGAACGCGACCGCTGCAACAGTGTCATGATGCGGGAGAAGGTGAGGAAAGGCAAGTTTTCCGGATTTAACTGCAATTCCGTCAGAATAGACTGTCCATAATATATTAAAGTCAGCTAATGTTATGAAGTCATATTTATTAATAACCCTGATCCGGCCGTTTTTCAGATCGACTGGTTCAAACCCGATGTACTGATATACCTTCTTTACTTCAGATAATCCCGGTTTACCAGTCCGGTCAGGCCAGGTCAATCCGTTAATACAGAAGTTACCATCGCTCGGGATTCCTTCTTCACCGTAATCACCTCCATATGCCCAGTAGTTAATACCGTTCGCGTCAGTTTTAAGAAGTCCCTGGTCGACCCAGTCCCATACAAATGCTCCCTGCAGCAGGGGATATTTCTCAATAACATCCCAGTAATCCTGAAGATTTCCGGTAGAATTTCCCATGGAATGAGCATATTCACACATAATAAGGGGTCTGTCGTTTTTCGGATCCTGTGCATATTTCTCGATAAATTCAATTTTTGAGTACATCGGGCAAACGATATCCGAATGGCGTTCGGGCGCATTTGTCTGTTCTCCCTCACGTTCATACTGTACGGGACGTGTGACATCCCTGTTTTTGGTCCATTTGTAATTATTAAGAAAATTGTGCCCGTCACCTGATTCATTCCCGAGCGACCAGATTATCACGGAGGGATGATTCTTATCCCTTTCAACCATTCCCTGCATCCGGTCAAGATGGGCTGCTGCCCATTCGGCTTTATCCGCGAGGGTGACATCCTTATCATAACCCATACCATGTGATTCGATATCAGCTTCATCAATCAGGTAAAGACCGTATTTGTCACACATGTCATACCACAGTTCCTGTTGCGGATAATGAGAGGTTCTGACAGCATTTACATTATTGCTTTTCATTACCTGAATATCTTTAAGGATGGTTGCCTCATCGATCACATGGCCGGTAACATCATGATGTTCATGCAGGTTAACCCCTTTCAGATAGATTGGTACGCCGTTAATCAGCAGCCGGGAATCCTTTATTTCCACTTTCCTGAAACCTATCCTGGCACCTGCACACTCCAGTACTTTACCTGAGCGGTCTTTCAAAGCAAGTACGAGGGTATAGAGATCGGGAGTCTCGGCTGTCCATCTTTTTACCGAAGGAAACAGTCCGTTAAACTCCAGGAATGCCTTGCTGCCATTCAATCCTGTTTTTTTCTCTTCGCTGTAGATTTCATTATTACCGTCAAAAAGCGATGCTTTCAGGGACAGGTCACTGTCATTGGTTTCTGTTGATCCTAGTTCAACACTGAGTTTCAGGTTCCCGTCCCTGTAATTGTTTTCAAGATCCGCGACGGCAAAAAAATCAACTATCCGTGTTTTGGGACGGGCATGCAGGAAGACGCTGCGCTGGATCCCACTAAGCCGCCAGAAATCCTGGTCTTCAAGGTAACTGCCGTCACTCCACCTGTATACCTCCACGGAAAGTGAATTTTTTCCCTTTCTCAGATATTTTGTGATATTAAATTCCGCGGGCAGCTTGCTTTCCTGCCTGTATCCCACAAGCTGTTCATTGACCCAGACATAGAAGGCGGAGCTGACTGCACCGAATTGCAGAAAAACATCCTTCTTTTTCCAGGAAGCAGGAACAGTAAAAGTCCTTTTATAGGATCCCACCGGATTCCAGCTATGCTCAATATAAGGAGGATTTTTTTTAAATGGGTAGTCAGCATTCACATAGATAGGAACATCATAGCCCTTCATCTGCCAGTTTGAGGGCACCTCAATATTATCCCATTTTCTGGTATCAAAATCATCCTTAAAAAACCAGAAGGGTCGTTTATCAGGTGAATCTGCATAATGGAATTTCCAGATACCGTCGAGTGACAGGTAATTGGGAGAAACAGTCTTATCATCCTGAATTATGGAATTTTCATCAGGATAGCTGATGAATGATGCATGGTAAGCCTCCCCGTTGATGTTAAAAACTGCCGGATTTTCCCAGTCGCGCGGCTCCTTTTCGGAAAAAGGAATATTCGTGTAATCACTATACCGTTTACATGATGTTAAAATAAACAGGACAGCAGCAATGCAAACTATAAATCTTTTCATAAAAGCCAGGTGTTATTAAGTTATGTGATAATCATCTGTATTTATATCCCGGACCGTGAATTATGACACGCATGAAGGGATCACATGATATCTTGTCCGCTCTTCTTCAATCAAAAATCATCAGCATTTCCGGCAAACAGGTTCTTCCGCAGTTAAAGCCGCATTCCGCCTGTAACCGGCATCATCTCCCTGCCAGCCTGTAACCCAGCGATATTTGCAACAAGTTATTCATCCAGGGGTCAACATACCTTACCCGGGTAGTTGCAGAAGAAATACCCATTATATATCTCACGGTTATGTTCAGATTGTGCGGAAGATCAGCCTCAGCACCAAAAACAAATCCGAAGTCGAATGTTTTGTAATAATCTTTAATGTCAGATTGAATCCCTGTCTTCATATCCTTCTGTTTTGCACCCAGCCTGAGGCCCGCCTGCGGACCGGCATGAAGATTCAAAAATTGTATGGGCTGGTAGCGAATCAGTAACGGAAGATCAATATAGGTTACAAAGTCTTTTGCCTCATCATAATAATCTTTCCAGTGGGATCCTTTCCCTGAAACCAGCAATTCAGCCTGCAAAGCAACAGGTCGTAGAAAGAAATAATTGAAATAGCCGCCTGCATTGACACCTATAATACCGGAAGTTTTAAATTCTGCTGTTCTGTTAGTAGTGGATTGTCCGGCATAATTGATACCTGCCTTTATTCCGTAACCTGATACCGGTTGTTGTCGATGGTAGTATTTTGACTGGCCTTCAGCAACGGGATCATTCAGGGTCATCAGAACCAGGAAAAGATATAGTGCAAACCTTTTCATCTTTTCATAATTAATAAACTTCAGGCATCTAAAGTAACAAAATATACAGAACCAAGACAAAAAGCAGTGCCGGCAGGGAAATTCCTGTTGCTTACCGCAAGCAGCTTTTGTATCCGTAACCGAAGTTACGTGATCAGAATAATCCTGAAATACGTCCTTCGGAATCTATATCGACCTTTTCGGCAGAAGGAGAATTTGGAAGGCCCGGCATTCTCATAATAGTTCCGGCTATCGGGACGATGAAACCCGCGCCTGATGAGAGTTCAACCTCTCTTATCTTTACGGTGAAACCCCGGGGTCTGCCACGTTTAGTCTGATCATCTGAAAGTGATTTCTGTGTTTTCGCTATACATACTGCCAGGTTACCAAATCCAATCTGCTCGATCCTGTCGAGCTGATTTTTTGCCTTAACAGTATATTCCACGTGATCTGCACCATACATTTTCTTACAGATTGTTTCGATCTTTTTTTCAAATGACCATTCAAGCTCATATAATGGGTTGTAAGCATCGTTGCCTTCAGAAATCTGTTCCAGTACTTTTTGAGCGAGTTCCTCAGCTCCCTCTCCTCCCTTTAACCATGATTCATTGGATGCCACCTTGAGATGCTGAGATTCGCAATAGTTAATCAGCATTTTAAGTTCCTGCTCAGTATCTGTTTCGAACTTGTTTATTGCAATAACGGGTCTGAACCCGAAATACCGCATATTCTCAATATGTTTATCGAGATTATCAAAACCATTCTTCAATGCATCCAGGTCTTCAGTTTGCAAAGCTGACAATTTGGCTCCGCCGTGATATTTCAGTGCCCTGACGGTTGTCACAATTACCACTGCATCGGTTTTAAGGTTGCCGGTCCTCGATTTTATGTCGAGGAATTTCTCGGCACCGAGTTCACTGGCAAAACCGGCCTCAGTGACAACGTAATCACTTAGTGACATTCCCATTTTCGTTCCAATTATAGAGTTCGTTCCCTGGGCAATATTTGCAAACGGACCGCCGTGTATGATGGCAGGTGTTCCTTCGAGAGTCTGAACAAGATTTGGTTTGATGGCTTCCTTAAGGAGGGCAGCCATTGCTCCGTTTGCCTTCAGATCGCGTGCAAAAACAGGTTTTTCATCATATGTATAGCCGATAAAGATATTCCCCAGGCGTTCCTTCAGATCCGGCAGGCTGCGAGCCATGCAGAGTGTGGCCATTACCTCCGATGCTGCGGTGATATCGAAACCCGATCTCCGGGGAACACCCTCGGTTATACCTCCCAGTCCTATTACTATATCCCTGAGGGAACGCTCATTCATATCCATCACCCTTTTCCATTCGATGGTTCTCGGATCAATTCCAATATTTCCGTCTTTGGTTTTCAGTTGGATATTGTTGTCTATAAGCGCGGCCAGGAGATTGTGTGCCTTTTCAACTGCTGAAATATCACCTGTAAAATGAAGGTTAATATCTTCCATCGGGATCACCTGGGCATAACCGCCTCCTGCAGCGCCTCCCTTGATTCCGAAAACAGGCCCAAGGGATGGTTCGCGAATTACAACGGTTGTTTTCTTTCCAAGCCTGTTCATGGCCTGTGCAAGACCTATGGAAGTGGTAGTCTTTCCCTCGCCTGGTGGCGTCGGGGTTGTCGCAGTTACCAGTATCAGCCTGGCTTTTTTTACATTTTCGTCATTGATGAATGACAACGGAATCTTGGCCTTGTATTTTCCATACGGTTCGATCTCTTTTCCCGGGATACCGAGAATTTCAGCAATCTCAGCAATGGGTTTAATCCTGGCTGCCTGGGCAATTTCTATATCCTTCTTCATATGCAACTAATATTGATTTTATTGATTCATTCAGGAGAGAAATCACACATGACTGTTAAGTATCCAACATCCTTTGGTTCCATGCCTTGGCCAATCATGCAGATCAAAATAATATTCAGTTATTTAAAGTCCTAAATATAGAAAACTTTTCAGCAGTTATGCGAGGTAATCTAAAAAGATTGTCACTTTATCATAAATATCACACCACGACCCTGTTTATAAGTGTGAATCTTTTCACACCAGGGAGGATGAACCCTGATCACGAAACCGATTCTGCACTGCCGTTCTTCGAATACTTTTTCCACAGGTAGAATACCGGTATTCCAAGCAAAACTATTACAAGGCCGGGGAAGGTAAATTTTGGTTTATAAATAAGCAGGACGACCATAATGAACGTTGTTGCGAGGATGTATACAGCCGGTATTACCGGATAGCCGAAAGTTTTGTAGGGTCGCGGCAGATCCGGTTTCTTGATCCTGAGGATGAATATTGCCATGATTGTAAGGATAAAGAACAAGAGAACTGCGAAAATCACATAATCCAGAAGGTCGCTGTATGTTCCTGACAAGCAGAGCAGTACCGACCAGATTCCCTGCACTGCGATGGCGAATCCGGGAACACCATTTTTGTTTATCTCTCCCACCTTCCTGAAAAACAGGCCGTCGCACGCCATCGCATAATAAACCCTCGGTCCCGCAAGAATTAGTCCATGGTTGCAACCGAATGTACTGATCATTATGAACACGGCCATAATAATTGCTGCATAGTCGCCAAAAACGACGCTCATGGCTGAGGTAGCCACACGGTCGTCGGTAGCATACTGAATGCCCCGGGTAAGTATGTCCGTTCCATCCGGAGATCCTGAGAGAGGCAGGATCCTGATATAAACCAGGTTAGTCAGCAGATAGATGACAGACACAAGTGCTGTACCCAGTACAAGGCTCAGGGGTACGTTTTTTTTAGGGTTTATAACCTCACCCGAAATAAAGGTGACGTCATACCACGCATCAGAGGAGAACAGGGATCCTACAAGGGCTGTTGCAATGGCCGCAATGAGTGCGAAACCTGCCAGTGGCACAACCTGGTTACCGGGACCCGGCTGACCGGCCTGCCAGAATACTTCCTTGTTTATTTCATAGGAATTTAATCCCCGGGTTGCTAAAAAGCCTATAAGGATAAAACCGAAAAGTGCAATGACTTTCGTTGAAGTAAAAAAGTTCTGAACTGTTTTTCCTGTCACAATACCAAGGGTATTCAGCCACGTCAGGAAAACGATCATGGCTATTGCCACGACCATTGTGCTTGTCAGTTTCACCGGACCTGCTATTGTCAGAACATTGCGATCGGAAATCCATGGGAACAGGACTCCGCTGAATTTTGCAAAGGCTACAGCCACTGCAGCAATGGAACCGCACTGGATAACCAGGAAAGTTGTCCATCCGAACAGGAAACCAACAAGCGGGTGATAAGCTTCCCTGAGATATACATACTGACCTCCCACATCGGGCATCATCGATGCAAGCTCTCCATAACTGGCTGCTGCAATTACCGTCAGCAGTCCGGTTATGATCCAAACCACCAGCAGATAACCGGGTGAACCGACAGTTCTTGCAATGTCGGCACTAACAATGAAAATGCCGGAACCGATCATCGCTCCGGCCACTATTGATATACCGTCAAAGAGAGTAACCCTTTTTTTCAGGAGATGATTCTCGTGCTGCATAAATTAAAGCTTTTCAGATATCCGGTGTAGAACAGCAGAGGTTAGCGCAATCAGCACCAGCATGATCTTAATTGTCAAATTTTTCTTCCTTTCCGGCCAGTCTTATCCGACCAGTCAGCACGCCCGTGCATTGGGGATCGAGGTATCCGCTGAATCCCGGCTGTTTGCCTCCGACGGATATAGTAAAATAACCCGGTTCAATTACACGTTTGTCTTTGTTATTAATAATTGAAAACTGACGGGGTTCCAATATGAATTCCACTATCCGGCTTTCGCCCTTTTTCAGGAATATCCTTTCAAAGCCTTCGAGCTGCCGTACAGGGCGAGGTGTGGTTGCCTTAACATCAGCAAGATACAACTGTACGACTTCCTCGCCATCCCTTGGACCTGTATTTGTAACCTTCACACTCACCTTAACTTTTTCCCCCACATTGGCTTTTTGCGGGATTGACAGGCCGGAATAGGCAAAGCTGGTGTAGCTCAGCCCATATCCGAACGGATATAATGGTTCGCTGGTAAAAAATCTGTATGTTCTGCCATTCATGTTGTAATCCTCAAAAGCCGGTATCTGATCAATTGATTTATAATATGTCACCGGCAGGCGGCCGGCCGGATTGTAATCACCGAACAGGACATCAGCAACGGCATTCCCTCCTTCCTGGCCAGGGTAGCCGGCAAGGATCACGGCAGCTGCTTTTTCCTGCACGTTGTTAACAGCAAGGGCCCCGCCGTTCATGAGAACGACAATGACCGGTTTTCCTGCAGCCGTTACTGCATCGAACAGTTTTTCCTGGGTATCCGGCAGATTGAGATTCGTACGGTCACCTCCAAGGAATCCGTCTATCTTAATGCCCATCTCCTCACCTTCCAGCCGCTGCGACAAGCCCAGGACCAGGATCACAGCATCAGCTTCCTTTGCTGCCCTGACAGCCTCCTCAATAATATTCGGACGCGGGCGGGCCCACAACAGTTTTATATCCGCATCTCCCTCGTAGTTCCTGTAATGAACCTCTATCCGGTACTTCCTGCCTGCCTCCAGGTAAGTCATGTATTCCTTGTGAAATGCATGATGTTCACTTTTCTCCGAAATAATCTTTTCTCCGTCAAGGAAGATCTCATAGGCTGACGATCCCCAGCTTCCCAGGCTGTATCGTCCCGTCTCAGGAGGGATGAGAAATGTTATCCATCTGACGCCAAAATCATCATCAGGAAGAGCAGGGGAAGGAGAAAAATGCTCCCAGTAAAAATCTATTCTGTCATCTGTACGGGTAAAAACAGGTTCTCCCTTCATTTCCCTGTTATCATAATAAAAACCGGTTACCCCCTGGGTACCTTCAGGTGTCTGAAGGTAACGTGAAGGAATGACTTCAAGATTATGTATTCCCTCCGCCAGATCGCTTCCCTCAGCATAAAGTACTTTTGTATCAGGTGTGACTTTATTGCAGACACCCCTGAGAACCGTAACGGGATCTTTGGCAATGCCATTGTAATTCCCAATGAGAGATTCGAAATTATCGGCATTTGGTCCGATAACGGCAAGGGTACGGATTTCTCGTGGAAGCGGCAGGATATTGTCCGAGTTTTTCAGAAGAACAATGGATTTCCGGGCTGCAAGCCTTGAAAGTGATTTGTTATAATCCGAGCAATTGGCAAAAAACGGGATCTGGGCATAAGATACTTTTTCGTCGGGATCAAACATACCCAGTTTAAACCTGGCGGTAAACACCCTCTTAACGGCTCGGTCAATATCGTTTTCAGTCAGTAATCCCCGGTCAAAGGCTTCAGTAAGATGCTTGTAATCGACCCCGCATTCCAGGTCGGTACCGGCCTTGACAGCCATAGCAGCGGCTTCTGCAGGATCTTTTGCAGACCTGGTGAACATATAGAAATCGGAAATAGCCCAGCAGTCGGATACAAAATAGCCGTTAAATCCCCATTCATTACGCAGTATCCCGAACAATTCAGGGCTTGCACAGCATGGATGATCCCTGAACATATTATACGCCCCCATTACCGAATATACCCCGGCATCAACCACCAGGGTCCTGAAAGCAGGAAGATAAGTTTCCCTTAGGTCAACTTCACTCACCCTGGCATTGAATGAATGCCTGAGTGGTTCAGGGCCGCTGTGCACCGCATAGTGTTTCGCGGTGGCCACTGTTTTGAGGTACACGGGGTCATCACCCTGCATTCCCCTGACAAACTGCAGTCCCATGCGTCCGGTCAGGAAAGGATCCTCACCATAAGTTTCATGTCCCCTTCCCCATCTCGGGTCACGGAAAATGTTGATATTCGGTGACCAGAATGTTAGACCATGGTAAATACCTGTCTTTCCCCTCCGCTGAAACTCATGGTACTTTGCCCTGGCCTCATCCGATATGGCACTTGCAACATTGTACATCAGCCCTTCGTCCCATGAATTGGCTATGGTGATCGATTGTGGAAAAACGGTGGCAAAGCCCGCCCTGGCAACTCCGTGAAGAGCCTCGTTCCACCAGTTATAGGAAGGGATCCCCAACCGGGGAATTGCCGGAGCAGTGTACAATAACTGGTCAGCCTTTTCCTGAAGAGTCAGTCTCGAAACCAGGTCGTTAACCCTCTCTTCAACCGTGAGTGCAGTATTACGGAATGGGAACTCCTGGGCTGTAACGGCGGTTAAAAAGGCAATTGAAAATAAAATAACAAGAAAGGGAACTCTGTTTTTCATTTCAATGATTTTTAAGTTTTCAGCGTCAGTCTTCTGTCGTTTGTACAAATGAAAGTATCAGGGATCGAACTTGTTGCATGCTATGGAGGTTTTGTTTACCGGCTGTTTTCTGAAATCAGACCAAAAAAGCGGTGAAATGTATGAAAAAGAGCCGAATTAATATCGATCCGCCAGCTAATTTTAAATATTGTACAGAATCATTCATGGGCAGGCCGCACATACCAGTTCACATGACAGGTTTTTTCATCAATTTCACTGCTACCCTGCGATTGAATGCTTTCACGGAACCAGTACAAATTATCCGGAATAATTTTTCCCTGCAGTTTAAATATGATCATCAGTGAAATAATGCTTTTCACCGGCCTCTTTAAGTTAACTTATTTCAACATTGCTTTATGGATGCAGACAGGCTGATTGCCTTCATTCTTAACAATATACCTGCCCATATTTGCAGGTACGATGACAACGTCAAGGAAATATTGCTCATAAAATAATTCAGGATTTTCTGCAGACCGGATAATCACCTTTTCGCCATCGACAAGGGTGAGAACATGGAACCTGCCCCGGGTGTCATCTTCAATTTTCTTTTCGAATTCAAATCTTCGGAGGCTGAAATAAAGGAGGTCATGTTCCCCGACAATATATTCAGCCCATCCTTCTCCTTTTCTGACGATCACGGGAGGTCTGACAAGGTTTTCCCTTACCCAGGCCGTTTTCCTGTCTTTCATCAAGACGCGTTCCCCGTGCCAGGTATGTATGGGTCTGGGCCTGCCGTTGAGATCGGGTCGCAGATAATCATACAATTTATATGTATAGGATCCGACGGTAAGGCTTCCTGTTTCCAGTACCACCTGGTTCCGGCCTGATGCATGTATCGTTCCTGCCGGTAAAAGTACCTGCATCCCGGGATAAGACCTGACATAATTTACATATTTTTCATAATCGACAACCGTATGCTCCGTTTCCGACTTTTTTACCTCGCAGATGAATTCATCCACGTCGGCATCTTCGCTGAAACCTGCAAATGTCCTTGCTCCATGCCCGGTGGCAACCACGTAATAACCCTCATCCTGTCTCCCGAGCTCATCGAAGTTCTCAACATTGTATTCGTGCCCTGAATGGACCTGGATCGACATGTTCCCGCTGCTGTGCCATGTATCATCATAATTAAACCGCACCGGGAAATATCCTTTGAACTTTTCAACACATTCCTTCCCCATCAGGTTTAAACCTTCTTTCTGAACAAATGTGAAGAAAGGGAACTCAATACCGGTCTTTCCATAAGCAACCACGATGCTAACTTCCAGCGGGATCAGATCGTAGGCCCAGGCTACGTTCCTGACCGACCGGGGCAGGTTCCGGAATTTCCTGATAAACTGGCCGCCCCATACACCTTCAAGGTATACGGGCTTGCATCTCACCGGATATCTAACCAGTGCCGACATTATTGAGTCAAAAGCCCGGCGGGGCATCATCTTCAGGTCCGACAGATCATTGCCGTCAATATAAAAATCGATATGACTGCCTGTCAGAAGTTCACCCCGGTGTCTCGATGCAATCTCATAATCGACATAATAGCAGCGTCTTATAAACTCATCGATTCCCCTGGGGGCAGTGTCCCCAAGATTGGCGAACAGTCCTTTCCTTGCCCTGAGTATTACGTTTTTGGGTGCAACATCAAGGTAAAAAACATAATCCGCCAATTGCCTGACCCGCTTTATGGCACTCCCGCATCCATATACAAGGATCACTTTTCCTGCTCCGCCGGAATTCCTGTGAACCCGGAGCCTTGCAATCAACTCATCCGTTTTCTGATCATCCAGGATATCATCATAAGTTCCCTTAAACAGCTTTCCGAAAAGAAGGACAGGATCCTTTTCCCTGTCTGAAGGCAGGTGCCCTTTAAACAATTCGTCGAGAAGATCGGATGATTTAAAAACCTTCCTGAAGTCCTCAGGGATGACCTTAACAGATACTGATTCGAGGTTTTCAGTTACCAGTTTCAGGCTCTGTTCCCACAAGGCTCCGATGTAACCGTCGAAAACCGCTATGACCGGACGTTCCTTTTCACTAGTCAGATCTGAGAGTAATTCCGAGATGTAAACTGCAGATTCTCCGGTTCCCGAAACAATCGAAGCTGCTGTTTCCTCATCCAGAGATATCCTGTTGATTGCTCCCTGATCATCAAAGTCAACAGGATTGAACATGAAGCTCATAATCTTCCACTTGATTTATCAATGAATATCTTTTTTCAATGCTGGTAAAAGCACCTTCAGGAAATCCCGTCCGTTCTTATTGTCCGGAGCTTTCGTAAGGTATCCGGATTATTTGAACAGTTCCCTGAAATAACAGTTAAAGCAATAATTGCCTGTAGCGGTCAGATTCGCGGCAAACTCCACGGGGTCCGGTATTCAGGCACAAGATAACTGTTGGCCCCAGTATCGTTGGTGAACCTGGTACCATCCCATACAAGCTTCTTTCCGGTACGGTAAGCTATGTTACCGAGTGCCGAGAATTTGGCGATATGGGCCCCGATCTCTATACTTGCATTGGTATTGGGATCCCGCCTGGCAATGCAATCAAGATGATTTACAACATGGTTTGCCAGCCCCTTTCCAGCCCCTTTTTTCAGAGGTACGGCTTCCATCCGTGTTTTTCCGTTCACAGTTTCAGGGATGACTTCCCAGCCGCCGCGATCGATCACCAGGGTGCCGTTTTCACCGACAAATCCCAGGCCATGATTCCGTCCGTAAGCTCCGTCATCAATGCCGATGGCATGATCCCAAAGGACATTGAATCCGTCAAATTCATACAGTGTCTGCAAGCTGTCGGGCGTTTCACAGGCATCATCGGGATAGCCGTATTTCCCACCCATTGCCATTATTGATCGGGGAGCAGTTACATTCATTCCGTACAGGGCATAATCGAGGAGATGTACTCCCCAGTCAGTCATAAGCCCGCCGGCATAATCCCAGAACCACCGGAAGGTAAAATGGAATCTGTTCCGGTTAAACGGACGCTTGGGAGCAGGGCCCAGCCACATATCATAATCGACGCCTGAAGGAACAGGTTCATCAGGTAAAACCGGAATTGAGGGGCACCATCCCTGGTATGAGAATACCCGTACAAGCCTGATCTTCCCTAGTTTGCCTGACCGGATAAAATCCACTGCTTCCTGCCAGTGGGGATCGCTCCTTTGCCACTGTCCGACCTGTACAACACTGTTGTATTTTTTTGCCGCCTTTACCATAAGATTGCACTCCTCAATGGTCCGTCCGATCGGCTTTTCACAATAAACGTCCTTGCCGGCCTCACAGGCTGCAACCATCTGAAGGCAATGCCAGTGATCGGGGGTACCCACAATCACGAGATTTATATCCTTGTTGTCGATAAGCCTTCTCCAGTCGTGGTAAAGATTGACCGGTTTCTTTCCGCGTATTTTTTCAACATCTCCGGCTCTCTGGTTAAGTACATTTTCATCAACATCACAAAGGGCAAGGCACTCAACCTTGCTGTGATTGAGAAACTCCTTCAGATTAGCGAATCCCATCCCGTTGCATCCGATGAGGCCGATATTGATCCTGTCGGAAGGAGCGGACCGTGCAAATACGGTGGAAAAAGCCGGGGCGAGGCCAATGCCAGCTGTGGTGATGGCGGTTTTTTTCAAAAACATGCGTCGTGTTGTCATATTTTTATAGTTTGAGGTTTTGATAAAGGGCACAGAATTTAATGATTCAATATACCTAAATTTTTTCAAATGGTATTTTTACCGGATCAATTTAAACAAAATGAGAAATATTTATCACTGGCCTGGGGGTATGATAAATTCCTGGTTTTTACATCTTCGGGGTGAAAGATGACAGCCCGGGCAGAATATAGGCCGGTTATGATGAAAATTTCTTAACTTTATTGGTAATCTTATTATTACCGTAAATCCTTCACTGTATGAAAAAATTTCTATTTGTAACCTGGGTCCTTGCTGTTGCTTCATGCAATCCTGCAGACAGAAAGACCGGAACAGATTATCGTCGCTACGATCCGTTCCCCCTCGAGGTTCCTGAGCAAAACTCCCTGATGGCAAGCTGGGAGAAGAAGGCTGTTTTTGAAACCCTGGTCATTGATGATATGGAACACGATGCCGGCTGGGAAGTAAGAGGTATCGGGGAGATGAGCTACACCGAAGAGCGTGCAAAAGACGGAAGCCGTTCACTCAGGTTCATGACTTCACTACGTGATGAAGACTATTACAGGAAAAACCGCAGTAAATGGGATTCATTCAACGGAGGACAGGGAGGATCTTCATCCCTCAGTCTCCGGTTCAGCAAACCGCAGGACTGGTCGGGCTATAACAGGCTTTCATTCTGGGTTTACGTTCATCCCACTTCCATGCCTGCATACAGTTTTAATATCAACATAAACAACGACGGATTTGTTCCGGGTGCGACAACTTCGAGACGCGATCATTTCATCCACGATCTTAAGCCAGGTGAATGGAACCATGTGATGTTCGAGTTTCCGCACCTGCCCCGCAACAAAGTGACGGTGTTCACCATTAATCAGATTTTGAGGGGACACAATCCTGAGGAAGAAGGTATTGTGACGTATGATTTCGATAAAATCGAGATACAAAGGGTTGAAGCAGATCAGTATGAGGGATGGAACGTTGCTCCGGGCAAATTTTCGTTCAGCCATACGGGCTACAGGCCCGGGGATAACAAGACAGCTTTTGCAGGTGCCGGCGCCGGGAGCGACTTCCAGATCATAGATCCCGGCAATAATGTGGTTTATAATGGTAGTGTCAGAACCATTGAAACTATGAACGGCACTTTCAGGCTGATTGATTTTTCAGATCTCAGAACGGAAGGCACATACCGTATCAGGAGCGGTTCCCTTGAATCTAATCCGTTTCCAATAGGTGAGAACATCTGGCTCGGACCCGTTTTCAATGCAATCAACTTCTTTTTTTGTGAACGCTGCGGTTTCAATGTTCCGGGAGTTCATCTGGAATGTCACAAGGACTGGCAGGGATTCAGGGGAGATGAAAGGAAGATCATAAACGGTGGCTGGCATGATGCAGGCGATCTTTCGCAGGGTTACTGGCGGACCGCCATGGCTGTTTTTGCGATGCTGAACAATCTGGATGCATTGGTTCAGAAAAAAACAGATCCCGAACTCTCGGATCGTATCAGGAATGAGGCAGCATGGGGTCTGGACTGGCTTCTGAAAACCAGGTTCGGGGATGGTTACCATATGAGCTGGGCACTTGGCAGGATCTATACCGATAATAAGATCGGTACAATTGACGACATGGTATCGGAGGCTCAGAATGTGCCGTGGGAGAATTTCCTGGCAGCAGCTGTACTGGGCAGATGTGCAGAAGCATTTAAAAAGTTCAATCCGGATCTTGCCGAAAGAGCCTTCATTGCAGCGACTGAGGACTGGGAAGCCGCAATTGCTTCGCGTGCTGCCTGGGATCTGGCCGAGTACAGGGAAGCTTCATGGGGTGTAACATCTTCAGTGATACTGAACAGAATAACCGGAGAAGACAAATATAAAAAGCAGGCTTTGCAGCTTGCAGAATTACTTATTAAATGCCAGGAACAAAGCTTTATAGAGGGCATTCCGATAACCGGTTATTTTTACACCACATCAGAGCGCCGGCAGGTTATACATAATTACCACGCAGCCTTCGAGGAGGCTCCATTGATCGCATTATCGCATCTCTGCAATGCTTATCCTGACGATGGAAAATGGATGGACTGGTATGGTGCAGCCGTTCTCCACAGTGAATTCTTCATGAAAAGAGGAAGCGCAATCGCAGCTCCTTACGATCTGCTTCCGAATTCAGTATGGAACCGCCGTGAAATCATGGCTGAAAAGGATGAGAAACTCCGGGCGGACCTCCTGCGTCAGTTCAATGATGGCACACATCTGTCTGATGAATATGTTCTCCGGACTTTCCCGATATATTTCAATGATCTTTTCCACGGGAACACCAACATAAACCTTTCTTCCGCCTGGGCGTTGGCTGAAGCATCGCGCCTGAGAAAAGACAAAGCGGGAATGGAAATTGCCGGAAAACAGCTTCAATGGGTCTTGGGAGCCAATCCCTTCAGCCAAAGCCTGATGTATGGAACAGGCTATGATTTTGCACCGCATTTCGCTTACTGCCTGAAAAATCTTGTCGGCGCCCTGCCCGTGGGAATGGACTGCATGTCGGGTGACGAACCTTTCTGGTCGGGAACAAATACTGCCACCTACAAGGAGATATGGGTGGAGCCTGTAAGCAGGTTCCTGGGGGCCGTTTCGGTATTCGCAAATTATGCTGATCCGGCTTCAAACGGTGATAGGGGTAAAGTATGGTTCAGTACGGAAACTCAACGGTCAGAAAATGGAGAAATAGAGCTGACAGTTTCAATTTCCGGAAAGGGTAAACATAAGATCGGGATCAGGACATTCAATGCAGTTGCTGACAAGACAGAACATGAGGCAGTCCTGTCAGGCAACAAACCGGTCGTTCTCAAAGTCAGGCTGACTGACATTGATCCTGAAAAACCCTGGGTAACAGTTATCATGGCCGACAATGATCCTGGCCTGAGCAGTGAAGTCGTCGGATCATTCGTTGAACCAACTTTTTGATTAAAAGTGGCACTGAACAAAGATCCCTTCCTTGCTGGCGCCGATCTGACTTCGTCGAGCTCGCAAAAACAATTATTTTAGGTCACTTCGTGAATTAACCATTTTGCGTTTTGCCCGGTTGTAATCTGTCCCCATTATATAGGTAAGAAGTGGCGCGGATCTGCGATCCGTGCCAGTGGGGATCTGCGCCAGCTGGCTATCTTCAGTATCAATGCGTAGTGAACACCCACTTGTTTTCCTCTTTTTTGCTCACATGAACAGGAAATACCTCAATATTGCCATCCGGCTTACTGACTACAATATCATATTCACCGAAGAATCCCCTGAATGAAACCGTTCCCTGGTTGCCGGTATTTGCCGATATGCTGGTTTTCCAGGTCTGATTTATGAGTTTGTCGAGCATAAGATAGACCGGTTTGGGTCTGTATTCCTCATCGACAAGACCTCCGCCCGGAAGCCAGATGTTACGGTCGGAGAAACCCCACCAGTTGATGGAAACTACCCCCGGATGTCCGAAACACAGTTTTACAAACTGTTCTGTAGATTCAACCTGGGCTTCCGGCGTCCATGATCCGCTCCTCCATATCCCCGTTATTGGTACCCCTGATGACTGAGGATGATATTCGGTTATATGTATCGGAAATCCCATCCCCCAGTAGAGGTCGAAAGTTTTCCAGACCTCTATGGGAGAAAACCATTCCTGACGGGGTTCATGAGCCTGTATCCCTATGCCTGAAAGAGGAGCATTTCTCTTTTTCAGTTCTTTCAACAGCAACTCATAGCTCTTCCTGGAACTTTCATCAGCCAGTGTCCTGTATTCGTTGATAAGCAGTGTTGCTTTGGGATTTCCCTGCTTTGCCCATCTCAGTGCATCCTCCACATAATCAGCGACCAATGGGATGGATTCTGAAATATCCCAGTCATTCTCATCATTGAAATTCCGGATCTTGTTTTTCCAGGTCCTGACATGGATCGGTTCGTTTACCACATCCCAGAGTTCGATTTTGTCACGGAATCCTGATGTAATATTTAAAACCCTTGTCTTCAGGAGTTCTTCAGTTTCATTTACGTTATATTCACTCAGCCATTGGGGCATTCCCGATTGTGTAGCCCAAACCAGCGGATGGCCTTTTGTCGTTATGCCATTGAGTTTGCACCAGTCGATTACCGGTAACATTGCCTCCCACTGAGTAAATCCCTGTCTTGATTCGTATCCGGGCCAGTAAAATGGAAATACTGCCAGGTTAAAGATCTTTTTGAACCTCTCCTTAAAAAGTTCTGGTTTATATGGATTTTCACCCCTGATCAGGTCGAAAATTATACATCCAAAGAGAAAATCGTGTGTTTTCTGCCTGATCTCCACTGTGGCATTCCGCAGAGGTTTCCCGTCGGGAGTAATGAACTGGATAGTGATATCGCCCTTCCGGTATTTCTCAATATTTTCATCTGCCTGCCTCATCATCCTTTCTTCAGTCTGCTTTACATCCTGTGAATATACCTTTAAAGGTGACAGTGAAAAAAGGACAATGACAAAGAAACCAATTATGGTTTGCAATTCATAAAAATACTTGGTTCTCATGTTTATTAATTTTTTATCATTTCATTTTTTCCTTGTATATGGCATCCACCAGGCCATTCTGAGGAGCATCTGCGCCAAGCTGCCAGAACATTATACCTCCCAGGCCAAGATCCTTGACATACCGGGTTTTAAGGCGTACCGACATCGTATCATCATATGTTATGAATATACTGTCTTTGGCATTATACAGGTATGGTGCTTTTGCAACCGGATCCCAGTAGCGGACAAATCCGTTCATATTCTCCATTCCCTCCCTGATCCTTGCATAACTGCCGCGGCCTCTCCATGCTCCCCTGTTAAGCTGGTACAATCCGTTGTTTTCCGGGGGGACTCCCTGCCAGGCTCTGCCTGAGAAATTTGATCCTATCACTATTTGAGCCGGGTTTACACCTCTTGCCATCAGGAAAGCAACCATTTTTTCGGTCGAGAAGGGTTTTGTTGATTCTCCTCTTTCAATTATTTTGGCCTCTGCCGGCGTACCTTTGATGTCTTCCATTCTGACCCATCCAAGATTTGTATGATGTGAGGTATAGGGATCTCCCCCGCCTGCAAGATCGTAGGACATGACATTGATGTAGTTTACGCACTTCATAACCTTATCAAGTTCAATAAAATCAAAGGCCCTTTCCCAGCCGGCTGAAGCAAAAGTAAGAACCTGGCTGTCACTGATCGTGTTAAGGCCTTTGCGCAGTTCACACATGAGTGCAGTAAAATTCTCCCTGTCTTCAGGGATGTAAGGATTGCCTATACCTGGAAGGCCGGGATATTCCCAGTCGATATCAAGCCCGTCAAGCTTGTATTGCCTGATAAATTTCACAACACTTTCAACAAACCTGTCGCGACCCTGCTGCGTCCTGGCCATTTCTGAGAACCCCCCCGAACCTGCCCAGCCTCCGCAGGCGATCATGATTTTCAGGTTATTATGCGTTTTCTTCCGTTTAACCAGTTCATTGAGAATAAGTCCCAATGAGTCTTCCGGGAATTTCATTTCTCCGTCAATTACTTCGGTGAATGAAAAGATGATATGAGTCAGCTTGTCATACGGAAGAATGTCAGGTGTAAAATTTCTCCAGCCGGTATAATAATAGGCCATCACTTTAAGCCTGTCATCTTCCTTCTTTACCTGATCACCGTTGCAGGAATAAAGTATAAAGGGAACGACAAGGGAAAAAAGGATCAGAAACTTTTTCATAGCTTAGGATTTAAAAGATTATTTTATATGATCTGAATCTGTTTTCAGTTCCGGGCAATCAATATTACTGAAGTTAAATTCACTTTTTAAAATCGAGGTAGTACCAGTACGTGTTTCTCAGTTCCCCGGGGATCGCCGTTCCTGCAGGGTACTTTTTACCTGACATCGGACCCAGTACAGATCTGTATCGTGAAAACCTTGCTTCAGTATCGCTGCTTATGGTAACCAGATTCAGATCCGCAAACTGGCCAAAAACCATTCTGTAAATAAGTAATGCCTCTTCTATGTGCCTTGGAATTCTTGAATAGTTCAACCCTATCAGGGTGCTGAGGTCGCCGACAACATCCTCAACGTCCTTCTCAAGCATTCTCCACGCCATTTTATATTCAAACGCTTTTTTATTATGCGGATTAGACTCTGAAAGGGAAATTATATTCATTTTGGGATTCCTGATCCTGATTATAAAATCGTCGTTTGGTTTCAGTCTGATCTTCTCTCCCAGTTCGGGATCCGATTTTATCAGTTCGGGATCCGAAAGCATTTTTTCAAATTCCTTTGCCAGTTTCCTGTAATGAAATGTTTTTTTCAGGACATATATGTATTTGGCCGCTATCTTGTAATGTCCGTTGATCAGATTTGTTTTGATAAGCATTTTAATATTCTCCGGATGAAAACCCTGGACGACCATTGATTCAAAAGCCCAACGGTGTGCCTCATTGATCAGGCCTATGGAATAATAGAAATAGACGCCCCTGAAGATCTTGGTCATGCTTATCTGAGAGTTCCAGGGTATACTGATTGACCCCGTTCCGTAATCCTGGGGACCGAAAAACAGTCTGTCACAGAGCAACCCCTTTTCTGATAATGCAATATTATAATAATATTGTGCAACCGGACTCCTGAGCCTATGCTTCTCCTGCAACCTGATCACGCCGTTCCAGTCTGCCGAAAAAAACATTCTTTCAATGTTAAAGAGCACAGCATTGTCGTGTTTGTAAATCCTTGAAAGCATGAATACTGTTAATAAAATAACAATACCGGAAGAAACAAGCGGAAATAAAGCGGCAAACTCACTTTTGACCTTAAGGTTTCCTGCAGCGGACACTAGCGCGGGATATAAAACAAAAAAAAGGAGGAACAGCCACAAAAGCCATGGCCGGATAAAATAATCCTTCCCGGGGAGAGGATCATAAAACAGGTTTAACCATGGCTGCAGGGAAATAATTCTTTTGAAGATCACAAGTGAAACTCCTGCAATTAACAGAATTATTATCGTATCCCGAAATTCTTTTCTGAAAAGATGATAGCTGATGAACATGCCGAGAAAAATCAGGGCAAAAGCCCCGGTCAGATAATAAAAGAATGGGAAAAAAACAAAAACTGAAATCCTGGCATTCCTTCCGTCCTGAGATATTGCAAATAAAAAATACAATCCGACCGCCAGGAACCCCAAACTATTGTGGATCTGATAATTAATATTTGTCTGGATCAATATCAGCAGGCAGGCGGCAATTGCAGCCAGTAACAACGGGAACAGGTACCTGTTAGTCAGTACGGCAGCTATCCTATAATATACAAGAGCAATCGCCGCCAGGAACACTGATACAACAATGGCACCGTAAAGATTACTGAAAAATCCCTGGGCAATGAAATTCCCTGCATATTCAAGCATTCCGCCAGGTTTTGAGACAAACCGGCTGAGATAATCATAACTATAAACAAAAAGGGATTGTTTTTCCTGATAAAAGAAAACATAATTGAAAAACAGTCCGAAACAAATTAATGAGAGAATAAAAACAGAAACTGTCAATATATAAATACCGGTCCTCCCGATATTGGAAAGAAATTTTGCATCTTCCTTTCCAACTGGTTGTTTTTTATCCGGATTTCGCTTTTTCATTCGGCAGATATGATGATATCATAAACTGGAATATTATTTTCTCCCTCTCCATCCGGCTTTTAAAGCTTTCCTTCCTGAGGCACGTTCAAAATCGCGCGGACCGAATCGGATTCTTCCTTTCACAAATTCAGGCCTGTTGAAGGTTTTTATCAGGTGGCCGTAGAGGGCAGGATCTTTTTGGGGAAGAGCAAATGGTTTTCCGACGGAGTCGGCCGATGCAAACCAGGCAATGTAAGGTCGGGCGGTTAATCCGTCATCTCTTTTACTGCTGAACACCAGCCATTTTCCGTTTGACGACCAGCTGTGATAACTTTCAGTAAACTCACTGTTCACACTCATCCGCTCAGCTTTGCCGGTCTGAATATCCAGCAGGTACAGGTCAGCTTCCTTGTGCCAGATCGAAAAATTCCCGCTGTTGTGAAGTGTAAATACGAGATATTTCCCGTCGGGAGACACCCTTGGAAAAGAGACGCTTTTGCCTATGGCACAGGCATCGAAGACGACTTCTGCTTTTCCGAAGGAAAATGAACTCATGTCAAACGGTTTCCTCACAAGATCATACTTGGTTTCATCGGAAGCGTAACTGTCAGCAGTCTGCCTGGCCCTGCAATAATACAGGAAACGGCCGTCCGGCGACCACTCCGGAAATGTCTCCAGGTAAGGAACGGAGTCTGTCTCCGTAACGGGTGACATCTCATTATTTTCTGCATCATAAACCACTAGTGAGGATGCCAGGTCGGTAACCTCAATATTGTACACCTGCGACGCATGAAAACTCTGGACAATGCTGTTGGATGAAAAGGCCACAATGGTTCCTCCCGGATGCCATGCAGGATATACGGCACCATACTCCATTTCATCCGCCTTCAGATCTCTCCTCACAATCCTTTTCCCTTCCGTGAAATATGTGCCACCGAGAGAACCCCTGACATGAACCATAAGCCTGTCGGGATTATTACCGCTGAATGAATGACAATTAATACAATTTGTCTTAAGCAGCCGGTTGTCGACCAGGGGTTTTTCCCGGAAATTCTCGGTGCATCTCTGTATGATCTCAAGCTGCTTATAGGCCTCATATCCCGGATAAAGCAACCTGTAGCACAGCCATGGATCAACCGGATCATTTGCTATGAAAATTTTTATCGGCCTGTAATGCCTGATCTCAGTTGCATTCACAACTGCCGTGATCTCAATTGAAATTTCACCCCTGCCTGTATCCTTCAGCATTTTTTTCCATTTATGCAGAGGAAACCGAACAACACCTTTACTGGTCCTGACTTTTTTTACATAACCATTTGAAGATTTAACTGAGAGGCTGAAGGATTTTCCATCTTCCCTGATAATGAAATTCATTGGTGCTATATTAGGGGGGATGGTCACACCCGAGTAATCTGGTTCAATTACCGGCTCGCGATCAATTTCATCAATACCCTCAAAGTCAGTGGTGCAGCCCGCTGTCAGGAACAGTCCAAAAAACAATGCCAGTTGCGATCCGGTCAGAGCTTTGATCATTCGGTGAATTATATCCGGTTTAAAATTTACATGATTTAGTCAGGGTAAAATTATGAATTAATTATCAAAAGACCGGTTGTTTTGATAATATTCACCACCAGGCCGGCCAATCATTCAGGCAGTTTTTTAAGGAAGCTGCAGCTCGACAGCCCGGCTGGTAACCAAAGTTCATCCGGATAACGGTGATAACCGTTGACAGAACCCTGAGCCGGAAACATTCTGTTATTTGTACATACGGGCTGCCATAGAAAATATATTAATTAAGCCTTGATTGCCCGGCAGCCAGGATAAGACGCAGAGCCGAAAATAAAAAAAGGGGTCGGACGACCCCTTTTAAGTTGTTGTTTCACAGGCAAGTCCAATCATTCAGGACCGCCATCCCACCAAACCTTGCCAACAAGCCTGTCGGGCTGTGTTGCACCGGTTTTATAATTGGGATTTCCGGTAGCTTCATAGGCAGGTATGGTAAGTTTGGTCGGCACCTGTCCATTGGTAGCGTTTCCGGGATAGTTTGTCGGAACCAGTTGGGGGAAGCCTGTTCTTCTGTAATCTGACCAGGCATCCCACCAGTTCATCCACTTCGATGCCCACATCTGCTCTCCGATCATTTCGAGGGCAGGTTTGGTGACACCGTACGGATAGGTTGCAAGATAATTCGCAACCTGGGCATCCGTAACCACAAATGACGGATCATAAACTGTGTACATCTGCATTGCCAGTTTCACACCTTTCTCATAGTGTTCTTTGGCTGTTCCGGAAATACCGCTCCCGATTCCTCTTTCCAGAGCTTCGGCCTGAAGGAATTCGGATTCGGCTGCATGCATGATCATGTAAGGCTCATCATCTTCAAACATCAGGGGGTTCACTGCCGAGAAATGTTCATAGGGTATGGTGGGTCCTCCCATCAGTGTATTAAGCATTGCACCGTCCAGTCCGTTTGGCAAACCTCTCTGCTTCAGCGGATCAGTTTCATAGAAAACCACTTCATTGGGAGTCCACTTGATAATCCCGGCAGTGAATATCATCAGCCTAGGATCATCATCGGCAGTCGAATTTTTGTCCGGACCCATAAGCCAGTCGACAAATGTTTTGCTCAGGAAAGAGCTTTGCCATTGTCCTCCGTCGCCGGGTGCGAAACCGCGTGAAATTCCATTCTGGTTGGTCCATTCGCTCGGTCCGAGAGCCATTGTGGCAATAACATTGTCATCATTGCTCGACATTACTCCGCCCTGGATAGCCTTGGTAACCCAGGTGTTAGCCATTGCAGCATCGACATTTGAAACTCTCATGGCGAGCCTGAGCATCAGCGAATATCCGAACTTTTTCCATTTGGCGATATCGCCATTGAAATAGTAATCGGCATTCGCGAATCCCTCATCGGGATGAGACGGGCTCATGGCTGCACAGGCTTCATCAAGTTCCTTAAACAGATCGGCATAGATATCTTTCTGCTTGTCGTACTTAGGCTGGAATATTCCTTCAATGCCCTGGTTGGCTTCAAAATAGGGAATGCTGCCATACCAGTCGGTAAGACGATGGAAGCAGAGAACTCTCAGGATTCTCGCCGCATGACGGGTATTGATCTTGCGACCTTCATACCATCCGCCGGGGCCGGTCTGTTTGATTATCTCCATCGTAACCCTGCCATCGCCTGCAAAGAAATGGTCCCACGGTGCATTCGACGGTTCAACGTCATTTTCCAGGTATTTATCTCCCACGGATATTGTACCTGTACTTGTGCTTGCAAGCTGCTGGATGGCATGCGCACACATGCCTATATTGGTTCTCCAGTCAGTGTAACGGTCGTCGCGCAAGCCGTTATTGGATGCACTCAGCTCGGCAGCAGTAAGGAAGTAGTTAACATCAATCTGATTTACCGCATTGGGATTGATATTCATATCATGCAGTTTATCGGTATCGCATCCTGCCACGAAAATGAATATCAGTAACGCACTCTGTATCAGTTTTAATATATGTTTCATATCTCTCAGTTTTAAAAGGTTAGAAAGTCACCCTCAGGTTAAAACCATAAGTGCGGGTCGTTGGCATGCCAAAATAGTCCAGTCCCTGTGCATTGCTGTCAGTATAGTTGCTTTCCGGGTCAACATTTTCAATATTCTTGAAGAGTATTGCAAGGTTTCTCCCGACAAACGACACTGCCAGGTTGGTAAACGGAGTCTTGGTCAGCAGTTTGACCGGCAGACTGTATTCAAGTGAGATCTGCCGCAGCTTGATGAACGAAGCATCATAAATAAAGTTCTCCTGTGCGCGTTCACCAAGGTTACTCCAGTACCGCCTGGTCTGTTCCTGATCGAGTGTAAGCGTGAAATCTTCGTAGATCGGCTTGCCATTGGCATCTGTTCCCGTTTGGGTTACGCC
Source organism: Bacteroidales bacterium (assembly GCA_009877105.1). Lineage (GTDB taxonomy): Bacteria > Bacteroidota > Bacteroidia > Bacteroidales > VadinHA17 > LD21. Next base: position 59,199 of record WXFD01000050.1, read on the forward strand.
TTTCACAACCTTGCCGCCTTCGCGGTCAACAAGGGTCTGTTTATGGAGACCCCACTGGGTCAGACGGACATTGGTACCTGAATAAATGTCTCCCCCGAATTTGAAGTCGATAAGGGCATCGAGGCGGATCCGCTTCCAGCTTATGGAATTATTAAGGCCGCCTGTCCAGTCGGCAACACCGTTCCCCAGAATTTCATATACATCTGATCTTACAGGTGATCCGTTTGATTCATAGACAAGATTTCCATGATCGTCGGTTTTCTGCCTGTATCCTGTTATCATTCCAAAAGGATAGCCGACGATGTGCTTGATATAAACTGTCCTGGTGCGGGGCTCTTCAACGTTGACTTCTGTCACGCCTTCGCTGAGCCGGATAACCTTATTCTTGTTCTTGGCAAGGTTAAGGGAGACATCCCATGTTACCGGACCCTGAACAGGAGTGGCAGTGATAAGGAGTTCTATACCCTTGTTCGAAAGCTCGCCGATATTGACGGAGGTTGTAAGGAAGCCTGAAGACCTGGATATCGAGGCCGAAAGGATATCGTCAGTGGTCTTCTGGTTATAATATGTGAATTCGAGTCCTAGTCTTCCCTGGAAGAATCTCAGGTCGGCACCGAACTCGAGCTCTGTTGACAATGCAGGAGAAAGGTTCGGGTTTGGAATGTTGTCGCCTCCTGAGAATCCTGCCATCGGCAGTCCAAGGTGACCCTGGCCGATAAGACCGTAAGTGATCCTCGATGAATAAGCACCCACGTTGGCAGTTGCAACCTGTCCCCATGCGGCCCTGACCTTACCATAGCTCAGAACTTCGGGAAGATTCTTGAAAGCATCGGTAAATACAAAACTACCTCCCAGGGATGGGTAAAGCTTACTGTTGTTGGCAGGATTCAGCACCGAGAACCAGTCGTTCCTGGCCGTTGCAGTAATAAACAGGTAGTTGTTAAAGCTGACCTCAGCTGATCCGAAAAGGGAGTTGACACCCGACTTACCGTACCCGTATCCGATGTTCTGCGACCGGGTGTTGGTGACTGAGGTATAGAATGGAATATTGAAGTTTTCACCCGACACGTTAATGCTTTCAGATTCGCGCTTCATCTGGTTTCCTCCGACAAAGGCATTCAGCCTGAACTTTCCGAATTCCTTGTCAACACCTGACATCCATTCCATATTGATTTCCCTGACGAAATTGGATGTCTCGTTCTTGAATCCGCCGCGCTGATATCCGGTACCCTGCGGAACAAGTGAATTGTTGTTCCGGGTATACCAGTCCATGCCGATCTGTCCCTGTACCCACCACCATTTGAGAATATTGTACCTCAATGTTCCGGAGGTGATGAAACGGTCCCTGATGTTTTCGTTCTTGAACTGATATGCTACCCACCATGGATTCTGCAGCCAGTTGTTGTCTGCCGGCTGGAATTCCTCACCCACTGATTTCAGGTCGGGTGTGGTGACTCCCGGTGCAACGGCACCTGGTTTATTGGGATCGCCTTTCAGGTCATTTACGTTTAAGGTGTTGGGAAGTGACCATATTGCCTGGGGAGCATTTCCCGGGCTGTCGGATATCATCTGCCGGTTGTTGACCTTTTCATTCGAATACATGACCTTGGCGTTGAAAGTGAGCCTCTCACCGTATTTGCCATTTGTCGAAAGTGAAAGGTTCCTTCTCTTGAATGTTTCATTCGGAATTATGGCTTTATTATCCATGTCGGAGAAGGAGAACCTGAAAGTCTGTTTTTCACTTCCTCCGGAAAGGGCGAGGCTGTTGGTCCAGATATGACCTGTCTGGTAAAAACGCTTCCAGTTGTCACCCGCATATGAATAAGGCCTTAAAACACCGTCGAACTGAACAACAGGGGTACCGTCGAGTTTCGGGCCCCACATTGAACCGGAACCCCAGCCATATGCCTGTTCCTGGCTAATGGGTTTTGAATATACCCTTGGTGAATTCGGATCATTCGGATCAGCGTTTGCAAGTCCTCCCGGACCGTATTCACGCTGAAGGTCAGAGAAGTTCAGGTAATGTTCAAACACGTAGTTGGAGTTGAATTCAATGCCGACACCTTTCCTGGCCTGCCCCCTCTTTGTCACGATATTGATAACGCCATAGCCCCCTCTTGAGCCATAAAGAGCAGCAGCAGCAGCTCCCTTGAGGACCGTAACCGATTCAATATCTTCGGGGTTAAGGCTGGTCATACCGTCTCCCTGGTCGGTACCTCCCCAGACCCCTGCACGTCCGAACTGCGTATTATCCATCGGAATCCCGTCGATAACATACAGCGGCTGATTGTTTGAACCGACAGATTTGTTACCCCTGATAATAACACGTGATGACCCTGCGGGGCCGGCACCGGTACTGGAAACGTTCACACCGGCAACACGTCCCTGGATCGATGAACCAAGGTTGTTTTCACGGGCCTGGGTAAGGCTCATGCCCGGAACCTTGGTAATTGTGGATTGCAGCGCTTTCTGGCTTCTCTCAATACCAAGCGCCGTTACAACAACTTCCCCAAGCTGCTGTATGTCTTCCTCAAGGATCATGTCAATCACAGAGCGGTTTCCGACAGCAACCTCCTGTGTCACATAACCGATAAAGGAAAATTGCAGGGTGGCATCGCCTGCCGCAGCAATACTATACCTTCCCTGTACATCAGTAGTGGTCCCGACAGTTGTGCCTTTTACAAGAATTGACACACCCGGCAGGCCTGCACCACTTACGTCCCTCACGGACCCGGATACAACACGCTGCTGCGCCAGCAGTGAATGAGAGAATGCCACGCAGATCAACATGAATAGTGTCCGCATCAAAATCTGGTACACTTTTTTTCTGATCATAGGTTTTAGTTTTAGGGCACCGTTAAATATTTTTCGATATTTAACGGATGCATGTTTAAATCAAAAATAGAAACTAGTTTTTAAAAATCCTAATTATTCTTAAAATATATTAAAAACATGTTAACAAAATTAACATTTCACTAAAGGCATCCCGGGACATTAATGTCTTGTTTCCATTTAGTAACCAGATCGTTACTTGTTACTCGACAACAATCTCGTCAATATGCATTCGGGCAGGCTGACCCGCGCCGGGATGTTCGCCGGGAGTGTTCCCGATACTGTGTGCCACAACTCTTATATACCGGACTTCCCGCGGCCTGAAATCGGCAATGAAATCCCTCTGGAACGAATCCCACTGATCAATAGGCAATGTATTCTCTACTACAGCCACCAGATCATACTTCTTTCCGTCACCTGAAACCAGGAAATCGACTTTTGCCGGAAATATGCTGAGCCAGTATGCCCTCTGGTAAAAAGCACATTCAATGTGCCGCACCATTGTCGGCTTCTCAAGATCAATAATTACATCCAGGTCTTTTCCCGGGAAAGACACCCAATTATACTCCGGGTCATGCCCCCCGCGTATCCCGTCATTGAGCCTTGCCAGGTTCATGGCTGATATCAGGGTTGTGTCAGGGCTGAGAAGGGTAAGCTTTTTACCAAACGCGAGATGTTCATTCCTTCCCATATAGAACATCCTGTACATTGAAGAACGGTAAGCCTCGGGAGTAGTGCCCCATTCCTTGATCAGGGTGACTCCTGTTCTTATGCAGAGATCGGTAAAGGGATCAACCAATGACCGTATTTCCGGTCTGACAACCCATTTCTCACCTGTCCGTATGAATACTCCGTTTTCTCCGGTGAAATTCTTTTTTGCCTGTTCCATAATGGCAAAATTCAGTGGCAGTCTTGCCGCCCGAACCCTTTCCAGGACATCAGGCTTATTTCTGACAGCCTCCTCAGCCTGATCGAAAAGCATCTTGTATCGTTGAATAAGTGCCGGAGCCAGGTAACTGTCAGCAGCCTCATTGGGTGAACCGAAGATGCGCAGCGGCTTACCGGAGGCCAGCAATGCTTCACGCATCTCATCAATATACTGCCGTATCGGATTTGCCGCAGCCCCATAATATCCCCTGAGAAAATCATTCATAAGAGTATCAATGTTTTCATTGGGATTCCACAACAGCTTGGATATCAGATAACTCCTGAGTTCGGCAAATTCTCCGCCGCCGTCCCCGTTCCCCTGCTCGAACATTGCAGTGACGCCGTTCTTTACAAAAAACCTGAGATTTGGCTGCAGAACCTGGAAATTCGGGAACGGACTCATAAGGTTGGTGAACTGAATCACATAATCCCACACAATGATATCGCTGGCAATTCTTCCCCAGTCTTCAAAATCCTTTACCAGACTCCTGCTGTCGGGATCGGTGGCTTCGGTAATGGGAATATCGCGTCGTGCCTCAATGCTGCAAAGCATAATATTGACATTTTTCCGCGGCCTTGCTGTCAGCGGGGCTTTCCTGCCATATTCATAGGCCAGGGTTGAAATCATTTTATCAGGAAATTCGTCAGCCACCCTGTTGACAAAGTTGATTATTGAACCTGAAGGCGATCCTTCCTTCTCATCAATAGCGCGGCATTTATCGCACATGCAGTACTGCCTGTTGTCATTCTGGCTCACCGACCAGTATTTTGCCGCCGGATTTGAAGCAATCTGTTTACGGAGGTTCTGAATGGTTATTTTCAGAACCTCCGGATTCGACAGGCAAAGCTGCGTCGGCAGTCTTTTCCCGTCCCTGAGGGCAAAATATTCAGGATGATCTTTATAATAAATTTCAGGGGGAACAAGACTGTTGAAGGTATGAACCCACGATCCCCATGCAGGTCTGCCGCCCCGGGCATCATGATCGAGCTTGTGCCATTCGGAGAACGCCTCATCATAAGTCACCCTGTAATGCACATCCCTGAACCGGATCACGGGAATCTCCTTCAGATCAACGGGCCCCAGGGCAATTACATCCCGTTTTGGGATCACCTTTACCTTTGCACTGTACATCCTGCAGTCAAGGAATTTTTCCAGGAAAGTATAAACCCCGTAAAGGGTTCCCTTGAAATTTCCTCCTGCAATTATCAGCCGCATACTGTCGGTCCTGATCACAAAACCGTCGGCTTCAAGCTCATTGAAATTGATGTCAATGCCTTTTTCTCCAAGACGTTCGTTCTGACCAAGCAATATTTCATATGAACTTCCCGGTTTATCGGCAGTAATAATCGGGAGGGCGGTTCCTGATATTTCAAGCAGGTAGTCCTGCAGCACCTGTGCGGCCTTTTTCTCATAAACCGTTGATGACTTAGGCAGTACGATCCTGTAGAGGCTGGCGCCCTTGTCGGCTATTACCAGCTTTGACGAAGGAGGAGGAGCTTCATTTTTTACTTTCTTCTTTTGCGCTGAGGCATGCTGAATGGGAATGATCAATCCCGAAATGAGAAAGATAAGTAATAGTGGAACAGAATAAAATCTGGTATAATCGGATAGTTTCATCATTGGATAATAAATATTGTGATTTTATGGTTAACGTATAAGGTATTTTTAACCACGGAGTTGCACAGAGCAGTATGGAGTTTCACGGGGTTATAACAATCAAGTTATTGCATTCAAACTCCGTGTCAAACTCTGTGTTACTCCGTGGTTAAAATACATGGTTAAACTTCATTTATTCCTGCTCCTCCTTACGGATTTAGCTTGTACCGGAATTGCCGCCGGTTCAGGGACAGGCTCCAGGATAAATGCCATATCCTGACCGATGTAATTTGCATGGGAATCCGTTATTCTCATATAGGGAGGGCTGAATGTTATCGTGCCGTCGATACATTCCACCTCTTTTTCCTCAATGAATCGTCCCCTCCAGGTGTGATACAGCCTGAGGATGTATTTTCCGTTTTTAATTGATGATACTGTCACCTTTTCCCCGGCGACATCAGCATCGCAGTTGACTATCCATCCGAAGATCATCTCATTGCTTTTCATACCGTATGCGTCTCCCCTGAGTGTTTTAACCGTGGCAGGAGATACGTCAGTGAGCTTTGAAAAAGGGATCCGGTCAGTAAATCTGCGGATGCTTGTCATTTGCTGGTTAACAACGTTATCATTGGTCATTCGCGAATATGCCCACCAGAACGGCGTCATGGCCGAGCCCGTTGCAAGGGTGACCCACAGTGCATTGTGGTACATGGCCAGATAACCGGGCATTGCGGGTTCATAAAATGTATGATCCCATCCGGTTTCCCCGTTAATGACCGGTTTACCATAACCGTGCCACAGCTTCTGGTTCTGATCCGCATAATTCCGGTAGCTGTCTGTTAATGGATTAACAGAAGCCGAATCGAGCGTACTGGTTTTGTTGATAGGAAAGCCCTGGGCTTCATATATCTCCCTGGCGGCAATATCGAATATCTGATAGCCTTCATGCCAGAATTCCCTTATCCCCCCGCTGCGGGTCCCGGTAGTTGGATGGTTATACGGATCATTTGCTTTCAGATAATTGTGCACTTTCCTTCCCCATCCGGCTGCTGCCAGGCTGTCGCCGGTCACCCAGCCGTCAGTACCGTTAACCTCATCAATGATGAACCAAATGCCAAGTGCCCTGCTATATCCCCAGCGTGCTATTATATAGCGGTATAGTTTTTCCTGGTATTTCCAGGCCAGTTCGCTCCTGTAGAAGTCCTTTGCACCGGTTATCTGCTGATAGGGATTGGCGTACCACCTGATGTTTCCGCCGCCCCATACCGTTTCAGACAGGAAGGAATGGAACCATATATTGAGACTGAGTATCATATCCCTCTCCTCAAGCATTTCCAGAAGCTGGTCGAGTCTCCCGCAGATATTCTGGTCGTATCGGCCAAGCCCGCTTCCCGGAGTTTCAAGGGGTGTGATGAATGAGCTGATAAAATTGACACCCAGCGATTTCAGCCTGTCAAGCTCTGCCGGCCTGACCTGTCCTGTCCCGAATCCTGAATAGCTGTCATTGTACCAAAGGCCCACTCCATAAAAATCAGTGCCGTTGCTGTGTTTGAGATATCTTTTGTTGTCGGCAACCACAACCGGTCCCTTTCTGGAAGACCCGACAGCTGTGAACGTGTGACGGGCTGAGGTAAACTCGCCGCCCATGTCACGGATCTTCACTGTATAACTCCAGGTTCCGGCCTCATCAGGAGAAAACCTCAGCTTCCACAAGGTACCACCTGAATAATAATAAAATCCCGGTATTTTCCATACCTTTCCCGATGGAGCCACGAATTCGGCCATGATGTCTATTTCTTCAGGATCGAACGGATTGACATACAGGTTTCCATTGTTTATATTGAAGGATACCTCAAATTTCTCAAATAGTCCGACGGTATCGGGCCTTTGTCTCATATCAAGCATTTCCGGCTTTTTTTGGGCCGTAAGGTTGAAATGAAGGATTGAGACAAAAACTAATAATAAACTGATGTTCTTTCTCATATCTGCCGGGTTATTTCATTTTTTCCAGTTCGGCTATTTTAGTGAACATAGCCTTGAATGTTGCCCACGGGGTAAAATCAGGATTTTTGGGATGGGCAGCCCCGACCGCCCTGGCTGACAGGTTGCCGTAGAAACCGTCCATGAAGCCGCCTGTATCCATCCAGGTGGTCTGTACCATTCCATAATATCTTGGTCTCATTTCAGGCGTGGCATATTTTCTCCATCTCGCCATATCTTCAGTCTGTATCACTGCTGTCGCCGGGGTTCTCCACGGACAGGTGACCACCCTGAAGCCCTTCATTGCAAAATAGACGGCAGTCTGATCCGGCCTTTCGTAATGCCAGTCGCATATTACCACATCTTTTGGTATCATGTCGATGGCCCTCCATGTATAATTGTATGCTGCTTCCCAGAATCCCAGGCCGGTTATCTTTCCTTCCAGGAGCCGGTCGCCCCAGATCCACAATTCCCTGCCCCTGGTTGCAAGATGGTTCCTGACGCGAATAACCTCTCCTGCAAAAAGTTCAGCTTTGTCTATTCCCTGGCAGCGCGGGCACTTATCATCACCCAGGTAAAAGACCTCGTCCATGCCCGCATGAAATGCATCTGCCTCATAAACATCGCATAGCTCGTCAATTACGGCAAAAAGCACTTTATGTACATCCGGATGAAGCGGACAATAGCTTTTGCAATACAGGAAATCGTCATTTGGCCAAACATATTTCTCCGGCATTTTGATATGGGGAGTTTCATCAAATTCAGGGAAATGCTTGAGAAGGTTCCCCGTTTTGTTCGACCACGATTGGTGGCCAAGCAGGTTGATCTGTGGAATTATCCTGAACTTATTCTTTTTACATACAGCCACGATCTTTTTTATATCATCCCTTGAAAGGGCACCCGAATCGCTCAGCTGGGGATAGGTCTTGAACTGGTAATTATAATCGCCCAGCAGCAAAAGGGTGTTTACCCCGCGCGGAACCAGCTCATCGCTAATGAACTTAACGAATCTGTCCAGTTCAGAAGGTGACGGAGAATTGATGCAAAAACCCTTTACCGGAAAAACACTATCATCAGAGTACTGGGCCTTAATATCTACCTGACTGAAAAACAGCAGGGTAATCGCCGAAACAAGGCATAGTGCCATCTTCAACCGGAAAGAGGTGATTTTTTGTGCCGGCTGAAATGCGCAGGACAGAACTTCATTGTCGTAAGTTTTTGTTAAACAGGCATGTTTCATGACAATATGATTTAATGGATTAATTGAAATTTACCGAAACAGGTACATTGCATGGTGCTGATAAATTAGCACCAAGGTTTCAGGAAAGGCATCACCATTTACCGTACTAACGCCTCCCATTCCTTCACCGCATGGATTTATCTGCCCAGAAGAATATTGGTGACTTCGATGGAAGGCACATTTTGGTCATCCACTATCCCGAAAGATCCCGACTTATAGTTCCAGTTTGCGTATGCCACCCCATGCTCTCTGAAAATAGAGACCATGTCCCGGTACCATGCCAGTTTGGCTTCCGGGAAAAAATTCTCGTAAACCCCGAATTCGCCGCAGTATAATTGCAGCTTTGTCCTTCTGGCTGCTTCAAATGGTTTTCTCATCATGTATTCAAGAGTATCGCGGTTGTACACTCTCTTCATTGCCCTTTCAAGCTCCCTGGCTCCCGATGCTTTCATCTCATCGGGAATTACGGGATCACTTACAATCTGCCCCGGATAACTGACCCTGGCACGGAAGTTTTTAAGCTGGGTCCAGCCGGCCTGGTAATGAGTAAGGAAGAAAGGTTCATAAAAATGGTAGCTCAAAATGAGGTTTGTGTCACCCGCCGGTATCCGCAGCTGATCAAAAGTGTCTGCGGATTGCCATTTGTTCGATCCCAGGACTATGACCCTGGCCGGTTCCCAGGTTCTGATCGAATCAACAAGGCGCATAAGCAGCCGGTTCCACTGCTCCGGATCATCGGCAACAGGTTCATTCATGGGTTCATACGCCACCATTGCCGTGGGCCATTCCTTAAGAAAAGCGGAAAGATCCTTCCATAGAGCTATGAATTTATCCTGTTCGGCAGGCTCTGTCCAGAGAGGTTTAACATCGGCATTGAAATAATGCGAGCGAAGGATGTGTAAATCAATAATAACCCTCAGTCCGGCATCATGACACCACGTGATGCAATTCTTCATCAGGGCGAATGCATCATCATGCCGCTTTCCCGATTCATCCCACATCTGTTCCTCGTCGATGGGCAGCCGTATATGATCAAACCCAAGGGAATCGATGTACCTGACATCCTTCTCGGTGAAGAATCTTTCCCTCTGTTCGCCCCTGGCACTGCTCTGCGACAGCCAGTGAGCTATATTTGTACCTTTTTTTATCCTGAATGATTCACCTTTGAAGGGATCAGATTTACCGGGGTCCTTCCTGTCCTGGCATCCGGATAAAACCAGAACAGCGATCAGGAATGAGATTGAACAAAATAAGATTTTTTTCATAGGAACAGGTTTTAGTGTTTTTTTAAATCGCGGATCAGTATAATCAGGGCTGATCCGTCCGGTCAGTTCTTTTCCCAACAGAATTGCAGCTCTGCAGGGAACAGGTTCTATCAGCCAATTTAAGACTTAAATTGCAATATACCTAACCACCTGCTGAAAAACATACCGGGCCGGCAATAAAACAACCATTTGGAAACAGGTTCCCGCTTTCTGCAGGGTTTTTCTGAACCTGTTTTCCTGTATCCGTCAGAGGTAAATCATCCGTATACAGCAATTCATCCGGGGCAAACTTTAAATATTATTTGGCCCTTGCCAGGCAGACATGCCGGCCTCATCAATGATCCGGAAGCAGTACGAATCGTGTGATCCGCCGGGCTGTCCGGCTCATTTTTCCTCATGATCACTCCTGGCATCGTCCAGGGCTTCAGTCATGACTTTTGTCACCCTGTCGTCAACCTCCTCAACCAGATCTATCCTGAGCGGATTGGTCAGCCTCTTCTTCCACTCCAAGACCGGGGCATAAGGCGTCGGGGTCT
>WXFD01000051.1 GCA_009877105.1 Bacteroidales bacterium
GATCAAGAATCATGGCAGAAGAGCAAAGAGTCTCTTCAAATATGGCCTCACTTATATTTCCAACTTGCTTTTTAGCAACGATATAGATAAATTTACCCAATGCTGTAAATTTTTGTCATGTACTTAGGTCTGGAATATTTTTGTATTCTTCTCCAGGTTCCCGGCGGTGGCTTTGAATGAAAAGATATAGTCAAGGTACCAGAGCGTATTATTGGAAACTCCAAACATACCCTGGGTGGGGAAGGTCATTGTTTCAACCACCGCGTATATTTCTTCTTCGATTGGGACTCCGCCCGATATGTATCTTATCCTCAGCTTTGCCCCTGTGGCACCTGATGCAACCCCGGCCTGCTGCTGGCCCGCACCTAATGCAGCGGGAAGTTCAGGGACATTTTCATTCTTTAAGATAGTAAGTCCCTGAAGACCACCCCTCTGTTCCGGAAGAATAATTTCCTGAAGGGCAACCTGTGCAGTGACAGGTTGTTTCACAACATTTCCGTAGTAGCGGTTCCCAGGGGGGAAAAGGTTCATCTGCATTTTGTTGTCGGTCCAGTAAAAGCTATGGTTGGGAAATACTTCAAACTCCTCCCTTCCGTTTGGATTCAGGCGATTGCTGTGCGCAATAACCATTGAAACATAATACTGATATAAAAGCAATAATTACCCTGAGCTTAGACAGATGTGTTCTCATATTCTTCAGGTTTAAGCTATTATACAAAATTAGGAAATAATTACAATAAGGGGGAATTCTTTTTTTAGATATCCGGATCTTTTAAAATTGTAACTTTACCTGAAATTACGACGATGAGACGTACAATCCTTTTTCCATTGATGATTGTATCAGGTTATTCACAGGGAACACAACAACATTCCAGTTTCATGCGCAGGGAACTATTGATCTGAAGGAAAAAACTCCCGTTCGGATCTCGGGAATACCGGTTCCCCTGTACGGCCTCATTTTGCCAGATTTGAATAAATATGAAAATGATACCTTTTCAGAAACTGTTTTTAATGATACATCAGCGATTATACATCCCATCATCTGCAATAATATTTATTGCTGTATTAATTTCAACAGGCTCATGTGCATTTTCAAAGAAAAGAAGCCTTGACCTCCTGAAGGATGCACGGGATAAGAAATATGATATTGTAATAGTACCGGGAGTGCCGTTCACGAACGGGAAGTGGAGCTTTGTGATGAAGGGTAGGGTTTGCTGGTCAAAGTATCTGTACGACAAGGGAATCACCGATAATGTCATGTACTCCGGAGCTGCGGTTTATTCACCTTATGTTGAAGCTGAGATAATGGCCATGTATGCAGCGGGGATAGGGATACCAGAAGAGAAAATATATACTGAAACCCTGGCGGAACACAGTACGGAGAATATTTATTATTCATACCGGAAAGCCATGAAGCTTGGATTCCGGAGGATTGCCCTGGCAACTGATCCTTTTCAGGCGAGGATGCTTAAAAGATTTACAAGGAAGTATGTGAGCCCTGAGGTGGGAATTATACCCTTTGTTGTGGATACCCTGCAGGCTGTGCAGATACATATAACTGATCCTGAAATTGATTACAGGAAAGCGTTCCGGGAAAATTTCACAGCCCTGCCCGACAGAGAAAGTATGAGGGAACGTTTCAGGGGTACAAAAGGACTCAATATTGACTGGCATATTTATGAATAGCATTATATCTTTCAGATTTGACTTGGATCTGTCGGAATAAATCAGCATATTGAGGAAATCAAAAAAATCCGGATATGAAAAACCATCGGCCGATCAACAGGATTGTATCGGTTACAATCAGGAAATCACTTCATTTTTTGTTTACGGCAGCACTGATTCTCATATTGCCTGCCGGTGGTCAGTCACAGTCCCGGGAGGAGATAATTGTTTATCTGAAGGGTCTGGGAAATGGTTCGTGGATGTTTGGTCAGATGGCTACCTGGGTTCACGATGAGAATCCCGATATTGACCATCCTTCAAACTGGATCAGGAAAGTTTATGATCATACAGGCAGGAAGCCGCGTTATGCGTGCATCACATATGATTTCGATGATAATCCCTTTCCTGATTCAGCATGGAATGAGGGCGTAAGAAAGGTCTGGCAGGAAGGGATGATACCAGGCGTTTATAATTTTTTTGCAAATCCCTGCGGTGGCCGGTGGAACGATCCGGTTAAAATTGATCCGGTGTTTGATTTGAATGATAATCCGGTCAGGTCGAATTTTTATGCCCAGATGGACCGGATGGTTTCAAACCTCAGGTGGCTCGGGGACCAGGGAATAACTGTGGTTTACACTCCGTTTGTCGAGCTGAATGACAGGAACAAGTGGCATGCAAAGGAAGGAAGTAAAAATGCAATCAGTCTTTACAGGCTTGTTCATGACTATTTTGAAGGAAAAGGATTGAAGAATATTATCTGGGCATACCATACCACCCAGGGAGAAGGAGCGCTGGAAGAATATTATCCCGGCGATGAATATACGGATGTTATCGGTAAATCAGCCTATGGGACCGGGCTTGTTTTCTCCGAATACGAGTGGGCGGTTGAGAAAAAGAAGAACCATGGAAAAATTATCTGGTGGGCCGAGCTTGGCATACGTGACCGCGAAGATCCCCCCAGGGATTGTTTTGATGTTCTGACAAAGCTCCGGACCGCTTTTCCCGAACTTGCAGGCTTCAGTTTCTGGAGCGATGCGGGTTACTATAATGTGACCGGGAACCTTAATGGCCCTGAATTCATGTCAGATCCGAGGATTGTAACACTCCTGAAATGACGGCAATCATTTCATGTCCGCGGCTTCAAAATATCGTTCAATTACATACCCGGGCTGATATTGATCCCGTATCTGCCTGAGTTTTTTGTAATCATATTCCAAGGGGAGAATGAATTTCGGATTCAGTGTTGCAGTGTCATCTGTTTCCGCATACCATTTTTCAAGAAGCTTCATCATTTCATCAGTTTTTTCCATGAATTCAGGCAGGGAGGCAAGATTATTGATTTCAAGCGGATCCTCCCTCAGATTGAAAAGCTGCGTGTAATTTCGCTCTGGATATCTTATCAGTTTCCACTCTTCATCCCTCACGGCTCTGACGGTGTTGCGATATGCGGTATACAGCGAACCTCTCACGTTTTTCTCCCTGCCCGTGATTACTTTAACAAGATCCTTTCCGTCAATATCGCCGGGGACGGGCAATCGACAGAGCTTAGCAAGAGTCGGATACAGGTCATAGAGGTATATCAGTGAATTCCTAAGTTCATTTTTGGGAATGCCGGGGCCGCTGATAATTAGCGGCACTTTCATGCTGTGTTCATAAAGATTCTGTTTTCCGAGCAGTCCGTGGCTGCCAACGGCAAGACCGTTATCGGCGGCGTAAATGATAATTGTATTATCAGCCAGCCCGAGCTCGGTGAGTGTCCTTACAATGTAGCCAACCCTGTCATCGAGGTGTGTGATGAGCCCGTAATAATCGGCCAGTGATGCTTGGATAATTTCTGTGGTTCTTGGCCATGGAGCGAGGGTCTCGTCACGTACGTTCATATCGTCGAATTCGAAGGGATGCAGGGGCATGAAATTCCCGGGCAGGGGGATCGCCTCACCCCTGTACCGGCCTGTGTAATCCGCTTGTGGCGATCTCGGGTCATGGGGGGCAGTGAAAGCGACATAGCAGAAAAACGGATTCTTCTTCCCCGATGAAGCATAGTCCTTCAGGTATCTGACAGCGGTTTCAGCGAAAATGTCGGTGGAGAATCCTTTTATTACAGGATCAGTCAGCTTTCCGGAGCTGTCCAGGTCCTGACATGGCACCTGGAAATGATCACTCATTCCGCCCAGGAATACATTTTCCGCTTTCTGAAAGGTGGCGATAAGGCTGGCGGCGCCATTGTGCCATTTCCCGGTTGCGAACGTTTCATAACCAAACCCCGAGAAATATGCTGGCATAGTTACCTTTCCGTCAAGTACATCATAAACATGGAACAGGTTTTTCCCCGTCATCAGCATGGCCCTGCTGGGCGCCGAGATAGCGCCGTGATGACCCCCCATGACATAGGCATTGGTGAACCGTACTCCGTTTCCTGCAAGACGGTCGATATTGGGTGTTTTAATATATGTGTTTCCGGCACATCCCAGGGCATCGGCGCGCTGATCGTCGGCAAACAGGAACAGGATATTGGGACGTTTTCCGGAGTCTGTGGTTTTTACGCATGCATTGGTGAGGGGAGCGCTTCCGGTAACAGCTCCCATAAGCAACAGGCTGGAAAGCGGTAATAAAGGGTTCTGCATTTTGTAATTGTATCAGGTTTGTTTGTAAAGCGGCCAGCCTGTAAAGTAAACAATAAAATCCGAAAGAACTTTAATGAAAACGGGCTCAGGAATCCGGCTTATTGGGGTTTAGTTCATTGGAATTATCACGCATTTCCCGGGGTTGAAACCAACCGTAATTGTTTTTGTGCCTGCCAGAACGCTTACAGGTTCGCGGTTTGATCCGAAATCTGTACGGCGGATAAGCACGCTGTCGCCAAGGACTAGACCGGAAATCACAGTCCCGGGTTCAGCCGGCACATCAAAAGTTATGGGTATCCCTTTTTCGAGGAATCTTCCGTACTGTTGTGCTGCAGAATATACTTCATGAACGGGCCTGATCTCTTCGGCATATTCGCTTCTGTTGCACCACATGAAAAAGGTATCGGTTCCTCTTAAAAGCATGTGCCAGAGGAGTTCCTTGTAACATTCCAGGCTCATCTGAACCGGTTCGGGTTTCATACTTGCGACTTTAACGGTGTTCCAATGTACAAAACTTATTACGGGAATACCTTGAGGCGTGCTTTTACCAGCATTGCCTGCGACCTTCAGCATATTGTAGAACCACCTGTAATCAGTATTCTCAAAATCGTACCAGCCAAAGATCTGATCCCATGTATAGACAACAGGCATGGCGAAAGTGTAACCTGTCAGTGGAAAATCATTGAACCATTTCCGGTATTTTGCATTTTGGTCGGCAATGAAGGGCTGCCCGTCAACATAATATTCAAAATAGTCGTACCAGTACCTGTACCCGTCGTTTGGATAAACTGCGTAATTCCCTACCAGGGCATCGGGAAATCTGGATAATATGACCGAGCTGCAGGCATAATTCTGAAAGTAGGACCTCATCTCACGCATGGCCTTCTGGAATTCAGTGAAAGAAAAATCTTCGCCCAGATGCTGCCTGCACCTTTTGCATTTTTTCGATGCAGCAAAAGCACGATTGACCTCCAGGGGGCCGTCGATTTCCCAGTCAGTAAAAATGAAATCGACCTTCAATCCCTCCTTCCTGAATTTTTCCGTGAAATATTCAAAACGGGCACGGATTTCCTTTTTTCTGAAATCCAGTGCAAAGGGACAACCCATTTTATGATCTCCGAAGCTGTCATCAAAGAAGGGATTGCCGTTATCATCAATATGTGCGGTTTTTATGTCGCCGTTGAAGAATGAATCCATGAGGGATGTCGCTTCAATATTCACCCTCTGGCCCAGTTTTGTCTGAGCCCGGGCAATTACCAGGCTTGTTTCGAGTGATGACTCTTTTTCCCCGGCCTTCCAGCGTGAGATGAGTCCGATCCCGCGGCTGTCAAGCTCCCTAACAAGCATTTCAGCTTCCGTATCGGTAAGCTTGCCCGGATCAATGGCAGGCCAGAGATAAAGGGGAAGCCGATCGCCGCGTTTGTAAGTCAGTGCAGTAGTATTTTCAAGTATGACCTGAATGTTCTCCGGCCATTTTTTATCATTCATTTCAGGGCCGGACCCTGTACAGATCATTACCATGATGAGAAGCAAGCCTGTTAATGGTTTTGTCTTCATATTGAATTAGTTTCAGGTCGACAGTATAACCTTGAAATCAGATAGATTTTTTGTTTAATTCAAATATAGGCTTTTTTATGGCTGACCGGGGGGCATGCAGTCCGAAGAAAATATTTGATGATCATATAAATTATTCATTCTGAATAGGATAATTCGGGAAGATATCTTTATATTTGTTAATACTAACCAAACTGGCCTGAAATGAGAAATCTGATCCCGTTACTCATGGTATTTATGATTTTACAGAGCTGCAGCGATGGGAAAAAGAACCTTGTTGTACTTTCTGCTCCTGCAGGGAAAATGTATACTTCCATCAATATGGGAGGCGTCACTGTTATTCCCAACGGACGTCTGCTCACACCGGCAGGAATGACTTTCTTGGTTGCACCGCATCCTTTCGGGCTGGCTCTGAGCAGTGACGGTGAAACTGCTGTAACAGCCAACTCAGGTACAAACCCGCTCTCAATTTCAATAATAAGAAATCTTTCATTGTCTCCCGAGATCATGCAGATACCCCCAGGGCATTCCACCGATGCCGGAATTCTTGAGTCGGTTTTCATGGGCCTGGCCATTACCCCCGATAATTCGAAAGTGTATGTTGCTGGCGGACAGGCTAATAAAATCTTTGTTTTCGACCTTGTCACCGGAAATAAGACAGACTCAATCGACTGCGCCATATCATCAGATGGGACCGACTATCCGGATGGTTACATTGGGGACATGGCCATCAGCAAAGACGGCAGGCATCTTTTTGCCGTGGACCAGATGAATTTCAGGATGCTGATCGCCGATACCAGGGCCATGCAGGTAACCGCGTCAGTTCCCGTGGGTCGTTATCCCTTTGGACTGGCATTGACAAATGATGGAAAAAAGATCTATGTCGCAAACGTGGGAATGTTCCAGTACAGTAAAATAGGCAGCATAGAAGCAGACTCAGACTATGGAAAAGCCTTAAGCTTCCCGCCATTTGCTTATAACTCGCAGGAAATGATAAATGGCATTACAACTGATTCGCTTGTAGTTCCCGGCCTGGGAGATCCCAACAGCGATCTGGCATTCTCGGTGTGGGGTATTGATATTGAGGATATCTCAAAACCGGTTGTGACTTCCAGGATAAAAACCGGAAATCTTGTGGGCCAGATGGTTGAAGGTATTCCGGCAGTTGGCGGATCGAGCCCGAATTCAATGGCAGTTACATCTTCCTATGTATTTGTCAGCAACGGGAACAATGATAACATCACGGTTATCGATATAAGAAACGATTCAGTGGTTAAAGAGATCTATCTGAAGCCTGATGATGCGGTTAAGCATTTCAGGGGAGTCATACCTTTCGGGCTTGACGTATCCCCCGACGGCAGGAAGCTTTTTGTCGCCGAATCCGGAATAAACGCTGTCGGCGTGATAGATATACCTTCGATGAGGGTAGTGGGACATATACCTTCCGGATGGTTTCCCTCAAAGGTTAAAGTTACACCCGACGGAAAAAGACTGATAGTAACAAATGCCAAGGGATACGGCTCTGGACCCAACGGCGGAAGAAATTTCAGGGAGGGCCCTGAGGGAACCTATATCGGGAGCCTGATGAAGGGAAGCATTTCGATAATTGACATTCCTTCGGACAAAGAACTTAGAAAAATGACCAGGCAGGTGATCGCGAATAATTTCCGGAAGGATAAGGCTGCAAAGCTTCTGAAGGAGCGGAAAGGTAATCCTGTTCCCTTGTACGGCGGACAAAAGGAATCACCTATTAAGCATATAGTGTTTATTTCAAAGGAGAACCGGACATATGATGAAGTGTTTGGCCAGGTTGAAAAGGGCGTGGGCGATGCTTCAATTGCCAGATACGGCAGGAACGTCTCCTTTTCAAACAGGGATAAATCAATGAAGGTTGAGAATGCCGACGTTATGGCGAACCATCTGAAACTGGTATCAGAATTTGCGATGGCCGACAATTTTTATGTTGATGCCGATGTTTCAGCCGACGGCCATCGCTGGCTCGTCAACACATATCCGAATGAATGGGTGGAGACCAGTGTTGCAGCCAGCTACGGAGGCAACAGGACCTACAATCCGGCGTCAAAGGCACCGGGAAGCCTTGGTATGAACGGTTCCGCGGGCGCAATCTATCCCGAAGATTACAATGAGTCGGGCTCCATGTGGGATCATCTTGAACGGAATAATATCGACTTCTTTAATTTCGGTTTCAGTATCATGTTCGAACCGGCTTTTTACCATGAATCATATAAGTATACTGGAATCAGGCAGTTTGCAAATTTTCCGGTTCCGACACCGATTTTCACAAGAACGTCAAAAACTTATCCTACCTATAATATGATGATTCCTGATCAGTTCAGGGTAAGCCAGTTTATAAAGGAGTTCAGCGAAAAGTGGCTGAACGGCAGGGATACAATGCCGCAGCTGCTGACGGTTATAATCCCGAACGATCACGGTGCAGGTGAGAGGCCTGAAGCCGGATATCCTTTCCGGGAGAGTTACATGGTGGATAATGATCTGGCAGTCGGCAGAATAATAGAATTTCTTTCACATACACCCTACTGGAAAAATATGGCAGTTTTCATTACGGAGGATGACGCCCAGAACGGAGTGGATCATGTTGATGCCCACCGCAGCATCCTGATGGTTATTTCTCCCTATGTCAAAAGAGATTATGTGAGCAAGGTGCATTACAGCTTCGGTAGTATCTTCAAGACCTTCTGGAACATTCTCGGGCTCCCTTACCTGAATCAATATGATGCTGCTGCCACCGACCTGTCCGACATGTTCACGGCTGTTCCCGATTTCACCCCTTACAAAGCGTTACCTCCCGACTTGCGGATATTTGATCCGCAGAAAGCACTTTCACCACTCGATGAGGATTTTGACTGGGAATCGCTGAAAAAATCACCGATCCTTGATGATCCCAGGGAGATGGTTGAGGATCAGAAGGAGAAACCCGAATACCGGCTGGAGGATCAGAAAAGTGATCCGGTAATCAGGCCCTAGTATCAGGTCAGCATCAGTCTGAAATGCCGGCTGTGCTTTCTGCCGGTTGCAGCACTGCTGATTTGGCACAGGGTTATGTTTCCGCCCGTTTGCCCTCCGGTCATTTCCTTTGCTGACAGTCGGGCTTCCAGGTAAAAGGCGGCTGACTCGTGGAAAAATTTATGACAACTGTTCAGGCAGGTTGTCAGGATGAGCATGGAAAACTAAATCATGGAGTTTTTTCTTTGTCAGATTCCATTGGTCAACAGATTCAGGATGTTCGTCAAATCCGCAGATATCTGCCTGCATCTAACCTTGTGTTTTGTAATTAACAGGAATACAGTACGCTACATAAACAGGAAATTCATTGAGGACACCTATGCCGGTTTGTATCTGTCAATCGGCGTGAGTAATTCCTTTACAATCTTCGTTAAATTGGTTGAGAACTTAACCCGGATACAGTGATAAGCTGAAAGGAAAATGAGAACCCAAATGAAACACTAAGGAATCATGGAAACAATCAACAGGAAATCGTCAGGGAAAGCAGCAAAGGGATCTGTCGTGAATGGAAGCTCAGCTGGAAGAGTACCGCTTTTTAGGGCAAAATACCTGCTCACATTCATTCTTCCGGTGTTTCTTTTGATGTGCATTATGCCGGCTGAGGCATCAGCAGGTACGGGAAAAGGCAGAAATTCTTCATGTCATGCCAGGAAAGTTAGTTTCGCTTATCCGGTTGTAGCTTCGAAAAAGAATAATCCGGTTATTAATGTTTCCAAAAAGCATTCAAAAAAATCCGGAAGCAGAAATCACAGTTTTCCGATATAGATTCAAAAAGGTTCGGCTGCAAAATATTTAAGCCTTATATCAGGTATTTTCTACATCGGAAGAGATTTCAGTAAAATATTTCTCAATCTATGTATGCAATACAGTCGATCTGGACCAGAACGCCGTCACGTCCCATCTGGTCAATTCCTGCTCCGCTGAAGGAGCGTGCAGGTTTCGGGTCGGGGAAAAATTTGCCATAGACTTCATTGAGAGGTGCCAGATTCTTATTTGGATCAGCGAGTGTCATGTGTACTTTTAAAACATTGGCCATTGAAGTGCCTGCTTTTTCCAGTTGATTCTTCATGTCTGTAAGGGCGCTCTCAATCTGCACTTTTATGTCCCCCGGTTCGGCACGCCTGTTGGCATACCAGCCACCTATGCCGCTTAAAAAAACAAGATGACCCGAACGAATGCATAATGACAGGGGACTGGTTGTAGGATAGACGCCGGGAATAGCCTCTTTAACGGGAGTCCATTCTTCCTTTGATTTATTTTTCTCAGGTCCTGTTATGTCGTTGCCTATCACCCCGGCGAGCGGAACCACGGAAAGATTTTTAAGAATTTCTCTTCTTTTCATTTAAAATTGATATTTCAGTTGAAATTACGAAAAATAAGCTATCCTGGTCTTAACTGTTTTATAAATTTCATAAATTTTAATTAAATGCAAGGATAATTCTGTTACCAGTCGTTTTATTTTTTATTTCAACTGTTTTCAGAAATTTGATAATAATTAGACAAAAAAGCTGCAAATGCTTGCAGCTTTTTGTTGCTCCGTCAGGGCTCGAACCGGGCCGAGCGTTAAGTTCCGACATGTTATGTCGGAATAGCGAAGGAGCCAGACTGCCGCGGTGGCGTTCGGGCCCTCTTATGTTCATGGTTTTTTGGATAAAAAAAAAGCCAACAAATCATTGTCGGTTTATTTAAGTTGATCCGTCAGGGCTCGAACCGGGCCGAGCGTTAAGTTCCGACATGTTATGTCGGAATAGCGAAGGAGCCAGACTGCCGCGGTGGCGTTCGGGCCCTCTTATGTTCATGGTTTTTTGGATAAAAAAAAGCCAACAAATCATTGTCGGCTTATTTAAGTTGCTCCGTCAGGGCTCGAACCTGAACTTTTCTGATCCAGAGTCAGACGTGTTGCCAGTTACACCACGGAGCAGTATTCGGGGGCAAAGATAAATATAAATGTAAAAACCACAAACAGGAATAACAGCTAACCTGTTGGGATCTGACAGGTGAATAGTAGTCTCATCCGTTATCCGGCGGCTATTTGTTCATCTTCGCCCATGAATCTTTCAGTCCGACAGTTCGGTTGAAAACCAGATGATCGGGTGTTGAATCATAGTCGATGCAGAAATAACCCAGGCGCTGGAACTGGAACTTGTCAAGATGCATGGCTGTTTTCAGCGACGGCTCGACTTTGCAGCCCCTGAGGATCCTGAGTGAATCGGGATTGAGGAACTTCCGGTAATCGTCTTCTTTCTGTCCTGACGGATCCTCATGATCAAAAAGGCGGTCGTACAATCTCACCTCTGCATCCAGGGCGTGAGCTGCGGAAACCCAGTGGAGCGTACCCTTTACCTTTTTGCCTGATAAATGACCGCCGCTTCTTGTATGAGGGTCATAAGTGCAAAGAACTTCAATGATCCTGCCATTTTCATCTTTAGTGTAGCCCGTGCATTTGATTATATAAGCTCCCTTGAGTCGTACTTCGCTCCCGGGAGAAAGCCTGAAGAACTTGTGCGGCGGATCCTCCATGAAATCATCCTGTTCGATGTACAGATCACGGGAAAAAGGCACTTTACGGCTTCCCATGGTTTCATCTTCAGGATTATTTATCAGATCAACCTCCTCAACCATGTTTTCGGGATAATTGGTGATAACCACCTTCAGGGGATTCAATACACCAAAAACCCGCGGAGCCCTGAGGTTAAGATCGTCCCGGACCGCATGCTCAAGCAGGGAAATGTCATTTATTGCCTCATATTTTGTGTAGCCGATAAGGTCGATGAACTTCCTTATTGATTCCGGGGTGTATCCCCTCCTCCGCAGGCCGCAGAGCGTCGGCATCCTTGGATCATCCCATCCTGATACCTTTCCATCCTGAACAAGCTCAAGAAGCTTTCGCTTGCTCATCACTGTGTACGTGAGATTAAGCCTGTTGAACTCGATCTGTCTCGGACGGTATTCGCCTGTCTTAAGCTGATCTATGAGCCAGTCATACAAGGGTCGGTGTACTTCAAACTCGAGGGTGCAGAGGGAATGGGTTATACCTTCAAAATAATCACTCTGGCCGTGGGCAAAATCATACATGGGATACACTTTCCATTTTTCCCCGGTACGATGATGGGATGATTTTATAATCCTGTATATTATCGGATCACGCATATGCATGTTCGGAGAAGTCATATCAATCCTGGCTCTCAGGACCCTGCTTCCTTCTTCAAAATCACCCCTGTTCATCCTTTCGAACAGGTCGAGATTTTCCCCGACGGGCCGGTTCCTGTAAGGACTTTCGGTCCCGGATTGGGCGGGTGTGCCTTTCTGGGCTGAAATAACTTCGGCGGGCTGATCATCCACGTAAGCAAGGCCGCGCTTTATTAGATCAATTGCAAAATCAAAGAGCTTTCCGAAATAGTCGGAAGCATAGTATTCCCTGTCTTCCCAGTCAAAGCCAAGCCATCTTATGTCTTCTTTAATAGATTCAATATATTCAACTTCTTCTTTAACAGGATTGGTATCATCGAAACGCAGATTGCATTTTCCACCGTATTTTTCTGCCATTCCGAAATCAAGACATATGGCTTTGGCATGACCAATGTGAAGATAGCCGTTGGGTTCCGGGGGAAAACGGGTATGGACCCTTCCGCCATTCTTTCCTTCCCCGAGATCATCAATAATTATCTGCTCAATAAAACTGACCGGTGATCTTGATTCTTCTCCGGTGATAATGTCTTCTTCACTCATCTCTCAGAAATTTGAAACTACAAAAATAGGATGAATTTAAGACTCAACTATAGAAAATGAATTTTTCCTTGATGATACATTTGCCTCACCCCCTCTTATCCCCCGCTCGCAGGATAGAAAAGGAGCGGAAACCATGCAGTCATCAGCCCATCTCTTTTAGGAGAAGGGTTGGGGTGAGGTAAACCAGTGCAGGGGTAGGGGCTTAGTGAGAGGTAAATAATCAGGGAGTGAATTTTGTTGAGTATAATTCACCTCATCCCCCGTCCCCTTCTCCCAGGAGAGAAGGGGAGCAGGAACCATGCTGTCATCAGCCGCTCTCTTTCAGGAGAGAGGTTAGGGTGAGGTAAACCAGTGCAGGGAGACGGGCTGGGGTGAGGTAAATAATCCGGGAATGGAGTTTTGTTGAGTTTAATTCACCTCATCCCCCAGCCCCTTCTCCCAGGGGAGAAGGGGAGCAGGAATCATGTAATCATCAGCCCCTCTCTTTTAGGAGAAGGGTTGGGGTGAGGTAAAACAATCCGGGGGAGCAAGAATCAGTACTCATTGCTTATAATTTTTTTATTAGTTTTCAGGGATTCAGATAATCCTTAAGCGCTTCCCCGTATTCGGCAAACTTATTTCTTCCAGGCGGAGTGATCCTGCACAGGATCTGCTGATAATTGTTGCTGAATTTCTTAACCACATCTATGTATCCGGCTTCTTTCAGCTTCGATATCTGAACGCTCAGATTACCTGCCGTTGCCTCAGTTTGCTCCCTGAGCCAGGTAAATTCAGCAACCTCAACACCTATCAGAAGTGAGATCACTGCCAGCCTGAACTGGGAATGAATGACCGGATCAAGTTCTCTAAACGTTCTCATGGTCAACCTTCCTTTTTAACATATACCCGGGCAAAAGATACCCTGTAAACAACGCCAGCGAAACCGCAAAGGCCGAGATTTCGTTTCCCCAGAAACGTGCAATCAGTGCAGATATCCGCAAAGCTATTCCCCCGAATATCAGGGGTCTGAATTTGATGATGAAGACGGAAATAAAAGTAGGGATCCCTGCAAGGGTAATTATAAAAGGTGCAACCGATTCAATGCGGTCAGAGATGATTATGAAAGGTACAATTGCAGCTATCATGAACCCCATCCATGTCCACCTATAAAGCGTTTCTGCATAGGTGTGAAAAGGACTGCTTTTTCCCTTGATATAGCCGTAAATCAAGGATACAAATACACCCGGGGCTACAAGGAGCCAGATCAGTCATGGACTGCGAAGGCAGTTAACCTAACAAGAAGGTATTCACCAAGGCTGCAGAAGAATATCAGCCATCCCCAGAAAAGCAGGTGAAAGCTTCCCTGCCTTATGTTGACTTTTGTCCTGTTTATCATTTAAGAAATGATCTGCAGACTTTCGTCTCCTGTCAATACTTCTTCGTTGGTTTCCATAATTATTTTTAATTTTAATTGCGGCAATAAGTAGTCATAAATAAATTATACAATTAAAATAGTTTATAATATAAACCTGATATTTGAACAGAAAATTAAATCTGTTTTCAGTTTTTTCTTAGTACAGATTATAAATATTTTAACATGGGTCTTATACGGATTGAAGGAATGGAATTTTATGCCTTTCACGGGCATTATCAGGAAGAACAGAAAGTCGGGAACAGGTTCCTGGTGGATCTCACAATAGAGACAGATATGACAAAGCCATCGGAATCAGATAATTTGAAGGATGCCGTGAATTACCAGGCGGCATACGGGATTGTAAAGAAACAGATGGAGAAAAAATCATATCTGTTGGAGAATATTGCAGGAAGGATTTTAAGTGCAATTCATGCCGAACTGGATGGAGTGAAGAAAGTAGTTGTCAAGGTGTCAAAATTGAACCCTCCGATAGGTGGCAAAATAAGTTCGGTCAGTGTGGTACTTGAGGGATAGCAGGATTAATTCGCAGCAGGGGAAATGGTTATGACATAAAAACAATTCCATATTAAGATATTTGTAATGAGATTGTTAGTAGTTTCGCTCAGTGTTATTTTGGTAACAATAAATTGTGCCGGACCGCATCCTGAAAATCATGATCCGGTTACAGTTCAGATGTTGGAGGATGGATTTGTAAGTCCTCCCGATTCCGTAAAACCGTGGGTTTACTGGTACTGGATAAGTGACAATAATACAAGGGAAGGGATCACGAAAGACCTGGAGGCAATGGCTGATGCCGGTATCGGGGAAGCCATGATCGGCAATATCGGGTATGAATGGATGCCTTACGGTGATAGCCGTATTCTGGGTGAAGAATGGTGGCAGCTGATTGAGCATGCCATAAGGGAAGGAAAAAGGACAGGAGTAGATATAGGGATCTTCAACAGTCCGGGCTGGAGCCAGTCGGGCGGCCCCTGGGTTGGTCCCGGGGAATCGATGCGATATCTTTACTGTACTGAAATGACAGTTGAAGGCGGCACGAGGGTGCGGAGAAAGCTGTCTAATCCAGTTGAGAATTATCAGTTGCTGAAGGTCCTGGGATTTCCCTCACCCGAATCTGAGTATTCCGTTCTCAACAGTGCAAATGCCGTTATTACCACTATTCCCCGGCTGGATAACACGATTAATCTTATTGATGGGGATACGGGGACGATATGCCTTTTCAGAAGGGCAGGAAAGGCGTCGGAAATTCTGATCGAACTTGAAAGCCGCGAACCGTTTGTTGCACGAAGCCTGAAATTATTTCCGGCAGGTATTTCATTTGCCGCTGATGTAGAGGTAATGGCTTTAGCAGAAGACGGATCCTACAGATCGGTCAGGACATTCAGGTACGACCGGAGCAATCCGCGGATAAATGTAGGGCCGGTACCTGAAGCACCAGTGGCGGTTTCACTTCCGGAAACTTCGTCAACCAGGTTCAGGATGATACTCAATAACTTCAGTCTTAGCAACTATCTTACTTCCCGACCCGACAATGCCTCGGATGCCGGACTGTCAGAGATTGTCCTTTCAGGTGTACCGGTTGTTGAAAGCTATGTGGAAAAACAACTTGGCAAAATGTGCCAGACACCATTTCCTTTGTGGAACGAGTATCAGTGGATACCACAGCAGGAAAGTGGTAGCGGGGAAATGAAGATTAATCCTATGGAAGTGGTGGATTTGACATCCGGGATGTCAGCCGACGGGACCCTGGACTGGGATGTTCCAGGAGGAAAGTGGATCATCCTGCAGATCGGGGCCGTTCCCACCGGGGCCATGAATGCACAGGCGGCACCCAATGCTGTGGGATGGGAAGTCGATAAAATGAACAGGGATCATCTGAAAAGGCATTTTGACGCCTACATCGGCAATCTTATACGAAGAATGTCTCCGGATGAGAGGACAGCATTAAAACATGTTGTTCTTGACAGTTATGAGCAGGGATCGCAGAACTGGACTGAGGGAATGATCGGGGATTTCATGGCGAGGTATGAATATAATCCTGTCCCTTGGTTCCCTGTACTGACAGGCAGGGTGGTGGGGTCAGCAGACCAGTCGGACCGTTTCCTTTGGGACTGGAGGAGGCTGGTCGCGGACCGGATTGCATATGATTATGTTGGAGGTTTCCGTGAACTGTGTGCAGCAAACGGACTGAGGATATGGCTTGAGAATTACGGGCACTGGGGTTTTCCTTCAGAGTTCCTGATGTACGGAGGGCAGAGCCATGATGTAGCCGGGGAATTCTGGAACGAGGGTGAACTCGGAAACATTGAATGCCGTGCCGCATCATCGGCAGCTCATATTTACGGTAAAAGGCTGGTCTCGGCTGAATCATATACTTCGGCCGGGCAGGCATACCAGAGATATCCCGCGATGCTAAAAAAACGGGGGGACTGGAGTTATACCGAAGGGATTAACCAGGTAGTCCTGCATCTGTATATCCATCAGCCCTATGAAGATAAAAATCCCGGGATCAATGCATGGTTCGGGACAGAATTCAACAGGAAGAATACCTGGTTCAGGCAGTCGAAACACTGGATCGATTACCAGCGGAGGTGCATGTTTATGCTGCGGAGAGGACTCCCGGTAAATGATGTCTGTTATTTTATCGGGGAGGATGTACCGAAGATGACAGGGGTCAGAATCCCGGAACTTCCCCCTGGATATTCTTTCGATTACATAAATGCGGAAGTGATACTTGACAGGCTGACCGTCAAAGATGGCCTTCTTGTCCTTCCCGATGGCATGAGCTACAGGCTCATGGTGCTTCCACCGCTTGAAACCATGCGGCCCGAGGTACTTAAAAAGATCGGTATGCTTGTGGAAAAGGGGGCAAAGATATACGGACCCCCGCCTTCCAGGTCGCCCAGTCTGCAAAACTATCCTGAAGCTGACAGGACAGTACAAAGACTTACCGGGGAATTATGGCAGACCGAGAAGGCTGACAAGCCCTCCGGAGGTTACGTGATGGATAACATGAGCCTGGAGGAAGCTCTGAATAGTGCCGGAGTACAGCCCGACGTCAGCCTGCCTGAAAGTACTCCTGTATTGTGGATCCACAGGAGGATGAAGGATTGTGATATTTATTTCATTACGAATCAGAGCGATGAAAGGATAAGTTTCGACGCGGGTTTCAGGGTAGGCAAGATGCAGCCCGAACTGTGGGATCCTTTGAACGGGATGATACGTGATTTAGGTGAATTTTCTCACACGAGCGGCATGACGGTAACCCCGTTACAGTTTGAACCTTGCGGAAGCGCATTCATTGTTTTTAGAAAAGGTTCAGGAGACAGGTCAGAAAAACCGGTGGGACCCACAAACTTCCCTGTTCCCGTTACCCTTGTAGAGATTAACACCCCGTGGGAAGTGACGTTTGAAAGAAAACCCAATGGACCTGAAAAAAGCATAATGATGGAAATTCCCGAAGACTGGTCAAAGAGCCTGGATGAAAGGATCAGGTATTACTCAGGGAGTGCCATATATAGGAACAGTTTTACACTTGGTCCGATTCCGGCTGGAGAGAACGTTATAATTGATCTCGGAAAAGTAGGTGTAATGGCGGAAGTGAAGGTAAATGGAAGATTTGCGGGAGGCACATGGACCCAGCCGTGGTCAGTCGATATAACAGAAATGGTTAAACAGGGTGAAAACACATTGGAGATAGAGGTGGTGAACAACTGGATAAACCGGCTTATCGGCGATAGCAGGCTCCCTGAGAAAGAGAGGTCCACATGGCTGAATGAGAATTCTGTCAGGCCTGATGATCCGCTCCAGGCCTCAGGATTGATAGGGCCGGTAGTTATCAGTTCAGTTAAGTACCGGTAATTGCCTGACTCACTTTTATACAATGCGACTTCAAAGTTTTTTCTGATACTGGATAACACTGTCTGACCGGTGGCACCGAGAAGGATCACTTAAGACAGGAAAAAGAAGTGTTGACAAAGCTGTTAAATCTTTATTCCGGGCAGGAGTCTCCGGAATAATGCTTAAACCACCCTTCATCCAGGTACCAGCGAGGAAGCTAACTGCTTTTTGATTCATTAGCAGGAAAAGACATGGTGGAACTGAAGTTTCAATAAATACTCCGGGGCGATTAACACGGAAGTCTCCGGAACATTCTTGGGATTCAGTGAATGTTCAATTGTGATTAGAAGAAGCCTGAAAAACCTGATCGGGATTTACAGCAAGATGTAAGAGAGGTTAAACCTCCATACCTTCACACAAAGGGCGTAGGCCTTACATATGTTACAGCGGGACATCGCCCCGGCGAATCAGGGCCCCGCCCTGCTGAAAGAGCTCTTGAATAAAAGAGAAATAATACATATCCTGGGTTACATAATATATGTAACATAAAATATGAAAAAAATCCTTTCCTGATAAGCGGTTATGTTCCTCCTGATTATTTCTGTGACAGAAAAAAGGAAACAGAAATTATAACAGACGCGGTCCGTAACAATAGGCATCTGACTATTTTCTCTCCCAGGAGAATAGGTAAAACAGGACTTATAAAGCATGTTTTACATATGGCAAAGCAGCAGAAATATTTTACACCTGTTTATACCGACATTCTTGCTACAGGTTCTCTGAAAGAGTTCAGCGAGTGTTTCGGCAAATCTGTTCTGACAGCCCTGGCAAAAAATGAACCGGCTATAAGGAAGATATTAAAAAGCCTTACTTCAATCAGGCCAAAGATCAGTATTGATCCCCTATCGGGTGAACCATCTGTAGGTTTTACAGTGAGTAACGACCAATAGGAGTATTACTTCCTGGAAATTGACAGCTGAAATCCGGTTTTGTTTAGCACGTTGTCAAAATTGGGATTATAGTTTTGCTGATCTGTGTAAACTACCTCGCCCAGTTTATTCACCCACCTGTACTTCCAGTGGTTTGTATCAGTTTCGGTTTTCCCGGTATGAGGATTTTTATATTCATTTTGACCTGTGAGGAAAAGGTACATATCTTTATTGATCTCTGAATTTGTCCGGTTTTGATTTTCGGTGATTGCCCTGTCCAGTGCCTGGATCTCCTGCTGGGTTAGGATCATCTGTCCGGCCCTTTTACGCTGGCCATTCGCTTCATTCACAATCCATGAAGTACTCCATTTACCTGAATTCTGGATTACGCTCAGCACTGGTTCCCATTTGTCAAGTTCACCAAAGGGTGCTCTGATCAGCATAGTGCTCCTGTTTTTCCACATACCCGCTCCGCTGTACCCGTAATCCTCTATCACAGTAATCATTCTTTCCTGGTATTTTTTGCCCCGTTCGGAATAACTGTATTCAAGCATTCCTGCCTGGTAGGATATATTCGTAAATGCCAGTACAGAAGGATCCGTAAGTCTGTGAAATAATTCCGCGAGTTCCTTAAGTGGTTTTTCTGAAATAATATTTACATTCACAGCTTCAGGATGTGCATAGGGTATCGCAACCTCGTAAATAAATTTTGAAGGAGTTCTTTTTCTTCTTACAAGGGTATTATTGAAGACAGATCCTTCCGGATATCCGAAGGCTCTTGACTGATCCACGCACATCATTTCCGGAAGCCAGCGTATCATTACACTTCCCGCCTGATCATTTTTTACAGCCATGTCAAATTTACAGTCAATCATATTGGCTGCACCGGCAATCTGGTCAGACGTTATTCTGATTGCACCGCCATCTACTGTCCATCCTGAAGGAATCAGGAGACTGAGGGCTTTCTCCCTGGGCTCATCAACACGCTTGAAATATATACCTTGTGTTTGTCCGAAAACCCCTGAGTAAAATACACTTAATACAAACCAGAGCAAATATCGCATTTGTTTAATTTTTATTATAATATAAATTTATGAATTCGAAATAGAATAATCAATAATTAAGGAAGTATTAATGGCGCTTTTAACATTGTCCTGATACCCAGAAAGTTATAAGGAAATAGCTTCGTTGGCCAGAAGTTTGCGGCGAAATCAGACACCATCGGAAGATATGGTATGGCAATTACTTAGGAAGAAGAGAATTAGCGGGTATAAATTTCTAAGACAACATCCTTTGTTTTACAAAATTGACGGTGAGCGGATTGAGTTCTTTATAGCTGATTTTTACTGTGCGGGGCTAAAACTAGTTATCGAGGTCGATGGACCGGTGCATAAAAAGCGCAGGATTTATGACTCGGATAGAGATTCCAAACTAAACAACAAGGGGATTATGGTAGTCAGAATACTGAATGAGGAATTAGCAGATATAAATCATGCAATTTCAAAACTGACACAGGTTATCAGCCAACGTGAAACGGAAATCTCCGACTTGCAGTAATCTCCCCCCCTTCCCTTATTGTTTAAGGGAAGGGGTCGGGGGAAGGGTTAAGCTACCTGGAATATCTCTTAACCCATCTCCCTGTCTCTTCCCTTAAGCATTAAGGGAAGAGGTTGTTGCAATAGTTTTAGATAATACAGTACGCAAATTGACTAATCTTAACTTTTTTATTTTCTGCTTACCTTTAATGTTGGAATAAACTCGTCATGCCACGTTGAAGTAATCTCCCCCTTCCCTTATTGTTTAAGGCAAGGGGTCGGGGGAAGGGTTAAGCTACCTGGGATATCTCTCAACCCATCTCCCTGCCTCTTCCCTTAAGCAGTAAGGGAAGAGGTTGATGCAGAAGTTTCAGATAATGCAGTACACAAATTGACTAATCTTAACTTTTATATTTTCTGCTTATCTTTATTGATGGAATAAATCCGACATGCCACGTTGCCATTACAAAAGCTATAAGGGAATAGTTTCGTTAGCCCGGGGTTTACGGCGAAATCAGACACCATCGGAAGATATGATATGGCAATTACTTAGAAAGAAGAGAATTAGCGGGTATAAATTTCTAAGACAACATCCTTTGTTTTACAAAATTGACGGTGAGAGGATTGAGTTCTTTATAGCTGATTTTTACTGTGCGGGGCTAAAACTGGTTATCGAGGTCGATGGACCGGTGCATAAAAAGCGCGGGATCTATGACTCGATTAGAGATTCCAAACTAAACAACAAAGGGATTATGGTAGTCAGAATACTAAATGAGGAATTAGCAGATATAAACTATGCAATTTCAAAACTGACACAGATTATCAGTCAACGTGAAACTGAAATCTCCTGTATGCAGTAATCCCCCCTTCCCTTATTGTTTAAGGGAAGGGGTCGGGGGAAGGGTTAAGCTACCTGGAATATCTCTCAACCCATCTCCCTGTCTCTTCCCTTAAGCATTAAGGGAAGAGGTTGTTGCAATAGTTTTAGATAATACAGTACGCAAATTGAATAATCTTAACTTTTTTATTTTCAGTTTATCTATAATGTTGGAATAAACTCGTCATGCCACGTTGCAGTAACCTTCCCTTTCCCTTGTTGTTTAAGGGAAGGGGTCGGGGGAAGGGTTAAGAAACCTGGAATATCTCTTAACCCATCTCCCTGTCTCTTCCCTTAAGCATTAAGGGAAGAGGTTGTTGCAATAGTTTTAGATAATACAGTACGCAAATTGACTAATCTTAACTTTTTTATTTTCTGCTTACCTTTAATGTTGGAATAAACTCGTCATGCCACGTTGAAGTAATCTCCCCCTTCCCTTATTGTTTAAGGGAAGGGGCTGGGGGAAGGGTTAAGAAACGATATAGAGAGGCTCGGGGTGAGGGTTAAGACAGAGGGATAAAGCATGAAGCATACAAGAGAGATGGTTTTGATAAAGGATTTTTTATTACTTTTGCAAACAATATTATTGGTCAGTTGTCCGAATGGCCAGGAATTCCCGAGTTCTCGGGACAAAACCGGCTATGGCGGTTCGAACCGACTGAACGAAGTGAAGGAGCTCGCGAGCTGTCAGGCGAGCAATCCGCCACTGACCTTACAGGTTTTTTGAAAATAGGATTATTACAGGTTTATTGGTCAGTTGTCCGAGTGGCTAGGAATCGGTCTGCAAAACCGGCTACGGCGGTTCGAATCCGCCACTGACCTCAACAAAAATCCCCCTGTGCGATGCGAAAGGGGGATTTTTTGTTTTTAGTCCGTTTCATGCTGTCAGCTTTCGCTGATATACCTGTCGATAAGTTTTGTCAGGGTTTCCTTTGCGTCACCAAGCAGCATGATTACTTTTTTGTTTTTATACAGCGGATTGTCGATCCCTGAATAGCCGGGCTTGTCGTCCAGATTGCAGACAAGTACCCGCTTTGCATTGTGTGCCAGCAGGATGGGCATGCCTGAGATCGGGGTGTTTTTAGTTGTCATGGCTGCAGGGTTAACCACGTCGCAGGCGCCTACAATTATAGCCAGGTCGGTCTTTTCGAAATCCTGGTTAATGTCATCCATTTCAATCATCTTGTCATAGGAAAGCTCAGCCTCAGCAAGGAGGACATCCATATGCCCCGGCATCCTGCCGGCCACGGGGTGGATGGCAAACCTGACTTCCTTTCCTGACTGTTCCAGCAGGGTGGTGAACCTGACGACATCGAACTGGGCCTGGGCGAATGCCATTCCGTAACCAGGTACTACAATTACGTTTTTTGCTTCCCTGCATACTCTTATGGCTTCAGTCAGAGGATCGACTTCGGCCGGGGGTTCAGCAGGCGATTCATCTCCAATGCCGGCCAGATTATCCGCTACTATTTCCTCACCAAAGAATGCCGGGATCGGATCTGCGGAATCCTTTACCCTGAATCCTATGAAAACCTTGAGCAGGTTTCTGTTCATTGCCTTGCACATCACATGGGTCAGGATCGAGCCTGAGGCAGCAACTGTAGCTCCGCAGGCTATTAGCAGCCTGTTATGGATTATCACCCCGCAGAAGGCAGCTGCCAGACCGGCTGTTGCATTCAGGAACGAGATCAGAACAGGCATGTCGGCGCCGCCGATACGGATTGAAAAGACCAGCCCCAACAGAATTGATTCGGCAACCATTACTGCAAGCAAAATGGTGAGGGGACGACCCTGCAGGTAGCCTGTGAAATAGCCTGTCAGAACTATCAGAATCAGCAATCCGATGGTTATGTGGCTATGCATTGGCAGCACAAGCGGTGGTTTTTTAATGATGTTGGCAAGCTTCCCGCTTGCGATCATGCTTCCGCTGAAGGTTAGGGCACCAATCGCAAGCCCCAGAAATCCGGAAATTTTCTCTACACCAAAACCCGGAAGGGTGTTTCGGGTAAGTTCAATAAAGGAAACCAGAAATGCCGCGATTCCACCTGCCCCGTGCTGAAACGCCACCATCGCCGGAATCTGGATCATATTCACCCTCATGGCAACCAGCCAGCCCAGGGCCGAACCAATTAGCAGTGCAAGTATTACTATATGTGGCTGCATAATCCTGTAGCTGGTAATTATCACAACCACTGCAAGTGCAAGGGCAAAGGCAGCACTGAAGTTTCCCTGGCGTGCCCCTTTCGGAGTTCTGAACCTAGTAAATCCGCCAAGGAATATAAGTATGATTATTAGGTCAATAACTAACTCAAACCAGTTATTCATCGGGCTAGGAATAAGTTCGGATTATTATTCTTTTTTGTTTTTGAACAATTTCAGCATCCTTTCGGTAATGGTGAATCCTCCCACGACATTGAATGCTGCCAGAGCTATAGCCAAAGCGCCGAAGACAGTATCCGGGATATCCGGAACAACGGCAAAAACCAGTAGGGCTCCCAGTATCGTTACCGCTGAAATGGCATTAGTCATCGACATCAGAGGTGTGTGAAGCAACGGGGGAACTTTTGAAATAAGCAGATATCCTATTATTATTGACAGGATAAAAACAGAAAGCATTATCAGTAACTCGCTCATGACTGTTTTATTAAATTCAGTTAGTTTCACCCATTGCCTTGCGTGTGCCTGCATGGACTATTTTACCGTTATGTGTAACCAGTGAATTACTCACAATTTCATCATCAAAGTCGGGTCTGAAATCGCCGTTTTTAAAAAGATTCTCAACATAGTTGTACATATTGGTCGCATAAAGCCAGGTTGAATGAACGGCAACTCTTCCCGGAATATTCTGCAATCCGTCGATGATGACATTATGCCTGACAATCTGTTTGCCGGCTTCGGTAACGGAACAGTTGCCGCCCTGGTCGATTGAAACATCAACTATCACTGAACCGGGTTTCATAGATGCAATCATATCCTCCGTAATAAGTACCGGAGCTACTTCTCCCGGAACAAGGGCGCTCAGTATTACAGCGTCTGCATCCGCAACAAGTGGCTTGAGAATTTCTCTCTCTCTTTCAATCCAGTCGGCTGGAAGGCTTTTAGCATATCCTCCTTCGGCTGTTGCCAGTTCGGAAGGCACATCAAATCCGCCTATCTTTGCTCCCAGGCTTATTGCTTCCTCCCGGGCCTTCAATCTGATGTCAACAGCTGTGATAATGCCACCAAGCCTTTTAACAGTGGCAATTGCCTGCAGGCCCACTACTCCGGCCCCGACAATGAGGAATTTAGAGGGTTTGATCGATCCTACTGCAGTATTGATCATCGGGACGAACTTTAGAAGCTGATTGGCAGCAAGAAGAACGGATTTATATCCGGTTACTGTGCTCATGGATGTAAGGGCATCCAGCTTCTGGGCATTCGGGGTGCGTGGAATTCCATCCATGGTGAACGATGTTATTCCCTTGTCATTCAAAGCCCTGATCATTGCATGATTGGATGGTGTCGCCGGATGGAGGAAAGTAATAAGGATACTTCCGTTCTTTATCATTTCAACCTCATGCTTACCCGCTTTAACATTGTAGTTGGGCTCCTTGACCTTAAGGATAATATCTGCTTTCCCGTATAAAGCGGCCACATCATCAATGATCTCCGCGCCGGCTGATCTGTAATCATCATCACTGTAAAATATTCCGGCACCGGCAGATGATTCGACAATGACTTTAAAACCCAGTTTAATAAGTTTTTCAGTTGTGTCAGGAGTTGCGGCAACTCTTTTTTCTTCTGCCATAATTTCTTTGGGGATTCCGATTATCATAATAAACCTCCCTTTTAATTAGTTGAAGTGTTGTTAGTTAATTGTCCTGAAATGGAAAAATAATTTCTCCAATGTAACTTAATAATTCATTATTTTACATGATAAATGTTTCTTTTTGGCCTTCAGACTTATTTGCAGAAGACAGCCTTATTCATTATGGAGCGGAGTTGGGATCCTGTTCAGCCTTCCTGTTTCCGGGTGGTCATTCTGCCAGGATTAATCTTGCAAGAGGAGCCATCCTTGCTTTATTCAGGGACAGGTACTTACCGTCAGTTGACAGATTGTCTGCCAGTTCCAGTATCTCCTTGAATTCGTCTTCAAGATTATCGGGGCAGGCCATCAGTGTTGACATACCCTGCCCGAACCTTACCTGAAATTCATTCTTGATTTTATAGCTGTAGTTCAGGATGTTACAATTTACTTTGGCAGAAATCCGCCCTTCCCTGGAATTGAAGATCATATAATAGTTATCTGCAGTACCTTCGACGGGCTTACCGTAAATCTCCACAATCTGCCACTTCCTGTCTTCCACAAGCGGATTTCCGTTTTTCCTCATTATATAATGATTTTCAAGTTCACCCTTTATTATCCTGCCTTTCATATCGAGGTACCTTACCTGTCCTTCCTCTACCTTGAACCACGGGGATCTTTCATTTTTGGGGATCCCTTGCAGTTTGATCCTGCTTCCCTTCAATGTGAACTTACCCAGCAAAGTGTCGGTAAAACTCTCTTCTCCTTTCAGATAGCTGTTGACCAGGACATAGGTGAAGTCGTCGTTCAGGATCAGTTCTGTTTCAATCCTGTCACAATCAGCACAGGGAAGAAAACCGGAATATGTTCCATGCCAGTCGGGGGAAACTTGTGTACTACGTCCGTCGGATGTATGTGCCTGCCGGGTTTTCCCCGAATGATTGTTGCACGAATAAATAGTTAATGCAGCCATGATAAGGACTACAATTGTCCTGAAATCTTTGTTTGTCATCGATTCTAATTTTTCCTGAGGCAAATATAATTGAACCATACCTTAATACCAATTCCCGGCATCATAATCAGGATGTAACCGATTCCGGAAAAATTATTGGGTGACAGAGGTCAAAACCTGATAAAACAAGTCATTAAAGTAGTATGTTTACATTCTTGGATAACCCGGTTAATGAAAACCGGGATTGTATTCTTATTACAATTGTTTGGCTGTGATTGCAGTGAAACAATTATTATTAATTTTACCGGAATGCAGAATATATCTTCAGGTTCAGGGATCAGGTCCATCCTGAATTTCAGGGATGCAGGAGGATTGAAAATCACGGGAGGCGGTGTAATGAGAAAAGGACTCATTTACAGGTCAGCCAATCCCGACCGGGTTAATGGAAATGATATTTCAAGGCTTAAGGAATTAGGAATAAAAACAATCATAGACCTGAGGGGGCCGGGAGAATCTGCAAAACGAAGAAACCTAACGCCTGATATTAAGCTAATCAATTACCCGCTCGATTTTGCGGGTATAACACGGTTGAAACTCAAACCACTGATCACAAGACGTTATAATCCTGAAGAAATAAACAGGGTAATCAGTGATCTTTATGTTGAGCTTGTTGATGCAGCGCGACCGGTATTGAGCAAAATGGCAGATCTGATCCTGGAACCGGGGAATGTTCCCTTGCTTATACATTGCCAGGCAGGCAAGGACAGGACCGGCATCCTGAGCGCACTCCTCCAGATGATAGCAGGTGCCGACAGGCAAGAAATCATTGGGAATTATATGGCATCAAATGACTCAATGGTTCCGCACTATGAAAGAAAGCTGAGAATCAGAAAATTCCTGACGCTCGGTTTATTCCCTTCCGATGCAGTACTGCACGCAATAAAACAGAAACATGAAGATATCCTGACAGTGCTCTCCAGGGTCGAAAACCATTATGGCGGTATTGAAGGGTATCTTTCGGGTTCTGGATTCGATATTGCAAAGCTTCAGAATCTCAGAAAGATACTTGTAGACCAATAGAATAATGTTACCGGAAATTATGATTTCTTTTTTTGTGAAAAGGAAGAAGAGCTTCAGGAATGCATTTAAGGGACTGGGTACCGTTATATTGAGCCAGGTCAATTTCAGGATACATCTCACGGTCCTGATCGTTGTTGTTGTTGCGGGACTGGCCTTAAGGATTGACCCGACCGGATGGATTGCCATAATCACCGTTGCAGGGCTGGTTCTGGCCGCCGAATGTTTTAACACAGCAATAGAATTCCTGGGTGATGCTTATACAGAGGAAGAAAATCCATTTATCAGAAAGGCCAAGGATATTGCGGCAGCGGGGGTATTACTGATGTCTGTCACTGCAGCAGTGGTGGGCCTGATTGTTTTTATCCCGGCATTGTTGAATTTATTAAAATAGCCACAGGATGGAAGATATCTTAATAAAGGAAGTTGTTACACGGAAAGACCTTCGTGATTTCATTTACCTGCCGGGGAAGATACACAGAAATGAGCCGGGCTGGCTTCCTCCATTATACATGGCTGAGTGGGAATTTTTCAGCAAAAAGAAGAACAAGTCTTTCGAGTATTCCGATACCCTGCTGTTACTGGCCTACAGGGGCGGAAGGCTTGCCGGCAGGATCATGGGTATTATCAACAGGCGGTACAATGCCATCTCAAATGAACAGCACGGCAGATTTTGTTTCATGGAGTGCTATAATGACAGGGAGGTCTTTCGTGCACTGCTTAAAAAGATTGAAGACTGGGCAAGGCAAAAAGGGATGAAAAAAATTGTGGGTCCTCTTGGTTTTTCCGATAAAGATCCCCAGGGTTTCCAGATAGAAGGATTTGAGTATGAACAATTCATTACCAGCCCGAACAACTCCCCTTATATGGTCAGCCTAATTGAGGGTGAAGGCTATGAAAAAAAGGTTGATCTTGTTGACTACCTTGGGGATATCCCGGAACAATTCCCTGCTGTTTATGGAAGGCTTCTTGGCAGGAACAATTCAACCGGAGAATTCAGGATTATTGAGTTCAGCTCCAGAAAGCAGTTAAAGCCGTTTATCCAGCCTGTCCTTGAGATAATGAATGAAACATTTGATGAGATCTATGCTTTTGTTCCCCTCGACGACAGTGAGAAGTCGGAACTTGCTTCAAGATATTTACCCATCCTTGATCCCCGGTTTGTCAAAGTTGCAGAAAGGGACGGGCAACTGATTGGTTTCGCTCTTGCGATTCCGGATGTGAGCCCGGCAATAAAGGCCTGCAGGGGAAAACTGTTTCCTTTTGGTTTTATTAAAATACTTCGGGAATCAAGACGTACCGGGAAGCTTCTGATGCTCCTCGGAGGGATAAGACGAGAACACAGGGGAAAAGGCGTTGATGTCCTTATGGGAGTAAAGATCTTGCAGGAAGCAATAGCAAGTAATATGAAAATCATTGAGAGTCATCTGGTTCTCGAAGAAAATTTCAGGATGAGAAAAGAGTATGAGAGAATCGGCTGCAAGGTGATCAAAAAATTCAGGATCTATCAGAAAGACCTGTAATATTCTCCTTGCTGCCTGAAATAGCCGGAACGCGTTTTAAACTACAGCTCCGAATCCTTTCCGATGAAAACCGTATGACTGACCAAAGGCACAGACACGATTGAATATAATTGCGTTCAATCATGTGTATTTCTTTTCCGGAGGGAGGCCAGACAGGCATCCGATCTTTTTTAAAAAAATTTATAGGAATGAAACAAATCACAAGAAGAAAATTTATGGAGAAGGCGATGATCACCGGTGCAGGGGTGTCTGTCATGCCGGTGATGGCATCTTCGGGGGATAATAACCTTAA
Source organism: Bacteroidales bacterium (assembly GCA_009877105.1). Classification (GTDB taxonomy): domain Bacteria; phylum Bacteroidota; class Bacteroidia; order Bacteroidales; family VadinHA17; genus LD21. The sequence goes on from WXFD01000051.1 coordinate 28,841, forward strand.
ACAAGTCGGAAACACTCCGCCGGTGGATACGGAACTCCCGGGAATTCCCGGGAATATTATAATTCAGCCGCCATTGGCGGACGGTGATGCTCTTCAGCACGACTTCAGCACCATGCGTCCATTGAGGATCAAGGCTCCGGTCATCGTAACAGTCGGCCAGGATGAGGGGGATCTTCGGGGGAAGGATAATATTGTACTGCAGGCTGCAGTCGATTATGTGGCAGGCCTGGGCGGAGGTACAGTACATATTCTGCCGGGCACCTATATAATGCGGAATTCCCTTTTCCCGAAGGCAGGTGTGACGATCAGGGGTTCGGGCGAAAAAACCATTCTTTGGAAGGCTCCAAGTGTAAGCAGCAAACTGATCCGGGAAGCTGACTGGTATGAATACTGTGTTCAGGTGGAGAATCCCGAAGGATTCACCCCGGGCGGCGGTTTGGCACTCAGTGCCGATAAAAAAAACGATCAGGAAGTTAGTCTTTTTACTATCACTGCAATAAAAGACAATATACTTTTTCTCGACCGCCGGACGGAAAAAAACTTCTGGCCGGTTGATGAAGCCCGGGCCACCACGCGTTTCTCGATAATTCATGCTCTGAATGTGAATGATGTGAAAGTTGAAGACATTATCCTCGACGGCAATCTTTCCGCGAATGAAAGGGTGAATGACAATTACGCCGCAGCAGTTTTTATTCAATACTGCGACAACTGGAGCTTCAGGAACGTGACAGCCCGAAATTACAACGGCGATGGTTTCAGTTTCCAGGTTTGTGATGATGTCCGGTTTGAAAACTGCCATTCCCTGAACAATTTTGATCTTGGATATCATCCCGGAAGCGGTTCACAGCGTCCTGTCTTTAAAAACTGTACGGCAAAAGGCAACAGCCAGGGATTCTTCTGGTGCTGGGGCGTCTGCTATGGGATCGCCGAAAATTGCATTGCTTCAGACAACAGGAAATACGGGGTGAATTTCGGACACCGCGACACTGATAATATTCTCAGGAACTGCCTGGTAGAAAATAATCAGGAAATCGGAATCCTGTTCCGGAAAGAAGAAAATGAATTCCGGACAGGCGACCGTAATATAATTGAAAACTGCACAATCAGGAATAACGGAACAGCTGGCCCCGGAACAGGAATTGATATCCAGTGGAAAACGAATGACATTACAATTCGTGACTGTTATTTTGAAAACACCCGGAACGGACCTCAGAAGACCGCCATAAAAATAAGCGCCGATGCTCAGCGAATAACTGTGGAAAATAATAAATTCTCAGGAGATGCAGTAAAAATTGAAGATCTGAGAAAAAAGAGCTGAACGTTATTCTTATTCCTGGTATTTAAAAAGCAGCAGGGTGGGATTTCCGCTTCCGCCCTCGTTTGTTATTACCATATCCCCGTTACTGTAAAAGGCAATGCCTTCGGCATTATTGAAGACCGCCGGGTTCAGTGTCTCAATATGTTCAATGTTTCCGTCCATGTCGGAGATAAAAAGCAAATAATCTGAAGATGAAAGAATAAAAAGCTTTTTGGACACAGGATTTATGCCTATCGCTGAAGTCATGAAATCAATCCGCGGCTCCGGTTGTTTCCCTTTCTTTTTCTCCTTCAGAGGAAGGTTTAACTTGTTTGCTTTTGCAAAATTCCTGATTGCCTGAAGATCAAATATGAAAACCGGATCCTGCGAAAGTGTTCTGGTTTTAAGATCAAAAGCATAAATTTCCCTCTTATCCTTGTCTGCAGGGCCCTTCAGGGTTTTTCCTTTTGGTGCTATAAGCAGCCGGTTGCCGTCCGGATCAAAGCAGAGCCCTTCATTGTTCCTTGACGGAATGTTTGTGTAGAAAACATCAAAATTTAAATTTCCCGACTCATGGCCGGCGATCTCGAAAAGTGCCCCGTCACTTCTGAGCACGTATATTTTACTTCCTGCAATGGCTATCCCTTCATAATCACCATTGATATTAAAGTGCAATTGTCTTTCTATCTTGTTTTTCTTTAAGTCATAAAAAAATACTATTCCATTCTCGTCCTGGATGCAGGCAAACAAATCCGATTCCAGATGGGTTATCCCCGATATTTCGTGCAAAATTGCTGGAAGTATAAGGACGGCATCAGGTTTACTCAGATTATATCCCAGGGTATAATTCCCCGCATTTTTTACAGGGGCGAATCCGGGGAAGATGAGAAATGCAAGCATTGATGCTGCTCGAAAAAATTTGATCATTAACTTGCTGTATTTTGTATATTTATGGATAATATCTTCAGCTTCGGCAGCGTTTAATAGGCAATTGTACAAAATATTTATTATAATACGATTGTGGTTGAAAAAAATGCCGGGTCAGGACGGTTGTACGATACCTGATCCAGACCCCGGCATCAGAGAACAGAAGTTTAATTGAAACCTGCAAAATATAATCTTCCGGTGATTGAATCAAAGCAACAAATTGTGCAAGTACTTACCGGCTGAAGTAAATCATATTTAACAAAATCTGGCAATGTCCGACAATTTCTTCAATCTGAACCATTCCGATTTTTTCGGTATTCTGATGAGGTTTGCAATCAACACGATTTTCCTCATCATCCTGATACGGGTGATCTACTTTCGTTATTCCAGGAAGGAGAAGTTCCTCTTTACCTTTTTCCTTATGGGAATAACGGTCTTTTTCATCACTTCTATGCTGAAATCGGTTTTCATCGAATTCGGAATGGCGATAGGGCTGTTTGCGATCTTTGCCATCCTGAGGTTCAGAACGAGGAATTTCAGCCTGAAGGATATGTCCTACATTTTCACCACAATAGGAATATCAGTAATTAATTCATTGAAACTGACTGGTTTTCCAGTGCTCGGAGTGATTATTTTCAATATAATCATCATGGTTTCGGCCGTAATTCTTGAAGAATTCACTGTGAAGCATAATATTGTGAGCCATACTATCATTTATGAGGATCTGGATTTGCTTAAGTCGGCAAAAAAACAGAAGATCATCAGGGAATTATCTGCCCTTACAGGAAAGGATATTACATGCGTCAGGATCAGAAAAATCAATTACAAAGATAAAGTGGCGTTTCTCGATATCTCATACAGGGATTAAAGTTGGATATTATTGAAGGATCCGGCTTCCGGATTTATCAGGATTAATTTCTGCAGGAACAGAATTATCACTATATTCAATGGCATTTTAACCTGAAAAACCGGAGCAGATGCAGATTGACCGCAGGAGATTCATACGGTCATCAGTGCTTGCAGGTGCTGGTTTAGTACTGTCACCGGGCAAGGGATTGTGTGATGAAAATACCTCTGACTACTTTGGGGTTCATCCCTTTATTCTGATGAACCCGGATGCCGTTTTCATAATGAAAACAAATGTCGACGTTAAGACAAATTCCTCTGTCATCAAAAAGACGGGTCTGGATTTTGGCCGTTCAGTCTTTTGCAATACCGGCGACAAGGAGAACGGATTCCCCAAAACCGGCAAAATAGTAATTAAACCCAACCTGACATGCCGCGCAAGGAATAGCTCCGCATATACGATCGAGCGGTCGATGGGAATTGTGACTGATGCATTTTTTGTTGAGGGCGTTATAGAAAGTTTAAAGGAACTGGGGCTTTCATCCAACCAGCTTTTTATCAGGGAAGTCAATTGCCCGGATGATTTCTCAGACGGAGGCTATATTTCAATGGCTGAACGAACCGGAATAGACCTGCAGGGAATCAATACACCTGTTCAGAATCTGGCGCCTGAGCAGGTTTCATGGGTTAATGTCCCCGGGGGTGTGTTTTTCAGAAGAATTCCTTACTTATGGCCGGTTAATGCCCCGGGTACTTTCCTGATCAATATAGCCAAGTTTAAAACTCATGGAATGGGAATGACCCTGTGTGCAAAAAACCTGCAGGGCACCATAGCAGCAAACTACCAGGCCCATTGCAGTGCTTACGGCAGGAGTATTTCCGGGGTGAGTGCCTCTGATCTGAATCCTGCAGCTGCCTCCGACATTCTTGCCAATTATAACAGGCACAGGGTTGCCGGAATTCCGCGATGGGATAAACCCGGCAGTGACGGCGGCTTATGGCAGGAGATATGGGCAACCCGGTGTCTTGATAATAATTCAGTGACATTCGCAGGCTTGCATATTATAGAGGGAATATATGGCCGGGACGGTGATTTTATGACGGGACCGGCACAGAATGGCCTGGCAACCGATTATATGACAAACATTATAATCTTTGGGCGGAACCAGTTCCATGTAGATAACATAGGTCATTATCTTGGGGGTCATGAACCGGGAAATTTCGGGCTCTTTCACCTTGCACTCGAGAGAGGCATGGCAAAGACAATAAATCCCGGGGAAATACCCCTGTATGAATGGGATATTCATACAGGTGCCAGACCAGTCAGTCTCGAAAGCCAGCAACGTTTCAGGTTAAAAACCTATTATCTTCAAAGGAATTACAACGGGCAGGATGAACCTTACTGGCACCTTGTGAATGAACCCTATGAATATGACTCCGCAGGAGTGAATGACCCCGGTTTCAGCAGAAGCGGCTTCCACCTTCAGCAGAATTTTCCCAATCCGGTTAATACCGTTACATCAATCCCTTTCAGGCTGCCTTCAGGGGGAAATGCACGCCTTGAAATTCTCAATACATCCGGTAAGCTGATCGAAGTGATTGTTAACAGGAATCTTGAAGGCGGAACCCATACTGTATTATGGGATAGCAGAACAGTCCCCTCAGGATCATATATTTGCAGGATCCATTTCAACAGCATGAATAGCACAATCTGGATGATAGTCATCCATTAGTGCCTGATCCGCTTTACTCCAGTTTAAACCGGGAAGTTAATCATATGCAATTACCTCCAGTCCGACGTTTGATTTGGAAAACAATTGCCTATCTTTGGTTTATTAACCTGATTACTAATCCGGAAAAAATAGGCGCTATGAGATTCAATTCAATTCCTTTCATTTTATTGCTTCTTGCTGGCATATTGTTCTGCAATTCCTGCAACCGGACGCCCTACTATGGGCCGGATATCTACGTTCCCGATACCACCTTCAAGGTTGTAGGCTATCTGTCGACGGGAAATTTTGACAAAATTGACGCGCTTGAGCTTGACAAGCTTACTTACCTGAACATCGCATTCGCCAACCCCGATGCTGATGGAAACCTTGTTGCCGAGCTCAATGCCGACATAAAACCTGTGGTACAAAAAGGGCACGACCTGAATCTGAAAGTTTTTATTTCCCTTGCGGGAGGAGGCAGACCCGACACCGTGATCTGGAACAACCTGCTGAAACCTGAAAACAGATCAGCATTCATAAAGAAGCTGGTAGCATATGTTGAAGAAAATAATCTCGATGGCGTAGATGTCGACATTGAAGGAAACCTGCTTCCTTATCTTGACAATAATTACAATCCTTTTGTTCTTGAATTGCGCAAAGCCCTTCATGCCAAGGGAAAAGGAATAACCGCCGCCCTCGGGGCTGTCGGCTTTCATGAAGCTGTTGGCCAGGAGGCGCTTGAAGCCTACGATTTTATAAATGTAATGGTTTATGATAAAACCGGGATATGGAGACCGCATGATATCGGCCCGCATTCACCATATTCCTATGCAACTGATGCAATTAAATTCTGGACGATCGACAGGAAGATCCCGCCTGAACGCATCACCCTGGGGGTGCCGTTCTATGGTTTTGATTTTACTCCTCCTGCAAGATATATTTCCTACGCGGAAATAATCAGGGAAAACAAGGGATATGCCTATCATGATTCCGTCGGAACCAGATACTACTATAATGGTATCCCAACAATGGTGAAGAAAACAGAACTTGCAAAGAAAACTCTTGGCGGTGTAATGATCTGGGAGATTGCCTATGATACGACAGGTGATCTTTCATTGATGAAAGCGTTGTACCAGACACTCGAGGCAGGAAACTGCCAGGTAAGAACATTTTTCAGGGATGAGGACGGTGATGGTTTCGGAGATATGTCCAGACCGATTCAGGCATGTGAAGCCCCGGAAGGCTATGTGGCAAACATGGACGACAGGGATGATAAAAACCCCCGGGTGCATTAAACTGAATAAAGATACTTCCGGATCCACAGGATCAGTCACCGGATAGGTTATATGTATCATATGGCTTGCTACCAGTATGTATTCCTTCCTGAAGCATGTATTACTATGGTTTTCAATATACAGCTTTCCTGCCCGGAGGTCGTCAGACAGGTATCCGATCTTTAATAAATAAATTATACAAGGATGAAAATATTTAACTATGAATTGTGGTTTGTAACAGGCAGTCAGTCACTTTATGGTGAAGAAACCCTGAAACAGGTTGCGGAAGATTCCCGGACAATTGCGGCAGCTCTCGATAATAATCATCTGATGCCGGCAAGGATTGTTTTTAAGCCTGTGCTTACAACATCAGACGCAATCACAAAACTATGCCTCGAGGCGAACAGTGACCAGTTGTGCGCCGGAATAATAACATGGATGCATACGTTCTCACCGGCAAAAATGTGGATTGCCGGACTGAGCCGGCTCCATAAGCCAATGCTGCATTTTCATACCCAGTTCAACCGCGACATCCCATGGAAGGAGATTGACATGAATTTTATGAATCTCAATCAGTCTGCCCATGGCGACCGCGAATTCGGATACATATGCTCACGCCTGAGGCTGAACAGGAAGGTTGTAACGGGTCATTGGCAGGACAACAGTGTAATCGGTGAAATAGCAGCCTGGGTCAGATCGGCAGTTGCCTTTACAGAAGCCGGATCTCTGAAGGTTGCAAGGTTTGGGGATAATATGAGGGATGTGGCGGTAACAGAAGGCAACAAGGTATCGGCACAGCTTGAACTTGGCTACGAGGTCCACGGATTCGGGGTTGGCGATCTGGTCAGTGAGGTGAATGCTGTTTCAGCCACAGCGGTTAAATCGCTTGTTGAACAATACGGGGATGAATACATGGTGCAGCCCGAAGTCCTCAATTCACCACCGGTAAGGGAGGCTGCACGCATTGAGCTTGGCATGCGGAACTTCCTTGAAAAGGGGAGTTTCAAAGCTTTTACCACAACATTCGAGGATCTCCATGGCCTGGCCCAGCTTCCCGGCCTGGCGGTGCAGCGGCTCATGGCCGCCGGCTATGGCTTTGGAGCCGAAGGCGACTGGAAAACAGCCGCTCTCGTGCGGTGCATGAAAGTAATGGCTGCCGGGCTTGAAGGAGGAACTTCCTTCATGGAAGACTATACCTACCATCTCGACCCGGGGAATCCGGCTGTCCTTGGAGCTCATATGCTGGAAGTATGCCCTTCACTGGCAGACGGAAAACCCTCGTTGCAGGTCCATCCTCTCGGCATCGGCGGGAAAAATGATCCGGCAAGGCTCGTTTTTAAAACAAGAACAGGGGAGGCTCTGAATGCTTCACTTATCGACCTGGGTGACAGATTCAGGCTGGTAGTGAACCCGGTCGAAGTTATTGACTGTCCGGACATGCCAAAACTTCCGGTTGCCAGTGTATTATGGAAACCCCGACCCAACCTGAAAACTGCAGCAACCGCATGGATCTACGCGGGAGGCGCTCACCATACAGGATTTTCACAGGCACTGAACACCGGGCATCTTGTTAACTTTGCCGAAATAGCCGGTATTGAATGTATTGTGATCGATGATAAATGCAGAGTGGACGAATTCAAAAAAGAACTTCGCTGGAACGATTTGTTTTATCATATCTGAAGAAATGTTACAGAATCTTAAGGAAGAAGTATATCGGGCCAATCTGAGCCTGGTTGAACATAAACTGGTAAAACTGACTTTTGGAAATGCCAGTGGAATCGACCGGAAGACCGGATTCATGGTAATTAAACCGTCAGGGATTTCCATGAGGGACTCAGGGCCCGATGATATGGTTGTTACCGATCTGTCCTGCAATGTTGTGGAAGGGGATCTGCTCCCTTCAACCGATGCTCCGACCCACGCAGCACTTTATAAAGCATTCGGCACAATCGGCGGGATCGTTCATACCCATTCTGCAAGTGCAACAGCCTGGGCTCAGGCCTGCAGACCGATTCCCTGCCTCGGAACCACTCATGCCGATTATTTCCATGGAAACGTACCTGTTACCCGTTCGCTTACCAGGGAGGAAATTGCCGGAAATTATGAATATAATACTGCCCTGGTGATAGTAGAATGTTTCAGGGAGATGGACCCTCTCAGGATACCTGCCGTACTGGTCGCTTCCCACGGACCATTCACCTGGGGCGGGGATGTGACACAAGCTGTGCTTCATGCTATCAGTCTTGAAGAAATTGCCCGTACTGCTGCTTTGACCCTTTCAATAGCCCCTGTAGGACCGATTGATCAGACACTCCTTGATAAGCACTTTTTCAGGAAACACGGGCAGGGTGCATATTACGGACAGAAAAAATAGCCGGCATTCGGTTTCTGCCATATATTCCCGGTTCGGATTTTTAGGCGGATTGAGTTATTACCCGTAGCGGGTGACATGCATGAAAGTGAGAATATTTAATGTAGCTGCTCTCAATCTCTTAATTTCTCCCGTAACTTTACAAGAAAAAGATACATGTCATGACCAAATTGTCAGTATTGTGGAAGATAAGGCTGGTTATAGTGATGATTATCATTGCTCAGCTGACTGTTTCCTGCAGCAAAAGCGGGCAGAAGGATGATGAAACGCCTCCTGTTTTGTCAGTTACCCCGGTTGATATCACAACAGTTACTCATATCATACCATTTGGTGCCGATCTTTCCCCTCAGCAAAAGAATCCGGCGTTTGAGTATTATGTCAGCAATTCATCTGTGCAGGTAAGATCAGTATGTGCCGGTTATGTTGAAGATATCAGACTGAATGACAACTTTCCCGATTACGAGGTATGGATTAAGACATCATCCAATTCTGTTTACAAATTAATTTACGATCATATCGTTGATCTTAATGTGGTAAAAGGCAATAAAGTTGATGCCGGTACTGTTCTCGGCAAAGTTGGAAAAGGCAACAGGACCGAACTTCAGATCAACAAGAGTGACAGGAACATGGGTGAATTATCTTATTGCCCTTTCGATTTCGCCACCGATGATTTTATCAGCAGCCATAAACAATTTACCGATACATGGTGTCTTACCGGAACTGTCAGGCCGTAAAATTCATCTTTCCGGGCTGATATCGCCCCAATGACTCCGGGTTGGTCTCCAGCATTGCCCTCTTCATATTCAGGTTGACAATCCAAATTTAATCCTCAATCCTCAAAAAATCACCAACTTTTTTTGACCGCATTACCATTTTTTGAGCGTTGCACTGCAGAAAACAGGAAGACACCTGACATAAGGCAAAGAAAACAGGTTCCGGGAAGACTGCTGTTCCGTTATTTAATTTCCCCGGTTCAGAATTTCTGCAGCAATTCCTTCACGGCATCCTTGTGGACCATGAAATCCATCATTTTAAGTTTTACATAGTCTTCTGAAAAGAAATAATAGCCGAATTCAGCGGCATCAGGATCGTTGTTCCGGGAACCGGAGCCGGAGTCCTTTACCAGGTACCAGTCTTTGCCGTCTTTTTCCAGGTATCCTACAAGATGCATCCCGTGATCGTCGGTGGTTGTACGGTTGGAGAACCTGAACTGACGGGCGTCATCATTGATATATGCTGAAGGAATGTCAAAATCCGGAATGACGGCGCATTGGGTCACCCTGTCGAAACCCGGTTCCGAAACGTCGCCTCCAATGCTGACGGTGTATCCCTTCCTTACGGCATTTTTTAGCGCCGTCATGAAAACATCGAGAGGAACATTGTGATAATCACTGTTGTGCCACCAGTTGTCGGGTACCTGGTATTCAACCTTCTTGTAGAATGGTTCCTGGGTATAGGAAAGTATGTCGACATAATCTCCGGGATTAATCTTCAGGATATCCCTCAGATATTGAACAGGAGTCATTTTTTCCCCGTTAACTGTTATTTCTGCAGGCGGTTCGCCCATGTAATGATTCATTATTGATTTGATTGTAGCCAGGGCAGCATCCTCATCCCATGAAGAAGATTCCTTCACCGACTGCAGGTAACTCTGCATCTCTTCCCTCATCCTGTCGGTATTGTGGAATTTCCGGCCATTCAGCAGGCCGGTGTAGTCTTCATACGGAACAATTCCGTATTTGCTCCACATCCTTGTTACGGCATTGGCTTCTGATCCTTCATCAAACAATGAATTGCCCCTTTCCCTTATGAAGCGCCTGGCTTTTTCAACATATTCCCAGTAAACAGTATACATTTCCGATAATTTTACCTTCATTTTATGGATCCGGTATATTTCCGATTCCAGGAATGAGGTTGTACAGAAACACCAGCATGTGCTTGTACTCCCCTGTGAAACGGGAGGATTATGCCATTGCTGATTCCTGTACATTGAAAATTTGTTGGGCAGTGATGAGCTTGACAGATCGACTGCAAACATTTTCATTGGCCTGGCAGGCTCGGCTCTTTCCCTGGCCTCCCTGTCATCGCGCAGGATCGAGTTCTGATAAAACCCCGGAGGCAGTGTTCTGAACACAGCCTTATCCTTGTTTTGTGCATTAATGACAATGGGTATTGCAAACATTATTGATGCAATCGCGCAGAATAATTTTCTTTTCATGTCTTTGTGTTTTTTCCTGTTCGGATGTTTGAATCTACAAATTACAAAAAAAATTACGGTTAATATGCTGTTACAATCATTTAGCGGCCTGTGAAGGAATGTTTTATTTTCATGTTTCAGTATACAATCACGTTTTGAAAAGTCTTAAATAACTGACATATGACAGACTTTATATTGATTTAAGTCTATGCTTAAGATGATATTGATCAATTATAATGTTGACAAATATCAGTTTATTTATTGCGACCATTTTGTCGGCACCCTGTTCCAGCGATGTTTTTCCAGTTCGTTCATGAGTTTTGCAGGCAAGGGGCCTTTTTCGCTTGCTGAAAGATTGGATCTCACATGGCCGGGTTTTCTCATTCCCGGAATGATTGTAGTCACTGTCGGTTCCCCGAGTATGAATCGGAGAGCCATCTCCGGCATTGACATGCCTTCAGGTAGCAGAGGTTTGAGTGCATCGGCTCTTTCAACGCTGGGGATCAGATTTTCAGGGACAAAATAAGTATTTCTCCAGTCTCCCTCGGGCCATGTGGTTGTTTTGGTCAGGGTTCCTGTAAGGGTGCCTTCATCGAAAGGGACCCGGGCAATCACCGCGACATTCCTTTTCCGGCAGGCCGGGAAGAGTTCATCCTTAGGGTTCTGGTCGAAGATGTTGTAGATCACCTGAACGGAATCGATCAGTCCGCTTTCCACTGCCCGGATCCCGTTCCAGGGTTCCCAGCGGTTCAGGCTTATCCCTATGGCATGAAAAAGTCCCTGTGATTTAAGGTCTGACATTTTTTTGATTCCGCGGTCATCGTCGAGCCAGCTTTCTTCCCAGGTGTGGAACTGCATCAGATCAAAGGAGTCAAGTCCTGCGTTTTTCAGGCTTTTTGAAACATATTCCTCAATATGGTCGGGCGGGAAGCAGTCGTCGAGGCTGAATTCCCGGGTGCTGGGCCATTGGAAATTCTTTGGAGGCATTTTTGTTGCGGTGTAGATTTTTTTATCCCTGTTTGCCCTGATGAGTTCTCCCAGGAGATGTTCACTTTTTCCCGCACCGTATCCCCAGGCAGTGTCGAAGAAGTTGCATCCCAGATCGGCAGCCAGTTGCAGCGACCTGAATGATTCCTCATCGTCCGAGCCTGTCCATCCTGCCATTCCCCACATTCCGTAGCCAATTTCACTGATCCTCCAGCCTGTTTTTCCGAATAGTCTGTATTTCATGGTTGATGTGTGTTTTATTCAGGGTCAGTTATCAGGCCCTTAATTTAAAAAAGATCAGGATTCGATATTCAAAAGTCAGATAATGATTTCATAATTAATTTATCAGCGCCAGGAGTCAGGCAATTCGCCGCCATGCGGTTACAGACATGTCACCGCTGCGCGGTTTGGGAATTATTATGAATGCCCTGATCCTAATTCGCGGAGAACAATCCGGAATATACTTGTTTCATGGTTTCGGTTTTTGCTGGGTTCTCTGCGACTGCATTGGCGGTGAACATCATTATTCCCGTGACCGGTACGGCTGAACCGTAATTCAGCACCTTCCGGAATTCCTCCTGCGTTATTGCGCGGGGATCATCATAAGCCTGCACTATGGGCCAGACCTTCGGAAATGCTCCCGGGCTGATGTCCAGCCTTCTGCAGAACCATTCGATGTTTTCCCTGACCCATTCCGGCTTTCTGCCCATCCGGCCATGATATACCATCGGTGAAAAAACATCTGTCAGATCTTTCAACAGATCATAATCCAGACCCAGGATCCGGACTCTTGCACCATTGAATTCCCCGTCTTCCCATGGACAGTGAAAGATACCGAGCAGCGCACCCGGCCTTTCTTCCTTTACAATCTCCCTTGTCTCCCTGACCCAGTCCGCAATTACCGAACACCTCCATTCACGCCACCCGGCTTCGTGCATTTTTAGTATCCATTCGGCCTTTTCCGGGGTGCTCATGCCGGGAACCCTGATACCGGTTGCAGTTTCAAATGAGCTTATGCAGTTATCACAAAAACAGGTTTCTGGAAGGATAGGCTCCGGCTCTTCAAACTGTGCGTGCCAGTGAAGATAATCCATCCATATCCCGTCTAGTTCAAATCTACCCACCAGCTGCCGCAGCTCGTTCATCCTGAACTGCCTGAATCCCAGATCAGTAGGACAAACTCCCATGAACCATGAAGCCGGTTCAACTCTCTTACCATCACTGTCAATCGCCCAGGCCTCCGGATGCTTGTCAACATATCCGGCGCCGTTGAGAACCGGAAATTCGGCATAAACTTTCAAACCTTCCTTCCCTGCACGCTCCATGATCCTGTCATTAATGGCCTTCCAGTTCATAAAAACCGAATTCACATTGAGCCGGTTCAGTTCTATTCCCCTGTTCCAGAAAGCATCCGGACTCCCGTAAATTCCCCTGGCCTGAAAGTGACCGGTTTTCCCCGGCGGTTCAGTCTTTGTCAGGGTGTTGACAGGAGAAAAACTACAAATCAAAATGGTTATCAATGCAAAAATTGAAAGAAGACTTCTCATTGCAGGGATATTAAGGTATTATTTAATAATGCAATATAGGAATTTGCGTCTTAGCTGCATATTTTAAAGATGCATCTGTTTGGATGCCGTAAAAAGACATTGTGATCCAAAACCGACTGGCCCCGGATTATGACAGATGAGCGGGATCTCCTGTCCATTATGAATAGTTTCCGGCGATTTGGGCGCAATGAATATTTATTTGTAATTTTAATACCGTCAGGAATTACCTCCGGCCGTTAGCCATAGAATCCCGATTGATGCCGGCAAGAATAAGGAACAGGGCGGCCGGGCAGAAATCCCTGTTCCCGCATCCTGCTGAACCCAGGAGCCTGCCGGGGAAAAAAGATCGGTTATGATCCGGGATGAAACAAACAACACGAAATGGAGAAGGTCCTTTATAAGATATATGTAAGGGGACGGGTTCAGGGAGTTGGCTTCAGATACAGTGCCGTGAGAGCTGCAAATCACCATGGCATTACAGGTTTTGTAAAAAATATGCCGGATGGAAGTGTTTATATGGAAGCCGAAGGAACGGAAAAGGAACTTCTGGATTTTATTGAATGGTGCAGAAATGGTCCGGGCCATGTGGGATCGCTGACGATTGATCCTTATCCCCCGCGTAATTATGTGGATTTCAGAATTGTATTTTAAATTCAGCCATATCTTGCCTGATCAGTCAATCTTATTCAAGGCGGAAATAATTTTATTTAATAAATCAACTCTCCCATGAAGAAATATCTGATATTGGTTATGTCAGTGTTTATCAACCTGCCCGTTTCATCACAGAAATATGAAATCCGTTCTCCTGACGGAAGTCTGACAGCCGGAATTGAGATAAGTAATGGAATTGATTTGTCCATTTTTAAAGGAAGCCTTCCCGTCCTTAAACTGGAAAATATCGGGCTCGTGGCTTCGGACAGTGAAAATCCGTTCAGTGAGTTTAAAGTGCAAAAGACTGTCAGAAGGAGGGTTAACGAGGTTGTCAGACCTGAAATAAGGGAAAAGGCATCAGAACTTATCAATTCCTATAATGAGCTTGAGATCCGATTCAGGAGTAAGTTTGCTGTTACATTCAGGATGTTCGATGAGGGTCTGGCGTACAGGTTTTCGACCTCATTGAAGAATGAACTGACCATTTACAGGGAGAATCTTGAGCTTTGTTTTGAAGATGGCGATTCGGTCAGGTTTCAGTCGTCCGGGACTTTCAATTCTGCCTACGAAACACCTTATGAACACGAAAAGCCGGCCGGAATCGGAGATGGTAAGCTGTGTAATCTGCCATTTCTTGTGGAGAAGAAAGACGGAACGTTTATTATGGTCACGGAAGCCGACCTATACAACTATCCGGGATTATGGCTGAAAGGGACGGGGCAGCCACGGTTGTCGGCAGTGAATCCGCCATGTCCGAAAACATTGACCGCAACCGGTTCTCCCTATAACCTGGGCCAGGTCGAAGAAGCTTACGGTTACATTGCCAGGGTGGCAGGTACAAGGAATTTCCCATGGCGGATCTTTGCGGTTGCCGGTGATGAGGCGGAGCTAGTTTCAAATAATATGACCTATCTGCTTGCCTCTCCATGCGCCATAAGTGATGTTTCATGGATAAAACCCGGAGTTGTGATGTTCGACTGGTGGGCGAAACACAATATTTACGGAGTCGGTTTCAGATCGGGGATCAATACTGAAACAGCCAGGTATTTTATTGATTTCTGTGCAAAACATGGATTCAGGTATTTTCTTTTTGATGACGGATGGAGTCCGGGGGAAGATTTGCTGAAAACTGTCCCCGGATTGGATATCAGGGAAGTTACTGCCTATGGCAGGGAAAAAGGGGTTGATATAATGCTCTGGGTAATCTGGCACACGCTTGGGATGCAGTGGGATGAAGCTTTTAACCAGTTTGAAAAATGGGGGATAAAGGGCATCAAGGTGGATTTCATGAACCGTGACGATCAGCCGATGATTGAATTCTACGAGGCTGTTGCCGCTGAAGCAGCAAAGCGAAAAATGGTGGTGGATTTTCACGGGGCCTGCAAACCTGACGGTTTACGGCGTAAGTATCCCAATGTCCTGACCCGGGAAGCACTTATTGAATTTGAATTCAACGGCTGGACAAGCTATGATGATCCAGTTCATCACAATCTTTTGCCCTACATAAGGATGTTTACCGGCCCGATGGATTATATTCCTGCCACAATGCGCAACTCCACGAGAGAGAATTTCCGTCCTGTGGGAGATTACCCGATGGGGCAGGGAACCCGTGCTCATGCCATGGCATTGTTTGTGATACTGAACAGCCCGATGACAATGCTGCCTGATTCGCCTTCCGATTATTACCGTGAGCAGGAATGTACCGGCTTTCTTGCCGGAATTCCGGTTGTCTGGGATGAGACACGCCTGCTTGAGGGGAAAATCGGAAAGTATACAGTGCTTGCCCGCAGATCGGGCAGGGAATGGTACCTGGGAGCCATCACAGACTGGGACAAACGCACAATCAGTCTGAAAACTGATTTCCTTGAACCGGGACGGTACTGGCTTGAGGCTGTCGAAGACGGCATAAACGCGGATAAAAGGGCTGAAGATTACATAAAAGTCAGAAAGGAATTTCAGGCAGGCGATTCGTTGGTAGTGAATCTTGCGCCCGGCGGAGGCTGGGTTGCAAGGATTATGCCGGTAAATCAGAACACAGCCTCCGGTCGCGGAAATTAATCACCGAGTTACGCCGAACTTCCATGCATCGTAACCCTGCGGTCCTTTCCAGTACTTACTTAAGCTCCTGTTCGGCTTTTCTTATGTTCCAGCCGTCAATTGCAAGCACCGGTATTTCACCTCCCAGATCTTGATCCGAAAATTCCACTTTGACACTGCGTTTCTCCTTTGGCAGAAGCGCAAAATAGTTGTCTTCCCAAAAAACCGGCAATACAAGGTCTCCCGATTCGCGTCTGATGATCTTCGGGTTCACAGAGAAAGCAAGAAAGTCCGAAGGATTCTCAATCTCAATAACTGCCCTGTACCTCCCGTTCTCTTTAAGTACCGGGGAGACGGAGCAGCTGAGTTCAACCTCAGGAAGCCTGTTCAATGCAGTGAAATCCGCATTCTCATCCCCCTTTGATGAAAGCCAGTAGAAATTTGAAGACAGTTCTCTGCCTGAATCATCGTTCAGGATGAGTTTTAGGAATGTAATTCCGCTTCCGGGCCTGGGCTTCTCCAGGAACATGACTTTGACACTCTCATCTGCCTTTACCGCAACCGGCACTTCTTCTGAGTGAATTTCATTCATCTTCATATCATAGAGCTTTGCGGATGCCTTCAATCCTGAGAAATCACGGTACAGTCCATTGACGACCCTTACAGAGTGATCGTCGTACGAATACTGGATATGAAGGTTCTCGCAGGCTTTTTTTATCCCGTAAAAAGCTCCGTTCGGGGCAAGGAAGTAGTCATAGAGTTGCCAGTACATTGTGGGCCATGCTGAATTATACATCCAGTAGATAATGCCGCTGGATTTGTACTTGTTGCCGGCATAGGCTTCGAACATTGCCCTGCTTGCTTCATACTGGAGAACCTGCGATTTCATGCTGTATTCATTGAGGTTTTCCGGTTTGCCGTAGCGTGAAAAGAGAGCTTTACGGGCGGCAGGGAAAAAAGCTTTGTTGAGCCTGATGTTCCACGAGTCGCTTATAGGCCAGAGATCCTGTTCCGGCATCATTTTCCGCATGCTTTCAACCGGGGGTATCTGTTCCCCTGACGGCCCGGCTTCAGTGTTGAATTCAAGCTTGCCGTACCAGTATGAAGGGGGCATGTAGGAATAAACATCGGGATAAGGTCCCATCCATACACCGGTATTTCCAGTTACCGTGCTCGGATCCTGTGTTGCTGATGATTGGAACGGTCGTGTTTGGTCAAGCTCGTTGAGCACGTTCAGGTACATCTTCTCGATCTTTTCCGTCGGATGCATATCGCTTCCGTACAGCCAGTCGAATACCGAAGGGTGGTTTCTCAGCCGGAGGATCAGGTCTTCCCAGCTTTTTTGTGCGACGATCTCCATTTCAGGGGTCCATCTGTCCCACATTTCCCATGAGCTGCAGCAACACCAGCCGACCATCAGGAGTATCCCTTCCTCATCGCATTTTTCGAACAGGTAATCGGATCCCCTGGGCGCCTCAAGTCGCAATGTATTCAATCCCATGTGCTTTGCATACCGGATATCTGCATCTATTCTCTCATCCGAGGGTCGGAGAAGCATGTCTTCCACATAGCCTCCACCTCTGATCACGATGTTTTTCCCGTTTATCTGGAACACTCTGGTGTGCCTGCCGTCAAAATCATTCATCCATGAAGATATTTCGCGTATGCCGAAACGAACCTTTTTAATGTCGGATACAGAGCCTTTGGTTTCAAAGGTCAGGTTGAGGTTGTACAGGTTCTGGGGGCCGACAGTATGCGGCCACCATAAACGGGGCTCCGATATCACCAGCTGGCTGAAGTCCGAAGGATCAAAAACTACTTTCTTCGATTCCTTCGGTCCGAGTGTTACTTCCTGTGTAAAAACAATATTGTCAATGGTGCCTTTAAGCTTACCTTTGATCTTCCCGTCAGTAAGGTTTTCAACTTCGGATGCAATGGTCAGGCGGGCCTGGTCAGTTGAGGGAAGGTTGAGTTTGGTGATCACCTGCGGGTTTTTCACTGTCACCGGCCCTGTTGACCGTACCGTAACATCATACCAGATACCCATTCCCCTGCCCGGGGGCGTGGGGTTCCAGTCGACCCAGGCAATTGTTAGATCGAATCTTTCGGGGGGAAATATTTCAAGTGCAAGGCAGTTGATTTCTCCCGGTTTTGCATAATCAGTAATGTTCAGGTCATAGATGCGATAGGCTCCCTGCACTGAGGCGGTGTCAGCTATCAGGCTGCCGTTGAGCCAAATATTTGCCTTGTAGTTAATGCTGTGGAACCTGATCCATGTGTTTTTAGCTCCGTTACCGGCCGGAAGATGAAATTCGGTCCTGTACCACCATGAGACTTTAAAGGGACTATCGTCAGGAACAATAGGGGGCCATTTTGTAATGTAGCCCGGGATTTTGAGGATGTTTGTGCCGAAATAAGGATCGGGATAAACTTTGTTCTCCACAAGGGTTCCAAGCACAGTTGAGGGAACGGTTGCAGGGTACCAGTTCTCCGGTTTGAATGCAGTTGTCGAAATAACGCTGCCGGATTCCCCGACAGCAGCTGATGACTGTATCGCCCAGTTCTCCCTTAACAAAACGGGTTCCTGTGGTTCAGGCGGCCGGGAACAGGCAAAGGATACAATTACTGAGGCAAGGAAAACTAATGGCAGGCAATGTGTTTTCATGGTTATTATGGGGTTTTTACTGGTCTTCCGCGGTAAAATAAATCCTGAAAAGGGGATCTCCCTTTACGGGAACTAGTGAATCGGGTGTAATCTCAATGACGCTGAACCTTTCAGCAGGTATGTTTCGTTCGGTGGCAAGGTATTTTTTCAGGTATCCGGCATGTCCTGCTCTCAGGGAATCGAGAGATGAACTAAGTACATCTTCGCCAAAGTATTGCCTGGAAAGGGCTGCCAGCGGCAAGCTGTCCGTTCCGTCAGGGAGGGTTAATTTATTCCTGAGATATCTGAACAGGGATGAATCGGCTATGTTCCTTATATCCTTTTCCCGGAGGATGCCTGAATTCATCAGTTCTTTCCTGGCCATTATGCCTGCCAGAGTGTCGGCTGCCCTGCCGCGATTGATGCAGTAGATAAAATCTGCTTTCAGCATTGGCTTCTTGTCGAGGATACCTGCTATTGCGTCAAGTGACCGAATCGCTTTTTCGTCCGGCTGAAACTCAGTCAAATTCAACCTGACTGACTGAAGTGAGGAAGGATCGGACTGAATCAGTCCGGAAAGCAGATTTATGGGGGAAACTGCTGCTTTAACAAAGAGGTTTCCAATTATCCGGAAAATGATTTTCCCCAGATTGACAATCCTGACCTCTTCTCCTTTCATCCTTACGGGAGCTTTCAGATCGATAATCCCGTTTCTGTCGCTGAGTACTGCCAGGGCAAGGCGAAGGGGGACATTGAACCGGGTTTCATCTGCGACTTTTTTGCCAAGGCTGAATCTCCTGAAGTAGATTTCATTATTGCTTACAAGCGATTTTCCCTTCAGTTTGTTGTCGGTTCGTAAATTCATTGTTCCGCCGGTAACGGGAAATCCAAGGTAATGTCTGAAGTATGCATCCAGATCCTTCATCCGGAGCCTGCTGATATCCAGTGAAAGCTCCACGTCACTGCCGGGGTTTTCAAGGCTGAACATTCCGTGTGTAATCAGTTTGCCGGTTCCGTTCAGTCCGGCCGCGACATCGTAGGATATTCTTCCGGGTTGATCTGTGATTTCCTTAACATTTAGTTTGAGACTGTCGATTTTATATTCAAACGGATAGCGGAGATTTTTATCCATATACAGGATCGATCCGCCGCTGACCGAAACTTCAGGGATATTATACCTGAATCCTCCCGTTATACCGGTGGTGTCGGCGCTGATCGCGGCAGAATCCGCACTTTCCCCGGTTTTCATCAGTGTGGTCCAGTTGGTTACCGAGTCCTGCAGTTCCATAAGCACGAATGGATCTGTTAGACTGATACTGCCTAAATGCAGGCGGCCGGCGGAAAGATCAAGCGTATCAATTTTCACGGAAAGATCGTTGAATGAGAGGATGGTTCTCCCGAGGGTGTCCTGCAGTCCGAAATTACTGACCTGGCTGGTTCCCTGAACGGAAAGGTTAAGTATGCTGCTGATACTTCCGTTTATCATGAGGTCGCTGGTGAGGTTGCCGGTTAGGGTTGACACATTCAGATAATTCCTCACATAGGGTTCTGTGATCCCCAGGTTCAGGCTGTCGATCATGAGGCTGAGCCTGTAGGTGCTGTCAGCCTGGTTGATCTCAAGGTCAGAACTTATGCCACCCCCTTCAACAAACCTGAAACCTGCGCCAAGCCTGGCCGAATCGCTGTTCCAGGTGAACCCGGGAATCGTCAGGTCAATACTGTCGAGATAGATGGTATGCTGCAGGGGAACATCGGTGTATTTCACGAAACCGCCGGCAATCCTGATATTATGGATTACATATTTTGCCGGGGTTTTCCGGACGTTTTCCCTTTCATTTTCTGTGGAGTCCGGGGCCACAAGATCAGAAAAGTTGAACATGCTGCCATTCTGCATCACCTGTATAAACGGATCATCGAGCGACACCTTTCTGATCACGAATTCATTCCGTAGAAGAGGCAGGTAACTGACAGAGATCCTGAACTGCCTGAAGCTTGCAAAAACCGTTTTTTCGTCGGCTTCAAATATTTTAAAGCCCCTGACCTTCAGGGTACCAGTCAGATAACGAATCCCGATTCTGTCAATTGTGATCCGGCGCCCGATCAGCTCCATGCTGTTTTTCTCAATATACCATCGGGCGATCCCGGGAACTGCAAGAAGCAATAAGGCAACAGAAAGGAATATGCAGGCTGTTATCAGATATCTTTTCTTTAAAATCCTGTACCTCATTCTTAATGCTGTCTTGTTATGGGATTGGATCCGGAGTGCTTTTCCTGCTTAAGGGATGTGTCATAAGCAGATTTACTGTCATGTACAAAGTTAATCAAAATCTGAAAAAAGCTCCGGACCTTAAAAACGTCTAAAAGGTAATCGGGGAACAGATGTCATCCTGATCTTCCTTCATGACCTGTAAACATGATTCTGGTCTGAATTAAGATTCAGACAATCCGGTTTTTATTTTTTCCATTTCATATTTTGAACTTTTATTGGATTTTGCAACAATTCATTATAACTTACAGATTCTTCTTTTGCCTACCAGGAATATAACTTAAACCAGATAAGAAATGAAAACAAGGAAATTCACCCGCCGCCAGGTCATTGCGGCAACATCGGCAGGCTTCTTAGGTTCAATGCTGAATTATTCGTTCAGACCTTTTACCGTGGCAGGTACAAGCCAGTCGGTACTGGCAATCAACGGAGGAGAAAAGGTCCACAAGGGACCATGGTCCGACTGGCCGTTCTGGGACAGGAGTGCGGAACCGGGTATTCTGGAAATGTTCCGTTCCGGGCGATGGTGGAGAGGTGAAGGGGAACATGTTGCCGAATTTGAGAAAAAATACGCCGAACTTATGGGTGCCAGAAGCTGCCTTGCAACGGCCAGCGGCACAACTTCCCTGATTATTGCCATGGAGGCGCTTGGTGTCGATGCGGGGGATGAGGTTCTCATATCGCCGTATACATTCATTGCCACATACAATTCTGTATTTGCTCACAAGGCACTGCCGGTATTTGTTGATTCAGATCCTGCGACCTTCCTGATGGATCCGGCAAAGATTGAAGAAAAGATCACCGACAGGACCGTGGCCATAATTCCCGTTCACATATATGGCCTGCCGGTTGATATGGACAGTGTCAATTCCGTTGCCCGGAAGCATGGCCTTAAGGTTATTGAGGATGCCTGCCAGGCATGGCTTGCTGAATACAGGGGGAAAAAAACAGGCACCCTGGGTGACCTGGGATGCTTCAGTTTCCAGAACTCAAAGCACCTGCCTGCAGGTGAGGGCGGAGCCATCCTGAGCATGGATGAGGCTCTTGTCGACAAGTGCTATGCGATTCATAATTGCGGCAGGCCAAGAGGTACCATGAAACCCGGTCCGGGATATCCCTACCGGGGAAGAAATTACAGGATGCAGCAATCGCAGGCTCTGATCCTGTTGTCTCAGATGAAAAGGATTGAAAAAGATAATGACGTCCGCCTTTCAAACGCATTGTATCTTGACAGAAAATTGCGGGAGATCCCCGGGATAATACCGTACCGGCCGGCAAACGGAGCCACAAGGGCAGTCTATCATCTTTATCCGTTCAGATATATTAAGGAAGAATTCAATAATATTCCGAAAGAAAAATTCATTGAGGCACTTAATGCAGAAGGAATTCCCGCTACAGGCGGTTACGGGAAGCAGAATAAGGACGGACTTATGGAAGAGGCCCTGACCTCAAGGGGCTATAAAAGGCTCTTTTCGGAAGCAAGACTCAGGCAGTGGAGAGAGCAGAACAATCTTCCGGGTAATGACCAGCTTTGCGATCAGGCAGTAACATTATACCAGAGCATCCTTCTCGGATCGAAGGCCGATATGGATGATATTGTTAATGCAATAACAAAGATCCATAAGCTTAAAAACACACTCAGACCGTGATTTGTTATATTTGCAGAATCACACCGTGAGAATGAAGATTTTAAGGCCCGTTGCTGCAGCAGTATTACTGGTTTCATTAGCCGCATGCAAGCACTCCGCTGACCGGAGCATCCTGTATGAACGGATGGGAAGACTTTTAGAAGAAGGTGAATTTGCAGAACTTGAGAAACTGGCGGATTCTCTTAAGACCCTGAGACTGTCAGACAACGATCTGGTTGCCAAAGCCGATTCCTTTGTTCAGATTGCCGGCAGAATCGCAATTGATTTTTCAGTGCCGGAAGCTGATTTTATTGATGATCTGAAAAAAAGAACTGGAGGTTATTCCCTGGAGGAATTCAGATTATGGGAGAAAAACAACTGGCTCGAAAGGAGGAAAATTAATGGCGAAATAAGATATTTCAGGCGGGCGGCCTCAAACCTGGTCCGACTCAGGGATTTTAACCTGCGCAGGGCTTATTTTGATTCGCTGAATTCCGTATCTCCTGAAATCAGGTTCAGATTGAAGCATATTGAATCGGTCATCAGGGCGGCCCGGGAAAATTCCGCACCTGTGGTTCCCGTGGAAATGACAATTACCTACTCGCTTACTGTAAAGTCCGATGCTGTGCCGGAAGGAGAAATTGTCAGATGCTGGCTCCCTTACCCGCGGGAAGATCAACCCCGGCAGCAGAAAGTGAAACTCATTTCTGCCTCTCATGGAAATTACATTGTCTCTCCCGATTCAGTTACCCACAGGACGATCTTCATGGAAGGAAGGGCTGTAAAGGGAATACCCCTCGTTTTCAAAGTGGAATTCAGCTATCAGTTCGGAGCGCAATATTATGATCCGGATAATATAAATAATCTGCCTTCTTCGGGTTATTCGGGGATCTGTGATAAATATATCTCGGAACAGTTGCCGCATATCTGTTTCACGGAAAGGGTGAAAAAACTTGCCGACAGCATTGCCGGGAATGAAAAGGAGCCCTTCAGGATACTGAAAAAGCTTTATTACTGGATTGACAGCAATATTCCCTGGGCAGGAGCGCTGGAATATTCGACGATTCCCTGCATACCTGAATATGTATTGGCCAACAGGAGGGGCGATTGCGGTATGAAGACTTTCCTTCTGATGTCAATGTTGAGATACAAGGGTATTCCTGTCAGATGGCAGAGCGGCTGGATGATGCCCCCAGACGATGAAAACCTGCATGACTGGTGCGAAGTTTTTATTGAAGGTACAGGATGGCTGCCTGTTGACATGTCGTACGGGCTTCAGTATTCAGATGACAAGAAAATAAAGGAATTCTATTTGTCTGGGATAGATTCATACAGGCTGATTGTGAACAATGGTGTTTCAGGGAAGCTTTTTCCTCCGAAGAAATTCCTGAGAAGTGAGACATTGGACTTTCAAAGGGGTGAGGTTGAATGGGAAGGCGGAAACTTATATTTTAATGAGTGGACCTATAATATGGGAATTGAGTATACGGCAAAAAGCAATTATTCCGAAAAAAGGAACCGTATGCAGCTTACCCCGTAAAAACTCGGAACGAAATGAAGCAAACAAGATTACCCTGTTTTTTGTTGCTGCTTGCCGGCGGGCTGCTGTCAGGCATTTCATTGCCTGGATGCCGGCAGGACTCGTTGGTTTTGTTGTCTGAAGGACTGGATTCGATAGGTGCTTCAGTGGTTAAGGATAAAAGGGAAGGGATCTTTAACATTAATCTTTACAGGGCAGGGGAAAAAATAATTCTCAGCGGTGAGACTGACAGTCGTGATGCCCGAAATTCAGTGTTGGGCTACCTTGAGGGGAAAGGAGTTCGTTTTATTGACAGCCTGATGCTTTTGCCCGATACTGCGGCGCTTGGAACTCAGTGGGGTCTGGTGAATGTCAGCGTGTGCAATATGCGGCTGGTCCCGTCGTATGATGCAGAGCTGATTTCACAATCCCTGATGGGAACGCCTGTCCGGCTCCTTAAAAGGGATCACGGCTGGTTTCTGGTGCAAACCCCCGACCGGTATATCGGCTGGGTCGACAGCGACGCCATTGCGGTCTTAACCAGTGAAGAATATCGAGATTGGAAATCGTCGGAAAGGATTTTCTTCACCGGCAAAACAGGCGATATTTACGGAGATCCTGAAAAAAAGACGACTGTATCCGATATTGTTGCGGGATGCATTTTAAAGGTCAGCGGCATCAGCGGCAGGGATTACCGGGTAATACTGCCCGACGGCCGCAGCGGATTCATCCCGGCTTCCGGTGCAATGATACTTGATGATCTTGATCCAGTCAGGCTGCTTACACCCGAAACACTGATATCACGTGCGGAATCATTCAATGGTATCCCCTATCTCTGGGGAGGAACATCCGTAAAAGGATTCGACTGCAGCGGATTCGTAAAAACAGTGTATTACCTGAGCGGGATTATCCTTGCGAGGGATGCATCGCTGCAGTTCAGGCACGGAACTGAAACGGACACAGTAAATTTTCCCGCTTCGCTGAAGCCCGGCGACCTGCTGTTTTTCGGATCAGTCAGGGAAGGCCGGCCGAGGGCCACACATGTTGCCATGTATACCGGCAATACAGAGTATATTCATGCTTCGGGGATGGTCAGGACCAACAGTCTCGACCGTTCGCGGAGCAATTTCAGCGGATACCGGAGAGATACATTCATTGGAGCAAAGAGGATTATCGGGGCAGGGTATGGCGAGGGAATCATTCCTGTTGCCGGGCATCCGTGGTACAGGTAGAAGATGAACAAAAGGACTTTCATAAAATACTGCACATCTCTGGCAGGAATATCATTGGTTGGCAGAAATTTTGCCGGTGCAGCAACTACTTTCCCGGTAAACAGGTACAATATGAAAAAATCAGGCACTCTTAAGTTGCGGTATGCTCCGTATACACTCCAACTAAAACATGCATTTACGCTTGCAACAAGTTCAAGGACCACAACTCCGGTTGTACTTACAGAACTGGAATTCGAAGGGATCACGGGCTATGGGGAAGCTTCTATGCCCCCGTATCTCGGGGAGAGCCACGAATCGGTGCTGAAGTTCCTTGCTGAAGTCGATCTTTCCCGGTTTTCTGACCCTTTCCTGCTGGAGGATATTCTGATTTATGTTGATAATGTGATGCCTGGAAATTATGCTGCAAAGGCATCAATAGATATTGCACTCCACGATCTTATCGGAAAGATCACGGGACAGCCCTGTTACAGGCTGTTCGGGCTCAATCCGGCAAAGACCCCGCTGACAAGCTTCACCATAGGTCTGGATTCCCCGGAAATTATAAAGCAGAAAGTTGAGGAAGCGGAACCTTACAGGATACTGAAGGTAAAGCTTGGCCGTGACAATGACAGGGAAATGATTGAAACCATCAGATCACTGACTGACAAACCATTGTGTGTTGATGTAAATCAGGGATGGACCGACAGGAATCATTCCCTTGAAATGGCACACTGGCTTCATGAAAAAGGAGTGATATTCCTTGAGCAGCCTATGCCCCGGTCAAGGAAGGATGATATAGCCTGGCTGACGCAAAACAGTCCCTTGCCCATAATAGGCGATGAAGCGATTCAGCATGCTGACGACATTGTCAGCCAGAAGGATGTTTATTCGGGTGTCAACATAAAGCTCATGAAATGCGGCGGGATGCATGCGGCCCGCAATATGATCGGCCTTGCAAGGGCCCTGGGGTTGAAAGTCATGATCGGTTGCATGACCGAAACCTCATGTGCCGTCTCGGCTGCGGCCCAGCTCTCCCCGCTGGTTGACTGGTGCGACCTCGACGGGAACTTGCTTATCAGCAATGATGTGTTTGATGGTATGAAGATCACCGGCGGTAAGGTGACTCTTCCTGACCGGCCCGGTATCGGAGTAATAAAACTGACCTGAAAGACGGGAAGGGATTCCGGCATTACAGCCTATTTCAGCCACCTGTCGAACCAGTCAAACGCTTCTTTCTGCATCTCCGCGTCGAATTTATGATGTCCCGGATAAAATGAGCATTTGTATTTTTCCGGAGCGCCGGCCTTATCATAAATTTCCCTGAGAATCTCATCAGCATTTTTCATCTCAGGCAGGGTATAAAGGTCATCATCGTTGTCGTTCAGCACCATAGTGGGAAGTGGCACCCTGAGCCCAAGTATTTCAGGAAAATCGAGTTCGTTGGGTAGCAGGGGTACGTAGGTCATCCAGGTATGTGTGAATGATTTATTCAGTACAAAATCGCGCCAGGTTGTCATGAACCCCACGCAGACTGCACATTTGATCCTTTCATCGACACCCCCGGTAAAGACTGTCCTCATTCCTCCTCCTGACAGGCCCGCGCATCCGATCCGGCTGCTGTCTACATCCTTCCTGGAACATAGGATATCGAGGGCAACTGAGTCTTCAGCCATGAACACCCCGGGCCAAGTTGTGCCAGCGCTGAAAAGCGACTTTGCCATTATGTGCTCATGCTCACGGGCCCAGTTATTATAGGCATTTACGTTTGCCGGATCCTCCGGATCATCGTCAGTCAGTCCCTGCTTCAGATGAACCGGCACATCCTGCATCATGACCCTCCTGCTCGCGAAGGGGAAAGCATCGGAAACAAGCACGGCATAACCTCTTCTGGCTATCTCATTTGCCCACGCCCTGCCTTCATAATAGTGCTCCTGGTGATCTTTCATCAGGGGATGCTGATCAGCTGAGGTTTTTGTAATTTTCCTGGTACCGAAATACTTGTTGCCTCCATGATCATGAAAGGCAAGAATTCCGGGCAGCTTTCCCACTGCCCCTGCCGGCTTAAGGAAAATGGCGTCGGTGGGCCGTCCGTAGGGAAGCTGCCATCTGAGCTCCTCGATATGGAGACCGTCGAAAGTATAGCTTTTTAATTGCTGAACTTCCGGGCTTTTACCGGTTTCAGGCATGACCACGCGCTCAAAAAGCCTTTCCTTTGCAACAGTCTTCCACGATTTAACATCTTTCCATTCCTTTCGCCTGAAGGACAGTCGGGGAAGATTTTTCCCCGAAAGCCCGGCGGCCCAGCTGCCATACACACCGATGAGACTTACCTGATCCTGCACGGTTATCGGCCTTTCCATATTCGTACTTTCCGTTTCGGAATTCATATATATATCATTTGATTTGTTATGCCGGTAATCGCTATTGATTTTCTCCGGAAAATCAAAACCTGCCAACCCTATACCAAGGGTCCCGGCAGCTTTTAAAAACCCCCTCCGGTTGCTTTTCATATTTTTGAGATTGTTAAAATGCTTAAATTTACATTAATTGTTTTTAATCATTATTTATTCGGGTTGAAAAAGAAAAATACCTTCAGGAAAACGTATTAACCCATAAAAACAAATCATATGAAACGAGCTCGTCTGGCAGATACAACCAAACGTGGGGATCTGAAATGCGGATCCCGGTTTGATCCGGGCATCAATACTGGCAGGATAAAAAGGATCTTCACCCTCCTGTTTTATACAATGCTTTCACTATCGGTGCTGGTTTCATGCAGGGAAAAACAGTCTCTTTCCGGACTTGTAAATGTTTTTATAGGGACCGGCGGGCATGGTCATACTTTCCCCGGGGCAACCGTTCCATTCGGGATGGTTCAGCTCAGCCCCGACACAAGGATTGATGGCTGGGATGCCTGCTCAGGATATCATGATGACGACAGGACAATAATAGGTTTTTCCCATACTCATCTGAGCGGGACGGGGATCGGTGATTACGGTGACATCCTGATCATGCCCGTATCAGGAAGGGAAGCCCTGGTAAGGGGCGATGAAAAGGTTCCCGGATCGGGATACAGGTCAGGCTTTTCCAAATCCAATGAAAAGGGTTCTCCCGGCTACTACTCCGTCATTCTTGACGATTATGGCATCAGGGCTGAACTTACTGCTACAACCAGGGCCGGGTTTCATCGCTACACTTTTCCTGAATCAGATGAATCTGGAATGATAATTGACCTTGACCATACCCTTCAGTCACATGAAAACCTGCTTCTCCGGATAAAGGTGATCAGTGATACGGAAATTGAGGGTGTAAAGATCACAAGGGGATGGGCGAAATACCATCCGGTATATTTTTATGCAGAATTCTCAAAACCATTCAGTTATGTTCTTGCTGTCAACAATGTTCCTGATTCTTCGTTAAAGGAAGCGGAAGGCCGTAATCTCAAGGCACTGATTTCATTCGGTACCGCAAAGGATGAACAGGTGCTGGTCAAGGTTGGTATTTCTTCCGTTGATATTGAGGGAGCAAGGAACAATGTCGTGACAGAGATCCCGGGATGGGATTTTGAAAAGGTCAGGTTTCAGGCTCAGGAAGCCTGGGACAGGGAGCTTGGCAAGATTAAGGTTGAAGGCGGGACGGATGATCAGAAGGTGATTTTTTACACTGCCCTGTATCATTCAATGATAAGCCCCAATATTTTTTCCGATGCTGACGGGCGTTATTTTGGCATGGATCATAAGATCCATAATTCAGATGGTTCGCTCAATTACACCATCTTTTCACTCTGGGACACCTTCAGGGCCGAACATCCTCTCCTTGTGCTCATCAACCCTTCCCGCGATGCCGGGATGATAAGATCGCTGCTTAGAAAATCTGATGAAGGCGGCCTGCTGCCCATGTGGGATCTGGCCTCCAACTACACCGGGACAATGATCGGCTATCATGCGGTCCCGGTCATCGTCGATGCATATGTGAAGGGAATCCGTGATTTCGATGCGGAAAAGGCATTCAGGGCCATGGTTCGGGCATCTGATTTCGACACAACCAATATCAACGCCGCAGACAGGGATATTCTGATGTTGTTGATGCCGCTTGCCAAATATTATAACAACACTCTGGGGTACATTCCTGCTGACAAGGACAACCAGTCGGTGGCCAAGGCCCTTGAGTTCGCCTACGACGATTGGTGTATTGCCCGGATGGCCAGGGAACTTGGGAAGGAAAAAGAATATGGGATCTATTCGGAGAGAGCGTTGCGCTATAAAAAGTACTTTGACCCGGTAACAGGTTTTATGAGAGGCAGGATGTCGTCAGGGGAATGGAGAACCCCGTTTAATCCCAGGTTTTCTGATCATTTTCATGCTGACTATGTTGAGGGAAATGCCTGGCAATGGACATGGTTCGTGCCCCATGATCCGGCCGGACTGATTGATCTTATGGGAGGAAAAGAGAGATTCACCGCCAAACTTGATTCCCTTTTCACCGTTGAGTCCACTATTGAAGGAGAGAACAAGTCAGCCGATATTTCCGGGCTTATCGGCCAGTATGCCCATGGAAACGAACCAAGTCATCATATAATTTATTTTTACAACTATGCCGGCCAGCCCTGGAAAACCCAGAAGCTTGCAGATCAGATTCTTAATACATTGTATTTTAACAATCCTGATGGTTTATCGGGTAATGAGGACTGTGGCCAGATGTCGGCATGGTATGTTCTGAACGCATTGGGATTTTATCCGGTTGCCCCCGGCGATCCATCCTATTCAATAGGCCGCCCCTTGTTTGACAAGGCTGTTGTCAGTCTGGAGGACGGCAGGAAATTCACTGTAACTGCATTAAACAATTCCGCTGAGAATATTTATATACAAAAGATCACGCTGAACGGAAGGCCGCTGGATATTCCTTTTTTCGCGCATAAGGATATTGCCGGCGGCGGGGAAATGGTTTTTGAGATGGGCCCCTCGCCCTCCCTTACCTGGGGATTAATGGCGAAGTAGAAGATCTTCAGATAAATAATATATCTTCGGAATACTATCTCAGTCCGAAGCGGTAACTGAACTTTACAAGAAACACATTATTGTAACTGTCGGTTCCAGTGCTGAAAAGATTTCCCAGGTCATTGTAAAAATGCATTTTGCCTGAATTATCGAATCCGCGCCTGTTCTGGCTCCAGACTAAATAAACTGTTGATCCTGGCGAAAACTCCCACCTGATGACCAGGTTGGAAAGGAACTCCCGTACATTGAAATCAACCCTGTTAAACCTGTAATCGGCAATACCGTCAGAGTTTTCATCAATTTCAAAGTAATCAACGCCCTGTGTTATCTGCTCATCGGTGTAAGTTCTGAACCTTCCGGTGAATGAATCAGCTAGGGGGTTTGTGATGTATTTATATGAATTGTACCTGCCGGTTGCGATGAACGGCTGGCCCCAGTATTGAAGGGTTAGATCGGGTTTCAGGTTGAAATTGATCCTGAAGGAAGCGCTGATGGTTTCCCTGTTGATGCCGGCAAAAATATACCTGTCATTGTTGTTGAACTGCAGTGTTGTGACATACTGAAGCTCAGAGAATGATCTGTTGTAGGCCGGACCGAGGAAAAATGAAAGGTAATTGGCTGGTTTATATGATAATTCCAGGCTGGTATAGGTGCTTCTGCTGTAGTTTTTAAATCCTTTGTTGTAATTTGAGAAGAATTGAAAACCGAGCTTCTTACGGTTGTCGGTAGAAAAGCCAAATTGCCAGTGAAATCTTCCGGGCAGTTTCATCATCGGGCCGCCCCTGAGTATGCCGGTACTTACAGAACCAGTCTCTATGTTCCCGCCTGTCCACAGGTTCCAATAGTTTTTCAGTGTCATGTTGGCGTTTGTTTCAAAACCCTTTCCGACATTGATTCCGCCGAAATTCCATGAAGAAAAGAAATCCGCATTGATATTGTACCTCCTGTATATTCCCCGGGGTTCCCATTCGCGGTAACCCGCCCAGAGTACAGCCAGTATCTGATCCGAGTTCTGGCTGTAGCCCAGGTCATTTATTTCAAAGCCCGGAGTTTTCCAGGTCATCACTCCCATAAGGTTGAGGTGCCCGTCGAGCTTCATGAGCTGCAGCCTGCCGCCCGTCCCTGTAAGCGATTTCCTGTCAGGATCAAACCTTGCATACTCCTTGTCGGGTCTCTGGAAGTAGCGGGCTGAAGATTTTTGTGTTTCCGCAATGGCCTCCCTCGTTCCGCTGACCTGGCTGAAAGCCGTGCTGACACTCAGCATCCAGCTTTTGTCCCTGAAGTACCGGGTGAAATCGAGTCCTCCTGTATAGGCTGATCTATGCATTGAGGCTGCAAGATTGCCGTCAAGATCCCTGTTTGTTCCGGTAAAGATGCCCCCAAAAATGGTTTTCCCCTCATCCAGGTCTTTCTGAACCCTGCCCACAAGATAATTTGTCAATGGTTCAACCGTCTCGTATGACCTTTCGCCAGACTTGCGTATCTCAGCTTTTTCTTCAGCTGTGACTGCCTCGATGAATCCGACCGAGAGTCCTTTGCCGGTTTTGCCGGTAAGCTTGGCTGCGCCTAGGATAGTTGTAAATCTCGGAATATCGGCATACATACCCTCGTCCAGGTCAGGATTTCCCCGAGGTCTCTTACCTATTCGCCTCGAATAGAACAGGTTGTCATTTCCAACATCACCGTTGCCAATTCCAAGGTTGAAATTGGTTATGTTGTTACCCTCAATAAAGAAAGGTCGCTTTTCCCTGAAGAATGTTTCGTAGGCAGAAAGATTCACTTCTGACGGATCGGCTTCAACCTGACCGAAATCGGGATTTATTGCGAGATCCATTGTCATGTTGCTGGTGACGCCGATTTTTGCATCTATGCCGCCATTGAAGCCGTACCTGCGTCCTTTTTGCAGAAATGGATTCGCCGGGTCGGCCTTATAGGTTTCCCCCCGGGCAACCCCGTATGGAGTTATATCGAAGATCTTTCCGGGTTTGATCTCCCTGAGTCCGGTCAATTCTCCCAGGAGATGAATAAGTCCGGGGGCATCTTTGGGTATGTGCTGCCAGAAGCTGGTTTCGCGCTTCCTGTATAAAACCCTGGCAACCTGCAGACCCCATATATCTCCGGAGTTTTTTTCGAAGCGGAGCTGGCTGAAAGGGATCTTCATTTCAGCCACCCAGCCTTCAGGGTTAACCGAAGTTTTGACCCACCAGTTCGGATCCCATGAGGAATCTTCAGTCTGACCGTCATTTGTGAACACCTGGTCATATTTGACACCGGCGGAACTAATTCCAAAAAGGAACCCTGTCCGGAGGTCATGAAAACTGTCGAATATTATGGCCACCATGTCGCCGTCGGAATTGTCACGCCTTGTAAGGCGTCGTACAATGCTGTCGGGGCTCGTGTCGAAAGCCCTGATGGCAACATAGATATTATTATTGTCAAAAAGTATTTTGAATTCGGTCTTTTGAGACGATCTGCCTCCGTTGTAGGGTTCATATTGTGTAAAATCATCAATCCAGGTCCCTTCATTCATCCACGCCTCATCATCAAGTATCCCGTCGATCACGGGTGCTGACAAAAGCTTTTCTGCCCTGTACTGTTTCTTCCCGGATGTCTGTCCCGTTACACCCGGGAAGATCAGTATTAAGATGAGACAATATATCGGGATTCTTTTCATGGAAGATATTGCAATCTGCTTACCTTTTGTCTAATGACGTTCAAGATAAGAAAATGATGCAAGATAATGGTATTTGGATTCATTCTTAACAATCAGCCTGAAAACCGGTCTTATCGGTTTCATTTGCCGGAATTTCCCCGTTTCTTTCATCATAATATAATTTTGATTTTAATGGTATGATGCCCGCCTGACCCGTCGGGCAGGGAACCGCACATGATTGACTTTGTCGAGCTCGCAAGCTCGGTTGAAAATTATATTCTTATCGTGTTTGTGATTGTGGTCAATCATGTGGGTTTCATCAGATGGTATAATTTTGAAAGCAGAGAGTCCTGGCCGTATTAATTTCTTGCGTGACAGGATAATTGTAGGTTTGCCGGGATTGCGGCAATTCAAATTTTGCTATCTTGGTTCAAAAACTCAGGACAATGTTATCCAGAAGATCATTTTTATTGAAAAGCGCAGCGGCTGCATCTGCAGCATTGATGGCACAGACTTCATTGGCACTGGCCGTGACTTTGGCCGGATCTTCACCGCTCACAGGCAAGAAAGTACTGTTCGTCTGGGGAGGATGGATGGGGCATGAGCCTGACAAGTGCCGTGATATTTTTGTTCCGTGGCTCCGGTCAGAAGGGGCTGTAGTAACGGTTTCCGACACCCTGGAATCGTATGTTAAGCTTGATCAGAAGAATGAAGTCGACCTGATCATCCAGGCCTGGACCATGGGGCAGATAGAGGGAGAACAGGAGAAAGCTCTTCTTGAGGCTGTCTCGTCAGGGACCGGCATTGCCGGATGGCACGGGGGGCTATGTGACTCGTTCCGGAACAATACCGAATACCAGTTCATGACAGGTGGCCAATGGGTGGCGCATCCGGGCGGGGTGATTGATTACAGGGTCAATATAACGGATCATGACGATCCTGTCACGAAAGGTCTTGCCGATTTTGACATGCATTCCGAACAGTATTACATGCATGTTGATCCGAATGTCAAGGTGCTTGCAACAACAACCTTCAGCGACAAATATGCCGGCTGGATAGGCGGAAGCGTGGTTCCTGTTGCATGGAAAAAATACTATGGCAGGGGGCGCGTTTTTTATTCATCACTGGGCCATGTCGCATCCGATTTCTCTGTTCCCCAGGCGCTTGAGATTATGAAGCGCGGAATCCGATGGGCCTGCATGAGCCGGTATGAACCGGTTGAACAATGGCAGAAACCTGTCTACGGAAGGCTGCGCTGAAGCTGCTGGCCATCCTGGCCGGGAGGAAAATCAGTCAGATCAGCCCTGATTCGGACATTCAGTTTGGAAGAATCCATTTTCAATCTTTGGATTTCCCGACGGTTCCGGGTATGCGTGAGAGTGATCAGGGTGAGGCAGGTTGGTATTTGATGTGGCGACTTCCCCGGCATTCCGGCGTGTGTGTATCCGTGATGTAAAAAAAGATCCGGAGATTGAATAACTACTGGTCATAGAGTTTAACAAACTCATAGGTGTTGCCGGTATGATCGAGGAATTTCAGGAAATCAGTTTTTGAAACAACGATCGAAGCTGTATTGACATTGGGATGAAAGGCAAGCCTGTCATATTCCAGCAGCTTTTCATCCATGAAAAGGTGGACATGCTTATCAGGATCATTGATTAGCCCGAAGGGTGAAACCGATCCGGGCTCAACCCCCAGGTATTTCATGAGCCTCTTGTCTGAGGCAAAAGTAAGCTTTCCCTGCCGGAGCCTTTTTTCCAGATCGTGAATATCAAGCTGCCGGAGATGT
Organism: Bacteroidales bacterium; assembly: GCA_009877105.1. GTDB lineage: Bacteria > Bacteroidota > Bacteroidia > Bacteroidales > VadinHA17 > LD21. The sequence goes on from WXFD01000051.1 coordinate 63,394, forward strand.
TCCAGGATAACCAGGTAATGCCGGTTACCCTTATGATTGCGGAAAAAAATGTTTTTACACCTTCCGGAGTTGTAATCTTTCCAGTGGATCTTTGCATCCTGAATTGTTGCAAGCGGCGGATGTTCGTGATAATCAAAGCTTATTGACAATCTGTCAAGCAGTTCATAAAGCTCTTTCTGTCCTCTCATATCATTTGATCATTAAACAGTTCATCATTATCGTTGTCGGGCGTATACCCTGTGTCTTCCGGCAGACCGTCTCGCCTGGAGGCCTCCACGGCCATCCGGTCGCACAGCTCATTCTCAGGATGGTTATTATGCCCCTTGATCCACACAAATTTTACATTATGCTGCCGGTAAACCTTTAGAAACCTTATCCACAGATCAGGGTTCTTTTTCTTCCTGAATCCTTTGGCCTCCCATTGGAACACCCATCCTTTTGTTACAGAATCAGCCACATACCTTGAGTCAGTGTATACAACAACCCGGCTGCCGGGTTTCTTGAGAGCTTCCAGTCCCGTTATTACGGCCAGGAGTTCCATCCTGTTGTTGGTTGTCAGCCTGAATCCCCCGGATTTTTCAAGTCGGTGTTTCCCGGAAACCAGGACTACTCCGTAACCTCCCGGTCCGGGGTTTCCGCTTGCGGCACCATCGGTGTAAATTGTTATTTCATTTGCCATTGGCAATAATTATTCCGGTGTTGGTCAGGAAAAGCTTGATGGCGATTGACAGGAGGATCACGCCAAAAATCTTTTTCAGTATCTGAAGTCCGCCTTTCCCAAACAGCTTTTCAAACCACGATGTCAGTCTTAAAACAAGGTAGATGACCACCATATTCAGAACAAGGGCAATGAAAATATTGACAGTGGCATATTCTGCCTTTAATGACACGATTGTAGTAATCGACCCGGCTCCGGCTATCAGGGGGAAGGCGATCGGGAACACTGCTCCGGTTGCATGCTGATCGTGCTTGAACAACTCCACCCCAAGGATCATCTCCAGGGCAATCAGGAAAATTATAAATGAACCTGCAATTGCAAATGAAGAAACATCGACGCCGAATATCCCAAGCAAGGGACTGCCCACAAGGAGGAAGGCAAGGAGAATAAGGAATGAAACAATTGTAACCTTCATGGGATGAACGTCGCCCGATTTTGCCTTGATATCGACGATAATCGGAATGGACCCTGTTATATCGATAATGGCGAACAGCACCATGAAGGCGGCAAGGATCTCCATCAGACTGAAATGCATTGGCTGGAATTTTTATGCAAAGGTAATTTTAAATTCAGAGAAAACCGGAATGTAAAAAACACGGGATGCAAGAATATTAGGTTTCAGAACCATCTTGTTGTTCCATTTCTCACCGAATTTTTTAAGCATATATTCGTTTCCGGCCAGTTTTTCTGACTGAAGCTGGTTTGATAGCAGACTTCCTGGTTATGCCTTTGAAGTTCATGCTCATTTTAAATTCTTCAGTTACACCGTTTTCATCAGGAATGGATTCGTCATATGTCGATTTTGTGCCCTGATAAAAATCCCGATAGCTTCCTGCTGTTCAGGCTGCCTTATTTTCTGAATAATAAACACAGTTATGCATACTTCATAATTCAGGCTGAAGGATTTTTCCATAATGCTCTGTCAACCTGTTCCTGAAGTCCATGGGGGAGGTAAAATATTGTTGTTGCAAATAATATCATTCCAACCGTGTAAAGCCTTCAGGCATTTTCTTCCTGGCTTTGATTTCCATTGGTAAGATACAGTTGTAGACAAATCTGTTGACCGGGGTATCCACACCGTATTTGTCACCGAGCCTTACCACGGTTCCGTTCTGGTATTCAATCTCTGATGGTTTTCCGTCCCACACATCCCTGGTCAGTGAAGAGGTGGTTTCGTAAGGGTAGGTATCAATTGTTGATATCAGTTTGTCAGGGAACTCAGGTTCAATATTTATTTTCAGGTGTTGGGATAATACAAAAATTTCCCGGATCAGTTCTGTCATAAGCTGACGTGTCTCTTTCAGTTCTCTCAGTTCACCGTAATTGGTCCTGGTTATTGCAAGTAACCCGCTGACACATATCCCTATGAACTTTTTCCACAGATCCGCGGTAATGTCATCCGAAATATAAGAAGTGATCTCAGCCCTGTCAAAGACCGACTTGAGCAACTCAGTCCTTTCGCTTCTTCGGGAATCGAATTCCCCGAAGATGACAGTCGGTTCCAGGGCAAAATGGTTTATTACTCCCGGTGATTCAACCTTGCTTATTATTTTGCATAATCCCCCAATAATGTTCTCTGACGGAATATTCTCAGCCAGTTCTGCTGCTGTAAGCACGCCATTCTGTAACGGGAGGACAATTGTATCTTTCTTTAATATAGGGGCAAGTTCCCCGGATATTTCGCGCACCTGCCAGGCTTTTATGCCAAGTATGACTATGTCTGAAAAACCAATTTTGTATATACTGTCTGTTGCCTGTGCGTTTTCAATAATAAAATCGCCGTTTACACTTTTTACCCTGAGGCCGTTTTGCTGAATTTTTCCGAGATGTTCTCCTCTTGCGAGGAAAGTAACGTCAAAGTTCGCTTTGGCGAGTCTTCCACCGAAGTATCCACCCACTCCGCCGGCACCGATCACTGCTATTTTCATAAAATAGGTTAAACAATAGTTCGTTAAAGTTTTAAGCGGCCATAGTGCCGTATAATATAAGTTCTCTGACATATTTCTGATTTTTGGTAGAGTATGGGTAAATACCGAACACGTCAAAAAATCGATTAAGCATTAATAT
>WXFD01000052.1 GCA_009877105.1 Bacteroidales bacterium
GGTGTTCTATGAATCAACAATCGAAAGTCCTCTTGAAAAGCATCTCTGCAAAACTGAGATTAGGTCGGGAAAAACGGAAAGAATCACCTCCGGTGAAGGAATTCATAACATCAGCGCCTCTGAAGATAAGCTTTGGTTCCTTGATGTTTTCAGCGGACTTCAGATGGCAAGAGCTTATTACCTTATCGATATAAAGGGGACAAAGATCTCTACACTCCTTGAAGATCCGGATCCTTACAAGGGATACAATACAGGGGAGATGTCGTTGTTTACCATTAAGGCCGATGACGGTATTACCGATCTCTGGTGCCGCCTTATCAAACCTGTGAATTTTGATCCTTCAGTCAGATACCCGGTGTTCGTTTATGTATACGGAGGCCCTCATGCACAGATGATAACAAAATCGTGGACGGGCGGGGCCGGCTTTTTCCTGAATTATATTGCTCAGCAGGGTTACGTGGTTTTCACTCTCGATAACCGCGGTTCAGACAACAGGGGAAGGGATTTTGAAGACATCATCCACAGACAGCTGGGCGAAATTGAAATGGCCGACCAGATGGCAGGAATCAGGTATCTTAAAACACTCAGCTATGTTGATCCTGACAGGATAGGTGTAAATGGATGGAGCTACGGGGGATTCATGACCATAAACCTGATGCTTCGGAACCCGGGTGTCTTTAAGACTGCCTGTGCCGGCGGACCGGTTATCGACTGGAAATGGTATGAGGTGATGTACGGCGAACGTTATATGGATACCCCGATGAAGAACCCCGAAGGATATGAGAAATCATCGCTGATAAAATATGCTGGCAATTTACAGGGCAAACTCCTTATAATTCATGGTACTGCCGATCCCACGGTAGTCTGGCAACACAGTCTGGCCTTTATAGATGAATGTATAAAGCAGGGCAGACAGGTCGATTATTTTGTTTATCCGGGAGCCGGACATAACATGACAGGTATGGCCAGGGTGCATCTTTTTGAAAAGATAGCCGGGTATTTCAATGACTATCTTAAATAAAGACGCTTTTTGTTCTGATGATATCCGGGAAAATCCCCCGGCCGGCAGGTGCCGGAATGCATTGGGAAAAATGCGTATTAGCTGTTGAAAACCGGATCAAAGTGAATATCACAGTTTTTAAACCGGATGTAAGTAATATCAAAATGGATTATTACTTTGCATCAATTTTTGATTTATGAACACAGAATTCAGCCGCTTATCGGAAAAATACAGAAGCGAGCTTCTTGAGAATATCATCCCGTTCTGGGAAAAACATTCCATTGACAGGGAGAATGGAGGTTTCTTCACATGTCTCGACCGGCAGGGACATGTTTACGACACAGATAAGTTCATCTGGCTGCAGGGAAGACAGGTGTGGATGTTTACTTCCCTTTACAACCATCTTCAGAAAAATGAAAGATGGCTTAAAATAGCAGAAGACGGAGCGACTTTTCTTGAGAAATATGGCCGCGACACAGAGGGTAACTGGTATTTTTCGCTTACCCGCGAAGGGAATCCGCTTATAAGTCCTTACAATATATTCTCCGATTGCTTTGCCACAATGGCTTTCGCCCAGTTGTCAAAGGCAACGGGGAAAACAGCTTACTCTGAAATTGCAGTCAATACTTTTAACAATATACTAAAAAGAGCCGATAATCCAAAGGGGATTTATGAAAAATCCGTTCCCGGAACCCGTCCGCTAAGGGGATTTTCCTTACCAATGATTCTCTGCAACCTCGCGCTGGAAACGGAACACCTGCTGGACCAAAAGACTGTTGAAAACACCATCCGGAAATGTATCAGGGATGTGATGGAGGTCTTCTATGATCCTTCCTCGGGACTGATCAGGGAAAACGTTACAGCTGACGGAGGATTTTCCGACTCTTTCGAAGGCAGACTGATAAATCCCGGACATGGCATAGAAGCCATGTGGTTTATAATGGATCTGGCCGAAAGAAACAACGACAGTACCCTTGCCGAAAAGGCAGTTGAAAGAACCCTGAATATCCTGAGATACGGATGGGATGACCGGTATGGGGGAATCTTTTATTTTATGGATATAAAAGGAAAGCCCCTTCAGCAGCTTGAATGGGACCAAAAGCTGTGGTGGGTGCATGTAGAGACGCTGATAAGTCTTATCAAGGGATACAGGCATACAAAAAACCCTGAATGCCTTGAATGGTTCCGCAAGGTTCATGAATATACCTGGACACATTTCCCTGATCCGGAATTTGGAGAATGGTTTGGTTATCTCAACAGGCGGGGCGAGATACTTCTTGACCTGAAGGGAGGAAAGTGGAAAGGCTGTTTCCATATTCCGAGAGGATTGTACCAGGTATGGAAAACATTTGAAAAGCTAAGCTGATGGAACTGAAAAAGAAATCATGGTATCCATGGATGGTGGTGGGATTGCTCTGGGGAGTTGCCCTGCTGAATTATATGGACCGCCAGATGTTGTCGACCATGAAGCCGGCA
>WXFD01000053.1 GCA_009877105.1 Bacteroidales bacterium
ATATTAATGCTTAATCGATTTTTTGACGTGTTCGGTATTTACCCATACTCTACCAAAAATCAGAAATATGTCAGAGAACTTATATTATACGGCACTATGGCCGCTTAAAACTTTAACGAACTATTGTGGTAAAGGAACGCCACAAAATCCCCGAATAAAAAAGCAGCAGAAGTATTGTTCATCCAGGACATGTCAGAATGCTCGTCGAAATACAACCACTAAGTCAAGGGTTAATAAAAATTTTGAGAGTTGGTTTTTGCGGAAGGCACGCAATAAGCGTTGGCGGGATAATTATCCTGCACACAAGTATCAAAAGGCATACCGGCAAAAACACCTGGAATATGTAAAACGCAATCGGGAACTACAAAGAGAACGAAATAAAAAGCGAAAACCGATAGCTCCAATGATTGTAAAGACGTACGCGTTATCTCCACAGCCCTTACAGGATGGGCTTTACAGAGGCTTTGAGTTAAAAAGCGGAAAGATTGTAAAGACGTACGCGTTAATGTCTCAAATACACTATCTGAGAGGGAATGATTCATTTTTTACTTCAAAACCGGTTTGATTGTAAAGACGTACGCGTTCGTTTAAAAGATTTTTGCCATATACTTTTACCGGGAATAAAAACTGATTCGGTGATCCCAATAATACAAGAGATACCACTTTCTGATTTTGAGCTGTCACTCTCGGAGATGCATATCTTTAACATGACCAGGGTGCTTCAGATTGAAAAATCGATGCGGCTGAATGGACAACTTCAGCCGGTTATTGCACGGGCATATGAACGTGGTTATCAATTAATAGACGGGTTTAAGCGTCTGGCAGCTGCGGAGAATCTGATGATGAAGTCTCTTCAGTGCCGTGTGCTGAATATAGATATCACCCATGCCAAGGTACTTTTGTTAAGCTACAACCGTCCACATCAGTCGATGGAAGCATTGGAAGAGGCAAAGGTATTACAGGACCTTCGGGAAACTGATTCTCTAAATCAAAATAGTCTGGCTCAACTGACCGGTTACAGCCGCTCATGGGTCAGCCGCCGACTGGCACTGATAGACAAGATAGACAAGGAGATATCATCTGATATCATAATGGGAGTAATCACCTCGAGCCATGCGCGCGCGCTTATAAAGTTGCCGCGCGGCAACCAGAAAGAGGTTGCCCATGTAATTACATCTTACAGATTATCCAGCCGTCAGAGCGATTCCCTTGTGGAGGCCTTTTTGAAGGCAAAAGACGACAAAGAGCAACAGTATATACTTACTTATCCTGAGAAAATACTTTTCAACGATCAGCTATATCCGCAGGAAGAACCCCTGTTATGGAAATCTTTCCATAATAAAGGCCCCAGCTACCGTAAGCATCAGGGTGAACGATTGCAGAAGGAGTATGCTGAAAAGAAACCAGTGGATACGGAAAAAGGGGAATAATAACAGGTTAAAATATGATAAAGTAAAGGTACTGACCAGGTTGGTGCCTTTTTTTATTACGTGAAAACAAAACAGGTTTGCTTATGCAGGAATCCTTGTCCCCAATTAGAGGGAACCAGCGTTCGTTTTTAAAAGACAAACTTAAGGGGTTAACATGCTCCGAAAAAGTTGCTTGTTTTTGAGTGAAAATCGAATATGAAAATCTTCACCGGGATAGAAGAAAAAACAAAGTCCGGAATCCTTTAGTAAATCAACAAACCAGCAGAGTGGTATCAAAATGTTCTGTTAGGTGGTAACATTTATTATCGGCATTAAAACCAACGGGAAAAACACTCTCAACAACCTTCCCGCAAGTGCATGTGCATCTGTAAACGCGGTGTTCAGTTACTATCTGTTTAATAATGGGGATATCAACAACCTGTCGCTTTCCAAAAAGTTCAAAAGGCTGGCCACTAACATCATTACCGCAGTTAGGACAAAAACACGAACGGTGTTCAATAATCTCATCCGGGTTGGAAGTCATCTCAAGGGTTTTACCTTCATGTCCCGGTTGTCCTCCTGCTTTTCGGACGCCCTTTTCCCTGAGACTACTGGTACGTGGTGGCCTGTTCTCATCTTTGGAAGGTGGAAGAGAGCTATTACTACTATCTTTTTTGATTTTCAATCTGGTCAACTCTCTCTCAAGTACAGTTATGCGTTCTTTCAGCATCGTGTTTTCCCGGGAAAGCATCAGGATGATGCGCTGAAGGTCGTCTATTATTTTATCGGCTGGTCCCATAGTCTGTACTACGAAACTATGCCTGAAATCCAATATATCAAAGAACGTAATCGCTTATTTATCAAACATTAAAAAAATAATTGTTCATATGTGTTCATTTTCAAAGAAGAGACTTAAACCCGATACAAATAATATTGACTGCAAACACAAAATTGTTAATAACACCTAATTTTAATGAAACTGATTAGTTACAAAAAGTATAATTTTAAAGAAAATTTAAGCGTTCATTGTAATCCGTTCTTCGGTTGCCCTTCGGGGATGTTGCCTCCGGCAAAGGGGGGTCAATTAGTCCTGAATGGGGGGTCAGTTTGTCCTGAATAAACGGAATCTCAATTACCTGCAGATCAAGTCATTGAAAGATGTCATCATTTATGGCGCGTCGAACAGTCGTTTCGCATGAGCAAAAATGACCTTGAGGCGCGGCCTATATTTCATCACAAGGAAGAGGCAATCAAGTCGCATATTTTGATTTGCTTCCTGGCACTTATTAACGAAAAATATCTGGAGCTGACGACACGGATGAGTCTGAGAAATATAAGGCTTCTGGTATGGAATATTATCGAATCGCATATACGCGATAGCGTAACCGGGGATACCTTCAAATTTATATCTCCTACTACAGAGTTATTGCAAAGTCCTTTAGCACCTCTTTTAAAAAGGTGGAAATTGCTACCGCACTAATTGTCACAACTCAGGAAAAAACAGACAGGAATTTACTTACTTTATAGATCCTGTCCAGTTTCTTCAAACCATTATTAATAAAAGCAAACCGATAGCACCTTATAGAATTAATTTTTCAAATAACTAATAAAAATTCTTAAATAGTCTGATAAATTTCGATGAATGCAATAATCGCATGGATTCTGGCAATGGCTTAGTCTTTTCTTTTCTTTTACTGCGTCCCTGCTTTTTAAAATATGCAAAATATCTTGCTCGGAAATATTACCGATATTAGATTCAGTGAAATCACATAATCTTACGAATCCTTCATTATTGATGTAGATTTCTCTCAAAGGTGCGCTGCAAAAAGAATAAGCCTCTTTATATGATTTGGTTTTGAACCAATATTTCATTCTTTCTTCTGAGTTAAGAATATTTATTCCCTGTTTTTTCAATAATGCCAATTTATCAATAGATTCAGTGAGTTTGGCAAAATCAATATCAATCAATCTTTCAAATTGGGGGATTTTACTTTCAATAAAAATACCTCTTCTGCGCCTGACAGGATCGAAGGTTATTCCTGAAATTTTCTTATCATGCGCGTATTGTGCAATAAGGGGAAGTTCATCTACATTATAAGAATTAATTACAGTTTTAAGAAATACTTTTGTTTTAAAAGATTGTTCTCCAATTTGTTTCATCAGATAATCAATATTCGATTTGACCTGTTCAAGGTATGATTGACCTCTTATCTGTTTATATACAACAGGATCCAAGCTGTCGAGTGAAATATTAATATTCAGAGGATTTAGTTCTAAAAGCCGGTTTACATTGTCTGAGGTTAAAAGTTTACCGTTAGTTGTAATAGTGAAGGGAAGATTTGATTTATGACAGTATTCAAAAATATCATATGCATCATTTTTTAATAATACTTCCCCACCTGTGAATGCAATATTGAAAGTGCGAAATTCTGATTTCAGCTTTTTAAAAGTGTTAATCCATATAAAAGACGGTAATTCGCTAACCTTCTGCCTCCACACGTCACACATGTTGCATCTGGAATTGCATTGGTTGTTTATTTGAGCATTGATCTTAACAGGAAACGTGAAATTGATATTAAAACTTTTATACAATTCCACCGCAACAATATTTTTTAAATAATAATATGAAATATTAATAATATTATTAAGTCCCATATTTTCTATTGTTTCAACAAAAACATTTTACTAATATATTAAAAAAAAGATGCAAAGTATAATAAAATGGCAAAAATGACAGAACTATTTCATTAATGCCCACTTAATTAGGGTTTGCTGAAAAAGCACAATTATTTTATTATAATGTTGATATTCAATGTAATAAGTCAATAACTTCAGATCCAGAGATTAGCAAAAATGCAAGTAAAAACATAAATTGGCTTTAAAAAGCTTGCATTATGGTACGGTATATTTCAGAGAAACAGTTATCAATCGAAGAATTCAAGACTCCCTTTCGGGCAAATCTGTCCTCGGATAATCGGTGGGTAAAACTGGCCAGGGTGGTCCCCTGGGATAAGTTCGCCAGTGTGTACATGTCGCTTATGAGCAGTGATTCAGGCCGCCCCGGAGTTTCGCCGCGCACGGTACTCGGGGCATTGATCATCAAGCATCTGGAGAAACTGGATGACCGGAGAGTTATACGGGCCATCCAGGAGAACCTTTACATGCAGTATTTTGTAGGGTTAAAGGAGTTCAAGGTTGGCCCGGTATTTGATTCCTCACTGTTTGTTGAGATTAGAAAAAGAGTCGGGCACAAGCAATTTGACACTCTTAGCGCTGACTTGATCCGAACTGCAAAAGGATATAAGGATCAACAACATAATAAGAAGAAAAAGAAGGAAGACCCGGATGAACCGTCAAACAAGGGGAAGCTCCAGGCAGACGCCACGGTTGCAGACCAATATATTACGTATCCCACCGATAACGGAATACTTAACGAGAGCAGAAAAAAGTGTGAGAGACTGATTGACAAGTTGTACAACGACTCCGGAAGCCAGGGTTAAAAGCCCGGGACCTATAGACGTACCATAGATAAAGCCTGGCTTGATTACTCGAAGAAAAAGAAGAAGACTGAAGCCTTTCACCGCAAGATGACACGTAAACTGTTAGAGAGTGTAAAGCGCGATATAAAACACATAGACAGCATGTTGGACGAAGTCGAGACAACAGGGGGCCGGTTCCCGTTTACCCACCATGAGCAACGTCTTCTTTGGATTATACAAACCGCCTACCTGCAGCAGAAACAAATGTACGAAACAAATACCCATAGTTGCCCCGATCGTATCGTCAGTATCTATCAGCCTCATGTTCGTCCTATTCCAAGAGGGAAGACTGGTTCACAGATAGAGTTTGGATCCAAACTTGGGGTTAGCCTTGATGAAGGTTTTGCCCGGATAACTAACTTTAGCTGGGACGCATATCACGAAGCTGGCGACCTTATCAAACAGGTAGAAGAATACAAAACATTGCACGGCCATTACCCTGAACAGTAAGTCCCGGAATTAATAAAAAGGTTGCCATGGAAAAAATTATTCTGACACGAAAAGAACTTTATGACCTGGTATGGTCGAAACCAGTCGCAGCACTATTAAGGAAATTTGATATCAAAAACTCAGAATTAAGAAAAATTCTGAACGAGATGGATATTCCCACCCCTGAAATGGGTCATTGGCAACGGATACAATACGGCAAATCGCTTGAAATAAAATTACTTCCAAATGACTTCTTGGGTAGAGATAATATAACTCTGACTTTAAGGGATATTGATTCTCTATTCAATAAGTCTCCACAAAAAACTTTGAAGGAATCAATAATCAATTCAACCAAATTGCCATTAAAGGCAGGACGAAAGCTTTTCAAACCTGATTGGGTTCGGTTCTAATTAATTTACACCAATATAAGTATCACTTTTCATTCATTAAATATTTTCCAGTATTATTAGTATTACTACCTATATTGCATAATATTTAATGGGAAATAGTGTTAAGAAGTTTGTTTTTCATTAAAAATGTTCTAATTTTGGGAGCATGACTACTAATAATGATAAAAAATTAATGCGTCTCCTGTCCAACCATATTCCTGGAACAGTACTTCTTGCATCCTGGCTTGAAAAAAATGGTTTCTCCAGAGATCTGCAACAATATTATCTGAAAAGCGGCTGGCTTGAATCATATGGAATCGGAACATTCAAACGTCCAAATGAAAATGTAAAATGGACAGGAGCCTTGAACTCCTTACAAAGACAAACAGAATTGCAAGTACATGTTGGTGGTTTAACATCCATATCGCTTCAAGGATTATCCCATTATGTAAGGATGGAGAAGGAACCACTCTATCTGTTTTCACCACAATATGTTAAACTGCCAAAGTGGTTTCTCAACCAGGAATGGAGCAACCAGATAATACATGTAAAAACTAAGTTCCTTCCTGCAAACTCAGCTTTGTTTGAATATTCTCGAGATGGCCTGAAACTTCAATTATCATCCCCTGAACGTGCGATACTTGAATGTTTGTACCTGGCTCCTGATCGGTTCGATATGATGGAAGGATATCAAATACTTGAAGGTCTTGTAAATCTTCGCCCAAAAGTCCTGCAGGAATTGCTTGAAAACTGCAGGTCCATAAAAGTAAAACGGCTTTTTCTATTTATGGCTTCTAAAGCCAGACATCAATGGCTGGATTTTGTTGATCAAACCAGGATAGAATTAGGAACTGGTGACAGAGTAATTGTAAAAGGGGGCGTTTATATATCAAAATACAAAATATCATTACCCAAAGAAATAACGGTATAATGATCAATCAATCTTATTTAAATCAGGCTGACCTGCTTCTGCAAGTGATACCCCACATAGCACAAGAAACTAATCTTGCGTTGAAGGGTGGAACTGCCATAAATCTTTTCTTACGAAATATGCCTCGCCTATCGGTGGATATCGACCTCACTTATCTGCCATTTGATAACAGGGAAACGGCACTGACCAATATTTCTGATTCACTTGGCAGGATAAGGGAACGAATAACGAAATCGATTCCTGGAATCACTGTAAACAATCATACTATTGAGGGAAATGATATCAAATTGTTAGTCCAATCTCAGAATGCACAAATAAAAGTCGAAGTAAATACAATAACAAGAGGCCATCTGCATCCAGTAAGATTACTTCAGGTAAATGAAAAGGTGCAGGAAAGATTCCAGAAGTTTGCTGCAATACAGGTAGTATCAGACGCAGAACTCTTTGGAGGGAAAATATGTGCCGCACTTGACCGGCAACATCCAAGAGATCTGTTTGATGTGTTTTTATTATTTCAGGAATCTGGTTATAATGAAAATGTAAAATACGGTTTCATTCAAGCTCTTGTTAGCCATATGCGGACAATGCACGAGGTTCTGCATCCTCATCTTCTGGATCAGCGGACAGCATTTGATAACCAGTTTCAGGGAATGTCTGATATTGATTTTACGTATGAAGATTTTGAAAATACCCGTGAAAAACTTATCGAGACAGTAAATTCAAGTCTAACCGATACAGACCGCTCCTTTTTGTTGAGTTTTAAACGTGGGGAACCTGATTGGAATCTGTTTCCAGTTAAAGGACTTAAGGATATGTCTGCTGTCCAGTGGAAACTTCTGAATCTTCAAAATCTGATTAAATCTAATCCTGGCAAACACAAAGAATTGCTTTCAAGGCTTGAGACATTGCTCTCCAATGAAAGTTGACCAGTGTCATTTTACCAGAACATTGATTGCCTATTTTCCCTAAAATTTTCTTATTTAAACAACTCCCCTCTGTAACTCTTTATTTATAAGCTATTTCAGAAGGTCGCAAATTAGAAATAATAAGAAATCATTTGGATGACCGATAAGAGTTATGAGTTTTCAGGTAGCTGTGGAGTGTCATCATGCTTATCAATTTCCTGTAATTGGGGAATCGATGTTCCGGCAATACCCTTTATCGAACCAATAAAATGATTAGTGTTCAGTAAAACCTTTTCCAATTGCTTTTCCCTTTCTTTCCATATCCTTTCCATCGCTCGTTTTTCCCTGACATAGCTATCCTGGAGATTTGAAAAACCTTCAACAATGGCCCCGACCTGCATCATGAATTCATTACTCATCAAATAATCATACAGCATCTGCATTTTCTCTCCTTTATTGGTTTGCGATGAATATGCTTCTGAAATTTTGATAAGACTTTCACGAAGAACAATTACCAGACCCTTGAAATCAAAGAAATTGCATATCCAAACGCCATCTCTTTGTCCAATCTTATCTATTCCATCTGGTAATGCTTCTGTAATAATAACAAGTACATCGGCTTTGACTGAAATAGCATCAGCTTTCAATTTTGGTATCCAGTCCTGGACAAATGACTTTGTTCTCTTACTCTCATACAGGATTTTTCCACAATCAATTCCGAACCGGTTCCGGACAGTATGAATTACATCAGCACCTTTAATTCCTTTACCAACTTCCTCAATTAAGTCAACAGGGAACATGTTTCTGAGGATTTCTTCAATTGCCAATTCCTGAACCTCTCCCTGCATTTGCATTGACCCCTGCTCTGCTTTCCGGCTCATTTCCTCAACCTGCTTCTTCAGAGAACCTATCAATTCGTCACGTTCTTTCAACTTGAGTTCAACCCGTTCCGATTCTCGTTTCTGAATGTTCTCAGCTTCCTGCTGGAGTTTTTCTGACAATTGCTGTTCAAATTTCAGAATCAGGTCTTGCTCCTGATCTCTCAGTTTTCGTTTCAACTGTTCATTTTCAATTTTTGCTGTTTTTAAATCGGTTATCTCTTTTTTTGCAGATTCGGCCTCATCAGATAAGGTCTTTAACTGCTGCTCATACTGTTTTTCGACCTGGCTTTTGATTTGTTTAGCAGCACTTTCAGATTCAGCCTTCAATTTTTCTGAGACCAGCTGATCAATATTAGCTTGCTGCTGCTTGAGTTCAGCTTCCTTTTGTTTGATGGAGTTTTCCTTCAATGCATATTCTTCCTGAATCTTTGTGATGCTTTGATTCATTTCAGTGCGGTACTTCTCCTCAATCTGTTGGGCAAGCACATCCTCAACATTAAATTCATTACCGCATTTTGGACAGACGATTCTCGTGTTTGCTGGCATATTGTAATATTTTAAGTCGTTAATGGGTAAAAGGCATTAGAAAAAGAAAGTTACGAACTTATCAGCGATTCATCATCTTAAAAAGTCAGTGCATCATATGTTTGTAATAACTCGTCCCGTGAGATACCCAGATACCTGCGAGTCACCATAACTGATGAATGGTTGAATAACTGGCTTAACTTAACCAAGGCCAGTTCTGCATTGGTTTCAGCTTTACTGAATACCTGACGTCCAAATGTTTTCCTCATACTATGTGTTGAGAAATTACCCACCTTCAGATTATAATTTGATTTTAACGTTTTGAATATGGCATTTAAACGCTGAATCGAATAGGTGGTATTCTTTTGGCTAAGGAAAACGGGATGTTTATCAGAACCAGGCATTATTCGGGAGTAGCATTCACTGATGTGTTGCTTTAACTGTCGGTTGATTTTTATTTCACGTTTTTTGCCGGTTTTCTGCCCAGGTATTACCATCCGGTGGGATTTCTCCAATAATTTCAATCGATGTATCATGTGAAACCGGACGAAAACTTTCAGGTCTGAAATCACTGGTATTCTTTACGATATCAAGTTCAATCCATTGATACTTCTTATACTGTTCAGCATATGATTTTTCCCGAAATTGTATAGGATAAAGTCTTATCCAACTGCCATCTTCAAGAAATCCGGCAGTACATACAAGTTCTTCATATTTTTTTTGATATGCTGGGATAGGTTTTAACAGTGATTAGAACTTTTGTTAATGCCATATCAAATGTGCTTCAGTTCATAATCAAATCCCGGTAACATAGTTACCGCTTCAGCTAAGTGTTTGCGATGGCATTGACATATATTTGCTTCAAAGCAGGTCAGAGCAATACGTTTATGCTTTTTCAGTAGCTCAAGTAAATGTTCTTGCTGGTATTTGGTCCGGGTCAGTGTTTCTCTTTTATATTGTTGGAACAATTTATCGTAATCTGATTGTATTTTAAGTTCCTGCCGCTTATCTGAATCAATACCTAAATCAGGGATATGTTCATATGTTATTCCAACTCCTTCACAAGCATTTTTTAATTGTGATTTACTGAAGCCATATTTCATGCTCAGTGAGTTCTTTCGCACATCACATAACAGTTTAACTCCATTAAGGATTAGTTTGTTCAGATATACTTCAAGGCTTAGTCCCTCATAACCAATAGTAAACAGTACTGTGCTTCCAAACGCTGGTTTTGCGGATTCAACAGCAAAATATTCATTGGTATTCAATACATTTTTTGCAATGGTGCTATTTATAGCATAATACGGGTACTTGATGTATGTATACCGGATTAAGTCATCTTTGGATTTTCCGGAATATAAACTTTTAAGCTTAACAAGTGTCTTCTTATCATTTTCCTTTAAAAGAGATAAATAGTCTTCTGCATCTATTTTCAGCCACTTCCTTTCATTTTCACTCACCTGTCCATACTTTATCATGGTCGACATATCGGCATTTGCCTGAAAGGAAAAACAGCCAAATTTATAAGGTACGAAGTCAAAATCAGGATTAGTCTGGGCTTTGGAAAAAAGCATTAACAACTTCTGGAAACTTAATTTATCAAGTTCGCTGCCAAATATCTGAAGTAAGCCAAGTAGTATTTTTCTTCTATAAA
Source organism: Bacteroidales bacterium (assembly GCA_009877105.1). Classification (GTDB taxonomy): domain Bacteria; phylum Bacteroidota; class Bacteroidia; order Bacteroidales; family VadinHA17; genus LD21. Next base: position 10,663 of record WXFD01000053.1, read on the forward strand.
ACATCATTCAAAAGTACTTAAAGTAGGTCATAGCTTACAAAAATTTTTCAACAATAAAAGTTTATTATCACAAAAAAGAAGTGTATTTGTGTCACATAAGTTTAAACAAGTTGATTTGAGTATAAAACTCCTAACAATAATTTTATTGCTTTTTTTGAAGTTTCAAACAATTCAGCTTCAAATATTCTGGCTTTTCAAGCAATTGTGAATCCTCTTCGACTTCATTTACATGAACCCATTTGTTTCGGTATTTTCTTAAATCGTGAAGCTCTGATTTAAGATTACAATCCAGTTGGGAATTCTCAACCAGATTATAAAGACTCCAATTTTTTGTAGTATTACCAGAGAAGTACTCATAACGCAGATGGCTTTCAATCGCAGCTTGGCTGGCAAGTATCGATGAAAGATATGCTCCTGAACAGAATGCAATCTCAGCGTCTTTTGCTAAAATCTTTCAAATACCTTCGCCATAATTTCTTGTTCAGATTTCGGAAGTTGATATTTATTGGCAATTCTTCGCCAATCACTTACCACTTTCCTTATATGATCTATTATTATTAAACCATCATCCTTATCCAGACGGAAATATTCCACAACTTTTATTGGTAGGTCTAAGGAAAGTGAATTATCATCAAGGTCAATATTTAGTGATAAACCCGTTCCGTCTTCATTTGGATTTATATCATAGGCCGGGGACAGGATCCACCCTTTATCCGTTAAAATGAAACCATGATTCCTAAGATGATCATCTGTATTTGATATAAAGATATTGAACACGATCCTGCTCCACAATTCTTTTAAATCGTTATCGATATTTGCACCATTGTTTGTCAGAAAATCTACAATCTCCAGGTAGCTTACACCTTCATGAAAACTATCACCATCCCTATAACCTAGCATTGTCATTGCAGAAGCATAATGGATTCTTTCACCTGCATCAGTCCTGTCAAATCTTTTGGTAAGGAATGTATAAAACCTGCTTGAAAACTTTTGGATTTGTGATATCGCTACATTAAGACCGGCATTCCTTGCCAGTTCATTAGCTACCATTTCCCACCCACCAATATCTTTAATATCTGTTTTACTTGGGAATTTTGCGATCCAAAGATTCTTTTTATCATCCAGAACACTCGCTTTTGGTCTTGCTCCACCAAGGGATGAGCCTGGGTTAACTAACATTGTTAACCATTTTAAATATTCAGGATCATCAGTGATATCCTCATCTTCAAGCCTGAGACTTATTTGTTCGAGTTCCCTTATTGATGTCCATGGTGGAGAGACAAGCGTTTCATTATTGTTAAGAAATGGGCCATCCGGATCTTCCTTGAACCTTAAAGCTCCCATCCGATGACCATCAAATACTCCAAGTAAGTAATCTGATTCCCTGAACGTTCTTTCAGTTCTTCCTTCATATCTGGCAGTTGCAGCTTCCCGTCTTTTCATCAGGATTCTTCCCCAGCGATCAGGGGAGGAATCAAGAAAGACTCCAAAATTGGATTTCTCATCACCTGCATATTGTGAACCTGAATAGAATAATAATTCCGGATCAAGTATTTGCGAAAAGCTTGATTTAAGCCAGTCTTCAGCATAACTGAATGAAAAAATTTCTTTTCCTCTTGCAAATTCTGCTTTGAGTTCTCCCATCAAAACCGGTTCCTTCATGCCGGCCCAATGAGCATAAACATAAATATTCCTGACATCGTTTCTCTGTCCCATAATCTAAGTTTTTACCTGGTTCTTTTGGGTGCACGTTCCCTGATTACTAAATTGGCATCCTGAAGTCTTCTTCCAAGGTCGTCGTCTTTAGCAACTGTAGTGATATCCTTTTCAAGGCCAAGTACCATAAGTACTTTAACATATGCACCAATACTTACATTGGGATTGCCTTTCTCAATGGATAATAGAGTAGGTCTGCTAATATTTGCCCTCTCAGAGACCTGCTGAGTACTATATTTTCTCCTCAACCTGGCTAGTTTAATATTCTCACCAAGGGTGGAGACTACCTTCTGGGCTTTTGGTAACAATATTGGATTTCGGGATCTCATAACGTAAAATGATATTTACAAATATAGTTATTTTGTAAAATATAGTTTACATTATAGATTATTTAATTTAGTTAAACTTAAAAACCCACCGTCTCAGACGGTGGTAATGTAATGTTAGTTACACATTGATTTACTATATTTGGTGAATGAGTAAATATCGTAAATTAACGTTTAACGCATGTAGTATATAAATGTGATTACCATATAGTATTCCCTGATATTCACGATAGCTCGGTCCTGAGATCCTGACAACAACTGAGTGGTGGAAGATGCGATCCAGGATGGCTTTTGTCGTGATGGGGTCTCCCAGGTAATCCGCCCAATCCGGTTCTTCCACATTGGAAGTAAAAATCAATGATTTGCGTTACAATTAATCGGGATAAAATGGATTACTGCAAAAAAATATGGCTAAAATACCAGATACGCAAGCTTGAAAAGTTTTTAATATAAGGAAGGAATGAAAGAAGCAGCCAAAAGGAGGAAAAATATTCAAATAGGTTTAGATTGTAAGGCTATGATAAATGAAGATATATTTGAGAATATTTATTTGCCTCAAAATGACAAAGGCCAGATTGACATTTCCCCAATCTTGGGATTAGGAGCAGAAAATAATCTGGGCGCAGCCAGAAAATATATTATTTATCAAAATATGTTAGAAAGGCTTAAAAAGTAATAGTACTCTTTCTATAATTATGAGAGCCGTAAGCATTCTGCCTGAGTTTCTCGCTATTTATGCCAAGGCTGTATAAAATCTTAAAGACTCTTCGAAGCCTCCAGAAAAATCTTGTGTGGCAGTGTCCTCAAATATTAAACCCCTGTCATATAAAAACCGGAACCACCAACTATGAAACAGCTTAACTTATTATTCCTGATTTCAGGATTTATCCTGGTCACTTCATGTCATCTAAAGAATGCAGTCAGTGACGGTGATATCATAATTGAGAACGATCAGGTCAGGCTGGTTATCTCAGCTGACGGGATCGCCAAGAGTCTTGTTTACAGGCCCGGCAATACCGAATGCCTGATACAGGGTGTAAAGATACCGTTCAGTACCATCACCGAACCGCGTCCTTACCAGAATGAGGTCAAACTGGCATATCCCAACAAAAAGACCACGTTCAAATCAAACCGGGTGAGAAAAGAGGGTGACAAGCTCATAATAGGATATGAGCTTATTCCATGGGAAGCTACTGTATCATTCAGAATGACTGCTGATTATATTGCATTTACCCTTAAGGAGTTTAATCTCACGGAACCCTATGGCATAACGATGACGGAACCTCCCATATCCGAAATGTGGTTTCTTCGCCTTCCCGTCAAAAACCTCGGTCACTGGGGCGACTGGCTGAATGTGATATGGAACGAAAAAGTGGCTGTTAGTGTGCTTGCCGCTGAACCCTGTACCAATGCAGATTCGGAAGAACATGATGGCTACCGCATCCTTGAGGCAGGAGTGGATGAAAAGGTCAAACTGACTGATGTCACTGCCGTTCTTCTGACCTGCCCAAAGGATCAACTGCTGGACAAAATAGCCGGTGTGGAAAAAGATTATGGCCTGCCCAGTGGTGCTGCCAGCAGAAGAAGTGATCTATATAACGCTTCATATTACTGGACATCAAACATTACCCCCCTCAATGTCGATGAACACATAAAATTTGCCAGGATGGGCGGATTCAGACTGATGAATATCTATTATCCGGCCTTCCTTGAAAGCAGAGGTTACAGGCTGATCGGAAACTATGATGTCTACAGGCCTGAGTATCCCAATGGCAAAGCCGACCTTAAAGCAATGCTTCAAAAGATAAAGGATGCCGGAATCACTCCGGGATGCCATTTCCTTCACAGCCATATCGGAAGAGACAGCAGATATGTGACTCCCGTAGCTGATCACAGGCTGAATCTGCTCAGGGTTTTTACCCTTGCAAGACCGCTGGGTAAAACGGATACAATCATTTATGTGGAGCAGAACCCGCAGAACTCAACCATGGCAGGAAACAGGAAAGTGCTGAAAATTGGCGGAGAACTTGTTTCCTATGAGGCCTATACCACAACTCCCCCTTACAGCTTCCACGGTTGTGTGAGGGGAATTGACAATACCAGGCCGGAAGCACGCCCGGAGGGTTATATGTTCGGACTGTTGGATGTCAGCGAGTTCGGGGCAACAAGTGTTTATATCGACCAGTATTCCGATCTGCAGGATGAGGTTGCCGATTATATAGCAGACCTGTGGGATGCGGGATTTGAATTTATTTATTTCGACGGATCAGAGGGAGTTAACCCTCCTTTCTGGTTTCATGTTGCCAATGCCCAATGGAGAGTCTTCAGCAAACTGAAACCCGAACCGATATTTGCTGAAGGTGCGGCAAAAACCCATTTCAGCTGGCATATGCTGACCGGGGGAAATGCCTTTGACGTTTTCCCTCCTGAAAAGCTCAAGGAAGAAACCATAAAACATCCTTTCCGGGAAGCACCCAGGATGCGGGATAATTTTACACGGCTGAATTTCGGCTGGCTGGGGTACTGGCTTCCGGATGAGAATACTATCGGAACGCAGCCTGATCAGCTTGAATTTGTGACAAGCAAGGCAGCTGCATGGGACTGCCCCGTATCCATTCATGCCTATCCTGAAACCCTTGCAAGACATCCGAGAACGGAAGACAACTTTGAGGTTTTCAGAAGGTGGGAAGAGGTACGGGCAAAGAAATGGCTCACGGAAGGGCAGAAGAAGATGCTGCAGGATCCTGAGCAGGAATTTACGCTGCTGCTGAATGAAAATAATGATTTTGAACTTGTACCCTGTGATCAGATAAAAAATATTGCCCGCGGCAGCAGGGAAGTGATCGCTTTTACCTTCAGAAGAAACAGGGATCTTTATGCATGTTACTGGCATATTTCCGGCGACAGGAAGCTGGAACTGCCGATAAAAGCCGCTGATCTGACCCTTATGGAAAACCTGGGAAGCACAATACCGGTAGAGGCAGGTGAAAACGAGGCAGTAACCGTTCTGCCGGCGGGTAAACGCAGGTATATCAGGGTGAGGAACCTGAGTCTCAGCGATCTTCAGACTGCATTTCGGAATGCCAGGATAATTGATTTTTAAATCAATAGTTTTAATCTGGGGGGAGTATTATACCTCCGGGGAATAACCTGAAATTTTCATACAATTTACCAGATAACAAAACCATTAAATCAGGCTGGTTTTTGTTTAAATATTGTTTACTATCTGACCTCAAATTTATAATAAAGCGGAATCCGCCGACAGGCGCTTATTGCGCGTTATTACCGGTTTCCGGCAAGCGATCAGGGATCAGACTTTATCACCGGGTTTAAGGTAAAACCCGATTGCATTGAGGGAATCACTTCTCCGGTAATATTCCGGATCAGAAAGCATGGTGTTTTCCAGCCGGCAAACCTTAACCATCACACTGCCTTCTTTCGGCTTCATCACCTGAACACCTTTCGTGTTCCTGCTGTCGACCGCATTGATCAGTGAGGTATTGAATAACACTGCTTTCCTGATACTGCTCATCGCAACAAGATCTGTATCCTGCTCTAAATGTTCAATAAAGATAAGACGTGATTCACTGTTGAAAGCGCCCCTGAGCTTTTTTCTGGCATATTCGGTTTTGTAGCTGTCGAAAGAGATTTTCCCGATCTTGCCATTTTCAAATGCAACAATCAGAAAGCCTTTATATCTCTTGTCCCCGGTAATATAGACCGGCCTTTCCCCGGGTTCCGTATCGATCTTCCGGAGTGCCTGAAACTTGTCGGCAAGCTCCTTTTTCTGAACCTTGTATACATTGCACCGGGAGGTAAAGACAAGTATCTCGCCTGAATTGGAATCATCACCGGTTTTAATTGCCAGGGGACCGGGAGCAGATTCCCTTAACGATTCATTTCTTTCTGCCATCTCTATTTTTCTCTTCAGACTCTCTGCGCTTCGCATCATTGCAAGGTTTTGATAAGAACCCAAAATTGAGAATTATTTGTTCCGGTCCTTCAGATTTTACTGAATTATTTGCTATGATCATGCACCATGAACCCGGAACTCAGACATTCAGCAGCCTTTCATAGATTTGATGGTTCTCCCTGTCAAAACAAACGAACAGCACCTCAGTCAGGGACTTATCGGTTTTCAGGAACTCCCTTACAGCAGTGATTGCGATCCTTGCGGCCCTCTCTTTCGGAAAGTTATAGACGCCGGTACTTATGTTGGGAAATGCAATTGTTCCGGCGCCGTACTTAACTGCGAGCTTCAATGAATTTGTATACGCGTCTGCGAGCAACTTGTCTTCGTTATACATGCCCCCGTGCCATACCGGCCCTACAGTATGAATTACATGTTTAGCCGGCAATTTTCCGGCAGTGGTTATTACGGCTTCGCCCGGGGGACAGCTTCCCCGGCTGGCAACGATTTCCATGCATTCCCTGAGGATGGCCCCGCCTCCGGCCCTGTGGATAGCGCCGTCAACCCCACCTCCGCCAAGAAGCGATGAGTTTGCGGCGTTGACTATCACATCAGCACGGGTTCTCGTTATGTCACCCGATATGAGTTTAAGCATTCCCTGACCTCCCTGATTTTGAATTGTCCCAACGCGTACCCTGCCAGTGACTTATTCTGCCCTCATTCCTGCATTCCGGACAGAGCCACTCAATTTCATCCTTTAAATCTGATAACCTGACATGCACTGTTCCCCGGCATCCCTTTTTGAAGCATCTGATCCGGGAAATCGTGTATTTTGAAGGCATCATGCCCGTTGCTGCGTCAACCACAAGTGCATGAAAGCATGCCATCTCCCTGCCTTCCCGATTCATCTCTTCCGGAATTTTTCCTTCATCATCAAGGAAGTGCAGCAGATTTGATTTATACATTTCTACCGATTTAAGTATAATTATAATTTCACGTTAAATGGCATTGTTGCATCGGCAAATTTACGGTAAGACAGGTACAAGTTCCATTCATGTGACAGAAAAAAATAATTTTCTTTTGCCCTAACGGATATCAGGGCCTGAGCGGATATTAAAGACAGATACATAGCGTTCACTTACCCGGATGTACTTTTGTATCGCCCGGCGGCAGAGGGAAACGACACGTGTCCGTTGATAAGCTTAATCTCAGTGGGTGAACTGCAGCTCAGTGAGCGTCTTGTAAAGCCCGCTCCCATTGGAGATCAGGTCGGAGTGTGTTCCCTGTTCAACAATTCTCCCGTCATTCAGAACAATTATATGATCGGCATTGCGGACAGTAGAAAGCCTGTGGGCTATCACAAGTGAGGTACGCCCTTCCATCAGTTTCTCCAGGGCCTCCTGCACCTGTCGTTCCGATTCAGAATCGAGTGATGAGGTAGCTTCGTCAAGAATTAATATACGGGGGTTTTTCAGGACAGCACGGGCAATGGCAATTCTCTGGCGCTGTCCTCCCGAAAGCTGAACTCCTCTTTCCCCCACCACCGTATCAAGCTTTCCGGGGAATGTTTCGATAAAAGTCCAGGCGTTGGCCTGTTTTGCAGCCTCAATGATCTCATCTTCATTTGCGTCTGTCTTGCCGTATGCGATATTTTCGCGGATGGTTCCTCCAAAGAGAAAAACATCCTGCATTACCACGGCCATCTGCGACCGAAGTGTTGTCAGCGGGAAGAGGCTGCTTTCCCTGCCGTCAAACAGGATCTTCCCTTCTGTCGGTTCATAAAGTCTGAGCAGCAGCGCTGCGATTGTTGACTTTCCGGCACCGCTCGGACCCACCAGTGCCACCTGCCTGCCGGGTGCCACGGTAAAGCTTACATCCTTTAAAACAGCCACCTCATCTCGCGACGGATACCTGAACCCAACGCCCTCGAATGTTATCCCGCCCCTGATCAGGTGGACCATGTCTGACAAAGGTGCGGCGTCAAGCTCCTCAGTCTTTTCATCAAGCAGCTGCAAAAGGTTTTCCGAGGCTCCGATCGTTTTCTGAAGCCTGGCATAAACACCTGCCATGCCGGCTATATTACCGCCGATGAAACCGGAGTATATCACAAATGAAAAGAGCTGGCCTGCTTCCATTTGCCCCCTGGCAATCATGGTTGCACCCTGCCAGATGACGGCAGCCATGGACACAAAGAAACCAAGAACAATGAATGAGATGGCGGCCTGGTATTTACCCCCGGTGATTCCCGCCCTGGCTACCTGCTCTGTCTTTTCACGGTAGCGATGACTCTCAAATGATTCATTGGTGAAAACCTTGACGTTCTGTATCCCCTGGAGCGTCTCTTCCACGATTGTGTTTGACTCGGCCACAAAGGCCTGGGCTTTTTTAGAATAGCGCCTGATGGCTCTTCCTGAATAAAACGCCAGTAACGAGATAGCCGGTACAATGGTCAGCGTGAATAAAGTCAGCCTGAATGAGCTGACCATCATGAGGGTAATACCCCCGGTGATCACCAGCAACTGTGATAGAAGGTCGGCCAGTGTGTTTGTCAGGCTATCCTGCAGCAGCGAGATATCGGACGAAATCCGGCTGTTGAGTTCACCTACCCTCCTCGACGAGAAGAATGCCATCGGGAGTCTTATCAGGTGGTCATATAGATGCTGGCGGATGGAAGCCAGTGTTTTTTCAGTCACAACCACGAAAAGACGCGTTCTGGTATACGCAAAAAGAGACTGGGCAACAAGTATGCCGAGCAGCAGGAGGCCGGTTCGGGTGATTTCGGCTGTCAGTCCTCCGCTGTTGGCCTGGTCAACCATTTCACCCAGAAGGCGGGGGAACATCAGGCTTGCAGCGGTGGAGAGAAACAGAAACACAAGGCCGAGCGCAAACTTCCCCCTGTAAGGCTTCAGAAACCTGTAAAGTTTCATTATCTGCCTCAATCCTGACCCTGCCGGTGTAGCTGATTTCTCTGCCATCTGTTGCTCCATCTGATAAAGAAATGCAAATATAGGGGTTAATGTTCACCGTTGTAATGCATTTTGCGTTAACCATCCCTGAATCACCGGCGTGCAGTAGCAAAGCCGGAAGCCAGTTGCTGGTACCAGCGTACAGGAATAACCAGGTTGATTAATTGTATCATCAGCAAGTGATGTCCTTCGTCTCTAGGGAAAGGCTGCAAACAGAAGAATTCTAAAGTGCCATTAATTTTTGATCGGAAAGAACGAATCATCATTTTATTTTTCCTCCAGTCAGGATTTAAACAAAATAATCTCCTCAAGTGTAACCGGCATCAATGATAATTTGCGGTAAAAGGTCTTCAGGCAGGGTACTGATTATGCTGAACCCGAAGCAGGGTAAAGTTGCTATTCCAGACCTTTGAAAAGTACAATCCAGACAACGTAATCGTATATTTCCCTAAAGACAGGTCACTGATCACCAGCGGCTGCAGGAGTATCATGAAACAAGAAAACAGCAGGCGCCAGGACGGAAATGGAAATGGTTATAAAAGAAACCATGTCACGGCATGGAATTATTGCTTACATTTATCTTTCACTTTGTACAGGTAAAAATATTATTCAATGAGGGAAATTAAATTCATACTTCCGGTCATTCTTGCTTGCATTCCATTTATCTGCTCTGATGGTCAGGTCAACAGCAATAATCTTGATTTGGTTTTTATCGGGAATAGCATAACCCAGGGTGATGATCCTGAAAAGGATTCGCCTCCGGCCAGTTCATCTGAATATATCAGGACCCTTAGGGGAGTGGAATCGGTCAGATTCCTGAACCGCGGCAGGAGCGGCTACACAACGGTTGATTTTCTTCCGGCAGCAGGAGGCGAACTTCTAAATGCCATCTTTGCTGTCAGGGAGTTTCATACTGATAAAAGCCGTCAGCTTGTTTTTTCCATTTCCCTGGGCACCAACGACAGTGCCGAAGAAGGACCCAAAGGTTCGCCTCTTCATCCTGAAGAGTACCATTTCAACCTGAAAGCGATAACTGACAGACTCCTTGCTGATTTTCCGGGATGTATCGTTGTGTATCAGCAGCCAATTTGGTACAGTCCCAATACATATAATTTTTCGAGGTACCTGAAAGCCGGACTTGAACGGCTGCAGTCATATTTCCCGGAACTGCAGGCACTGGTACGGGAATATTCCCAGACCAGGCCGGGACAGGTCTTCATGGGCGATACCAGGGCTTTCGGTTATTTCAAGGACAATTATCTTACAGATCTTATACCCGAATCGGGGAATGCGGGAACATTCTATCTGCATCCCAATAAAAAGGGAACCGAGGCGCTCGGCAGATTCTGGGGCGACGGTATTTATGAGGCACTCGTGCTGAAGCGGACGGGAAAAGGTTTTTAGGTAACATGGCTATAAAATCATAAAACCGTCGATCAGAAAAGGGACAATTTTCAAACAGGGAACCAGTCAGACCAGGCAGGCGGGGTTTTACTTTGCCTAAGGGCATTGTCAGCTTCCATTGCGCTGTTCGGCAATCAGATACCAGGCATCCTTCAGGGTCTCATGTTTAAGAATGAATTGTCTTCCTTCAACAGTCATCACCCTGAAATAATCAGCAACAGGATATTCGGGATTCGCATTGCCCTGGTACCAGCGGTCGGTTATTTCCCGGATTGTATAGTTCCTTCCCTGCCAGAAAAGACTTACAGGGCATTCGTCAGAATTGCAGTCTGGCAGGGTTGTGACGATAATTGGAATCAGGGTCGGCATCGGTCATACAGGTAAATTTTTCCATAAAGTTACTGGTCCTGCTGATATAATATATCATAGTTTTCCTGGTTGGTGGGCCTGGTTATTTTCAGGACCTTATAATGACGACGGACCGGTAATGACTTTATGGTTGTTATCAGTATATAACAAGGCATAAAGTAAACAATGACGGGTTAAACGGAATCCTTGGGGAGGGCCTGGCAGGAATTGCGTCGATGCATTTAACGGAAAAGTCTTAAAAAAACTAAAAATAGAGACCGGCAGGCAAATGAAGGGCCTTCAAGTCAATTATTATCCCTAATTTTAGTTATTATTAATTCTGATCAATATCTAACACCTGAAATTATGAAAAAGCAGTTACTTTTTTTCTTTACAATGCTTCTTTTTATCGGTTGCAGGAATCAGACCCCGCAAACTGAGGTGGCGGAAGTGGATAAGATTTATCAGTATGTTATAAAAGGCGGTCATGTGATCGATCCCAAAAATAATATTGATGAGGTCATGGATGTTGCAATTTCCGCGCCGACGACCCTTGACAGGGGATATGACAGGGGAAGCAGGGACGGAAAGATTGCCCTCGTTGCCAAAAACATTAATCCGAATCTGGGGGTGCAGGTTATTGATGCAACGGGCTTATATGTCACTCCGGGTCTGATCGACATGCATGTTCATGTATTCTGGGGAACCGATATGGAAGGTACGTACAGGAACGGCCCCATGAGTGTTCCCCCTGACGGATTTGCACTCAGGACAGGTGTTACAACCGTGGTTGATGCGGGATGTGCGGGGTGGAGGAATTTCGAGACTTTCAAGAAACAGACCATTGATATTTCAAATACAAGGGTTCTTGCTTTCCTGAACATTGTTGGTGAAGGAATGGCAGGAGGAAAATACGAAAATAACCTGGATGATATGGATGCCCGCAAAACAGCCGATATGATCCTGAAATATCCTGAAGATATTGTTGGCATAAAGAATGCTCATTACTACGGGCCCGGTGACTCTTATCTGATTCCGATTGAAAGGGGCATTGAAGCCGGAAGACTGGCCGGTGATAAACCGTTAATGCTTGATGGCAGGCTGACCGAAGCTGTTTTTGACCGGTTCAGGCCGGGAGACATTTTTACTCATTGCTATGGACGGCCAATACTCGATTCTGCTGACAATATGAAGCCTTTTGTACTCAGGGCTCGTGAAAAGGGGATAATATTTGACGTTGGTTTTGGCGGAGCCAGTTTCAGGTATCCGATCGGTGCACCGGCCACCAGGGCCGGATTCTATCCTGATGTGATAAGTACCGACCTGCATGTAAACAGTATGAATTCGGCTATGAAAGATATGCCCAATATCATGTCGATATTTCTGGCCCTGGGAATGAGCCTGCCGGATGTGATTAAAGCAAGTACATGGAATCCTGCCAGGTGCATAAAAAGGGAAGATCTGGGACATCTGTCGGCAGGTGCAGTTGCTGACGTGACAATTTTCAGCCTGAGGGAGGGTGACTTTGGATTCCTGGTAATAGGCGGGGAGATCAAAGGAACAAAAAGGATTGAAAATGAAATAACAATAAGGGGAGGCCAGGTCGTTTACAATCTTAACGGCAGGATTAATCCGATTTCATTGCCCATGGCCCAGAATCAAAGAGGAAGATAAGTAGCAGGAAATACCTCAACCTCCGAACAAAATACTTCCGGTTATGTTATAATGAATATTAAATCATTTTAACATGAAAAAAGAAGTATTAATTCTCAGAGGATTTACCCTGCTGTTAATTGCCGGGCTGTTTTTTGCATCATGTTCAAAGAAGGAATCTGGCCCTGAATCGAATCTGATCGGTACCTGGGTCTTTGGCAGTGCAACTTTTGATACAAAGGTTGGAGGCAAATCGTTAAAAAAGTATCTGATGGACGAGCTGGAACTGACCGATGCTGAGGCTCAGCAATTTGTTGTCATGTTTAATGCTATGTTGCAGCAGTCATTCACCGGCAGCCTTCAGGTCAAATCTGACAATACCTACAGCTCTACCATGGGTGGAGAAACTGATACCGGGACCTGGAGCCTGAGTGATGATGGTAAAAAACTGACAGTCGTCTCATCTTCTGAGCCTCCGGTTATTTTTGACGTGCTCGAGCTCACCTCATCCAGGGTTATGCTCAAGACCACACAGTTCGTGGAAGAGGATTTAAATGGCGATGATGTGGATGAAGTCATTACCGTTGTGGTTGAAATGACTTTTACAAAATAAGCGGTTGTGAATAGGGTGAAAGCATTCCTTTTATGTCAGAACAGTCTGTTTTAATCGTGAAGGGTTAATGTTTCGCTTGCAAGTCCGTAACAGGGAATGGCGATGTCCCGGGTCGGGAGGGCTGTATTTAACATTCTCTTCCTGCTGCATACCCGGTCCGCGGTGGCAGCTGGTATGTAATTCATGCAGGAATGATTATTAATTTCCGACGATGAATTACATTGCATGAAATTATATGTTATCGTTTCGGGATGTTCAATTTTACAGCATTATACACTGATCAGTATCAGCTGACAATGGCCCAGGCATACTTCATGAACGGGCAGAAGGACAATTTAACCGTTTTCGACTATTTCTTCAGGAAGCTGCCTTTTGGAGGTGGTTATGCGATTTTTGCCGGCCTTGATGTTCTGCTGGAAATACTTGCGGATTTCAGGTTTGACAAAAACGATCTGGAATTTCTGAAAGAAAAAGGATTTCATCCTGACTTTATCACCTATCTCGGGAAGTTCAGGTTCCGGGGTAATATCTACTCATCGGAAGAAGGTGACCTGATCTTCCCGGTACGGCCTGTCTTGCAGGTTGAGGCAAACATCATTGAGGCCCAGTTAACTGAGACTATCCTGTTGAATATTCTTAATTTTCAGTCACTGGTTGCAACCAAGGCGAGCCGTATGCGCCAGGTTGCAGGAGACCGTACCCTTATTGACTTTGGATTACGCAGGGCACAGGGCCCCGGAGGATACTATGCAAGCAGGGCTGCAATCATAGGAGGTTTTGATGCGACAAGCAATGTTGCGGCGGGGCGCGACTTCAACATTCCGGTATCGGGTACCATGGCTCATTCCTATATTGAAAGCTTTGACAGTGAACTTGCTGCTTTTGATCATTTCGCTGAAGTTCACCCTCATGATTGTGTTTTACTCGTTGATACCTACGATACCCTGAACAGCGGCCTGCCCAACGCCATGAAAACAGCAAGAAAGATGGAAGAGAAAGGACACAGGCTCAGGGGAATCAGACTTGACAGCGGCGATCTGGCCTATCTTTCCAAAAAAAGTCGTGAAATGCTTGACAAGGCAGGATTTGATTACGTAAGGATTGCTGTTTCGAACCAGCTGGATGAATATATTATCCAGAGCCTTATTGCCCAGGAGGCGCCGATCGATATTTTCGGTGTAGGAACCAGCCTCGTGACCGGTTATCCCGATGCGGCCCTCGATGGAGTCTTTAAGCTCGCTTATTCGGGAGGAAAACCTCGGATCAAGTTGTCGGAGAATGTGACTAAAGTCACACTGCCCCACAAAAAACAGGTTTTCAGGATCCTTGAAAATAATGGCACTTATTCCGGAGCCGAAGCAGTTGCCATGGCTGATGAGACAGATGTTGATATTATTTATCATCCTTTATACCCTTCAAAATCCATGTTTACTGGTAACCGTAAGAAGGAAATCCTGTTGCATAAAGTAATGGAAGGAGGCAGGAAACTGACGGCTACTCAGAGCCTGCAGCAGATTTCAGCGTACAGTAGAAGTCGTCTGGATCTTCTGCCGGAAGAGTTCAAGCGTTTCAACAATCCGCATGGTTACAAGGTGGGACTGAGTGAGAAGCTGAGAGATGAAAGGGACAGGCTTGTTGAAGAATACAGGAAATTATGATATGAATGCACTTGTTATCATTGATGTTCAGAATGATTTCATGCCTGACGGTTCATTGGGAGTTCCCGAAGGCGACGATATTGTAAGGGTCATAAATTCCATACAGGATTGCTTTGACCTGGTAATTGCCACCCAGGACTGGCATCCGCATGACCATGTTAGTTTTGCTTCAAACCATCACGGGAAAGCGGTGTTTGAAAAAATCGATCTGGACGGAGTCGGTCAGACCCTGTGGCCGGATCATTGTGTTCAGGGCACAAAAGGAGCCGGGTTCCATCCGGATCTTGAAACCCACAGGTTTGCTGCCATTTTCCGGAAAGGAATGAACCCGGGAGTAGACAGCTACAGCGGATTTTACGACAACAATCATCAGGTATCTACCGGCCTTGCCGGCTATCTCAGGGAGAAGGGAGTGACTAAAGCCTATTTCTGCGGCCTTGCTTCTGACATCTGTGTGTATTATAGCATTAAGGATGCTCTCGCTGAGGGATTTCCTTCAGTATTTATTGAAGATGCCTCAAAACCGCTGAATAAGGAATCCTTTGAAGACCAGAAAAAAGAGCTTGCGGGATTGGGAGTCAGAATTATCAGCAGCAGCGACTTTTTCTGAAAGAAAAGTAATTGGTATCTGCTGATGGCATGCCCATTGTTTCGTTTTTCCCGGTGACCGGAAAGCATATTTCAACATCCGGAAGAGATCCTGGGGATTTTTTAGATTTAATTGCTTTCGGTCTTCCATCCAATGCAGAATTGAGGTTTTCTTCCGGCATTGTACGGTAATGTATACGGAGTTTATCAATCGCTGACTGAAACAAATCCAGGACCTTCTGGGATCAGTCAGGCAATTTACGGGACCAGTATGTGAACCAAATCCGGTTTTTTTTGTTATAAATAGGTTCCTCACATCTTTAATACTTAAACCTATGCAAACAATACTTGGTGCCAGTGGTACAATAGGGAAGCTGCTGGCTAAGGAACTCGTACCCTATACTGACAGGATACGGCTCGTTAGCCGGAATCCGCGGAAAGTAAATGCCGGCGATGAACTTCATCCTGCTGATCTGTTGGAGGCAGGTGCCGCAGACAATGCGGTTAAGGGCTCTGATATTGTTTATCTGGTCGTTGGCCTGGAATACAAGCTTAAGGTATGGGAAGAACAATGGCCCGCCATAATGAATGCAACAATTTCGGCCTGCATTAAGCACAATGCGAAACTGGTGTTTTTCGATAATGTTTATATGTATGACAGGAATTTCATGGCTGATATGACTGAAAGTACCCCTGTCAATCCGTCCAGTAAAAAAGGAGAAGTCAGGAGAAAAATCGCAGAAATGGTGATGGAAGCTGTCAGGGAAGGCAGGTTAAAGGCTCTTATTGCACGGTCGGCGGATTTTTACGGTCCCGGCAATGACAACAGTTTTGTGACTCAGATGATTGTGAAGAATTTAGCAAGCGGAAAAAAAGCCATGTGGTTCATAAACCCTGATTTTAAACATACATTCACCTACACCCGGGATGCAGCGAAGGCTACTGCGCTCCTGGGCAACACTCCGGATGCATACGGGGAAATCTGGCATCTGCCTGCCGACAACAGGAGAATTACGGCAGGGGATCTGATCAGGATGTTTGCTTCCGAATTGAAAGCCAATCCCGGGATCACTGCCCTGCCGCGGTGGATGTTGTATCCGCTTGGACTTTTCATACCGGTGATGAAGGAAATGCCGGAAATGATGTACCAGTATGACCGTGATTATTTTTTCAATTCATCCAAATTCACCGGACGTTTCGGTGTTTCGGCCACCCCTTACGAAGAGGGAGTGAAGGAAACCTGCATACTGTTCCGAAAATGATACCCGGCATACAACACGGCAACAGGGTATGTTGACAGGGCCTTTCCCATCAGTGATCAGAGGTAACCCCGGTTTTTAAAAATGATCCACTGGTAAACAGGTAATACGAATCAGGTTTCTAAAGTTTGGAATGTTCTGAAGGTTCCCTATATTTCCATCAGGAAAGAATAATTGAAAAGCATAAACAGGTTTGTTGAAGCAACTCAATTTGTTTCAATAGCATGGCACCTTAGGCGGTTTCATTTCACCTCACCTGCGGTCCCCTGCAGGTAAACATTATCATTGTGTTATTGTTATTCTGTTAACAATAGGAACAGTAAACCCGGAGGTATGGAAAGACAAATTCATAAGCGTAAGGTAGTAATAACAGGAGCCGGTTCGGTGGGGGCAACCTATGCATATGCACTTGCCCAGAGCGGTGTTGCCGAAGAGATAGTTCTGCTCGACAGGAATGAAGAACTTCTGAAAGGGCAGGTCCTTGACCTGGTTCACGGTCAGCCTTTTTTCCCCACAGTTTCGATAAGGGCCGGCAATGATGACGATTATGGGGATGCGAGCCTTGTGGTGATTACTGCGGGATCGGCCCAGAAACCGGGTGAAACGAGATTGCAGCTTTTGCAGAAGAATGCAGGGATAGTAGGCAGTATTTCCGAAACTGTGGCGCGGAGCGGCTGCAGGGGAGTTATGCTGATTGTTACCAATCCGGTCGATGTGATGACCTATGTTGCATTCAGGTATTCGAGATGGTCAAGGAACAGGGTGATCGGCTCGGGTACCGTTCTCGACAGCGCAAGGCTGAGGCACTTTATCAGCCTGCATTGCGGGGTGGATCCGCACAGCGTTCATGGATATGTCCTGGGTGAGCATGGTGACAGTGAGTTCGCAGCCTGGTCAATGATTCATATCGGGGGAATTCCGATAGACAAATACTGCAGTCATTGCGGAAAATGTGAAGGTTGGGATGAACAGAAGAAATTGTGGGAACAACAGGTCCGTGATTCGGCATATCATATAATTGATGCCAAGGGTTCCACTTACTATGCAGTGGGACTGGCCATGGTCAGGATTACATCATCCATACTCCGCAATCAGAACAGCATGCTTACCGTTTCGGTGATCCCTGACGGCGAATACGGATTAAAAAACCTCGCAATAAGCATACCGTCAATAGTTTCGAGTGCCGGAGTTGCAGGGATCACTTCCGTGCCGCTGCCCCAGGATGAACTTGAAAAATTATATAATTCAGCCTCTGTGATCAGAAAGGCCATTGAAGAGACAGGGATATAGATCAGCCTGCCGGCTTCAGCCGTTCTGGAATATTTTCACAAGTTCAATACCGCTGTCCTTACCAAGGTTTCGTGAATATAGCTTGTCTGCCGGGTTATTCCAATGTTCATGAACGCCAAGGCTTTTTGGCATGGGTATGCCATCGCCGTTTGGAGTATAAACAATTCCGGCCGGCCAGTTTGCCGAATCCGCCGCCTGATGCAGATAATCATCAACGCCCGGATCTATAATGTGAGCAACGGTATGCTCAGGATATGAGAACTCGGTTCTTAGAAAATCATATGCCACCGATTCAATGGCAACCGGATCAAGTGAAAGGAGCAGTGATGAGCTCCAGTGATTGTTAAAGGGCGGCATCAGGAATTTCACAGGAAGCCCGTTCCAGTCCGTACCAGACCAGAGAGCATCGAGTATGTAGAAAAGATTTTTGTCGCCGGTATATTTATTGCCCATTAGATCGACAAGCACCCTGTAATGCCCGTATCCCTTGCGGTTGCCGCCGGTGTTAAGGCCGGGATGGAGATGAGCCGCACTTCGTCTCGACTGCGTCCCGAAATGATTTTTTGCGCAAAGGGTGATGCCGGCCAATCCATGTCCTTTCATTGCTGCAAGGTTAATCAGGTATTCAGCTTCTTCAAGCACAGTGTAAATCTTATCCGACCCGGCATTACCCATTACTGACTTCCTGTCTGAATAGAAAATAAGGTCCTTTTTGCTTTCACCGCAGGTTATTCTTCCATGGGTTGCACCCATGCTCGAAAGATAATTCACACGGGGAAACTCCGAATGGTATTTGATATACTCATCCTGGTAAATATTCCGCATTGCGTCTCCTACGTAGATGGACTCCTGGGGAACACCAGCCACGTTAACAAGCTGACGCAGCATTGAGATCACAAGATGCGGCGATGTTTCACAGGCAAGAGGCAGCAGCTTTTCCTTCGGCCTGGCGTAATCAGGACCGATTTCCCCTGAAGCAGTGGTCCTGTTCAGCTTTATGTAAATCTTTTCTCCCTTGCTATAGGGAACGCTTCCCTTACCGCGCTTCCGGTTATGAAAGCGGAATACGGCATCCCAGGCATCATTAACATTTTCTTTTCCAGTCATCGAACAGAGTCCGGCCAGGAGCATTTTATCCAGTATCTTCTGATCGGTGTTGTTATCCATGAACCATGCATCGTATTTTTCCGCCGGGTTGGCACCCGTAACAGGTTTATTGGCACAGGCTGGATTTGTACAGGAAGGGTTCCACACCCAGCTGACCCTGCCGGGCATTATACCCTGGCCTGTCCCGACGGGCCGGTTCGGGATATAAAGATCTTCAGGCAGCAGATCCGGCAGCCACTGGTCGGTCCCCCCTTTGAGATTGTTTTCCCATGGAAGATCCCTGACATTTCCCTGGGCCCTCACGGCTGACAGGAACAGGCTCCACTGAACCGGTACCAGTATCAGGCCTTTCAGAACTTTGCGCCTGCTGATCATATTTGGCCGTGATCCGGCTGAAGCGCCAGACTGCGATCCTTTCTTCGAAGCTTTGTTCTTTTCCATTTCAGGTAATTTAGATAATGTTTTGCCTTGCTCAAAAATACAAAAAATCACTGCAGTTGTTATTTGCCGGCAGCAACGTAATGATATTTCTCCCCCGGGGCCATCTGTATCCATGGATAGGCCGGATCATCGCCCAGCCTGATATAATTCAGCCAGAATGGTTCACGGTGATCGATGCTGTGATTCAGTTCATTTTCATGCCCCGGTATTATCAGCCGTGGCCTGAAACCCTTTGCCAGCCTTGATTCGGGGAAATATGACCAAGAATTCATCATGAGCACATCAATATGATAACTGTCACCAATTTTATCTATCCATTTCAGATCATCAGCATTGGACTGGTCTCCGGTATGGGTAAAGCACATACCTTCAGGCGTAAATACAAGGTATACGTTGTTCAGAATGTCGGCTCCCTGATGGCCGGGACAGGCAACCACTTTGAGATTCAATTGCTTATGAGGCAGGTAAATATCATGGATCTTATCAGTGCTTCTATCGGGGTGCAGGATAGCGGCATACAGGGGCAGTTGTTCCCAGAGCCCGGGCGGTGTTATAACCGGCTTGTTCTGTGCAATAAATGCGCCGGCAACCCAGTCGTCAGCATGATCATTATGATAATGGCTGATGAAAAGAATGTCAACCACATTGATCAGGTTGCCAATCAGTTCTTTACTGAATGCAAAGTCCTCATTTCCCGGAATGCCTCTCTGAATGTCGAATCCAATTGTTGCCGACGGGGTTTTTATGATGAAGGTGTGATTGTACAGCTTCCAGATCAGGGCGCCTGAGTTTACCTTTGATGCACTGATTTCCCGTATTGCATTTTCAATCCTCTCCTTGTAAAAGGACTGAACTGCCGGCCTGAACTGGGCTTTTTCCTCATGGAGAACATTGTCAATCATCAGGAGGGCCATTTTTCGTGTCAGGTTTTCCTGCAGTGCCGGAGGATTGAGCTTTAAGGCATCACTTGCAAGGTCCAGGGTTATTTTGGCCTGCTGATTCAAAAAACCGTCGATATCCCCCCACCAGTCGGTCTTGTTAACAGACGGAGGCTGCACGACGTTCTGCGAGAAAAGACACATATTAACCATGCCTGTAAGTACTGCTGCAACTAGCTTTTTCATAATCAAGTTCCATAAAATTTCCCGACCGTGATATTGCTCCGGTTAAAAGGCAAGTTATAAAAAATCGGGAGCTTTGGCAATTATCAGGTTAATTCGTTAGAATGGATGAACTGACTTGCACTGAAGGGTACAATTCCGATCCATGGAATAGAGTCTTTGTAATAATTTTTGATTTAATTTTATTGAACAAAATACTTTTCAAATGAAAAAACTACTTTTTCTTTTGCTCATTTTTCCGGTGACGGGTTTGGCCCAGACAGGGAAAGATATTTTCAATCCGGAAGTTCCGATGGTCTTTTTTGGAATTGATTTTACAAAAGTTCAGTTTACCAGGGCAGATGATTTTACCAATAAACCTGAAATTCTGAGATTTTTCGTGGATGCAAATAATCTTATTGATCATGGGTCATTGAGGAATCAGGTAAGCAGACAGCTTGAGAGGAAATCAGTAGAATGGGATCTTTCGTATGTCACCGCCGGCAACTCCGTGGTTGACTGGAGAAATGTGTATTCAGACAATATTGATTATGTTGTTCCCGAAGATGAGTTAAACAACATGGTGAAAAATCTGAAGGTTGATCAGAAAAAATACAATGACTTCATTGGCATGGTTCTGATTGAGGAGAATTGCTGCAAGGCAAAACCACTTCAGACTATCACCTGTTTGTTTTTCAGGGTCAATGATCTGACAGTTCTTTTTGCGGAAAGGTATAAAATGAAACCCGGAGGAATCGGTTTCATGAATTACTGGGGTGTAAATCATAACATGATACTGGCCAGAATAGGCAGGTTAAAAAAGGCGGTTGGCTGATTTCAGATTAAGTATTCCCTGACCGTATATCGGTTTTTTATTTTTGAAGGGAGGGATTTTAAACAGGTTTGTTGTCTATACCCTAATTTTCAGGTTTGGAGGTTGCCACTACCAGATTGTCATACCATATAGTTTGTTCAATGGGAGAACCTGGTCCTATCCAGGGTGCTATGACAAGCTGATTGAATTTCATGTCGTGATTCTGTGCGGTCCGGTACATGATATGATCCAGGTCGAAGATAAGCTCCCCGTCAAGCCAGTACTTCATAATACCGTCAGCAACACCCTTTCCTGCAACAACACTGTTCAGCCTGTAAAATACTTCAATCCTGTGCCATTCCCCTCTGGAAATAACTTTTCCGGATGCGGTCCATACCTTGCCGTTGTTATATGTGCCGCCCCCGGCATCGTAACAGTCACCTTTCCCGTAGCCGTCACTATCACCATTGCAACCCATTAGCGAACGATTTTCAGTGGTGCTGACCAGGTTTACCCCAATCCTGGCCTGGTCAATGTTCTGCCCGTCCTGCAATGCGACGCGCGGTTTTCCTGCACTATTTTCAATATAGGTGGTTAACCTTGTGAAAGCCGGTCCCGACCAGGTATCGTTTTTGTTTGTCAGAACATGTATCTCATGCGGATGATATGAAACACCTGAACCCTGCCAGTTTTGACTGTATTTTACATTAAATGCAACGTACAGTGTGCCGGATTCATCAAAGAGTTTTCGCATGGCCCCGCCCTGAACCGGGGCAGTACCACCCTTAAGAAACCGCATCTGCAGCGACCGGCTGCTGCCGGGGAGATTATCAGTTGTCGAAAATGCCGGGTTTGTATTATCATACCAGCCCTTTGAAGCCAGATCAGTGCTTTCAAAATCCTCCGTGAAAAGGATTTCTGCGGGAGAATCCTTGCCCGGATTCGGATCGCCTTTAACACTGCATGAAACCAGCAGCGACATTATGATAAAAAGGAAAGGATGCATTGCAGTCATATATGTTTAATAATATTTCTTCATGCAATATAATATTTTGTTTGTAATTCCAATGTGCGACAACTTCCTGTTTGCGGTTGATTTTCAACCCTGGATGCCACCGGTTTATGGAATAATCTGTTCAATTCTGAACAGGATAATACTTTAATAGTAAAGAAAATCCGGGATTCCTGATTGCATTTACGGGGTGTCCTGTTATCCGGATTGTACCGGGGCCGCCGGAAATCACATAAATTCAGCTGGTTAATAATGCCGGTAGCATTTCTTACGGACAAATAATTATCATACTTCCGGGCAACTGTCATAATGTTTTTTATTTTTGAATAAATTATTTCAGGGACCATGAAACAACAGAAAATTTTTCACGCCGGAAACCTTATTCTCTCCTGCCTTCTGATCCTGTTCCTCACTCATTGTGCTCATCATACGCCTGTTGTAGGGCTCGACAACTGGTTCAACCATGAGATAAATGCCGAAACCGGCCAGCCTTTCCATTATCTGTGGACAGACAGGGAATTCAGTGGTTATTCGAGGTGGGGTGAAATATTCACTTCCTCCGGCGCCGAAATCACAACTGTAGGGAAGCCGCTGAAAGATGTCCTCAGTAAAATAGACGTTTATATAATAGTGGATCCGGATACAACGTCTGAGTCAAAATCACCGAACTATATCGGGGATGATGATATCAGGGTAATTACGGAATGGGTTGAAAAAGGAGGCGTTCTTGCGGTCCTTGCCAATGACGCTCCCAATTGCGAATTCACCCATCTGAATAAGCTGATGAGAAATTTCGGAATGAGCTTCAATCATGTAACCCTGCATCCTGTTACCGGGACTGACTATGAAATGGGTGCCAGTACGCAGTTGCCGGATCATCCTCTTTTTAAAGGCGTTGACAAGATATATATGAAGGAAATTTCAGATATTAATATTTCCGGAAAGGCAAAACCTGTTCTTGTTGAAGAAGGGAAAGTTTTGGTTGCAGAAGTTAATTACGGGAAAGGTTATGTTTTTGCCATCGGTGATCCCTGGATCTATAATGAATATATTGACCATGATCTTCTGCCCGAAAGTTTCCAGAACAGGAAAGCAGCTGAAAATCTGACAAATCTCCTTCTTGGAAAAGTAAAATGAAGACTCTGATGAATTTTCCCGGAAATTGGTTTATCATGATAATTCTTCCATACACCATATGTGTTTAACCAAGTCTCAACAAATTATACATGAAAAAATTCAGTTACATACAAATTGCGGCACTTCTGTTATTGTCTTTATCCTGTACTGAAAAGGAAGTAAAACAGCTTATTGCAGGATCACCCGAATCGGTTAAAGTTTCGTCTGAACGACTCGGGCGGATTGATTCGATGCTTATCGGCAGCATCAGGGAAGGATGGATTGCCGGGGCTGTCGGGTTCATTGCCAGGGATGGGAAGATAGTCTACGACAGGGCATTCGGCGTGAGTGATATCAAATCCGGGACACCTATGAAGACAGATGACATATTCAGGATAGCCTCCCAGACTAAAGCCATTACAAGCATCGGGCTGATGATGTTGTTTGAGGAGGGAAAATTCCTCCTGGATGATCCGGTGTCAAAGTATATTCCTGAGTTTTCAAACCCTGTTGTCATTGAGAAGTACAACCCGAAGGATACAACATATACTACTGTTCCGGCCAACAGGGAAATTACCATACGTAATCTCCTGACACATACCTCGGGGATTGAATACGCGGTGATAGGATCACCCATGATGCGGGCTATTTATGCCAAAGGCGGGATAACGGGCGGTTTCGGGAATGACAAAATAACAATCGGAGATGATATCAGATTGCTTGGAAAGTTACCATTGCTTCATAATCCGGGAGAAAGATACACTTATGGATTGAATGTTGACGTGATTGGCTATCTGATTGAAGTCCTTTCGGGCAAAAACCTTGATAAGTTCCTCAGGGAACGAATTTTTGAACCATTGGGGATGGCCGATACGTGGTTTTATCTCCCTGCCTCAAAAAAAGGCAGGCTGGTGGAAGTGAACACTGAGGATGCTGAAGGCAGGGTGAAATCAATGCCCCAGGAGGCGGAAAACTATCCGCTTCTGGAAGGTACTTACTTTGCAGGAGGAGCCGGTCTGAGTTCAACCGTGAAGGATTATGCAATATTCCTCCAGATGCTGCTGAACAAGGGAGAGTACAATGGCAGAAGGCTGCTTGCCCGCCGCACCGTTGAGCTGATTACGTCAAACCAGATAGGGGAACTCGATCTGGACAAGAACAAGTTCGGACTGGGTTTCCAGATCACGACTGAGGAAGGACAGGCCCAGCTTGGTGTCTCGGAAGGTTCATTTTCATGGGGCGGATATTACGGAACCGCTTATTGGGCTGATCCGAAAGAGAGACTGGTTGGTCTTATCTTCCTGCAGCAGTACCCGTTAAGCCACGGCGAAATAGCTGACAAGTTCAAGGCAATGGTTTATCAGGCCCTGACCGATTAGACGGAAGTGATGGCAGATCCTGAAAGCCGATAATAACCGGTGAAAGTAAATGAATGATATTTATACTGCTGAACATGTACCAGGGAAGTGGCGGGAATCTCAGCCGTAAGTGACAGATATCCCTGATTTTTTGTACAGTTGATAATTCTATAGAACAAGGTAGATTATTATTTTAAAAAGATCCGATGTCAAAACTTTTTTCCACTCTTGCCGTTAAGAAAATAATTCTCAGGAACCGGATTGTAATGTCGCCGATGTGTCAGTATTCCTCATCCGACGGTTTTGCCAACGACTGGCACCTTGTGCATTACGGAAGCCGGGCAACCGGCGGTGCCGGGCTTGTTATCGTTGAAGCAACCGCCGTATCTCCTGAAGGAAGGATTACTCCCGGTGATCTTGGAATATGGAGTGATGAATACATAACGGGATTGGAACGGATAGCGGGGTTTATTCACTCGAAAGGTGCTGTTGCCGGTATCCAGCTGGCACATGCCGGAAGAAAAGGTTCATGTGCAGTGCCCTGGAAAGGAGGGAAACAGCTGGGGCTGGACAAAGGCGGCTGGCAAACCATAGCACCATCCGAAATTCCCTATTTCCCGGATGACAGAATTCCCCGGCCTCTGGATACTGATGATATCGGGAAGCTCATTTCAGCGTTCCGTGCTGCAGCAAAAAGAGCCCGGATGGCCGGATTCAGGGTAATTGAGATCCATAGCGCCCATGGATACCTTTTGCATGAATTTCTTTCTCCCCTGAGCAACAGGCGGACTGATGAATACGGAGGAGGATTTCAAAACCGTATCCGTTTCCTGACCAGGGTTGTTGAAGCCGTGAGATCGGAATGGCCGGCAGAAAATCCGCTGTTTGTCAGGATCTCGGCAACCGACTGGACAGAAGGCGGATGGAGTCTTGAAGACAGCATTCAGCTTGCTTCTGTTTTAAAAGGTCTGGATGTCGATCTGATAGATTGTTCATCTGGCGGAAACATTTTTGATGCCGTTTTGCCGCTTGAACCCGGGTACCAGGTTCCATTCTCCGCAGAAATCAGAAAAACAGGAATATTGACAGGGACTGTCGGACTTATCACCCAGGCCGGGCAGGCTGAATCGATCCTTCAGGAAGGAAAAGCCGATGTGGTTCTTATTGGAAGGGAATTACTCCGCAATCCTTACTTTCCGTTTCATGCGGCACGGAGCCTGGGAGCGGAACACGAATGGCCGGTTCAGTATCTCAGGGCAAAATAAATCCATAAATAGATTTAAATGAAAGAAAAATTATATTTTTGCATGATAATTGAATAATTGTTCATATATAATATTGAATGAGTAAAGAGGATCCTGTCAGGATACCGTGCGTTGAGGAGGATAAAGTCATCGCTGTCAGGGCCAGGATGAAATCGGAACAGTTTTTTCATTACCTGGCTGAGACCTTTAAGGCACTGAGTGATCCCACACGAACCAAAATAATATTTGCCCTGTGCCAGGAAGAGGAGTTGTGCGTTCGTGACATTGCTGCAATAATAAATACCACAAATTCCGCAATATCACATCAGTTGCGTACCCTGAGGAATATGAGGCTCGTAAGGTACAAAAAGGTTGGAAGAGTGACTTTTTACTCTCTTGACGACATACACATCAATAATCTGTTTGCCGAAGGACTCAGGCATGTTGAGGAGAAATGATTTTTTTAGAAATATT
This sequence comes from Bacteroidales bacterium, assembly GCA_009877105.1. GTDB lineage: Bacteria > Bacteroidota > Bacteroidia > Bacteroidales > VadinHA17 > LD21. Next base: position 37,060 of record WXFD01000053.1, read on the forward strand.
ATTGAATAATTGCTCATATATCAACATATAATAAAATAATATGAATAGCGACAGGGGTGAAATGAGCCTGATTGAGGTAGAAGACGGTCAAACCGGGATAATTGTTTCGGTTGTCGGAGGGAAGAACCTTACAAAACGGCTTGCAGATCTGGGCCTGGTATCAGGCACTGAGATAAAGGTAATAAGAAAGGCTCTTTTTTCGGGCCCCCTTCAGGTTGAAGTGAGCGGTTCAAGGCTGGTGCTGGGCAGGGGCCTGGCATCCAAAATAATGGTACTATCCAATGGCAGAAAATAATCAAAAGATAAATATTGTACTGGCGGGTCAGGGTAATGCGGGAAAATCAGCTGTATTCAATTATCTGACGGGCCTGCATCAACATATTGGCAACTGGGCAGGTAAAACCATCGAAAAGCGTGAGGGCACGCTGTTTTATAAGGATCATACTGTTGATGTGCTTGACTTGCCGGGGATATACTCACTTACCACTTATTCAGAAGAAGAGCAGATCTCGAGGGAGTATATCATCAATCAGCAGCCGGATTTTGTTATCAACATTATTGACTCCACCAATCTTGAGCGGAATCTGATTTTCACGCTTCAGCTCCTGGAGCTGGGAAGTCCGCTTATACTTGCCCTGAACATGGTTGACCTGGCAAAGAAAAAAGGAGTTGAGGTCAATGTGGGCAAATTTCAGGAGAAGCTGGGGGTACCGGTTATTTCAACCGTGGCTTCGAGGGGACTCGGCATGACACGCCTGATGGACAAGGTTATTGAACTTAATGGTGTAGGGAAGAATAACCACATGGTACCTGAATACGGAAAGGAAATAGAAGGCTGTATTGCAGAACTTTCAGGCCTGCTCAGGAATTCGGAATATCGGTATCCTGTCAGATGGATAGCGATAAAGCTTCTGGAAAAGGATCAGGAAATAACGAAACTGATAGAAAAAAGTCAGCCTGAGATCATTGACAGATCTGTTCAGCTTACTGAATACCTCGAGGATATTCACGGACATGATTCCTCCATTGTTATTGCTGATGAGAGGATACATCTGGTTGCGCACATCATCAGGGAAACGGTAAAATTTACACCACGGGCCATATTGTCATTCAATGAGAAGCTTGACAGCCTGACTACCCATAAATTCACGGGATATCTGTTAATGACCGTGATACTGGGCGGGATGTTCCTGTCGGTTTTTGTTCTCGGCAACTGGATCTCCGACTGGCTCGACGGGGTGTTTAGCTCGTGGCACAGTTGGTGGGAATCAGCTGTAGGAACAACCTTCGCATCATTGCTTGGCTGGTCGGCGATTGAAAGCGTCCTGGCCCTTATACAAATTGCGTTGCCATATATTCTGCCGTTTTACATTATTCTGTATATTCTTGAAGACTGGGGTTATATTTCGCGTATTTCCTTCCTTATGGATAACCTTATGCATAAAATGGGTATTCACGGGAAAGGATGTATTTCTTTTGTAATAGGCTTTGGCTGCAATGTGCCTGGATGTCTTTCCTGCCGTATAATGGAGTCAAAACGCGAGAGGTTCATAACAGCCGTGCTGGTAACGCTTGTCCCATGTTCGGCTGTTTCGGTGATTATTTTCGGCCTTGTAGGGAAATATGTCGGATTACTATGGGCATTCGGATTATATGTTTTTGCCATGGTAGTGATTTTCATTGCAGGCAGGTTATCCACGAAAGTAGTCGGAGGGGAGCCCGTGGAACTGATCATGCCAATGCCTGATTACAAGACACCGCATATGAGAACAATTCTGGTGCAGACCTGGGATGCCCTTAAGGAATTCATCTATATAGCGGCACCCATTGTTATAGTATCCGGGGTGGTGATCCAGGCTATCAATCTTGCGGGCTGGATGCCGGCAATATCTTCCGTTCTGAGTCCCATAACCGTCAACTGGCTCGGACTTCCGGCCATTACAGGTATTCTTCTGATTTTCGGGATCCTTCGCAAGGAACTGATCCTAGTTATGCTGGCAGCATTCCTCGGCACAGCAAACTTCGGTGAGGTGCTGACAGCTCAGCAGATGCTGACGCTTTCAGTGGTCAGTATGTTCTACATACCCTGTGTTGCCACTATTTCCGTACTGTGGAACGAGTACGGATGGAAAAGGGCCATGGCAGTATGTGTGCTGGAGATCCTTTTTGCAATAATTCTCGGCGGCATTGTCAGCCGGCTGCTTAATTTTGTTTTCTGAACTGAAGCGGCATTCATTTCAGTGTGTACCGGTAGACATTGGTTTCCCTGATCCTGAAACCCATTGTCTGGTAAAGCTTGTTTGCCGCAACCCTGGAAGGCCTTGATGTAAGTTCAATTGTTTCCGCACCTGAATGTTCTGCGAAGTCAAGTGCAAATTGCGTCAGTTCCTTCCCGTAACCCTTGCCTCTTTCCGAATTATCAACCACCACATCCTCGATCCAGAACCGGGTACCGGCAGGTATTCTGTATATTACCAGTGTCAGCATTCCGACGATCTTGCCGGCATTTTCAGCAGTAAACAGGTGTACTGATTTCTGCCTGATTATAGCCCTGAAATGCTCCCTTGTGAGGGGCCTGATGTCAGGAGAAAGCTGGGGCAGTAAACGCGAAACAGAATTGAATACCCTGAGACTGAATCTCTTAACTTCTTTGATTTCCATGGCGTTACTTGTTTGAAAGATTAAATTATCGTGGGTGATTCTCTCCTGAAACTGCCTGGCCAGGGGACGGTTTCCGGTAGCCCAGTCCGCTGAAAACTGCTACCAGTGTTCCGTCCTCATCAAAAATTTCCACATTGTATCCGCTTATCCTGTTCTGAACCCTTATCTCCCTGGCGGTTGCCCTCAGTATTTTTCCGGTTGGTGAGCTGAAATAGGTTATGTTCACATTCAGTCCCACTGTTGTGGTTCCACCGGAATTGGAAGCCGCAGCAAAGACAAAGTCCCCAAGCGTAAAAATGACACCGCCCTGAACCTGATTAAGGCCGTTCAGGTGATTCTCGTTAAGGGCCAGTTCGGCTGCGGCATATCCTTCCCTGACCTCGCTGAGCACTATTCCGGTGAGTCTGGCGAACCTGTCGTTTTCAATGTTTCTGATAAGATCATTTTTCATGGCGGGTATGCTAATGAAGAATCAAGATATAAATTTTATGCATACATCAAATTATCCACGGTCATGGGATACGGATTTATTTCATCCTTTCACTGAAGATAAAAAACCGGGGAGCTTTTTTAGCTCCCCGGCACTGTGAGGGATACTGATACCGTCCGGTGAAAATGATCTTTGCGGCAACAGCCGCATTAATCTGTTCAGGCTCGGCCTGGTTACCGGAGATTCAGTCTATTTGACCACTTGAACCACTGCATATTTTGATATTTTCCAGAATTCCGAAGGATTTTTAATTTCAATGTAGGCGATTGTATTTTCGTTTTCACGAATCATCTGGTACGAATCAGTGGGATGTTCCGTAATGAGTTTTGCCTTTTTTGAGTTAACAGGGATGGTCCTGGTTTTTGTGACATCGATCCTGTCAAATAGACTGTCAGAGAAATCCTCTATCAGCGATTCTTTCCTTCCTAAGCCAAGAAAGCCTCCTTCCTTCGAAACAAGGCCCTTTTCCCTGAGGTCCTTATAGGTTCCTGTTGCCAGATATGCCTGGTTAAGCTTGTCAGTCTGGCTGTTTATAGTTTCGGTTTTTTGAACAAGTGTATCCTGAAGTGCGAACATTTGCGTGTTAAGCTGTTCGATCTGGAAATCCTTTTCAACCAGGGTTGCCTTCAGCCCGGCTATTTGCGTCTCATACTGTTTCATTGTGGCTTCAAGGTCAGTGATCCTTGTCTGAAGACCGGCAATGGTATTTCCCGATTTTTTAAGCTGGGCATTCAACTGTGCTATTTTCTTCTTGTTTTCCTCAATAAGTGTATTTATGTATTTAATGTCCGCGAGTACCTGCTCTTTTTTTTCCTTTGGGAATTCTGAATCTGAAGCCTGTACATTGATGATCTTTTCCTTCTGTTTTATTTCATTCAGGTTTCTCTCTATTTCATCGAAGGTGTTCAGCCAGTCGTTTATCATCGAATCCCGTTCATTGAGTTGTTCGGTGAATAACAGCTTCTGATTTTCCATAAGGGTCAGCTGACTGTTATGATCCCGCTTGTAAACCGAATACAGGATCAGGCCAAGCCCGATAATAAAAAAAACACTTATTAAACCCGTGATCAGAGCTCCCCTGGTTATTCCCTCCCTTCGGGCATTTCTGAGATCATTTTTCACAACCAGGTTTTCACCGGTGCGGTTAAGATCATTTCCTGTTTTGTTGTCTCTTGTTTCCATTTTTATTCTTAGGTTTTAGTTGATTTGATAAATTCGATCTACGGGAGATTGGCAAATCATAAGCCTAAATGATCTCTGGTTGGCAATATGCTTAGAATGAATATATTATCAAATCTGACTTGTCTGACAACATTATCAAATCAGGAAAATAATTCTCATTTTGGGAAAAAACTGCCGGGGTCAGGTAGAGGATTCCTTTTCCTGTTTCAGCATTCTGTAGATGGTTGAAATACCAATATCGAGCTTTTTTGCCGCAAGGCTGATATCGTTGTTGCATCTGCGGAGTGTGTCTTTCACGATTTTCATTTCGTGCTCGCGGAGGGTCAGGTTTTCATCTGTCCGGGTTGCTGGTGAATCGTCTGAATCCAGATTGAAATCGTCGGCGGTAATCTCTTCGTTTACCGAGAGGGTTACTGCAAGCTCCACGACTGATTTCAATTCCCTGACATTTCCGGGGAAAGAATGGGCCATCAGTTTTTTCTGCGCGCCAGCTGAGAGTCGTTTTTCAGGGATATTGTTCACTGAGCAGAAGTCGCGTATGAAATGCCGGGCCAGTATCAACAGATCATTTCCTCTTTCACGCAATGGCGGCATTTCTATTTGCAGGCCCAGCAGCCTGTAATACAGGTCTTCGCGGAAATTTCCCTTTTTAACCTCTTCCCTCAGGTTTTTATTTGTGGCCGCAATTATCCTGCAATCCGTTTTCACGGGTTTATTATTACCGATCCTTACTATTTCCTTTTCCTGCAATACCCTCAGAAGCTTTGACTGCAGGTTGATTTCCATCTCTCCGATCTCATCCAGGAACAGTGTTCCTCCATCGGCTTCCTCGAATCTGCCGATCCTCCTGAAGGCAGCACCGGTAAAAGCTCCTTTTTCATGACCGAATAATTCACTTTCAATAAGCTCAGAAGGGATTGCAGGGACATTTACGGCTACGAACGCCTTGTCCTTCCTGTTGGAATTATAATGTATTGCCTTTGCAACCAGTTCTTTCCCGGTTCCCGTTTCCCCTGAGACAATGACGGTTATATTTGTGCTGACCGCCTTTTCAATAAGTTCATAAACATTCCGTATGGCAGGGCTTTCTCCCAATATGCCCTCCCGATAGTTATATTTTTTCTGGACTTCCTTCCTCAGGTTGCGTATCTGGCTTTTAAGCCCCAGGTCATTTCTTATATTCTGAACGGTATTCAGAAGGCGTTCCCTGATATCATCCGATTTGGTGATATAATCATACGCGCCCAGTTTCAGCAGTGTGACCACCATATCGATGTCTTCCTGTTCCGAGATCAGGATTACCTGTATATCACTGTTTTCCTGCCTGATCTTTTTCAGGACCTCCAGACCAGACAAATCGGGCAGCCTGTAATCCAGTGTCACTATGTCGGGTGATTCGCCCAGACTGTTCAGGAAATCACGGGCATTGAAAAAACTTCTGACTTCGTAATCCGGGTTAAGGGACAGGGTATATACAAGAAGCTTGTTATACCATTCATTGTCTTCCACCACAAAAATCCTGACCGGTCTTTCATTCATGGAGATGATGATTAGGAATGGATCTGACGGCCTGAAAAATACAAAAATTTTGCAGGAATTACGGATTTTCAGTTAAACTTCTCAATCTGTTCCTTTAAAAGATTCCTGACAATTTCGAATTCACCTAATGCTTTTGGGATCATTGTTTCTGCGGAATCCGGGATATCATTGTTCCCGGCTGTTTTTTCAACGGCTGTCAGAATGTTGCACAGGTCCATTGCCCCGATGTGCCTGCATGGCGGGATCATCTTGTGGGCAAGGTCTGACACAGCTCTCCATTGACTCAGTCTGGCTGCCGCCTGCATTTCATCCAGGAGTTTTTCCGTGGATACCAGAAATGATTCCAGCATCTGGTTAACAAACTGCTCATCACCTGCAGCAATATGTTTCAGGTTTTTAAGATTTATTTTTTCGGAACGGGGCCTTTCTTCACTTTTTCCTGCAGAATTGCCGCGCACTTCATCCGCAGTATAGCCGCCAATGACATTGAGTACCGCAGTCAGCAGCTTTTCTTCGGAAAACGGTTTCTGCAGAAAAGCATTTATTCCTGCCTTGCGGTATTTTTCCCAGTCATCAGGAGGAGCAGCCGAAACAATAATTATAGGCATATCGGATTCCTTAATATCCATTTCATCCCTGATGAAGCGTGCTGTTTTTAATCCGTCGATACCCGGCATCCTCATATCCAGGAAAAGCAGATCGTATCTTTCTTCCTTGAGTAATTCAAGCGCGTCAACGCCGCTTGGGGATTCTGCGTAGCTGATATTCCACCTGTCAAAGACCTTTTTGAAAAGAAGTCTGTTATATTCCTCATCATCAACGACAAGAAATTTCATTCCACGAAGCCTGCCGGGGATTGCCGGGGAAGGTGGCATTTCATTTTTCAGCTCCTTTTCATCACCTGTCAGATAAGGCAGCCTGCAGATGATTTTTGTACCCTGGTTTTTTCTGCTTTTAAACTCAATTTTTCCATTGTGCAGTTCCACCAGTCTTTTCACTATTGACAAACCAAGACCTGTTCCACCGTATTTTCGTGTAGTACTCATTTCCGCCTGTGTGAAATCCTCGAAGATAACATCGATCTTTGATTCATCAATTCCGATGCCGGTATCCGTAAATTCCATCAGCAGTTCCAATTCTTCATTTTGTTTAATGATGCTGTCAATTGAGAAATGAACACTGCCGTTTCTGGTGAATTTCACCGAATTGCTTACGAGGTTTATCATAATCTGCTTCAGTCTGAACGGATCGCCCAGCAGTACCGGGGGTGTGACGGGACTTATTGAAAAACTGAGCATGGTATTATTGTTCCTTGCCTGTTTTTCAAACAGTGCATAAACTTCATCAGTTATCCGGCCGACACTGAAGTGAATCTTTTCAAGAGTAAGTTTATTGTTATGCAGCCTGGAGAAATCGAGTATGTCATCGATGATCCTGAGAAGATGGTCGGAGGAAGATTTAATGATCTTAAGTGAATCAGTGATCGTTTCGTTCAGAGGATCATGTAGCAGTTGCTCCGTAAAGCCTGAAATTGCTGTTACCGGGGTCCGGATCTCATGACTCATGTTGGCCACGAAGAGTTCCCTTGTCCTGGAAAGTCTTTCAGCTTCATCTTTCGACTTCTCCAGTGCAACCTGGTAAGCATAGGCATTCCTTGCGTATCTTATAATGATATATAAAACGAGAATGGCTAGCAGGCCTCCGGATATTGAAAGCAATACAAGCAGCCGGAAAGTTTTTTCCGCAATCTGGTCAGCGGCATCTTCCCGGGCCCTGATCTGCTGAAAAACCTGGTTTTCCATTTTCGTGATAAGATCATAGAATTTCCCTGTTATTATACTGCTGTTTACTGCCAGCTGGGATTCCTGTTCCAGCAGCTCATTCTGTGCGGTACTTGTTTTCCTGACAACCTCATTGATGTCTTCAATGATCTCTTTTTCATCCGTTGTTTTCTGGGGGGCACGGCTAAAAACCCTTTTCAGGATACCCCTTCGCTGATCTGCAGCAGTTGCAGCAACATTCAGCTCATCCGACAGCTGCTTCAGATAATCGATCACCATGTTGTCTTTATATAAAGTCAGAAGCTGATTCCAGATATAGATGTTTTCTTCAATAAGCCGGCTTATTGTATCAGCCTGAACGAGAAGAGAAGAGTCATTCCTGCATTCCTCACGGAAAACGCTCATCTTTCCGTCGATATTAGAAATGATGTCGTAATAGGATTTGATATCGGAAGGATTTTTTGTGATGGTGTATATTCTTACACTGTTACCTGCTTTTCCCAGGTCCATGGAAATATCTCGTATGCTCTGCAGCCTGAGTTCGGGATTAAAGTCGATGCGAATGGAGGAGACTATGGAAGAGAGATTGCGATAAAGCAGGAATGAGGTGACTGTTAGCAATATAACGGAGATTGTCATCAACAATCCGATCTTGATCTGGATTGAATTCCTCTTCAGGTATTTTTTAAACTTGCCAGTCATGCATCCAAAAATACAGAATATTTATTTTCAATGTATTGCTGCATATAAAGGCTGCAAAGTGCAGGGGCAAATCTGTCCTTGACAACAAAATAGTCATGGGGAACCTGCTTGATTTTTTCCCTGACTGTTTTTGATTGTGACAGTAGAACTACCATCGGATCACCGGTTAGTTCCATCATCAATCCAATAACCTGCGGGGCCGTAATTCCTTCCCCGAGATGATAATTTATGAAGACGGCAGAATTATTACATTCAAGCTCACCTGACTTTATTTTCCTGATAAAATCACCGGCATTGGTAAACGAGCGCAGTATAAGCTGGTATTTCCCCTTCTCCAGGAAAGGATTCACACTTTGTTGAATGGCATTGGAAAGCAGGTTATTGTAATACTCATCCCCTTCGATGACCAGCACATTTATTTTTTGTTTCATACCACAGCTTTTTTTCATACCACTGCTTCCAAAATTGTGCCGGTTTTTCCCGATCCTGCCTCAGAAACATGTAACAGATTTAAAAAGAATGATTAAGAGACGAAAGGCAGTGTTTCAACATTGAAAATGCTTTTTCATTATTCTCAAAATGAGAAACTGAAAGAAAAAATTCCTGAGATATAAGAATTGGAGATGGTATTTCCCGGGAATTATGGTTTTCCTGAACCGAGGAGATTCATTTTTTCCCCATTTCCCTTATCCTGGTGATACAATTAATCAGGGCCCTGGTGGTGTGATAGTTACCTTTCCAAATATTCGCTTTTGTTCCCTCCTTTGCCCTGGGTTCCTTATCGGTGGATCCTGAATACCAGTCTCCGTGCTGCCAGTCGATCAGGTAATCCTTTATGAATTTCCACTGGTCGAAGAAGCGTTTTCTGTAGTTCAGTGGATCATCCGGATATAATTCCGACATAATGAGAAGGGTATTAAGTGTTTCTGACTGGGCCCACCAGTTTTTCGTATCCCTGATTATCGTAACGGATTTTTCATTTTTATAAAAATAACCGACATCATAGACCCCGGCATTTGAATTATCCCATCCATAATTCATGGAATTGTCAACCATTTTTTTCCCTATCTCCAGGGTTTTGCTGTCAGCCACTGAATTCAGGGCCTCGGATGCCTCCATCAGGAGGTAGGCTGTCTCAACATCATGCCCGAACGACATATGATCCAGGGCATAGTGCTTAAGATGCACCTTTTTTGATGAATCCTGGTACGAAACCGGAGTCAGGTCTGCATTCAGGTACAGCTGAAGAGATCCCTTGTCATTTACGATAACGTCACGTATCAGGTGAAGCATCTCGTCAAGTCTTTTTCTGACCAGGTCATCGGGCCATACATGGTACAGTTCTGTCAGGGCTTCAAGTATATGTATCGAGCTGTTCTGATCTTTCGGAGGTGTTCCTCCCGGGCCACCTTCCCTTATCGGAGTACCATCCTGGTTAAGAAACTGGAAATAACCTCCGTAGACGGGATCATGACTGCCTTTCTCGAGCCAGGCAAATGCTTCTTTTGCCAGTTCAAGTACACCGGGATCCCGGCTTTCCCTGTAATATGCGGCCAATCCGTAGATTGCGTAGGCATTGCCATAGGCATTCTTAGCAAACTGTTTAGGATCAGCTTCTTTTAAAGGGGTGCCTTCGCGTGAAACAAGATTGAAAAAACCTCCATACTGCTTATCCCACATGTGATCCCTTAGGAACAGGAATCCATGCCTTGCATAATCGAGATAGACAGGATCTCCTGTAAAAGCTTTCATTTCCGAACAGGCCCATACATGACGGCTCTGGGTGACAATCATTTTATTCTGACTTCCGGTCATTTCCCACTTGTAGTTGAAATTACTGAGATACCCCCCGTATTCCTTGTCGATCACTCTCGGATACCATACGGGCATCATATTCTTTAGTAAAAGATCTTCCATTTCAGCAGCCACTTTTTTCATGTCGGCCGGCTGGCAATGCCCCGGATTCTTAACTCCCGTTAAAAAAAGAAGAATGATTAAGACAGGATAGAAGTTTTTGGATAGCGTGATCATGACAGTGAGTTTACAGGTGAACAATAAAATTAGCAAAAATCGATTTGATTAATACAGTATTTTCAAAGATTTTATCATGTTATGATACTGATAAGTTTAAAATCACTTTACGTTGAATCCTGAAATCTCAACAACGGGTTTTTCTCCTCTGGTATCTGCATCTTTCAGCTTCATATCAATTGTTTTTTCTTCTCCCGGCATGAGGAATATGTAATTATCACTGTAAAATACCGGGAGAATGCGTTCGCCGCTGCTCCGGCCGACAATCTTCAGTCTTACCATCAAAGCCGGATGAGGTGTCGGGTTACTGAGGGTGGTTGTTAAGTTCCAGTTGCCGCCTGATTTTTTTGTTCGGGTTGACATCTTCAGATGAACCAGAGGCAGATTGTTGAGAGCCCGGAAGTTCCCTTCATCTTTTCCGCGCCAGTAGAAATTCTCGGAAAGCAGCTGATCTCCATCTGCCAGGGTTAGTTTGATGAAGTGGACGTCAGAAAGGTTTTCGGGGAACTCAAGCCTGAAGCATGTGACCGTTGAGAATTCCCTGCTGGTAATTATTGTTGCCTTGTTCCATTCGACGGAGCCATCCATGTTCATTATAATGGCCTTGGCCGTCAGGCTTGCCTTGTTCCCTCCACTGTAATTTACGACCTCGATATCGTTGAAAACCGGGTTCCATTGAATATGAATCGGTTCACATGCCTTTTTGCAGCCAAAGTATGCAGCTGTCGGTTCCAGGTAATAATCATATGTCTGCCAGACCATCGACGGCCAGGCTGGATGGCTCATCCACAGGAGAAGCCCCTGTCTGAACATGCTTCTTCCTTCGAACATACCCCTGTAACCGTCGTAGTTTATCCACTGGGCCAGCCCGGTAAATTTCATCCCGTCGGTTACCGGGCCAAATCCCTTTTCAACCATCTGGTTGAATGTTGAAGCATTCTGTGCGCTTTCAAGGCAATAATCGTGCATACCCCATAGCCGGTTTTGCGGCCACAATGCATTTTCAGGAAGAGTCAGTCCGAGGCTTTCCCAGGTCATTACATTTGGCATACCCCTTTCGCTGTGGAACTTCCCATAGCCAAAAAGAAGAAAATAATCTCTCACAGGCAAAGCTTTGTAGGGACCGCCTCCGCTTACAACACCCGATGATGAGTTGGAAATATAATGCAGCCCGGGATGGAGTCTGCGGATCATGGATTTCAGGGCGGTGTCAAGGATCACCGGGGGATTGCCCTCGTTGCGTCCGCAATAAAGTCCGATCGACGGATGATTGCGTATCCTTTTCACCAGGTCATTTGCATTTCTCATGAACATCCCCGGATCTGCCGGATCAGGTCCGTCTGCAGGATTGGCGAGCCAGAAATCCTGCCAGACCATTATTCCGTGCCGATCGCAGGCCTCATAGAATTCGTCATCACCTGTTTGTCCGACCCAGTTCCTGATCATTGTAAAGTTCATATCGGCATGATATGCCACGGCTGCGTCGTATTCCCTGCCACGATACCGGAGATTGGATTCGGGAAAGCCCCAGTTGCCGCCACGGCCGGTAAAACGCCTGCCATTGATGTACATGTTGAGGGTCTGATAGTTTTCGGTGAAATACATTTCCCTGATACCGGATTTGAAACTGGTGTGATCCGAAAACTCCCCGTTTTCAGTCTTAAAGGACAGTTCCACATCATACAGGTGAGGATTGCCATATCCCCTGGGCCACCATAGCCTTGGATTTTCAATTCTTAATACGGGATGCGTGGAAGGGTTGAGTTTTATAAGTTTTGTTTCCGATCCGGCAAGGACAACATCTGTTTCAAATGAAACATCTCCGTACTTTCCTGACAAAATGCCCTTAATTCTCTCCCTGCTATGGTTTTTCAACGTAACTTCCACAAAAAGATCGGCACTGGACGTATCAGGAAGCGGGAGATCCGGAAGGATAAACGGATCAATTATTGAGACATCTCCGGTAGTGCTCAGGAAAACATCGTTCCAGATTCCGGTGTTCCTGCCCCTTATTGTCGGGATCCAGTCCCAGCCAATGGAGGCATGGTAGGTAGGATTGTCAGCACCCAGTGAACCCCCGTTTTTGTCGGCGCTAAGGGCAGTCTTTTCCTTCACAGTACCAATATTTTCATTCTTCCGGATAAGCACAGCCAGGGCATTTACATGGTCGGGTACGATCAGTGATGTTATGTCAAATCTGCCGCGAATAAATGCTCCATCGATTTTTCCTGCTTCTTTCCCGTTGACAAAAACATCTGCTTTCCAGTTTATCCCGTCGAAATTCAGGAATAAACGTTTCCCACGGAAATGCTCAGGAAGATGAAATTCATTCCTGTACCAGAAGTCAGAATTGAAAAAGGATTCTGAAATCAGAAGCTGATTGTCTCCGAAGTCAGGATCAGCTACTGCTCCGGCATTAATGTAGCTTACAAGGATTGTTGCAGGTACGGTTGCATCAACCCAATCCTTGCAGTCAAATCCCTCCGATGAAATGATCTGACCGGTTGCCGATACTTCAGATGCTCTCTGTACCTTCCAGTTTCCACCATTCAGGAAGAGGCGCCCATGTCCGGCAGGGGATGGGGCTTTCGGTCTCGTTGCGAGTCCTCCAGTACCAAAGACTTCCAGTTCACTTAACACGAACTTATTGCCGGACTCAGGTTTTTCCATTAGTATCCTTACGAAGCGCCCCCTGCCATCTTTCACAGGCAGGTCATCAATCCGGCCGTCATGACCCGGCAGGGGCGCAACATCCTTCCATCTTTCAGAATCATCCGAAACCTGAACGCTTCCGCCGAGGGCTTTGTTAATCCAATGCAGTCTTATGCGGTCAAATGAACTGGCGGAACCCAGGTCAACGTATATCCATTCCCGCTCGTTACCGGCGCTCATCCAGGCACTTTTAAAATTATGGGAAGGTGTAACCTCAAGCCTGGATCCTCCGAGATAAAAATCGAGATCGCTTATTGTCCATTTCTCTGCACAGGGTGATGTAAGGATTATTCTGAAATAATGCCAGGCAACGGGACCCACTGGTGTAAACACCGGGTTAATGAGCCGTTGCATTGGTTCGGATCCCGATCCGGAGCTGGTCTGGAATGAGGGTCTGGGAGCTATTGAATCCGGCCCGTAAGGACTTGGCGGGAATGTGCCGGAGCGTTTGACGGAGATGTTTCTCTTTTTCTGGCCCTGCTGGTTGATCATTGCAGCAGATGGATCCCTTTTTTCTTCACCAGGTAAACCTGCTCCTCTGATCTCAGAGATTTCTTCCCAGTTTATTCCGTCGTCGGAGCCAAGACAGACAAATTTCCATCCGCAGGTTTTCTTTTCATTATATATCATTGAGCCATTCAGGCATATCCGGTCTGCAATGATCGGTTTTGCTTCCCTGTTGATACTGAATTCAATCCATACCTCTGATCCTTCAAGGTTCACTTCTGTAGCACTGTTGTGATCAAGGAGCCATTCCCTTTCATTTATCGGGGCGACACCGCTGCAGGTTGAAACGGAGATGTGATCTGGTATTTCATGGGTGAAAATTCCGTCGGTTACAAGCTGTGCCGTCAGATTATAGTCATAGCTTGAGGAGTGGAAAGCAGGCCTCAGCCTGGCCAGGTTCCGGTAAGTGGTTCTGTCAGGTGCCAGGTCAGGGGAAAAATCTTCCCGCAGATCTCCAGGGTATATTCCAGTACCGCGGTTGTAGCGGATATTTTTTTTGTGACAACCGGGAACTGAAATGGCAAAAAACAATAACCCCAACAGAAAACAACCTGCTTTTGTCGACTTCATACTGATTATACTGAATTTGAATCATCCGGGCCACGACATTGCACCTGTGAGCCGGCCAGGGTCTGATTACCGGGCGTTAACTGGTAAATCCCAGGTTTTAACTTTTACGCCTAGATTCGGTCAAAAACAAAAGTTTCTTCAGTTTCTCCCCAGAAAACGGCTCTGACATAATCAATGACAAGGTTGTCCCCGTCAAATTTAAAAATCTCTGTGATAATTGTCTCATTGCCGTCTTCCTGGACGATTTTGCTGGAAACCTTCAATGATTTTCCGTCTTCAGACCATTTTGCCGTCGATGTTTTAACCGATTCCATGAATGCCTTGTTTTGGCATTCCTTACCATCCAGGGTATACTTGTCGGTCATCACTGAAGTTTCGCCGCGAAAATCCTGATGACGCTCAATGGTCATATCATTGCCATCTTGTGTAATAACAACCTGAAATGGTGCAGAACTGAAATCTTCATTCAGTTTGCTTTTCCCGGTGTTTAGCTTCCATTTGCCTGAAAAGTCGGTTTCCTGGGCTGAGGCAGCCAGTGAAACAGTCAGGAGCAGAATAAGAAAAACAGCATTTTTCATTTTGATATAGTTTTTATTGGACTGTTCTGAGGGAGCCCGGATGTTGAAAAAAATATTATTACGTGTTTATGTATGTCAGGTATGCGAGTTTCATTTAAATATTAAACAACTTATGCAATTGGCTTGATTTGTCAATGCAGGAAATTCTTATTTAATCGGTTTCCCATTACTTGATAAAACCCGGAGTCAGGTGGTAAATGCATGATTTTTCAGGGATAAGGGAGATAAACAGGTATCAGTCGGTCAGCCGAGCAGCTGTTTTACTTTCGCTGAGATCTCTTTGCCGTCGGCCCTGCCTGCCAGTTCCCTGACTGCGGCTCCCATGACTTTTCCCATTTCAGCCGGGGATGTTGCACCAAGACGTGATATAACCATCTTAATGATTTCCGTAAGTTCCTCATCGCTTAATTTTGCGGGGAGATATTTTTCCAGCACATCTGCCTCGGCGGTCTCCTTTTCGTAAAGATCGGTCCGGTTCTGTTCCCTGTAGATGGCAGCTGATTCCCGCCTCTGTTTGACAAGCCGTCTTACAATGTTCAGTTCATCTTCGGTAGAAAGAACGGCATCAGTTCCTTTTTCGGATTTTGCAAGCAAAAAAGCGGTTTTGGCTGCCCTGATGGCTTCAAGTGCCACCTTATCCTTACCTTTCATGGCATTTATAAGATCGCTGGCTATCTTTTCCGCAATTGACATGGTACAAATGTTTCAGATAGTTTCTATTTGCAACTTAAATATAAAAGTAATAGAAATAAAAGAAAAGACAAAGACAAAAACTGATTTCAGCCTGAATGCCAATGCAGCCGGTAACGGAACATGGTTAAAAAAGGCAATTTATGGGAATATATCCCTGTAGTTGCCCTGGCAAACAAATTTTAAGAACTTTAACCGGAGTTCAGTTCAAGAGCCCAGACTGCAGCCGGATATTGCCAATCAGGAATTGTTTGGTGATCATTCCCGGTTAATAATGATTGTCCGTGTTATTCTGGTTATATTATTTCCGATACTTAAGAGGTACATTCCATTTTTCGTGATCGGATTGGAAATCGTAAGTATTTCACCTGAACAATGTACTTTTTGCTGGTACAGGATTGTACCTTTTAAACTATAAATTACGAGGTTCATTTCGCCAATAAACTCTCTGCCCAGATCGACATAAAATTCATTTCCGCGTACAGGGACCGGATAAATTACAATGGAGCCTAATTGTTCCTTTGTCAACGGGAAATAATCGGCTAATTTAATAATAAAAGGCAAACTAGGGTCGGAGGTATTCCCGGATTCATCAACTGCTACTATGGTTATTTCATATTTTATTGAATCAGACAGATTGACGAATAGAAATTCTGATTCCTTCAAAGTGATAACCGGCATGTCGTTGCAATATATTTCATAACCCGATACTCCGACATTATCTGTAGAAGGTGTCCAGTACAGGCTGAAGCCTGAATTTTGGAGATTTTTTACCGACAGGTTTTCAGGAGCTGTGGGTGGATGCAGGTCGGGAGTTTTAACTTTCAGTATCTGGCTAAAAGCCGAAACATTACCCGCTGCATCAAATGCCCTTACCGTAAGGTTATAATCCGTAAAAACGGTTAGTCCTGAAATATCCGCTTTTGAAGTTGTTGTAGTTGCCAACAGGATATCATTGCAATAAACCTCGTACTTGGAAACTCCAACATTATCTGTCGAAGGGCTCCAGTTAAGTGTAAGGCTGGTTTCTGAAAGATTGCTGGCTTTTAAATTAGCCGGAACACTGGGAGGGTGCGTATCATTTGTATTGACCCTCAAAGCATCACTTAAAGGAGAGATATTGCCTGATGCATCCTTGGCCCTTACGGTCATGGAATAGGTGGATGCCGGTGACAAACCGCTAATGATTGCCGACGTACCTGTTACGCTTGTGAACAGATTTCCGTTTCGGTAAATATCATATCCTGCTACGGACGAATTATCAGTTGAGGCTGACCATGAAAGGGTAAAACTGGTTTCGGATATTTTGGTTGCAACCAGATTGGTTGGGACAGTCGGGGCATGAGTATCAGGTGTTCTTACGACCAATGCATTACTGTGATTGGAAATATTCCCTGCAGCATCTTTCGCCCGGATTGTCATACTGTAATTTGTTAGGAGCGTAAGACCGGTAAAACTCGCTGTTATTCCGTTAACAGAAGTACTCAATACGCCGTTGCAATAGATATCATATCCGGTTACACCCACATTATCTGAAGAAGCTGACCAGGACAGAGTAAAACTTGTTTCCGTGACACCCGTTGCAACAAGACCTGCAGGTATACTGGGGGGATGGGTGTCGATTGTTGTAACACTTAGTGGGGAACTGGCGGCAGATCTGTTTTCAGCAGCATCAACAGCCCTGACTGTCATTGAATATGTTCTTGAAGGTAACAGTCCTGTAATATTAGCTGATGTGCCGGTAACCGTCGCAGCCAGGCTCCCGTTGCGATAAACTTCATAGCTGGTTACTCCTACGTTGTCAGAAGAAGCCGTCCATGAAAGAATAAACCCGGTTTCTGTTATATTGCCGGAGACAAGGTTTGCCGGTACCGTGGGTGGGTGATTATCAGCAGTTGTAACGCTCAGGGCTGAACTGCTGCTCGAAATGTTGCCTGCGGCGTCTTTTGCCCTTACTGTCAGGGAGTATGTGGTCCATACATACAATCCGGAGACATTCATTGAAGTTGCCGTCAAGGTGTTTATCAGGGTTCCATCAAGATAGACATCATAACCTGTGACTCCGACATTGTCTGATGAAGCTGACCAGCTGAGCGTAAAACTCGTTTCCGTAATGTTTGTTGCAGTCAGTCCTGAAGGTATGCTAGGCGCATGGGTATCAATTGTTGTTACATTCAGTTGGGAACTTAATCCCGAAACATTGTTTGCTGCATCTCTTGCCCTGACAGCCATGGAATAGCTGGTTGATGGCGTTAATCCCGTTATGTTTGCGGAAGTACCCGAAACGGTAGTGAACAAATTCCCGTTACGGTAAACATCGTACCCGGTAACTGCAACATTATCAGTAGATGCAGTCCACGAAAGCCTGAAACTTGTTTCGGCAATATTTTCCGGGGCAAGGCCTGCCGGTACTGAAGGCGGATGATTATCGGCTGTCAGTACGCTGAGTACCTGACTTGCGGGGGATATATTTCCTGCTGCATCTCTGGCCCTGACCGTCATTTGGTATGTGGTGCCCGCTGACAGACCGGAAATACTTGCAGAAGTACCTGTTACCGTACTTATAAAAGTACTTCCCCGGTAAATGTCATAACCAGCTACACCTACGTTGTCAGACGAAGCTGACCATGAAAGTCTGAAGCCTGTTTCACTGACTTCACTGGCTGTCAGCCCGGTGGGTATTGTTGGAGGATGAGTGTCAATGGTTGTTACATTTAACGGAGAACTTGAGGATGAAATATTCCCCGCTGCATCCCTGGCTCTTACGGTCATGGTATAGGTAGTGGCTACTGTGAGGCCGGAGATAAGGGCTGAGTTTGTAGTCACGCTAGAGAACAAAATACTGTTCCTGTAAACATCATAAGCTGTAACTCCAATGTTATCCGTGGATGGAGACCAGGTAAGGGTGAAACTGGTTTCCGTAATGTTGACGGAATTAAGCCCAGTGGGAACAGAAGGTGCTTGTGTATCCGGGGGATTGGCAGTGGTTACATTAAAAACATTGCTGGCTGAAGAAATGTTCCCTGCAGCATCTTTTGCCCTTACAGTCATCGCATAAGAAGTAGAGGCTGTAAGTCCAGAAATTGTTGCAGAAACGCCGGTTACCGATGTATAGAGCGTACCATTGAGATAAACATCATAACCGGTTACACCAACATTGTCTGTCGACGCGGACCAGTTAAGGATGAAACCTGTTTGGGTTACATTGGTTGCAGTCAGGCCGGAAGGAATACTTGGAGGCTGATTGTCTGGTGTGGTAATTTCAAAGGGCTGACTAAGTGCTGACAGGTTGCCTGCCGCATCTTTTGCCCTTACCGTCATCGTATATGTTGATCCGCTTGTCAATCCAGTGATGTTTGCATATGTAGCGGTTACTGACCTGGCCAGATTTCCATTGAGATATACATCATATCCTGTAACACCTATGTTATCGGTTGATTCATTCCATCCCAGGGTAAAGCCTGTGGCTGTAATATTGGTTGCATGAAGATTTGTAGGTGTACTGGGGGCCTCTGTGTCGGGGGCTGATAAGGTGGTAACATTCAGGGGAGCACTTGGTTCTGATATGTTCCCTGCTGCATCTTTCGCCTTGACGGTCATCGAATATGTACTTGCGGCTGACAGGCCGGTAATTGTTGAGGACGTAGATGAAACTGAGCTCGTCAGGGTCCCATTGCAGAAAACATCATAGCCCGTTACGCCTACATTATCTGTTGATGCCGTCCAGGTTAAGGAGAAGCTCGTAGGTGATATATTGGACGCGGCGAGTCCGGTAGGAATGCTGGGGGCCTGTAAATCGGGAGCATCTTTGGTTCTGACACTTAAAGCCGCGCTCGGATCAGAAATGTTCCCGGCAGCGTCTTTGGCCCTGACCGTCATGGAATAAGTTGTTCCTGCACTCAGACCTGATATGTCCGATGAAGTTGAAGAAACTGTTTTTAGGTATGTTCCGTTACGGTAAACATCATACCCTGTAACGGCAACATTATCGGTCGACGCCGACCATGATAAAGTGAAACCATCGGAGGTAATGTTGCCCGAACTAAGATTTGTCGGGACTGTTGGTTTTTCTATATCCGGGTATTCCTTATCAAGATGCCATTTACTCAGACTGTCGAGTACAACCAGTTTTGCCGCGGTTTTTATTCTGTTGGCATCAGTTGAATTAAGATTGTAGTTGAATGTTATTTCCATGGGATCTTTCTTGAAGATGGCAGTATAGAAACAACAGGCTGCAGCGTAAAAACCCGCATCGGAAGGATGGCTTCCGTCAGGATGATATAGTTCAATGGACGGATAGTTTTTTCTGATGTAACGCCAGACCGCACTTACGGGGGAAATAGAGGCATTATTCGACTCAGCCATAATCATGTATCTTTCCCTGATAAGATTATCCATCCCGATATAGGTACAGACTTGTGGATTTTCCGGACATCTGTCTGCATCTCCGTCCCGCCTTCCCCATGTCATATAAAACATTATCTCAGCATTGGTGCTGTATGATTGAGCCTCCTCTTTCAGGAAGTGAGCGTAGGGATATACATATTCCTCAACGAATGAGAGCGGTTCTGACGGGTATCTGCTGTGATCCTGTAACACAACAATATCCCATCCGCCCTGCCTGATCAATGAGAGTGTGTTTGGTTCAGATGAATGCCGGTATAATGAATATCCTCCGACTGTAATTGTATTACTGCCATAAATGAGATTGTCACCTGTTGAAGATGCAATATCATGTACCAGCCAGGGAACGTTTTCGGAATAACTGTTGCCTATGAATAGGACTTTTTTTCAGCTCCATGGACAGACAACAGGGGGGCAAATGAAACAAGTATAATGATAAACACTAGTGCCTTTTTCATTCGCATATATTTTATTTGCTTAAGGTCGGATACCTGTATACCATCCGGGCAGGGAACAACCCGTGATTGAGCGCGATTATGTTCATTCGCATTTGTATTTTTGATCAAGCGTGTGGATTTCATCTGATTATTATAGAGTTAATAATTTACGAAAAAAAACTCAACTTGCAAAAAATTTAATTCACCGTACCTTCTGACAAGTGAAAGTATGACTTTAATACCCCTGTTGCAACATCATTTTGACCAGCAACACCAATTCCTTGACAAGCACCTTTTTTCAGTTGAATTATTAATTTTCAGGATGCCCGATCAGGCGGTTACTATGATAAATAACTATATATAAGGTTATTTTAAGAAATTCACCCCTAAGTGGTTAATATTTGTCCTGATTCCCGACATCATGGAAAGCAATTTTCACATGATCAGGAAGGATCATAGCTGTTTGAATGGGAATTTTTGGCAGCTGGATTCTGTTTACCGTTATGGGAAAACAACAGGGCTCATTATTGAGCCCTGTTGACCGTGAAAACCTGAAACTGTTTTTTGGATTTCACAGAAATTATTTCCCGGCAGGAATCCGACTTGCTGAGAACCTGAAGAGTACCGGTCTCTTTCTGATGAAGGTTCTAATGACCTGAATAGAACCGGAAAGTCCGACTGTTAACCTTAGTTGCCGAACAGTCTGGCAGCGTTATCGTAATATATTTTTTTCAGGATATCCTTTGACAGCCCGAAGCCGTTGAGAGCCCAATGGTAACCGAACAGGTTTATATCATAAAAGTGTTCGTCTGCTGATTCCAGGATCCTGAATGTGGTCCGGTACATTTCCTGATCGTATCCCATATCGGTGCCGTATAATAACCTGTCCTGATATTTCTCATAAAATGCGGCCATGGTTCTGGGAATGGTTGCTGATTCGGCAAATCGGGCGGAAATATCAGCATAAAGATTCGGGTACTTGTCGAGGAGATATCCAAGTTTCCCCGGGTCGTGATTCAGGTTTGCAAAATGACAGGCGATAAAGATTGTTTTGGGATTATCCCTGACTGCATTTTCCAGTGTCTGGACAAGGGCGTCGAATCCTATAATTCCGGGCCGGGTCATATCGATTCTCCAGGTCTGGGCGTTCATCAGGCCGTCGTTTGTTGAGTCCATCTTTTCATACATCCATATCGGGTCAGCCACATGTATGCTGACCGGCATTTTCAGTTCAGCGCATTTTTCGAACAGTGGTTTGAGCCTGGGGTCATCAAAATGCATTCCCCTGGCCTGGACCGGCTCATTAAAGGTGAGTCCCATTCCTTTATCTCCTTCTTCTCCTACGCCTCTGGCTCCCAGCTTATAACACCTTTCGAGCTCCCTGACTGCAGCAGAGCCATAATCAGGCTGGTCATAACCGGTATAGTCAAAGCCGCACCAGAGCTGGAACCGGTCACTGTGCGCCGAATACAAATTATAAATTGAATCGAATAGCTTTCCTGATGCCTGGGTGTGAACAACTGTTTTTGCAATTCCGCATTCATCCATGATCTTCACCCATTCTTCCAGCTCTTCACTGTTGGTTGCATAATTGTGAGAGTGTGCGTCGAACACCGGGTAGGCAGCTTTTTCAATATGCGTTACCGGTATTTTATACAATGATACAGGCCGGTAATTTTTGAGCAGGATCCCGTCTGCCTCCCTGATCCGTCCGGGAGACTCCGGTCCGGGGGAAGAACAGGCTGATACTAAAATGATCAGCGATGCAAGTTTTGAAATGTAAGTTTTCATAAACGGATATTGTTAATGGTTTCAAGCTTGTCTGTGATCAGTTCGGTTACTGCATGGGTGGCAGGGGGAAAAATTTTCCGCAGATCGATTTCATCGTTTTCCTCAAGCAGCTTTCTGAGGGTGGAAATATAGGTGTTTTTTATTTCGGTGGCCAGGTTTACTTTACAAATTCCATTCAGGATTGCTTCCTGCAGCATGGGATCGGGAATTCCCGAACTTCCGTGAAGCACCAGCGGAACCGGGACCCTTTTGCTTATTGCGGCAAGAAGTCCGATATCCAGCCTGGGTTCCTGCCTGTAGAAACCATGTGCCGAGCCAATGGATACTGCAAGTGAATGCACTCCCGTGTTTTCCACGAAATAAAGTGCATCATCCGGCTGCGTGAAGCCCTCATTATCCTGTTTCTGACCAAGTTTTGCAACATAGCCAAGTTCCGCTTCCACGCATGCACCATACCGGGAAGCTATTTCCACAACATGCCCGGTGATCTCAATATTTTCAGCTATTGGTTTTTCACTGGCATCAATCATCACAGAATCAAACCCTGCATCGAGGCATTTTCGTACCATCAATTCAGTGCTGCCATGATCGAGATGGAGCCAGGCTTCGGCTCCGTATTCCCGGATTGCCGCCTTTGCCATTGATGATGCTACATCAAGTCCCATGTATTGAATTGAACTTTCCGAGAGCTGAAGGATGACAGGCAGTTTAAGCCGAACCGAGGCCAGAAGGATTCCCGACAGGGTTTCAAAGTTGTAGAAATTGGCTGCCAGAACTGCTTTTTTGAGGCTTTTCAGCTGATATAGTTTATCCTTAATTTTCATTTATACCAAAGGACGTCCAAACCTGTCAATACTTAACTTGTTTATCGTTTCCGGATCCCTAAACGCTCCTGTTCCTCCTGCCATTGTAGTGTTCAGAGCCCCTGCCAGTGCACCTGTTTCCAGGCATTTCAGGAACGGTTTCCCGCCTATGAAATCCCTGATGAAACCTGCGTCAAAGCTGTCGCCGGCCCCCACGGTGTCGATAACATTGTTGTTTATGAAAGCCGGCTGATGAACAATATGGGTTCCGTCCCATCCATATGCCCCGTCGTTTCCGTTCTTCACCACAATGAGATTTGCGTGATCCCTGATTTTTTCTATTCCTTCCCCGAGTGAGTTGCTGTGTGTCAGGTATTTGAATTCCTGCATATTGGGAAGAAAGATATCAACATTGGGCAATAACTGGTCAAGAGGCAGATCCCATTTTTCATCCGGATCCCACTGGGTATCCAGCGATGTAGTCAGCCCGAGCTCCCTGGCTCGGCTGAAAAGGGAAGGCAGATCTTTTTTAATGCCCGGCTGCATGAAGCATGTGGCAAAATGCATGTGTTTCGCCCGGGAAAGAAAATTGAAATCAATGTCGGCAATTTTGAAATCATACATTGCTCCCGGATAGGTTATGTTGGCCCTGTCCTGATCGTATACCAGGACGATTGTAGCCCCGGTGTTGAGTTTTGCGGAACTGATGATACGGGATGTATCAACATTCCTTGCACTCAGTGAATCGATTACCACCCTGGCAAAATTATCTTCTCCGATCTTCCCGATGAAAGCGACACTTGTTCCAAGGGCACTCAGATTGCTCGCAAAGATGGCAGAAGAGGAGCCCAGCGTCACTTCCATGTAACCGGCCATGAGTTCCTTTCCTACCTGCGGCAGATTTCCGATGTCGTTGAGTATTATGTCAACGTTCAGTTCTCCGATAACACATACATCAAATTTTTTTTCTGAAGCAATCATATGATGAAACAAGTTGACTGAAATCCGGATCAGTGTTCCTATAAAAGAGAATTAAGACCAACAAGGTTGAATTTCCAGAAATATTTATCCATGGCACTTTCAATGGCCGATTCGACAATTGTGGCGGCTTCTGTTCCGCTGCCGGCAAGGTTTTCATAAAGCTGCTGCCTTGCCGACACAACCGCAGCTTCTTCCCAGATATAGCGGCATCCTGTTTTAATCAGCCATTCCTGTCTCTGGAAGGAGATTGAATAAAAGTCGTCGGGATTTTCATTTTCCTGAACCCATTTTTTCCACCTGCCTGATTTTATTACCGCATCCCAAAGGGTTTTTTTGATCGGAATCTGAGTTTTCAATTTTCCTTCCTCCATCAATGCCTGTTGGATGCTTTCGAGTTCCATCAATCCTTCGTATTCAAGTTCTGTAAATTCCGGACCCACGTTTGCTGCGCCCATGCCTGATTCCGGGTAGGCTTCAGGATTTGTCACATTATCGGAATAATGTCCCTTTATCAGGCTGCCGTATTCACCGGCGATCGTTGCAAGCCTGCGGGCTACTTCCGGATCAAAGGTTGTGGTATGGAGATCGGTTCCCACTTTGCCGACGACAAAGCAGGGCCAGACATCCTTAAGGTTGTTTTGTTCAAGTCCCATTTTCAGAAGCCGGAGAAATTTCCTGAAAGTGCTTATATCTGCCAGCCCGCCATGTACTTCTTCAGTGCCGACTTCGTAAGATATCGGCGGCAGTCCTTTACTTTTCCTGAATGATTCTGCATGCTTTATCAGTTCAACAGTCCTTTCTGCAACGGTTTCTATGCGGATCGGACTGTTTTCCTGAAGTGTGATATCAATGGTGGGATCGACATGGATGAGATCATATCCTGCCACGATGGCCGCTTCGAATGATGTCTTTACTGCATCCATGGTTTCATCGTAGCTCCATTTTCCGGTTCTGTGGATATCCTTTAGCCAGGGTCCGCCATGATCAATTGCAATGATGACCGGAGATGTTACATTCAGGTTCCTTGCATGGTGGCGGACCGTTTCTACAAACTCCGACGGAGTTAGCCCGGTATAGCCGCCGTCGAGATCAACCTGGTTGAGGGTGGCGGCAAACTTGATGGGTGCGTTGCATCTTTTGGCTGATTTCAGGGCTGCCCTGATAACTGATAATGAATTGGGACAGGCAGCAAAAATCGTTCTTTTAATTCCGGTCTCAGACTGAAGGGCTTTTATCCTGCGGAGGATGTGGTCCATCAGGGGTATACCTTCTGCTGCGGCTCTTTCCCTAAGCTTTTTGTTCATTGAGGTTGATCAGAATTTGTATATGGTTACGTCCTCCACTATCCTCGATATTGCTCCGCTCTTTGACGGGTTATCGGGCCGCAGGCCCAGCGCAAGTGATTTGTAATAGCCGAGAAGCTGCGCGGGAATGACATTGCATACAGTAAGGAATTCTTCATCCAGTTGATTTCCTGAATCGGAAAGTTTTATGTCGAGATCGAATTTCAGTCCGTCTGCTGAGCTTTCATAAATACCGATGGTCCGGAGTGGTTTTCTTCCCTTTTTCATGGAAAGGACGAGATCTCTTTCATACTGCCTGACATAATCATTATTTGAGAAAATGAATACAACCAGGGTGGTTTCGTCGGTTACTGCTTTGGGTCCGTGCCTGAATCCAAGGTAGGTTTCATTCTTGCAGATTATTATTCCGTCGGTCAGCTCCTGAAGCTTAAGATGAGATTCGGTGGCAGTGCCGAAAAATGGTCCGGAACCGAGAAAAACCGCCCTTTTGAAATCAGCTGATGCGATCTCCTTTATTTTGCCGGAGTAATTGTCGATGATTTTATTACCGTAAGAATAAAGCTTATTCACCTGGGAACCGAGAGAATCCATTTCCCTGAGTCGTGCGATAAGAATACCACACAGGAGCATTCCCGAATAGCTTCCTGTCATGGCAAGGCCTCTGTCATTTGCCGATGGAGGAAGCAGAATAACAAGCTTTTTTGATTGGGTATGGTAATTTGCCAGTCGCCCGTTCCCGTCGCAGGTAATAATGAGGTGACTGCATCTTTTGCATAATTTGTCGGCCAGTTCCGTTACGGCCGTACTTTCAGGACTGTTTCCCGACCGGGCAAATGACACCAGAATAATTGACTCGTCATTACTGAAATAATTCTCAGGATATGAAAGCAGATCGGTTGTTGCCACCGAATCGGTACGGATCATTAAATGCCTGCTGAAAACCGGACTCAGTGACAAACCGATAAATGCACTTGTGCCTGCCCCGGTAAGGATTATTCTGTCAGTGCATGGGAGCGATCCTGTAAAAAAGGACATAATTCTATCCTTATCTGCTGATATCTGAGAATATATTTCCAGCCAAAGATCAGGCTGTCCTGCAATTTCACCTGCAGTATGCACAGCTCCGAGCTCTTCAAGCAGAGAGGTTTCTGAGCCAGATGGGAACATATCTTGTTTTATTATTGATTTTCCTGATAATACAAAGATATTAATTGTGAAAATATAAACAAATTTAATGAAAGATATTTGTAAAAAATAACAAGTAAATGAAAGATCAAATTTGTTGGTTCAGAATAGAGCTTCAATATTCTGTAACCTGCTGTAAAAACCTGAGATGTATGCAGGTTTTTAAACGCTATTTAAATATGATGCGGTATATTGATTCTTAATTATTGTTGATTATTTTTGAGTTTTTGCAATGGAGATTCCTTTGTACAACTAAAAATTCAGAACCTGAATTATTCAACTTTAATATTTAAACCATGATCAAAAAGAATTTCATGTTTTTATTTCTGGTTCTGTCCCAGGCGCTTCCCGGACAGAAAGCTTCCATAACCATTGAAACCAGGGATATACTTACCTATCCTTTCAGCGATCCAAATCCGGTACCCATACTCGTGGAAAGAAGAGACGAAATATATCCGTATCATTCATTCAATGGCTATAGCCTGAAAGGCAGAATGCAGAAATGGAACGTCATCAAGCTGGAGAATGACTATATTGAAGTCTGGGTGATGCCCACTGACGGAGGGAAGGTATGGGGAGCAATTGAAAAATCGACAGGAAAGGAGTTCATATACCGGAACGAAGTAATGAAATACAGGAATATTTCGATGCGCGGACCATGGACATCCGGGGGTATTGAGTTTAATTTCGGATATATCGGGCACAATCCCTCAACATGTGTACCGGTCGATTATACGACCGTTGAAAATCCCGACGGCAGCGTAAGCTGTATTGTCGGAAGCCTTGACCTGCCTTCAAGAACGAAATGGAGTGTGGAGATAAGGGTACCCAAAGACAAAGCTTATTTTGAGACCAGGACTTTCTGGAACAATCCGACACCCCTTCCCCAGTCATATTACAACTGGATGACTGGTGCGGCCGTGGTTTCCGATGATCTTGAATTCTTTTATCCAGGGAACCAGGAAATAGGACACGGAGGAGAACATGGTTTATGGCCTGTGGACAGGGAAGGTCATAATATTGCATTATACAGGAACAATAATTTCGGTTCGAGCAAATCGTACCATGTGGTAGGCGAGTTCAACAATTTCATGGGAGGATATTACCATAATTCCCGCTTTGGATTCGGACACTGGGCTCTTTATGAAGAAATGCCCGGGAGCAAGCTTTGGCTCTGGTCACTTGCAAGGGACGGGGGTATCTGGGAAGATCTGCTGACAGACACGGATGGCCAGTATATGGAATTTCAGGCCGGACGCACGCATAACCAATACGGGGGGACATCAAACAAGACGCCTATATCGCAGGTACCGTTCGCACCAGGACTCACCGACAGGTGGACTGAAATATGGTTCCCGGTCAAGGAAATTGGCGGCATATCCGATGTCTCACCGTCAGGAGTGCTTTTTGCAAAAAACGAAAACGGGACACTCCAGTTTGGAGTCAACTCCTTTGCCTTTGCCGAAGGAACAATCATTATTGAGTCAGGGGGGAATGTGATCTACAGGGAGGATGTCAACTTCAAGCCCATGGATGTGTTCAGGAGCTCAATTCCCCTTGCTGCCGGGACCGAATACGAGATCTCGGTCAGGGGAATGGGGCTTAAGTATAATCCGGCGAAAAAGAAATTCCTGTCCCGTCCGTTCATTTCAACTATGCCGACGGACCAGGTAACGGCTTCATCGGTTTACCAGGAAGGAATGGAGAACAAGGAGAACAGGAATTATAAAGTTGCGAAGGTGCTTCTGAAAAAGTGCCTCATAATGGATCCCCTTTACACCGATGCCATGGCGGCGCTTTCAGAGCTGTACCTGAGGAGCAATCTTTACGATTCTGCGCTTTATTATGCAAATAATGCCCTCCAGATGGATACATATCATCCTGCAGGGAATTATTTTGCGGGATTGACTTACAAGGCAAAGGGCAACCTTATCGATGCCGTGGAATCGCTCGGATGGGCAGCAAGATCAACACAATACAGGTCAGCGGCCTATGCGCAGATGGCTGCCATTTACCTGCAGCTTGGTGACATGCAGCTCGCAGATCATTATGCCGGACTTTCGCTTGATTTTGAGCGTAATAACTTCAACGCCTTGCAGGTACTGGCCATAAGGTCCAGGAAAATAAATGCCAGGGAAAAGGCCGAGGAGTATCTGAATACTATCAGCTCCCTTGATCCTCTTAACCATTTCGCTGATTTTGAAAGATACCTTCTTGATCCTTCGGCAGAGAACGAAAAGCTTTTCAGGAAAACGATAACCAATGAAATGCCTTACCAGACCTTTCTCGAACTTTGTATGGTTTATTATGGGATGGGATTCAGGGAGGATGCCATTCAGGTGTTGGACAAAGCACCGTCGCATCCCTTAATAACAGTCTGGAAGGCATATTTAAAGGATGATGCAGCAATTCTCCAAGAAGCAGCCGCAGCATCTCCGGCTTTTGTGTTTCCCTACAGGACGGAGACAGTGTCGGCACTTGAATGGGCAGTGTCGAAAAACAACAGCTGGAAGTTCAAGTATTATTTGGCACTTAATTATGCAGCCATTCAGCGTGATGACGATGCCATGAAGCTGTTGCGCGAGTGCGGATCCGAGCCCGATTATGCGCCTTTCTACTTAACACGTACTTCATTGTTGCGGCCGATGACCAATGAACAAATGCTGACTGATCTCCAGGCTGCCCGGAGGCTCACACCCGATGACTGGCGGACTGCCGTAAGACTGATTGACTATTATGAAAGAACGGGTGACAACAAAAAAGCCCTGGAAATTGCCACGGAGACCTTCAAAAAGGACAGGGAAAACTCGATAGTGGGAATACGCTATGCACAGGCACTTATTAACAACGGACTTTATGCCGCCAGTCTCAGGGCCCTTGAAAGCATGACCGTTCTTCCGAATGAAGGCGCGAGTATTGGAAAGGTTGTTTATGAGCAGTCATCTCTTTTTCTTGCAATGGATATGATGGGCCGGAAAAAGTATGGCGAGGCGCTAAAATATATTGAAAAGTCAAAATTATACCCTGAAAACCTCGGTGTCGGGAAGCCATATGAACCCGATACAAGGATCCAGGATTACCTGAAGATCAAATGCCTTGAGAAGCTGAACCGGAAAAATGAGATTCCCGAACTTACAAGATCGGTTGTCGATTTTACAAAAAAAGGAATCGATCATCCCTCCCTGAGTAGTTTGCTTGCAATACGCCTGCTGGAGTCCCAGGGTGACAGGGCGGCTGCAAATGATCTTGTTCAGCAGATCAGGAATTCTGACAGGGCCGGAAATCCGGTCAACAGGTATGTTCTTGCCGCAGCAGGAAATGACCAGTCTGTCCTTGCAGATCTTGAAAAAAGAATGGCCGGTAACAGTGTGTTCCAGATATTGAAAAAAGTGGAGGAGGTCACAAAATAAGGATATAATAAACAAATAAACATACAGGTCCGCAGACCGCCGTATCGATGATCCGGGCCGATTTTGCGGACCTGTGGTTTTTACCGGGAGAAGAGGCTGGAAACAATAAGGGTCTTCGGGGCTGATCCTGGGTTAACAGGGAAGGCCGGCAATAAGTATATCATTTATGCGATTCAATCAGCTCTGCAAGTTCTTTCCTGTATTCCTCGAACTTATAACCCCTGTGCGGCCAGCTTGCATCATCAAGATTTGCTGCATCCCACACTCCGGCGGGAATGCATTTATTTACTATGACCTCAATATCTTTTTCCAGCCCCATTTCCCGGGCGAGCCACAGGTATTCAAAATCCTGGGCTCCCCTCCTCCAGTTTTTGGCCCTGATCGACGACAAGGGACCATCAAGGCTTCTGTCCTCTTCAGGAAAAAGTGCGTCCCTTCCAGGGTACAGGAAGGTTCCGTCGCCGTTGATCCTGTCTTCATAGGTAAGCGGATTCACGAATACATTCAGGTTTGTCCAGAAAGTTGTTGACCAGTAAAAATACTGGTCGATATTGTATTTCCAGGCAATCCACGGCATTACGCGGAATTCGACTGCATCGGCATCGCTCACCACGGCTCCCATGCCCGGACGGAACCCGTTATAGATTCCAAGTTTGCGCCCTGCGGCCCTTTCTTCTGCCACCATTCCGGCTGTAAGATTCAGGGTCCATTCCTGGGCGGAGATTGACCAGAAATCCACATGCCCCTTCAGGCCGGGTATGATTTTATTTGTAACCAGTGCCGGGATGTTCTTGCCGGGACCCGGATTCGTGTGGGTCCAGCCGGTCTGCATCCTGATGGTATCCATCGATCCTGTTCCCTTGGCACCTGCAGGTCCCTTGAAATCTGGTTCGTCAGGAAACAGGTATTTATGCCTTTCCACATAAAGTGCATTTTTCAGGAACCAGCTCTCCCATGCATCAGAGCCTGTCCACCAATCCTTTTTGTTCATCTTCCTTACGCTCCCGCCGTATTCGGCCGGAAAGCCTCCTCCGTAGCCTATTGAAAACGTACCGTTGCCAATGTTTCTGCCCGGTCCCCAATAACCATTTTCCTCGGTATAGGCATCACCGGTGAGATACCTTTTATAATGATTATCCATTTGATTAAGATTGTTTACCGGGCAGACCAGATCGAACCTGTGGCGATGGGCAAGCTGGTTGTATTTAAGCTCGATGCTGAAATATTCCTCGCTGTTTCGTTGAACGTTGTGGCGCTCAGCAATAAAGCCCGGGTAGAAGCCAAACATGTTCCTGAGATGGGTAGTGTCGGAAAGCGTAAAATCATATACCTTAATGAATAAAGGTATGGTTTTATATTTTTTCCCTGATACGGTTACTGTGACCTTTCCTGAATAAGTACCGGCCACGGCATTCTCCGGTACCAGGATATCTGCCCACACAGCCTGATTCATTTCAGGTTCGATACTGAAAGGAGCCCCTCCTTTTTCCGGAGGTGCGGAAAACGGGATAAGGCAGTCGGGAACCCAGCCCGTATAGTATGATGAAGGGACAGCAGTTTCAGAGAAAAACCACAGCGGGGGTGACCGTTTTATCATGTTAAGATAATGTTCCGTAAACAATTCGACATATTTACCCCTGTAATCGAAGGGATCCGAAGGAGATGCATCCGATCCGGGAATCACCGAACTGCCGTTTTTCAGGTCGCTTATGCTTACATTCACCTGTTTGGCTCCGGCCTTGCCCGCCTGGATTATCAGCTGAAAAGCTATTATTTCATTCCTGGCTGCGAAGAGGCTGATTGTATTGTTCTTCCAGGTGGCATTCGCAGGTTCGGAGGAGATGGGATTTGAGATATCTTCCTTTTTGATCTTTTCTCCGTCGTCAACTGCCCAGATCCTTTTAATGCCCGGATCCGGACTGCAGGATGAAACAAGCAGGATCAGCAATATTTGGACAGGCAGGTACAGGACCGCTGATTTAATGTGGGATGTAATTCTCATAATGATTGTTATTCTGGAATTGTTAAAAAGCCGGATATAAAATGTTACGGGATATTTTTCAGTGATTTCATTTCACCTCCAGGTTTCCCACCCGATACCACCCGTCGGTTGTTTTGCCTTTGTTTGCAATGGGGATCACGTGGTCAGGTGAACTGTGGAACACAATTCCCAGTTCGAGGGTATACGTTCCGGGTTTAATGTCACCGGGAAGCTTGTACAATGCTTCGGCTTTCTTTTCACCGGGAAGCCAGCCACGGATTGAAACATCGGTTACCACTGCTGCCTGAATTTTGCCATCCGTATTTCTTAGCCGGAGTGCAATTCTGTGGTCGCGGTACGGGGGAGCAATCCCGAGGTTTTCCCATTTCATGGAAACAGGTATTCCTGCGCCCTGAACCGGGGCTTTATTGTAATCTATATCTCTCAGTACCAGCCTGAAACCAATTACCTTCATTAACCTCTCAATTTCTGGGAGCCAGTTTTTGGGAATAAAGTGCGATTTATTCTGGATGAATGTGGCATGCCATGCGATTGCATCGTCGACAACGCTTTTCGGTGGTGTGGGGAAACTTCCGAATGTGCCGCATGGTTCAAGAGCGACAGTTCCTGTTTTCCAGCCATCAGGCAGCATTTTGACCATTGGCCAGTAGGAATCCCTGTGATGATTCCAGCCCACGCCGGGACCATCTCCGTTGCCCCAGCAGTCGCCTCTCCAGGCTGACCTGCCTTTTAAGCTGGCATACAGCACATTGTCCTTGTCATCCACAAGTGCGGTAAGCGGGGTGTTAGGAAATGTCTCGTAATACAGGTCGATGATCCTTTTCCGGGTCGCATCTCCGGGCATCAGCTTCGGATCGCAGTAATTGTGCCATTCTCCCCACAGTCCGACCGATCCTATATCCACAAGGGCCAGGTCGGGATGCCCGTCGTATTTTTCCCCCAGGGCCCTTATCAGCTTTTCATGATAATCCCACACAACCTGCTCTTCCAGGTCAACCTCATAATGAGCGCCTTCCTCGGGACATTCGGAATAGGTATACCTGATTCCTTTGTTCAGAAGCCATTGCGGAATAGTTCCCTCATGACCGGGCCATGAAAGCATGACCCTGAAGGCAAGGGCCTGGTTTGCCTCCCTGCATTTTCTCAGAACCTCATCTATCATTCCGAAAGCGTATTGACCTTCGGCAGGCTCAAGATCTCCCCATGTCCAGCGAAAATAAGCACAACCCGACCTGAAGGGGAGTCCGTTCATGGAAGGATCTTTATCTGCTGTTCTGAAAAATGTCTGCCATCCCACACCGGGAATCTGAAGAAAGCCGGTATCTTCCTCCAGTACAAAATTTTCAATCTTCTCATTTGATGAGCATGCGTTAAGTATGCCCAGCGCAAGAATAACTGATAAAATGGCCGATAAACCGGTAATATGTATTTTTTTCATTGCAGATCAATTGGATTTTGATTGATGTTTGCTGAACCATGTTTTTACCTGGATCAGCCGGATCATTTCTTCCCGTTGTTCAGTCTTGCAATTTCACCGGCAATTTTCCCGCGGATCATTTGAATCTTTTCCGGGTCACTCGACGACGACCACCAGTCTGGCGCAATTTCAGAGACGAGACTGGTGACTGTTTGCCTGTCGGTAAGCTGTTCGAGAAGTGCGAAATACTCCCAGTCTTCCATTGAATCCCGGATATTTTTCAGTCTTATGCATGATATCGGGCCGTCGATTCCGCAGGGTACGCCGGGATACAACAGGTATCCGCCGCCGTTGAACTGATTTTCCGATTCCGAAAAGGCGGGCAGCAGCCAGGGATCCATTATTCCTGTACGAGATTCACTGATTTGAACAGCCGACCAGTACAGGAGCCCGGTGATGTTGTACTGCCAGTTGATCCATGTCGGGGTCCGGTATGAAGTAAGAAGGGCATCAATGTGCCAGTAGGGGGAATCAAAGTCTTTCAGTTTTTCATACTCAGGATGGTACGGAGGAGTTCTCTGTGAGAGTGCGGTATATGACCAGACCTCATCGCCATGGGCGATCTTTTCGTTTATTGATTCACGATCGATAAATGCCCACAGCGGGCACCATATATCCACTGCCGGATCGATGTCGGGCCACTCCGGATCCTGCTTGTAGGTCTGTTCTACTACAAGACATCTGAGGTCTGGAGAAGCTTCATGGATCATCTGTCCCAGGGCCAGCACTTCTTCGTAGTTCTCTTTCAGGTTGGGTTCATCAAGCATATAAACATAAGCCCTTTTATCCCAGCCGTTGTTCTTTACGTAGTTGTAATAATCCCTGTAATAGCGTATGGCTTTTGCCCGGTTTGCGGTAGTCATGTCAGAAAAACCGGGGCCAGGAATTTCAAAGTCGGTGACATGGAGGTCGCGGATGAATTTTGAGAGGGCCTCATGGCGGAGGGGATCAATTCTGAGCGAACCATCGGGGTTCACTTCGGGCATAAGGCTGGACGGGATCGGGGGATTGATGCGGTGATCGGCCAGCATCCGGCAATACCGCAGCTCAATATCACGGTTTCTTTCCGAATTCCCTGCGGCACCGAAAAGCCGCGGGATCTGCCAGTTAACCCTTCCAAAGTGATTACGGTGAGTAGGTCCGTCAGGCAGGGTGAAATCCCATACTGTGAGTTTAACGGGCAGAGAGAGCTTTTTTGTTTTCAGGTTTTCAGCGGACTGGCCGTGCGGCATAGGATAATTGTCGAAGGTAACGGTAAATTCTCCGGTATATTCACCTGCCGGCGTTTCACGTGGTATATAAACATCGATCCATATAGGCTGGTTCTGACCTTTCCACACATCAAACGGGAGGGCATACATTTCAAAACCGCTGGAAATGAAAGGAGTGCCCCACCTGACCCTGTATTGACTGAATGGTTCGATCGGCTTTCCGGTTTCAGGATCAATGAACGGCACCAGGGGATCGGGATAAAGTCCGGGAGGCAGCTCAGCCCTGGGTGATGACCGTCTGACCCTTGCATATTCAGCCCTGAACAGGGTGATGTTTTCCCTGCCGACAGAAGCGGTTTTCCCTCTGAGGTCGGAAATTTCAGCAGCGACAACCCTGATATTTTTTGTAATTGCACCAACAACAACCTGAAATGATTCAACTTCATTCCTGGCA
Source organism: Bacteroidales bacterium (assembly GCA_009877105.1). Classification (GTDB taxonomy): domain Bacteria; phylum Bacteroidota; class Bacteroidia; order Bacteroidales; family VadinHA17; genus LD21. The sequence goes on from WXFD01000053.1 coordinate 71,962, forward strand.
CCGGAAATCAGGGCCTGGTCACTGCCAGACAACGGCTGATCCTGGCCGATACGTTCCATGGAAGAGATAGAGACAAGCCGGACTTCCGTTTCCTGCCTGGCTCCTGAACATGAAGCCAGCAGCATGGCACACAGGATTGCAGAGCCAACCAAAGATGTTTTGTTTTTCCGTTTCATGTGAGAAGAAATTAATATACTACTGAAGATTAAGTGGTTCACATGGAACCCAAGTGACTTTTATTTTTATGCTTGTTTGTGATTTTGTATCATGTGGTTTTCATATTACACAGTTTTTTCTGTTTATGAATAGATGATTCATTTATTCATTTTAATAGATATTATGTAAGAATATGTTTTTGACAATAGTAAAATGCTGAAACTTACAATATAATAATTAAATCCGGTAATTTGAGATTTTTTAATGTTTTTAGCATAATTTAATTATCATAATTAAACAAAAGATTTCTCCCTTTTTTTAAATAATTTATTTGTTTCATATAATTTTTATTACTAACTTTATTATTTGTGTTAACCATTTCTGGTTCCTGATCGTATCAGAATGATATATTGAACAGACCTGAAACAAATAATAGTTTAACCGTAAACCTTAAATCTTGAAACGCATGAATAAAGAATTCAGATCTTGTTTTTTGTCGCGTTTAGCGGGGAAAGAGAGTCCGCTTAACAGACGCATTATTGTAGTCAGCCTGCTGGCTGTCCTGCTGGTCAGCCTGCCGCAATTGTCAAGGGCCGGGGCAGGTAAAAATCCCGGCAGTAAAAATGACAATTCCGCTGCCCTGATCATGCAGCAGAGAGTGACCGGAACCATCACTGATGCTTCAACCGGCGAACCGCTTGTCGGAGTGAACATTGTCGTTGAAGGAACAACAACAGGCACAATGACAGACATCAACGGCAAATTCACGATTGAAGCTCCCAGCCGGAATTCCGTTCTTTCAATATCCTATATCGGATATGTGTCCCTCAAGGTAAATGTGGAGGGCAGGGCTATCATTGATGTTTCAATGGAATCTGATCTCAGGGCACTGGAGGAAGTTGTTGTAACCGGTTACGGAACAGTGAGGAAAAGTGATCTTACCGGATCTGTCAGTTCGATCAAGACCGAGCAGATACTTCAGCTTCCCACCCAGCGTGTCGACCAGGCGATCCAGGGAAGGGCCCCCGGCGTGTTTATTTTAAATACCGACGGTTCACCCGGAGGTAATACCATGATCCGTATCAGGGGCAGCAACTCAATCAATGGCGGCAACGACCCCCTGATCATTGTTGACGGCCTGCAGGGAGCCAATATCAATCAGCTGAATCCGAACGACATTGCTTCAATGGAGATCCTTAAGGATGCTTCAGCCACGGCTATTTACGGTTCGCGCGGAGCAAACGGTGTTATTCTTATAACAACAAAACTGGGAAAAACCGGAAAACCAGTGATTGACGGGGGTTACAGCGTGGGGATCCAGAGACTGGCACGAAAACTGCCCGTGATGAATGCCTATGATTTTGCGAGGTACAATAATTTTCAGAACAGCTTCAACACTGCCTATGGACAGACCCCGAAACTCTACTTTACGGAAGCCGACATTGAATATTATAAAACCCATTCCACCGACTGGCAGGATGAGATTTATAAAACCGGTATAATGCAGACCAGCAACCTGGCAATAAGCGGTGCGACGGACAGGTTGAAATACATGGTTTCAACGGGATACCTTGATCATAAGGGCATCCTGCTGAATTCAGCCTATAACAGACTGTCTCTCAGGGCCAACATTGCAGCCGATATTACCGACTGGGTTGATTTCGGAATGAATTACTCATACACATACGAAAAATACAAATCACCCCCGTTTGAGGCCAACCTTTTCACATCGGTGAATGACGCGCCGAGATGGGCTCCCACCGAACCGGTTTATGACGAGAATGGCAATTACTGGAAACATCGCGCGGGATATGCTGCATATGATACCTGGAACCCCGTGGCCACCGCACTGGAAACCAAAATAGACAACCCGACCTACCAGAATAACCTGAATCTGTTCCTTAATTTTAAGCTGTTAAAGGGTCTTACCCTAAAAATTATGGGAGGAGGGACCTTTACATCGTCATACAATCTCAGGTATGAAAATACCAAGACACGCAACGGATTTGCGAATAACGGCGTTGGAAACATCACTGATAACTTCCGGAACGCTTACCAGAATACAAACATTCTCACATTCGACCGGACTTTCGGAATTCACCACATTACCATAACAGGTGTTACCGAGGAGATCTTCAGTCGTTCGATGGGCAGCAGCATGAGAGGAATCAATTTCCTGGTTGACCAGCTGGGCACCGACAACATGGATGGTGCCAGAGCAGTGACGGTCGATTCATGGGCATCAAAGAGGGTTCTGATCTCATATATGGGGCGCATCAACTACGGCCTTCTGGATAAATACCTTTTAACCCTGAGCTACAGGGCTGACGGTTCATCAGTGTTCGGGGCAAATAATAAGTGGGGTTATTTCCCGTCAGGCTCCGTTGCATGGAGGATCTCACAGGAAGAGTTCCTGAAAGACTCTGAAACTATTTCCGATCTTAAGCTCAGGGTGAGTTACGGCGTTACGGGTAATCAGGCTATAAGTCCCTTTGGCACACTCGCAAGGCTTGGTTCGGGCTACAGGTATCCATACAATAACGGTGATAATCTCAATATCGGGTTCGGGCTTTCAGGCATTGCAAATCCCAATCTGAAATGGGAATCAACCGGCCAGACAAATATTGGGATCGATCTTTCTCTTTTCGGCGGACGACTGACTTCCACAATCGATGTATACAGGAAAGTCACCAAGAATCTGCTGATGCCCAGGCAGCTGCCTGATTATGTAGGGGTGTCAAGCGTTATTGACAATATCGGATCGATTGAGAACAAGGGCATCGAGATCCTGATAGGCGGCGACCCGGTAGCCGGACGGTTCAGGTGGAACACAAGTGTGAATTTTACAATGAACAGGAACAAGGTGCTTGATCTCGGACCGGGAGTGACAAGAATAGGATACACGCCCACATCGGGAGGATACAGCCTCGGTACCGAGTACATGTTCCTTGAGGTAGGCCAGCCCTTTGGCCAGATGAGAGGCTGGAAATTCCTTGGACTCTGGAGGTCGGACGAGGAAGCAGAAGCAAGAAGCTACGGCCAGCTGCCGGGAACGCCGAAATACGCGGATATAAGCGGTCCCGATGGTGTTCCTGACGGCCAGGTTGACGGTTTCGACAGAACCACAATTGGCTATGGTTATCCCGATTTCACCGTTGGCTGGACCAATATATTCACTTACAAGAACCTGGAACTTTCTTTCCTTATTAACGCCTCATACGGAAACCAGCTGTTCAATACGATCAGGATCCGCAGGGAGTCAAGCTGGGAAGGAACCGATCCGAAGGTATGGAATTACTGGACACCTGAAAACCAGGATACCGATGTTCCTGCCTTGTACGACGGCCAATGGGTGCTGGACCAGCACCTGGTAAACAAATATATCTTCGGCGGAGGATCCGGAGCCACATCGCGTTGGGTTGAAGATGCCTCTTTTATCAGGCTGAAAACACTTACGCTGGCTTACAATTTCGATTCCAACCTTCTGAGGAAGATCAGGTTTTCGAAAGCCAGGCTGTATTTCACCGGAACAAACCTGCTGACTCTGACCAAATACACCGGTTATGACCCGGAAGTTGCCCAGTACGCCTATAATGATGCACTGATTGGCGTTGACCAGAGCGTTTATCCGCCTGCCAGGATGTTCACTTTCGGTATTGATTTTACTTTCTAAACCTAATCATCACTAAGAATATGAAAAGGAAATTTTCAAGTACACTAACAATAATTTTGTTGTCAGCATTGATTCTCTTTTTTGCTTCAAGCTGTGATCAGCTGGTCGAGAAACCGACCGATTTTGTGGGACCTGACAACTTTTTTACGACACCTGCGCAAATCGAATCAGCTTTTACAGCATCAATGGACGTCCTGTTCGGCGGATGGACATTTTACGACTGGTACGGATATCCTGAGATCTTTGAAATGGACGACCAGGTATATGGGGGCGACCTTGTTATCGGCGACGATTTTGGCAGTGGATGCTGGCAAAAGCACTTCAGGGCGATATCGTTTATCAATCCTGCAATAAAAGCCCTGAATGCCGGCCAGGTAACCGGTATCTCCCAGGAAAAGGCTGATGAACTGATGGCCCAGGCGAAATTCCTCAGGGGATGGAATTATTTCATGCTGGTACGCTACTATGGCGGCGTCCCCCTGATAGAAGAGACAACCGATGCCACCAGGGATGATATACCAAGAGCTTCCGTTGCAGAAGTTTATGATCTGATTGTAAATGACCTCCTGTTTGCAACCCAGCATCTTCCGGTCAAATGGGGAGAGGAAAACAAGGCGCGTCCGGCAGCGGATGCTGCAAAGACTCTTCTTGCAAAGGTATATATTACAATGGCTGGCTTTCCGCTCAATGAAACTTCCAATTACGCGAAGGCAAGGGACATGGCCAAGCAGGTAATTGATGCAGGCAACTACTGGCTTGTCCCGGACGTTGAGGATGTTTTCGAGATGGAAAATACCTATGGACCTGAATTCATGTGGTGTTTCCATAATTCGGAGGAAGAGTATGTCATTGAACCTCAGATCTGGCTGCCGGGCGAAATGGCAGGGGGCTGGGGCGATACCAGGTGCGAAAAAAGATGGGGCGAGGCCTTCCCGGAAGAACCCAGGAAGCATGCATACCTTCTCCTTGAAGATCCATGGTTCGGTACCGGAACAACATATCTCGAGTGGGGTGGCAGCACTCCCTATGTGAGGAAATATCTGTATGACTCGCCCGAAAACATGGAAAAGAACGTTTCATATCAGAGCATGCCGATCCTGCGATATGCTGACGCCCTTCTGCTGTTTGCCGAAGCCGAGAACCAGGTGAACGGGCCAACGCAGGCAGCCTGCGATGCAGTTAACCAGATAGTGAACAGGGCTACGGGGGGTGTCCCGAATCCTGACGATCCGCTCTTTACAACATCAATGACAAAGGAGGAATTCGATGAAGCAATAATCCAGCAGAGAAGCTGGGAACTGTGTTTCGAATATGACAGGTGGTTCGACATTCAGCGAAAACGGATACTGGATAAGGTGACAGATCCTGAGTTTCTGCAGAATTATTCCATTGAAGATTACCTGCTGCCAATTCCGCAAAAGGATCTGAGACTGAATAAAGCCCTGGTCCAGAATCCCGGGTATACATCTCCGTAATTTATAGCATAACTGAAAAATTTACAGCCAGCTACCGGATTTTTTAATCCGGTAGCTCTTTTTTTGAGTTTTATTTACTATCATTATGGCAAGAGATCCAAACCAACAAGCATTAAATGATTAAACCATCCGGCAGGTTTTTTTTCTTCTTTATTATTTTCTTTTTTGTAATCTTCTCATCTTGCCAGAATGAACGGTTTAAAAAGCGTGCCAGCTCAAAGACTTTGTTCAGGCTGCTTGATCCGAAAGAATGCGGCATAACCTTCGCAAACAGGCTTACCGAATCGGATACTGACAATGCAATCTTCTATGAATATTACTACAACGGGGCCGGACTTGCTGTGGGTGATCTCGACAATGACGGGCTGAGTGATATTGTATTCGGTGCAAATATGACCGAGTGCAGGGTGTATCTGAACAAGGGCGGACTTAAGTTTGCTGATGTTACCAGGCAGTGCGGGGTCAATACGGCGGGCAAATGGATTACGGGAGTAAGCCTCGCCGATGTCAACAATGACGGATGGCTTGATATTTACCTGTGTGCAGCAGGCAATATCGACTATGACTACACCAATATGCTTTATATCAGCAATGGCGACCCTGATAATCTTTTTTTCACGGAATGTGCCGCTGCGGTTGGCCTGGCTGACAGGGGCTATTCAACCCAGGCAGTGTTTTTTGATTATGACCGCGACGGGGATCTTGATATGTATCTTGTTACTGCTTCGATGACAATCCCCAACAAGAATGCCCTTCGCCAAAGGAAAAATGACGGCTCGATGCCCAATACCGACAGGCTGTACAGGAATGAGGGAATAAATCCCCTCACCAATCTTCCGTTTTTCAGGAATGTGTCGCGCGAAGCCGGAATAACATGGGACGGATTCGGCCTGGGAGTCGCTGTTTGTGATATTAACAAGGATGGCTGGCCCGATATTTATGTGGGCAACGATTACATATCGAATGACCTGCTCTATGTGAATCAGAAAGACGGCACTTTCAGGGAAATGGTCCAGGATTATACGAAGCATATTACCCTGAGCACCATGGGTCTTGATATTGCAGATTTCAATAATGACGGGTTCGTGGACCTCGTTTTACTTGACATGCAGCCTGAAAATTACTACAGGAAAAGAACCATGGCCCTGAATATGCGTGATTACAAAAGATATCTCAGCGAATTGAATGCAGGGTATTCACCCCAGTACATCAGGAATATGATTCAGGTGAATAATGGCAATATCAACGGAAGGATAACTTTCAGTGATATAGGCCAGCTTGCAGGAATATTTGAGACGGACTGGAGCTGGGGAACCTTATTTGCCGATTTCGACAACGACGGCTTCAAGGATCTGATTATTGGCAATGGTATTCCCCATGACGTCACAAATATGGATGTTTCGGAATTGTGGATGAAAACAATAAGGGCCAACCGCGAAATTGATTTCACCGTTCTTTATAAGCTTCTTAAGGCAGAAATGGACAAACTGGGAAACGTTAAGAAGCCAAACATGATATTCAGAAACAACGGCAGCCTGATTTTTGAAACGAAAACCCGGGAATGGGGTCTTGGCCGGCCTTCCTATTCAACGGGCATGGTGTTTGCCGACCTGGATAATGACGGGGATCTTGACCTGATAATGAATAATATCAATGATCCGGCATTTGTCTATGAAAATACCTTGATGAGCGTCGATTCCCTTAAATCGAGGAACCATTTTATTTCATTGATTCTGAGAGGCGACACAAAGAATACCGGCGGCATTGGAACAAAAGTTACAGTCTATCATGATGGCCGCCTTCAATACCATGAGCATTTCCCGGTAAGAGGATTTCAGTCGATGGTGGATTCGAAGATCCATTTCGGTGTAGGGACATCTGAATCCATTGATTCGATCATAGTCTGCTGGCCCGATGAAAAGGTGCAGAAGCTCCGTAATGTGCCTTCCGATCAGTTTATTGAGGTTAGGTACATTGACGCAAAGCCAGACAGGATATTTGAAAATAAAACCGGGAATCCTTCATTGTTCATCCAGGTGCCTGAAAAAAACGGAATAAAATATATTCATCGCGAAAGGCAGTTCATCGATTTCGATATTCAGCCGCTCGTTCCGCATCAGTATTCAAAAGAAGGACCGGGGATTGCCGTCGGGGACATAAATTCAGACGGTTTGGATGATTTTTTCATAGGAGGATCCACCAGTTATTCAGGAATGGTTTTTATCCAGGGGAATAATTCAGTTTTCACATCATATCCCCTGCCCGGTGAAAATAATTATGAAGATATGGGAGCACTTCTGTTTGATGCTGACGGCGACGGGGATAACGACCTGTATGTTGTCAGTGGCGGTGCCGGACTTCCGCCGGGCATTGAATTCTACAACGACAGGCTGTATATAAACAACGGAAAGGGAGGCTTCATAATGGACAGGAACGCTCTCCCGGATGAACGCGTCTGCGGCTCGCACGTTGCCGCTGCCGATTTTGACAGGGACGGCGATCTGGATCTTTTTGTCTGCGGAAGGGTCAGCCTTGAAAATTACCCGCTGCCCCCAAGGAGTTTCCTGCTAAGAAATGACAGCAAAGGTTCGCAGATCAGGTTCACTGACGTAACCGGCGCGCTGGCGCCAGAACTTGAAAGACCCGGACTACTTGCCTCGGCACTATGGACCGATTTCAACAATGACGGATGGCCGGATCTGATAATTGCCGGGGAATGGATGCCTGTAATGTTTTTCGTGAATGTACAGGGAAAACTCAGAAATATCACCGGCTCAACCGGACTGGACAAATATACCGGCTGGTGGAACAGCATTGCTGCGGGCGATTTTGACAGGGACGGGGACATGGATTATGCCGTGGGTAATCTGGGCCTGAACACCCAGTATAAGGTGTCCCCGGCTGAGCCCATGCGGATCATGGCCAGGGATTTTGACCTGAACGGGACCATCGACCCTGTATGCAGTTACTATGTTCAGGGAAAGAGTTATCCAATTTATCACAGGAATGTGTTGCTTTCCCAGATCCCGTCGTTGAGAAACAGGTACAATACATATGAAGCATACGCAAGAGCTACTCTTGATGATATTTTTCCTGAGGATACCAGGAAAGGTGCTTATATAAAGGAGTGCACCTGGTTTGCATCATCATGGATTGAAAACCTGGGAAATGGCGCTTTCAGAATGCATTCCCTTCCCGAAGAAGCGCAGCTTTCACCGGTTTTCGGGATGTTGGCAGGCGATTATAACAACGATGGCAACTGCGATCTCATACTGACAGGTAACTCTTATTCTTCAAATGTTTATACGGGACAATATGATGCTTCGATAGGTTTATTCCTTTCAGGAGACGGGAAAGGCGGCTTTAAGCCGGTTTTGGGGAGGGAAAGCGGCTTTTTCGTAGATGGTGATGCAAAATCCCTTGCTGAGATATCGCTGAAAGATGGCAATTCATTTATACTTGCCGCCCGGAACTCAGACACCCTGAGGGTTTTTAAACCTCTGGCAAAACCCGCCGGAATTATCAGGCTCGGCAAGGATGATTTTTGTGCGGAGATCATATTGAAAAATGGTACCAGGGAATACCGTGAATTTTACTATGGCAGCGGTTACCTGTCACAGTCATCAAGAGTTCTGAAACTTCCGCCGGAAGCTGCTTCCGTAACTGTTATGACATTTACGGGGGAAAAAAGGATCATAACCATGAAATAGTATTCCGGGCAGATAGGGAAGAAGAACACAATCGCGGATCCCGGCCCGGAAAAAACAGATAAATGAACAGACGCTTTGCCTGGCATACAACCTGCCATATCGGGTACAATGACATATTGCCTTCAGAATCAGGATGGCTTAAGGAAGAAATAATAATATTTAATCAAAACCTGACTGTTAAAACAATTTATTTATGAAAGCAAGCAGTACATTTAAAGATTCAACAAAAGGAAGATTCGGATTTTATGCCTTTTGTTCCGGTCTTGCATTTTTGGTATTTCTGTTGTCCGGCTTAACCCTGTTTGCCCAATCGCCTGATGATAACGGCAATGTGAAGGTTTGGGCTGTACCCGGAGAGCAGAAAGTCAGGCCGGATGATAAGCCTGAGACTGCAAATCTTGTGTGGTCCGCTGCAGACAAACAAGTTTCGATTGCCGGAGCAGGCAACGAACATGTCCCGTTCCAGGTTGTGATCTCAACTCCCGTTCCTCCGGGCTGGAGGCCAAAGGCACCCGACGGTTTTTTCGTAAAGGCTTCCGGACTGAGATCCGACAGGGGAGACCTGATAGGTAAGGAAAATGTGAAACTCTACCTTGAGCATTATATTCAGATTTACGCGGTTTCAAGCCCGGTCGGGGCAACAGGGTACTGGCCCGATGCTCTTGCACCGTTAAGTGAACCGTTCAGTATGCAGGCCCAATATATAGTCGTGGGAAACCGGCCCGTATGGATAGATGTTTTCATCCCTTCGGGTACTCCTAAGGGAATCTATACGGGAACAGTTACGGTTGAGAGATTTGGAAAGGTCCTGGAAACGATCGGAGTCAGCCTGGAAGTGTACGGATTCTCACTGCCTGATGAGACTCACATTATAACCTATATGAATATTTCGAAAAATGAAGTAACGCGGTTTTATAATGCAAGCGGTTCGGCCCCGGTTACGGAAGAACTTATGCGGAATTACTTCAGTTTCCTGTTTGATCACAGGATGGAAACCTGGTTCAATGATCCGCTTGTACCCGAAATTACCCTGAAAGGAGAAAAAGTCGATCTGAAATTCAATGAAGAGAGGTACGATTATTACATGAATAAGCTTAAGCTGAAAAGGGTCATCCTTGAAACCGTACCCCATGAAATTACCAGGCAGCTGAAAACGGAACCTTTTTCTCCTGTTTTCAACAGGGTGGTAAAAAGCTATCTTACATCCGTTGAATCTTTTTTCAGGAAACGGGGATGGCTCGATCGCCTCGTTTTTAACAGTCCGATTGATGAGCCAAATACGAAGAAAGATTATGAGGAGACCCGGCTGTACGCACAGCTTGTACACGAAGCTGTTCCGGGCGTACCTTTTCTTTCAACAGAATCTCCTGTCAGTGATAATCCGGAGTGGGGTACATTGCGTGGCTATGTCAACAATTTCTGTGTTCACGGCAATGCCCTGAATGACCCGGAGGTTAAGCAGGCATTGCTTGAGGAACAGGCAAAGGGAGGCGAGGCCACATGGTATATTTCATGCGATCAGGCATATCCCCAGCCAAACTATTTCATTGATGCTCCTGCACTTGATCCGCTGATGGTTCCATGGATAACAGAACGGTACAAAATGAACGGGTTCCTTTACTGGGCAGCCAACTTCTGGAACCAGACCCCTGATCCGTGGCTCGATCCGGTCACCTTTATATCAGGGTTTGAATGCAGCGGTGGTTATGTTCTGAACGGGGAGGGATCATTAATTTATCCGGGCAATCATACAAGAAGATATACCGGGCAGCCGGATGTTAACGGCCCTGTGTCGTCAATCAGGTTTGAGCTTCTCAGGGAGGGAATTGAGGATTACGAGTATATATGGCTGCTGAAGGAAAAAGGCGATCCTGCCTTCGCGGATGAGATTGTCCGGAATATGGTTATTGATGTAAGTACTTTCAGCAGGAATCTTGCTGAACTGTATTTAAGCCGGAAAGCAATGGCAAAACGCTTGGAAGAGTTGGTAAAATAGGATCTTCTGTTAATCAATTAACACTAGAAAGGTTTTATAGTAATGAAGAATAAATTATTCATTAGCAGCATTCTTTTGTTCCTGGCAGCGATGATTCAGATTACTGCATGGGCACAAGTGAATGAACCTGTTATGTATATTCCTTCTGCCGGATCCATACCTGTGGCTGACGGGAAAATTACTGAGCCAGTCTGGCAACAGGCTGCTGAGCTGACAGAATTTATTAACTGGTCGCGTGACAGTTACATTAAGGATTCCGTTAAAGTTCTTGTTTGCAGTGATGCCAAAAACCTTTATGTGGCTTTCCGTAACAGTGATCCTGGGGCAGCAAGATTGATGAAGAGCGTCAGTCCGAAGGGGCCGAGGGATACATTTCTGTGGGGAAGAAACCATGTAAGCGTGGGTTTGTCGTATGGAGGAAAGAGCATCAGGCTGATGGCTGATCCCAAAGGTACCATGACTGACTGGAAGGGCGATGATCTGAGCTGGAACGGGAACTGGCAATACGGGGCATCAATAAATAGTCATGATTGGTCTGCTGAATTCATTATTCCCCTGAGTGACTTGTCTGAATCAGGAATTGCCCCGGGTGAAGAAATAAAAATTTCCATCTCAAGAAGCTTTCCGATGGGCGAGTCGTCCGAGTGGTCAGGCCGATGCGTGCTTTCGGCAAAAGAAAACCTTAAATGTACTTTCGGCAGGTGGCCCGAGCCTGTTCCGGGTAAAAATTTCCTGCCTTTCAGCGCATCAAATTTCGGGAATGCAGAAGCTGATATTAAATGCGTAATAAAACTCTACAAGCTCGACAAAAAACCTGTTTTCATTAATCAGACCGGACAGGGTGCTTCATCCGAAATGCAACTTGTAATAAGCTCTGAACCCCTTATTTACAATTATGAATATTCGCTGCCTGCACGGCAGTCTGTTGAGCAAAAGCTTCAGTTCGACCTGCCTTATGAAGGATCATACTTTGCTTCAGCATCCGTTTTGTCGGCTCAGGGCTCCATCATCAGGCGGGGTGTTGATTTCTGGTTCACAATAGAACCCAACAGGCAGAAGTTAAATTCTCTCAAGGGACTGATCGGCGAATCGATTGCCTCACTGACGAGACTTTCCGGACCTGTAGTCGACGATCTGAAGAAGAAAGCAGAAAGTTATTATTCAGATGTGCTTAAGCTCGAATCATCAGCAGAAAATGCATGGAGTTCCGCAAGGTGGAATGAACTGACTGATAAGACTGACAAGCTGAAATCAGACATTTCGCGTCATCTTAATTGTTTAAGATGGAACACCCTCATGAACTGGAACGATACATGGGATTTTGGCATCTCACTTACGCATTCTGTTGTAAAACTTAAGAAAGATGAGTATTTCCCTTTTCCGGTTACAGACAGGATCAATATCTCCCTGGCAGGCAATGAGTATGAATCTTTTCAGCTGGCACTGCTTCCTTTCAGTGGAGATATGAAGAATATGCATGTGCGAGTAAGCGATTTAAAGAGTAAAGACGGAAGCCTGATCGGAAACAAGAATATTGAAGTTTCCCTTGTTGATTATAACATGATCGAATGGCAGGCAGATTATGTTGCTGAAAAAGGGTGGCATCCCGACCCGCTGATTCCTTTCAGGAACGGGATGACCATCGATGGGTCAGATCTTTGCAGGCCTTTATGGATAACCGTTTATGCTCCGGCAGGTACCAAACCTGGTAATTATCAGGGAACAATTGAGATCAGTGCCGACGGAATGAAAAAAGTCATCGCGTTCGTCGAATGCAGGGTATGGGGATTTGACCTTCCGGTTACAAGTCATCTTAAAACCCACTCCTGGGATAATATTGAGTATATGGCTGATTTCTACAACCTTGAGGAATATCCGGTTGAATGGTATATGAACTTCTGCCAGCTCCTGCTTAAGAACAGGTTCAATCCGGGCTCGGCAGGAATTAATTATGTCAGCGAAAAGCCTGTAAGGAAAGGAAAATATGATTTCAGCAGGGTCGAGAAGGTGCTTCAGTTTTGTATTGACCGGGGGCTTTCCAGATTCTCGATGATCCAGATGAGGAAGGGATTATATACTCCAAAAGAGGAAGCGGAAGTTTATAAATTTATCGAAGCCTACAGCAGGTTCCTGAAAGAAAGGGGATGGCTTGACGAAGCGCTGGTTGAGCTCTGGGATGAACCAACTGACCTTGAATGGCCATATATCAGGGAAAGGGCTGAAAAGATAAAAAAGATAGACAAGGATATCCGGCTGCAACTTTTTGCAGAAGGCGGACCATATGAGTTCTCAGACAGGAGCACCGATAAATATGGGCTCAACGACCTTGTAAATATCTGGGCTCCTGTAAATATAATTGAATCGCCCGAGACTCAGGCAAAGGGAGGTGAGATATGGACCTATTTCTGCACTCTTGCGAGGGAATCCGCTCCAAATTTCTTTATTGATTGCCCTGCAATTTACCAAAGAAGCATTCCATGGTATTGCTGGATGTATGGTGTTGATGGTTTCGAGCACTGGAGTACGAACTATTTCTGGAGAAATGTCAAAAGAGGCGAGCCTGTCGACAATAAATGGCCAAATACGCCGTGGGATTCACGGACATACTATTACTACAACGGAGAAGGCCAGCTTGTTTATCCAGGACCCGAAGGAGCAACTTATTCATCAATCAGGCTGGAGAACTTCCGCGACGGAATGGAAGATTATGAATACCTGTTCAGGCTGAGGGAACTCCTTTCTGCTGCCGGAAATGAAATTGATGATCCTATGCTCAATAGTTACAGGCAACTGCTGAAACCTGAAGATTATCTTCTGATAAAAAATCCCCGGAAGATAAAGGTTACCCTTGAAAACACCCTGCGCTTTCCGGATCAGCCTGAATTGATCCTTGAACGCAGAAATATGATAGCCAATGCAATTGAAAAACTGCTTAAAAAATAAAACCATGAAGCTGACTGCATTTATCTTTCTCATTCTGTTTAGCACCGGTAACCTGCTGTCGCAGGTATTTACCATTGGATCCGTATACGATCTTGATCCTGTTTTTGAAGACGGGTACAAACTGCCTGCCATGAAGGACACTTTAAAGATTTTTGGAATCAGGGGAGAAGTTCTGTCAGGGCAGTTCGTGATTAATGCAAAAAAGCAATTAAATGATGTGAGTGTACACCTTGGTGATTTCAGGGAGATGTCATCGGGGAGCCTGCTGCCGCAGGAGGCCATTGAATGGAATTTCGTTGGAAATATTCCCCTGAAAAAAAACACTCCCAACCAGCCTGAAAGAATATTGGTCAGAAAAGCTCCTGCCCGGTTTCCCGATTACCTGATGCAGGAAAGGAGTGTGCAGGTGCCCCAGAAAACCTATAGGGCAGTCTGGCTTACTTTTTCCATTCCTGAAGGCGCCAGGGAAGGAACATATTCAGGGAAAGCAACTGTAAAATGCAGTCAGGGTGAGCAGTCGCTGCCTGTTCTCGTGAAGATTTATCCACTTACCCTTTCCTCCGGGAGGCATCTTAAAGTTACCGAATGGTATTCCACGGACCATTTCCGGCGTTTTCACGGCATCACTGAAAAATATACGCCGGAATGGTTTGCAATGCTTCGCAGGTATGCTGAAAACATGGTTTCACACAGGCAGAATATTTTCCATGTACCGATGAGCGCAATAGAAATATCCGGAACAGGGGAGGGCAGGTTCAGATTTGACTTTACAAAATTTGATCAGACCGCCAATGTTTTCTGGGAAACAGGAAAGATGGATTACCTTGAAACAGGTGATCTTTTTAGATTTGGCGAAGATGCCTGGTTCAGTACAAACCTGAAATTCAAAGATTACAGGATTAGGAATGAAAGAACGGGAACGGTTGAGACAGTGAAGGGAGAGGAGATTGTTCCACTGCTTCTTCCCGAATTTGAAAGTCATCTGAGACAGAAAGGCTGGTTGCACAAAACACTTTTTCATATCCAGGATGAACCGTCAATGCATAATTCCCTTGCCTGGAGGGAGAAATCTTCATATGTCCGCAGCCTTGCACCCGACCTTAAAAGGATTGATGCAATAGAAACAACAAATGTGCTGGATGAAATAGAAATTGCTGTTCCCAAGATTGATGCACTTGCGACATGGCACAGATCGTATGAGGACGCCCGCAGGAACGGGATCGAATTATGGTTCTACACAGTGGGGATTTACCAGGGAAGCCTGTTTCCCAACAAGACTATTGATCTGCCGTTTATGAACAGCCGGCTGCTGCACTGGCTCAATTATAAGTATGATGCAACCGGCTTCCTGCACTGGGGATGGAACCAGTGGGAGGAGGATCCATTCAGTGACACGGGTATGCACATAGGGGATGGCTGGCATGTTTACCCTGCAAAAGACGGAGTCTTGAATTCTCTCAGGTGGGAACAGATGAGAAACGGGATCCAGGATTATGAATGTTTTAAAATGCTGGAGGACAAAATAAGGTGCCTCAGGGATTCACTCGGATCAAGGGCATCCTGGATAGATCCATCGCAGCGGGGCAAAGAAATAGCCTCGAAAATTGTTAAGGACTTTGATGAACATTCCAACGATCCCCGGTCGTTTTACAATGCAAAGGAGGAACTTATCAGGGAGATAATCAGTTTTGACAATTCTCCCGGGATATATATTCAGACCAACCCTGTTGATGGTTCATCTATCACATTACATTCTTCAGTTGAGCTTTTTGGATGGACAATACCCGGAACGAAAATAGTTGTGAACGGCAAGGAACTGCCTGTAAGCGATCAGGGTTATTTCTTCGAACAGTTTGGAGGAGAGGAACTTGACAATACAAAAATAGGACTATCCGAGAGCTCGGTTTTTGTACAGGCCTCAAAAGACGGTAAAACAACCGAAATAGTGAGAAACTTCAAGGTATATTGAAACAGTGATAACTGAGTCGGTGATTTATTAATTCATAATATTATAAAAAGGAATGATTAAGTCAGGCAGGAGAAAATTCATCACCCGGAGCCTTCTGGGAACTGCAGGCGTCGCTTTAAGAGGGCTGATACCTTTGGACACACGGGATTTACCCGGTGCGGATGAGCGGGGATCCCTGAAACCGGGGCCGGCAACATCCCTGAAGGTGCAGACTGAAGAAATGGTTTACAGGTATGTTCCCGCTGATAATGGTGCAGGTCCGATGTGGTGTCATGGTTCAACCTGCATAGTACGGGCAGGGAATCAGGTTTACGCGACGGGGATTGAAACAGTTCCGGGCTGGAAGCCTCTCAACAATTGCCGCTGGACGCTTTTCAGACGCTCGGCTGCCGGATGGGAGCATGTAATGACAGATGAGAAAGACCGGACCAGGGAACCGAGCCCGGTTGCTGTTCTGAATAACGGGCATATTTATCTTTCTGTCAATCCAACTCTCACAATGCCTGAAGAATACAATGGTCCCTCAAAACCCGGATTCTATGTTTTTGATTCCCGCGATCCGCAATTAAAATACCAGCAGATCAATCCCGTATGGGACGGTGAACCGCCATTCACGGAACATTCCTACAGAAGCCTTGCAGCTGACGGTCCATCGAATGAGCTTATCCTTTTCCAGAATATCGGTTACACTCATGCTGAATGGACATTTCTTGACAGGGAGAACCGGTGGGCGTCACAGGGAAGGATCGTCTGGCCATGGGGATCAGACTACGAGGTTCCCGGGCCAATAAGGGTATGCTATCCGACAGTAATGCTGAAAAACAGGGCCGTTTATTTCTGCGGGGTCAGTGACATCATTGAACCCAGAAGGGAATGGAGGGAGTATAAGAGACAACTGACAGGCAATGAATGGGATTATGATTTCAGGAGGTTATTTTTCACCTGGACCGACGATGTAACCCAAAAACCTTTTCATGACTGGATTGAGGTGGCAAGCCGTGAAGATACCTGCGGCTGGATATTCCCTTCGGATCTTTATGCAGCCGGCGACGGTTCGGTTTATATCCTATGGACGGAGAGAGCCATTGATGAAAGATTGCGCGAAAAGTTCTTCCCCGGCCGGAAGCAGTCGCACGCCCTTAAATATGCATTGATCAGGAATGGCAGGGTCATTTCAGAGAACACCCTTCACATCATGGAAGAAGGAGGGACAAACGGTATACCGGTAGAGGCGCGATTTCAGATACTGCCTGACCAGAGGATATTTGTGGTGTATGCAATAAGGGAGAATTTAACTGCAGATCAGTCAGCAGTTAAAAACTATATCATGGAAATAGGTCCGGGATCAAAAACCACTGAACCGGTACTGATCCCGCTCAGGTATCCCTTTTCAAGTTTTTTTACAGCTACAGTGCGTGGCGGGTCAGAGCCTTCTTCTTCCCTGGATTTTCTTGGCACAACCAGTGAAAAGAATACGATACGTTATGCAAGAGTGATTCTGGATTGACCTAATTTATTTTTTGAATTTCCCACAGGTTAAAATGAAAAACTGTATCTTGTTAAAATGGGCTTAGATCCACAACAGTTGTCATGCAAAGTTTACTAACCAGATTAGACAATCGAAAAATGCAAAGTATTAATATTTCAAGAAGGAAATTTGTCAAAGGATTGGCAGGAAGTGCTGCAGGAATTGCAGTAATGGGAGGCAATCCGGGGATGTCAGCTATGAGTTATTCGCGTATTATCGGAGCGAATGAAAGGATCACTATCGGTGTGATCGGTTGCGGTGGCATGGCAAACAGTCACATGGAAGCTCTGTTAAATATGAAACAATCAGACAATGTTGAAATTACTGCCGTATGTGATATTTATACGAATAGGCTGGAGAAAGCTAAAGAGCTGACAAAAGCTCAGGCTTTTAAGAATTATCAGGAAATCCTGCAGAAAAAGGACATAGATTATGTACTTATAGCCACACCTGAACACTGGCATTATCAGATGACTCTGGATGCCATAAGCGCCGGAAAGCATATTTATGTCGAAAAGCCAATGACCCACACAATTGAACAGGCTAAAGATATATGTAATAAAATTTCATCGTCAAAACTCAAATTGCAGGTCGGGGTACAGGGCATGTCGGATGATTCTTATGAAACTGCACATAAAATGATTACGGAAGGAGCGCTTGGGAAGGTTGTCATGGCACATATTGATTATTCAAGGAATTATCCCGGTGATTTCTGGGCGTACGAAATCGATCCTGATGCCAGGCCAGGAGTAAATCTCGATTGGGAAGCCTGGCTCGGTCCTGCGCCCAAACGCCCCTGGGATCCGAGAAGATATTTTCAGTGGAGAAGATACTGGGATTACTCCGGTGGAATTGCAACAGATCTGTTTATTCACCGGGTGACAAGGATCATTAAATCGGTTGGCCTTAGCTTTCCGGATTATGTTGTTGCCACCGGCGGGACGTGGAATTTTGTAAACAGTGTGGCTGAGATACCCGATACTTTTAACATGATGTTGGATTATCCTGAAAAAATAACTGTTATGGTTGTTTCATCATTGGCAAATGATATGCCGATACGGCATGTTATAAGAGGGCACAAGGCAACACTGGAATTTACAAAGGAAGGATTTACAATAACTCCTCAGGAGCAATCAGAATTGGCTAAAATAAGCGGTACCGGAGAAACAGTAGAAGGGACAAATCTTTTTACCTATAGGAAAACAGGTGCCGAAGATGTAACTTTACACCATAGAAACCTGATTGCCGCGATCAGGAAAAGCGAACCATTAAAGTGCGATTCGAATCTCGGTTTATATGGCGTTGTAGCTTGCATGATGGGAGTCGAGTCATTTCGTAACAGAAAATATCTGAAATGGGACCAGCAGAATAAGATGATCATTGAAAGCTGATTATTCAAGTGTGATTGATATTACCCTGATTAACCCGGAAACTGATTTTAATTTTAACGAAGATTAATAAAGATGAAGATGAAGAATATTTTGGTAAAAACTGGTTTAATGATTTTAGTTGGTACTTTTTGTTCATTTTCAGAAGCTCCGGTTACGGATGACGCGCCGGTTTATCATGTCGGAAAGCTGAAAAAGCCGATGAAAATAGACGCTGACTGGAACAAGGCCCAGTGGAAAAATGTAAGATCAATCAATATTACAAATTACATGGGCACGGTTCCGGAATTTAAACCTGAAACGCAGGTGAAAATGTTGTATGACAATGATTATGTTTATGTGATCTTTCACGTAAAGGATCGTTATGTAAAATGTATTACCGACCGGATTAACGGGCCGGTATGGCAGGACAGTGCGGTTGAATTCTTCTTTGCACCCGATCCCCGGCTGCCTCTTTTATATTTCAACCTCGAGACAAACTGCGGAGGTACTCCGCTCCTGTCATATAACCTGGTGCCAAGGAAGGAATCAAAGAGGATTGATCTGGATGACATTAAAAAGGTCGAAATAGCCTCTACCCTCCCGAAGATTATTGATCCTGAAATCAGCAATCCTGTTGAATGGACACTGGAATACAGGATCCCGCTGGATGTTCTTGAAAAGTATTCCAATGCAGCTCGTCCGCAAAAGGGAGTGGAGTGGAAGGCTAATTTCTACAAGATTGCCGAGATCACCTCAAACCCGCATTATATTACATGGGCCGAGGTAATAAATGAAAAGCCCGATTTTCACAGGCCCGAGTTTTTCGGACGGCTGATATTTGACTGATCAGGATCTTTTCCGGTACCATGGAAGCCTTTCCAGGGGCACGTCAATGATAATTTTTACCGGTCCTGTAACCGTAGTTCCGTCGTCTCCCTGCCATCGGCCTTCCGGTACTATGATTTCCCTTGACCTTTGTCCCTTTAAGACCACGGGGGTCACCAGAATATTTTTCCCGAGCATGAACTGGTCTTTGACATTTTCATAACCTTTACCGGGAAACTCATACTCCAGGTTGCGTATCATAGGTTCCCCTGAAGCGGCACACTCTTTTGCAAGTTCATATATCTCACCTCCCATCGAAAGATGCAGATTTGCCATTTCCCTGCATATTTTCAGGTTGTCTTTACTGAGGACCCTCCATGGCGCCACTGAAAACTGCATCATCGGCATCAGCGCATGAATCTGCGACGATCTCACAATCAATTCTTCATCCAGTATGCTGGAATCTTGGAAAGATGTCCACTCACCTCCTCCGATAAGGTCGGGGCATCCAAACTGATAGCCTGTCAGCCCAAGTCCGATCATATCCGGAATAAGCACCTGGAGATCAGCCCATGTGTGACTTTTGTCACGCAGCCGTTGGGCAAGAGGCTGTCCGGCCATTTTCCAGCATGCTCTGTACTCGTTAAACGGATATCCGAGACCAATTTTTGCAAATGATTCACAATGCTCATTTGGGCTAGAATCACCGAAAGAATAAGTTCCTGTATAGTATTCAGGATCCCCGGCGTCCAGTTTGAAACCATCAACGCCATATTTCTCCGCCAGGTTATCAAGCTGTTCCCTGAACCAGGCTGCTCCTTCAGGATTTGACAGGTCAATTATGGCACTGGCACCGTTCCACCAATCCACAATTGCAGGAGCTGTTTTTTCCTTATCCCTGAAAACCATAAGCTTCTTCCCCTGAAGATCACGGTACACAGGGGAATCAGAACTGATGAAAGGACAAACCCAGAGCATTACCCTGAAGTCCAGCCTGTGGAGCTTGTCTATCATTGATGCAGGATCTGGAAATTTCCTGCAGTCAAATTCCCAGGTTCCGTATCTCTCCTGCCAGTTGTCGTCAATCATCAGAACTCCTGGCGGGAAACCGTTTTTGATTATGTCCTCTGCATATCTGATCACATCCGTTTGGTTCTGGTCATACTGTAGTTCAATCCATGTATTATATTGAGGATTTGTGAACATCAGAGGATCAGGGGTTGACCCTGAAGGCGGAAAAAACGTTCTGCTGCAATATAAGAATGCATCCTTCAGTGTTTTCCCCGAAGTGCCGGTACTGATTTCAGCTCCATGGGCCCCTGCTGATATTATATTACCGCTGATGGATATCTCAATAGGTTTCTCACTCCATATGTATCTTCCCTTGTTTGAGAGAAATAGTGGCTGAGCCTGATTTCCCCTGCAGTCGCCCAGTTGATCATAATAAAAATTCCTTTCAGCATAGGGTGATTTCCTGCCATCCGTAACTGCTCCTCCCCACCATTTCTCATCCTGAAGCATTTTTAATTCGACTTTCTGCTGATTCTTTTTTTGTACGCAGCCTGTGAGGAAGATCCCGGCCAATATTAAGGGAAATACCAGACGATTTGTTTCTATGTGCATTTTGACCAGTTGTTAATCAAGTTTATTAAGAAAATCAACCAGTTTCGAGATATCCGGAGGGGAATTGAATTTTATCCGGCTGGTTTTCAGAAACTGTTTAATCTTGTCTTCCCTGCCGTGATAGGCAGCCAGCAGGCTTTTCCTGTTTAAAATTACAAAGGGCCCGTCGGGGTCAGCAATGTAGAATTGCCTGGTGCGTTGAAAAACCATGTCCTTGTTTGCGCTGAGCTTGTAGAAATTGCCATCCGCCGGCATTGAACCGTATGTATTTGTCGAAGCACCGGCACTTGAGGTGCCGTAGGAATCCCTGCTCTGGATCTCCTTTAACTCAAACCTTTCCTTCATTCCAATCACCTTTTCCCCTCTGGCCCATTGCTTTATATAACCTTTATCGTAATAAAACGTATCCCGGTCAATTCCAACATACCTGATATCTTTCTTGTTTATTATTGCAAGGGTATCGCGCGACTGGAGAAATTCCATTTCCCCGGAAAGGAAATTATAGTTCAGCAGCCTTTCGGAATAAATGCCGTTCCTGAAAACCACTCTTCCGGTTCTGAATTCAGGGTAAAAGTATCTTATTTCATCGGGAAAGTAATCCAGTATTTTATGGCCTGCCTTTACCGTAATAAGTTTGTCTTCCTGTGCGGATAGTGACAGACTGACCGCTGCAAACAGGAAAAACAGAAAGGTTGTTTTTCTCATTTTGATGGCTATTTTGAGTAATTCATGCATATCCGGGTATAAATCAAGCTTTTTTTATTGAATTTATTACAAAAGTATTACCGGGAATTAATTTCCGGAATAAAAACCGTAAAAGATGTTGTCAGTACACATTCCTGTCAACAGGTCTGCTTCTTGTAAAATCTCCTCTGATTTGTCCAAATTGAAGATAATACCAGAATGTATCCTTTTCCGCCCTGTTAAGGGACTTTTTGATTGCAGCCCTGTCTCCGGCGAAACTGTTAACGGATCGTACATAATTTAAAAACCTTGCATTCGTGCCTGCTGACAAAACCAGTCCGGCAAGATCCGGCAAAGCTTTTTTATAACTGGCGAAAGCCACAATGGCTTCTTCAATATGCCGTGGAATAGTTGTGTAACCCATGTCAGCCATCTTTACGGATTCTTCTGCAATTGCCAGGATGTCTTTCTCCAGCAATAATCTTGCCATCTTGTATTCGAATGCTTTCCTGTTCGCGGGATTTGATTTGAGCAGCAGGTCAATATTCATTGCATCCTCAGTGTGGATAAAAAAATCATCTTTCGGCATCAGTTTCCTTTTCTCCCCCAGTTCATCATCGGTATTGACAAGTTCCGTATTTTCAAGCATTTTCCCCAGCCTTCCTGCTTCAGTTCTGTAGCCCAGGGTCTTTTTAAGAATATTGAGATATCTTTCAGCCACCCTGAAATTGCCGTTTATCAGTTCCGTTTTTATCAGCATTTTGAGATTTTCGGGTGAATAACCGTTAATGACCATCAGCTCGAAAGCCAGATGCCTGGCTTCGTTAACAAGACCAACGGCATAGTAGTAATGCATTGTTCTGGATGCCTGTTCCCTGTTACCTCCAAGTGAAAGTGACATCGGGCCGGTATCCTGGCAGCCGAAGAACATCCTGTCGCAAAGCTTTCCTTTTTCTGATAATGAGAGATTATAGTAAAACTGTTCAATTATATTCGATGAGGGATACTTTTCGTGATGCACAATGATTTCATCAAATTTTCCGCTGCAGTATCTTTTTTCCGTCCTCATGATCCCCTCAAATACCGGATCATACTGGCGGACAAGAACAATTATTGATATTCCATAGAGGCATGCTGCAATAACCGTTGATTTTGCAGTTGCATGTTTCTCAGATCCGGGAAGATCTGAAATTTTAATAAGGCCGGGGAGAAGTACAAACAATACTGTAACACCGTAAAGCAGTCCGTTTGCCCTTCCGTATTCGTTTGAGATGAAAGGATAACCTGTGATTACACTAAAAGGCTGATAAAGGAACAATTTATAGAATAGCACCAGCGTGACAATGGAGATGAATATCTGGAGCAGGGTAAAAATTCTTCCATATCTGTTGTTTTGATATAAGATACTGTGGATTAGATATGTGCAAAGATAGATCAGGGAGTAGGTTCCCATCATGAAATAAAATACCGGGAAAAGGAAGATCAGGATCACATGAAAGGTTTTCCTGGTAAGATTCAGGGAGATCAGGAACAGAACTGCTGCCAGCAGGAAGCCAAGTGAATGCAGTATGTTGAAATGATAATTGCTCTGACAGATCATCAATCCGAGAGGGATCAGAAAGGCTAATGGCATTGTGAATGATCTGCTGCCTGACAGCCTTTCGGCCACTGATCTTAACAATATTGCCAGTAGTGCAATTATCAGTGAGTTAATAAAGGCCCCGTACAGATCTGACAAATATCCCTGTGTTAGGAAACCTGCCAGATATTTCAATAATCCTCCCGGTTTCACAAGATGTTTCGCAAGATATTCGTACGAGAAAATAAAAAGGGATTTTTGTTCCTGGTAGAAAAAAATTCCGGCTGCGAACCAGTAGAGGTATGCAAACGATGTGATGAAAAGGATCAGGACGGGCAGATTTTTTCTGGTCATTTTTCTATCCATCTGGCTTTTAAAGGCGGTTTAGCGGATGCTTTCATAAAATCACGGGCTTCCGATGCCGGCAGTGCAGGCACAAATTCCGGACGGTTGAATGTTTTATCCAGTCGTCTGTAAAGAGTCGGATCCTTCTGGGGAAGGACAAATGGCTTTCCTGTTTTGCCTGGAGATTCAAAAAAAGCTATAAACGGCCTTGCGGTGAGCCCGTCGAGCCGCTTGCTGCTGAACACGATCCATCTCCCATTTGATGACCATGAATGATAACTTTCGGTTTCATTGCTGTTAAACGGGAGCTTTTTGATATCCATGTTTTGCAGATCCAGAAGATACAGATCGGCTTCCCGGTGCCAGATTGAGAATGTTCCATAATCGTGAAGGGTGAGAACCAGATATCTGCCATCGGGCGAGATGCTGGGAAACGACACTGACTTGTTTATTTCAGATGCACTGAAAATAACTTCGGCCGGACCGAATTCCCCGGTATCACTATCGAATCGTTTCCGGGCAAGGTCGTACTTTATTTTTCTGTAATCAAAGCCTTCCATTACCTGCTCTGCCCTGCAATAGTACAGGTATTTTCCATCCGGCGCCCAGCACGGATAAGTTTCCATGTAGTTCGCAGTATCCCTGTCACTGACCGGGGAGATTAAATTTTGATCCGGATCATAGAGTAAAAGGGAGGAGAACAGATCCATTACTTCAATGTTCTTGCCCGCTTTCATGTGAAACGATTGTATGGTCCTGTTTGATGAAAAAGCCACGTATTTTCCTGAGGGATGCCAGCTGGGGTAAACGACATTTGCCTTCATATTGTCCGTTCGGAGGATTCTTCTTGTGAGATCCATGCCGTCATGGAAATAAGTGCCTCCCTTTGATCCCCTGACCTGCACCAGGAATCTCTCAGCTTTTTTGCTATTGAAAGAATGGCAGTTGATGCAGTTCCTTTCCAGCAGCTGGTTCTCAATGAAATATTTCTCCTTGAAGGTTTCTGTTGATCTTAGTATCAGTTGCATTTCAACCCAGGTTTCATAACCGGGATAAAGAAACCGGTAGCAGAGCCAGGGGTCAACAGAATCACCCGATATTTTCATACTGAAAGGAGAATATTTTATATACTTTTTATCCTTGTTTACAGCAATAATCTCAATCTCAATACTGTCTGCATTATTCCCTGTCAGTGCCCGCCAGAGTTTTAATGGAAAAATCACATTTCCGTCCGACGATCTGATTTTATTGCAGATTCCATTTGAAGAAGAGATCCTTACAAGGAATTTCTTTCCCTCTTCCCCGATCCTGAAATTCATGGGAGCGATGTTGTATGGAATGGTTATCCCGGAGTAATCGGGTTCTATAGCCGGCTGTCTGTTTGCAGGTTGAATATCCCGAATGTCAATTCCATTGCAACCGGCTATGAATGTTGCAGTTGCAAAGATAACCGATCCAATAACTGATAAATTCAATTTGATCACCTCAGAGACTCCTTAATCCGAAAAATAGTAATAATTGATTTATTACCCAATTTTAAAATACCGGTTTTAATCCTCCAGCAGGACGCTGTTTCTGGTTGAAGACAGGTCCGGGTCATTTCCTGCCATTTGTAGCAAATCCCGGCCCGGTTCATAAACAGGGGTAAACATTGAACGGCATAGATGAAATTATCATTACAGCCTTCGGGAAAATTTCCCGGGATAATATAGGTTCCTTTTCCGGATCTTATTATCTTTTCAGGATCAATTTCAATTAAAAAAGAAGAAATGGGAACTACGAGAAGAAGTTTTATTGCAAAATCCCTGTTTGCAGCAGCAGGATTCTCTGCAGGCTTTGATATTAAAGCTATTGACGGGCATAAGACTGAGGATTCGAATTTCAACATTGGATCATTGTCATCCCCCGATCCTGATGCTTTCAGGATCAGTATCTTTTCGAAGCATCTCCAGTGGCTCGATTACAATGGCATGGCCGGGGTTCTGTCCGACCTGGGATTCGACGGGGCAGATCTCACAGTGCGTCCGGGAGGGCATGTTCTTCCCGAGAACGTGGAGGCGGATCTGCCCAGGGCGGTGGAGGCACTTGCCAAAAAAGGGAAAAGGGTCATTATGATAACCACTTCTGTGACCGATGCTGCTGACCCGCTTTCGGAGAAAATATTGAAAACAGCTTCATCCCTGGGAATAAAGCATTACAGAACAGGTTATTTTCATTACAATGACCGGAATGCTGTAAGCGGCGATCTGGCCAGGATCCGGGAACAGCTGGAAAAGCTGGCAAATCTGAATGCAAAATACTCTATTTCAGGAGAGTATCAGAATCATTCAGGTGACTATGGACAGGGAATATATTTTGGTGCGCCAATCTGGGATCTTGCTGCGATCCTTGAAAAAATTAACTCTCCCTGGCTTGGCTCACAGTATGATGTTTACCATGCAACTGTTGAAGGAGCGAATGCCTGGCCCGTCGGACTCAGGCTGATCAGTCCCCGGGTCCGCACCATTGACATAAAAGACTTCATGTGGGTTGAAAAAAACGGGAAGACTATATCGGAACCGGTGCCTCTGGGCCAGGGAATGGTCGACTTTAAAAAATTCTTTTCACTTCTGCGCATGCATGACATCAGGGTGCCATTTTCAATTCATTATGAATATCCTCTCGGCGGGGCTGAACACGGCAACAGGGTACTTGAAACCAGCAGGGAGAGTGTTCTGGCAGCCATTAAAAAGGACCTGGAGACCCTAAAAGGTTTTCTTAGAGAAGCAGGGCTGGCTTAATGCTAATTAACAATGCAGTTAAGGGCGCGTTCAAAGATCCGGATCAGGACAATTGCATGTAACTGCCTTGTATCCCTGAGCCTCAGTATTAAAACACAAACTGCTTTCTTGATGTAATTTCTGAATCTAAATCCATCAATACAGGATATGAAATACAAAAAAAATCTGAAACATTTGTCGCTGCTTGTTTTTTCCAGTCTGTTCATAATAAGTACCGTTTCGGCGCAAATCAGGGCATTTGCCAGGGAGGATTTTGCCGATCCTCCTGTCCGGTACTGGCCGAGACCATTGTATTTCTGGAACAATACAACAATAAAACCGGAAGTACTGACCGGGCAGATGCAGAAAATGCGTGATTTGTGCGGTTATGGAGGATTTGGCGTGGTACCTTTCGGCAGGCATTTCAAACCCGAATATCTTTCTGAAGAGTATCTACAGCTATATGGGATAATGCTTGAAAAGGCAAAGGAACTCGGAATGACAATCAGTCTGTATGACGAGTTCGGATTTCCAAGCGGATCGGCGGGTGCTTTCGATGAGGGTGACGGAATCCCGCGCTTTCAGATGAAGTATCCCGGTTATACAATTCAACGGCTGGATAAATATGAAGAAGAAGTAAGCGGGCCGCTTCTGTATGAAAGGAAGGTTCCGGATGGGAAAACAATGGGCATAGTGGCAATGAAAACTGAAGACAGGCAAAGGGTTGATCTGTCATCATCTGTGACCAATGGTTCGCTGGTATGGAATGTTCCCGCCGGAAGGTGGAAGATTATGTTCTTCACCTGCGTGATTGACGGCAATCCCCTTGCCGATTACCTTAATCCCGAGGCTGTCAGGAAATTTACCGGCATGGTCCATGACGTTTACTATGACCGTTTCAGGGATTATTTCGGCAATGTGATCTACGGGACATTTTTTGACGAACCTTCAATGTTCCGGGCACAGTTCAGGATGTGGACACCAATGTTCAATGAGAAATTCATCGCGAAATATGGCTTCAGTCCTGTTACCCTGTATCCTGCACTGTGGTACGATATAGGGCCCGAAACGTCATCTGCACGCAATTATCTGTTTGGTTTCCGGGCCGAACTGTTTTCGGAAGGATATCCCAAGGTGGTAAATGACTGGTCGGTGGCACATGGTATAACAGCCACCGGTCATACGGCCCCCGAAGAAGCAATTATCCCTGCCAATGGCCCCGGCGACCTTATGAAAGTATTCAGGCATCTTGAGATCCCGGGAATTGACAAGATCGGCGGACACCGCTATGCGGAAAGATTCTATAAACTCGTCAGTTCGGCTGCATATAACTGGGACAGGGGACTGGTTATGTCCGAGACCTATGGTGCGATGCCGAATTATGATGAGCCCGGCGACCTGAACTGGAACGATATATGGGCCATAGCAAATGATCAGTATTCGAAGGGGATAAACATGCTTATCCCCCATGCATTCTGGTACGATAACACCAAGGTTACCTACAAGCCTGAACTGTCATACCGGAACCCGCTCTATGCCGACAGCCTCAAAGCTTTCACAACCTATCTTGCAAGGCTGAACGTCATACTCCAGGCCGGCGGAAGGCATGTGGCAGATGTGGCAATTCTTTATCCCATCCATTCCCTCCTTGGAGATCATTATTTCTACACTGAAACAGGCCCTGCAAATGTTGACGGACCGGTCGGACTTGATAACAGCTTCTACAACGAGGCAATTTCTCAGATTGACTATATATCTTTCGATGGCTGGCTGCTGAACGGTATTGGAATTGATTATACCTACATTCACCCCGAGGTCCTCGATGAAAAATGCGTTGTGGAAAAAGGAAAGCTTCACCTCAGGAATAAGGTCAATCATGAAAGTTTCAGCATACTCATTGTTCCGTCATGTTATATGATTTCAACCAGCAACCTGAGGAAAATAGTTGATTTCTACAATTCAGGAGGGATGGTGGTGTTCACCACCCGCCTTCCGCGTAAAGCTTGTGAACCGGGAAAGGATAATGAAATATTAAGCATGGTCCAGTCGATTTTTCCGTTGATGGAGGAAAATGAACATGAGCTTTTGGAGAATGAAAGGGGAGGAAAGGCATGTTTCTTCAGCACCCCGATGCACTGGATATAGCCGGGACATTATCCGGATCAGGCCTGGTGTTTGATGTTGATCACCCGCTGAACCCCGGTTTGCAATATATTCACAAGGTTGTGGAAGGAAAGAATGTTTTTTTCTTTGCCAACACCGGCGAGGCACCGGTTCAGACTGAAGCAACCCTCAGGGATGCGGTTCACCTCGAAGAATGGGATCCGCATTCCGGCACGATAAGAGAGGCAGATTACCGGTTTGCAGAAAATGCTTCAGGTTCTGAATCAACCGTGGTGACAATAAACCTGAAGCCGTATAATTCAGTATTTTTTATTGAGAAATAGGAGACAGGGAATTTTCAGGTAAAGTTACCCCGGCTGTTGATTCCGGGGATCCTGCTTTCCTATTTTTCGTAAATGATTTCCTTTGATCCCGAAACAGTGTTTCCCGATGCGGTTATGGCCGAGCTGTTTTTACCCACACGTATGGCAGTTTTCTGATTTCCCTTTCCCGTTGACCTTATTATATTGTTTTTTATCACAATATCACGTGTGACGCCGCTTATATAAAAGCCGTTTGCCTCCCCCTTCATGCCGTTGTTTTCAATAATGTTTCCGGTGAACGTGTTGCGGTGTCCGGCATTCTGTTCATTTTCATCACGGAAAAGGACACCTTGATGAGCATTTTCGTACACGTGGTTATTTTCAAAAATGTTGTCGGTATCCTTGTGTCCGATTGAGATGCCGTTATCACCGTTGGCGAAAAAAACATTATCCCTGAATATTCCGTTTTGCACCCTCCAGCAGAGGAACAATCCGTCGCCTGCGTTATGATGTCCGCTGCAATTTTCCATTACCGAATGATCGGAGCCGGTCCCGGGATGAAATCCGAGCCCGTTCCCGTTTGAGGCCTCGCATCCTTTAAGTGTAATGTTCTCGGTTATCTGCCAGCTGAAAGAGTCGCCGTTAAACTCATTGACCCTGACGTTTTCCACCAGGCAATTCCTTGATTTGTGGATATAAACTCCGCCGCCCCTGCATCCATTTATATAATCATTCCTGTCCTTGTTCCCCTCAATCATCAGGTCTGCAATCCTTACATTTTTTACCTCCACGGCTTCAACGACGGAACAGGCATTTGTCACAGTTCCGTTTTTTGATGCCACGTAATCATGTACGGTGTTGTTGTCAAAATAGATCACGTTTCCGTCAATGTCTGTAATCAATGCCGTTGTTACGGCCCATGCCTGCTTATGGTCGTCGTCAAAAAGCTGGATTCCCATTCCTTTACTGAACCCTCCGGCATCTTTTACGACTGCCTTTACCATGCCCCAGTCAGCATCAATGATAAAACTGGTTCTGAAGCCGTCACATTTCCTGAGAATGGTAGTCTCACCCGATCCGATCAGGGAAACATTATCGGAAAGGCGTACGGGTCCCGTTATCTCGTATGTGCCCGGGTTTAATCTTACGGTTCCTCCGCCCCTGGTTTTTAGCGCATCCAGGGCTATCTGGATTGCTGATGAAGAATAACCCGGAATATCGGCTCCGGATCCTCCGACGCTTATAACCTGTTCTGCCCTCTTTACATCAACCAGGCCTATATTCTGCCCGGCTGCAAGGGAAACTGTAAGCAGGTACATGACCAATGTTACCGTTGCGTTCAATTCTCTTTTCATTTTTTTGTCTGTTAAATTATTAACAATTCAAGTTCAATTTCGGCTCTTTAATTTTCGCAAGCGGGAAGGAAACAATGGTTGTTGAAATAAGGGCAGTCAACCTGTTTCCCGCCTGCCTTGCTTCTGGAGTATCTTCATTTTTGCCTGTTTATTCAGGTCAGATAATTTCAAAATAAATGAATTATTTCTTTTTAGGATCAATAATGTCATAAGATCTGAGAAACAATCTGAACATGGCTTCAGCCGGCATATCTGATATTTCTTTCTCCAGGCGGTCCGATACTTCATTGTTGCCGTTGAATTTTGCAATCACCCACTGAACTTTAGGTGATCGTGATCCGGGTGAGATACTCCAGTTGCTCAGGGAGTCCTGCCCGGCTTTCCAGTTTTCCATTGCGATGACGGCTTCCTGCCTTTTGCCGGCTTTGTTGTATGCAATGGTTGAAATATACCTGTTAACCGGATCTTCACCAGGAATGTCGTTTCCCGAATACCGGATTATCCGGTTTGAATAGTAATCTGTCATCTTGTTTTTTCCTTTCATTTTGTAGCAAAACGACAGCAGGTAATCCTGGAAGCGCTCATCAGGGTCATAAGGTTTACCGGCACCCAGATTCTCCGGCCATTTTTTTGAGTTGTCTATGAATTTGATTGCCTTGTCATATTTCCCTTGTTCAATCAGGCTGACTGCAAGTGAAAGATTTGCAAGCTCGTAAAGCTCATGACCCTCCCGGGCCCCTTCATAGGGCAGAATGGTTATTGTCTCCAATATCTTAAGGCTCTCTGAATACCTGGCGTTATTTATCAGGGCTTTTACATAGTCAATCCCGGTCACAGGGTTTGAAGGAAAACGGAGATATGCCTGCCTGGCTTTTACCAGCTGTTCATTGTATGACTTTTCCGACTGCAGGTTCTCCGCGAGGAAATGCCATGTTCTCCAATCATTGGCATCAAGTTCCAGGGCTTTCGAAAAATCATTTCCCAGGGGCGGGGAGTTCCTGCCGGCTGATTGTGACAAAATACCTCTTGCAATGTAGAACGGTGCATAATCCGGGGCATACCCGCATTCCCTGAACAATTCCAGGGTTTTCTCCAGTCTCCCGATATGCCAGTATATCAAACCAAGATAATACCTGGTTTTCCAGCTGTCGTTTTTTTCAAGGGCCCATTCGAGAACACTTATTGTTTCATGCCGGAATGGGAAAACGAGAAAGGGGGAGAGGTCTGCGGCCTTCCTTAGCAGTTGTGTGCTCAGGGCGACGTCGGTGTCTTTCCTGAGCCAGGCAAGCCAGTAAAAAACAATCGGGTTGGCAGGAGCCTCCCCAAGCACGGCTGCAGCTTCATCATACAATCCCCTGTTCACGTAATCCAAAGCAAGCTCCAGGAAGGTTTCATGAGGCAGTTCATTCCGGATCAGTGATTTGAAATCATTTAGCCTGGCAGTGGAAGGAGAGAGAAGATATTTTTCAAAGTTGGCAAAATGGTTTAAAGGGTCAATATCGAGCAGCTCTCCGATCTGTTTTTCCGCTTTGGCATTGTTATGCAGTTTTCTGCTGCTGATGATGAGGATTTCACGTGCCGGAACAGATATCCTGTTATAGTCCAGGGCTTTTCCTGCATAATCATCTGCACCCCTGAAGTCGCCCCTCAGCAGCCTTGCTTCCGCAATCTGGATAAATGAAGCTGACCTGAATTCCATTGTCCTGGCGGCAATACTGAAAGCCTCCTCTGCCTGGTTGATCATTCCGCGTCTTCTGTTGATGAGCCCGGTAATGAAATTACCCCCCGGATCATAAGTGTTTATTTCAAGGATCTTTTTTGCCAGATCCTCAGCATTCCGGTATCTGTACATTCTGAATTCCGTTTCGGCTGCCTTGTAAAGGGCCCGCAGGTGTGAAGGCTCCTTTTCGAGGCATTTATAGTAGTAATTCAAAGCCCTGGTAAACTCCCTCATTGCATACATATCTTCTGCCAGGAGGAACAGATGTTCGGCTGAATTATAGTCACCATTAACCGGCGATCTTGAAGGTCTTTCAGTTTTTAAGGTTTCGGTCCCGGAGTTATACTCCAGGATGTTTTTACCCAAAGTAACATTCAGATCCCCGATATCCGCAATGTTCAGGGCCACTGACCCGGAATACAGTTTCATTGGCTTCAGTTCAATGCATGCGGAATGAATGATTTTCCCGTTGTTCCTGATGACCAGGGTGTCTTTTAGGAAGATATTCGGACTTATAAGGATCTTCAGGCTGTCGCCGGCGGTCACCACGTTGAGGGTGCCTGCCGGGGAAGCATCGACCATCCCTCCGGTTCCGATTACCGGGAACCATGATTCTGTTTTGGTTTCAGTATAGTAGGGTTTTATTGAAAGCTGGTCGAACGGACTGTTGAATCCGCTCACATTGCTTGCCTGGTTGAATTTAACTCCCGACTGGGCTTCAATATACTGGCCGTCATTGTCTGTCAGCAGTTTTTCCCAGATAGCGCCGTCGCGCGCCAGCGACCATATCCATATCTTTTTGCCTGGTGCATCAGAGTAGGGGGCCCAGTGGCCAAATCCGAAGCCGGAGTTATGCCAGTATCCTCCAAACCAGTCAGTGAACAGGCCGGATACATGATACGATTTGCTGCTCCCGAAATTATTTTCCCTGTAATATGAAAGGTTGTGTCCTTCCCTGTCAACCGGCCATTGGTCGACATTTCCGTCGTGGCCTATGTAACAGGTACCCGGAAAGAAGAACTGGAGGTCGTCGGAAGCGCGAAACCCGCCATTTTCCCACGACAGATACGCATCGTGAAGGGGGCGGGGATTATACCAGAAGCTGTTTGTTTCGAAAAAAGCTTTATCCTTATCCAGTTTGATTTCAACGCGCCATTGTGTACGTGATGCCAGGTCAAGGCCACCCACGATACAGCTTGCACTGCCGTCGGGATGCTCCTTTATTACGTAATCAACCGGGGAGGAGGTCCAGGGAGCATGACCCAGGTCAAGACCGAAATTATGCTCAATCCCGCCGCTGGTCCATGGACCCCTGATACCAATTGACCTGAATTTCATGACTTTATTCGTGTAAACAAATTCCTTTCCGGTCGATTTTTCAACAGCACCCCACACCTTGCCGCCAACTTCCGGGAGTATTGTGACGCTGATAAAATCATTTTCAAGGGTGATTACTTTCCACATTTTCACCTCGGGCTTTTCAGTGAAACCATCAAAAACAAAGTAGGGATAGAAAGAGGAGGCCATTGAATTCAATGCCCTTACCGACACTGGGTTCGGATCGGAAAAAGGATACGTTTTAAATGGTTTTAATTCTTCTTTGACAACAACATCCTGGCCGGTCAGATCCGGGAAAACCAGAGCAGGCGAAATCAGTAATAATACTTGCAGGGCCCTGTTCCTCAGGGCTGTTAACTTAGACATGGCAAAATTGGTTTTATAGAATCAGATTTAATGATAACAAGGTTAGCGGATAACTGGTTTTATTTTTTCATGGACGGCTTGCACCTAATCTGTCATTTCCTCTGAAGCTGCGATAGTTATTCGGACTTTTCCAATCGGTATTGAACCAGCCGGATTGTCTTTCCGGGTCTTCCTGGTAACGGGATCAACATGGTTATTGGCCAATAATTTATCTTTCCGTCAAAGCCGGCCATTAATCTCCCTGGCAGATCCCATCATGTTTTCCGGATTGCACAGCGTTCAGGGATCCGGGTTTGTGATTACTTTTTATTCCTGTCCTGCAATTTCCTTTCAATCATTCTGCCCATGGCGATTCTCTGGGCATCCCATTTTCCGGCATCGAAGCTCCAGACATCGAGATTCCCGATGGATTTTGGACCGAAAGGTTCATGAATTATTTCGTTTACAATTGAATCAGCCCTGTGAGTGTTTCCGTCTGCCTCCGACAGCAGTCTCAGGTACTCGTATTCCTGCACTCCGTCGCGCATGGCCTTCAGCCTGATGGACGGGCAGGGTCCGTTTACATTTGGAACAACGCCGGCGGCATAAATCAGGAGAGCATTGCCATTGATTTTTTTGTAGGTGAATTCAGCCTCAGATTCCGGTCTGGCTTTTGAAGCATCCTTCCACGATTCAGGATCGTACCATCCGTTTACCCATCCGGCTCCGGCACCCCAGCTCAGCCACGAATACGTGCGGTATTTCCAGCAGCTCCAGCTTATGGCCCTGTCGTTTACAAGCGGCAGGTCGAGGAAGGTCGAACTGCCAACCCAGCTGTTTACCTTGCTTTCATAAAGAAGCGGCCCGTAAAGCCAAACCTTTATGCCCATATCCTGGTATTTTTTCACTGTTTCATAATCATATTCAATGGTATGGGAGGCCCATGCACTGATTGAATTCTTCACGATCGCCATGGCTTCTTCACTATAGCCGCCATCGATGCGAAAATCGGCTTCGGGATACAGTTCACGGAAAATATCGCCGTAGTAAACCATTCTGCTCCAGGCCTCCGGGAAATAGGATTCATCCAGTCCGTTGAGATAGACGGTGATACCAGTTTTGTCGGGATCGATAATATTTTTATAATGATCGCGGACTTTCCTGATGCATTCGGTATAGATTGCCCTGTTTGAAGGATTGCGTTCAACGCCGGGTCCTCCGATGTCGGGCCAGCCCTTTGTCCCATGCTTTCCGGCAACGTCGAAAGGCAGTACAAAGGTCTCTATCGGCTCACCATAGCCCGGACCGTAATTGTAACCATACTCGGCTGTAAATGCCTTACCGGTGAAATACTTGTCAAGTCGTTCGTCAAGGGCTTTCCAGTCAATTACAATATTCCCGTTGCTTCTGACCTCCAGCTCCGGTTCATAGGTGGGATCAAGCATTGAAATCCTGTTGCGTTTAAGGAGCTGGTATATTTCAAGCTCATTTCTCCCGGTCATGTTTCTCGTAAAACCCTCATGCTGAAGTCCCGCCCTGAACCTGTTCTCATTGGGAAGAGCGAAATCCCATACGGTGAGACTGACGGGTATCTTCCTGGTTAGTCCTTTTATTGTTATAGCCAGTTCCGACGAATAGGTACCGGGGGCCGCTTCATTCCTGAGAAAGGGGATGTACTGATCGATCCATATCACCAGTGACTTCTGATCATCAATGCGGTTGTTAAAGTCAGGAAGCCACAGCGGGTATGTCCACCGCCATCTTACCCTCGATGAATCGTCCTGGATATATTGGAACGGTATCAATGCATCGGGATACCAGCCATTGCCCAGTGAGGCAACAGGATATCCGGTGCTGGGTGTTTTGACTTCAACGGCCCATTCGAGGAAAAGCTCCGGCTTAATTGAAAACTCATCTTCTCCCTTCCTGAACGGAATCATCCCAACCCTGATGTTGTCGAGGGTCTCTTTTGTAAGACTGGTTAACACCAGCTGAAATGAGATATATTCTCCCCTGGCGGCATGCAATGACACCGTGTTACCGTCATAGATTGAATTCTTCTTCAGGATATCTGAATTGACATCCTTATTCCCTTTCAAAAGAACAAACCGGTTATCAATGATTTCATTGCTTGTCGGATCGAGTCTTACCGATGAAGGGATGACCGATACCGTCCAGCCTGATCCGCTAAAATCATTCCTGGGCGATGAACAGCTGCAGAAGGAGCAAATAATCAGTAAAACAACAAAAGAAGTTCTCATAGTGCCGGTATTTAGTTTATGGTTAGATTCATGCAACACCAAACCTGTCGAGTTTATAGAACCTGAATGCATTATCCCAGTAGAGTTTTTTCAGAACACTTTCATCGAGTCCGATGCCATCGATTTTCCAGTTTCCCTGGATCGGCGTCGGATGATCGAACTGTTTGTCAAGTGTCTGGAAATAACGCCAGTGTATATCGTAGAAATGATGGTTCTCCTCCATTGTGAAATCCTTGCATGGGCCGGCGCCCTGGACATCGCATTCGTTCCAGAAAGCCAGATCGGTGCCAAACATTATCCTGTCCTGGTATTTGGTGAAAAACTCATGTCCTTCACCGGAGCTGTGCCTTCCAAGTTCTCCGATGCGTGCGGCGGTATCAATGCTGAGGTTGGGCAGCTGGTCGAGCCATGAGCTCACTGCCTTCAGGTTTTCCGAGTATCCGGCAACATGTACCGCAACGAATTTAACTCCCGGGAAGGTTCTGTAAACGTTGTTTACCTGGTCAAACAGTGTTTCGAGGGCCGGATATTTACTGCGATCGGCAAATGACCATTCGGGATGAAGTTCCAGTTCTTCCCAGCGCTCATTCTCAGGGTTCCATGGCTGGAAGAAGGCCACCGGATCGCCGGTGTGAAAAGCCACGGGGATGCCAAGTTTTTCAGCTCTTTCCCAGATCGGGAAAAGCCTGGGATCGTCGATAGGGATGAGTTTTCCCTCCCTGTCCCTTGCTGTCAGGCCCAGGTCCTTGAGATTCTTCAGGGCAATGGCACCTGCATCAACTGCCTTTTCCAGCATATCCGGAGCCTTTATAAAGAATTCAGGGTCGTTTTCTGCCAGGCTCCAGTCGTATGTATAATGAAGCCCCAGCCTGTTCCTGTACGGTTTAATCGCATCATTGATCTCATAGAATGCCCTATCGCCTACATAATAATCCGGGTCTGATCCTGATATGGAAGCGATAAGTACGGCATACCTTATCAGGTTATCATCCATAACCCTGAGCGCTTTTTCAATTTTGCCCGGTGTGGCATGGATGTGGGCATCGATCAGGCGGCCACCGGCCGGCTTTAGTTTCCCGGATGATCCGGTATTCATGCATTGGTTCATACCTGCTGTCGAAATTACTGCTGCTCCCATTGATGTGAGTTTAATAAATTCTCTTCTGCTTACCATTTTTCTCAATATTTGTTTTTAATGTGATCAGTAAAATCTCTATGGCCGTCTTAAGGCCCGGCTTCTTCTTACCTTCCTGAAATTTTATTGCCCGGCCTGAATCATGGCGGAATTAAGCCCATAACCCTGCCGGATCCGGGATAGATGTCTCAAAGCAGATTTTCCCCTGTATTATTGATGTTAGAAACATATTGTTGACTAAGATAATAAATTCACTGAAGAATTGCGGACGGGAAAAGAATATAATTTCCCGTAACAGATTTCCCTGTGAGGTTGCTTTCAGTGATTACTTGCGGAATAAGGGCCGGGTGCCTGAAAAAAGCTGCGGGCAATTGCGGGAACCGGGGGAGTGACGTAAAATGAGATAATGAGTAAACAAATATCATGAAATAAGGAAGCTGAAAAGATTTGTCATGGTTCCGGTTCCACATGAATGGTGATATTCAGCTTGTCAAATTTTGATTTCAGTGTTTCTTCTATACTGTCGCAATAGGTATGGGCATCCTCGACCGATTTATCCTTTGGGATCCCGATGTGAAAATCGATGAACCTGTAATTTCCCGAGATCCTTGTTCTGAGGTCGTGGTAATTGACATCCATGCTGTTTAGCATCATTTCAAGCTTTTTTATTTCATCATCGGGCCATGCTTCGTCAAGCAATGGTCTGAAAGCTTTTTTGATCAGGATAACAGCTTCCCTGATGATAAGAAGGGCAATGCAGATTGCGATCAGCGGATCGAACCAGTGTATTCCGGTGAGTATTATCAGACCCAGTCCTGCAGCCACTCCGAGTGAGGTATAAACATCGGTTTTGAGATGCAACGCGTCGGCTTCAAGGGCAACCGATCCAGTGGCTTTTGCAACCCTGTACAGCTTCCCTGATACAATGGAGTTTATAATGGCTGAAACAAGCATCACCAGGGAGCCAAGTCCGAGGGATTCAACCACCATACTGCCCCCGGCCATTTTTTTCACCGACTCTGCAATGATCCAGACCGCTGCTGCAAGTATCAGTATTCCCTCAATCACCCCCGACACGTTTTCCACCTTCCCGTGTCCGTAGGGATGACGGGAATCGGGGGGATTGTCTGAAACCTTCACGGAAAACAGCGCTATCAGGGATGCAATCAGGTCCATGGCCGAGTGGATCGCCTCGGAAATGATACTGACCGATCCGCTTATCACTCCGGCCGCCAGCTTTATTGTGATAAGAAAAGAATTTGACAGTACTGACAGCCTTGCTATCTGGATTTTTGAACTCATCCGGGGCCCTGAAAAATTTAATTCCTGCAGATAAAATTAAATATTATTCTTAAATAATCAGGGCTGTGGAATACAACCCGGGGCTCAATGGTTCAGATGCAACCGGAATACCGCCCAATGCCGGCAGCCTGCAGTTTATTGCGGCTGTCTTTTTATTATTGTTAATTGGGATAGCGGTTAAAATAACCGGGCCGTGAAACAGATTAACTGCCAGGGGAGTTCACTAACCGGGTTTTATGTGCTCACAGTTTTGAAATATGGTCCCGGATCTGCTCTATGAGCCACTTGGGTGTTGAAGTTGCGCCGCAGACCCCGGCAAATTTCTTGTTGCTGAACCATGATGATTCTATTTCATCAACCGAGGAAACGAAATATGTATCAGGATTCACGGATTTGCAGACGTTAAACAGCATCTTTCCGTTTGAGCTCTCCCGGCCGCTGACAAAAATTATTATATCATGATTTCCGGCAAACTCTTTCAGGTGCGGTTCCCTGTTTGAGACCTGTCCGCAGACCGTGTTGTGTATTTTGAAGCTGATCTCCTGGCTGCCCGAAGCTGCCGCTTTCATGTTTCCGGCTATAAGCTCTTTGATTTTCCTGTATTCCTTTGCGTCCATCGTGGTTTGTGAAAAGAGATGGACCGGCCGCGTGAAGTCGATTTTGCAGAGATCGTCAACTGAGGAGATCAGGATGCCTTCATTGTTTGTCTGTCCAAGCAGGCCTATCACCTCTGCATGACCCGATTTGCCGTAAATTACCACCTGACCGTTGTCAGCCTTGGAAGAAATCCAGGCGTCCCTGATCCTTGACTGCACTTTTTTGACAATGGGACATGTTGCCTCGATTATTTCAATATTGTTTCTTTCAGCTTTTTCATATGTTTCAGGCGGCTCTCCGTGAGCCCTGATCAGTACCTTGCAGTTCCTGAGCTCACTGAACTGATTATGGTCGATGGAAATCAGGCCCAGGTCTGAAAGTCTTTCAACTTCCTTGTCATTGTGGACTATCGGGCCAAGTGAAAAAA
This sequence comes from Bacteroidales bacterium, assembly GCA_009877105.1. Taxonomy (GTDB): domain Bacteria; phylum Bacteroidota; class Bacteroidia; order Bacteroidales; family VadinHA17; genus LD21. The sequence continues at coordinate 111,503 of WXFD01000053.1, forward strand.
CCCTTTCGCCATTCAGCAATGCATTTTCTGCAATCTTAACCGCGTTCTGAACCCCGAAGCAAAAGCCTGACCTGTTGTCAATTTCAACCCTCATTAAGTTTGTTTTTGATGATTTCCCGTATCCATCTCAATTGTTCTGTTATTGTCATCCTGCTGTTATCCAGAACGATAGCGTCGTCGGCCCTTCGCAGGGGGCTGATATCCCTGTTTTCATCAGTAATGTCACGGACGATGATATTGTTCTTTATTGTTTCAAAATCAACATCCATATTTTTACCCTTAAGTTCATCATATCTTCTTTTGGCCCTGATTTCAACCGATGCAGTCATGAAGATCTTAAGTTCCGCATCAGGGAACACTACGGTTCCGATATCCCTGCCATCCATTACAATTCCCCTCTCCCTGCCTATTTCCCTCTGAAGTTCGACCATTCTCGATCTGACCTCAGGGATCAGGCTGATCCTGCTGACATATGAAGAGACCTCCACCCCTCGGATCTGAGTTTCGACATTTTCAGAATTCAGGAAAGTCTCATATCCTGAAATATCCGGATTGTAGGCAAACCCTATATTGATTTCCCTGAGATCTGAAATGATATCGGCAGTTTTCAGGAAGTCGTTCCCGACATATCCCTTCCTGAGGCAATAAAGGGTGACCGCGCGGTACATGGCACCGCTGTCAATATAGATGTAATTCATTTCTCTCGCGATTGCCCTGGCAAAAGAGCTTTTCCCGCTTGAGGAGTAGCCATCTATTGCAATAATGATTTTTTTCATTGCATCGGCATCTGGGGTGCAAATATGGAAAATTTCACGTGTATAATCAATTTTTATTTTGGCGCCGGAATTTTCTGTACAACTGGTCGGTCCTGGTAATCAGCGAAATATGATTCGATGCGCCTGCAAGGTGATATGAAGCATGCCCAAACTGCAGCGACATGAAGGAAGTATTTATTCCAAACCCCCATGAAAACCCGGCTCCTGCCGCTTTTGATTCTGTCATCAGTTCCTTTCTTCTCTGGTAATTATAGCCTGCGCTCAGGTAGAAGTTCTTATGCGGAATCAGTTCAGCTCCCATGATCATATGCCTCATAATGTTTTCCATTAATCCGTCCGGAGATCCTTTTGCTCCGTTACCAGCCGGGTCTTTATAATCGTGTGTCAGGTCGTATTTTTCCAGATGCCTGATTGTAAGGGAGAACCTGAATGGGGCATGGGCCAGCTTTGCCGATGCACCTGCCAGGATTTCGAAGGGTGTTGAACGATTTTTCTCACCGGTATAGGAAATAATCTGGCGGCCCATGTTTCGCAGAACAATTCCGCCCGAATAAAGGCCGTCATCCGATTTCCACGATACCCCGATATCGGCAGCAAATCCTGCAGAGGTGTATCTTTCAAGATGCGACAGTATAGGCTTAAGATCGATTCCGACCGAAAATGAGGAGTCAATGCTGTAAGAGCAGATAAGTGAAAATGAATATTCCGATGCCGTGAATGATCCTGTTATATTTCCGGAAGGATCGGCTTCGGTAAAAGTGCCGTAGTTCAGGTATGTGACGCCCCCGGCAAAATTACCTGCATTTGCTGTTGAACGGGAATAAAGAACCATGCCATAATTAATTCCTGCCAGGTAACTGGCATAGTTAAGGGAAAGGTTCTTGTCCATTGCCGGTGAAAGGAGCGAAGGATTATGATGTGCCAGGTTCAGGTCCCCGGCAGGCATCGATACGTTTGATCCCCCGAGAGAGGCTACGAGACCTGAATGGGTGAGGTTCAGGAACTCATAGACCCTGGTTCCCCCGGTCTGAGGAAATAATTCCGGCAATAAGATGCTCAGGGCAGCTATGAACAGGACTTTTTTCAACAGCAGATATATAGGGTAAAAATAAAATATTAAAACAACAGTTAAAAATGCCGGAAAACTCTTTCAGCTTTCATGATTAACAGGGCCACATTCTGTTAATAAAAAATTCTTAACTGCCTGTCTGAATTCAGTTCCATTGATTAATTTTAAGTTCATATTCAATGTCTGT
>WXFD01000054.1 GCA_009877105.1 Bacteroidales bacterium
CTGCCGTTTACATCCGCGACAGGCTTCTGGAAGCCGGGCTTGAAGCTATGACGCCCGACGGCTTTCAGCCTTTTGAAGTATCCGACATGGTTACTGCCGGAGAAAGGAATTTCCTGTCGGTAGGAGGCCGTTCCTTCAATCCAGTGGCCGACATATCACCCTTCGCGTTCAGCGGAAATTCAGAACTTGAGGCTGAAGTGTATTTTGCAGGATACGGTTTCCGGATTAGTAACGACAGCATCCAATGGGATGATTACAGGGATGCGGATGTACAAGGAAAGTGGGTTCTACTGCTCAGGGGTGATCCTGAACCACATAAATCCGTTAGCGGCTTCATCCCCTTCAACAGTGACAGGGACAAGGCCATGCTGGCAAAGGATATGGGCGCGGCAGGCGTCCTGATGGTATCGGGGCCTGCGAATGACAGCAGCGACAGCTTCGACAGGCTGTCGGGGGAATCCTGGCCGGTGGGCATACCCGTACTGAGAATAAAAAGAAATGTTGCCGACCTGATATTGTCGGGAAAGGGCAAGACGGCAGCCGGTCTTGAAACAGCAATCAACACTTCCCGGCAAAGCGGAGGCTTTTCAACCGGTATGGTTGTGAACGCGGGATCGGATGTTATGGTCAGGAAAAAATACACGAGGAATGTAATAATGTTTCTCCCCGGAGAGGATGAGAAACTGAAAGACCAATATCTTATTATCGGAGCACATTTTGACCATCTTGGCATGGGCGGATCTGGGAGCAGGGTCCGCGACACGGTTGCCATCCATCACGGTGCGGACGACAATGCATCGGGAGTGGCATGCGCGATGGAGATTGTCGAGAGATTTGCCCTCACGCCTAAAAGCCATCGCAGGAGCATCATTTTTGCAGCTTTTTCGGGAGAAGAATCAGGACTTCTCGGTTCAAAGCATTTTACCGAGAATCCACCGGTTGACTTATCAAAGGTAAATGCCATGATCAACCTCGACATGGTTGGAAGACTCAGTGACTCAGGATCACTTCAGGTCGGTGGTATCGGAACATCTCCCGTTCTGAGGGATCTGGTTGTTTCGCTGGCTGATACAAATACCATGAATCTTTCCCTTACGGAAGAAGGATCAGGGCCGTCGGACCATTCGGCATTTTACGGCAAAGACATCCCTGTCCTTTTCTTTACCACGGGAGCCCATCTCGATTACCACACACCTTACGACACATGGGACAAGCTGAATTACCCGGGAATGGTCAGCGTGGGGGATTTCATCTTCAGCATAGCACAAAGGCTTGCCAATGACGAAGAAAAGCTTGTTTTCACCGAAGCCGGACCAAGGCAGGAGTCTGTCAGGACAATGCGCAGGCAGGGTGTCACCCTGGGCATAATGCCCGATTTTGCAGGGAATGTAAAGAACGGGCTCCGTGCCGACCTGGTAACGCCAGGCAAGCCTGCTGCCATAGGAGGTATGAAGAAAGGCGACATAATCACTGCCATCAACGGAAAGCAGGTAAGCAACATCCAGGATTACATGTACCGCATGGGGCAACTTAAGCATGGGGAAACAATAAGCGTGGAAGTACTCAGGAACGGGAAAAAAGAAGTCCTGCTGATACAACTGTAATATTATTGCATCTATGTATAAAACCGTAACTCCGTGAAAAAAACCTTTTTGTGGATACTGGCCATTGTTATTACCCTGGGGGCAGCGTATTACCAGAGGAAGACAGGACCGACCAATCCCCGTGAAATCAGCCTGCCGGTGAATGACACCGTTGTAAAGCTAAGGCTGGTGAGGAGCCTCGGACTCGACGAAAGGCCTGAAGTAAGGCTGGCCATCACCGACACATCAGTAAGGGCAAGGCTTTATTACCGAAGATACAGAACCGGGGAGCCATATAGTTACAGTGAGTTTAAGTACAGGGAATATCCCATCAATTCGATTCTGATAAACAAGGTCTTCGGCATTACTGAGGAAAAGGGACTGTATGCCTCCGTTCCCCAGCAGCCCCCTGCCGGAAAGATAGAGTACTACATAGAACTCAGCGATTCTAAGGGCAGCCGGAGCATTCTCAGGGAAACACCACTGGTGATAAGGTTTAAGGGAACAGTGCCATCGTACATTCTTATTCCTCATATTTTATGCATGTTTATTGCCATGATGCTGGCAAACATTGCCGGTCTGATGGCTATCGCCGGAATACCATCGTTCAGGAAGTACTCGGCATTGACCCTTGCAACACTGATTGCCGGCGGCATGATCCTGGGACCTCTGGTTCAGAAATATGCTTTCGGCGCATTCTGGACAGGAGTTCCCTTCGGATGGGACCTTACCGACAACAAAACACTTATTGCGCTTATATTCTGGATATTGGCTGTGATCATGAACAAAAAGAAGAATACAGGGCTTTATACTGTGATAGCTGCAGCAGTAACCCTGATAGTATTTTCAATACCTCACAGTTTGTTCGGATCGGAGCTTGATTTTTCATCGGGAGAAGTTACACAGGGAGTAATTTTGTTCTTCTCCGTGAAAATTTCCGGAAATTCATAAGTTGAATGCAGCAATAAAACAAATGCCCCGTCTTTTCAGTGGTTATAAAGAAAGACAGTGGGTGCAGCTAAAAGTATAGAAACCAGCCCTTATTCAAAAATGGCAAATGCAGAAGCAGCATTCCGGAACATACACCAGGATTTAGTGGATGGATGCAGGACTGGTGACCAGAAATCCCAATTCAAGATTTACAAGTTGTACTACAAGGCGATGTACAACACTAGTCTGAGAATTGTGAACGACACGATGGAGGCGGAAGACATCATGCAGGAATCCTTCCTGTCGGCCTTTGAAAAGATTGACAGCTACTCGGGCACTGTGAGTTTCGGGGCATGGCTGAAGAGAATAGTGATAAACCGCTCTCTCGATGCCCTGAGCAGGAGAAAAGCGATCTTTGAAGATATTGAGCGACATATGGGGATCAGGGATGAAAGCACAGAAGAGATTGTAATGAAGGAGGAGCTCGAGGTGAAGGTAGAAGAAGTGAAGGATGCAATCAAAAAGCTGCCCGACGGATACAGGATTATCCTCTCGCTCTACCTGCTTGAAGGCTACGACCACGATGAGATTGCAGAGATACTCGATATATCGAGCAGTACATCCAGATCGCAGCTGTCAAGGGCGAAACAAAAACTGATTGGCGAAATGAAAAAATTGGAGAGATGAATCATATAGAAGACATAATAAGAAACAACAAGGAATTTTTCGACAGTGAGGAGCCGTCGGAAGGGCACTTTGAAAGGTTTCAAAGGAAACTGGAGGTCAGATTCCAGCCCATGGCAGTTAGAAGAAGCATTGTTCCATATCTTCTTAAGGCCGCGGTAGTCACGCTGCTTGTTACTCTCTCTTCGCTGTGGATATGGGATCATTTCCTCAGGCCCGACAGGGACAGGATGAGCCTGAGTGATGTGTCACCGCAGTACCGGGAGGTAGAGAATTATTATGTACACCAGGTAACCCTGATGGAAAGCGAGCTTTCGGCAATCGATCTCAACGGCAATTCCGATCAGAAACAGATGCTCATCAGTGAACTCAGAAGCATGGATTCGGTATATGTACAGCTTCAGAAAGATCTGAAAACCAATCCCAACGATGAAAGAATTATCAATGCCATGATAGAGCATTACCAGACGAAAGTGGAAGTAATGTCCTACATATTGAATCAGCTTAAAGCTATCAGGAATGAAAATTTAAATGACACATACCATGAAAAGGCAAGCATTTAAAACCGGATCAATACTGCTCCTATGCCTTATCCTTGCCGCACCACAGATTGTTTCCCAGGAGCTTACAAAAGAATTCAGCAGGGAATGGACAGCAGGCTCAGGTAATACACTCGATATCAACAACAGGTACGGCAAGGTCATTGTGGAAACATCGGACCAGGACCTGATCACAGTTGATGTAAAGGTTACGGTTAACTTTCCGAACCGTGAAAGGGCACAGAGGTATCTGGATTATATCAATGTGATCTTCAGTGAAGAAGGAGATATATTCAAAGCCAGGACCGTCATTGATGAGAAATTCAGTTTTTCGGGATGGGGAGGCAGTTCAAGGCGCTTCAGCATCGATTATACGATAAAGATGCCTTCGTTCATCAACTTCAAGCTCGTCAACAGATATGGCAACTCGGAGATAGAACAAGTTGACGGGCAGGTAAATATTGACATCAAGTACGGGAATCTGCTTATTGAAACACTTACCCGCGGCAACGAAAAACCGTTAAATGCAATAAGCGTGGCTTACGGAAAGGCTGAAATCGGATCGGCCGGGTGGCTCGACCTTTTAATGAGGTATGTCGGAGAGCTTTCAGTTGATGAATGCCAGGCTCTTATTCTTG
>WXFD01000055.1 GCA_009877105.1 Bacteroidales bacterium
CATTGTAAAAATACTATACAAATATCCTACAAAAACCAATCTTGCCCCCGCTCATTAATAAATTCTAACAAGTTATATGTGGCGAGACTCTCGCTCGCCTGGTTGCTACTTCATAATTTCAAAGAACCTGATTATTCCCCGGCTGATTCATAAACCATAATCACAACCGGAATACTTTTGGGACGACAAAGATAATGCTTCAAACATTTCCAGCAAAAAAAATACGTGATTTTTTCCATGACCATGGAAATTAACCCCTGCATACCTATTTCTCTCAATTGAAAAAGAGTATTTTCGTAAATATTTTTTTTATATGTCAAATCTGGTAATTATTCCCACTTACAAGGAAAAAGAAAATATTGAAGCCCTTGTCAGGAGTATATCTTCCCTTACCGTCCCTTTCGATATACTGGTAATTGATGATAATTCGCCCGATGGCACAGCAGGAATAGTAAAAAATCTAATATCTTCCTTTCCAAACCTTCACCTTATTGAACGACCCGCCAAACTGGGGCTGGGCACTGCTTACATTACCGGCTTTAAGTGGGCTCTCGAAAAGGATTATAAGTACATTTATGAAATGGACGCCGATTTCTCTCACGATCCCGTCGATCTTGTGCGATTGTACGACGCATGTACCCGCGGAGGAGCCGATGTGGCAATAGGCTCAAGATATATCAGCGGTGTCAATGTTGTTAACTGGCCACTGACCAGGGTGCTGATGTCGTACTTCGCTTCAATCTATGTGAGATGGATAACGAGAATGAGAATAAAAGATACAACGGCTGGTTTTATATGTTATAAAAAAGAGGTTATTGAGAATATTAAACCGCAGCAGATCAAATCAGTAGGCTATGGGTTTCAGATTGAAATGAAATTCATTGCATACAAACTCGGCTATAAAATAGTCGAAGTTCCCATAATATTCACCGACAGGAAACTGGGTTCATCCAAAATGTCGGGAGGAATTTTCAATGAGGCGCTCTGGGGAGTGTTAAGAATGAAACTCCGAAGCTTTTTCACGAAGTATGAAAGGAACTCGGTAACTGAATCCCCATAGAAACCGGACAATCCCTTTTTAAAATCACATCATGAGCAGTATCCTGATACGAAACGCCACCATTGTAAATGAAAACCGAGTGTTTAATGGTGATGTTCTAATTGCCGGCGAAATCATAGGATCAGTGGCAGAGAACGGAATGAAGGCCATCCCGACGGATTGTGAAATTATTGATGCAGATGGTTTGCTGCTCATCCCGGGTATTATAGACGATCAGGTTCATTTCAGGGAGCCAGGACTCACACATAAAGGCGACATCCGTTCTGAATCCAGGGCAGCTGCAGCAGGAGGCATTACATCTTTCATGGACATGCCCAACACAATCCCTCAGACAACAACCATAGGGCTCCTTCAGGAAAAGGCCAGAATTGCCGCAGAAAAATCCCTCATCAATTTCTCCTTTTACCTGGGTGCAACAAACGACAATCTTGATGAAATACTCAGAATCGATCCGGCACTGGTGTGCGGTATTAAGGTGTTCATGGGATCTTCAACCGGAAACATGCTGGTTGACAGCGAACAGGCCCTGAGAAATATTTTTGGCAAGGCGAACGTACCGGTCGCATGTCATTGTGAATCAGAATCCACAATCAGGAAAAACATGGTATCGGCCAGGAATAAATATGGCGAAAATATCCCGGCGTCCATGCATCCCCTGATAAGAAGCCGTGAAGCATGCCTGCTTTCATCATCCAATGCAGCTGAGCTTGCACTGGAGTACGGAACCAGACTGCACATCCTTCATCTTTCCACAAAAGAGGAACTCAGTCTTTTCAGAAATGATCTTCCGCTGAACGAAAAGAAAATTACCGCCGAGGTGTGTGTTCATCACCTCTGGTTCGATGATACATATTATGATTCATTGGGCAATAAAATAAAATGGAACCCGGCCATAAAAACCAGGGTTGACCGAGAATCGCTCATTGACGGGGTAAACAACGATCTTATTGACATTATTGCCACCGATCATGCCCCGCACACCGCTGAAGAAAAGCAGGAAAGCTATTTGAAAGCTCCTTCCGGCGGACCACTTGTCCAGCATTCACTCGTGGCAATGCTTGAACTATGGCACAGAGGTGTATTCACCATTGAAAAGATAGTTGAAAAGATGTGCCATAATCCGGCCGTCCTTTTCCGCATCCGCGACAGAGGTTTCGTCAGGGAAGGTTATAAAGCCGATCTTGTATTGATTGATACCGAAAAACCCTGGTCTGTCTCGAAGGAAAATATCCTTTATAAGTGCGGATGGTCACCTTTTGAAGGTAGCCGGTTCAGGTCAAAGGTTATAAAAACCATTGTAAACGGCAGTGTAGTCTATGACAATGGCGTCTTTAATGAAGAGAGCAGAGGGCAGGGCCTTCAGTTCGAACGTCAGTAATGTCAATTTCCGGAACCGGTAATTTTCCCCCTCCCCGGGAAACCTGATCGAATGAGGATATTGATGATGATCATTCCTGGCCTGTCTTCCTCACCACAAAACGTACGGTGTTTCTTGACCGCTGTTCCAGGAGTATTTCCCTGTTGATTGTTATTTTATTAACAGCTTCGGCAGTGTAATGCCTGACCGTAAGCAATTCTACATTTTCATTGTAAACAATATTGAACTCAGGATTAAGGTCCTTCATAACCGAATCGACCTTCATCCTGTCATCATCAATGCACACGCTTATGCTTACGGCACTTGCCTTAACAAGGCTGACCCTGATGCCATGCTGCATGAACAGGCAAAAAATCCTGCTCAGGTAATCTCCCATGACAAATGAAAAATCTCTTGGCATTATTGATACCATTATCTGGTTCTCCTTTCTTATAAAAACAGGCAGGCCATGCCGTTGAGTGATTTCTGATTTTATTACCGTTCCGCTTTCATCCGGTGAAATGAACGATTTTACGTGCAACGGAATATTTTTGTTATGCAGAGGTTTGATAGTTTTAGGATGAATGATTTTTGCGCCTGAAAAGGTCATCTCCACTGCCTCCCTGTAAGAGACCTCGTCGAGCCTGACGGCATCGGGAAACCATTTCGGATCAGCATTCAGCAGTCCGGGAACATCTTTCCATACCACCACACTCTCTGCATCCAGCATGTTGGCAATAAGGGCAGCAGAATAATCCGAGCCCTCCCTGCCCAAAGTGGTGGTCAGACCTGACACCGTACCACCGATAAATCCCTGGGTAACATAAATATCTTTATCCATGAAATTAAAAATACTTCTGACTCTCAAAGTGCTTTCATTCCAAAGGATATTTGCATCCCGGAATCTGTCATCGGTTATCAGATTTCCCCTGATATCGATCCATTCGGCTTTCAACCCGACCAGTTCAAGATATGCGGCGACAATGATCGTCGACCATATCTCTCCATATGATACAATCTGATCATACTCATGATCAAAATCATGCCGCGGTAATGACTCAAGGTATTCGCGGAGCCCGGAAAAAGTGATGTCAATCCTGCTTACCGCCTGATCATACCGGGAAAATAATCCGCCGGCAACGGAACTGTGATAGCTGTGAAGCTCTTCCAGGTGCTCCCGGTAGCCTTTATCGCCTGCAAACCACAGCTTCAATACTTTTTCAAGAGCATTTGTAGTCTTCCCGAAAGCTGATACAACCACCACCAGCTTGCCATTTTCGCCCGAGACAATTTTCGCAAGGTTTTTTATTCCTGCTGCATCTTTTACAGATGCGCCTCCGAATTTAAACACTTTCATGGGAGCTTGATGTAATTTGCCCTAAATCTATAATTTTTCTGCTTAACAAATTGACCCGGCCAGAAAGGTCTTCCCCGAGATTTTATTGTTGAAGTGATTTCTTTGAAATTGATGTTAAATTTGCATCCACTGTAAATGGAGATGAAGGAAAACGAAATAACAAGACTTAGTTCAGGTCACCCGGTCTTGTCATCACTTGCTGAAGCAGTTGAAAAAAAAGATATACGCAGACTGGCTGCAGAGGGATTGTTCGGATCGTCAAAGGCAGTTGCCCTGGCGGAAGTTTACCGGAAGACACAGCTGATCCACCTTGTGATTATCCCTGAAAAAGAGGATGCTGCTTATTTCTACAACGACCTTGTCGCATTGCTGGGAGATGATTCAGTATTCTTTTTCCCATCAACATTCAAAAGGTCTGTACAGTATGAACAGACCGAACCGGCTAATATAGTACTCCGCACTGAGGTTCTGAACCAGCTGGCATCAGGAAAAAGGAAAGGGATTATTGTCAGTTATCCCGAATCACTTATGGAAAAGGTTATCAGCCGCAAAAATCTGAAAAAAAATACTTTCAATATCTCAGAGGGAGATAAGCTTTCTCTTGATTTCCTTGAAGAAATATTGCATGAATATAATTTTGAACGTGTTGATTTTGTTGTGGAGCCTGGCAGCTATTCAATCCGCGGAAGTATTGCAGATATTTTCTCATATTCGGCTGATCTGCCTTACCGGATCGATTTCTTCGGAAATGAGGTTGAATCCATCAGGACCTTCAACACCGACGATCAGCTTTCCGTGGAACTGCAAAAGCACATTTCCGTTATTCCAAATATACAGGACATTTCAATTGAACAGGTAACTGACTGCCTGGCCGACTTTATTCCTTCGTCTGCAGTTGTATGGATTGAAGACGGAAAATATATCAGGGAAAAAACCAATGAGATCTATAACCAGGTAATCCGCCGGGAGGAATCCGGACAGACGGCCGGAAGGAAAGACATTATAATGACAGGGAGCCGGCTGATCGGTGAGCTCGGTGGCTTTAAAACCGTTGAGCTTGGCAGGAACACTGTTTTCGGGAAAGATTCGGTATTCGTTTTTCATACTGAGATACAGCCGCCGTTCAATAAAAATTTCCACCTGCTTGCAGAAAAGCTGACCTTAAACAAAAATTCCGGATACCAGACATTTATTGTTTCCGAGAGTCAGTCGCAGATTGAAAGACTTGGAGAAATCTTTGCGGAAATAAGCCCTGAAGCCTCTTTCAATCCTTTGCTGCTCAATCTTCATGCAGGCTATACTGATCACGACCTAGGCATATCAGTATTTACCGATCATCAGATATTCGACAGATACCATAAATTCAGGATCAGAGGATATTTCACAAGAAAGGAAAGCATCTCGGTAAAGGAACTGACAGGGCTTAATCCTGGGGATTATGTGGTTCACATTGATCATGGAATTGGAAAATTCGGAGGCCTCGAAAAAATTGAGGTGAACGGCCGTATTCAGGAAGCCATAAAACTTGTTTACAGGGATAATGATATTCTCTATGTCGCAATACATTCATTGCACAGGATATCAAAGTATAAAGGCAGGGATAATTCTGAACCCAGGATTTACAAGCTTGGTTCCGGAGCATGGCAGAAACTCAAGCAGTCCACCAAGAAGAGGGTCAAGGATATTGCCAGGGACCTGATTGAGCTTTATGCCAGGAGACTGTCATCTCCGGGGTTTTCCTTCTCTGCCGACACTTATCTCCAGAATGAGCTCGAAGCTTCATTCATTTATGAAGACACTCCTGATCAGCTGAGTGCCACGGAAGCCGTTAAAAAGGATATGGAAGCCGATCATCCCATGGACAGACTTGTCTGCGGTGATGTTGGATTCGGGAAAACCGAGATTGCGGTCAGGGCTGCATTCAAGGCTACAGCCGACAGCAAACAGACAGCCATATTGGTACCCACCACCATTCTTGCACTACAGCATTACAAGACTTTTTCATCACGCCTGAAGGAATTCCCCTGCAACATCGACTATATAAGCCGGCACCGAAGGCCTGCCGATCAGAAAAAGATCATTTCACAACTGGCCGAAGGTAAAATTGATATTATCATTGGCACACATAAACTAATAGGTAAGGAGGTAAAGTTCAAGGATCTCGGGTTGCTTATTGTTGACGAGGAACAGCGGTTCGGCGTTGCGGTCAAGGAGAAGATTAAAAAAATGAAAGCCAGCGTTGACACCCTAACCCTTACTGCAACACCGATTCCCCGGACCCTCCAGTTTTCCCTTATGGGGGCACGCGATCTTTCCGTGATCAATACTCCTCCACCGAACAGGATGCCCATTGTCACGGAAATTCACGGATTCAACGAGGAAATAATAAGGGAGGGGACAGAATATGAAGTGGCACGCAACGGCCAGGTCTTTTTTATTCATAACAGGGTAGAGAACATTACGGAGATACAGCAACAGATCAACAGAATTTGTCCGAATGTCAAGACGGCTGTCGTACACGGAAAGATGGAAGGCAAAGACATAGAGAATGTAATGTACGATTTCATACAGGGCGACTACGATGTTCTCATTGCAACGACAATTATCGAATCGGGCCTCGACATCCCGAATGCCAATACCATTTTCATCAACGAGGCCCATCATTTTGGATTGTCGGAACTACACCAGCTGAGAGGCAGGGTGGGGCGTTCAAACAGGAAGGCATTTTGCTATCTTCTGGCTCCGCCTTCAATCTCTCTTACCAATGAAGCACGCCGCCGACTTAAGGCAGTTGAAGAATCGTCTGAACTTGGAAGCGGTTTCAATATCGCTTTGCAGGACCTTGATATCAGGGGATCGGGAAATCTTCTGGGCGGAGAACAGAGCGGTTTTATTGCTGACATAGGTTTTGAAACTTATCAGAGGATACTGAATGAAGCCATCGCCGAACTGAAGGAAACTGGTACAACTGACGAGGCATACATCACAGGGACCGGTGACCAGGCAGAAGAAACGGGGGAAAGCATACAATTTGTCAAAGACTTTCAGATAGATACAGACCTGGAAATAATGTTCCCGGATGAATATATTTCAAATATCTCCGAAAGGATAAGGCTCTACAAGGAACTGAACGAAATCAGTTCGGAACCTGCACTGATGCAGTTTGAGAACAGGCTCAGGGACAGGTTCGGTGCATTGCCCGAACCGGCTGTCGCCCTACTCGACATTGTCAGGGTAAAATGGCTGGCCGTAAAACTGGGTATTGAAAAAATACTTCTGAAAAATGACTTGCTGATCGCCAATTTTATTTCCGATCCCAATTCTGGTTTTTATCGCAGCCGGCAGTTTGTTTCCCTAATGAACCATGTTAACAGGAACCACGGGAGAATGTCGGTAAAACAAAAGAATTCAAAACTCAGCCTTACAATTGCAGATATTAAAAGCGTTAATGAGTCAATTGATATACTGAAGGAATTATTACGGAAGATTTAATTAAAATTTTCTTCATTTGAACACCTTTAGTAACTTTGTACCAGAATTTTGTAAAATGAATCTTGTATTTGACATTGGCAATACGTATACCAAAATAGCTTTATACGACGGTGAGAAAAAAATGACATCGGCCAGGACAAAAGTGTCCAGTCCTGAGAAGCTGAGCGAAATATTCTGCAATTACCTCGACAAGGTTGACGGTGCAATTATTTCCTCGGTAAGAAATATTCCCGATTTTATCATTGACCTTGCAACCCACGATATACCATTTGTCCATATTTTGTCGGATAAAACCAAGCTGCCCTTCAGGATTGAATATGAAACTCCGGAAACCCTCGGACCTGACAGGATTGCAGCAGTAGCAGGAGCTTATCACATGTTCCCCGGGAGAGAAATCCTGGTAATTGATGCCGGAAGCGCCATTACATATGATTACCTGTCAGGAAAATCATATAAGGGAGGAAATATATCGCCCGGATTAACAATGAGATTCAAGGCACTGCATAGGTTTACCGGGAAGCTGCCCCTGGGTGCCACATTGATTAAATATTCATCCCCGGGCAAAAACACCCTTGACGCAATAACTGCCGGCGTTACTGACGGACTTATCTTTGAAATTAATGAATACATCCGGATATTTCAGAAAGATAACCTCGATTCCATGGTCATACTTACCGGAGGCGACAGCGGGTATCTGAAAGACAGGATCAGCTATAAAACAAATTATCAGCCCGACCTGATCCTTGCCGGATTAAATTACATACTTGAATATAATGCGAAACAAGCTTAATTGCATTGCATTTATAATCCTGCTGGCATCTATAGCTGTTTCGTGCGAAAAAAAGCTCGGGACCATTGACAAGATAGATATTCTGACACTGCCGGCTCTTACCGTGAAGGATTTTGAAACAGTATACACCGATTCGGGTAAGATACAGATGATCCTGTCAGCACCGGTTATGGAGAGCTATGACAAGACCGACCCGAAATATTCGGAGTTCAATTCGGGAATAAAAGTTCTTTTTCACGACGGACACCCTGAGCCTATTGCCTCCGTCACCGCAAAATATGCAAAATATACCGAATCAAAGAATCTTTGGGAACTCAAGGATAGTGTTATTGCAATAAACGAAGCAGGAGAAAAACTGGAAACCGAACAATTGTTCTGGGATCAGAAGAAAGCATTGATTTATACCGACAGGTTTGTAAAAATCACTACCGAGGACCAGATCATTCAGGGATATGGGCTTGAATCAGATCCAAGGCTAACCAGGCGAAAGATTAAGAACCTCAGCGCTACTATTTATATAAAGGAGGAATAGGAAATTCATGCAGCAAATGACTTGTATGTAAATGAGTGCAGTAATAGTCATACTTCTTGCAATACTTTTTTCGGCCTTTTTTTCAGGGATGGAAATCGCTTTCATTTCGGCCAACCGCCTGAGAATAGAACTTGACAGGAAACAAGGTGCCTTTGGCTCCCGCTTTATCAAACTTTTTCTTGACAATCCCGGGCAATATATTGCAACAATGCTCATTGGAAACAATATAGCCCTGGTGATCTATGGTCTTTTCTTTTCAAAACTGTTTACACCAGTGCTTTTGTCCATGTTCGAATCGGAGCTGGCAGCCCTGGTCATCAATACGGTCATTTCAACAGCCGTGATCCTGCTGGTTGCTGAATTCCTTCCAAAAACAGCTTTTGTCATTACTCCTAACTTCTTTCTTAAATTGCTGAGTATTCCCACAATGATTTTCTACTTTCTGTTCTATCCAATCAGCAAAATGACCCTTGCATTGTCAAACTGGTTCATAAGAATGCTTTTTGGTATTAAGAAAAACGGGAAAGAACAGGAAAACCAGGTTTTTCGCAGGATCGATATAGATCATTTTGTTAACCAGGGCAAACAAAGCAATACAGAAATGGAGCCATTGCAGCATAATCTGAAAATATTCAGGAAAGCACTTGATTTTTCCAATGTAAAACTCAGGGAGTGCATGGTGCCGAGAACCGAGATTGTTGCCATTGAGTGCAAAAGCCCGTTAAACGAACTCAGGGAAAAATTTATCGAAACCGGTCATTCAAGGATCCTTGTATATTCAAATACCATTGACAATATAATAGGTTATTTCGAGCTGAAGGATATTTACAAGAATCCTCCCGAAATAGCTTCATGCCTGAGAAAACTTGCAATTGTCCCTGAAACAATGACAGCAAACAGGCTCCTTAAGCTGTTTTTTGCCGAAAAGAAGAACGTTGCCCTTGTTGTAGATGAATTCGGGGGAACTTCGGGGATGGTAACTATCGAGGATATTCTCGAGGAAATAGTGGGTGACATTGAAGATGAACATGATACATCAGAGCTTGCCGAAAAAAAGCTGAATGAGGGAGAATACCTGTTTTCAGGCCGGCTTGAAATAGATTACCTGAATGAAAAATATGGCCTGGAACTTCCTGAAGACGGGGAATATGATACCCTCGCCGGTTTGATACTTTATCATCACGGGAGTATCCCGGGAGTAAATGAAACTATTAGAATCAGGAAATTCGTGTTTCGTGTCCTTCGGGTTACCACAACCAGGATTGAGCTTGTGAAATTAAAAACGGATTCAGGAAAAACGTGACGACTTTACCCGCTGTTCCATGTTAATTTTATCAGCTCCCGTGTTGTTTATCAATGGAGGTTAATCATACAATGAATTATAATAATCAACAACACGTTTTAGATCAGCTTCCCTGGTGAATGAAAGCCGGTTTTGAGAAACGAAATTCTCAAGTTCCCTGCTTTTATCTATCAACATCTCCATGAGGGCTTTTCCCTTCCTGTCTATCAAGAGAATCGTCTTATCCCTTCGCAGGTAGAAAAGGCTTTTATGCTCCAGCCGATCATCCTTTTCTCCAACATCAAGCGCGACATTATAGTTCGATTTGATTCTTGTAACCATATGCCGGATCAACAGTTGAGCCCTGCCATCAGCTGTGAGAACTTCAAAATAATCCTTTTGAACGGTATTTTTCTTTTCAGTGAATGGAAGATATTCAAAATGTCTACTGTAAAGCGTAATAGACTTCACGCTGTCAGGAGAACCAAGTATATAAATATTTCCTTCAGCTTTGTAATGAATCTCGCGGGCATAGACATCATATCTCATGATAAGGCTGTCAATCACATTGCCATTATGAAGTATTATACGGCCCGGCTCCCATTCATCATACAGGTACGGGGAACCTGCCAGACCCGGGATCCTGTCCCGACCCAGGGTAATTTTGTTATGGCCTGGTGGAAGATTAACGTAATAGAGTTGCGCGGTAGCCAGGTTCAGATTTATTAATAAAATAAATATGAAGAAGCTTATTCTCGTCAACATATTTTTTGATTTAAGGAATAAATTCAGGTCTGTCAAACGCTGAAAATAAATATAGAGACCTTCTCCTTGGGAGAAAGGTCTCTATATCAATATTTATCAGATTTTGCGTCTAGTTTACACCCGTACGCTGATCATACCACATTTGTTTTCCCCAGAAACTATCCTTAACCTCATCGCTGAATGGTTTATTGTTGGCACCATTAAGAGTGCCTTCATTCGCAGGATAGGGATACCTGAAAGGAGGAGAGTTGTGGCCGGGAAACATTGATCCGGGAGCAACATAGTGTGTGCTCGGGACCCCGGTTCTCCGATACAGGGTCCATGCTTCCATTCCCTGCTTGAACAAAGCTATCCATTCCTGGAGATGAATTTGCTCCATATCATCAGCGAATGCACCACCCCCTGCAAGATATGCATCAATGTCGTCCTGTTCAACTCCATTTTCTTCCAACGAGGCAGTTACTGCAGCTTCATAAGCTTCTTCAGTGGTAGTTCCCGTTGTCCAGCCCAGTTTGCTTGCTTCAGCCACGCAGAACATAACCTCAGCGTATCTCATGATGGGAGAAAAACCTTTGGGATCAAGTCTGAAACGACGGCCTATCCTTGAAATAGTGGCGATATTCGGCTGGGCAACTGCTCCAACTGTAAAACCCCTGTACTGACCGTCTGATGTTGCAGGAAGAGCGTAAACAGGCAAACGGGGGTCATCAAGGGCAAGGAGCTCATTTATGAGAACATCTGCAACACCATGGTCATCCCTGGTTTTTGAATCAGCATACCAGGGCTCTTCATAAGGTGCAGCACCAGGCCATACGAACATTGCATTGTCGTCGTTGTCGGTCATAATCGGATTTGCAGCAGGATTTCCCAGGATAGTTTCAACTACAGGTCTTGCTATCTGTTCAGCAACACCTGAAATGCGAATTGCCATCCTTAGCCTGAGCGAATTGGCAAGTTTCTGCCATTTAGAAACATCGCCTTTATAAATCAGGTCTCCTTCGCCAAGTTCATCCACGGCAGATGGTGTTGAAAGCAGGGTATTTGCCTCAGAAAGTAAATTAAGCAACGCGGGATAGATATCCTCCTGTTTATCATATTTTGGCAGGAGAACACCTTCACCAAGTTTAATAGCGTCACTGTAAGGAATGTCCCTCCAGCGATCTGTCATGGTCTGAACAATTATCGCTTCAAGGACCTTTGCTGCGCCAAGCAGATTATCAGCTCCATCTGCAGTAGCTTTTTTCTTAATCTCGTTGATGTTATTAAGAAGTATATAGCCATAATACCAGTGGTTTTCGACCACTCCTGGTCTGAAATTATAACGCGCTTCATCAATATACTGGATCTTTGCAAGGTGCCCCGCGTATGTTGATGGTTCATTCATATCAGCCCATGGATCGTAATGAGTGGCTGCATAGTAGCGCAGGACCCAAGCCAACACGTTGGTAGCAGGAGCATCTTTCGCCCTATCAGGATCAGTATTGATTTCCCCGAACTTTTCGGTACAACTGCTAAAAATAATTACAGTCAGAAATATCAGGGCTCCGAGTTTCAATAAATATTTCTTCATATTCCTTTGTCTTAAATTGATTTAGAATGTAAAACTAAGCTTGACACCCATACTGCGTGAGGGTGGGTAGCTTGTACTCTCGAGGCCCACGCCATCATTACCACTTGTCACAGATGTTTCGGGATCAAGTCCGGAAATGTTGGATTTATGTCTCCACAATATAGCCAGGTTAGAACCTACGAGGGAAACAGTCCCTGATCTGAAAATGTTACCGCCAAACAGGGTCTGCGGCAGCCTGTACGATATATAGGCTTCACGTAATTTCCCGTAGGAACCGTCATACACGCTTAGTTCACGATTACTGTAATACGATTCGAAAAAATCCTGTGGCCCTACAACGATATCATTGTCAGCAAACTCTGACTCCTGAATATTGGGAGCTGCGCTGACAACTTTAACCACCTTCTCATCCTTGAGGAAGTCTTTACCTACAACAAGCCCGTCACGACGGATTTCTTTGTCAGCAGTAAACTCCAAAAGTCCGGAGTAAGCTCCAAACATCTGGGAAACACTGAATATATCACCTCCTTTGCGTATGTCAATCATAAACCCAAAAGAGAGATTCTTATAACTGAAATCATTTCTGATACCTGCCAGCCAGTCGGGGTTTACATTTCCAAGGATTAGGTTTCCTTTCGTTCTGGGAATCCCAGCTGCATTTACAATAACTGCATTATCGGACTCCCTACGAAGCATACCAGTACCAACTATAACACCCCATGGCTCGCCTGGTCTGGCCTGAACATAAGTACTCCACTGGTTACCAATATTATATGAGGCCAGCGGTTGTTTTGTTACAGGATCCGTATAGAGATCTATAATCTTACTTTGGTCTTTTGACCAGTTCAACGTGATATCCCAGTTAAATCCTTCGCTGTTGCTTATAGCACTTGCGCGAAGCTGCAGCTCGATCCCCTTGTTACTAATCTCCCCGGCATTGATAAGCATGGTATTATACCCTGTTGCCTTGGATACAGCCACCGGAAGGATCTGGTCCGTGGTCTTTTTATCATAAAGTGAAATATCAAATGCAATACGATTATTTAATAAGCGTGTTTCAATACCAAGTTCTTTAGTCACAACCTGCTCGGGCCTCAAACCTGTTGGCGGAAACTCGGTAGCCTGCGAATACTGGGTAACCCCGAAAATGGTGGTAGGTGAGGCAGTGAAGTATGGATCAGTCCTGTATGCACTGGTAGCTGAACCAATCTTGGCAACACCACCCCTGATTTTCAGGAAGCTAAGAATAGGCGAGTCAATCGAGAAAGTCTCGGTAGGAATCCAGCTTAAGCTCACGGAAGGATAAAAGAACGGATCTGCAATGGTGGAACTCCAGTCATTACGAACACTTCCATCCACGTAGACCATTCCCTTGTAGCCAACAGTTGCCGAGCCATAAACACTGTTACTGCGAATCCATGAATGGCCCATGGAAGTAACAGGGTTGCCTTTCACGTTGGATATCGTGAACAGGTCAGGAACGGTAAGCTGATCGGCACCCAGGGTTGAAGACTCATACTTCAGGTCGCGATAGTTGGCTCCTGCCAGAACATCAACATTGAAATCACCGAAGGTCTTGGTGTAGGTCGCAATAAAATCAGCATTCAGCTCGTAGTTAGTGACATTGTTCTGCCTGAACCAACCGCCATCCCATGATCCAGCGCCCGACATAACTTCATTTGACCTATAGGTTACAACTGGTAATGTCTTGGTATTGTAGTAGTCAACGCCAAGCCGGGCTTCAAATTTCAGTGATGAAACAGGACTGAAATACAAGGATGTCTTCCCAAAGAGCCTGTCTTTATTCATCGAGTTGGTATTCTTGTTCAGACTCCAATATGGGTTGTTATGGTAATTACTGTTCCAGTTGTAAGGATAACCATTTGCCATTGTCTCGGTCCAGTGGTCCCTCAGATCCTTCATGTCGATCTGTCTTCCAAACCATTGCCCGAGTGATTGCATTGGATTACTTGCATTATATTCCGTCAATGGGAGGTTCTTGCTTTCACTCCTGGTATAGTTAGCCGACAAATCATAATCAAACATTTTCCCAAGTTTAACTGAAGTGTTAAAGTTGATTGAGTAACGTGACAGATCAGTATTGGGAAGAACACCAGCCTGGTTACGGTAACCAAGGGAAGCCCTTGTGGTGGCTCTTTCAGAATTGGATGTCACAGCAATATTATGATTGGTTGAATAACCTAACCTGTACAGGTCCTTGATATTGTTGGGAGCAGAAACCCATGGAGTGGGAATCAGGTTTCCTCCGGCATCGCGGGGGCTGTTGTATTGAGTCAGCTTCAGGCCGGAATCAAGGCGGGGACCCCAGCTGGCATCAACACCATCGTTAACCCCGTTACCCAATCCGTCATAATAACTAAATCCAAAGCCAGGATCATAATCACCACGCGCAAAATCAGCGTAAGACCCGGTGTAGCCGTCTTCTTCAACAATTTGCTTGTAAGTAAACTCATCACCCAGGTAACCCTGACCGTATTTATTTTGCATCCTCTGCAAGCTGTAAACCTGGTCAACATTAAAGTTACCATCATAGGATACTGTCAGTCCTGAACGTTGTCTGCTGCCAGATTTGGTAGTGATGAGAATAACCCCGTGTCCTGCACGCATCCCGTAAAGAGCTGCTGAACCGCCCTTAAGAACCGAAATGGATTCGATATCCTCAGGATTGATATCATACAGCCCGGAACCGTAGTCGACACTATTTTGCCTCAGCGAGCTGTTAGAAATCGGGATACCATCGACAACGACTAGTGGCTGGTTATCGCCGAGTGAGCTGTTACCCCTGATCACGATACGGGATGATGCACCAATCTGGCCGCCTGCCTGGCTAACCTGTAATCCGGCAATTTTCCCGCTCAGGGATGAGATGACGTTCGCTTGTGCCGATTTGGTCAATTCGTCACTCTTAACATCCTGAATGGCATAACCGAGGGCTTTTCTCTCACGCGAAATACCAAGCGCCGTAACAACAACTTCATCCAATCCCACGAGATCGGATACTAGTATGGCGTTTATTTCGGTTCTGTTTCCTATAGCCACTTCCTGGGTTTTCATACCTATATATGAAAACACGAGCGTTGTGGCATCAGCCGGCACGTTTATGGAATAACGACCATTAACATCAGTGATGGCGCCAAGAGTCGTACCTTTAACCTGAACCGTAACGCCGGGTATTGGTCCCTCCCCCTCCACTCCGGAAGTGATGGTCCCTGTAATAACCCTTGTCTGCGCGAACAGGAAAGTAACCCCTGTAAACACAAACAATACAAACATCAGTAGTAGTTTCTTCATACGAAATTAGTTTTAGGTTTGTATTTAACCTGCCAAAGATAAATAATTTTTGAAAACAACTACATTCTTGTGTTTTCATTAAGTAATCTTTAGCAAATCTTATTTTTTTTTAATGTTTTAAGCTGGCTAATTAATATTTGATTCAAATTTCTTATTAACAAAGCAGTTTTTTCAAAGGCCTTTAAACTAAAAATGTTTCCGGCAGTTTAAAGGAGAAAACAGGTTTAAACTTGCCAACCGGCTGATAAGACATTGATTTTATCAGGCAGTGGAATTCGCCTCACGGTTTTACTCCGGTGGAAGGCGCCAAAAATTCATGAATAATTCTTTCTGCATACAGTCAGGTTAATTGGTTTAGGGGTAATTATAACAAAGTTACCATTTTATATAAAATACAATATCACCAGTCATGTTTTTTTATGATTATAATCATGATTTATCGGTTCCCTGATTTAAAATACCTGCTTTTTCGACCGGCAGGTGTTAACCACCTGATTAATTTCACCCCGGTAAAAATAATTTTACTTTTTTAAAATCTCGATTGTCTTCTCGTTCTTCTAAAATCCTCTGCTGACAGATAAAGTTCGTTATAGCTTTCTTCTCCCATTAATCTTATTAATGGATCTTTAAGGAATTCATATACATAAACGTTTTCTCTCGTGCCCCTGGCAAGCGCGCTGTGACAAATTGAAAGTTCCTGATAATTAACCGCGACGAAATCCTTGAATCGTTTTACACGAATCGGAAACAAATGACATGAAACAGGTTTCCTGAATGCAATCTTTCCCTCGGACCAGGCTCTTTCAATACCGCACATGAAAATATTGCCTTCAAGAATCGTGTATGCGCATTCCTCATTCCCAATCAGGGGAGTTACAATATCATTATCAAAATCACGAGTACTGGTTCCTTCATTCTCAATTACTTCCCTGCCCGCCGGTCTGAGATATGGTCTTACTTCGGGCCATATTTCGTCCAGGATCGATGCCTCCTCTTCTGAAAGCGGAGCTCCCGAATCGCCATACCGGCAGCAATTGCCGAGGCATTCCGGCAAATCGCATTTAAACTTCCGTTCAAAAATATCCCTGCTGAAAATTGTATCACCGATCCTGATCATAAAAACTATTCACTTCTTGAAATTCCTGCCGGTAAGCGTGCTTTCAGTCAAAAGTCCGCGATTTAACCGGGGTATTCATGCTGATGACTGGTCAGAAACTCACGTAAAAAGGTCATATTAATACTTTTCCTGTCATTTCCCCGGGAATATCCATTCCCATAATGGTAAGCAGAGTCGGGGCGACATCTGCCAGTATACCTTCCTTAATTGACTTATAGTCTTCACTGACAAGGATACAGGGAACAGGATTCAGTGAATGGGCCGTATTCGGTGACCCGTCTTCATTGAGGGCCTTGTCGGCATTCCCATGATCGGCAATTATCAGAATGTCATATCCTTTGGATCTTGCAGCATCAACAACGGCCCCAACACATTCATCCACCGCCACCACAGCCTTCTTTATGGCTTCATATACACCGGTATGTCCAACCATGTCGCCGTTAGCAAAATTCAGACAGATAAAATCGTATTTCTCAGTATTAATTGCTTTTATCACAGCATCTTTCACTTCATACGCACTCATTTCAGGCTGCAGGTCATACGTAGGCACTTTAGGAGATGGTATCAGCATCCTGTCTTCATTTTTAAAGATCTCTTCACGGCCGCCTGAAAAGAAAAATGTCACATGAGCATACTTTTCGGTTTCAGCAATCCTCAGCTGCGTCCTACCTGCTGCAGACAGGACTTCGCCTAAGGTGTTATCGGCATTTTCTTTCGGATAGATAACATGCATGCCCTGAAAGGTGACGTCATAAGGTGTCATTGTACAATAATGAAGCGGTATCGTTTTCATTCCAAATTCCGGCATGTCTTTCTGGGTAAGTACAATGGTAAGTTCCTTTGCTCTGTCATTCCTGAAGTTGAAAAAAACAATTACGTCACCTTGTTTTATCTTTCCAACTGGTTCATCGTTTTCATCGACTACCACCACAGGTTTCATGAATTCATCCGTAATCCCCGCTTCATATGATGATTTCATTGCCGCCAGGATATCCATTGTACGGGTTCCCTTTCCGTTGACCAACAGATCATAAGCTTCCCTGATACGTTCCCATCTTTTGTCTCTGTCCATTGCATAGTATCTGCCAATGAAAGATGCAACCCTGCCATTTGAGTTATTCAGGTGATCCAGAAGGTTCTTCATATATCCAATTCCGCTCCGGGGATCAGTATCACGTCCGTCACCGAATCCATGTATGAAAACATCCTTCAGCCCATAATCCATCGTCATGTCACACATGTAATAAAGGTGTCTGTCGAGCGAATGCACGCCACCGTCTGAAAGAAGCCCCAAGAAATGGACCTGCTTATTGTTGTCGCGGGCATAGGCGAAAGCATTGGTCAGAACCGGATTCCTGCGGATCTCACCTGTTTTACATTCCATGTTGATTTTTACAAGATCCTGATAAATTATCCTGCCTGCACCTATATTAAGATGACCTACTTCGGAATTTCCCATCTGCCCGTCGGGCAGCCCAACATTTTCTCCAGATGCCTGAAGCTTAGAATTCGGATAGCGTTTTTTAAGCGAAGTGAGACTGGGCGTCGGTACCTGGCTGATCACATCTGCAACCGAACCGTCACCAATACCCCACCCGTCGAGTATCATTAATAATGTTTTTTTGCTTTTCATCCGTAAACAAATTTGATTTAAATGGCCGTTTTATGTGTTGAGCAAGATATAATTATCCGCGTAATCCGCTTTATTGCGTCCGTCACAATAGGAACCGGATAATCATCATAATCCTCTTTTGCGATATAGTCAGTGATATGGATCTCATATGTCATGCAGGTGAATTCTCTAATCAAACAAAAAAGTTATAAAACAGTTTAATCCCTGCCGATGCGTCAGGAATGCAAAAGTAAAACAAAATTTTTTCCCGAGGGGGTCTTTTATCTGATTTCTCTTATTCTGATCCTGTGTTCGGGATCGGAACAGGTTTTTTCATACTCAATGTCCTTCCCCACATATGCGAGCCATTCGTCGGGAGTAAAGTTCCTTTTTACATACAAACATCCGTCAGCCGCAAAAGTGTCTGCATATGTAGGACGTATTATCATATTATTTTTTTCCGACATATCACCTGAAATAATAACACTGCCATCAGAGCTGAACTCAAAGGCAAGTACCGGCCCGCCGTTGTCAGTGAAGCTGACAGGTATTGCTGAAAGATCATTCTCATCCCAGAGTTTAAGGGTGCCGTCCATACCGGACGTTGCAATCTGAGGTTGTTTGGTGTTGAACCGGATATTCGTCACATCACCATGGTGAGCCCTGAACTCAGCGATAATGGTTCTCGAACTGATATCCCATAGTTCCACCATTCCATCATCATATCCAATGGCAATCCTCTCCTCTTCCGGTTTAAACTTAATTGCTTTTATTGCCCTGCCTTCGGACCCGATCCTGAAATTATCCGATTTCTTTTCCGGATCCCAGATCAAAGCCTTTCCTTCAGCCCCAATACCGGCAATATATTTATTGTTTGAAGAAATATCGATTGAAGTCACCTGCATTTGACCGGTCGACAGGTCAACCGATGTTCTGGCTTCAAGATCCCATTTAAGCACTTTTCCGTCAAGTGCGGCGGAATACAGATGTTTCCCGTCATAGGAAAATATCAATGATCTGATTTCCCCCGAATGCCCTTCCAGATTATACCCCGGCAACTCATTCCCGTTGATCGGGATCATTCTTATGCCGGCATTCCGGCTGCCGCACGCAAGCCAGTCTGCCTCCGGGCTCACGGCAAAAGTCCCGTAGATATCTGATCCGGAATAAAGTACCCGGTACGTCTGTTCCTGTCCCTCCAGCTTCCACCTGAGGATTCTGCCATCAGTGCCTGATGAAACAAATTCATTTTTCCCGGGTATCGAGGCCAGGTTATTTATTCTCCCCTCATGTCCCCTGAAAAACCTTAAGGAAGAGCTGCCACGGTTTTTGGCAATATTATACAACCCGTTATAAATATCTGCATCGTTACGGGACCCTTTGTTTTTCCTGTTAAACAGGTATGCCTGGTATGCCAGCAGGGCCTGCAGGTCGTCCTGATCCTGCACCTGAAGGGATCTGAGCGACATCGATTTGGCAACGGATATCATACGCAACCTGCTGGTTTCTATCCTCTGACTGGTCGCCTCTTCTGCCTTGAGTTCGGCAAGCAGTTTCTCACTGTTCGCCTGTTCAGTCTGCAGCCTGGAAGCTAAGGCAAGCTTCTGGGCTTCCCCCCTGAGTATCCGTTCCTTCTGCTCCTTGTGATTTGCTTCAGTAATCAGTGAATCTGATTCGATCGATCTTCTTATGGCAAGGGTGGCAAACTGATCAGCCATCTTTTTTTGCTCGGCAGCTTCATTCCTCTGTCTTTCAGCAACCTTAAGTTTTCTTTCAGTGGATATCTTTGAAATAAAGACTCCCGTCATTGCAAAGGTGGTCAGTACCGCCAGGCTGGCAAGAACTGAAGAAATGATCCTTATTCTCTTTAACCTCCATTTTTGCTGTCTTGCCTTCCTTTCCTCCGTTTCAATGAATTCCTTTTCACTTGTGCGCAGGTACACAACAGCTCTTTCAAATGCAGGATTATATTTACGTGCCCATTCCAGAGTGGGCTTGTTCCTATCCCTCCAGTCAATCGCAAGCTGAAGGTCGGGTTGTTTCAGAAGAGTTGCCTTACCCTGCTGATAGAGTTCCGAAGCTTCCGACAGCCGCAGGTACATTTGTACGGATTCCGCCTCTTCTTCAATCCATTTTTTCAGCAGGTCCCATAAATGCATAAGACTGTCGTGCGACAGATCAATTATCGAGTCATCATTCAGGGTGACATTTGCCGGCGGAGTAAGAAAGGAAACGGAAGGATCGCGGAACCGGTAAAGAACATCCGACAATTCCCTCCCCGTACATCCAATCACCTCCCGGATTCTTTTAACCTTCATGGGATACCGGATCACCTTACCGTCGGAGCCCTTCCCGGTTAGTGCCTTGAATAATCGTTCACAAATTCTTTTCCCGCCATTGTCAAGTTCTTCAAAAACCGAGTTGGCATGGCTGGAAATGGAATTTACAATGGTTCCGGCCAGTTCATAATCAGAAAATGATATTTGCCTTGCAGGTTCATCGAGCTCCCTCCATACCGACCATGTCCTCATCATTGCATGCTGCATAACAGGCAGATAATCAATCCTGTCATAAACCTCACTGATTATCGCATCAACCAGCTTATCATCAATGGTTGAGCCCGCCTTCAATACAGGCCGTTCAATTACTTTCCGGAAATTTTCCGGCTTAATTTTTGACAGGAAATAATTGCTTTCATTAATAAGTCCTCCCAGTTTCCTGAACTTGGCACATTCGGATAGCATATCCGCCCTTAATGCCAGCACCAGGAAAAGATTCGGTCTGTCTCCCAATACTGCCCTTATGACAAGGTCAACAAATCTCTCTGTCTCCTTTTCCATCTCCGGCTTTATTTCCGGCGACCTGTAACTGAAAAGTTCCTCAAACTGATCGATCACTATTAATACTCTGCCGCTGGTACGCAATGAAGGCATATCCAATACTTCCGACAGCCCGTCAGGCTTATTTTTCAGAATATCCAGAACTTCATGATACAGGCTTTCTCTCTCTCCTGAATCAGTAATATTCTTCACCAGCCCGTCAGCCAGGTTGCCAGCAGGATCAGTTCCGGGTCTCATTGAAAAAACCCGCCAGTCAGAACTGAAGTCATCGGATCTGATACTGCTGATTTTTGACAGGATACCGCAATTGATCAGGGAGGATTTTCCTTCACCCGATACTCCAATCACAGCAAGAAACCTGTTCTTCAGCAGTTTTCCGGTAATCTCCTCAGTTTCATTATCCCGCCCGAAGAAAAAATCACTTTCCTCAGGATTAAATGGCCGTATTCCCGGAAATGGATTAAACTTTTCAGCATCAATATTCATGGGCCATATTATATTTTATGTTATTGTTCCACTCCTTCCAATTTTTTAAAAAGAACAAACGAATCATGCGGTTCATTGATCCTGAACAATTCAATTGCCGTCAGTGGCAATGCATAGCAATATGATTCAGTTTGAATTAAACCTGCAATACTCTCTTTTGTCCTTTTATCAGATATATAACGTAGGGTTATCTGATTTTCTTTTGTGATGGTCCATATTAGTGATTCTGGCAGCTCATCTATTTCTGCCCGACTGATCTTGTCAAAAAACATCATTCGACCTGCAAGGAACAACAACTTCTCTTCGCCCGTTCCATTAAAAACTGATGAAAGAAATCTTGTTTTCTCATACAGGAGTCCGTTCGGATGTATCTTGTCTTCCAATATTTTATCAATTCGCAGCCGGTCAGGCTCCGCAAGCCTTTCTGATAGTTCCCCAGGCATTTTTTTGCCGGATCTTTTCAGAAGTCCGGCAGCTTCTTCCTTAAGTATCCATTCATGGCTGAAAAGAAGGGCCGTAACCGATTCGAGCAAAGAGTCACTGCCGATGGTTTTCAGGCTTCTCAGTATGCAAGCCTTTGTCCATACACCTATTAAATTGTAATCGTAATTGATGATTTCTTCAGGCAATGCATCGTAATGCGGAGCATCGATCAGGAAATAACGCCGGAGCTTCTTAAGGGTTTTCCTGTCGGTTTCAATACCGGAAACAGGCTTTTTGCCCGGATGGCCGCTCACATACACGATATCTGCAAGTGCTGATATCTGCCGGTCATTATTCCCTTGTTTGCCTTTCCTGTTGCTCTCCGGGACAATTGTATCCCCATGGCATATAATCAACAGGTTTAGCAGGAACTTCCGCCATTTTTGAAGTTCTTTTCCAATCTGTTCCGCAATAAGCTCATTGTTATTTTCATCAAGGCACACCTTTAGCGACAGTATCCTGACAAACTGGCCAAAAGCATCAAAGATCAGTTTCTTCAACTGCTCCCTTTCCTCCCCTGAAGGTTTATAGCTGCATCTTATAAGGCATATGGCAGCCAATTCCCTTAAAGATCTGGAATTTGTCCACAACCTTTCAAAAACAAAAGGCATATTTTCACCGGGACATATTTCAGAGAAGAGCCGGAGGACAGATCTGCTGGCATTCAAATTACCGGACGATCTCAGGTAATACCTGATCAGTTCCTTTCCTGCCTCACTGCCGAATTCTGTCAAAACTGAATATGCTTCGTCACTTATTTCCGGAACAGTCAGGCAGTTGCATACTTCCTGTATCATGTCCTTTATCCTGAACTTTCCTATCAGGCAAATGCCAAGTCGCCTGAGCCATGGGGATTTATCCCTTAAAAGCCTCAGTATTTCAGTTGTCTGGGGATATCTTACTCCTGCAAGTATCCGCCGGGCAGTTTCAGCCCTTGCGGCTTCATCAACTGACAATCCGGTAACCTGTCCGTTTTTCGGGTAAGTTTTTCCCTCTTCAATAATCTCACTCAACTCCGAGGCCCGCTGTCTCAGGCTTTCGCTGAAACGGGCACCGGTGGCAATCCTTCTCAGCGCAGGAAGAAAGTTAATGTCAAGCGTATCATCTACATAACTAAGGATCTGTTCGTAAAAATATACATTCCCGGTTTTTTCGAGAACCGCCATTTTGCCGGTAATCAGATCATAAAAATGTGCCCTGAAAAGCAGTCTGCCTGAAATATTACCGCTCAGTCCTGACCAATCATTCAATTCATTATGGAGATCCGATTTTTCAATGGGCAATAAGATGGGCTTTTTTCCCATAAACCTGAGAGAATTAATTTAAAATCCTAAAATAAGAAATTAAAATCAAAAATTATCCGGCTTCCACTGTCTGACCAAAGAAATTAGAGAAGGGATATCTGCATCAAAGCCGTCAATTGTTATTGCAGCAAGTGAGTACCACTCTTCACGTTCATGGAGTTTCCCGGAAATATAATCCGGAAGCTCCGTCTCATCAATATTCTTTATCAATGGTCGTTCCGTTTTTGAATTCACAAGACGGCTTGCAAGCTGGGAGGGATTAAGCTTCAGATAAATTGTAAGTCCGGTTTCAAGCATAAACTTCATATTGCCTGAATGGCACGGTGCACCACCGCCGGTTGAAACAACCAAATTCTCTGATTTTGCCAGGCTTCGAAGTACTTTGGTCTCCATCTCCCGGAACCAGGGTTCTCCCAGGACTGAAAATATCTCAGGAATTTTCATTCCTGCCTTTTCTACAATTTTTTCATCCATGTCGACAAAGGTCCAGCCAAGGGATACTGCAAGTTTTCTCCCGAGGGTCGACTTCCCGCTGCCCATGAATCCAATCAGGAATATTCTTTTGAACAAATGCATTACAATTCCAGCTTCATTTGGGCAGGGTCGGTATGCTGCATTGGAATCTGGGGTTCTTCACTCTCCGCCCCAGGTACAAAGTCAGATGTTTCTTTTTTAACAACAGGTTCAATTTCCCGGATATTATCAACCATGAAATTCGTGAGCCGCTTTCCCCTTGCCTTATAGCTTTTTACCCCGATGAACTCGGCTACTTCAATTATTTCACTTTCACGCCCCTTGTGCTTTCCCCCGAAGCTTATCTCAAACCTCGGATATTCTACTTCGGTAATGCTTATCAGTTTCGATTCGGGGCTTTCATTTATGAAACACTGCGGCTTTTCCGATTCTTCAAGCATGAATCTTTTCACATAATAATGATCCTGTTCCGAGTCCCAGTAAATAACAGAATAGACCTTCCCCGGCGAATATTTTTCAATGATCAGGATATTATCCTCAAAATGATTTGACAGGTCAAAACCGGTCATCCGGAAATAGCCGTTTTTCGTTATAACCAGTACTTTGTCATCTCCGCTGAATTCACCAAGAAAGATGCCTCTTCCATCTGCGTTGAGCCTGAATACTGCGTCATCAAACCATATTTTCCTGCCGCCGAGGGTTGATAATCCCTTTTCCTTAAGGGTTATCCTGTGTACGGGATTCCTGGTAAGGATATTACCCATCGATGATCTGCCCTTTATACCGAGCTGTCCGAAATCAAATTCAAAAACAAGCTTCTTAAGACGAGCCCTTGGTTTATGATGCACCCTTATCACTTCGGCCTCTCCGTTAGGATTGGCACTGAAGTAAATTATTTTTGAACCGGGTATGCCCCTGGTTAGATTATATTCCTTATCGCGTGTCAATCCGGTGATTGCACAGCGCTTGACATATACCGGTCCGTCCCTGCCGTCCTGATAGACCACATTGTAAATTGTCCGCTCATCATTTTTGCGGAAAACCTGTGCATAAATAATATCATTGCCCACGAACACCTTCTCGGTAACTTTTGTTACCAGGTAACCTCCATCCTTCCGTATCGCAATAATATCGTCCATATCGGAACATTCACAAATGAATTCATCCTTTTTAAGACCGGTTCCGATAAATCCCTCCTTATAATTTATATAAAGTCTTGCATTGTTGGCAACAACCTTGGATGCAAGAATGGTATCAAAACTTCTTATTTCTGTTTTCCTTTCCCGACCCTTTCCGAATTTTTTTCTTATCTGCCTGAAATAATTGATTGTATAGGCAGTAATGTTGCCGAGGTGATTTTTTGTCTCATCGATCTCGGCTTCAATACCTTTAATATGTTCATCTGCCTTTTTTGAGTCAAATTTTGAAATTCGTTTAATCCTGATCTCCGTGAGCTGGACAATATCATTCCGGGTCACCTCCCTGAGCAGTCTCTTCCTAAAGGGTTTCAATCCGTCATCAATGGCCTTTATCACGGCATCCCAGGTTTCGCATTCCTCAATATCCCTGTATATTTTTTCTTCGATAAAAATTTTCTCAAGGGACGACATGTGCCATTCCTCCTGAAGTTCCTTCAGCCTGATTTCAAGTTCTGTTTTCAGCAGCCTCACGGTATTATCAACTGAGTGACGAAGTATTTCGCTTACCCCCATGAATGAGGGCTTTTCACCCGTGATGACACAGGTGTTGGGAGAAATGGAGTATTCGCAGTCTGTCAGGGCATAAAGAGCATCAATAGTCTTGTCGGGGGACACGCCGGGCAGCAAATGGATGACTATTTCAACATTTGCCGATGTATTGTCATCTATCTTCTTTATCTTGATCTTGCCTTTCTCATTGGCCTTGATAATCGACTCTATAAGGCTTGAGGTGGTTTTGCCAAACGGGATTTCGGTTATAACCAGTGATTTTTTATCGGCCTTCTCTATCTTCGCCCTTACCTTGACAATACCGCCCCTCTGGCCATCGTTGTATTTTGATACATCTATCAGCCCTCCGGTAGGGAAATCAGGATACAATACGAACTCTTTCCCAAGCAGATAATTGATCGAGGCATCTATTAACTCATTAAAATTATGGGGAAGTATTTTTGAAGCAAGTCCCACGGCAATTCCTTCAACACCAATAGCAAGGAGAAGCGGGAACTTAACCGGCAGGGTAACCGGTTCCTTGTTTCTTCCGTCATATGAAAGCTTCCAGTCGGTAGTTTTTGGATTGAAAACAATCTCAAGTGCAAATTTCGAAAGGCGTGCCTCAATGTACCTGGGCGCAGCAGCACCGTCGCCCGTCAGTATGTTTCCCCAGTTGCCCTGAGTATCGATAAGCAGGTCCTTCTGCCCCATCTGTACCAGTGCATCGCCTATCGAAGCATCCCCATGCGGATGGAACTGCATTGTATGGCCGATGATATTGGCCACTTTGTTGTAACGGCCATCGTCCATCCTTTTCATCGAATGCAGAATCCGCCTCTGAACCGGTTTCAGGCCGTCATTGAGATGGGGAACGGCCCGCTCAAGGATCACATATGAGGCATAGTCGAGGAACCAGTCCTTGTACATTCCCGACAATGCAGTTACTGAATGGAGCGCAGCCGGACCTTCTTCCGGTTCTTCCAGTCTTTCAGGATTTCCTGATGCTAATTCCTCGTCTTCCTTCATAAACATCCTCCCTGGCCAAAACTATGCCTCCGCCTCTACCAGGTCTTCCTCAACCCTCAGGTTTTCAATGATGAAATCCTGCCTGTCGGGTGTATTTTTTCCCATGTAGAATTCAAGGTAACCGTTTATGGCATCATTTTTCTTCATTCTTACCGGTTCAAGTCGCATGTCCTTTCCTATAAAATGACCAAACTCGTCTGGTGATATCTCACCCAGTCCCTTGAAACGGGTTATTTCCGGATTGGGACCCAGGAGCCTGACTGCCCTGGCCTTTTCACCGGGAGTGTAACAATATCTGGTGTCCTTTTTGTTTCTAACCCTGAACAGCGGGGTCTGAAGTATATATACATGCCCTTTTCTAACCAGATCGGGAAAAAACTGAAGGAAAAACGTCAGGAGAAGGAGCCTTATGTGCATCCCGTCAACGTCTGCATCAGTGGCTATCACTATATTATTGTATCTCAGATCCTCGATCCCGTCTTCAACGTTCAGGGCTGCCTGAAGCAGATTGAACTCCTCGTTCTCATAAACAATCTTCTTTGTAAGTCCGAACGAGTTAAGCGGCTTTCCCCTGAGGCTGAACACGGCCTGGGTCTCAACATCCCTCGACTTTGTTATCGAACCGCTGGCTGAATCACCTTCGGTTATGAAAATTGTGGATTCAAGTTTCCTCGGATCATTTGAATTATAATGTATCCTGCAGTCCCTTAATTTCTTATTATGAAGGCTCACCTTCTTTGCCCTTTCCCGGGCAAGTTTCTGAATCGAGGAAATGGCTTTCCTTTCCTTTTCGGAATCCTGGATCTTTTTAAGAAGTATCCTTGCAGTTTCCGGATTCTTGTGCAGATAGTCGTCGAGATGCTTCCTGACGAACTCACCAATGAAGTTCCTCACGGAAGGCCCGTCCGGCCCCATATCCTTCGAACCCAGCTTCGTTTTGGTCTGGGATTCAAAAATAGGCTCTTCAATTTTTATGCTGATGGCTGCGATTATTGATGACCTTATATCAGAGGGATCAAAATCCTTCCTGTAAAACTCGCGGATAGTCTTTACAAATGCTTCCCTGAATGCAAGCAAATGTGTACCCCCCTGTGTGGTGTTCTGACCGTTTACGAAGCTGTAATAATCTTCCCCGTACTGAGAACCATGTGTGAGGGCAATCTCAATATCATCACCGCGGAGATGTATTATCGGATACAGTCCCTCCCTGCTCATGTTCTCGTTAAGGAGATCAACCAGCCCGCTCCTGGAAATGAATTTGTTGCCGTTGAAATTTATTACAAGACCCGTATTGAGATAAACATAGTTCTTCAGCATTGAATCCACATACTCCGATATGTAGTAATAATTGCCGAACAGATCCTCGTCGGGCTGAAAGATAACCTCAACTCCATTTTCCTCAGGAGTAGTCGTAACGGGGCTGTCAGCCACCGTAATGCCATGCTCAAATTCGCTGACTTTCATCTGTCCGTCACGGACCGACCTGATTACAAACCTGCTCGACAGCGCATTGACCGCCTTGACTCCGACACCATTAAGACCGACTGATTTCTTGAAAGCCTTTGAATCATATTTTGCCCCGGTATTCATTCTTGAAACTGCCTCGGTCACCTTGCCCAGGGGAATACCGCGTCCATAATCACGCACCCTCACCTCCTTGCCGTTAATCGATACATCTATCTTCCTGCCGAAGCCCATCATATATTCATCAATCGAATTATCGATCACCTCCTTAAGCAGAACATAGATCCCGTCATCATGCGACGACCCGTCACCCAGTTTTCCTATATACATACCGGGCCTCAGCCTGATATGCTCCCGCCATTCAAGGGTCTTTATATGCTCTTCTGAATACCCAACCACCGACATTTTGCAGAATTTTGCGCAAATATAGTCAATTAGCCTGCCCGTGATCAGCCATTTTTTCAACAATGAATGTGATTTTTTCCAAAAACACGCCCAGCCCCATTGTTAATAAAATAACAATACAGGCATGTCAGGATGAAATGGTGATGGCCGGCATTATTACCAACACTGCCGGATCACGGACGAGTTCCACTGGGAAAATATCAGGTCGGCCGGAACTTCATACATCGGGTCGGCAACCTTTTTATTGAAACACCTACGTTGCGGATTCCTGCCCGAACAGGCAGCATTATCTACAACATCATAGCCACCACCCTGAAAACTGATCTCCTGTTGTAATAATCTGACCTGTGAAGATCGAAATCCCATGTCCATTCTTTCCTGGTTCCTGCATCCGGAAGATCTGTCAGTACCGAAGGTTCTTCACGTACTCTTCCCGATCGTTCGGTAATGATCTCTGCGACGTCAGTAATGAGAACCGAAGTATGCCTCATCAGTAAGGAAACATGCCTGTGCTGAATCTCTTTTCTGAAACGTAAAAGATCCTCTTCTCCCGGCTTCCATTTTTTCCTGATAAACCCGAGAAGCCGGCTTTCAAGCTGGGTCATGAGGTTCAACGAGATGATCAGTCCCGGTTCAAACTCAAACTTAAACTCAGGAATTTCCAGGTCGTTGATTGAACCTCGCTTTGTTCGCCAGAAATGGCTGCCTTTTTCCCAGACATCCTGTATAAGCCCACCGGTAACATCAGCTTCGGTCAGTCTCACATTTCCCATCCGTGAAACCTGTTCCCGCACTTCGGGCGGATGAAGAATATCTACAAGGTTGATAACGGAAACCTGGTCCGTCATCTCTTTCAGGGGGACATCGAGAAGCCAGCCGCTGCCCAATACTGTCACAATTTCAGGCTTGCAGACTTCTGTTGCGTTCAAAATGAATTCCCTGCAGTTCCTCAGATGGCTGTTCCATCCTTCTTCCTGGTTCAGATGACGATGAATTAGTCCATCCTGGTAATTGTAATAACCCATCCTGTGCAGGATTCTTCTGTATTCCGGGGTATGTGACATTCTATGGTTTGCCCGATCTTAATTCCTTCAGGGCATCAGCCATAAAATTATGAAATTTAAGGGAAAGCACATCCGGGTCGGTTGTTCCGAATGATTCAGGCATTACAGGATCAAATACCCTGATCTTAACCCTGTGACCCGTACTGAAGATCAGGCCGTGCTTTGGGAGTATCCCTCCGGTTCCGTCGATCACGACTGGCAAAATCGGGAATCCGCCATTGATAGCAAGCTGGAAAGCTCCCCTTTTGAAAAAACCAATTTCACTGTCAACCGACCTGGTTCCCTCAGGAAACATCATTATGGATATTCCCCTCCTCAAAGTGACGAGGCATTCTTCAAGCATTTCTTCTTTGCTTTCCTTATTTCCCCTGTCAACCGTGATGTAATCTGCCATTCTCAGGTACCATCCGATTACGGGAACTTTCATGTTCTCAATCTTTGATACCCATTTGAACCGCAGCCGCAGACAGTTAATAAAGATGATGTCAAGTATCGACTGATGATTTGAAATGATCACACAGGTTTGGCGGCGGCCTGCCTTCTCCCTTCCTTTTATGTCAATTCTCCAAGCAGGTATGAGATAAACCAGGATCAGGCTGAGGCAGATCATTAACCCGTGCATTACTTTCCGGTTCCTGTCAAAAGGAAGGACCAGGAACCATATCAATGATATCAGGGGCAATGTAAGTACTATTAACGTTACGGCAGCAATCCAGAGAAAAACAGATTTGAGGGTATCCATATGGTTAGCTTAATTTCCGGATCTTCCTGCAGCTTCGGCGATCTTTTACCTGAAAGGAGGCAAAACAAGAGCAAGGGAAGCTGGTGTCCGTTTTGCAATCTCAGAATAAATTATATACGTCGAAACCATGTCCAAATATAGTCTCATTTTTCACAAGATGCTCAAGGTCATTGACCATATGCCTGCGGCCTTTCAGCAATGATGCGATCTGATCACCTTTCAAACCTTTAGTTTCACATTCAGTTATGATCCCTTCCCTTACATGCATGCGATAGTGATGATGCAGGTTACCGATTTCAAATGTACCGGTTACACTGTATTCCGGACCATAGGCGTAATTCCATTCCCATGTGGCATATTTGGACCGGGCAAGTTCCTCTGCCATTCCGACCTGGCTGCCTGAAAGCAGATATGATTCCATTCCGGGATAATTATCGAAAAACCACTTCCTCATCAGGGTCCTTAAAGCCTGAATAGTGACGGATGATCCGGAGGATACGGGAAAGAGGTCTTTTAAGGAGTCTTTTAAGGAGTCTTTCAATAATGAACTGAGGTTTGTAACCTTTGAAGGGTTCGATCTGACTGCTCTTGTAATATAGTGTCCGGTATCCTT
Source organism: Bacteroidales bacterium (assembly GCA_009877105.1). GTDB lineage: Bacteria > Bacteroidota > Bacteroidia > Bacteroidales > VadinHA17 > LD21. Next base: position 30,839 of record WXFD01000055.1, read on the forward strand.
TCTCAGTGAGCTGCTGAGAAGGTCCAGCCTCGAATCGAAAAGAAGGGTGCCATGATGCAGCACCCTGTTCCTGAAAACATGTTCGGCATTTCCTGATATCTTCAGTCCCTTAACCCTGAGATCGCTGTTCCCCTCAAACTCAGCATTCACCCCCAGCGACGCCAGGAAATCGATAACCGGCAGTGTATATTTCCTGAAATCAACCTGTTTCCCCTTTTCACTGTTAAGGATAAAGGCAAAGTTCAGGTTCCCCGGATCGTGGTACACCGTTCCCCCGCCTGAAATTCTCCTTATCACCGGGATCCCGTTCATGGTAACAAACCTGGTATCAGCTTCCCTGTGTGCTACCTGGTGCTTGCCGATAATTACCGACCTGCTGTTTATTCCCAGTATCAGGAATTCATCCTGGCTGTTTTTAAGAAGAACTTCTTCTGCAGCCAGGTTAAAATACGGATCAGTGGTTTCAGGAATCAGGCAAAACATCTAAGCTTCAAATCTTTTTTGCGTCATACTGAATCCCTTGTATGTTATCCATCCGATAATGCCTCCGAGAACAGCTCCTGCCAATATATCACCGGGATAGTGAACTCCGATATATATTCTGCTGTAGCTAACCAACGAGGCCCAGATCAGGATGGTAATTGCATACCACCTCTTTTCTATGAGCAGAAGGCTCAGGACGGCAACATTGAATGAGTTGGAGGCATGGGAGGAAACAAACCCGTACAGGCCGCCGCAATGACATCGTACTATGTGCACCAGTCCCTCGAGACACGCATCATGACACGGGCGCAACCGTTCAACGCTGTTCTTTATGAGAACCGAAAGCTGGTCCGACAAGGCCACTGCCAGTATCATAAACGGCAGAAGAATAAGAAACTTCCGTTTGTACTTGAATATTAAATAAATAAGTATTGCAAGATAGAGGGGAACCCAGACCAGTTTCATGCTCATCGCATACATAAAGTCATCCCAGAATGGGGAATTCTGTGAATTCAGAAAAATGAAAATCTGCCTGTCAATATTTTCGATCATAGATTCAGTAACTGGTAAGTGTTTTCCAGATAATATCCTTCAGTGTATTAATGCCTTCGCCGGTAACGGAAGAAAAAAACACTCCCGGGATTTCAGGAAGGTCTTTTACGATTTCGTCTTTCAGTTCAGCATCCAGAAGGTCGGACTTGGAGACCGCCAGGATACGCTTCTTGTCAAGCAGCTCCGGATTGTACATTTTCAGTTCGTTCAGTACCACTTCATATTCATTTTTTATGTCAGGGCTGTCGGCAGCTATTATGATGACAAGTATCGAATTCCTTTCCACATGTCTCAAGAATCTGATACCCAGGCCTCTGCCTTCATGGGCCCCCTCGATTATGCCCGGAATATCCGCCATGACAAATGATTTGTCATCCCGGTACGAAACAATGCCCAGATTGGGTACCAGGGTAGTGAAAGGATAATCCGCAATTTTGGGTTTCGCTGCTGATACAACCGAAAGCAGGGTGGATTTTCCGGCATTCGGGAATCCAACCAGGCCCACGTCGGCAAGAACTTTAAGCTCAAGTATGAATGTACCCTCCTCGCCTGATTCGCCCGGCTGGGCATACCTCGGTGTCTGGTTGGTGGCCGACTTGAAATGAGTATTTCCAAGTCCGCCCCTTCCGCCTTTGGCGAGTATCTTCTCATCGCCGTGGCGGGTTATCTCAAAGATGAATTCGCCATTATCCCCTTTTCTTGCAATGGTGCCGAGTGGTACTTCCACAACAACATCGCTGCCGTCAGCGCCGGTCGACTGCTGTGCCCCTCCCCCCAAACCGTTACCGGCAAAAATGTGCCGCCGGTACCTCAGATGAAGAAGTGTCCACATCTGGTCATTTCCCCTCAGGATTATGTTGCCTCCGCGTCCTCCGTCACCGCCGTCTGGTCCGCCCCTGGGCACAAACTTTTCCCTCCGCAGGTGTGCAGAACCGGCCCCCCCGTTGCCGGCCCGGCAATGGATCTTCAAATAATCAATAAAATTGGATCCCGACATAATTATCTGAATGCCTGTAGCCCCAATGTGTTTACTCCGGGAAGCCCTGGACTACAATACAGAAGGAAATTGCAGAAGGACCGGTCCGCAGGTAAACCAAAAAATACAGCGGATCAGAGGAATTTCTTCACAAACCCGCTGAGCCTTTCAAAGATATCATCTATAGTACCCATGCCGTTTACCGGCTGATAGATCCCCCTTTGCCTGCAAAATTCAATAATTGGCTCTGTTTTGGCCCTGTAAACATCAATCCTGTTTTCAATCACAGCAGGATCCCGGTCATCGGGACGGCCGGAAAGATCGGCTCTTAATACAAGTCGTTTTACCAGTTCATCATGATCGACGTCCAGCACGAGCATGCTGTCTATCTTCATGCCCCTTTTGTTCAGCATTTTTTCTAGGGCTTCGGTCTGCGCCACCGTCCTGGGGAAGCCGTCAAAAAGAAAACCCTCACTGCCCTCCGTATTATCAATCCTGGCAGCAATCATCTCAATCACAACCTCATCAGGCACCAGTTCTCCCCTCGACATTATGGAGCTCATCCTTGTACCAAGATCCGTCCCTGCAGCTATCTCTGCACGCAGCATGTCGCCGGTGGACAGATGTGTAAGATTGAATTTCTCAGCCAGTCTGACCGATTGTGTCCCTTTACCTGAGCCCGGAGGGCCGAAAATCAAAAAATTAACCATAAAACATTATTTTAAATATGTGTTCCAAAATCAGTCCGGATAACAAGCCGGCAAGTCAGGCCTTGAATCAACCTACAAGCGAATAGATCGAGGTGAGATTACGCCCAAAGCCATTATAGTCGAGACCGTAGCCTGCCACAAAATCATTCGGTATCTCGTATCCGACATAATCAATCCTGATATTTTTCCTGTAACTGCCGGGCTTAAGCAACAATACTGCCACCTTGATGTCAGTAACATTCCTTATTATCAGATTATTGACCGCATACTCGAGCGTGTCTCCCCTGTCCACAATATCATCGATGATTATCACCTGCTTATCCTTAAGATCTTCGTTCCATCCTATAAGTTCCCTGACCGTTCCCGTGGAACTCGTTCCTGCATATGAAGCCAGTTTTATGAAAGTGATCCTGGCTTGCAGGTCAAGCCTCCTGAAAAGGTCGGCTGCGAACATGAAAGCCCCGTTCAGTATGCCGACAAAAACCACTTCCCTGCCGGCAAAATCATTGTTTATCCGGGCGGCCAGTTCATCGATCCGCTCCTGCAGCGACTGTTCCGGAATTAATTCCCTGAACTTTTTTCCAAGGATGTATACTTCTTTCAAACCCATCATTCATGAATATTGAACCGCTGCGAAAATATGAAAATAATAGCTTATTTTTGTTCCTCTAAGTAAGTTAAGATTAAATTATTCCGGATGGAACCACTTGTAGGTATAATAATGGGAAGCACTTCAGACCTTCCTGTAATGGAGAAGGCGGCGCAAATTCTGAATGAATTTAAAATTCCGTTTGAGATAAACGCCCTGTCGGCTCACCGTACCCCGGGTGAAGTTGAAAAATATTCCAGGAGTGCCGCCCCGCGCGGTTTGAAAGTAATAATAGCCGCCGCAGGAATGGCTGCCCATCTCCCGGGTGTGATCGCATCCATGACACCACTTCCGGTGATCGGAGTACCCATAAAAGCCTCACTTGAAGGTATTGATTCGGTTCTTTCAATTGTACAGATGCCTCCAGGAATACCCGTTGCCACAGTGGGGATAAATGCGGCGCAAAACGCTGGAATCCTTGCAGCTGAAATACTCGGTACCGGAAATCCTGAAATAATGAATGAGGTCGTGAAATTCAAAAACAGCCTTAAGAATAAGATCGTGGAAGCCAACGAAGAACTTAAAAAGATTAAATACCCTTACAAGACAAACTGATCATGCCGGTGAGTTGCTTGTTCCCTTCCCGTGCAACCATCCATTTCCGGCCTGGTGACAGGTAATCATCCCGGGGGCCATGAATAGTTGATTAATAGTAAGCTGAGATATCCAGATAACGATCCGGTTCACTTGTATGAACCGGATTTTTTTATTAATTTGGAAGTATGATCTGAAACAGTTTGTACTCGCTGCACAAGATATCTGTTTCTTTTATAATGGTTTTCCTCTTTCTGAAGTCGCCTGGAATTAACGGATATCAGCCCGTTACCGGTGCTCCTGAATCTGGAATGGGAGGCTCGTGCGTCATGAAACCCGATTTCTGGTCATCATTTTACAATCAGGCTTCCCTTGCTTATATCAGTGTCCGAAGCTTCGGGATCAACTACGAAAACAGGTTCTGCATCAGTGAGCTGGGAACAGGAACAGCCGGACTGGTCATCCCATCGGGAAGAGCAACGCTCGGTGCCATTTACAGCCAGTTCGGCTACAGGGATTTCAGACGCCAGGCTGCAGCCCTCGCATGCGGAATGAAATTATCGGAGAAAATGTCGGCAGGGATTCAAATCGATTTTTCCAGGGAAGTATTTCCCGGGACGGAAAACAAAACCAGTACAGTCACCTTCCAGGGAGGCTTGTTGTTTGAATTGCAGGAAAACATACGACTGGGAATGCATTTTTATAATCCTGTACCGAATTCCATCCGGAAAGATCCACTGCCAGCTTCACTGAGTGCCGGCGCCGGAATCCAGCTCAATAAATTCTTCTTTGCCTCCGCTGAGATTGGCATAACCACCGGTAAAAGCCTGGTAGTCTCGACCGGCGTAGAGTTGCAGGCAGCGCAAAACTTCATGCTGAGGGCTGGATTCAGGAGCGAGAATAACTCATTCAGTTTCGGATTCGGATATGAATACGGACCTGTCCGGCTTGATATAGGTTTTACCGGTCACGACAGACTCGGAATAACATCATCCGCATCAGTAATATTTCATCTGCAAAACCAAGAATAATGAACCGGTTCAATAATTAGAATACTATAATGCGTCAAAGAAGAAATCACAAAGACCGGCAACGAAAAAACAAACATAAATCAATGGGCTCTGATGATTTATCAGGAAAACAACAGGATGGGCGGCCGAAGTGCAAAATTCGTCCGGCCCCGCTCTCGTGGAATCCGCCTCCGAAGAATGACTGTCTCCTGAATTAGCAGGAGAGGAATTTAATATCGCATGACAGAAACCTGCAACTGTTGTATATAAGGAAACAAAGCCTGAATCCTGTCAACTGATTGCCACACGTGCCGAGAATTCAGTTGTTATGGATGCCAGGGCAGTTGATGGATCCAATACTGGTCATTAATCAGAAATACCTGCCTGTCTGCGATTTGAAAATAAAAATGCCGGACTGCTTATCAACTTAAATATGCCTGTTCACAAAGAAGAAATTAAAAATCTTAATCTGAAGCGTCAGAAGCTATTGACGATATTATGTAACTATGTGATCCTGTGCATAACCGGGCTCTGGCAGGGATTTCAGAAATCTTCTGTTTTCTGTATCAGTGTATTTTTTCTTCTACACGCTCTGTTGTTACTGATGGTAAAAGATTCATACAGTCAGGAAAACCTGTCGGAGTCAATAGTCTCACTGGCTGAAGAGCAGGCCCGGGATGAAGCAGATCAGGAAGCAGTGTCAGAATATATTGAGAGACTCCATGAACTGAACGAAGATCCCGTAGCACTGGACTCTGCAGATGAAAGCAGTCTCGCAAGGCTTTTTTTTCTTACGGGCTTCCAGATCAGGGCGCTTGCCGACTATATTCATTCAACAGGAAAAATCCTTTCGGTTTATGAGATTGCAAATATTCCCGGATTCAACAGGGAGCTGGCAGATATGATTGCTCCCTTCATCAGGCTGGAATCCACTGTTGCCCGGACCGAGATTTCCAAAGCCCGTGGCCACACCTTGCTGGCAAATTTCATTGCAAAACACAGACAGGCGGAACAACAGGCAGGTCCCGGTCATAAGATACTTTTAAAGTACAAATACACCTGCCGGGGAGTAATGGCAGGATTAATCGCAGAAAAAGACAACGGTGAAAGATATTTGTCGGGCTACCCGTTACAACCCGATTTTGTATCAGCACATCTGGCCTGGAACGGTCAGGGTATAATCAGAAAGCTCATTATTGGTGATTACAGTGCAAAGTTCGGTATGGGTTCCGCGATCAACACCGGCCTTCGTACCGGCCTGTCGCTTACATCTCCGGGCAGTCTGTCGGGGATTGATGAGATCAGGCCGTATACCTCAACCAATGAAAACAATTTTTTCAGGGGCAGCGCAGCAATGCTCAGGTATAAAAAGCTTGCACTGTCATTATTTTATTCAGCAAACAAAATTGATGCATCGATAAAACCCGCAGAAGGGAATCAGTCCTGCTGCATTGAATCTTTCTATACCTCGGGAATACATAATAACATCACTTCACTTGCAAAGAAGGACGTTGTAACTGAATTCAGCCGCGGGGCTGCTTTCAGCCTGAATTTCGAGAACGTCACGCTGGGTCTTGTCTGGATAACAACGGGATTTTCACTGCCAGTCAGGAAGACTTTTAAAGATCCGGCTGATCTGTATGACTTCGAAGGGTTATTCAGTCATACCGGAGCTGTTTATTACAGGGCTTCACTGGGAAGATCATTGCTATCAGGGGAATTTTCGTCGGACAACCGCGGGCGCTTTGGCCTGGTTCAGGGAATTTCAATGCGCCCGTCCGACAGGTTCAGCCTTAACCTGCTTTACAGGAATTATGATCCCGGATTCAGCCCCTTTCATGGCCTGGGTCCCTTCAGCACATCATCTGGCGGTAATATTAATGGCATATATGCAAACTTCACTTTCGAAGCTGCCAGGCACCTGTTTTTAAGTGCCGGGTATGACATGCGAAATTATCCGTGGCTCAGATACAGATGCAGTGCTCCGTCCAGGGGAGCAGTATCAGAGTTAAGGCTAAAATATCTCCCGTCACAAGCCTTGACGGCGGAAGCTATTTACGGTTACCGGAAATCGGTGGCGGATATCCCGGGAAGTACAGGCATAAAAAAACAAAGGGAATCGACCGCCAGATCGCTGAAAGGATCATTGAAGTACTCCCCTGCTGAGAATCTTACACTTATCTCACGGATTGGGTTCATCAAGGCTGAGCCTTCAGGAAGCAGGGGAATGTTCCTGATGCAGGACGTTAACTGGAAATTTATCCGGATCCCTGTCTCAATCTGGTTGAGATACTGCATTTTCAATACAGATGACTGGGAATCGAGGCTGTATGTTTATGAAAACGATCTTTTGCATAGCTTCAGTATTCCTGCACTCTCCGGTAAAGGGAAACGGGCCTATCTGATGCTGGCCTGGAAGTTCCCGGAACATGGAGATATACGGATCAAGTACGCTGTTACGGAATTTGAACAAGCGAAAAGCGACGTAAAGCCATCAGGTGAGATAAAGATACAATGCAGGTTGCTATTCTGATGCCTGACAGATCAATATTCTTCCCCTGCCACCTTAATATCCTTAATATTGAGCTGAAGGTTCCGGTTACCCCTGAATTCATTCATTTCCACCGAATAGGCTATATCAAAAGGCAACCCTTTCCTGATATGTTCAAAATGATTCGCCTGGCTGAATGCTATGGCTGGAAAGACCTTCGACAGCGCCGAATCCTGGTAAAGCTCGAGCCGGAGATGTTCTCCGCTTGAGCCGACCATCCTCCCGGTACCGGTATCCAGAATATTCCTGGTTATAAAAACCGGCGACATGTTCTCGGGGCCAAAGGGCTGGAACTTGTTGAGGGAATTAAAAAAGTCTTCGCTGATTTCGGCAAAGGACAGTTCGGAATCGATAAAAACCCTGGGAACAAGCTGGTCTTCAGTGATTGTGCTATTGACATACTGCTCGAATCTTTCCGTAAACGGCTTTATATTCTCCTTCCGCAGCGTAAGGCCTGCAGCAAACATATGACCGCCGAAACTTTCAAGCAGATCACTGCAGGCTTCTATAGCCTGGTAAAGGTCATAACCCTGTACCGAGCGTGCCGATCCCGTTGCAAAGCCATTTGATTCGGTAAGGATCACCGTCGGCCGGTAATATGTTTCAATAAGTCTGGATGCCACGATTCCGATCACACCTTTTTTCCACGACGGGTTAAACAGTACGGTGGTTTTTGCATTGACCGATCTCAGGTCTTCCGAGATCATGCGCATTGCCTCTGTGGTAATGGTCCGGTCAACATTCCGTCTTTCAATGTTAAAGTTATTGATCTCCTTGCTGATCTCCGTTGCCACCCTGGTATCATTCGAAATAAGAAGTTCCACTGCCTTGCTTCCGGTCTCCATTCTTCCGGCAGCATTTATCCTGGGTCCGAGTTTGAAAACGACATCCTCTATTGTCAGAGCCCTGGTTATCTCTGCTTCCCTTATTATTTCCCTGAGGCCGGTACGGGGAGACTCATTGAGCTGTTTCAGCCCGAAATATGCGAGAACCCTGTTTTCTCCCGTGAGCGGTACAATATCCGAGGCTATGCTCACCGCAACAAGATCGAGATAACCTGAAATCTTGCTGAAGGGAATCCCGTGAACCCTGGAAAAAGCCTGTATGAGCTTGAAACCCACTCCGCAGCCGGAAAGCTCCTTGTAAGGGTAATTGCATGATCCCTGCTTGGGATCCAGAACAGCAGATGCCTTCGGAATAACATCCCCGGGATAATGGTGATCACAGACTATCACATCAAGGCCCTTTGTACGGGCATATTTAACCTTCTCAACTGCCTTTATTCCGCAATCAAGTGTTATCAGAAGCCTGCAGTTGTTCTGGTAGGCAAAATCAATCCCCTGGAATGAGACTCCATAACCTTCCTTATACCTGTCAGGGATGTAAAAATCCACGTTTGAATACTGCTCCCTGAGAAAAGAATACATCATGGCCACTGCCGTGATCCCGTCCACATCATAATCACCATAAACCAGGATCCTTTCATTTCTCTTTATTGCAGTCGATACCCTTTCAACGGCACTGTTCATATCCTTCATCAGGAAGGGATCGTGGAGATAACTCAGATCAGGCTCAAAGAAGGCCTTTGCCTCACCGGGTGTTTTTATGTTCCTTTGCACCATAAGATTGGCCAGTGCCCGGGATACCCCGACTTCTCCGGCAAGTTTTGCCACGAGGTTATCATCAGCTTTTTCCCTGATTACCCATCTCTTTTCCATCATACCCTCCTAAATCCATTTAAGATCAAATACACTCCCGAGCTTTTCCTTCAGCTGCATCTTAACATTCTCCAGATCCTGTGGAACTTGCAATTCTTTTTCCAGGGAAGTAACCCCCTTGTCGGTAAATCCGCAGGGATTGATATAACTGAAATAATCAAGATCAGTATTTACGTTAAATGCAAATCCGTGCATAGTTACATAACGGCTCGCCCTTACACCTATCGCGCATATTTTCGCGACTTTTGTCCTGATTTTATCCTCAATCCACACACCGGTGGCACCATTTATCCTTGATCCCTTCAGCCCAAAATATCCCAGAGTTAATATTACTGCTTCCTCAAGTCCGAAAATATAATCCTTAAGGCTGATTTTCATAATCTCCAGGTCAAATATCGGATATCCGACAATCTGTCCGGGGCCATGGTATGTGATATCTCCCCCGCGGTTAGTCCGGTAAAATTCTGCATCCCTGGCTTTCAGCTGAATAAAGTCAATCAGGAGATTATTTTCCGATCCATTCCGTCCAAGCGTGTATACATGCGGATGCTCAACAAAAATCAGAGTGCCGGGATCCTTTTTTTCAGCTCCTGAAGACTGACTTTGATGACCTGTTTTCCGCCTTACAAGGTTATCAAAGATCTCTTCCTGGTATTTCCAGGTTTCTTTATAACCTTTTACTCCAATATCCTGATATTTTACACTATAGCTCAATTAATTCCCCCTGGTTTATTATCCACAATATAGTCATTTTTGGATAATCCCGATTTGTTTTTCAGAATGAAAAGAAGATCTCACAAGTGGATGGCATTCAACAAAATCAAAACCCAGGCTCAGTGCATATTTTCTATATTCCGCAAACTTCCCGGGGGTGATGTAGCCGGCAGGTTCCATAAAATCCGGTCCCGGCTTTAAATACTGCCCCACGGTAATGATCCTGCAGCCTGCTGACTTCAGGTCGTGAATCGTCGTGAATATTTCATCCTCAGTTTCGCCCAGACCCAGCATAAACCCCGATTTTGATTTCATACCCATATCAGAAATATATTTAATGACTCCCAGGCTCCGGTCATACCTGGCTTTTGTTCTGATCATGGGGGTAAGGCGCCTTACCGTTTCAATATTATGAGAAATGATATCAGGTTTCTCGTCAATGATCATCTGAAGACAACCGGTATTGCCGTCAAAATCAGGGATCAGGGCTTCAATTGTGGTGCCCGGATTAAGCTTTTTTATCATTCTGATGGTTTCTGCCCAGAATGATGATCCGCCATCGGGAAGGTCATCTCGGTCGACAGAGGTGATTACACAATGCCTGAGATTAAGCTTCCCGACGGATTCAGCAAGCCTGCCAGGTTCATCGGGATCAGGAGGAAGGGGTTTACCGGTTCTGGTTGCACAGAATTTGCACGCCCTTGTACAGATGTCTCCCAGTATCATGAACGTAGCCGTACCTGCATTCCAGCATTCACCAATATTCGGGCAATTTCCGCTGGTACATATTGTATGGAGGCGATTTGATTCAACAAGCCTTTTCACCCTTGAATAATTCTCGCCGCTTGCTCTCTGCATTTTAAGCCATTCAGGCAATCTCCTTCTCCGTTCCATATCCGCGTTGTTGGTTTCCAAAAGTACTAAAAATAAACGCACCCCGCTTTTTCCCTCACTATTCCGATCCAGCACCCGGATATTGCAGTATGTATTTGCTGCTCCGGCATTGGCAACAGAAGTCAATCATGCCGGGAAAATCTTTAAAACTTAGTGAATCATTGTTGAGAAGTGAAAAACAATTTAAAATAGCTGTCGTGTTTGCGCAAATACGGATTATTCAGTGTTAAGAAATAACTATATTTGTTTACCGGCAATATTTGTATTAACTATTAAAATCAATAGCAATGGCACAGAAGGAATTCAGTATAAATTACGACTATCAGACGGTAATAGGGGATTTTCCCAAGGTAGGCATCCGCCCGGTAATTGACGGTCGGGAAAGGGGTATCAGGGAATCGCTTGAAAAGCAGACAATGGATATGGCCAGATCTGCAGCTGCTCTTATCAGTAAAAACCTGCAATATCCCAACGGCAAACCTGTTGAATGCGTTATATCTGACACATGCATAGGAGGAGTGGCTGAGGCAGCTGCATGTGCAGAAAAATTCAGGAAGGAAGGAACGGGTCTCACCCTTACGGTTACCCCCTGCTGGTGTTATGGCAGTGAAACCATCGATATGGATCCCCTCGCCCCCAAGGCTATCTGGGGATTTAACGGAACTGAAAGACCAGGTGCAGTGTATCTTGCTGCCGCCCTTGCCGGTCATAATATGAAGGGTCTGCCAGCTTTCAGCATTTACGGGCACGATGTCCAGGACGTGGGAGATCAGTCAATTCCGGACGATGTCAGGGAAAAGATACTGAGATTTGTCCGTGCCGGCCTTGCAGCTGCTTTCATGAAGGGCAAATCCTATCTGTCGATGGGATCAGTCTCAATGGGTATTGCAGGCTCCATCGTCAGGGAAGACTTCTTCCAGGAGTATCTTGGCATGCGCAATGAATATGTGGACATGAGCGAATTTACAAGAAGGCTCAACGAAGAGATATACGACAGGGAAGAATACGAGAAGGCATTTGCCTGGACAAAAAAATACTGCAAGGAAGGTCCCGACCTGAACGAGAAACCATCATCCAGGGCAAAAAAAGACAAGGAATGGGAGACTGTCGTTAAAATGACATTAATAGCCCGTGACCTGATGGTTGGAAATCCCTCACTGAAAAAGTCGGGATACGGAGAAGAGGCATTGGGCCATAATGCTATCCTTGCAGGTTTCCAGGGACAGCGCCAGTGGACCGATCACATGCCCAACGGTGACTTTCTTGAAGCAATTTTATGTTCATCTTTTGACTGGAACGGAATAAGACCGCCATACCTCGTGGCTACAGAAAATGATGCAATGAACGGAGTGCCAATGCTTTTTGGTTATCTCCTCACCAACACAGCCCAGATGTTTTCCGATATCAGAACTTACTGGAGCCCTGCAGCCATTAAAAGAGTTACCGGGATGAAAACTGAAGGACTTGCAGCAAACGGTATTATCCACCTTATCAACTCAGGTGCTTCCGCACTCGACTTTTCAGGAAAACAAACCCAGAACGGGGAAGCATGCATCAAACCTTTCTGGGAAATTACGGCTGAAGATGCCAAAGCATGCCTCAAAGCAACTCAGTGGTCGCCAGCCAACACAGGCTACTTCAGGGGCGGCGGTTTTTCCTCACAGTTCACCACCGTGGATGTAATGCCTATTACAATTTCAAGAGTGAACCTCGTAAAGGGAATCGGACCTGTTCTTCAGCTGGCTGAGGGATGGACCGTCAGTCTTCCCGAGAAAATGAACAAGATACTTACTGACAGGACCGACCCGGGATGGCCTACAACCTGGTTCAGCCCAAGGCTAACCGGAAAAGGGCCTTTTGCCGATGTGTATTCCGTTATGGCCAACTGGGGTGCAAACCACGGATCCTCAAGCTATGGACATATAGGAGCCGACCTTATTACCCTGGCCTCAATCCTCAGAATTCCTGTCTGTATGCATAATGTGCCCGAAAACCAGATATTCAGGCCAAGCGCATGGAACGCTTTCGGAATGGATAGCGAGGGAGCCGACTACAGGGCTTGCAGTGCTTATGGCGCTCTTTATGGCTAGGCTCCGGTATTGATCACGGTGCAATTGCAACAAAAGACAGGCAATAATTCCGGGATACCCCATGAATACAATAAATCATGAGGTTGTCGTGGATGATCAGAAATAGTATTAATAACAGCTGTGTTTTCATAACAGCCTGAAAACCTAATAAAAACAGCCGGGAATGGAAGAAAGGGATGAAGAGAAAAGAATGGTACTAAAATCGGAAACACTCAGACATCTGGATATTACCAGAAAATGGTCAATGTTCATCTCTGTTTTCGGTTTTATCCTCGCAGGACTGATCCTGGTACTGGCACTGGCAACAGGTACTTTCCTTACAGCATTCAGGCCTGCTGATTCTGTTCCCGGTTTCCTGGATTTTGCCCTGATGTTTGCAGTATTCCTGGCCGGAATCCTGTTTTTCATGACCGTACTCAGCCTGTTCCGCTTTTCAAGATGCACGCGCGATGCAATACAGAACAATGACATAAAAAAACTTGACAAAGCCATTAAGAACCTTAAGCAGTTTTTCAGATTCGCCGGACTTATACTGATAATCGCCATTGCAATTTACCTGGGCACTCTTATCGGCAAGGGTGCATCCCTGACCTTCCTGCTGGGGATGCAGGCATAACAGGAGAAAAAGATTATGAACGAAAAGGATATTGTAATCGTATTTGACTGTGGTGCAACCAACGTAAGGGCAACCGCAATAAACAGCAAGGGAGAAATCCTTGCCGGCGATTCAAGGATAAACTCACCCAGCCCTGATCCATACTACCCGTCTTACAGGATTTGGGATGTCAGGGAAATATGGAACAAAATGTGCCAGGCCTCGGAACGGGTCACAGGAAACATAAATCCTGAAAACATTATAGGTGTGACGGTCACCTCATTTGGTGTCGACGGCACATTTGCCGATAAGGAAGGTAATCTGCTGTATCCGGTGATTTCCTGGCATTGTGATAGAACGGTACCCATAATGGCTAATATTGAAAAATATATGCCTCTTTATGAGCTTTATCACGAGGCAGGTGTCCTGCCATTTAACTTCAATACCATAAATAAGCTTATATGGTTCAGGGAAAATAAGCCGGAGGTGATGGAAAAAGCTCACAGGTTCCTCTTCATGCCATCGATTTTTTCTTTTCTCCTCACGGGTGAAATGGTGAATGACATTACCATGGCAGGAACCTCAATGATGAATAATCAGTCTGAAAGAAAATTCTCGGAAAAAATTTTCAACATTATAGGTATTCCGGAAGGATTGATGGGAAAAACCGTCGAACCTGGGACAATTATCGGTAAAGTAACCGCCAGGGCATCGGCCGAAACCTGTATCCCGAAGGATACACCCGTAATTGCTACGGGACACGACACCCAGTTCGCAATATTTGGTTCTGGTGCCGAGAAAAATCAGCCCGTTCTGAGCAGCGGAACATGGGAAATATTAATGGTCCGTGCAGAGGAATTCAAAGCTGACCGCGAGCAACTGTTGTCAGGCATTACGACTGAACTGGATGCAATCCGGGGTTTATATAACATTGGGAATCAATGGATAGCATCGGGGGTGATAGAGTGGGCACGCAGGACTCTTTACAGCGATATAATGGATAATGTCTATGAATTCATGATAGCTGGTGCGGAAAAAGTACCTCACGGCTGTAACGGAGTCAGGGTGAATCCCCGGTTTTATGAAGAGATAAAGGGCAAGCCGGGGGGGAACATAAGCGGTCTTACCATGGAATCGACCAGGGATGAAATTTACAGGGCACTACTTGAAGCTTTGGCGTTGAGGCTTGCAGAAGGGAAAAGGGCTCTTGAAGAGGCAGGAGGTTTCAGGGCCGACAGTATAATATGTGTAGGAGGCGGCTCAAAAAACCGGTTATGGAACAAACTGAAGGCAAGGGCTGCCGGTGTCCCGCTGAAACTAATTGACCAGAAAGAGACCACAGTCCTCGGGGCTTCATTGTTTGTACAGTCAGTATGCGGCAACTACTCATCTCCCGAAGAAGCCAGATCTGCCATAAACTACAGGACAGAAATTGTAGAACCTGACTAACGTGACACCCGGCAACAATCGGCATACAGCAATTAATTATCAGAACTGAAAATAAATCAATATGGACATTGTCTTCTTTAACGGCGAATATCTGCCAAAAGACAAAATAAGGATAAGTCCGGATGACCGTGGTTTCCTTTTCGCTGAAGGGATATATGAAGTGATAAGATGGTACCGGAGTTTCTTTTATGATATGGACGGTCATATTGCAAGGATGAAAGCAAGCCTTGAAAAGACCCGTATAATATGGCCAGCGGCCGGCTCATTTCCTGAAATTGCCCTTGAACTGATCAGAAGAAACATGCTTGAGGATCAACCGGCATTGGTTTACCTGCAGGTTACGCGTGGCGCAGCCATCCGCTCACATGCATTCCCAAAACCTCCGGTTCCGCCAACTGTTTATTCATTTGCAAGGGGAATGATGCCGGATAACAACGACCCGGAATCAGGTATCAGGATCATGCTCGCGGAAGATATAAGATGGAAAAGATGCGATATTAAATCAATTGCTCTGCTTCCCAATACACTCTCATTCCAGGAGGCACTGGATTCAGGGTTTCATGAGTGTGCCTTTGTCCGCGACGGCAAAATTACTGAATGCTCTCATTCAAATATATTCTTTGTGTCCGGAGGATCACTGTACACACACCCCGAAACTGAACATATCCTGCCGGGAATCACCAGGAAGAATGTAATACGCATTGCCCGGAATGCCGGCATTGCGGTAATGGAGACACCAGTGACAATAAACATGCTTGCGGCCGTTTCTGAAGCTTTCCTAACAAACACCTCGGGCGAGATCGTTCCAGTTACACTGATAGGGGAACAGGTAATCGGGAACGGACAACCGGGCCCAATCACCCTCCTTCTCAGATCAGAATTCAGGAACGAAATCAATTCCCTGCAGGGCTAATCCGCCGCCTTCAGAATAAAGTGGAATTTAATATATTTGCACAAATTTAACGGTAATTATATGAGCTTAAGTGAGCAGGAGCAGATAAGAAGGGAGTCGCTTGCAGAATTAAGAAAGCTTGGGATTGATCCCTATCCTGCTGCAGAGTACAAAACGAATGTATTCGCACGTGATATCATCGACAATTTCCATCCGGAGAACAACAAATTCAATGATGTTTGCCTCGCAGGCCGCATAATGAGTCGCCGCATTATGGGCAATGCATCATTCGCCGAAATAATGGATTCTACCGGAAGGATACAGATCTATGTGAAACGCGATGAGATCTGCAAGGGTCAGGACAAAACATTCTACAATAATGTTTTCAAACATCTTCTCGATATAGGCGATATTATTGGAGTTAAGGGACATGTATTTAAAACCCAAACCGGTGAAACAACCGTTCATGTCAATGAACTCACCCTGCTCAGCAAGTCGGTCAGGCCACTGCCGATAGTAAAGGAGAAGGACGGAATGTTGTTCGATGCGGTTACTGATCCTGAAATGCGTTACAGGCAACGCTATGTCGATCTTATTGTAAACCCGCATGTCCGGGATGTTTTCCGCAAAAGGACACAGATAATACAGTCGATGAGGGAACTGTTCAACTCAAAAGGTTACCTGGAGGTTGAAACACCCATACTTCAGCCAATCCCGGGAGGAGCTGCTGCGAGGCCTTTCATAACCCATCACAATACGCTGGACATTCCCCTTTATCTGCGGATTGCCAATGAGCTGTACCTGAAACGGCTCATTGTGGGAGGATATGAAGGTGTTTATGAATTCTCAAAGGATTTTCGAAATGAGGGGATGGACAGGACACATAACCCTGAATTCACTGTGATGGAAATCTACGTAGCCTACAAGGACTACAACTGGATGATGAATTTTACTGAAGAAATAATAAAAAAAGCAGTTATTGACCTCCATGGCAGAACCGATATTACATTTGACGGCAAAAAGATCGACCTGAACCCGCCGTATAAAAGAATCAGCATGCTGGATTCCATCAGGGAACATACCGGGATCGATATTTCAGGTATGGATGAGGATGAACTGCGGAAAGTATGTACAAGCCTGGGGGTAAAGCATTCTCCGGAAATGGGCAAGGGAAAACTTATCGACGCGATCTTCGGGGAAAAATGTGAACATCATTATATTCAGCCTGCCTTCATAATCGATTATCCAGTTGAGACTTCACCGCTTACAAAAATGCACCGCAGCAAACCCGGCCTCACCGAAAGATTTGAACTCATGATCAACGGGAAAGAGATTGCAAATGCCTATTCGGAGCTTAACGACCCAATAGATCAGCTTGAAAGGTTCCAGGATCAGTTAAGGCTCTCGGAAAAGGGCGATAACGAAGCAATGTTCATCGATCATGATTTTGTCAGGGCCCTTGAGTATGGAATGCCTCCTACATCAGGTATGGGAATCGGGATCGACAGGCTTACAATGCTTCTAACAAACCAGCCCTCAATACAGGATGTGCTTTTTTTCCCTCAGATGAAGCCCCTGAGCCAAAATCTCAAAACGGAAGATCAGAATGAAGATTACATTGAGCTGGGGATCCCTGAAGGATGGATCGAACCTCTGAAAAAACTGGGGTTTACAACTATCGCAAAGTTAATTGAAGTGGAAAAGCCGGCGAAACTGGCAAACGATCTTAATGTCTTTAACAAGAAGAACAAACTTGGCCTCCCAGGATTAAGTCCACAGATTGTAGAGAGTTGGCTTAAAAAATAACTGGTCAGGGCTAATTTGATTATTTTTGATAAATAATATGCAGATTGCATATTAATCTTCTTTTAATGTCTTTGAATTTTTGACAATATTGAGGATAAAAGTTATGAAGAAACCCTTTCTGATACTTGTTCTGGTCCTTAATGCGATTATGTCGTATGGGCAGCAGCTGCCATTATACCCGGTTTCTTACCGGATTTTCAGCCCCCTGATAATAAATCCTGCATACTCCGGAAGCAAGGATTTCCTTTCAGCTGATGCCATAGCAGGATTTAAAGGAAATAATTATTCCCAGATCCTGAGTGCCAACACAAGAATATCCAGAAAGGTCCCGGGATACCTTCTATCTTCCAGATCAAGTGAATTTACAAATCTGGGAGCAGGAGGCACCCTTTTTAACATAATTGATGACAGCACACAATCGGCTGGAATTATTGCATCTTTTTCATATCACATTCCAATAAATAAACAGTCACTTACCTTTCTTTCAATCGGGGCAGCAGCAAGGGGTACCTGGCATAAACTTAAAGCTGATGAGGACGCTGACCGCAATCAGAAAGATTTTATATTTCCGAATGCCGATTTCGGAATTTATCTGTACAATCCCAGCTTTTATGCCGGGGTCTCTGCAACAAACCTTCTTGGACGGACAGCCGACAGGGATACACTGAGCAGTTATTCCATTCCCGTTTCACGGCAGTTCAACCTTCAGGCAGGAGCCAAATTGGTGATCAGCAGGGCGCTCAGACTTGTGATCGAGCCTTCAATTCTGATAAATACAGATGACTCCCTGACGTTTGACATAAAGGAAAACCTCGAACCAATGCTTAAAATCTATGCGGGGGATTTTTGTCTGGGAACCTATTTCAATGATTACTCAAAGATATCTTTCTTCTTTCAATACCGCTTCCCCAGATTTTATGTCGGTACTTTTTTCGCACTGTCTAAAGACTCTCCTTATTTCAAAGAGTCTCCAACAACAGAAATTGCAATTGGAATTAACTTCTCTAATGCAAAATCCGGATTTGTTAAAAATGGACATTGGTAAAATCTTTCTAAAAGCTGATTATGAAAAGGATTTTATTAACCGCATTTACGCTCTTCCTTACAGGGATTATCAGCTACAACGGCACTGGAATTCCCGCGGGAATTAAAAGCGCCGGACCAGAAAATTATGTTGTTCAGGATACTCTGAACAATGTACCGCCGATAAAAATGGTGCGATTTAATCTGGATATAATACCCCCTTCAAAAGGAATCCAGTTTTATAAAAACGGAATAGTGTTCCTTTCCCACACAAAAGTTGAAGACAGGATGATAAGTGATCATGTCTCTTTCGGCACACTGGGAACTTATTATACCAATCATACGGACACCATCCAGCGTGAAAATTATGTCTTTTCACATAATGATCCTTTTGCAGTCCCCACCGAATCAATGACATTCAATCACGATTACACACTGATGTTTTACGCAAAACGAACCAGGGGCAATGATCCGGAAAAAATATATCAGGCTGACTATGAAACAGGAAGAGGCGGAAGAAGCGAATGGGTCAGTCATAAGAAACCCCTGGATTTCTGCGACGACAATTCAACTTATACCCATCCTGCATTGTCACAGTCAGGAGATATGCTGGTATTTGCATCAAACAGAAGGGGGTCCTCCGGCGGCCTCGATTTATACCTGACACACAAAACAGGCAATTCATGGTCTTCCCCTGAAAATCTCGGCAAGTACATCAATACTCCGGGGAATGAGCTTTTTCCTTTCCTTGACAATGAAAACAATCTTTATTTTTCATCTGACGGACATAAAGGCATCGGCGGTTATGATCTCTACTTTTCAAAATACAACGGCAAATACTGGGATAAACCGGTTAACCTTACCGGAGCTGTCAATACAACCGCTGATGAATTAGCATTCAGGATAAACCCGGTTGATCCGACTGTGGCTTTTTTATCGGTCAGACAGGAATCTGACAATGCATCGTTGAAACTGTATAAAATAACCTTCGCTGACAAGTATTCATTGAAAAGGTTTTCTGACATTTCCAGGGCCATGCGGAACATAGCGGGAGCCGATATTGCACCTTTTATAACGACTGGAGAAGAATCAACTGAAGTTAAGCAAACTGATCAGCTTCAGGCAAAGACTCAGAAGCCGGATCAGGCACCGGAGAAAAAGGATCAGGTAGTTGCACCGGAAGCAGGGAAGGAAGCTGGTGCAGCAATCGCAAAACTTCCTGAAAAAATCCAGGACGAAACGGAAAAACCTGTACCACCGGCAGTCGTTTCAGATATAGCTGCAAATCAACCTCTTCCCGACGATTTGATAGTGTTCCGGGTCCAGTTTTTGTCATCTGTAAAATCAAGGGGTAGTTTCGATGTGCAAATAGGAGGCAAATCCTACAAATCATTCGAGTACTTCTATAACGGATCATACCGGTCGTGTGCCGGGGAATTTGGCTCTTTAAATGAAGCGAGTGACTTTCAAAAAATCATGAACCGCGAAAAATATCCTGAGGCATTTGTAGTGGCATTTAAAAACAATGAAAGGATAACTGATCTCAGATCAGTAACATCTACCCGTACCACCGCAGAATCAGGACAGAAGCCAATTACAGCAGTCCCGGCGGAAACTGATTACCGGCCTGGGGAACCAGCTGCAGATGTTGCTGCCGGGCAAAAATTAACTCAACCCGGTATTGAAAATGTTGTTTACCGCATCCAGCTTTCATCATATTCAGAGCCAAGGAATCCACAGAATATTACTATTGGAGGAATCACCTACAAATCATTTGAATATTTCTATAACGGGCTTTACCGCTTATGCGCCGGAGAATTTGAAAGTAATGCCCGGGCGCGGGAAGCCTTGAAAACCATTAAACAGGAAGGCTATGCCGATGCATTCGTCGTAGCTTTTAAAAACAATCAGAGATCCCTAGATCCATCACTTTTCAGATAGGCCATTATTCCGGGAGCTATCCCCTGCCGGTAATGCCAAATCATCCGGGATATTGAGGCCGACATACAGGGGTAGACGGTTGCCTTTATTGGAAAATCCTTCCCGGGGAAATTACCGTGATCTCCGTTCCGGGTAAGAATAAGCCAGATACAATCCATGTACTTACCGCTGGAACCCCCTTACCCTGAATCCGGTTAATGAATAGAGATTTCTTAAAAATGAGATGCCTTCAACAGGATCCCAAAGCTTTTTCCAGTAATCGAAACAGATTATATAATACTGATTTATCTTTGCAAGCC
This sequence comes from Bacteroidales bacterium, assembly GCA_009877105.1. Lineage (GTDB taxonomy): Bacteria > Bacteroidota > Bacteroidia > Bacteroidales > VadinHA17 > LD21. Next base: position 51,725 of record WXFD01000055.1, read on the forward strand.
GGTACCGGCAGGCAATTGAATCCCATGGGATTAAGTAAACATACATGAAAATCTCACTCAGTTTAAGTGACAATGAAAATAGAGAAACCGGTAATTGAGGTAAAAAACGTCTGGAAATCATTCAAAACAGTCCAGGCGGTGAGAGGTATCAGCCTGAACATTGAAAAAGGCAGGTTTGTAGCTCTCCTTGGGCCTAATGGTGCCGGTAAAACTACATTGGTTGAGATGATCGAAGGTATACAAAAACCCGACACGGGTGAGATATTCATTGCCGGGATGAGGTGGAAGGGGAATGAGGACAGGATACGGAGAATCATCGGTATTTCTCTCCAGGAAACCAGGTTTATTGACAAACTTAGGGTTGCTGAAACATTAAGGCTTTTTGCCAGCTTTTTCAATCTTGGCATGGACAGGGTCGATGAGGTGACAGAAATGGTTGGCCTGGATGATAAAAGAAAATCGTTTGTGGCAAATCTGTCAGGCGGGCAAAGGCAGAGGCTGGCACTGGGTATCGCCCTGATCAACAATCCGTCAATCATGCTGCTGGATGAGCCCACTACCGGGCTTGATCCAAATGCAAGAAGAGAAATCTGGAATATCCTGCTCAACCTGAAAAACAAATCCGGGACCTCAATGATACTCACCACTCACTATATGGAAGAAGCAGAAACCCTTTGTGATTATATAATTATTGTTGATAACGGCAGCATCCTGCGTGAAGGAACCCTTAAACAGTTGCTTGAAGCGGGAGAAGAAGGGAAAAGCTACCGGCATCTCGATGATTTATTCACTGGTTTAACAGGAAGAAAAATATATGGTTAGGCGCCTGGTAAACAATCAGCTCCTTCAACTGGCAAACGCCCTTTCAAAGGAGATCCTGAGAGAACCCGGAGTTCTCTTCTGGGGGATCCTTTTCCCGATCCTGATGTCAATAGGGCTGGGGATCGCATTTACAAAAAAGACTGATGTCCTTCGTAAAGTAGCCGTTATTATGAATCCTGATCATAATCCCGGGGATACTTTGAATAACTTTTCAGTAAAATCATTTCTGGAAACTTACTGTGAAAGAATTCATGATCCATCTGATAAATCAGATACCTGGAAATATGTGTTGACCAACAGGAAACTGGGCAATTCAGTTTTTTATTTTACCCCGATGGACTGGGACCAGGCAATGATAATGCTGAAAAGAGGAACCCTGAATGTCATCATTAAGGAGAACGACGAAATGCCGGAATATTATTTTGACCCGCAGAATCCTGATGCCCAGCTGACATATATTAAGCTCAGTTCAGTCATAGGAGGTGACAGCCGTCAAACAAATGAAAATGACATCAATATCAAGCCTTTGATGATCGCAGGAACCCGCTATATAGACTTTCTGATACCGGGACTGATAACCATGGGGGTCATGATGTCATGTATGTGGGGTATCAGCTACAGCCTGATTGAAAAAAGATCAAAAAAGCTTTTACGGCGCCTGGTTGCCACGCCTATGAAGAAGTCAAATTTCCTGCTTGCTCTTTTGACCGTCAGGATCATGATGAATTTCGCTGAATCGCTGATTCTGCTGATCTTTGCCGTTCTTGCATTCAAAATCAGGATCCAGGGGGATCCGACTTCCCTGATACTCGTTTTTCTGGCAGGAAATCTTGCGTTTTGCGGGATTGCCATTTTCGTTTCATCACACACATCCAATACTGAAGTGGGAAACGGTCTCATTAATGCAGTCACATATCCCATGATGGTACTCTCGGGTATCTTTTTCAGCTATCACAATTTCCCCGGCTGGAGCATAAAAATTATCCAGGCACTTCCCCTGACGATACTTACCGACGCGGTGAGAAGTGTTTTTAACGAAGGTGCAGGTTTTCGTGAAACGGCACTGTCTTTCATGATCCTGATATCAACCGGAGCATTCTTCTTTGCAGCCGGACTTAAAATTTTCAAATGGCATTGAGGAATTTCCGCCCGGATGCATCATTGGATTCATTTGATCGTCTTTATCCAGGAATCAAATCAGATCACAGAATAACTTAATTTCTCCCGGTAATGAAAAGTGTTAAATTCCTGATAATTACTATCTTTTTACTGTCAGAACTCAGCTGTATTAAGGAGCTGGTCCCTGAAACTGTGGTGGGCGACGGCAATGTTGTGAAAAAGGAAAGGCAAACAGCCGCATTTAACGGTATTAATGTCAGTTCGGGTATTAATGTTTTTATTAAACAGGCAGATGCCCCTTATGTTGCTGTTGAGGCCGACGAGAACCTGCATACGCATATTAAAACAGAAGTCATGAACGGGATCCTCAATATATATTCTGATACAGAAATTAAAAAGGCAAATGAGAAGAAAGTTTATGTGAATATCAAGGAAGTAACATATCTCTCTGTCTCAGGTGCAGGGAATCTTACCGGAGAAGCCCCGGTAAGGGCAGGAAAACTGAAATTGTCAGCCAGCAGTGCGGGAGACATTCAACTCGAGGTATATGCGGGGGAAATAACTGCCGATCTCAGCAGTTCCGGAGATATTACCCTGTCAGGCGAAGCTGACGTACTCACGGCCGATTTAAGCAGCGCCGGTGACCTGAGCGCTTACAACCTTTCAGTAAAGGAAGCCCGTGTGTCAGTCTCAAGTGCAGGCGACGCAGATATTTTTGTTACCGAAAAACTAACTGCCAGAGCCTCAAGTGCGGGAGAAATAAATTACAAAGGCAACCCGAAACAGGTTGATGCCCACTCATCGAGCGCGGGAGGCATTCACCGGAAATAGTCCAATACCACGATGAAACCTATTTACAGTAACAGGCAGGTTGAAACCTGCCGTTTTTTTTTATTTTTGCAATACTCACATATAGATTTGGAAGTATGGAAAAAAGTATAACCCTGAACCTTAAGAATGCCGGCAAATTTGTTTCTTTTGAAGAAATTGTTGCCCTGGCACAGCAATCTATCAGACACCTTGACAACCTCAATAACGGCACCGGCGCCGGCAACGATTTCCTTGGCTGGCTCTCCCTGCCCGACGATATACTTACACAGCTTGATGATATCGGAAAAGCCGCAGAAAGATTACGTTCATTATCAGACACAACAGTAGTTATCGGTATCGGGGGATCGTACCTGGGTGCAAGGGCAGTAATCGAAGGACTGTCGCACTCTTTCATGCCGGCATTGAAGCAAAAACATCATGAGGTCATTTTTGCCGGACAAAACATATGCGAAGATTATATGTCGGAACTTATTGATCTGCTTGATGAAAGGAATTATTCAATAGTAGTGATCTCAAAATCTGGTACCACAACCGAACCTGCCATTGCTTTCAGGATCCTGAAGAATCATCTTGAAAAGAAGACCGGCAAAGCAGGTTGTGCTGAAAGGATTATCGCAATAACCGACAGGAAGAGGGGAGCATTGAAAAAGATGGCAGATTTGAACGGATATGAAACTTTTGTAATTCCTGATGATATAGGTGGAAGATATTCCGTATTAACGCCCGTGGGATTACTGCCTGTGGCCCTGGCCGGATTTGATATCAGGCAGCTCGTTAAGGGTGCAAAATCGATGGAAGAACAAACCCGGCATAACAGGAATGCGGCAACAAATCCTGCGCTGCTTTACGCTTCGGCACGAAATCTCATCATGCAGACCGGAAGGACAATCGAGATAATGGCAGGTTTCACCCCCCGATTGCACTTCCTGGCAGAATGGTGGAAACAGCTCTACGGTGAGAGTGAAGGAAAAGAAGGCAAAGGTCTTTTTCCGGCTTCAGTCGATTTCACAACCGATCTGCACTCCCTGGGACAATATATCCAGGAAGGCCGGAGAATCCTGTTCGAGACCATTATCTCCGTTGAGAATCCGCGGAAAAAAGTTATTATCCCCCATGAAATTGATGATTCCGATCAACTAAACTATATTGCAGGGAAAAGACTGTCTGAGGTAAATATTAATGCTGAACTTGGTACAACCCTTGCCCATAATGACGGCGGCGTACCCATAATAACCATTTCCGTACCCGAACTTACTGAATACCATATCGGCCAGTTGATATATTTCTTTGAGATTGCCTGTGCCATAAGCGGCTATATTCTAGACGTCAACCCGTTTGATCAACCGGGCGTTGAGGCTTATAAGACCAATATGTTTGCCCTGCTCAATAAACCCGGATTTGAAAAAGAATCTGAAAAGATAAGGGAAAGGCTGAAGCTTTGAAACCGGATCACCGGAAAAAACCGAACTTAATCCATACAGGTATGAAAATTAAATTGCGAAGCGATTTCATGTGGTCGCTTGTTGTACCCACAAGCATGGGTGTCAGGATTACTCCCATGAACAGTCAGCCTGTACACTGCAGCGACACCTTCTATTTGCAGGCGACCAGTGCCGAATCAAATGTGGCTAGTGTTTCATCATTTCTTGGACTGCCGGTCAAGGTTCTGACAACTTTCGTCAAGGACAGTCCGATTGCCAGATTCATCAAAGACAATCTTGCCGGCAGGCATATTACCTATGAAGGTGTTGATGTAGAACAAGGCGGACCCTGGGGATACAGGCATCAGTTCAATATAGCTGATACCGGATGCGGCCCGCGGGGACCCAGGGTACATAACGACCGTGCGGGTGAAGTTGGAAGGACATTGAATATCAAAGATTTTGATCTGGACCGGATTTTTGGTAAGGAAGGTGTCAGAATTCTGCATCTTTCCGGGCTTATAGCTGCATTGTCGCAAGAAACAAGCAACTTTTGCCTTGAGCTGGCACGTACTGCAAAAAAACACGGCACCCTTATCTCATTTGACCTGAATTACCGGGCATCTTTCTGGAAAGGAAGGGAAAAGGAACTGGCGGACACTTTCCGTAATATCGCAGGAATATCGGATATCCTTCTTGGAAATGAAGAGGATTTTCAATTGTGCCTGGGGATAGAAGGGCCCGAAGAAGGAGGCAAAGACCTGGCATCAAAAATAGAGAGTTTCAGGGAAATGATAAACAGGACCAGAAGATCCTTTCCCGGTACGTCTGTTTTTGCAACAACACTCCGGGAGGTTATCAGTACCAGTGAACATCTCTGGGGAGCAATCATGTTTGAAGGCGACACCTGGCATATTATTGAACCCCGTGAAATAACGGTCCTTGACAGGATCGGCGGCGGAGACGGATTTGTGGGTGGACTACTCTATGGCATCCTGAAAGAATGGGAACCGGAAAAATGGATCCGCTTCGGATGGGCAACCGGTGCACTGGCCACAACTCAAATCACTGATTATGCTCAGCCTGCGGATGAAGAGCAGGTCTGGAGCATATGGAAGGGGAATGCAAGGGTCAGAAGATAAAACCTCCCCTGTTCGCATCTTCCGGGATCAGTGAAAAGGAAACGAGGGTTACAGGTTATATTTCCTGACAAACTCATCAATAACCTGTGACAGGTTTGGAAAACCTATCTCCTGAAGGTCATAGTAAACCCTTGTTGACGGTTTGTCTATTTTAATGATCCGGCTCAGGTCGATCGGGGTGGCAATAATTACACTGTCACATGAAGTATTGTTTATCGTAGCCTCAAGATCAAGCAACTGCTGTTCACCATACCCCATTGCAGGAAGGAGGGTTCCTATCCCGGGATAAAGTCTGAAGGTCTCATTAAGCTTACCTTTTATAAATGGCCGTGGATCCACCAGTTCGGATGCTCCAAATTTCCGGGCTGCCACGATACCAGCTCCTATCTTCATTTCACCATGAGTAAGCGTGGGGCCATCCTCAACAACAAGAACCCTTTTGCCCTTTATCACCGACAGATCATCAACCCTTATCGGGGAAGCTCCGTCAATCACCGTTGCCCGAGGATTAACCCTTTCTATGTTTTCTCTCACCATCTGGATAGCCTCCGGGGCAGCGCTGTCAATCTTGTTAATAACAATGACATCTGCAATGCGCAGGGTAATCTCACCCGGATAGTAACCCAACTCATGACCAGCCCTGTGCGGGTCAGCCACTGTAATCATCAGGTCGGGCCTGATAAAGGGAAAATCATTGTTACCGCCATCCCATAAAATAACATCACATCCGTCAGGATCAGTTTCGGCTGCACGCAGAATAGCTTCATAGTCAACCCCGGCATAAATTACATTGCCTCTCACCACATGAGGTTCATATTCCTCCATCTCCTCAACCGTACACTTATGTGCAGCCAGATCATCCAATGTAGCAAACCTCTGAACCTTCTGGGCATTGAGATCGCCATACGGCATGGGATGCCGAATGGCTGCAACCCTGAGTCCCCTTGCCATCAGAAGCTCAATGATCCTTCTTGAAGTCTGGCTTTTTCCACAGCCCGTCCTAACTGCACAGACAGCTATAACTGGTTTTTTGCTTCTTAACATTGTATCATCAGGGCCGAGAAGAATAAAACTGGCACCGGCTGCATTTACAACAGCACCAACCGACATGACCTTCTGATATGTAACATCACTGTAGGAGAAAACACAATCGTTTACCTTGTGACTTCTGATAAGCTCCGCAAGGTTTTCTTCGGGATATATCGGAATACCATCAGGATATAATTTACCCGCAAGCTCACCCGGATACTTTCTGCCGTCAATATCAGGGATCTGAGCCGCCGTAAATGCAACAACATTATAATTCCCGTTGTCACGGAAAAATGTATTGAAATTATGAAAATCACGGCCTGCAGCCCCAATAATAATTACATTCCTTCTGGTCATAAAACCTCCTTGTTATGTTTATAATTTATCAAAAGATAAAAACGTTTATAAAAAAATTAAGGCAACAAATTTATAATTTGCATTTTTAATAACCGAACATTTCAATACATTTTTTAAACTGTTATTGTCAAGACTTAAATTACTGTTATTAAATAAGATAACCAGTTCTACGGATAATCTGAAAACAGCCTGGGAAAAATGTCCCGGATGTGTTTTGTCATATCTGATTTCTTTATGCTATTTTGCTGATGTATGAACGTCCTGGCCCATATATATCTTTCCGGTGATTCAGAGCAGATAATCATCGGCAATTATATTGGGGATTATGTTAAGGGGAGGGAATATCTTAAATATCCCGAGCCTATTAGAAAAGGAATCATTTTGCATCGCCATATTGACGCTTTTACCGACAGCCATCCCATTGTTCACCGCAGTAAGATTTTCTTCAGCAGAAAATATCACAAATACTCCGGTGTTGTAACAGATATAATCTACGACCACTTTCTGACAAGGGAATGGAACTTCTTCTCAAGAAGGCCCCTGGAAAGTGTAACATACAACTTCTACAGGGCCATGGTAAACAATTTTGAGATCCTTCCCGACAATGTAAGGGAGATGATGCCTTTCTTTATTATCAATAACTGGATCGAGTCTTACCAGACAATAAACGGTATCAGGAATGTGCTTAAAACCATGAGCAAAAGGACCTCTTTGCCAAATGAGACAAGATATGCGGTTAAAGCCCTAAAAAAAAATTACTACTCCCTTCAGGATGACTTTATGGAATTCTTTCCACAGCTGATAGATTATGTTGAGAAGGATTTCGGTATTCATATTTCCCACAGGATCACTATTCCTTTCTGATTGCAAATACATATTCCGGTCAGCCTGCATCAATCATCGGGAAACGGGACATAAGACTTAAAATCATGTCTGAACGGCTGATCCCGGAGAAATTGATAGCTGCCCTGAAACAGATTACGGTATGCAAAGGACAGAGTTAATGAATAACCTTCTGGCTTACTAGCTTAGTTGAAAAGACTTTTGTATTTATATTTTCATTGAATTATCATTTTCCACTGATCAAAAAAGATATTCGGTCCTGCTTGCATCAAGTCTTAGGAAAATGAACAACAGGATTGTAAATCCAATCAGGGAGCTTCCTCCATAACTGAAAAACGGAAGTGGTATCCCGATTACGGGAACTATTCCGATGGTCATACCTGTATTTATGAAAAAGTGAATGAACAGAACCGAAACCACTCCGTAACCGTAAACCCGGGAAAAGAATGATCTCTGCCTTTCGGCCAGATATACAAGTCTCAGAAGCAGAAAAGTATACAGGCCGATCACTACAAAGGCTCCTGCAAAACCCCATTCCTCCCCGATGGTGCAAAAAATAAAATCAGTACTTTGGGCCGGGACAAACTTAAACTTGGTCTGAGTTCCTTTTAAATATCCTTTGCCCAGGAAACCTCCTGACCCTATAGATATGATGGACTGATTAACGTTATACCCGGTACCCCGGGGATCTGATTTCATTCCCATCATTATTTCAACTCTTTCCTTCTGGTGAGGCTTCAGAACCCTGTCGAACGCAAAATCAACAGAATTAATATATATCACGCTTCCAGCCAGGAAAACATAAATTAGAATATATGACTGAGCCTTTCTCGAATAAAAATAATACGCGTATACCATTCCGCTCAATAACAAGGCAACCAGTAGCAATCTTTCATCTTCAAGATCCCTGAAAAGGAAGTTCCTGAGAAAATACATAAGTGCAGTTACCAGGCCAAAGATCAGAATACCCAAAAGTATTTCCCGGGTTTTTCTTGTGATAAGCCAGGCCAGCAGGAAGGCAATTCCAATAAGGCTGAGAATAAGATATTGATTGTTAATAAGAAATCTCAGAAAAAAAAGAATTATCATCAAAACGCCCGTTATGGCAATGTAAGGGCTCATTCCTTCCCTGAACAGCACAATGAAAAAAGCCATAAAAACAACAGTCGATCCCATATCGGGCTGCAAGGCAATAAGCAGGGCGGGGAAAATGATAATTGCCGATGAGGTAAAAAAAACCGATGGTTTCTTCAGATCAAGCTTTTTCTGGTTCAGGTAAGCAGCCAGGGCCAGGGCGGTACCGAATTTAGCAAATTCAGAAGGCTGAAATGTGAAAGGTCCTAATTCAAACCATGATCTGGCTCCGTTAATATCCCTGCCAAGGAAAAGAACAAGTACCAGCAGAAACATTAAGGTTCCGTATATGAAATAAGCAAAGAAAAAATAAAACCGTGTATCAATTACAACGACAAAAACGGCAATAATCAGTGCCGCTATTATCCATGCGAACTGTTTCCCGTAACGCTGCGACATATCGAGGATCCGGCTGTGTTCCTCATTGAAAACCGCAGCATATATATTGAACCAGCCCATAATGAGCATCAGAACAAAAATCAGTATGGATATTTTGTCAAGTCTCGCCCAGATATTGACATTCCTTTTCATCTGCCAGTCAGATTAAGCTCAAGGATACGTTGCTCCATTGCGGAGTTTGTAATTTTCCCGGTAAGATATTTTTCGATCAGCAGACTGGCAACCGGAGCAGCATAAGTTGCACCGAAACCGGCATTTTCAACATATACAGATATGGCTATTTTCGGATCATCCTTTGGTGCAAAGGCCACAAAAACGGAATGATCCTTCCCATGCGGATTCTGGGCTGTTCCTGTTTTGCCGCAAACTGTTATATTCCTAAGTGCCGCTATTCTTGCTGTTGCACCTGCACCGCCATTTACAGCCTCTTCCATGCCGAGGATAATCTCCTCAAAATTTGCGGAATCGATACTGATAATATGTTTCGACAGAAATTTCTGATCGATTGTTTTGCCCTGTCCTACTGATTTTACAATATGAGGCACATAATAGAATCCCCTGTTTGCTATAGCCGCGGTCATATTTGCCATCTGCAGCGGGGTGGTTCCGACTTCACCCTGTCCAATGGCCATAGAAATGACTGTCAGGGCCCTCCATCTGTCTTTCCCGTAGTATCTGTTAAAATAGGATGTTGATGGAACCAGGCCCGGGAGTTCATTGGACAGTTCAATACCCAGTTTTTTACCAAAGCCGAATTCGTTCAGATAGCCTTTCCATTTGTCGTAAGCCTCGGAAATTGACCCATATTTGCTGTTCTCAAGGATCCGCCTGTAGGTCTGGCAAAAATACGCATTGCAGGAATTTGATATTCCATGTATAAGATCGAGCGGAGAGCTGTGCGAATGGCAGCCAACGAACAAATATCCCCTGTTGCAGCCGAATTTGGTTGATGGCACAATAACTCCCTCCTGCAGGCCGATAAGACCATTTATTGGTTTCAGGGTTGAACCAGGAGGATAGGATGCCTGAAGCGCCCTGTTAAATAAAGGCAACCCTACGGTATCGGCATTCAGTTTTGCAAAATTCTCCGATCTTACCCTTCCTATAAGAAGCTCCGGATCATAAGCCGGGGATGAGACCAGTGCAAGCACTTCGCCCGTCGACGGTTCCAGTGCCACAATGCTACCTGCTTTATTCCGCATCAGCCTTTCTCCGTATTCCTGGAGTTCCATATCGATGGTCGAAATGACATCTTCGCCCTGAACCGCCATTGTATCAAGCCGGCCTTCAGCATAAGAACCCTTGATCCTGCTGAATACATCAACCAGGTAAATCTTTACTCCGCGTTTCCCCCTCAACTCCTTTTCGTATGCTTCTTCTATTCCAAGTTTGCCAATATAATCTCCCGGCCTGTAATAAGGATCCTTTCTCAAAATGCTCTCATCAACCTCGCTCACATAACCAAGCAGGTGCGCTGCGATTGGTTTTGAATATTTTCTGAGAGTTCGCGCCTCAACATAAAAACCCGGAAATAAAAATAACTTCTCCTGCAAGCGTGCATAGGTCTCCGCTGAGATCTGCCTGAGAAACACCGATGGCGCCCGTCTTGAGTAACTCCTGGCCGCATCCATCCTTTCTCGGAATATATCCCGTGAGATATTCAGCAGCTCACAAAACAGAACAGTGTCAATGACCGATGTCTGGGCAGGAACGACCATCAGATCGTATGCAGCCTGATTAAAAACAATCAGCCTGTTGTTCCTGTCATAAATCAGCCCCCGGGCCGGATACTGAACCACATGCCTGAGGACATTATTATCCGCTGACAACCTGTATGTATCCTTAGCCACCTGAATGATGAACAACCTGATAAGCAAAATCAGTGAGACAACTATTATCAGCCCCATTACAATGTACTTCCTGTTTATAAATGTATCTTTCATAACAGGGTCAAATCATCATCTTTTCCTATATCTTTCTGCAAGGAGAATAAAGGCGGTGGTAAATGCACTGCTCAGCACCACGCGAAGCAAAGTTCTGAAAAAACCTGTAAACCTGAATACTTCAAGGTAAAACAGGGCCAGATGGTGGATAAAAACAATAACGGATGCATAAACAAGAAACCACCTGAAACCATAAGTCTGCATGGAAAGCTCAACTCCCGGTTCATATCCGTCGCGAGGTGCAATGACGGACAGAACATAGGGACGGCTGAAGCCCGCGAGCAATGTAGCCGATGCATGCATGCCGGGCGAACCCATAAAAAGATCTATTATAAGGCCGGTAAAAAAGGAAATCAGAAGCAAGAGCCACGAGGGAATTACCGAAGGCAAAAGAAGAATTATCATTATATAAACATACGGATTAATATATCCACTGAACTGAATATTGTTAAACAGCAGAATCTGCAGCAATATCAGGATGGCGGCTATTAAAGCGTATTTTAATATTGAATTGATCATTGGAACTGTTTTTCAAGCGATTGTTGCTCAGGCTTTTGCAAGTTGCCAATTACGTTAACGTAACGAAGCTTCCTGAAATCGGTAAATAGCTCCACCTCAATCTTGTAAAAATCACTCCCGCTTTTTTTTACATCGCTTATGGTTCCAATAAGGGTTCCCTCGGGAAAAATTGCGGAGTAACTTGTAGTTTCAACCGTATCTCCTACACTTATACTGATGTGCTGTGGTATTTCATTCAGAACCGCATACTGCGGATTATATCCGTTCCAGTTCAGGGAACCGAAATAACCTGAAGTTTTTATTCTGGCACTGACCCTGAAATCAATATTCAGAAGAGATATTGCCACTGAATAGTTTTCCGAACAGCCGGCGATCACTCCTGCAACTTTATCGCTGACTGTGACAGCCATATCCGGTGCCAAACCCTGCCTTCTTCCCTTGTTCAGGGTAAAATAGTTCTTTTGCCTGTTTACCGAATTGTTAATTACTTCTGCAATTGTGACAGTGTACTGTTGTCTTGAAATTGAATCACTGACAGGAGTTAATCTGTGATTTTCTTTCTTCGCAAGTTTTTCAATGGTATTTTTCAGTGCCTCATTTTCCGCAGCAAGATCTGAATTTATTTCCCTCAGATTAAGGTATGCCCTCAGATTACTGATCCTTTGCTCTACTCCCCTTGTGACGGACTGAATGCTTTTAACCATTACCGAGTTGTGATAATTGTTGCCAGTGGTCAGCCAATAAAAAGCAATCCCCTGCAGAAAAAGAAAAATTATCAGGTTATTGTATTTTACCAGGAAGTTTAAAAGGTTCCTCATCTGAGTTTCGGTTAACGCATAAGGAAGGTGATCTTGTCGACATTTTTCAATGCCACTCCTGTTCCCCTAGCTACGGCATGCAACGGATCCTCAACAACAATGAAGTTAATATTGATCTTGTCCGACAGCCTTTTATCCAAGCCTCTGAGAAGTGCTCCTCCCCCGGCCAGGTAAATTCCCTTGTTTACAATATCAGCATAAAGCTCGGGCGGTGTTTGTTCCAAAACATTCAGAATTGCAGCTTCAACCTTTGTAAGAGATTTGTCGAGGCAATATGCAATTTCCTGATATGAAATCGGTATTTCAATAGGAAGGGAGGTCATTATGTTCGGTCCCCGCACAATGTAGTCGGCTGGAGGGCTGTCAATATCAGGCAAAGCTGCACCGACCGCAATCTTGATATCCTCTGCCGTCCTCTCGCCGATTTTTATGTTGTGCTGATGCCTCATGTAAGATTGAATGTCAGATGTAAATCCATCCCCGGCAATCCTTATTGACTTATTGCAAACAATTCCACCGAGTGCAATGACAGCAATCTCAGTGGTCCCGCCTCCTATATCAACAACCATCGATCCCTCAGGAGCTTCGACATCAAGACCTATTCCAATGGCTGCTGCCATTGGTTCATATATCATGTAAACATCCCTTCCGCCGGCATGTTCCGATGAGTCCCGTACTGCCCGCAATTCAACCTCCGTACTGCCTGACGGAATGCAAACTACCATTTTAAGTGAGGGAGTAAAAAACTTTGGCCCCGTATTGATCATCTTGATCATTCCCCTGATCATCAGCTCTGCGGCGTTGAAATCAGCAATGACTCCGTCACGAAGGGGCCTTACAGTTTTTATATTTTCATGTGTCTTGCCATGCATCTGCCTGGCTGCTTCTCCAATGGCTATGGGTTTACCGGTGTTTTTGTCAATCGCAACTATCGACGGTTCATCTACAACTATTTTATCATTGTGGATGATAATCGTATTGGCAGTACCCAGATCGATGGCTATCTCCTGGGTCAAAAATGAAAAGAGTCCCATTTATGTGGTTTTATAATTATTTGTTTTCAATGTCGGAAATGTCTTATTCCAGTAAAAAGCAGGGCAATTCCGTTTGATGCGCAATAGTCAATTGTATCCTTATCTCTCACTGATCCTCCGGGTTCCACAATTGCTGAAATTCCTGCCTTATGGGCAATCTCCGCTGAATCGGAAAATGGGAAATAGGCATCTGATGCAAGTACGGCTCCTCTCAGATCAAATCCAAAACCACGGGCTTTATCAATGGCATGCCTTAAAGCATCCACCCTGGAAGTCTGGCCGACACCACTGGCATAAAGCTGACGGTCCCGGGCAATCACAATTGCGTTGGATTTACTGTGCTTGACAATTTTATTGGCAAATACCAGATCCTTCATCTGATTCGAATCGGGTTTGGCATCCGTAACGGGGTGCATGTCACTTTCCAGTTCGGTGGCCAGGTCCTTTTCCTGCCACAACACTCCATCCAGCAAGGATCGGTAACTGGATCTGCTTTTTTCGGCGGCTTTTCGTTTAAGAATGATCCTGTTTTTCTTCTGACTCAATATCCTCAAGGCTTCCGGGGTAAACTCCGGAGCAATAATCAATTCGAAAAACAACTTGTCTATTTCCGATGCCGTGAGTTCATCGACTGGAACATTGGTAATTATTACTCCTCCAAATGCTGAAACCGGATCACATGCCAGGGCGGCCATCCAGGCATCATGCGGGTTGCTCCGGGATGCTACACCACATGCATTATTATGCTTGATAATGACAAAGGTGGTTTCCGTGAACTCATCGATAAGGCTTACAGCAGCATCAATATCAAGAAAATTGTTGTATGAAATTTCCTTGCCCTGTAATTTGTCAAAAAATCTTCCCGGATCGCCAAAAAATATTCCTTTCTGATGGGGGTTTTCACCATACCTGAGATGGTAAGCTTCATTCAGGCTTACCCTGAACGCCTCAACATCTTCCTTCCTGTTAAAATAATTAAATATTGCAGTGTCATAATGTGAAGAAGCCTGGAAAGCCTCAGCTGCAAAAAGCCTTCTTTCCTCAATACCGGTTATGCCTCTTTTTTCCTTCAGAAGCTCCAGCAACCGGGGATATTGCTTAACCGATGAAACAATCAGAACATCCCTGTAATTCTTTGCCCCTGCCCTAATCAGGGAAATTCCGCCAATATCGATTTTTTCAATGATCTCATCCTCGTTTTCAGTCGATTGAACTGTTTCCTCAAAAGGATAAAGATCAACTATCACCAGGTCAATTTCAGGGATACCATATTTTCCAAGCTGTTCCAGATCGCCGGCGTTTTCCCTGCGTGCAAGTATACCTCCGAAAACAGAAGGATGAAGCGTTTTCACCCTTCCGCCAAGAATGGAAGGAAATCCTGTTAGGTCTTCAACCTTTTCTGATCCAATCCCCAGATCACTGATAAAGCTGAATGTGCCTCCGGTGGAATAGATCCTGATTTTCAATTCATCAAGGAGCCTTACAATCTCTTCCAACCCTTCTTTCCTGTAAACCGAGATCAGTGCACCCAGTATTCTTTTTTCATTCATACTCTGATTTTTATGCTTAGAATCTCCCTTCTGTTTCAGGCGGTTAAAAATAGATAATTTTTTATTAACCTCAACATATAATGATTATGAATATGAAGGGTCTGCCCTGAACTGGGAATTGAGTAACTCATAACCATACAACCAAATATCTGACAGTCCTGGAAATTATGTCCTGGCAACTGTTGAAACATCGCAGGATTTTTTAACTTCGCCCTTCAGGAATGCGGCATGATGAAAACAAAACCCGCCTTTGCCCATTCACGTACGGCTAAAAATGGTAACACTGTCCTCAAGTTATGGATCTTTGCGTCGGGCAGAAAGATAACATGACAGCGGGATACAGGAAATATACATATGAAAATGTTTTTCAGGCTCTTCCGCGAAGGATTGGTTTTTGCTTATAACTCAGTATTGGTAAATAAGCTGAGAACTTTTCTTTCCCTATTTGGAATAACAATCGGAATATTTTGCATAATCTCAGTATTCACGGTTTTCGACTGGATGGAGAAGTCGATCCACGACAGCATAAACTCCATGGGCAATAATGTCATTTATGTCCAGAAGTATCCATGGTCGTTTGATCCCAACCTTGCATGGTGGGATCTTATTAAACGTCCCCCGGTTAGTCTTGATGATTACAAGGCCGTTCTAAACAGATCTGTGAGAGCTGAATCGGCTGCATTGGGAGTATTCCAGAATCAAAGGATGAAATACAGGAACAATTTTATAAATGAGGCAATGATAGGGGCAGTGACAGAGGATCTTGAGAAGATCGCTTCATTTGAGATAGAGAAGGGCAGGTATTTTTCTGCATATGAATTAAATTCCGGTAATAATGTTGCAGTAATCGGAGCCGAAATAGCCGATAGGCTTTTTGAGAATGCCAATCCGGTTGGTAAGACAATAACCCTGGCCGGTTTTAAGGTTCTGGTAATCGGCGTTTTGAAAAAAGAAGGTCAGGGAGGAATTAGTTTGAGCAATATTGATCAGCTGACCATGGTGCCGCTTAATTTCGCAAAAAGTTTTATTAATCTCAGAAACCGGTTTGTTGAAACACAATTGATGATAAAGGCAAAACCCAACGTAGCCGTTCAGGAACTGGCTGATGAAATAACCATAATCCTCAGGGCGGCAAGACGTCTTAAACCTTCGGAAAAAACTGACTTTTCGGTCAACAGGGCCAGCATGCTGTCTCAGGGATTTAGTGCGGTGTTTAAAGGAATCAATATAGGAGGCTGGATCATTGGTGGGTTTGCGATCCTGGTCGGCGGATTCGGCATAGCAAATATTATGTTCGTATCGGTCAGGGAACGAACCAACATTATCGGAATTCAGAAGGCTCTCGGAGCAAAGCGGTTTTTCATTCTTCAGCAGTTTCTTACTGAATCGGTACTTCTTTCGGTTGTAGGAGGTATTCTGGGCCTACTTCTGATATTTGCAGGGACAATTGTAATAAATTACCTGTATGATCTTTCCATTCACCTCACAGTGGGCAACATATCACTGGCAATATTCATATCGGCATTCATCGGTATTGTAGCCGGATATGCACCTGCATACTCGGCAGCCAAAATGAATCCGGTCGATGCCATGGGCTTTTCATTCTGAAAACCTGCCTTTTTCAGAAATCCAGTTGGTGAGGTTGACAAACTGAGACGTTGAAAGCTGCTCAGGCCGCAAATCAGACCACTCAAAATCGTAATCAATCAGATCAAAGGCTGCCTTTACAGAATTTCTGAGCTTCTTCCTTCTCTGGTTGAAACAAGCCCTAACCACTCTTGCAAACAGATCTTCATCACAATTCAGTGACTTAACCTCGTTTCTTACAAGTCTTATAACCCCCGAATCCACCTTCGTCGGTGGATAAAACATCTGTCCTGAAACAGTAAAGAGATATTCTGCAGAATAATATGCACCGACAAGAACACTCAAAATTCCATAAATCCTCGATCCCGGCCCGGCGCATATCCTCTGCGCAACCTCTTTCTGCACCATACATACCACTTCGGGAATCATATCCCGGAAACGGACAATTTTAAAAAAGATCTGGGAGGATATATTATATGGCAGATTCCCGATTATCCCCAGGCTGCCTTTGAAATATGCATTTATGTCGAGAGTCAGGAAATCGCCGGAAATAATTTTATCCAGATTATTGAAGTTTGAGCGCAGAAAATGCACTGATTCATCATCAATTTCCACCACCTGGAAATCCCCGAAGTTCCTTTCAAGGAGTAAGCGGGTAAGAATCCCGGTACCAGGACCTATCTCCAGAACAGACTCGCAGCCTTCCCCCGAAAAGGAGGAAACGATCTTCCCTGCAATATTTTTGTCTTTCAAAAAATGCTGCCCCAGGTTTTTCTTTGGCTTCACCATTGCGATTTATTTGTCCTTAAGTAAAAATCAGATCGCCTAAACCCGGAAACTAACAATATGAATCCGATTATTGCTGAAGAAATCCCCTTCCAAACTTTCTCCATAAAGGTAGTTTCAGCGATTCAAGGAAAATTATAAACTTTTTAAGAATGTTGAAATAGAGGGTGACTGACAAACCAATTGTCATAAGCCAGATAATTATCACATTAAAAGGCAGGGTATCAATTTTCAGGTCTCCAATCTGTTTATAGGGTGCATAAAAATGAGCCCGTCCGAATTTCGATCCGGGTTTCATAAAGATCGGATCAGCTTTTTGGATAAGTCTATTGTCCGAATCCAGTATTTTATTCTTGTTAAGGGTATTACGTACAATATCAGCCAGGTTTTCATTATAATTCTTCTCACGCAGTTCAAGCAACTTATCATTACCCATTGCCATCCTCATCTGATCGTACAGGGCGTCTTTTTCAGCATTAATTTCCCTGATTGCCATCCTAAGTGAAAAGCCGAGGCTGTCGAGATATTCTATAACTTGATCTCCTGTATGACCACTGAAATCGTCGTAGTTAACAGACTCCAGCCAGGCTCCCGGTTTAATACCCGTTATGGATGACAATTCATTCAAATGATATTTTACTTTCCTGAGATTCATTTTACAGTAATCCCTGTATTTTTCCTCCTTTCCGGCCGTCACGCATTCATTGATTTTGGCTTTCAGTTCAGGAATCAGAAAAGATGCATACCAGTCATTCTGGCTTATCTGCATATCATAATTGAAGAAAGGCTTTTCAAACTTGTTCGATTTGAACTCCTCAACCATAAGTGCCTCATAAGCCCAACGGGTAACCATCACATCTCCGGCGACCGGAACGTATATTTTCCTGCTGATTGATTTATGAAGATCATCAAACCTGATCATTGCCCCTCCCAGCAGCAACATGGGTACAAGCAAAAGGGGGATCAAAATATAAATGCTTACCACACTCCTCATTCCGGCAGAAATATTCAATCCAAGCATATTGCCGAAGCAGGCGGTGGAAAACAAAATGATCCACTGCGGAAAAATCATTCCCCTGACTTCAAGAAGTATATTTGCCACAATAAGGAATGACAGCGATTGTATTGCCGACAAGGCAAAGAGAAAACTGATTTTCGATATGAGGTAACTCATCCAGCTCAGATGAAGAAACTTTTCCCTTTCAAGTATCTTCCTGTCTCTGAAAATTTCTTCTGCGCTTACGGTAAGACCGACAAAAAGTACCACGATAATTGACATAAAAAGGAAAACCGGGTAATTCTTATTGGCCGAAAACAGGTAAATGCCATCTTCGCTGTATTTTGAAAGGAATGCGAGTATCAGTGCAAGCGCGGGTACTTCCAGGAGACTGATGGTCATATACTGTTTATCAGCCAGCTTGCGTACAATATTTCTCTTAATGAAGGTTCTGATCTGAGAGGATCTCCCTGGAACAACAAAATTGCTGGAAGGCAACTTCTCTACGGGGGGCCTGGAAGTTTCTCCGGGCATCATTTTTTTCCTGTATCTCTCATGCCATTCCTCAGGACTTATCTGCCTTTCAGTGCCAGGTAAACCTGCATTGTCAATAACCTTTACTTCAATTATATGTAAAATATCTTCTGTCTCAATGTTCCCGCAATTAGGGCATTCGCTCTCGGCAGCATTTGCCTGCGAGGTTTCAGTCTTGAAATATACCAGTGCCTCTACCGGATCCCCGTCATATACCATATAGCCGCCTTTGTCAAGGATCCATAATCTGTCGAACATTTTCAGAATATCTGAAGAAGGCTGATGTATTATAGTAAACACAAGCTTCCCGGCCAGTGCCTCTTTCTTCAGAAGTCCCATCACCTTTTCAGAGTCGAAGGAAGACAGCCCTGAAGTCGGTTCATCTACAAAAAGAATACCCGGACCACGCATCAGCTCAAGGCCGATATTTAACCTTTTCCTTTGTCCGCCGCTAACCTTCTTATTAAGCGCATCACCAACCTGAAGATCCTTAATCTCCAGCAGATCAAGATCCTCCAGCACCTTTTCAACCGTTTTGTTAAGCTGCTCTTCGGTGTAATCGCTGAAACACAGCCGGGCATTATAGTAAAGGTTCTGGTGCACAGTCAGTTCTTCAATGAGCAGATCATCCTGCGGAACATATCCTATCAGGCCTTCGAGTTTGCCGGAATCCTCATGCAGATCATACCCGTTGATAAAAAGATTTCCGGACGTTGGAACAATCTTGCCCTGCAACAAATTCAGCATGGTTGTTTTACCCACACCGCTTCCTCCCATGAGACCGATGAGATTGCCCGATTCAATCCTGAAATTCATCTGTCTCACGCCGTTCCCGGAATTCCTGAACAGGAACTCTATATTATGACCTTCAAATACAATCTTTTCAGGAAATTTACGGAGAACAAACTTCTTGTAAATTCTGGAATAATAGATTGGGTCGATTCCCTGACCTTTTATGTTATTCCCGCGCTCAAGCAGGTAAGGCCGGCCGACCAGTATGTCACGTCCCCTGAAATAAAGCTCCAGTGTTCCGTCATATATGAGAATAAGCGATCCTGTACTCTCGATATGTAGGATGAACATGCGCCCTTTAAAGCCCTTTATCCGAAGGTGATGCCACTTTTCATAGTTTGAATACTTCCCGGCGGCCCATTTTTCAGGCTTGTCACTTTCAATCAGAAGTAAACAGTCGGGCGAAACAGCATCATAATCTCTTTCAATCATGAATGCACTGGCATTATCAAATTCCTTTTTTGAAATATTGAAGGTCCGTGCAACAATGTCAATAATGATCTGTTCCTGATGATTTATAATGCCATCTTCAAAAGCAAACTCGAGCAGCTGAAGAAATACTATCATCCTTTCCTCAAGGAAAAGCCCTTTTCTAATCTGGCGGCAGATATTTGTTATCTGAAACGTAATCAGTGACTCCTCATCAGAAAGCTCTTCCTTGTCAACGCTTTTCAATTCATTTGAATAAAACTCCAGGTTATTCTCAAAAAGGGCATAATATTCCTCTTCCAGTTCCCGGTTAAGATATCTGCGAAGGTAACTGCGAAGTATCTTCTTGCCCCTGGTAGAGATCCCTCCCGGATTTATCGTCGAAATAATTGCGAAAATGTGAATTAAGGCAAGTAATACAGATTCCCTCATAGAAAGAAATAAAAAAGGGATTGTTTAAAAAAGATATATGTAAACGGCTTACCCCTTTTAAACAATCCCCGGTAAGTTATCGGCAGAATTACTGGACCATTTGGTCTCTTATAACTTCAATGGCTTTTGTGATGTCGATAATATTCTGCATTGTCAGGCTTGTTCCAAGCCCCTCATAAACTCTCTTCATCGGCCCGAGCAAATCAATGAAATTCTTCAGATCCTGATCTCCGAGATAAGGCTCTGTAATTTCCAGGAACAACTCGAAGGATTTTTTCTGTTCCAGCAGAACCTTTGAAATGCCTGCGATCTGGTATGCTGCCTCGGAAACGTGGGTTGTAAGATACATTCCTTCCACCCATGCTCCTCCCACAACCAACAGGGCCAGCGATTGCTGATCATTGTCGGCCAGGTATGCATAGGTATCATTAAACGCACCGGTAAGGATTTCTACGAGCTTATCCCTGTTGTCAAAATTCTCCCTTATCCTGTCATAAAGGGTTTCGTCATAAATCTTCGATAAATTAAGTTCTGCCGCAAGCGACCTGATCACATCAAGATAATTGATTACCTCCTGACTGATATTATAAAGAGTGGCGTAACTCAGGTCTGCTCCGTATGCTCCCAGGTTTATTGCCCGTTTCGCACTGGTGAAGTATTTCTTTGAGTTTGCAACCGGATTTGAAATGCCAATGATATAGCCAACTTCAAGTTCTGTAAGCATTTTAATCACTTCTGCCGAAGTGGGTAAGGGATAGACATTTTTAGCTATCTCCTTTTCAATGGTCTTTACCTGGCTCATTTCAACTATTTTTTGCTGCCTTTTCCCGGAACCTCCCTTGCAAGAACCAAGAAGCGACAGGCCAAGAAGCAGAACCGGAATCATAATGATTGCCAATGCTTTTTTCATATCAAGTCAATTTAGATTTAATTCTTAAAAACGGTGATAAAAATAATAAAATATATTAACATAAGCCTTTTCAGTTTACCTATTTTGAAAGGTCTTAAGAATAATCTTTTTCCTTGCAGCCGCATCCAGTCTTTTCAAATTCCGGCCGGCTGCAGGCTAAACCCATCCCGGTCCCTTCATCATTGATTTTTATTTATCTTTGATCACTTTAATTATTAAGAGAGAATGAATTGGGATTTTGACGAACCTGTTGAAAGGAAAGGTACGGATTGTGTAAAACACGATTTGCTGAATGAGACTTTTGGTACAGATAACCTCATACCGATGTGGGTTGCCGATATGGATTTCAAGACTCCCGATTTCATTATCAGGGCCCTGCGAAAGAGACTTGATCATGAGATACTGGGATATTCGTTCCGTCCCGAAAACTATTACAGATCGATCATCGACTGGCAACTGCAACGGCATAACTGGAAGATCAGCAGGGAATGGATATGCTTTTCACCCGGAATCGTACCAGCACTGAATATCTGCACCCTGGCCTTTACACGTCCCGGCGATACCATCCTGGTTCAGCCTCCGGTATATTTCCCATTCTTCTCAGCCGTGGAAAATCACGGACGCATTCTCTCATACAATCAACTTACAGAAAAGGAAAACAGATGGACAATGGATTTTGAATCCCTCGTTTCTGCCATTGATCCAAACGTAAAAATGATTATCATTTCCAATCCCCATAATCCCGTGGGAAGGGCATGGTCGTATGAAGAACTTGCCAGGCTCGCAGAGATATGCATCGAGCATAATATCCTGATACTGTCGGATGAGATCCATTGCGACCTTGTGCTGCCGCCGCACAAACATCATCCAGTGGCCACCATCTCGGAAAAAGCAGCTGATATAACCATTACCTGCATCGCTCCAAGCAAAACGTTCAATCTGGCAGGTCTTTCCACTTCCTCCGTCATAATATCCAATCCGGTAATGCGCAAATACTTTAACTCCCGGATCGGGCATATCCACATCGGCAGCGGCAACATTTTCGGGACCATTGCGTCAGCTGCTGCGTACTCGCAAGGTCATGAATGGCTTGCGGAACTGACAAGGTATATTAACGGCAACGTTGAGCTTGTAATGAACTATTGCAAGGAAAGGATCCCGGAAATAATCCCTGTTAAACCTGAGGCCACCTACATGATTTGGCTCGATTGCAGAAAACTGCAAATGGATCCGAAAGAACTTATGGAATTTTTCATCTCAAGGGCAGGGGTGGGAATGAATGAGGGATCAACCTTCGGGCCTGGAGGAAGTGGCTTCATGCGTATGAATCTTGCAACAACGCGCTCAAGGGTTCAGCTCGCACTGCAAAAGATCGAGCATGCAATTAACGGGCTCCGGTAACCAGCATGACTGACAAATTTGCTTTTGGGATCCTGAATTCCACGGGCTTACTTCCTAATCAATATTTCATGAATTTTTCTACCAGCTCCCATGCTGATTTGCTCCTGAAACCTTCAAGCCTTTTCTCGAAAAGATCCCTGATTTCTTCATTGCAAAGATTGCCGACTGTCCCTTCATGAGTATAATCTGTTAAAGCTGTCCTTTTAAAGATTCCTTTTTTCACCGAATCAGCAACGGACCTGTAGGCATCCCTGAACGGAATACCTTCCCTGACCAGGCGGTTCACTTCCTCAGTACTGTAAATGGAATTGTACAGTGAGTCCTCAGCAATATTATCCCTCAGCCTGATATGACCTAACATCAATACCATGATTCCGATGCATTCCCTTAATTCAGAAAAGGCATCAAACATCAATTGTTTAAAAAGCTGGTATTCCCTGTTGTAACCCGACGGGAGATTGAAGGTCAGGGCACAAACCCTGGAAGGAAGGGATTGCAGGAGATTGCATCTGCCCCTTACCAGTTCAAACACATCGGGATTTCTTTTCTGAGGCATAATGCTTGAACCTGTTATCAGTTCATCGGGAAAATCGACAAATCTGAATTCGGCACTCATAAAAAGGCAAATTTCCCCAGCCAGCCGACCGATGGTCTGTGCTATCGATGCTATGGATGAAGCGGTTGCCAGCTCAGCTTTCCCCCGGCTAAGCCCCGCATAGGCGGAATTGAACAAAAGAGTATCAAATTCAAGAAGCTCTGTGGTAATCCTTCTCTGCAACGGAAGGGTGGATCCATATCCTGCAGCTGTTCCGAGGGGATTACGGTTATTCAGGGTTCTTGCTGCGCCGAGCATTACAATATCATCGGCAAGCGCTTCGGCCCATGAACCGAACCATAAACCAAATGACGACAGCATTGCCGGTTGCATATGAGTATATCCCGGAATCAGCACCTCTTTATGCCTGACGCCAAGATCCTGAAGCTTATGGAACAGGCGGGCAACTTCGCGGGCAAGATCGTCGATGGCAGCCCTGGTATAGAGACGAACATCTGTCAAGACCTGGTCATTCCTTGATCTGCCGGTATGTATTTTTTTCCCCGCAGGACCAAGCATATCCGTAAGCTCCTTCTCTATCTGTGAATGTATGTCTTCAACACCTTTCCCGATTGTCAGTGCCCCTTTGCCATGCTTCTGAAACAATGAATACAGGGCATTCAGAAGGTCCGTTTTCTCCCCGGGTGACAGCAGGCCGCATTTCTCAAGCATAATTGCATGGGCCATTGAACCTGCAATATCCCATTCTGCAAGCAAAAGGTCGGTGACCCTGTCACTGCCTGACGTGAACTCAATTACCGAATTCTCAGTTACAGTGCCTTTTTCCCAGAGTTTCATATTTCAATTCTTTTTTTTACTTGCCTCAACAATGGCCCTATGCGCCATCAGCCTGATCGCATTGATCCTGATAAATCCCCTGCTGTCGGTCTGGTCGAATCCTCCCTCAATGTCCATACTTGAAAGTTCCTTGTCATAGAGAGATGATGGCGATTCACGACCCTCAATAAGGATATTGCCCTTGTAAAGGCAAAGGTGAACACTTCCGTCAATTATTTCCTGGCTTTTTTCAATCGCGGCCATGAGAAAATCCATCTCAGGGCTGAACCAGAATCCATAATAGATCAGTTCAGCAAATTTTGGAGCAAGCATGTTCCTCAGACGCATAACCTCCCTGTCCATGGCTATACCTTCAAGATCCCTGTGGGCCACATGCAGTACCGTGGCAGCAGGCGTCTCATAAACACCCCTCGACTTTATGCCGACATACCTGTTCTCAACCATGTCGAGGAGCCCTATCCCGTTCCTGCCTGCAATCTCGTTCAGATATATGAACATGTCGAGTGAATCATCCTTAAGCGTACCGTCATCCTTGTTTATAACTTTCACCGGGATACCGTTCCTGAAATGGATTACCAGTCTTGTTTCCTTGTCGGGTGCATCCTGGGGCAAAACCATTTTCAGCAGCATATCCTTCTGAGCTGAGAACATGGGATCCTCAAGTATGCCTGCTTCATGGCTTATGTGCATAATGTTGTCATCCTCACTGTATGGTTTGTCAATACTTGCTTTGACCGGTATCTTCATTTCGGATGCGTATTTTAGAAGATCAGTCCTTCCCTTGAACTTCTCCAGGAATTCCTTGTCTTTCCAGGGTGAAATTACCTTGATGTCGGGCTTAAGCGCATAGTAAGAAAGCTCAAACCTCACCTGATCATTGCCTTTTCCGGTAGCCCCGTGGGCAACGGCACCTGCAGCCTCACTGACGGCAACCTCGATCTGGGTTTTCGCGATCAGGGGCCTTGCAAGCGCGGTCCCCAGGAGATACCTGTCCTCATAAACAGCATTTCCCATTATGGCCTTGAATACATAGTTTTCAACAAACTCCTTCCGTAGATCCTTGATTATGACCTTTGATGCACCAAGAAGCAAGGCTTTTTTCCGACATTCTTCAAAATCATCTTCCTGACCCACATCAGCAACAAAGGCAATCACCTCGTAACCCTTCTCCATGAGCCATTTTAATATCACCGATGTGTCCAGTCCTCCACTATAGGCAAGCACAACTTTTTCTTTCATTTCTTTTTTGTTTTTTGTTTATAAAGATTTTCTATCCATTTATCCGTCTTTTGTCCGGTCTTACTCAGCTGCTTATGCAAGCCCGGAAAAATCATTTCAAGGCAGCTGTGAACCTGCCGGAGTGTGATCCTGTCACGGGGAATTAACAGAATTGTGTCATCGCCGGCTATTGTGCCTGCAATCTCAATCTTCCTGCTGTTATCGATATAATATGCAGCCGTACCGGCGCTTCCCGGGAATGTTTTTATCACCATCATCCCTTTTGTTTCAATTATTTCACGTATAACCGGAACAAAATTCAGCCTGGGTTCAGACGGATGGCATTCCGCTTCACCCGCAATCATCGAATATCTGTAGTTGCCTGTACCGTCAGGTATCCTGCACACCCCCATCTGCCTCAGGTTGCGGGATAAGGTGGCCTGGGTACACCTGATCCCTGCTTTTTCCAGGTGATTAAGCAATTCTTCCTGCGATGTAACGACCTTTTCACTAAGTATCTTTTCTATGGCGTGAAGTCGTTCTGATTTTTGCATATTTATACATTAATGATGCAAATATATACAATATTTTCAGTTATGCGTCCGGAAACCGTAATTTGTTATATTTTTGGGAATTAAAATCCGGCTATGAAAGAGGCAATAAGAAAGGTAATAATTCTGGGTTCCGGAGCACTTAAGATAGGTGAGGCCGGCGAATTTGACTATTCCGGTTCTCAGGCGCTTAAAGCCATGAAGGAGGAAGGGGTTGAAACTGTACTGATCAATCCGAACATTGCAACGGTTCAGACTTCGGAAGAGCTTGCCGACAAAATCTACTTTTTACCTGTAACGGCTTATTTTGTTGAACAAGTTATCGAAAAAGAGCTTCCCGACGGGATTCTTCTATCATTTGGCGGGCAGACTGCACTCAACTGCGGTATTGAATTATTTGAAAAAGGCGTTTTTGAACGCTTCAACATAAAAGTGCTTGGCACACCCGTGAGGGCCATAATGGATACTGAAGATCGTGAGCTTTTTATAAAAAGGCTCGACGAAATTAATGTAAAAACTCCCAGAAGCATTGCAGTTACCGGAGTGGATGAAGCTGTTGAGGCAGCAGCCAGACTGGGATTTCCTGTTATAATAAGGGCCGCATTTACACTGGGCGGGCAGGGAAGCGGATTTGCATCCGACGCCGATGAGCTCAGGGCCCTTTCCTCCAGGGCATTCACCCATACCTATCAGATCCTTGTTGAAGAGTCACTAAAAGGCTGGAAAGAAGTGGAATTTGAAGTGGTACGCGACAGGTTTGACCAATGCATAACTGTGTGCAATATGGAGAATTTCGACCCGCTCGGCATTCACACCGGGGAAAGCATTGTAGTCGCCCCCTCCCAGACCCTTTCAGACAGCGACTTCAGCCGACTCAGAGAGCTGTCAGTCAAAATTATACGACACATAGGCATTGTTGGCGAATGCAATATACAATATGCCCTTTCTCCCGATTCAGATGACTACAGGGTGATTGAGGTGAATGCGCGTCTGTCGCGTTCGAGTGCCCTTGCTTCCAAGGCAACCGGCTACCCGCTGGCTTTCATTGCTGCAAAACTTGGTCTGGGTTACGGACTACATGAGATCAGGAGTCAAGCAAACAATTCTGCAACAGCTTACTACGAACCTGTTCCTGATTATATAATATGCAAGATCCCCCGATGGGATCTTAATAAATTCGCAGGCGTATCACATCATATCGGAAGCAGTATGAAAAGCGTCGGTGAAGTAATGGCAATCGGAAAAACATTTGAAGAGGTCATTCAGAAAGGACTACGGATGATCGGACAGGGGATGCACGGCTTTACAGGGAACAGGATCGTGGAGTCGGATGACATTGAAAAAGAGCTTGCCGAACCAACCGATATGAGGATCTTCGTTATTGCAGAGGCACTCGACAAAGGTCTGCCGGTCGACAGGATCCATGAACTTACAAGGATAGACAAATGGTTCCTTCAGAAACTTCAGAATATCATCAATATTAAAAATGAGCTTTGTCTGCTCGATTCACTTGAGTCAGTTTCCCCCCGACTGCTGGCTCATGCTAAGATCAACGGATTCAGTGATTTTCAGATAGCGAGGCACGTCATGAAATCCGATCCCGGGAATATTCACTCTGACCTGCTGAAAGTCAGGGACAAAAGAAAGAATCTGGGCATAGTACCATTTGTCAGAAAGATTGATACCCTGTTAACCGGGAATAATACCCGGAGCAGCTATCTGTACCTGACCTACAATGCCAAAGAAAATGAAATTGCAATTAACGGAAGCGACCCGGTAAGATCGGTGATTGTTCTCGGGTCAGGAGCATACAGAATCGGATCAAGCGTTGAATTCGACTGGTGCTCAGTGAATGCAATCAACACCATAAGGAGGGAAGGATACCGTTCCGTAATGATAAATTACAACCCCGAAACTGTCAGTACTGATTATGATATCTGCGACAGGCTTTACTTTGATGAGCTGACTTTCGAACGTGTTCTGGATATCATTGAACTTGAAGATCCTGCCGGAGTAATTGTGTCAGTCGGCGGTCAGATTCCAAACAACCTTGCCATGAGGCTTTTCGAAAGCCATGTACCGGTTCTGGGCACATCACCTGTATCGATTGACAGGGCTGAGAACAGACACAGGTTTTCACAGATGTGCGATTCTCTTTCAATTGACCAGCCAAAATGGAAAGAACTTTCCTCAATCGGCGACATATTCGAATTTGTTGACCGGATAGGATTTCCCGTTCTTGTAAGGCCCTCCTATGTACTTTCAGGTGCGGCAATGCATGTTGTCTCCAACCGGAATGAACTCACTCATTTTCTCGGCCTGGCTGCACAGGTTTCCAAACAACACCCCGTGGTGGTTACCGAATTCATTGAGAATGCCAAGGAAATCGAAATGGATGCCGTTGCAAGGAATGGAGAAATTATTGCCTATGCCATAAGCGAACATGTGGAGTTTGCAGGAGTCCATTCAGGTGATGCGACCATAGTGTTCCCTGCCCAGAAAATATATTTTGAAACCATCAGACGTATAAAGCGAATTTCAAGGCAGATCGCTAATGAGCTTAACATATCGGGGCCGTTCAATATCCAGTTCCTGGCAAAGGATAATGATATCAAGGTGATTGAATGCAACCTGAGGGCCAGCCGGAGCATGCCTTTCGTGTCGAAAGTTCTCAGGACCAACCTGATTGAGTTGTCGACAAAAATCATGCTCGGGCTGCCGGTTGAAAAACCCCACAAGTCGGTATTTGAACTCGATTATGTAGGAGTGAAGGCACCCCAGTTCAGCTTTTCCCGACTGGCAAAGGCTGACCCTGTCCTTGGTGTCGACATGGCTTCTACTGGTGAAGTGGGATGTATAGGTGAAGACTTCTATGAGGCTATTCTGAAGGCAATGTTTTCAGTAGGCTATAAAATTCCTGAAAAAAGCATTCTCCTTTCCACCGGACCGGCCCGCGCCAAAGTTGAACTTCTCAACAGCGCAAGGGCTCTCCGTGATAAAGGACATAAGCTTTATGCAACCAGGGGCACAAGGGAGTTTCTCCTGAATGCGGGTGTTGAAGCGCATGTGGCATACTGGCCCGACGAGGACAAGTCGCCCAATACCATTGAACTGATACGTAGCAGGGAAGTTGATCTTGTCGTAAACATCCCCAAGAACCTCAGCCCTTCAGAACTAAACAATGATTATATGATACGCAGAAGCGCTATTGATTTCAATATCCCGCTGCTGACTAATGCCCGGCTCGCAAGTGCCTATATTCTTGCCTTTTGCAGAATGGATATCAGGGAATTGGCTATAAAAAGCTGGGCTGAATACAGATAGGACGGAAGAAGCTTAAACTATGACGCCAACAGCTGAAAATCTGTCTGCGCCGGAGGTCAGTAAACCTTCCGTCTCCCCGGTTACGGTTATTACTTTTAATATAAATGGTTGAGGGTATGGCTTATGCAATGGATGCTTATCATATTACTGGCACCATATCTTGTTTTAATGCTGAAGATGTTTTCAGTACTAAAAAGAATAAAGGTCTTCCAGCCCGTAAAAATATCCGGTATATTTATTTCGGTAGTGGTAGCGTGCCGCAACGAAGAATTAAATCTGCCCGGGTTGTTATCTGACATTGCAGGTCAGACTTATGACAATGATTGTTTTGAACTTATTATTGCCGATGATAACTCAACAGATCTAACATTTAAGATAGCAAGTGAATTCAAGGGGATCAGAAATCTTAAAGTACTGAAGAGTAACGGCTCTGGCAAGAAGCGAGCCCTGAAGACGGCTATTGGAGCATCGAAGGGTTCAGTGATTATTACCACTGACGCCGACTGCCGGGTCGGCAAGCAATGGATATCCGCGATAGTTTCGTATTATAGCGGACAGAAGCCCCACATGATAATCGGGCCCGTCATTCCGGAATGCGCTGCAGGCTTTACCGGGAGATTCTGTGAACTGGAGTTCCTGGGCCTTCAGGCCGTTACTGCCGCAACTGCAGCTGCCGGCAGCCCTGTAATGTGCAACGGTGCCAACCTGGCTTTTACAAAAGATGTA
This sequence comes from Bacteroidales bacterium, assembly GCA_009877105.1. Lineage (GTDB taxonomy): Bacteria > Bacteroidota > Bacteroidia > Bacteroidales > VadinHA17 > LD21. The sequence continues at coordinate 81,766 of WXFD01000055.1, forward strand.
TATTACAGGCACTGTGACAACATTCATTTCGATCTTAATACCGGGGATGACATCTTCCTCCTTCACAGCCTGAAAGCTGAAAAGGACAGCAGGATTGCCTGGCTGGAATCCCCGGAAGCAGCAGTGAAATCAAAATTGCCTGACAGGATTATTCCGTTCCTGGATCAGAGAGCACGATGGATATCAAAAGCAGGGCATTACAAAGACAGTCAGACTATCATGCTGGCAATTGTAATACTTACTGCAACAATACTTCTTGCTGGTCTGTTTATATCAGCCATCATTTATATCTCCGTTCTGCCCGTATTACTGGCAGCCTTTGCAATAAAATCAATTCCCGATTATTTGCTGTTATCCAATACCAGTACCCGTTATGGCATGAAAAAGGCCATGCGGTGGTTTCTTCCATCCTTGATCCTTTACCCGTTCTATGTGCTTGCTGTGATTTTTTCCCTTCCGGCGGGAACCGCAAGACATTAATTACCCATCTCGGAAAGGAACTTGATCCTCATGAGCCTAATTTCCTCTTCCTCATATTCACTGCCGAGCTCTTTGATTGCTTCATCAAGTGAGTCGGATTCGGCTTCCTCCCTGAAATAGGAGTAAATATCATCCTGTCGTTCCTCATCCATTACCATATTGATATAATAATCGAGGTTTATCCTGGTACCGTAGTTTACAATTGCCTCGATCTCCGACAGGAGTTCGCTCATTTCCAGGCCCTTTGCCTCAGCAATGTCTTCAAGGGGCCTTTTCATGTCGATGCTCTGGATAATATATACCTTTATTCCTGACTTATTAACCACTGATTTTACCACCATGTCGAGGGGGCGGATTATTTCCTTTTCCTCAACATATTTTTTAATTATCTCAACGAACTCCTTTCCATACCTTTGTGCCTTGCCTGCGCCCACTCCTGATATATTCTGAAGTTCATCCAGGTTTATCGGATACTGTATTGCCATGTCCTCAAGCGAGGGATCCTGAAATATTACAAAAGGCGGAATTTCTTTCTGCTTTGAGATTTTCTTCCTCAGATCCTTCAGTATGCTGAAGAGTTCCTCGTCAACGGCGGCAGTTCTTGCACCGAAAGCATTATCCTCATCGGAGGGATCGGCATAATCATGATCTTCGGCCAGCATGAATGAGGTTGGCTTTTCAGAGAACTCCATTCCTTTGGGTGTGACCTTCAGCAGTCCGTAGTTTTCAATATCCTTTGCGAGCAACTTGGCAATAAGGGCCTGCCTGATCACCATATTCCAGAATTTCTCATCCTTATCCTCCCCTATCCCGAAATATTCAAGCTTATGGTGCTTGTATGACTTGATTGCAGAGGTGATTTTACCTGAAAGGATATGTGCAATATGATCGGCCTTGAATTTTTCCTTCACCGCAAGCACTGTTTCAAGCACGTTCACCACGGCTTCGCTTCCCTCAAACTGAGCCTTTGGATGCAGACAGTTGTCGCAGGCTTCGCAATTATCTTTCGGATACTCCTCCCCGAAATAATGAAGCAGCAGTTTCCTTCTGCACACGGAGGATTCGGCATATGATACAGTTTCAAGCAGCAGTTGTTTACCGATCTCCTGCTCAGCGATCGGCTTTCCCTGCATGAATTTTTCAAGCTTCACTATATCCGAATAGCTGTAATAAGCAATGCAATTACCCTCACCGCCATCGCGTCCGGCTCTTCCTGTCTCCTGGTAGTATCCTTCCAGGCTTTTGGGGATATCATAATGTATCACAAATCTCACGTCGGGCTTGTCAATTCCCATCCCGAAAGCAATGGTTGCAACGATTATGTCGGCTTCCTCCATCAGGAACTTATCCTGGTTTGCCGTACGGGTTGCCGAATCCATGCCGGCATGATATGGCAGGGCCTTTATGCCATTCACTTTCAGGTTCTCTGCCATCTCTTCCACCTTTTTACGGCTCAGGCAGTATATTATTCCCGATTTCCCGGGATTGTTCTTTATGTATTTTATTATTTCCCTGTTAACATCCTGTTTTGACTTGACCTCATAATAGAGATTAGGCCTGTTGAATGAGGATTTGAAGACATCCGCCTCAAGTATTCCAAGGTTTTTCTGGATATCGTGCTGCACCTTCGGGGTTGCCGTTGCAGTAAGGGCGATGATGGGCGATCTGCCGATTGAGTCGATAATGGGCCTTATCCTTCTGTATTCAGGCCGGAAATCATGACCCCATTCGGAAATGCAATGTGCTTCGTCGATAGCATAAAATGATATATCGACGTTTTTCAGGAAATCGATGTTTTCCTCCTTTGTCAGTGATTCGGGCGCTACATATAAAAGTTTGGCCTTACCTGAAAGTACATCCTGTTTTACCCTGGCACTTTCCGATTTGGTAAGTGACGAATTGAGAAAATGAGCAACATCATCATCTGTGCTGAAGTTGCGCATTGCATCCACCTGGTTCTTCATCAGGGCAATAAGAGGAGAGATAACAATTGCAGTTCCGGGTTTCATTACTGCCGGCAACTGGTAGCATAATGATTTCCCGCCTCCGGTGGGCATAAGTACAAATGTATCACGACCCTCAAGAACATTCTTGATTATGGATTCCTGGTTCCCCTTAAAGGTATCAAATCCGAAATATTTTTTCAAATATTCATGTATAGCAGCATCACTTACCATTTCATTCACCTGATTTCTCTTATCTCACAATCTGCTGTCAATTACAGTTTAATAAAGTTATATAATAAATTAATCAAATACTATTAAATTTTGTTTAAAAAATCTGCAGGCCATATCTGAGATTTTCGTGTTAAACCTAATTGAACTTGTTTTGCAAGATAAGTTTTATCATCTTTGCACACTGAAAATTTAAGGAATTAGTCTTTTGAGCCGATGGCCAAAAAGGGCAAGAGCAGCAGAAACAACGAGGGAGAGATGTCATTCCTCGAACATCTTGAAGAGTTGAGATGGCATCTGATCCGGTCAATCCTTGCCATAATCGTTTTTATGATAACGGCGTTCATCCTGAAGAACCTGATTTTCGACAAGATCATTCTGGCACCGAAAAATCCTGATTTTCTGACAAACCGTTTATTGTGCAGGCTTGGACACCTGGTCAATGTAGATGCATTATGCATAAACAGCAAACCGGTCAATCTGATCAACATCAAAATGGCCGGACAGCTGACAACCCACATAATTGTTGCCCTTGTATCGGGTTTGATAATGGCTTTTCCCTACATAATGTGGGAGTTCTGGCAGTTTTTCAAGCCTGCCCTGCACAGCAATGAGAAGAAATATACCCGAGGTGCTGTGGTTGCAACGTCATTGCTTTTTTTCACGGGTGTCCTATTCGGGTATTTTGCCCTTGCTCCTCTCTCGATCCACTTCCTGACAAATTACCAGGTTAGCTCCGATGTCGTTAACCAGATCAACATCAGATCCTACATAGGCACAATCACTTCTATCTGCCTTGCCACCGGGCTGGTTTTTGAGCTGCCCATCATTGCATTCTTCCTGACCAAGATAGGTGTAATAACTCCCCCGTTCATGATCAAATACAGAAGGCATGCAATTATAGTGATATTCATCGTTGCTGCAATTATCACCCCTCCTGATGTGTTTTCACAGATGCTTGTGGCAATACCCCTTCTTGCCCTTTATGAAGTGGGGATACTTATTTCGAAAAGGGTCATGAAAAAGAAAGAAAAGGAGCACAAAGAATATTTGAGTGCAGATTCTGAGCCGGCAAAATGATCTCCTCCATTTTCCTGTCATGAAACTTTATACTGAAAACCTGGTAAAAAAATACAATAACCGCACGGTTGTCGACCATGTTTCGATAAATGTTGAGCAGGGAGAGATTGTTGGTTTGCTCGGGCCCAACGGTGCTGGCAAGACCACTTCCTTTTATATGATCGTGGGTTTGATCAGGCCAAAGGAGGGGAGAATATTCCTGGATGATGAGGACATTACAACCCTTCCCGTTTACAAAAGAGCAAGGCGCGGTATCGGGTATCTGGCCCAGGAGGCTTCGGTTTTCAGGAACCTTTCGGTCGAAGACAATATCAGGGCCGTTCTTGAAATGTCTGGAATGCCTTTAAGCGAACAGAATGAAAGGCTTGAGACGCTTCTGACCGAATTCGGTCTGCATAAAATCAGGAGAAGCAAGGGAATTCAGCTTTCGGGAGGAGAAAGACGCCGGACTGAGATAGCAAGAGCCCTTGCGCTTAAACCAAAGTTCATACTGCTAGATGAACCTTTTGCCGGCGTGGACCCCATTGCAGTGGAAGATATCCAGGAAATAGTGTCCAAACTTAAAAACAAGAATATCGGGATTCTTATTACCGATCACAATGTTCACGAAACCCTTTCCATAACCGACCGGGCTTACCTGCTGTTTGAAGGAAGAATCCTGATGGCAGGCACATCAACCCAGCTTGCCGAAGATGAACATGTAAGAAAAGTCTACCTGGGCAAGAACTTCGAACTGCGCAGGTAATTGCACTCCCTTATTATTATAATAAGAATTTTCTGTAATTTTGCGGTGTTTTTTGCGGATGTGTCGTAATTGGTAGCCGAGCAAGACTTAGGATCTTGTGTCCTAGTGACGTGGGGGTTCGAGTCCCTTCATCCGCACAGATTTGCGAACCGTCCGTAACGATCATCCGAGATGCGTTCAGCGGTTTTTTTAAATGCCATAAACAGATATAAAATGATTATTTCAAAGGAAAACATCGATGACCTTAATGCTGTTCTTAAAGTTCAGGTTGAAAAGGCTGATTATGACGAAAATGTTGAAAAAGTATTGAGGGATTATCGCAGGAGGGCGAACCTGAAAGGTTTCCGTCCGGGCAAGGTACCATACGAACTGATTAGAAGAATGTACGGCAGGTCGGTAAGGATTGAGGAGATCAACAAGGCCGTGACCGAAAATATTCAGAAATACCTTGCCGATGAAAAGATCGATATACTCGGCGATCCCATGCCCAAAACGGATGAACATGAAAAAATTGATTTTGACAACCAGGAGTCCTTTACTTTTTTGTTTGATCTGGGGCTCGCACCCGATTTTGAAATAAAACTTAACAAGAAAAACAAGGTTATCGGTTATGAAATAGAGGCGGATGAAAAAATGAAGAATGATTACCTCGAAACCTACAGACGCAGGTTTGGAAGATTCGAAAAGGTTGATCTGTCGGAAGATAAAGATCTGCTGAGGGGAAAGATCGAAGCCATTGACAATACATCTGATCCGGAATACAAAGGTTTGTTTGCCGACGACACAACCCTGGGAATCGATCTGATCAAAGATGATGATATAAAAAAAGAGTTTATCGGAAAAGCTCCAGGTGATTCCATCGATTTCGATCTCAGGAAAGCCCTGCCCAATGACTATGAAATTGCAGGGCTTCTGAAAAGAAAGAAGGATGAGGTGGAATCAATTGACGGCCGGTTCAGGTTTACAATAAATGAAATAACCCGCTTCAAACCAGCTGAAACAGGGCAGGAACTGTTTGACAGGATTTACGGTGAGGGAGTTGTCGGCTCAGAGGAAGAATTCAGGAAACGCATAGAGGAAGAAATTAGTGCAAATCTTAAACAGGAAACAGATTTCAAGCTGTCTTCAGACATCAGGGCCCTGGCCATTGCAAAGACAGAATTCAGTCTGCCGGAGGATTTTCTCAAGCGGTGGCTGCTGAAGGTAAATGAATCAACTACCGAGGAACAGATAGAGAAGGATTTCGGGTCGTTCAGGCAGGATCTTAAATGGCAGCTTATCAAGAATAAGATTGCCAAAGACAACGAAGTTAGAATCACTCCCGAAGAGTTGCAGCAGGAAGCTGAAAACATTACCAGGGCCCAGTTCAGGCAGTACGGTCTCTTTTACGCGGCAGACGAGCAGATTGCAAATTACGCCAGGGAAACCCTTAAACGCAGTGAAGATGCAAAAAGAATTGCTGACAAAATACTTGACGAAAAGGTTCTGAGCCTGCTGAAGGATCTGGTCAGAATCGACACCAAAAAAGTGTCCATTGACGAGTTCAACAAGCTATTTGAGCAGTAAGGGCCATCGTACCGGATTTTACTATTTTTCATATCTTTGTATGCAAAACTTAACATTTTCAACATGAACATTTTTGATGATTTCGGAAAATATGCCAGGGGAAGGTATGGTATAAGCAGCCTGACAATGCATAAATATTCCTCGATCCTTAACAGTTATATTTCACCAACCATCATAGAGGAGAGGCAGCTCAACGTGGCATCAATGGATGTGTTTTCGCGTCTTATGATGGACAGGATTATTTTTCTCGGCCTGCCAATTGATGACTATGTGGCAAATATAATCGAGGCCCAGTTGCTTTACCTCGACTCTTCCGATCCGGGCAAGGACATCCAGATTTATTTCAATACGCCGGGAGGGTCGGTAAATGCCGGACTTGGTATTTATGACACGATGCAGTACATATCTGCCGACATTGCAACAATCTGCACCGGCATGGCCGCGTCAATGGGAGCGGTACTTCTTACAGCCGGAACAAAGGGCAAAAGATCGGCCCTTAAGCATTCGAGGATAATGATTCACCAGCCTATGGGCGGATTCGAAGGACAGGCCTCAGATATCGAGATACAGGCACGTGAAATCCTTAAACTTAAACGGGAACTGTTTGAAATCATAGCCTTACATTCCGGCAACCCGATCGAAAAAGTTGAAAAAGACTCGGACAGGGATCACTGGATGACCTCACAGGAGGCTAAAGAATACGGAATGATTGATGAGATACTCCATAAAAGCGAAAAATAACCTGAATGGATAAGTGCTCATTTTGCGGACGTACCAAAAAAGAGGTCAGCATTCTTATTGCCGGACTTGAAGGACATATCTGTGATCACTGCATTGAGCAGGCTCACAGCATAATGAATGAAGAAGTCGGCTCCAGGAAGAATATTTCATTCGATACCATAAACCTGCTCAAACCTGCAGAAATAAAGAATTTTCTCGACCAGTACGTTATGGGGCAGGATATGGCCAAGAAAATCATATCAGTTGCTGTTTACAACCACTATAAGAGGCTTATGCAAAAGCCGGATGCTGATGATGTTGAGATTGAAAAATCAAATATCATCCTGGTTGGGGAAACTGGTACCGGCAAGACACTTCTTGCAAGAACCGTTGCCAAAATGCTGCATGTTCCTTTCACCATTGTGGATGCTACGGTGCTTACAGAGGCAGGATATGTGGGGGAAGACATAGAAAGCCTTCTTACCCGACTGCTCCAGAATGCCGATTATGACGTGAAGGCAGCTGAAAAAGGAATTGTTTTCATCGATGAGATTGATAAAATTGCCAGGAAAGGCGATAATCCGTCCATAACACGCGATGTTTCGGGAGAGGGAGTACAACAGGGGCTCCTGAAACTCCTTGAAGGATCTATAGTAAATGTACCTCCCCAGGGCGGACGCAAGCATCCTGAACAAAAAATGATTCCCGTCGACACGAAGAATATTCTTTTTATCTGCGGCGGGGCATTCGAGGGAATTGAAAAAAGGATCGCACAAAGGCTCAATACCCAGGTAATAGGCTACGGAGCCTCCCGGAAAAGAGAAAGGATTGACAAAAACAATCTCCTTCAGTACATCGCTCCTCAGGATCTGCGGGCATACGGAATGATCCCGGAAATTGTCGGACGCCTTCCGGTGCTCTCACATCTTGACCCGCTTGACAGGAAAACCCTGAGGGACATCCTCACTGAACCAAAGAATGCCATTGTAAAACAGTATAAAAAATTGTTCCGGATGGACAATATCGACCTTACATTCGGAGAAGGAGTCCTTGATTTCATTGTCGATAAGTCCATTGAATACAAGCTTGGAGCAAGGGGGCTGCGGGCAATCTGCGAAGCAATAATGCTGGATGCAATGTTCGATGCTCCCTCGAGTGGAATACAGGAACTTACCATAACTACAGACTATGCAATCCGGAAGCTTGAAAGGATTGACATGAAGGTTCTTAAGGCATCATAGGCTGACCGGTCTGGCATCGGGTATCCTCATTTAAACTGAAACCATAACATCTGCCAGAATGCTGCATATTCTCAAGAAGATTATAAAAGACGTCTTATCAGTAATCTTTTGTGAGGTCTTTTAAGAAGTCACCTGGCTTCTGCCTTTCCTCTCATAAACAACATATGTGTATGGAATCATGTTGTCATCTCCCGATATGCATTCCTGCTTATCGAAAATCCGCCATTTTCTCATGTCTATCTTCGGGAACCAGGTATCAGCAGGTGAGTTCCTGTGAACATGGGTTATGTACAACCGGTCTGCATAGGGCATAAACTGTCTGTATACCGATCCGCCGCCGATCACGAATATCTCCTCATCATTTCCGCACTTGCCCAATGCGTCCTCGATCGAATAGGCTGTCACCGAACAATCAATGCATTCTTCCGGAACATCTGTCAGAACTATATTTTTCCGTCCGGGCAACGGCTTTCTGGGAAGCGATTCCCAGGTTCGTTTGCCCATAATTATACATTTGCCCATAGTGAGCTTTTTGAATCTTCTGAGATCTTCCGGGATATTCCATAAAAGTTCATTTTTCATCCCGATCCCAAGATCGTCGGAAACAGCTGCAATTATAGATATTATCGCCATTCTACACTGATATTTCTCCCTTAATGCCGGGATGTGCAATATAGTCAACCAGAATAAAATCGTCATACCTGAATTGTGTTATTTCTTTCACATCAGGATTTATCAAAACCGAGGGAAGTTTGTAAGGTTTTCGTGTAAGCTGAAGTTTGACCTGTTCAATATGGTTCAGGTAAATATGTGCATCCCCAAGGGTATGGATGAATTCCCCCGGTTTCAGTCCGGTAATTCCTGCTATCATCATTGTGAGCAGTGAGTAGGATGCAATATTAAAGGGCACACCAAGAAAAATATCACAGCTTCGCTGATACAGCTGGCATGAAAGTCTTCCACCTGCTACATAAAACTGGAACAGGACATGACATGGCGGAAGTGCCATTTTATCCAGATCGCCAACGTTCCAGGCATTTACAATATGCCTCCGTGAATCAGGTGAGTTTTTTATCGAGTCAATAACGTTACTGAGCTGGTCGATCTTCCTTCCGTCTGCAGCCGGCCAGGAGCGCCACTGGTATCCGTAAACCGGGCCCAGATTGCCATCCTTGTCGGCCCATTCATTCCAGATCCTTACACCGTTATCGGTAAGATATTTAATATTTGTATCGCCTGAAATAAACCATAGAAGTTCATGCAGTATGGACTTCATATGAAGCTTCTTGGTGGTCAGGAGCGGGAAACCCTCTTGCAGGTCAAATCTCATCTGATATCCAAATACACTGATTGTCCCGGTAGTGGTCCTGTCGCTTTTTTTTATTCCGTTTTTAAGGACATGATCTAAAAGATCGAGATATTGTTTCATACAAGTATCACAAAAGAATCCTTTTCACCGGGGAGATATTTTTGCCGCCCATCCGCCTCCGGGAGCCAGCTTCAGAATTATCTTATCTGCCGGGCTGACATTGTACTTCAGATGCTTATAGTCCTGCGCATGCTTATCAGCATTAATGCCGTCCTGGAATACATCGATCATGTACTCTCCTGCCGGCAGGAAAGACAGATCGAGTTCCATCTGACGGCTCTCCCAGTCAGTTAGTCCGCCAACAAACCAATTCTGTCCCGAGCGACGGGCGAGAAGAATATAGTCCCCGACCCTGGCGTCAAGTACTTTTAAATCATCCCACACCACGGGAACACCGGCAATGAAGTCGGTGCATTCCTGTTCCTTCATATAGTTCGAAGGAGAGTCGGAAAGCATTTGCAGCGGGCTTTCAAAAACAATATACAAAGCCATTTGGTGAACACGGGTTCCCTGACTTTCAGGCCTGGTAAACTGCGGATTAAAATTGACCACATCCTTATTGATCATTGCTCCGGGCGTATAATCCATCGGACCCGCAACCATCCTGGTAAACGGAAGAATGACATCATGTTCCGGAGTAATATCCCTGCTCCATTTATTATTTTCCATTCCTTTTACTCCTTCCCTGGTCAGGGCATTAGGATAGGTCCTTCCAAATCCGTCAGGTTTGTATGATCCGTGAAAATCGACCAGTAAATGATGTTCTGCGGCTTTCCTGGCAGCTTCATGGTAAAAGTTTACCATTTTCTGGTCATCCCTTTGCATAAAATCAATCTTGACCCCCTTGACACCCCATCTTTCGTACAAGTCGAAAGCCTTATCCATGTCATCCCACAGGGTCTTGAAAACAACCCACAAAATGATCCCAACATTTTTCTCTTTGCCATAACGGCACAATTCCTCCACGTCAATTTCAGGAACCGATTCCAGAACGCTGCCTCCGATCCTGTACCAGCCCTCATCAAGAATGATATATTCAAGCCCGTTTTTCGCGGCGAAATCGATATAGTATTTATACGTTTCAGTATTGATGCCTGACCTGAAATCGACACCGTAAATATTGGTGGCATTCCACCAGTCCCAGGCCACCTTGCCCGGCTTTATCCATCTTGTGTCGGTCAGTCTCACTGGAGCAGCCAGCTTGTATACAAGTTCGCTTTCAACAAGTTGCCGGTCAGTCGGTGCCACCACAAATACCCTCCAGGGATAGCTTCGTGTTCCCCGTGTAACCGCAATATAATCCCTGACAGAGGTAACAAACAGATTGCGATCGCCTTCAAGCTTTTCAGTTTCGGGATATCCGGGATGAACTCCCTTCAGCTTTCCCTTTTCATCACCTGTTATCCATAAACCCGGATAATCTTCTATATCAGCCTCAGTAAGTAAAATGTTTGTCCCGCCTGTATTGAAAAGAACGGGAAGGCTTGCAAGATGGTGCGGGGTTATTGTATCAAGTGTCGAATAGATATAACTCCGTTCGTTGTGCGACATGAAACTCTCTTCCAGGGGATACCAGGCATGGGTGCCCGGTGGCATGGCAAGGCTGAAGATCTCTTCCTTCACAGTTATCTCATTCTTCAATGATGTTTCGAACCGGTAACCTGCACCATCATTATATACCCTGAACTGAACTGCAAATCCGGAACGGAAAATTATGTGCAGTGTGTTGCACTGATCCGGGATTACTGAATGCTTAACCGCAACAACCGGTTCAAGGATATTATCAATTTTGCCGGTGATGCTCCTTTTTATCCTTTCATTTTCCCCGAATCTTTTATTGTCGCCAAGGATCATTCCCAGTTTTACCGATGAGATGATTTCCTTACCGTCGTAGGAAGCTTTCCAGAGAATCTCCGTGCCGGCATTAATCGTCAGAACCAGTCTGCCATCGGGTGATGAAACCTTATAATCTCCTGCAATTACATGCGAAGGCAGCATAAGGACGAACAACAGATATAAATACTTTATTTTCATATGTATATAATTATTTTTAAAGGACGGATGCCTGTCGGATATTCCTGGCAGGGAACCATGCATGACTGAATGTGATAATATTCATTCGTGTTTGTGTTTATTTATCAGTCATGTGACTTTTATTAATGGCTGCATGAACATCTGAAATCCGGGGAAAGTGATTTCACTAAACCACAACGCCGGGCAACCGGTAATTACTTCTTTTTCTTTCTCTTTTCGAGCTCGTCCCTGATGGCTGCAGCACGTTCATAATCTTCAGTCCTGACCGCTTCATCAATCATTTTTTGAAGTTCATCATCGGGGTAATTCCTGTACTTTGAATCTCCGGCCTCGTAAATGTGGTCATCGTCGGATTCGGATGCTGCCGGAGTATCGGCCGAGGTTATGGTAATGCCAGCCTTATCGAGAATATCTTCATTTATGTATATTGGACATCCGAACCGAAGTGCCAGTGCAACGGCATCCGAAGTCCGGCTGTCGATTGAAAGCTCCTTTTCGCCATTGTTGCAGAGAAGCCTCGAGTAGAACACTCCTTCTTCAAGTTTGTAAATCATCACCTCGATAAGGGAAATGTCAAATTTGTCGGCGAAGCTTTTAAACAGGTCGTGTGTAAGAGGCCGGGGAGGCTCAAGATTTTCAAGCTTGATTACTATTGCCTGGGCTTCAAATCCTCCAATAATTATCGGGATCCTTTTTTCTCCGTTTTCCTCTATCAGTATGAGTGCATATGCTCCCGACTGAGTCTGACTGTATGAGATCCCCAACACTTTAAGCTTCACTCTCTTCATATCAAATTATTAAAAACCAGATGAATATCAGGTTTCATCTTATCTCAGACAAATATAAAGATAATAATAGTTACAAGATAAGCTGAAAAGCCATTCTTTTTTTCAATACTTTTTCATAGCAGTCAGTCAGTCAAAATCCCTATTAAAAACAAGCAATTTTAATTGAAAGTAATTGAATTTTTATATCTTTGCAGTCCGAATTCAGCAAACAGAATCCGTCGGGGCCCGGTTTAAGTCATATGGGATCATCAACATATGCGCCTCCCGGAATAACATAATCTAAGAAATAAAATGTATGCGATAGTTGAAATTGCCGGACAGCAGTTTAAAGTAGAAACAGGTAAAAGGATTTTTGTCCACCGTCTTCCGGAGGAAAAAGAAGCCGATATTGAATTTGACAAAGTACTTCTGGTTGAAGACGTTGGTAAAATACTTGTCGGAGAACCTTTTATCAAGGATTATATTGTAGCCGGCCATGTATTGGATCATGTTAAGGGAGATAAGGTTATTGTTTTCAAGAAAAAAAGAAAGAAGGGTTACAGGGTAAAAAACGGGCATCGGCAAAACTTCACCCAGGTTGAGATTACAGGAATCGGAGAAAAGGGAAATTTAATCAGGCAGTCGCCGAAAAAAGTGAAAGAACGTGCTTCAGAGCTGCCGGCTGAGGAAATAACCGTTACAGAAAAGAAATCATCCGCCGGGAAGGGCACATCCAAAAAAGCTGTGGAGAAACCTGCCGGGACAGCTGAGGAAAAAGGGAAGAAGACTACTGCAAAGAAAGTGGCCGAAAAGAAACCGGCAGTTAAGAAATCTTCAAAATCAAAGGAATAGAAAGATACAGAATAAAATAATTTATCATGGCACATAAAAAAGGAGCAGGAAGTTCACGCAATGGCCGCGATTCTGAAAGCAAACGGCTTGGAGTGAAACTTTTCGGCGGCCAGGCAGTTAAGGCTGGCAATATTATTGTCCGTCAGCGCGGAACGAAACACAATGCCGGACTGAACGTCGGCATTGGCCGCGATCATACACTTTTCGCTCTTGTTGACGGAGAGGTTGAGTTCAAAAAGAAAAAGGACAATAAGATCTTTGTATCCGTTAAACCGGTTTCCGAATAACAGTACACTGAAAAAACTACGGCTCCCGAATTTCTTTTCCCCGATGGAAAGGCATTTCCGGGAGTTTTGTATTTTTGTTCCTGATCGTTCTGAAATAACTTTAATACCTTGCTATGCTGACTCTGAATCTGATCCGGGAAAAAAGGGAATTTATAATTGAAAGGCTCAAAATTAAAAATTTTGATGCCGAAGAGATTGTGGACAGGGTTCTTGCACTTGATGCATCACGCCGTGAGATCCAGATAAAAACCGACTCCCTTCAGGCGGAGATGAACAGGATCTCGAAACAGATCGGTGTTCTCTTAAAAGAGAACCGGAAAGAGGAAGCAGAAGCAGCTCGTGAGGCGACCTATTCGCTGAAAGACGAGATTAAGGCCCTGCAGGATAAGGCTGTCCCGGTTGAGGAGGAACTCAGGAACGAAATCATTCGTCTGCCGAACCTGCCGCACGATCTGGTGGTTCCCGGGCATGGGGCAGAAGACAATGTTATTGTGAGGCAGGGAGGTAAAACTCCCGAATTGACAACCAATGCCCTGCCGCATTGGGACCTGATAAAGAAATACGATATTATCGATTTTGAACTCGGCATTAAACTGACTGGAGCCGGGTTCCCTGTTTACAAGGGGAAAGGTGCCAGACTGGAACGCGCACTTATCAGCTTTTTCCTTGACGAGGGTGTCAGGGCCGGATATACGGAGATGATGCCGCCCGTGCTGGTTAATGAGGATTCGGGATTTGGCACCGGTCAGCTGCCTGACAAGGAAGGTCAGATGTACCATGTGGGAATTGACAATTTCTATCTGATTCCCACTGCCGAAGTGCCGGTTACAAATATTTACAGGGATATGATTCTTGGGAGCGACCAGCTCCCCATTAAAAATATTGCCTACACACCATGCTTCAGGAGAGAAGCCGGTTCCTGGGGTGCGCATGTCAGGGGGCTGAACCGGCTACACCAGTTCGATAAGGTGGAAATAGTCCAGATCACTCATCCCGACCATTCATACGAATCGCTCGACGAAATGGTAAGTCATGTTGAAAGCCTGGTGAAAGCACTGGAAGTTCCTTACCGGATCGTCCGCCTCTGCGGGGCAGATATTTCGTTTACATCAGCCATGACCTATGACTTCGAGGTATGGTCAGCTGCCCAGAAGAGGTGGCTCGAGGTAAGTTCGGTATCCAACTTTGAATCATTCCAGGCAAACCGGCTTAAATGCAGATTCAGGGAAAAAGGCGACAAGCAGTCGCGGCTGGTCCATACACTTAACGGCAGTGCACTTGCCCTTCCCAGGATCGTGGCTGCGATCCTTGAAAACAATCAGGAAGAAAAAGGTATAAAGATGCCTGCTGTGCTGGTTCCTTATACTGGATTTGACTATATCAGCTAAGCAACCCTGTCCTTTAAGGCCTTCCATGATCAGGACGGCTTTCTGCAACGACTTGAACAGGATGGATAGAACCAGGCAATCTTATATCTATGCAGCCCTTTCCGGCTTATTCTGGGCTACGGTCCCCACTGCTTTCAAGATCTGCCTGGGCGAACTCCCGATTATTCCGATGCTGACTATTGCATCCGTCACCTCCCTCACAATCCTCTTCATATTGCTCCTGCTGACGGGCAAAATGAATCTCCTTCTGGAATGCACGGTAAATGACCTGGCTCACTCCGCAATTCTTGGTCTGATTAATCCATTTCTTTACTACCTGATCCTTTTCAGGGCATACCAGCTGCTGCCGGCGCAGGTTGCCCAACCCCTCAACATGATCTGGCCTATAATACTTGTTTTCCTGTCGGTCCCCCTGCTGAAACAGAAAGTTAAGGCTAAAAGTTACCTGGCTCTTCTTATCAGTTTTACCGGTGTATACCTAGTATCATCTCAGGGAGCTCCCCTGCGGCCCGGCCACTCAGATACCGGAGGCGTACTGCTGGCAATGGGAAGCTCGGTTTTCTGGGCACTTTATTTTATACTCAATGTAAAAAACAGGAAGGATGAGACCGTCAAATTATTCCTGAATTTCTTCTTCGGAGCAATTTATCTTATCACGGTTCTGGTCATCACTCGCCAATGGTCCGGAGACTTCTCTGCAAAGGGTATTATTTCCGCAATTTATATCGGGATCTTTGAAATGGGTATCACATTCTGGTTCTGGCTGAAGGCACTGAAGCTTGCAACCACTACCGATAAAGTAAGCGGACTGGCTTATATTTCACCATTCCTGTCGCTTGTTTTTGTTCATTTGATTATTCATGAACCTATATATTATACCACTCTGGCAGGATTATTGCTGATCATTTCAGGGATATTTGTCCAGAACCGCAACTTCGGAAAAGGATAAATAGCTAACTTTGCTGAATGTGAAACATTATCATTTTGATACATGAAAAGACCGGCATTGATAATTTCAGTATTACTGATATTGATTGCCTCCTGCAAAAAAGAGCCGCCTGTTCCACCTGACGACAATGAGATAACCCCAAAGCAGGCTCGGGATGTACTTTATACGATCATGAATGCCAATTACTACTGGTATGATCTTATGCCCTCCGTAAACAAGGAAGACTACGACGGTCCGGAGAAACTGATGGCTGCCATGCGGTACAAACCTCTTGACCACTGGAGTTTTGTTGCAGACTACGATAAGTTCAATGCGCAAATGGAGGGAGAATTTGTCGGACATGGAATTATGATAGGTATTGATGACTCGAGCCGGGCAAGAATTGCCCTGATATACAAGGAAGCTCCGTTATACAAGGAAGGTGTGCGACGCGGATGGATTGTAAAATCAGTGAACGGGACCGATGTCGCTCCCCTTATCATTTCCGGCAACACTTCCGAATATAACAGGGTAATGGGAGAGAGTAAAGCAGGCGTGACAAATACTTTCGTGTTCAGGCTACCTGACGGCAACGAAAAGACCATCACCTCTACCAAATCATCCTTCATCCTCAATTCAGTTTTGTATTTTGACACCCTTCAACTTAAGTCAGGGCTGGCCGGCCATATTGTATTTGATTCGTTTATAGCGACATCGGTTGATTCCCTGACAAAAGCATTCAAGTTTTTCAATGAACAGGGAATCAATGATCTAATTCTCGATCTCAGGTATAACCCCGGAGGTTTTTTATTGGGAGCAGTGGCCCTGGCAAGTTTTATAGCAGGAAATTCAGTAACTGCCAATGACCTGTTTATAAAACTTGAATTCAACAAGAAGAAGACAAATGAAAATATATCATACACATTCAAAAATACCCCTTACCCGCTCAACATCAATCATCTCGTAGTAATAACAACATCTGCAACCGCCTCGGCAAGCGAGGTGGTAATAAACGGACTTGAACCCTACATGAATGTAATAACCATTGGAGACACAACCACGGGGAAGTGCGTGGGAATGGGAGGATGGGAATACGGGAAGAAGTATGTTTTTTACCCGGTGACATTCAAGGTGGTAAATAAAAACAATGATAGTGACTATTTTGACGGACTTCCTCCCGACATCAGGGTATCCGATGATATAACCCATGACTTCAGCGACAGGAATGAATTGTGCCTGAAGGAAGCAATTAATTATCTTGAAACAGGATCCCTGGGAAGGAAAGGTATCAGGCCGTTTACCCGTCAACCTCATTTTTCGGAAAGACCCTCATGGATGAGTAACAGCTTCCTTGATCCTGAAGCCGCAAAATAACCGGTTTAATCACCTGCATTGAAAAGGGAACAAAGCGAAAGAATCATACTTGGGATTGACCCGGGGACAACCACTACAGGTTATGGACTGATCAGGATTGCCGGTGTTGGTCCCGAACTTGTTGCCATCGGACTGATCGATCTTTCCAGGTTCAGTGACCATTATCTGAAGCTCAAGCACATATTTGACAGGGTAACAGGCATTATCGATGAATATCAACCCTGTGAGATGGCAATAGAGGCTCCTTTCTACGGCAAGAATGTCCAATCGATGCTGAAACTCGGGAGGGCCCAGGGTGCAGCTATCGCAGCAGCCCTTAACCGCTCGGTTCATGTTTCGGAATATGCACCAAGAAAAATAAAAATGTCAATCACAGGCAGGGGTGCTGCCTCAAAGGAACAGGTTGCATCGATGCTTATGAACATTCTTAAGTTCGGGGACATGGAAATGAAGCTGGATGCCACCGACGGACTTGCGGTCGCATTATGTCATTTTTACCAGTCAGGAGCCCCGTCTGCGGAAAAAACCTATCACAGCTGGAAGGATTTCCTGAACAGGAACCCCGGAAGGATAAAAAGTCGTTAGGAGCTTCATACCTGTGCAAAGGCCAGTGCAACAACACACACAACAGTATTTTCAGCCCTGAGCAACACCTCTGCGCAGGCTTCAACCGTGGAGCCGGTGGTAATGACATCATCCACCAGCAGAATATGGCGTCCCTGCACGGCCCCCCGGTCTTCCATCCCGAAAATACCTTCAACATTGGTCCATCTGTCATATCTCGATTTTCGCGTCTGCGTATCAGAAGCACCTGTTCTTTTCAGGGAGTTGACATCAACGCGGATTCCTGAGACATCGGAAATTCCACGGGAGATTATTTCACTCTGGTTGAAGCCCCGTTTCCTTTCCTTGAGAGGATGTAGCGGAACAGGAATTATAAGATCTATCCCGTCAAGAAACCCCGATGATTTTAATGAAAATGCATATATTCTTCCCAGTTCGAATCCTATCTCCCTTTCTCCTTTGTATTTTAGCTGGTGGATCAGTTTTCTGATCCTGCTGTCCCTGTTATAGAAGGAAAAGGCCGCTGCTTTTTCAATATGACATCTGCCCCAGAAAAGACGGGCAACAGGATTGTCAGATTTCAGGTGAAAATTGGTCCTGGGAATGCTGATATAGCATCTGGTGCATATGAGTTTCTCATTCCTGAGCAAATGATCACCGCAACCAAGGCACAATCTTGGAAAAAGCAGGCTGATGAAATCATCACACAGGTCGTACAGATAACCCATGCAGCGAGAAGGATTATATATGCAAAGATATTAAAGATTTACCTTGCTGCTTATTTTTTCTGCCAGTGAATTTAATTCATCGCTGCTCAGGCGTAGCTTCGGGTTCCTGAAATTAATATCTTCCATTGAATCCATCGGTACCAGGTGAACATGAACATGAGGCACTTCAAGTCCGATTACAGCCACACCTATGCGGTTGCAGGGTATTACTTCCCGGATGGCCTTTGCCACTTTTTTGGAAAATACAATAAGACCGGCAAGTGTATCGTCGTCAAGGTCGAAGAAATAGTCGGTTTCCGTTTTGGGAATCACCAGTGTGTGCCCTTCACGCAGGGGGTTGATGTCAAGGAAGGCAAAAAACCTCTCATCTTCAGCAATCTTGTGGCAAGGGATCTCGCCTCTTATGATTCGTGTAAAAATCGTGGCCATGCTGATAATTCAGATTATAATGAAACAGAAAGAATTTCAAAGGATATGATTCCTGAAGGCACTTTGATATCGACTAGATCACCTACTTTTTTCCCGATGAGTCCCATGGCAATGGGGGAATTGACGGCTATCTTCCCGAGTTTCAGATTCGCTTCACTTTCAGGTACCAGCTGATATTCCATTACACTATTATTATGTAAATTCTTTATTCTGACCTTGTTCAGTATCCGTACCGTGGATGTGTCTATTTTTGACTCATCGATTATGCGTGAACGAGTCAGGATGTTCTCAAGCCGGGCAATTTTCATTTCGAGCATTCCCTGGGCTTCTTTTGCTGCAGCATACTCTGAATTTTCCGATAAATCGCCTTTATCTCTCGCATCAGCTATCTGCCTGGATATCTGGGGCCTTTCAACGAATCTCAGATGATCAAGCTTTTCTTTAAGCTTATTCAGTCCTTCTTCTGTTATATAAATAACATCTGACATATTTTCTCCCCGATTAAAAAATAAGAAGAATCCCGGGGAATCCCGGAACTCTTCAGAACAAACTTAAGAAAATTTTATTGATTCTCCAAAAAATAATCTATAAAAGTGGTATTATACAAGCGATTATCTATTCCGGTTTATTTTTTGTATTTCCTGGCTGCTGCCCTGGATTCTTTCTCAACTTTCTTTCTTTTATTGTTGAAATTTGTGTCAGCTTCCTTAATATTCTGCTTCATCCGGGTTCGCACTTCCGGCGTCTGGATCTCAAGGGATCTTGCCCTGTTTCTTTTAATATATTCAGCATACTCCTTCTCTTTCCTTTTCCGCGCCTTTTCCTGTTTCTTTTTTGCCCTCACAACACTTCCCGGTTCCTTTATTTTAGGTCTTTTGTTATTAAGTGATTTACCAAAAAGTTCTTTTTCCGGATTTCTGACATATTTCTTGTTTCCCTGCCCCGATACGACAGAAAAGGCAAGACCCATAACAAAAACCAGTGCAAAAATCCTTTTTCCTGATAAAACATTCATGATCTGATAACTTCTTTAGATTGACAAGAATTGTTTTTTTCTACATACCATATTAATTTTACATCAATTCCGTTGCACCGATGAGCACTAAGTTAAAAATATTCTTCTTTTTGGTTATTGTGACAACTTCCTTTTTTGGCAGATCCTGCAGGCATGATGAAAACGATGTTATTCCGGATGTGCATGTTGACTTCATTATTGATCTGCAGGATCCGGATTTCTCAAACCTGATGGTTGCAGGAAGTTTTGACACCATAAACGCAAAAACCCGTAACTGGGGACAGCGTGCCGCGGGCTTCAACGGCAACGGAATCATAGTTTATGCGGGGATTGACGGTTTTCATGCCTATGACAGGACCTGCCCCTACGATTATGCAATCAGCAATCTGAGTGTCAGGGTTAAAGTTGACTATTCCGGAGCATTCTGCCCTGTTTGCGGAACAAAATATGCGCTTGCAGCTTTTGCTGTACCTGTATCAGGAACAAAGGCTTATCCTTTGAAAAGCTATCATACAAGTCTTGAAAACGACAGATATCTCAGGGTATGGAACAAATAGGATTTCCTTCAGCAGATCGGGATCAGTACCTGTAATGATCAGGCTTATAGGGACCCTCAATTTTAACTCCGATGTAATCAGCCTGTTCCCGGGTAAGTGTTGTAAGCTTCACTCCCAGCTGTGCAAGATGTAACCTTGCCACTTCCTCGTCAAGGTGTTTTGGGAGCCTGTAAACTCCAATCTCATACCTGTTTTTCCAAAGCTCTATCTGGGCAAGGGTCTGATTGCTGAATGAGTTGCTCATTACAAAAGACGGATGACCGGTTGCACAGCCAAGATTAACCAGTCTTCCTTCGGCAAGAATGAATATTTCATTTCCGCCCTGGAAAGTATATTTGTCAACCTGCGGCTTTATGTTTGTCTTTACGATCCCGGGCATCGCATTAAGTTTATCAACCTCAATTTCATTGTCAAAATGACCTATATTGCAAACGATCGACTGATCTTTCATTCTCATCATATGGTCGAGCCTGATAACATCCCTGTTTCCTGTTGCAGTTACAAAAATATTACCCTCGTCAAGTGCATCCTCCACCGTCTTGACTTCAAAGCCTTCCATTGCAGCCTGAAGTGCACAGATAGGATCAATTTCGGTAACAATAACCCTTGCTCCGTAAGATCTCATTGATTTTGCACATCCTTTTCCCACATCGCCGTAACCGCAAACCACCACCACCTTGCCTGCAATCATGACATCAGTTGCCCGTTTAATACCGTCGGCAAGTGATTCACGACACCCGTACAGGTTGTCAAATTTCGATTTTGTAACGGAGTCATTGACGTTTATTGCCGGAACAAGCAACTCTCCGTTTTCCATCATCTGGTACAGCCTGTGTACCCCGGTTGTGGTCTCTTCAGAGATTCCCGTAAGTTCACGTACGGTTCTGTGCCATTTATCGGGATCTTTTGCCAAAAGATTTTTAAGGGTCTGGAATATTATTCCTTCCTCCCTGCCTGCAGGTTTTTTATCAAGGATCGAAGGATTATTTTCCGCTTTGTACCCCAGATGCACAAGGAGTGATGCATCGCCTCCGTCGTCAACAATCAGGTGCGGCCCCTTGCCTCCCGGGAATGTCAGCGCCTGCTCGGTACACCACCAGTACTCTTCAAGGGTTTCCCCCTTCCATGCAAAAACGGGAATGCCCTTTGCAGCAATTGCAGCGGCGGCATGATCCTGAGTGGAGAAAATGTTGCAGCTTGCCCAGCGCACATCAGCACCCAGTTCCACCAGAGTTTCAATCAGCACGGCGGTTTGCACGGTCATGTGCAGCGACCCTGTTATCCTTGCTCCTTTCAACGGTTTCACGGATGAATATTTCCTTCTGATCGCAAGGAGTCCGGGCATCTCTTTCTCTGCTATTTCAATTTCCTTTCTTCCAAAATCTGCAAGAGTAATATCCTTGACCTTATATTGTAAATCCACCGCTACTATACTCATATATCTTCCAGTTTTAAAATATTCAGTTTTACAAAGTTAACAATAATTCATCAACTATGTTGACGAAAATACCTTCAGGGCAT
This sequence comes from Bacteroidales bacterium, assembly GCA_009877105.1. Taxonomy (GTDB): domain Bacteria; phylum Bacteroidota; class Bacteroidia; order Bacteroidales; family VadinHA17; genus LD21. Next base: position 103,585 of record WXFD01000055.1, read on the forward strand.
GGAGCCTGTCGGACTTCATCTGTTCCTTAAGCTGACCGATGCTGTCAAAACGTATCTCATCCCTAAGTCTTTCAGTAAAATAAACCCTGATCTCCCTGCTATAAAGATCTCCCTCAAAATCGAAAATATTTACCTCGATTGATCTGATATCAGGATCCTTATTGACAGTCGGATTTGTACCGATACTCAACATACCCAAAAACAACCTGTCATCTGCGGAAACCCTCACTGCATATACTCCGCTGCCGGGAACAAGTTTGTGCATGTCGTCCGGTTCGATATTGGCTGTAGGAAAACCAATATCACGGCCAAGTCCCTTTCCCCTGATGACCTTTCCTGCCAGTGAATACTCGTAACCCAGCATATCTGAGGCTATCCGCAGATTGCCGTTAGACAGTGCTTCCCTGATCAGGGTTGAACTTATTACTGAATGATCTGAAGCAATCCCGGGTATCTGTTCAACATTGAATCCGGATCTTTCAGCGTAACCCCTTATCAGGGTGTAACTGCCCTCCCTGTTTTTTCCAAAATGATGATCATACCCGACAATCAGATGCTTTATCCCTATTTTTCCAACCAGGATTCTTTTTACAAAACTGCCTGCATCCATTCCGGCAAGTGAATGGTTGAATTCAAGGATGACCAGATGATTAATCCCTGTGTCTGCAAGCAGCCTTTTTTTTTCATCTAGGGTGCTCAGATAGAATATTTCGCTTTTACTGTCAGAGAGTATCATCCTGGGATGTTTATCGAATGTTACGACCACTGATTCCCCGTTAACCCTGCGTGCATAGCTGACCAGATAATCAAGCAGTGCCCTGTGGCCCCTGTGCACCCCGTCAAATATGCCGACTGTGACAACGGCATTGCTGATATCAAGTTTTTCCGTTCCGGTATGTATTATCATTAATCTGGTTGTTCGCGGATGCAAAATTAGCAAAGGAAGACGAATAAAACTCCGGGAATGATTTTGTTTTTGTAATTTTATGAAAAGACATTCAAGATCTTATCCCGTATGAATCCTTCAAAGTACTATTTAGCTGATCCATGGCTGGAACCCTTTACCGGTATCATTGAAAGCCGCATAAACAAATGTCTTGAAAAAGAAAGACATCTTGCAGGCAGCAGGTCCCTGATACAATTTGCAATGGGACACTTTTACTACGGCCTTCATTTCACCGAGAACAGCTGGGTTTTCAGGGAGTGGGCTCCCAATGCAACCAGGATTTTTCTTATCGGTACATTCAGCAAATGGAAGGAGAAGCAGGAATTCAGGCTGGAAAGGATTAACTCCCGTGGTGACTGGGAGATAAAGCTGCCATCCGGATCGATCAGTCACGGGGATCTGTTCAAGCTTTCGGTCCATTGGGAAGGAGGAAGGGGAGAACGTATCCCCTCCTATGCAACAAGGGTGATTCAGGACGACAGGACCAAAATATTTTCATGCCAGGTATGGAAGCCCGAATCAGAATATGCCTGGGAAATTGAAAACTTTACGGCTCCAGAAACGGCACCTGTCATTTATGAAGCACATATCGGAATGGCAACGGAGGAAGAAAAACTTGGAACCTACGCTGAATTCACCGGGAATGTACTGCCGCTCATAATAAAATCGGGTTACAATACCATTCAGCTTATGGCCATCCAGGAACATCCCTTCTACGGATCATTCGGCTATCATGTTGCCAACTTTTTTGCAGCCTCCTCCAGGTTTGGAACACCTGAAGACCTGAAAGTGCTGGTTGACAAGGCTCACCAGGCAGGAATAAGGGTGATAATGGACCTTGTACATTCACATTCAGTGAAAAATATCAACGAGGGGCTCGGGATGTTTGACGGAACCCCGGGGCAGTACTTTCATACCAATCACAGACGAAATCATATTGCCTGGGATTCATTGTGCTTTGATTACGGAAAGGATGCCGTGCTTCATTTTTTACTTTCCAACTGCAGGTACTGGCTTGAGGAGTTCAGGTTCGACGGTTTCAGGTTCGATGGTGTAACAAGCATGATCTATTATAATCACGGACTTGAAAAAAACTTTACTTCATATAATGACTATTTTGACGGAGGGCAGGATGAGGATGCCCTTGTCTATCTATATCTAGCTAACAAGATGATCCATGAGTTCAAACACGGTGCGATAACCATCGCCGAGGAGATGAGTGGTATGCCGGGTATTGCCTGTGCGACTGACAGGAGTGGATTTGGATTCGATTACCGGCTTTCGATGGGAGTGCCGGATTTGTGGATAAAACTGGTTAAAGATACTGCTGATGAAAACTGGGGAATGGGCCTGCTTGGACATGAACTCACACAGCGAAGGCCTGAGGAAAAGATAATTTCATACTGTGAATCGCACGATCAGGCTCTTGTCGGGGATAAAACCCTTATATTCAGAATGATGGATGCCGAGATGTATACCGGGATGAACAAACCATACCACAGCTTCACGGTTGACAGAGGAATTGCCCTTCATAAAATGATCAGGCTTATAACATTCTTTACCGCTGGCGGAGGCTACCTGAATTTCATGGGCAATGAATTCGGACATCCGGAATGGATTGACTTCCCCCGTGAAGGGAACAACTGGAGTTACAAATATGCAAGGCGTCAATGGCAACTGGCATTTAACGAAGATCTCAAGTATTCCTATCTGCTGAAATTTGATAATTCAATGGTAATGCTGCATAAGGAATTCAGGATACTCGATGATATGATTGTACACAGGATCTATGAGAACGACAATGATAAGGTGATTGCTTTCTCAAGGGGGGATTTCCTGGCAGTCTTCAACTTCCATCCTGTAATGTCATTCACGGATTACGGATTGCCGGTAAAAGGCAAGTTCAGGGTTGTGCTTGATTCGGATGATCCTGAATACGGAGGTTTTGATCGCATAGACAGGTTGTCGGATTATTCCTCAACAAGGAAATCCTTGAAGCAGACTCTTGATCAGCCTTTCTATCTGTACCTGTATTTACCTTCACGCACGGCCCTGGTTCTCAGGAGGGAAGCAATAAGAAGGGCTACCGACATCTAATCGATCCATCTCAGAAGATAGAAATCCTGCTTGTGCGGCAGATCCTGATGGCGCGGATAAATCCTGATGCCGTAGAAGAATGTTCCGGCTTTTTCCGGTATCAGGTCAGCACGATACAGGCATTTCCCGTTCTTGCAACTGACCAGTTTGAATTCCTGGCTGTCGACAAACTCATATTCACCATCATTGGTCAGGAGTGTAAAGACGAACTCAACCCCAACATTTTCTTTCGGGATATTTTTTATATCAAGAACTATCTCGGCCCTGTAATCATGACCTGAATGATACACATTCTCTTCGGGTCGTTCGAAATGATAATTAACCACTTCAATATTATCCCATTTCTCAAGAATGGATTTTTTCCAGACAGCAATTTCTTTTGCCTTCTCAAAATTATTGGCGGTCAGGTATTTATTCCTTGCCCATAGTTTGGAATAGTATTTCTCATGATAATCATCGAGCATCCGTTTCATTGTGAATTCCGGTGCTATTTTTACCATTGTGTTCTTGATATGGCTTATCCATTCGACGGGGATTCCCTGGTCATTGAATGAGTAATAGGCGGGAACAATTTCATATTCAAGCATATTATATATTGTCTCCGCATCGATATCATCCTGAAGGTCCTGATTTGTAAACGTTTTCTTTTTGGGCAGGGCCCATCCGGCATAAGCGCGATATCCCTCCACCCACCAACCGTCGAGTACGCTGAAATGGAGGGTTCCGTTCATCACGGCTTTTTCGCCGCTTGTACCTGACGCTTCGAGAGGTCTGGTAGGAGTATTGAGCCAGATATCCACACCCCTGACAAGATTTTTACCGAGTTCAATGTCGTAGTTCTCAAGGAAGACTACCTTGCCTGCGAACTGGGGCATCTGTGATATTTCATAAACTCTTTTGATAAGATCCTGGCCACCGCCGTCGTGCGGGTGGGCCTTCCCGGCATAAATAAACTGGACCGGCTTATCGGGGTTATTTACAATCCTTGCCAGCCTGTCGAGATCCCTGAAAAGAAGGTAGGCCCTTTTATATGTTGCAAACCTGCGTGCAAAGCCTATTGTAAGCGCCTTCTCATCAAGATGATTACTGATATTCATCAATGTCCGGGGGCTGACATGCTTGTCAATCATAATAGTCTGAAGCCTTTTGCGTATATTTATAAAAAGCTTCTTTTTCAACGCTTTCTTTATCTCATATATACGCCTGTCATCGAGATTATAGAGCTTTTCCCACTGACTTCTGTCGGTCTGGTCGAAATTCACTTTGCCTGTCAGTTCCTTGTATATTGGCTGCCATTCGGGAGCCAGCCAGGTCGGATAATGGACACCATTTGTAACATATCCTATGTAAAGTTCCTCCTTGAGGTATCCGGGCCAGAGTTTATTAAACAATCCCTGGGTGACCTGTCCGTGCAGTTTGCTGACACCATTCAATTCCTGTGACATATGAGCAGCGAGGAAGCTCATGTTGAACTTCCGGTCGGCTTCTCCCTCACACCGGCCGAGAGCCATCAGTTCATCCCAGGATATCGAGAACCTGGTATGATAATGGGAAATATATTTCCTGAGCATGTCTTCCTCAAAGGCATCATGGCCCGCCGGTACAGGGGTATGGGTTGTAAAGAGGGTGGATGATCTTATGGCTTCCAGGGCCTCACTGAAGGTCAGGTGATTTTCCGAGATCATTGTCCTCATTCTTTCAAGGCTGATGAAAGCAGAATGTCCTTCATTGCTGTGATAAAGGTCGGGTTTGAGTCCGAGTGCAGTCAGTGCCCTTATGCCGCCAATGCCCAGCAACAGTTCCTGTTTCAGCCTGTTTTCATGATCTCCGCCGTAAAGGTAATGTGTTATGGAACGATCTTCCGGAATGTTGTCTTCAAAGTCCGTATCGAGAAGCAGAAGTCTTACTTTACCCACACTGGCTTCCCAGACCCTGACGTTCACTGTTCTCCCGGGCCAGGCAATGCTGACAGTCAGATTCCGACCTTCATGATCCTTTATCAGGGTTATAGGCAGACGTGAAAATTCCTCCGGTTCAAAAATCGTAAGCTGCTCCCCTTTCGGTCCAAGTTTCTGCTTGAAATAACCAAACCTGTAAAGTAGCCCTATACCTGTTATATTATAATTCGAATCGCTTGCTTCCTTAAGATAATCTCCTGCAAGGATCCCAAGTCCGCCCGAATAGGTTTTAAGGCACTGATGGATCCCGAACTCCATGCTGAAATAGGCAACCGAGGGTTTGTCCGGATCAGCGGGTCTTTCCATATAGCGGATAAATTCGGAGTAAACCCGGTCAAGATCAGCAACAAACTCATCATCATCCTCAAGAACAAGCAAACGCTTGTAATCAATCTTTTCAAGAAGCAGTTTTGGATTATGGCCCACATCTTCCCACAATGAGGGATTCATCCTGCGAAAAAGAGACTCGGCTTCAGTGTTCCATGACCACCACAGATTTCCCGCAAGGGTTTTCAGGGAGACCAGCTTGTCAGGAACATCACTTTGCACATATATGTCTTTCCACACCGGTATCTGATGAGGCTTTCTGACCTGGAGACCCGGAGTCTCGACAAACTGCGCAAACTCCCTCGATTCTTCCCTTCTTTCCCTGCTGTGAACCAAAGCATTCTCATATGCGCTGAAATAAAATCTAACAAGATTATCCCACATTGCAATACGTGAAATTTCGTGCGCCTTTTGCCTGGCTTCCTCAATCTCCTTGTCAGAAAGATTGATGAATCTTTTTGTAAAATCCTTGATTGAGGTTATAACTTCAGCTTCATTGTCATCAGTTCTTTCTATCACAGCCATTCCATTTCCGGGGTCATTGAAATATTCCTTAACCCAGAGTCCGAAGCCCGAAAGTGAAGTTGTAACAGTCGGAATGGAGAACATCAGGCTTTCCAGGGGAGTATATCCCCATGGCTCATAATATGACGGGAATATTGTAAGATCAAAACCAATAAGCAGGTCATAATATGACATATTGAATATACCATCATTACCATTAAGATATGACGGAACGAAAATAATCTTGACCCTTGATTCCCTGCTGTTTGTAATGTCCTTATGCTTTATGTTGTTAAGTATCGGGTCTGATTCCGGATAATGAAGATAATGGGTAAGATATTTCTCGTCGCCTCTGGCTTGTCCGTTATCATTGAGGACATCAATAAGATCCTCCCGTGGTCCTCTGTGATAGGCCGGAATAAGAATAAATGCAATGCACTCCTTTTTAAGGTTATCCTTTGTGTTCAGTTCAGCCAGGGCATCGATGAAAATATCCACGCCTTTGTTCCTGTATTCATATCTGCCACTGTTGGCGACATAAACGCAATTATCCGCGACCGGGTATCCCAGAACTGCTTCAGCAACTTTCTTAAGCCTTTTCCTGGCCTCCATCCTTTTTTCCTGAAAAATCTCCACGGAAGGAACAAAAGAATCTTCAAATCCGTTTGGAGTTACAACATCAACTTCCTTGCCCAGGAAATAAGCGCATTCCCGTGATGTGATTTCGCTTACCGTAGTAAAAACATCTGCTTCGGAACCTGAGAGTTTCTCGAGCGATTGTTTTGCAACCACATTGAATTCGCGTGATATCTGCACAGGATTAAACTCCTTCATTTTACCATACAAAGGCTTGTTATTCCCGGCAATGCATCTTCCAAGAACCGTGGCATGAGTGGTAAAAACACTGGCTATCCATGGAGCATACTTTTTAAGGTACAATATTCCAGTACCAGTCATCCATTCGTGAAATTGTGCGATAACATCACGCCTGTCACGATAAAATGAGGTAAAGCTTTCGATGATCTTTCCTGCGGCATATCCGAAAAGAGCCGGTTCCACATAATCCCATTGCCCCGTTATACTGTCAAGCCGGTATGTTTCCCAGAAACCGGCAAAAATCTCATTCTGCTGACCAAAGAAAGGGGTAAAGTCAATCAGGAACACAATTGGCTTCCCGGCAATGTTCCATCTTCCGGTCCTCACCACCAATCCTTCGGCTGCAGCAAATGATCTCCATTCCATAAACAGGGAATCGTCGGGAATAAACTCCGGATTGGTTGCTTCTTCCCTCCAGACGTCGGGGCCTATAAGTATATAATTATCTCTCAGTTCATTTACAAAATTAAGTGCCTTAGTTGAGATTACTGTATGAATACCACCAACTTTATTACATACTTCCCAACTGGTCTCAAAAACTAGATCAACATTCATTATGATTTATATTTGTACAGATTATAGAAAAGCAAGCAGGAGCAGGATTCGTATTGAGTGTCTGTTCACGTGCCTGATTCATCAATTGCTTTTGGCTTTTGGCTTCCGGCTTCTTGTTTTTCCGGATTTCGTTTCTTTTGGAAGAACCAGATCGATATGGCCGGTAATATTCTTTTTTGGACTTTTTCTCATTCGCTGGTGTTTAAGTGACTCAATTTCTGCAACCTGCTGATCAATTAACTGTTCCTTTGCCCTCAACAGCTGGTTGAGTTTTGATATTTCATTTTGAACGGCAACATCGGGAATACATCTATTCAAACGCAATTCAAAGTCACTTAGTACATTCATATAGTTCATAAATGCATCATAGGGCGTATCATAAGGATTAAAATAGGCGTGCACGGCACCGTCGGAGAAGAATTTTGTGGCCATATAATAAAAATGATCACTGGCCTGCAGGTATTTCCAGTCCTTTTGAATCTGCCCGTCCTCGCACCTGTTAATCTTATCAGACAGGCTGTAAAGTTTCTCCAGGGCCGCAACCTGAAGTTCATTTCCGTGCCATGCTGTTATGTCCCTTTCCTCATCAGCCCATGAGATTGGAGAAGGTACACTTATTGCAGCGACTGGTTGCAGGTAATCGGAAATTTCGGTAGGGGTCATGAACTTATAGGGTGTTTTTTTCATGACAACTCCCGGCATGTGCTGCAGGAAGTCAAATATTCCGGTGTCCTTCTTGTTATGTTCCCCGAAGGTCTCATAATCGATAAAAACATTGATCAGTTCACTTTTGGGTGCCAGTTTGTTGAGCCATAATGCGTACTTGTCAGCGGTGAGGGGCCATTCATTCCAGTTTTTATTTGAGAACCTGAATGCAATATCATCGCTCAGTACAAAATTACGCAGCAATATCTTGAGTCTCGGGTTTATATTATTGCAGTACAGAAAGTTGGGACTCTTCCAACCAAGAACATGCTTGGCTCCTTCCGTAAGCATCGATTTGAATCCCATATCGGCAACCCATGATCCAATCTGATCGGAGTAAATAAGTTCGGTATTTCTGAATGAAGTTGCTTCCACGCCCAGAAATTCCCTGATCATTGCCTTGTGAACATTGACCTGCCGTTCAAACTCATTCCTGGTTACGATCGAAGCCAGGGAGTGAGACTCGGTTTCTGCAAGGAATTCAACCATTCCGGTATCGGCCAGTTTCCTGAATGATTCAAGCACCTCCGGGGCATAAAGGCGAAACTGGTTTATTACCAGCCCGGTAAGCGAGAAGGAAACCTTGAACTTTCCTTTATTCTTTAAAATCAGATCCAGGATTACTTCATTGGCTGGAAGATAGCAATTCTTCGCCACCTTTCTCATGATTGATTCATTTGAGAAATCATCATAATAATAATGGTCGTGTCCCAGGTCAAAGAACCTGTATCTCTTAAGCCGGAAAGGCTGATGAACCTGAAAATAAAAGCAAATTGCTTTTTTATTAACTGCACTCATATTTTGTTCTTGTTTTGCCAAATAACTCTGTAATAAATATCTCTGACGTGTCTGGCTGAATTGTCCCATTTCAGACGCACAACTTCCTCCTTGCCGTTTTTGATAAACATTTTTGCCAGAGCCGGGTAGGTCAGTATCCCGTATATTGCATCTGCCATTGCATCAATATCCCAGAAATCTGTTTTTACTGCATGGGTTAGGATTTCAGATACTCCGGACTGCTTGCTTATTATAACAGGGACGTTTGATTGCATTGCTTCAAGGGGAGAGATCCCAAATGGTTCTGATACTGAAGGCATTATGTATACATCACTCATATGCAGCATTGTAAATACGTCCTTTCCCTTCAGGAATCCCGTAAAATGGAATCTGTCGGTTATCTTAAGTGCGGCTGCCCGCCTCATCATTCTTTCCATCATATCACCCGATCCTGCCATCACGAACCTGACATTCGGAAGGACCTTCAGCAGCTTGTTTGCGGCTTCAATGAAGTATTCCGGTCCCTTCTGCATGGTTATCCTGCCCAGAAAGGTTACAACCTTATCTTCAAATCCCTTCTCCACTGCAACGTCCTGTGACATTTTCACCGGTTCGACAGCATTATAGACTGTTTCCACCTTATCGGGATGAATATTGTATTTATTGATGACAATGTCGCGGGTAAGATTACTCACGGTGATGATCTTTGAAGCCGCATCCATTCCTTCCTTTTCTATCCTGTACACCTCGGGATTCACGTTTCCTCCGCTCCTGTCGAAATCAGTGGCATGGACATGAATTACCAGTGGTTTGTCCGATACTTCCTTTGCTGCTATCCCAGCCGGATAGGCAAGCCAGTCGTGGGCATGAATTATGTCAAAATCGTTTTCCTGGGCAATAACCGAGGCAACAACGGCGTACTTATGAATTTCCTCCATGAGCGTACTGCCGTAGCGTCCGGTGAAATCGACGGTACCCCTGTCGTTGGTCTGGATTACAAACTTATGTTCGGTTGTTTCAGAACTAATTTTTTTCCAGTATTCTTCCGGATCTGTATATGGTATTATTTTAGATGATACTTCGATTTTTTCAACAGGTCGTTTGGAGCCTTTATACCGTATCTGCTTGAATGCAACGGGAACATTGTTGGCACCAATGAGCCTGACCCTGGTTTTGGTTTCATCACCCCATTCCTTGGGTACAACGAACAGTACCTCGAGATCTTCCAGAGCCGACATACCTTTTGTCAGACCATAACTGGCGGTGCCCAGGCCGCCGGAGATATGGGGAGGAAATTCCCATCCGAACATTAAAACACGCATAATTTTCCTGAATTATAAGTTCGCATACTCATTTTCAAGCAAATCAATCACCCTCAGCACTTCGCCAACACTCCATGCCTGGGAAATAGCGCCGTTGGGGGCATGAGGCGGGTCACCGTCATATATTTCGGAAATAGTGGTAACGCCATGTTCGCTCATTACCTCCTCCAGTCCGAAGATAAGTTTCCTGACTTTCTGATAGCCCTGCTTTCCGTACACTTTCAGCCATCCTTCACAGAACGGACCTAACAGCCAGGGCCAGACAGTGCCGTTATGATAGGCATTGTCGCGCTGTTCCTGGTTGCCTGAATAGGTTCCCTTGTATTTAGGGTTACCGGGTGACAGGGTCCTTAATCCCCTTGGAGTAACCAGCTCCTTATCAGCAACGTCCAGTATTCTTTTCATTTCATCAGCCGACAACATGGAATAAGGCATAGATACTGCGATCACCATATTGGGCCTGACAAAGAAGTTTTTCCCTTCCTCGTCATTTACATAATCGGCGATATAACCTTTTTCATCGCTGCAGAAGATCTCATGAAATGATTTGTTAATAAGTTCAGGCAGCTTTTCATATTCCTTAACAAATTTCCGGTCTCTCGCTTTTCTTGCCAGGTCGAGGGTAAAGCAGACGGCATTGTACCATAATGCATTGATCTCGCAGGCATATCCTTTCCTTTGCGTCACCGGGACATCATTTACTACCGCATCCATCCATGTCAGTGATTTACCCGGTGCATCGGCATAAATCAAACCGTTGTCCCTCATACAAATATTAAACTCGGTGCCATGGCTGTAGGCATTGATCACATCCTTCATGGCATTGCCATACCTCAGCCAGGCATCATTGCCGCCACGCATGAGATATTGCTGCACCGCCCAGAAAAACCACAGCGGAGCATCGATGGAATTAAATGCAGGATTACCGACGTTTCCCATATTCGGGAACAAGCCGTCTTTCATCCTTCCAACCTGAGTATCGAGTACATCCCTGTACAGTTCAAGCTTGTTGCGCTTGGCAAGGGCAATGCCGGGAAGGGCAATAAAGGTATCCCTGCCCCACGACCCAAACCATGGAAATCCTGCAATTAAATAGGTTTTTCCGTTCCGTCTCTCAATAAACTGCTGGGCAGCTGTTTCAAGACAATGCCTGAAACTGTTCCTGGGTGTCTTCCGCGCAACAGTCTTTGTGAACTTAGCTTTCAGGCCTGAAGGTTTTTCTTCCCTGGTTGATGCAGAGAATACAATCACATCACCTTCATTTGCTTCAAGTTCGAAAAAGCCCGGAGTAAAAAGATCTTCCGAATAATCATAGCCCCGTTTCTGTTCTTCAGGATATTCAACTCCAAGATACCAGTCAGGAACATGCACAAATTCAACTTGTGTCGAAAACTGCATGTGCAATTCCGGGAAACCCTCATACATTTTAGATTTGATCCCGTTGGGAATATAATCAACCCTGGTGTTACATGCCATGTTGGCATGGGTCAGTTCATGAATGCTCCGGAATGCAAGGAACGGACGGATCTGAAGTTTCATGGGTTCTGAAGCTTCAAGTACCGTTATCCGTACCAGGTATTGCTCCTCATAATGAACAAGCATGCGCTCCTGCTTCAGGATTACGCTGCCCACCCTGTAGATCCTGGAAGGCAGTGTTTCCATCTCAAGGGCCTCAATGTATTTGTGACCCTTCGGACTGAAATAATCACCCTTGTATTTCCTGATGCCCGTATTGAAGCTTTTGTCGTCAAAAACTACAGTTATATCAAGCGATGAGAGAAGAACATGCCTTTCACCCCCGAAAGCATCCACTGGACAAATCAGAAGGCCATGATATTTCCTGGTGTTGCAGCCCACTATTGTCGTGGATGAAAAGGATCCTGCCCGGTTCGACCGGATCACTTCCCTGGAAAGGGCATATTCAAGATTAACAACCTGTTCCTTATCAAACTTAATGTAACTCATAAACTATTTTTTTGTTCAGGTATTAATTTCTTCAGATACTAAAAGTCTTTTAAGATAATCTTTTTATTTGACACCGCAAAGGAATCAAAAGGGTGAAAAAACATTGAAAATCACTTTTGCGAATGTCGTCCGACATACTATCAATATATTATTTAAAGAAGCATGCAGATAAAAAAAGAATAACTTTGCATTTCATTTATTGTTCAATTTAATTTAAAATTTTTTAAATGAGCCGAAAGTATTTAATTTTTGCTTTGGCGGTAATTTTAACAGGATCATGCAGGAACAACACTGCGGAAATCTCCGGAAAGATTGAAAATCCAGTCCCGGGGGAATACCTGTTCCTCGACGAACTAAAATCAAATGATCTCATTAGTGTCGATTCCATAATGATCTCAGGCGATGGGGTCTTTAAATTCACAAGGGCTGTAAAATATCCTTCTTTTTACCTGCTCAAAATTAATCAAAAAAACTATCTGACAATGCTTTTGACTCCGGGTGAGAGAATAAAAATCCGCACGGAACATGATTCGTTGAATTTTCCCTCTGAAATATCCGGTTCCGAAGGCACTGAACTGCTTGTCAGCTACAACAGGGAACTTCTCAAAGCAATCAACCGTTTAAAAAGCCTCAGTGATATTTATGACCGGAACATCGGCAAGCCCACACTGCCTTCGGTCATAGATTCCCTCGACCTTCTTGCACAGTCATACCTCAATGAAATAAACAGATACACAAAGGAATTCATTGACCGGAACATCACTTCACTCGTCAGTCTGATGGCTATTTATCAACAGGTTGCGCCAAATGTGAATGTTATTGATCCTTCCAGGGATATTGCCTATTTTCAAAAGGTCGACTCATCACTATATTCCCGGTACCCCCATTATGACCAGGTAATGATTTTTCACGATAAGGTTGCAGAGCTTACTGCACGGTACGGGGAACCAGGAACGGATACAGGCGGACCCGATAAACGTATGACGGCACCTGAGATTTCACTCCCCTCACCCGCGGGCGATACGATAAAACTTTCATCAACAAGGGGATCCGTGGTTCTTCTGGATTTCTGGGCATCGTGGTGCCCGCCATGCAGAACAGAAAACCCCAATCTTGTATATGTGTACGAACTTTATCACAAAAAAGGATTCCAGATCTATCAAGTGTCACTTGATAAATCGAAAGAGGCGTGGATCCGCGGAATTCGCGAAGATCATCTCGAAAAATGGATCCATGTGAGCGATGTTAAGTACTGGAATTCGGTTGTTGTGCCGCAATACAATATTGAATCGATTCCATTCAATTATCTTCTCGACAGGGAAGGACGGATAATTGCCAAAAATCTGAGGGGAGACGCACTGCAAAGAAAACTTGCCGAACTATTCAAGTAGCCCCACAATCAAAATGCAACAAACAATCAAACTTTAATTTATGATGGAATCCACATGATTGACCAAAAACACAAACACGAATGTATACAGGCGCGCTCAATCATTTGCGGTTCCCTGCCCGACGGGTCAGGCGGGCATCAGACCTAAAGTAAAATTATATACGGATGAAAAGATCTTTAACTCTTCTGTTGCTGTTTCTTGTAATTGCCGGATGCCAAAGGAAGGACATGTTTACCATTTCAGGAACAATCAGGGAAAAGACAAAAGACGTGATTTACCTTAGCCGGCTGAACGTAAATACCCTGGTTCTGACTGATTCATCGAAAGTAAACAAAAGGGGGAAATTTCATTTTAAAGCCAGGACAAAATTTCCTGAATTCTACCATATTGGATATTCAGGACAGGAGTTTGTGACAATTCTGGCAGGGCCCGGAGAGAAAATCAGGATAAATTTCAACGGAAATAGTCTCCCTGATAATTATTCGGTAAGCGGATCATTGGGATCGGAACAGGTTCAGATGCTTGAACAAAGACTTGCAGCAACGAAAATCAGACTTGATTCCCTGCAGCAGGAGTATAAAAAGGTTTCGGGGCAGGCGGGATTTGAAAAAACGGATTCTGCATTGAGTGCGAGATACCTGGAACTTTTAAAAGATCTGCGCAGGAAAAATATTGAATTCATAATTACCAACCTCAAATCAATGGCCTCAATAATGGCTCTTTATCAGAAGACCGACGAGAACACCTATGTGCTTTATGATCAGCGTGATCTCCAATATATGAAGCTTGTTTCGGATTCACTGTCCACAATATATCCGAATTCTCCCAATGTCAAGGCCCTCACCGAAGATTTCAAGAATGAACTGAACAGGATGTATACAAGGCAGATCCAGAATATTGCAGAAACAAAATCGGAAGTGAGGCTTGATCCGAACCTGGAAGATATTAACGGAAGGAGGATACGCTTATCGTCACTGAAGGGAAAGATAGTTCTCCTCACTTTCTGGTCGGCACAGTCCAGGGAATGCATAGAAGACAATCTTCAGCTGAAACAGCTTTATGGCAAATATAAAAACAGAGGATTTGAGATATACCAGATTAATCTTGATGCAAGCGAGGAGGTATGGAGGAACGGGGTAAAATTTGATGATCTGCCCTGGATCAGCACCAGGGAGGATGATCCCGGCAACCCGGCAAATGCACGGGTCTTCAATGTCAGGGCTCTGCCGGCAAACTACCTTTTCGATCGGAGCGGGGCAATTGCAGGGTCAAACCTCTTTGGCAGGCAGCTCCAGATAAAGCTGGATCAGATGTTAAATAACTGATCCTTATGATTAAAAAACGCAGCAAAATATTTTTCGCGTCCGATTTTCACCTTGGGCTCAAAGCTGGAAAAGATCCGCATGAGAGGGAAAAGAAGGTTGTGGAATGGTTACTGAAAATAGCACCTGAAGCGAGGGAGATCTATCTGCTTGGGGATGTTTTTGACTTCTGGTGGGAATACAAACTGGTTGTACCTCGTGGATTTACCCGGTTCCTAGGCACAATATCGGCTTTGACCGACTCGGGGGTGGTAATTCATTTCTTTACCGGCAACCATGATATGTGGATCAGAGATTACCTGTCTACGGAATGTGGAGTAATATGCCACACCGGGCCTTTTTCAACGATATTCGGAAACCGCAGGTTTTACCTCGCCCACGGTGAGGGACTCGGTTCAAATGATTTAGGATACAAAATACTCCTGTGGATATTCCGCAATAAACAGCTGCGGGCCCTGTATTCTTCAATACACCCGCGGGCCGGTGTTGGATTGGGGCACAAATGGTCGCTCCATTCGCGACTGGGAAAGGGAACCACTCTGGAATTTATGGGGGAGGAAAAGGAGGATCTTATTCGCCACGCCAAAGCAATCCTGGAAAAGGAGGATTTTGATTATTTCATTTTTGGCCACAGGCATATCTCCATGGTGTACAAGCTTCCCAACGGCCCTGAGGTGGTTTTTTTAGGCGAATGGGTAAAAAACGGCAGCTATGCGGAATGGGATGGAAAAAATCTGACCCTCATTGACTTTCACTGATCATTGTCCGTTCCGGTCTTTACTGTAAGGAAGAAATAGGAATAAGTTTCATTAATCTTTTCAAAGCTGTATATCAGCTTGCTTCCCGATTTCCTGGCTATGTCAATCAGACCCATGTTACCGGTGCTGTCGTTATCCGTGGTCTGAACGGATAATGACCGTGTGAACATCTCCCTGAGTTCATCGATACTGTGCCGGTTCACGGTATCAAGCTTTGCTTTCAGTTCCGGTATTGCTGAATTAACAATAAGATTGCCGGAAATCAGGATGAATTTCAGTCCGTCGAATCCTAGCATAATGACCGGCAGGCCATATTTTTTCTCTGAATCACGGCCGGTACTATATTTTGCAAGATTATCCAGTATCTCCATCTGAATGGTGAAAATACGTTTTCTGATCCTGAGTTCCAGATCATTTTTAGTTAACCGCGCGTCTGTAATTGAAAGTACCTCGCCTCCGACATCGGAAGAAAAATGCCCCGACCAGATCATATAAATCCTGTTGTCTGCCATTAACTGTTCTACTCCGTCCAGCAAACCTTTTCTTTCACCGTTCATTCTCCCGCCCCTGTTAATTCCCTTTCCAGAGGCATTGACGGTTTTGTTCAGAACAAAGTAGGTGTATTTGTCGTCGTAGGGAACAAAATCATAATCAAGCCTGTTCCCCGTCTTGATTGCCATTTCCAGCAATCCGAGCCCTGCCCCGCCCTTGCTGCTCAGCTCTGAACTGTTCAATATCTGCATGTATTGCGACTTTATTTCCCTTTCATCTGACCTGTTTATCTGAACCAGCCTCCTCTCAAGCTCCTTCACATTATCCGTTTCGATCATGTTGCCGGTGGTGATTGAGTAGCCATCATCTGTCCTGGCATAGGTTACCATTGACATGTCTGCATGATCCCTGTTGCCATGTCTGATTATGTTCTGAATACTTTCGAGTACGAACATGAACAGCTTTTTCCGTACAGCAAGTCTGTGGGACTCGGTTTTCATTTCATTTTCGATGAGGGTGATCAGCGGCAATGAATTCTCTTCAGAAATGTCTCCCCGGTAGGCAAACAAGAGACGTTCATTCACCATTCTCGAATGGATTGAATTAATGAAATCCATACATACATCGATAAATAATTGTCAATATAAACCTGAACAAAAAAGGTTTACAACAATGATAACGGCAAATCCCTGACATTAGTACAGGCATATTCCGTTTCGGTCCGCATTAATGAAATTTCCGACTGACTTCAGAATAAATAATCGTCCTCTCCGTCAGTCCTGTATGAAGGTTCATCCTGCCCATCCCTCCCTGTCGAGGTTACGGTAATTTATTGCTTCGGATATATGTGAAACGGCAATGTTTTCTGATTCATCGAGATCCGCAATTGTCCGGGCCACTTTCAGGATACGGTCGTAAGCCCTGGCCGAAAGGCCGCGGAGTTCCATCGCTGTTCTGAGCAGTTTTCCTCCGGCCTCATCAAGCTGGCAGTATTTCCTCTGCTGGGCCGGTGACATCTGTGCGTTTGTATAAACTCCATTTACTGAATTAAAGCGTCTGGCCTGGATCATCCTTGCTTTCATCACCCTTTCCCTTACTGTTTCTGATTTTTCAATCCTGCCCTGATCCGAAAGTTTTTCAAACTTCACCGGAGTAACTTCAATATGAATATCTATCCTGTCGAGAAGCGGTCCTGAGATCCTGTTAAGATATTTCTGTACCATTCCCGTTGAGCACATGCAATCCTTTTCAGGATGATTATGGAAGCCGCACGGGCAGGGGTTCATCGAAGCCACGAGCATGAAGCTGGCCGGATAATCAACGGTCGATTTTGCCCTTGATATCGTGATCACCCGGTCTTCCAGCGGCTGCCTCATCACTTCCAGCACAGTCCGCTTGAATTCAGGAAGCTCATCGAGAAACAGTACCCCGTTATGACTAAGGGAAATTTCTCCCGGCTGGGGGAATGTTCCTCCGCCCACCAGGGCCACATCCGATATTGTATGATGCGGCGATCTGAACGGCCTTCTTATCATCAGCGCCGTATGATCATCTATCTTCCCTGCGACCGAGTGGATCTTCGTGGTCTCAAGGGCTTCCTCAAGGGTTAATGGCGGAATTATTGTCGAAATCCTCTTGGCCAGCATTGTCTTTCCCGATCCTGGAGGGCCGATCATCAGAATGTTATGGGAGCCCGCTGCTGCAACCTCAAGTGCTCTTTTAACATTTTCCTGTCCCCTGACATCCGAAAAATCAACATCATATTTGTTCGCTTCCCGGTTAAACAGATCCGTGAGATTCACCGAAACGGGAGAGAAATCACGCTTCCCGTTAAAAAAGTCAACCACATCACCAAGGGTTTCCATTCCAAAAACCTCAAGTCCGTTCACCACCGCAGCTTCCCTTGCATTTCTGACAGGCACCACAATTCCCCTGAATCCTTCCTCCCTGGCCCTCAGGGCTATCGGCAGGATGCCTCTCACAGGCTGGAGCCTGCCGTCGAGCGAAAGTTCGCCCATCATTACATACGACTCCAGCCTGCCCCGGCTAATCTTTTCATCCGCCGCCAGGATTCCCACTGCCAGCGGCAGGTCATATGACGAGCCTTCCTTGCGCACGTCTGCCGGAGCCATATTGATCACCACCTGCCTGCCCGGCCAATGGTAACCCAGGCTCCGCAGAGCCGATTCAATCCTCTGCTGGCTTTCCTTTACCGCAACATCCGGAAGCCCGACAAGGAAAAAACGTATTCCAACCGACACATTAACTTCAATGGTAACCGTACCGGCATCAATGCCGGTAACAGCACTTGCAAATGTACGAACCAACATAATTTTTAATTAACAGCACGTTCAGGAAACACACTATCAAATATAGTAAAATAAACCCGGAAAATAAAGACTCGCTGATAAAGTGAGAAAATCTGAAATGCGGAAATACAATAAGCTTCACGACGGATAACAAGCAGCCCCAGGACTGTGATCACTCACCTGGGATAGTACTGTAATTCATTTATCCTTAGTCAGGCAGCCCCAGTCAAGAAGTCGTTTTTCTCCCTGCAGGCTCCTGATCCCGGTAACATCCTGGCTCACTTCGATAGTCCCCTTATAACTGCCCCCTGCATCGCGCATTGCGAAATAACGTATATGGATAAACCTGCCCTTCGACTGTATCCAGAAATCGGCCTGGTCCCTGGAGCCGTTCCTGAAAGCTTCCAGTATCTCATTCACAACATGAACACTTTCATGCGGATGGCAGTTTTGAACCTTTCTGCCGATAATGGCTTTTGAACGCGGGAAGATCCTGTGTTTTGACCCTGAAAAATAACAAACCTCATCATTTTCATCCACAAATGTAATATCGACCGGTAAATTTTCCAGCATCAGGATTATTTGCCCGGGTTTCAGCAATCCGGTTCCAAGGTCAACCCTGTCAACATTCCGGGACATAACCGCAGTCTGATCCTTCGCGGCCGGACTGATTCCGTAGCACCAGCCGGTCTCAAAGCTCTGCGCCAGCATCTCATTCCAGGCACCTGTCGGTAATGAATCCATTGCAACCGGAAAAACAATCTGTTCTTCCCGGAAGATGATCGGGAAGATCACAAAAAACAACTTCCCGATTTCCCTGTTAAACCTTTCCCTGTCAACAGCTTCTTCTGACAATATCTCCTCCAGGGTTTTCAGACCCTGCCTGAAATCATCATGAAAAGACCACATTAACTGGAGGCAGCGATATTGTGTGAATGTTTTTTCGAGATAAGGGAAAAGTATATTCTCCTTTTTTATATAGTGTAATTCGTATTCCTTTAAGCTCATTATAAAATTTCTCACCTTAACGAGCGAATCACTGCTGCCTGTTCCATCCCTACCGAGAATCAGCCTTAACGAAGGGCGTATCCCTGCAATTAATTTCTCCACCGCCCTGTTTTCAAGCATAAGGTAATACAGGAAATGAGGCTCAGCCGGCCTTTTCCATTTGTGGTCATTAAGAGATCTGAAAAAGGCATTCAGTATCCTGCCTACATTGTTTTTTACTGTACTGAAAGAATATCCGCAAGTCAGAAGATGATCCAGCACCTTCATCGTTTCCTCAGCTGTCACCGATTCCAGCGAATGTTTGTACATCAATATGAGCTCCCTGCCGTTTTCGCCGTCGATCAGGCGCTTTGCAAAGTTTATCAGATTGTTGAGGTTCTCAGGATGAGTGACCGAAGCTGCCTGCATTTCATGAAAATTTTATGTTGTCAGTATAAAAATAGGCAAATGAATTAAAATACTGGCAACCTTAGATTCTTATGCTACTTTTGCACAAGTTTCAGCATGAAGCAATGACAAGGGATCTCTTTAAACAATATCCCGTGTGCATTGTTAATTAATTAACAGAAGGCAATATTAAGTGGGGTAAATAAAATTAAACAAACAATATATTAAAAATGAGTGAGTTAATAAATAATTCGAAGTTCAGGAAAGAAAAACTGAAGGAACTTATCCTGAAATTGCATAAAGGTGAAGATCCTCAAAGGGTCAGGGAGGAACTTATAGCCACATTGAGACAGGTCCCGTATGGGGAGGTTGTTGAGGTTGAACAGGAACTGATCTCTGAGGGCCTCCCTGAAACGGAAATACTGAAACTGTGCGACATTCACGGAGAAGTACTTGACGGGCATATCGATCAGACCGGCGCCGCATTTATTCCCGAAGGGCATCCTGTGGATGTATTCAGGCAGGAAAACAGGGAACTGCTTAAGGTAATAGAAAAAGCGCAGATGCTTCTCGGCACGTTATATTCTGTTCCGGAAAGCGGTTTCAGGGAATACTCTCTTCAGATACTGTCGTGTTTCAATGAGCTCATGGATGTCGATAAACACTACAAACGCAAGGAGTACCTTGTGTTTCCATATCTTGAAAGGCAGGAAATCACCGGCCCTCCCAAAGTCATGTGGGGCAAGCATGATGAGATCAGGGAGCAGCTGAAGGGCTGCATAGAGATCCTCAGGAGCGAAGATCTCAGGAAATCTGATCTTGAGGATGCAACTGAAATTCTTTTTGCTCCGGTACTGAAAGCGATGGCTGACATGACCAAAAAGGAAGAAGATATTCTTTTTCCCATGAGCATGGATGTTCTTACCACTGACGACTGGTGGCAGATACACAGGCAGACCCTCGAATTCGGCTATACACTCTATGATCCGAAAGCAGACTGGAAACCGGAGGGAGTTACAGCGGAAAATACAGGGGAGGATATCTCGTACGAATCAGGCACAATCCGGCTCCCGTCAGGCAGTTTTACCGCAGCCGAGATCATGGCAATACTAAACACCATACCCTTCGACATGACATTCGTTGACAGGAATGACAAGGTGAAGTATTTCACACAGGGTAAGGAACGTATTTTTGCAAGGAACCGGTCAATAATAAACCGTGACGTCCGACTCTGTCATCCTCCGGGAAGTGTCCATATAATTGAAAAGATCATCGACGATTTTAAAACCGGAAAGGCTTCTCACGCGCCATTCTGGATCCAGATGAGGGGGAAATTCATTCATATCGAGTATTTTGCCCTCAGGGACGAGAACGGTGAATATTTGGGGACCCTGGAGGTATCGCAGGATCTTTCCAATGCACGAAAACTGGAAGGTGAAAAAAGGATCTTATCCTACAGTGAATAAAAGGAACAGAAAATGGAAAAACTCATAATTACCCCTAAAACAAAAATTTACGATCTGCTGCACTCATATCCTGAATTAGAGGAAGAACTTATCGATGCTGCCCCGGAATTTAAAAAGCTCAGGAACCCGGTGCTGCGAAAGACCATTGCCCGCATAACCAATATAAGCCAGGCTGCCACAATCGGGGGGTTAAAGGTTGAAGATCTTGTCAACCGGCTGAGAGCACGGGTTGGCCAGGGGAACATCGAACAAATGGATGAAGGCGGTGCAAAATACATTACCGATCGTCCCGGGTGGTTCACAGGCGACATGATCGTGAGATCAATTGATATCAGGGAAATGCTCAACAGGGATGAACAGCCGGTACATGAAGTACTTGCATCAATCAAAAAGCTCGGCGGAAATGAGATACTTGAAGTCATTGCACCATTTATCCCCGCTCCCCTGATTGACAAAGCCCTCAGCCTTGAGTACAGACACTGGCTCGATAAAAAGTCAGAAGGCGAGTACAGGGTTTACTTCACCAGGTAACCGCCGGCAATACATTGTTCCTGAACAGGCTGCAGGACAGTAATGAAAATCCTGCATTCATTCCGGCCACTTTGGGGTATACTACATGATTACAGGTTTCTAAACAAGAAAATTCCTGTCAAGAAAGCCCTGGAACTTCTCTTTGTACTGTTCACCAACAGGAATATAGGTTTTACCGAATATGATCCGGCCTCTTTCAATCGTGTCCACTTTTTCGAGGTTAACGATGAAAGACCTGTGAACCCTCATGAATTTTGATGCGGGAAGTTTTGACTCAAGCAACTTAAGGGTTGTAAGCGACATAACTGGTTTAGCCTGATCCATCAGGTAAACTTTCACATAATCTTTCAGTCCTTCAATGTAAAGTATATCATTGAAATCTATTCGCCTGATCTTATATTCCGATTTAAGGAAAAGGAATTCATTACTCGATTCAATCTTGTCAGCGGTTCCCTTTTCGAGCATTATGAGCCGGCGGGCCTTATTGACTGCCTTAAGGAACTCCTCATAACTGAAAGGTTTAAGAAGATAGTCGACTATGTCGAGCTTAAACCCTTCAATTGCATATTTGTCGTAGGCTGTTGTAAAGATGACTTTCGGACTGCGCTTTACCGATCTTGTAAACTCAATCCCGTTAAGATCAGGCATCTGAATATCCACAAAAACCAGATCGACATTATGTTCCTCCACAAAGTCCATTGCATCGACCGGATTGTCAAAACTTCCTGCCAGCTCGAGCCAGGGTGTTTTTTCAATGTAACCGATCACAAGCTGCAGGGCGAGTGGTTCATCGTCGACGGCAATTGCAGAAATCCTCATTGAATGTCTATTTGAACAAATACCTCAAATACCTTGTCTGTTTTGCTGATCTTCAGCTCGTGTCGTGACGGGAACAGCAAATTCAGCCTTTTGGCCGCATTCTCAAGTCCTATTCCGGGGCCCTCCCGGTTCTCTCCTCTGGCAGCAGGGGCAATGATGCTGTTTTTACAGGTGAATTTCAGCAACTGACCTTCCTGCTCAAGCCTGATGGCAATAAACGATTTCTCCCTGTAACTTATTCCATGCTTAAAGGCATTCTCAATATAAGGAACAAAGAGAAGGGGTGGGATTGAAACATCATCAAACACTTCCGGAAAATCAACCGATAAATCTACCTTATCACTCATTCTCAGTTTCATAAGGTCGATATAGTTCTGCATAAAATCGATCTCGGTGCTCAGCCTGGGTGTTCCCTGTTCCGATTCGTACAGAAGATAGCGCATCAGCTTCGAAAGCTTCAGCACGGCTTTTTTAGAATCTTCGGCATTGATGCTTATCAGGGAGTAGATATTATTGAGGGTATTGAAAAAAAAATGAGGGCTGATCTGACTCTTCAGGAAAGCCAGCTCCGATCTTAGTTTTTCCTGCTCTGTTTCCTTTTGAAGTTTTTCAATTTTGGAGTTGCGTTCAAAAACTCTCAGACCAAGAGAGAAAAAAATCAGGAAAACCGAATTGAATCCGTAATTGAAAAGGTATATATGACGTGAAGGAAACCGTAATCTCAGTCCGCCGGGCGGCGGCGGCATCATTCTGCCCCTTTCTTCCGGTTTTATATCAACCTGGCCTGACCGGGCTTTTTCCGTTACAAATGAAAACGCCTTTTTGTTTGCAATGTCGGACACAAAATAGAACAACACTATCAAAGCCAGTACTGACAAATAATACCGGTATCTTTTTGTCCTGAAGAACAAACCGGGCACAAGGATCAGATAATTCACATAGAATATCATACCGCTGATGAGGGTATTCAGATAATTAATCCATATGAAGTCCTTTCCGAAAGGCCAGCGCCTAATGTAATAAAGGGGGATCCCGATGATCACCACCCAGGCAAGGAAATGCAGGAGGATCGTAATTTTGTTCCCTTCAATTTTTTTCTTCATAAGGTGTATTTATTCATACCTGAGTGCTTCTATGGGATTAAGGCCGGCTGCCTTCTTTGCCGGATACCAGCCAAAAAATACTCCAATGGCAAAACACACTGCAAATGCCAGTATTACCGAATGTGATGTCACGATTGCCGGGTTGTTCATGACCGATCCTGCAACTTTTGCCACAATATAACCAAAAATAACGCCCAATGTACCTCCCATGATACTTAATAACATGGATTCAACAAGGAACTGCCGAAGAATATCCCTGCCCCTTCCTCCGATTGACATTCTCAAACCAATCTCCCGTGTCCGTTCGGTGACGGAAACAAACATGATATTCATTATTCCTATCCCTCCCACGAGCAGGGATATCCCGGCAATGGCACCCAGCAGATAGGTCATCACGTCGCTTATTGAGGAGAAAGTTTCAATAAGCTCCGACTGCGACATTATCCTGAAGTCGTCTTCTTCCGATTCCCTGAGCTTATGATTCCTTCTCAGTATTTCCTCCACCTCTGCTATTGCAACGGCGCTTTTGGCCTCGCTTGTTGCCGAGGCGTAGATCCCGTTGATATAATCTATTGCTGCAAGGCGCCGCTGAACAGTTGTGTAGGGAGCAATTATCAGGTCGTCCTGGTCCATTCCCATTCCGTTCTCTCCCTTGCCTTTGAGTACGCCTATCACTTCAAACGGAAGGTTTTTAATCCTTATGGTCATGCCAACCGGATCACTGTCTTTTCCAAAAAGATTCTCAATAACGGTCCGGCCAAGCAGGCATACCTTTGCCATGCTCCTTGTTTCCGCCTGTGTAAAGATCCTCCCGCTGCTGATCTCCAGTTTCCTGATCGCAAGATACTCTTCACTCACCCCATATATGGTTGTCTGGGTATTCTGGTTTCCGAAGATTACCTGGTTGTTCGAGCGTACTTCGGGCGACACAGCGGCAACTGCAGCCGCCTCATTACGTATTGCTGCAACATCACTGTATTTCAGTGCCATGGAGGAAGATGCCCCGAGGCTCACCCCGCCCCGCCGCATATAATTCGGCATTATCATAATCATGTTGGTACCCATCGATGACATTTCGTCCCTTATCTTCTGCTTTGATCCCTGCCCGATTGCCAGCATTGCGATCACTGATCCCACTCCGATGATTATTCCGAGCATGGTCAGCACGGCCCTCATTTTGTTCCTTACAAGAGCCCTGACAGCTATTTTAAAAAGATTTGACAAATCCATGTTTCATTGATTATTTCGGTTGTGTTAACTCAATATCTTCCACTGGCAGGCTTTTGAGTATTTCAGACGCAAGGAGCC
Organism: Bacteroidales bacterium; assembly: GCA_009877105.1. GTDB lineage: Bacteria > Bacteroidota > Bacteroidia > Bacteroidales > VadinHA17 > LD21. Next base: position 128,511 of record WXFD01000055.1, read on the forward strand.
GTTCAGTCAGACAGGCTTCCCGCTGTATCCTGCCATCCCTGAAAACAATGTTGCGCGTTGCGAACCTGGCTATGTCGGATTCGTGTGTTACGAATACGATTGTCCTGCCTTTTGAGTTCAGGTCCTGGAAAAGTTCCATTATCTCGAATGAGGTCCGTGTATCAAGATTCCCGGTTGGCTCATCCGCCAGGATAAGCACAGGATTGTTTACCAGTGAACGGGCTATCGCCACCCTTTGCTGCTGTCCGCCGGAAAGCTGGTTCGGCATATGATCAAGCCTGTCGGCAAGTCCTACCGATTCGAGTGCATTCATGGCAAGCTCCCTGCGTTCTTTAGCCTTTATGCGGTTATTATAAAACAGGGGCAATTCAACATTCTCAAGTGCGGTTGTCCTCGGCAACAGGTTGTAAGCCTGAAATACGAAACCGAGCTTAAGATTGCGAAGCCTTGCAAGTTCATCCCTATTCATCGTGCTCACATCCACCGAATCAAGATGATAGCTGCCACCCGATGGTGTATCAAGGCAACCCAGTATGTTCAGCATTGTCGACTTGCCTGAACCGCTTGTGCCCATGATTGCAACAAACTCACCCTCCTTTATCTCCATGTCAATTCCCCTGAGCGCATGAACGGTAATCTCTCCTACAAAATAATCTTTCCGGAGATTTGTGATCCTGATGATTGTATTATCCATCTGCTTTGGTTTTAGATATTACCCTGCTGAATGATCAGAACGGGAAAGGACCTCTCGGGCCCCTGTTACGGTTCTCCTGCTCTTTTTTCCCGCCTCCGCTCATGGCTATCACAACTTCAGCTCCCTCAGCCAGCCCATCTAGAATTTCAACGTTGGAGCCGTTCTCTATGCCAATGGTTACCGGCACGGGACTGATCACATTCTTGTCCGATTTCACCCACAATGTTGCGATCCCTGATTTCGGATCACGGGATGATCCTGGCATGGCGAATCCAGCCGGGGGCGCTCCGCCTGCCGGACCTGCCATCCCGGCTGGTACAGGAACTGCAGGAAAATCCTTGTTCGGAACCTTCCCGGAAGCCTTCGCCATAATCTCCGACAGGTACCCGGCATCAGGAGTAAAACGCAATGATTTCCCCGAAACAACCAGTGTGTTGTGCTTCTCCTCGATGAAGATGGTTGCACTTGCCGTCATGCCGGGCATCAGCTTTTTCTCGGGATTCGGGGCATTCAGAATCACAACATAGGTAACAACGTTGTTTGTAGTTACCGGCTGGAGCCGGACCTGGGAAACGGAACCAGTGAACACAAGATCGGGATATGCATCAACGGTGAATTCAACCCGCTGGCCCTGCCTTACATTCCCAATATCGGCCTCATCAACGTTTGTCTGCACTTCCATTTGCGTGAGATCATTGACAATTGTGAACATTTCAGGGGTGTTAAAACTGGCTGCCACTGTCTGTCCTTCTTCTATGGCCCGGTTCAGGACAACGCCGTCAATGGGCGAATATATTGTTGCATATGCAAGATTCACCTCGGCCCTGGCAAGGGCTGAACGTGCATTGCTCAACGATGCCTTCGAATTTTCATAATTGAAAAGAGCCTGATCATAGTCAGCCTGTGCAATAAGATTCTTTTCAAACAGTACTTTCAGCCTGTTGTAGGTGGCTTCCTGGAAATTCAGCTGGGCGCGGGCCTGATCAACATTCGCCTGGCTCTGCTCAAGCTGAGCCCTGAGTGCTGTCTCATCCAGCCTGGCCAGAACCTGGCCCTGCTTCACATTATCATTGAAATCGACATAAATATGTTCGATGATGCCCGATACCTGGGTTCCGACCTCAACAGTAACGGTGGCTTCTATGGTACCGGTTGCAGTAACCGTGTTCGTGATCGTTCCACGGCTTACCGTTGCCGTATCGAAGGTATAAACGGGTTTCTTTTTAATTACAGGCGGCAAAACAACTGCTCCAATTGTTAGTACCGCCGTAATCAGGGCTGCTATTACAATTTTCTTTTTCATCATCAGTCTGATATTTGATTTGTTTAACAATTATTATAATACAAGTGGAACTCCCTGGTAAAAGTCAAGGACCTTATAGCTGAAGATCAGATTGTACCTGGCTTGCAAAAGCTCGCTTTCTGCCACAATGAGACTGGTTTTCGAAACAAGATAATCGACGGAATTTATCAGTCCCTGCCTGAACTTTTCATCCGACAATGCAGCCGATACCTCTGTTGCATTATATTTTTCGAGGCTCGCTTCATATTTTACCTGGGCCGAGGTAACATCGACACAGGCTTGTTCAATGTTTTTTCTAAGCCCGTTCCTGGTATCAATCTCATTCAGTTCAGCATCGCGGTATCCGGCTTTTGCGACAGCTACGCCGGTGCGCACCTGTTTTTTCTGGTATACCGGTATTGTAAGGGAGAAACCCAGAGATGGCGATAATCCTTTATCAAGCTGGCTGAAATAGGGATCGGTCAGCCGGCTTGAATAACTTGTTCCAATACCTGCACTTGCTGAAAGAGTCGGAAAATATCCTGCCCTTGCAATCTTTTCGTCAAGTGAGGCAATCTGTCTGCTCACCTCTGCAGCTTTAACCTGGGGTTTTATCCCAAGTGCCGTTTCATATATCAACATTACATCCGGCAACCTGTGCTGGTTAACCTGTTCTCCGAATTCTGGATGCACAATGGCAAAGCTTTCACTAACCGGCAATTCCATCAATTGCTCGAGATTGACCTTTGCAATGGCCAGCTGGTTCTCCGAATTTGCAAGGGTGAGTTTCTCGCTCGCAAGCTGTGCCTTTACCTGGGCATAATCTGCCTGGCTTATTAACTGTACCGCCAGCCTTTCAGCTGCCAGGTCAACCTGGCCGGAAGTCGATTCAATTTGCCTGATACTGTTCTTTACCTGTTCTTCAGCATAAAGGACCTGCAGATAAGCCTCCAGAATGCTCAGACTAACGGATTCCCTTACTGTTTCAAGAGAATATTGACCAGCCTGGAGATCAAGATCTGCCTGTTTTATCTGATTCGTTATCCGTGAAGCATTGAAAAGAGTGACCCCAGAATTGACGGAGACATTCGAACCATTAATTCCCGAATACCCTGTTTGCCCTTCGCCATCGCTTTTGCTCCATGAGAAATTATGGTTCAGCGATGCGTTTAACGACGGAAATCTCTGGGCTTTGGCCTGGTCAGCATAATACTGGTTCCGCTGATTTGCAAGTTCGCTTTTCCTGACCTGTATGTTCTTCTCAAGTGCATAACTGATGCACTCTTCAAGAGACCAGACGTTGTCTTCCTGGGCGTTCATGGGATTGCCCGGCAGAAGTACAGCTATGAAGATTGAAAGAAATAAATTTTTCATGTGAAAATAAATTTATACACTACTGAAGATTAAGTGATTCTCATGGAACCCACATGAATTTTATTTTCATGCTTGTTTGTGATTTTATATCATGTGGATTTCACACATAAGCTTTTGGCGTAAAAATAGGTGCCGCCGTAAGCTCATGAAAATTTATTAGAAGTACGGGGGGATTTTACCGACCGAAACCGGTTTTTTATCTCTCCACAAGAACTGATCTTCCAGAATCCAGGATAACATAGATACTGTCAGATCCGCCAATGGTAAATATTGATCCTTCTATGAAAAAGAAAAGTAATTTGAGATATGGTATGGACCTGGACCTGTTACTTCATACTGGACATGAAGGGTACACAGGTTCACTCAAAAATGAAAGTGCCGAACTTCTGGTATTCATGAAATGACCCTGAAGTTTTCTGCCATGAAAAGTGAGTTGGCCCCTGGTCGTAATCAATCCTGTACATATTGGCTCTCCATTTCGTACCCGATACCGGAGGTACGTTTCCAAGGGGTGTCAGGAGCCTGTAAGGTATGAAAAATTCAGCCATCCATCCCTTCACAGCAGCACCGCTTTCCTTCATGCCTCCCTTTACGGAAGTTGCATGCCGGACCCTGCGGTCCCCTTCATACTTCCAGGGAAGCCATCCAAGAAAAGTGCCCTTGTTGTTAGGTATTATTATCGGAAGCTCGAAATCCAGCGGAGAAATCTCATATTCAAAATACACCGGGAAATTTTCCCCGGTCCACAGAAATACCTCAACAACATCTTCAGTATATAGGTCAAGATTATCTGCCTTCAGTGTTGAAGTCAGCTTCCTGTCTTCACAGTCGAAAAGAAAATAGATCCCTGTTTCTGAATAAAGGACTTTTGCCCTGGTCCGGTAATCAACCTTTCCCTGATCCTGCCTGCCAAGCATGATCCAGTTGGTGCTGCTCCAGTTTTCGGACTTCCCGTCGCCTGTAACAGTGAAATCTGTACATTTCCTGACTAAAACCGATCCCTGCGAATCCTCAGATGCTGCCGTACGGCAACTCAGCAGGCTCATACCGGCTAAAAGGCTTATTATAAATAACCTGTCAAACATTTTTTTCTTTTTTCCCAGTATATAATTTATTTTTATCGTTCGGATGCCTGTCTGACGCCCCGGCAGGAAATCACATCTGATTGAACGGGACAATATTCATTCATACATGTTTTTGGCCAACCATGTGGCTTTCGTCAGATTTTATGCAATTTTCAAATATCGGCATTGAAGGTATCTCCCTTGTCAAAGTCACCGGTGACGTATCCCCGTCTGAACCACTCCTTGCGCTGTGCTGCTGAGCCATGGGTAAAGGCATCCGGAATCACCCTCCCCTGGTACCTCTTTTGCAGAACATCATCACCCACCGAAGCAGCTGCATTCATGGCTTCTTCAATGTCGCCCGCCTCAATTGAGTTAAACATCTTCTGGTCATAATGGGCCCACATCCCTGCAAGAAAGTCGGCCTGCAGCTCAAGCCTGACCAATAGCTTATTTGAGCTCACCTGATCAAGTCGTGCCCGTTTACCGTTCACTTCATTGATTATTCCGAGCAGGTTCTGAACATGGTGTCCTATCTCATGAGCGACCACATAAGCAACGGCAAAATCGCCGTACGCACCGAACCTGGTTCTGAGCTCATCAAAAAATGCCAGGTCAATATACACCTTTTCATCGCCCGGGCAATAAAAGGGTCCGCTTGCACCGCTTGCATATCCGCATGCAGACTGCACCTGGTTCCTGAAAAGAACAAGTTTGGGCTGACGGTAAGTGAGATTCGACTCCCTGAATACCCGGGTCCATACATCCTCCGTGCCTGCAAGCACAACCGAAACAAAATTAGCCATTGCATCCTCCTCGGGGGAAGATGTCACAGATCCCGACTCAACAGCCGGACTTTGCATCGTTTCAAGTACCGTTGATGGATCGCCTCCAAGCAGCAACACAATCACGGCAATGGCTATAGCCCCTATTCCTCCGCCAACAGCCATCTTACCGGTCGACATTCCCCTCCGGTCCTCAATATTGCTGCTGGTCCGTCTGCCTTCTGTTTTCATAATCTGCTATTTTTTGTTTTTCCTGATCTTTGCAAAATTAAACGTCTTTCCGGGTTGGCCGTCAAGATATAAACCAAAAAAATAATTGTTCTTTCCGGATCCTTCATCCTGTCCCCGGGACAATCAGCCCGGAGGATAAATGGAAAGCAGGCAGGCCGGCTATTTATGCCTGGAGGGTTTAAGTTCCACCACTGCCATTACCGGCCAGTGATCTGATATGTAAATACCATGGTCCTTCCTGATGAACACCCTGTGTTCCAGTACTTTCATACCATTTCTGACAAAGATGAAATCGATCCTTCCGGTACTCGATTTTTCCGAAAAGCCATGAAAGGTATAGGCCGGACCCACGGGCCTTTTGTCGGTAATGGCATAAGAATCGGCTAAAAGCGGAACACTTTCATACGGACCGGTAAGTATGGAATATCCTTGGCTTGAATGCAGCATATTGAAGTCGCCCGTAATTATGAATGGGAATCCTGCAGCCAGGCTGTCGACCTTGCTTAACAGTAATTTAGCGCTCATTATCCTGGCTGAATCGGAATCATGTGCAAAATGTGTATTGAAAAAATAAAAATGTTCGAGTGTCGATTTGTCGGCCAGCTCCACCCAGGTAACAATCCGCGGAAGGCCCGCTCCCCAGGCCATGGAACCCGGAATCTCCGGTGCTTCAGAAAGCCAGAAGGTTTTTGACCTTATAAGGTCGAATTTGTCTTTCCTGAAAAATACCGGATTCATCTCCCCTGACTTTGCACCGTCGTCCCTGCCCGCACCAACGGAACTGTAATCTTTCCATACAGAATCGAGCAATTCATACTGATGGAATAAAACTTCCTGAAGGCCGATCAGGTCAGGTTTCTGATCCCTGAAGAATTCCAATACCAAAGGAATCCTGTTGGGCCATGCATTCATACTGTCGCCGGGATTGTCGTACCTGACATTCAGGGTAATCACCTTCAGGTCATTTTCACCGGGTTTCCTCTTGCAACCGCAAAGGAGGATCAACAGAAGGGATGCTAACAACACAAACTTTTTCATTGTATTTGAGGAATTTATTCAAAGATACAAAATTAAAGCAATTTACCAGTGACGTTCAGGTATCTGAGAACCAGTGTTAATTAAGCAAATATATATATTTGTATGCTGTAAACGAAAAGCTGATTTTCAACGGCATTAACTATACCATCTGATGGCTGATATTATCAGGCTTTTACCCGATTCTGTTGCAAACCAGATTGCTGCCGGGGAGGTGATCCAGAGGCCCGCGTCCGTAGTCAAGGAACTTATGGAGAACTCCGTTGATGCAGGGGCTGATAATATAGAGCTGATCATCAGGGATTCGGGGAAAACTCTTATCCAGGTCATTGACAATGGTACAGGAATGTCGGAAACAGATGCAAGGTTGTCATTCGAAAGGCACGCTACATCAAAAATCAGTTCAGCGAATGATCTTTTTGCAATAAAGACCAAGGGATTCAGGGGAGAGGCCCTTGCCTCAATTGCAGCTGTGTCGATGGTTGAACTCAGAACCAGGAAGGCAGATACTGACGAAGGAACATTAATCATTATCAACGGATCGAAGGTTGAGGCACAGGAACCCTGCAGCTGTATGCCGGGCTCATGCTTCAGTATTAAAAATCTCTTTTTCAACATTCCTGCCAGGAGAAAATTCCTCAAATCCGACAACACCGAAATGCGGCATATCGTGATCGAATTCCAGAAAATCGCGCTGGCCCATCCTGAAATCAGGTTTCAACTGCTGCATAACAACGATGTGATATACAGCCTTCCGGCCGGAAACCGGCGACAGCGGATTGTCGGAGTTTTCGGCAGACAAATGGGTAATGATCTTATCCCGCTTGATACTTCAACCAATCTGGTAAATGTCAGCGGATATGTAGGCAAGCCCGAAAATGCACGACGCACATACGGGGAGCAGTTCTTTTTTGTCAATAACCGCTTCATGAAACATCCCTATTTTCACAGGGCTGTTACCGAAGCGTGCCAGAACATCCTGCCGGCTGAAACCATCCCTTCATATTTTATCTTCATGGAAGTTGACGCTGCATCGATCGACATTAACATCCATCCCACAAAAACCGAGATAAAATTCGAGGATGAACGGACCATCTGGCAAATCCTTATGGCTTCTGTGAAGGAAGCTCTTGGAAGGTTCAACATTGTGCCCTCAATCGATTTCAGCAGCGAAATGCTGATTGATATCCCCGTAAGCACCATTCCGGGAAACACTCCTGTACCGCCTGAAATAGCAATTAACAGGCAATATGATCCATTTGCCGGTGAAAATTCTGTCAGCCATAAGCAGCAATTCATCCATAATTTCGAAAAGGAACATCATGCCCATTGGGAAAAACTATTTCCCCCCGCAGATCTTCCCGGACGGAAGTCTCCTCACACTGAAGGAGAAAGAAGGTTCTTCCAGCTTGGCGGCAAATACATCGCCTGCCCCGTAAAATCGGGGCTGATGATCATCGATCAGAAAAGGGCCCACGAAAGGATCCTTTTTGAAAAAATACTTAAGAACAAAGGTCCTGCAAATCTCAGCCAGGCACTGATGTTCCCTGTCAGTATAAATCTTAACCCGGCCGATTATTTTCTGATCAGGGAGATTGAAGAAGATCTCCAGAAGACAGGATTCAGATTCAGGCTTGCTGACCCCGACATGATCATTATAACAGGTCTCCCAGCCGGCTTAAATATCAGCGACCCGGCACCAATGCTGGAACAATTTCTCGAGGAATACAAAAATAGTCCTGCAGATCCTTCAGAAGGAACCAGGAACAAAGTTGCCGCAGCTTTAGCTGCAGCTTCTTCAATTCCCCACGGAAGGATTCTTTTCAAGGATGAAATGGAAGATATGTTCGATACCCTCTTTGCCTGCAGTTCGCCGAACTTTACCCCGCTGGGAAAACCAGTTCTCAGTATTATCGATCTGGCCGAGATTGAACAAAGGCTGAAATGAGTTATTAGGAAATTCCCGCAGACGGCAGAAAAGAAATCCTGTATTGCCGTATACATTGAGAATAGTATCTTTGCCTGGACAAATAACCATCAAACAAAAGCTGGTACAGATGAACGGATTTGGAAGAAGCTTTTTCGCGTTACCACCGGTCGTAAAAAACCTCATCCTCTTAAATGTCCTGATGCTGCTTGCTAACTGGGCATCAAAAAGTGTTTTCAGTACGGACCTGACCATGATACTTGGGTTGTATTTTCCAAAATCGGAGCATTTTATGCCGATACAGATCATTACACACATGTTCATGCACGGCAATTTCCTCCATCTGTTTTTCAATATGTTTGCGCTTTTCATGTTCGGAGGCATACTTGAAAATGTCTGGGGGCCAAAGCGTTTCTTCATCTATTATATAATCTGCGGACTGGGAGCAGCTCTTGTCCACGAAACGGTGATCATGTTCCAGTATAATAAGGTAATGGGTATCATCAGCCCTGATCAGCTCCAGCTGGTTTTGAATGATGGTGCATCCTATCTGAGCCAGGGAAAGGTATTTACAAACGAGACAATGAAAACACTCCAGATGCTGCTTAATGTTCCGACAGTCGGGGCATCGGGGGCAGTTTTCGGTGTACTTCTCGCCTTTGGTGTCCTTTTTCCCAATACTCAACTAATGCTTCTTTTTCCTCCGATTCCCATACGAGCCAAATACTTCGTACTCGGCTATGGTGCCATTGAGCTATACCTCGCAGTCACACAACCCGGAAGCAATATTGCCCACGCAGCTCACCTCGGTGGGATGCTGTTCGGATATTTCCTTATAAGATACTGGCGAAAAACAACAAGAACCCTGTACTGATGCATTTATTTGAAACCATAAGGGCTTCATTCAGAAAAGGAACGAGCCTTACAAGGCTCATTTACATAAATATCGCCGTTTTCATCCTGATCGCTGCCGGATCAATAGTTTCCTTCCTCCTCGACAACCCCGAACTGCAGGCAAAAATCGTAAACATACTGGCTGTCCCCTCCTCATTCACGTCGCTGTTGAAAAGGCCATGGACCCTCATCACCTATATGTTCACCCACAAGGATGTTCTCCATATCCTCTTCAATCTTCTCTGGCTTTATTGGTTTGGACTGATCTTTCTCGAATATCTCGACCAGAAGAAAATGGTGGCGGTATATTTGCTGGGAGGGCTGAGCGGGGCCCTGGTCTATATTCTTTCATTCAATATTTTTCCTGTTTTCGGCAAAGTGGTGGATACTTCCGTTGCCATCGGAGCCTCAGCCTCGGTAATGGCAATCGTGATCTCAATAGCAGCCTGGGTCCCCGACTATTCTGTCAGCCTGCTTCTCCTGGGAAGAATAAGGATAAAATACCTTGCCCTGGCAATATTTGTACTCACATCTGTCCTGGATTTTTCCGTGAATTCAGGCGGAAAGCTTGCACATATGGGTGGAGCATTGTTTGGTTACCTGTATGCGGTTAATCTCCACCGTGGACGGGACCTTGGTAAATGGATCAACCGGGTGATCGATTTTTTTGTTACCACGCTCAGACCAAGAGAAAAAAAGATCAGGGTAACCAACAAAAAACCTGTCAGCGACTATGATTACAACAAAAGGAAGACTGAACGGCAGGAGAAGATCAACATAATACTCGACAAGATATCAAAGGGAGGATATGATTCTCTCACAAAGGAAGAGAAAGATTTCCTTTTCCGGGAGAGCCAGAATAAAAACTGATCCATTGATTCAATACGCTCAGGCATAATTTTAGCTGCCTTGTCAAAAAAACAAGCTTTTTTGATTTAGTTTAATGCCAATCCGGTATTTTCGTGCATATTTAATATGCTTAAGTGAAAAAACTGATATATAAAATAGTGCTGACAGTAAACATTCTGTTTGCCCTGGCACTTCTGGCATCATACATTTCGGTGCATATCAGACCCGACATATTTGCATTTCCGGCATTACTGGGGTTAAGTTACCCCTACCTCCTGCTTATAAACATCCTGTTTGCACTGTTATGGATAATTTTCCTGAAAGCTGAAGCTTTCATATCAATCGCAGTCATTGCAATGGGTCTGACACATTTCTCAAACTATATCAGGCTCCGCAAACCCTCAGGTGATAAAACCGGCACCTTTGAAGTTTTGAGTTACAATGTCAGATTATTCAACTATTATGAAAACAAAAAGCCGGTCAGGTCGGAGCGGAGGATAATGGAATTGCTGAAAAACCACCAGCCGGAGATAATATGTCTCCAGGAGCTTTATTTTCAGGGTGATCCAGAAAGAAAAGAGGCAGCACTCAGATCGGCCCTTGGCAACAGGTACCATTCACACCTGAAAGTTATTTCAACCGGGAGGAACCGATACTATGGTGTCGCCACTCTGACAAGATTTCCGATCGTCAACAGGGGAGAAATCTATCATCCCCGTTCGTCAAGCATTTCCATTTTTACCGATATAGTCATCGAAAGCGACACTTTCAGGATATTCAACAATCACCTGGAATCCTTCAGGCTGCAAAGGAGGGAAAGATCGTTTGCAGCGGAGCTAACAGAAGCATCGGGAGACAAAGAGGCTGTTAGTGAACTGAGAAGTATCTCCAGGAGCCTGAGGCAAGGCTATAAAAGACGTGCTGCACAGGCGCAGATCTTGAAAGACAGGATAAATAAAACAAGTTATCCGGTTATAGTTGCCGGCGATTTCAATGATACTCCGGTTTCATTTACATACAGAAAAATCCGAAAAGGGTTGAATGATTCCTTCCTGACTTCGGGATACGGTGCAGGATTCACCTACAGGGGCAACTATCCCCCGAACAGGATCGACTACATTCTCTATGGAAATGGACTTGAATGCAGACAATTTGATATAATGAAAATTAATTATTCAGATCATTACCCGATCATTGCATATTTCAGGAAGAAAAACTAAAAAGGCAGTCTTGTCAGATCAACATTTCCGCCTGAAATGATCAACCCGATCCTTTTTCCCCTAAACTGACCGGGGTTCTCCCCGACGGCAGCCAGTACGGTTGCCGATGAAGGTTCGGCAATTATCTTCATCCGTTCCCATATCAGTTTCATTGATTCTATTATCGACTTTTCGGAAACTGTAATGATATCATCGGAATGATTCCTGATGATATTAAATGTCAGCTCACTCAATGATGTCAGCAAACCATCGGCTATTGTTAACGGATTAACAGAAGGGGTTAGTTTTCCGGTTTTAAATGATTTCCAGGCATCATTTGCATTGACGGGCTCCGCTCCTAAAACCCTGATCCTGCCATCCGTTCCCTTCACGCAGCAGGAGGTGCCGCCCAGCAGCCCACCACCTCCTACCGGAGCAACAACCACATCCAGGTCCTTTACTTCTTCCAGCAGTTCAAGCGAAGCCGTACCCTGTCCGCAAATAACATTGAAATTGTCATACGGATGAATGAGGGTTGCTTTTTTTTCATTCATCAATTCTCTGCAGGCCGCCTCCCTCTGTGCCTGTCCGGGTTTGCAGAAGGTGATCCCGGCACCATATCCGGCCACTGCTTTTTTCTTCACATCAGGAGAGGTTTCCGGCATCACGATATATGCGCCGATGCCATTCATTCGCGCTGCAAGCGAAAGGGCCGCAGCATGATTCCCTGAAGAATGGGTAACCACCCCTCCCTTCTTCTGTTCCTCATTCAACTGAAGAACGGCATTTACCGCACCTCTGAATTTGAAGGATCCTGTCTTCTGGAAATTCTCACATTTGAAAAAAAGGCTGCACCCGTAAATCCTGTTCAGCTGACCTGAGGTAAGAACAGGAGTGCGGTTTATGTACGGCAGTATCCTGAGGTGTGCGGATCTTATATCGTCCAACGACGGAACTCTGTTCATTGCCGGGATATTTAAGCAATAAATATATAAAAGACCCCTGGAAAAACGAAAGACTGTATTAAACGCCCTCCCCTGCGTCTTAAAGCTCACCGTAATTCATCGGCAGGTAGGCTGAGATCAGCCTTTCCGATATTTTTTTGTGCCGGTGCGCTTTAAGGTCCGGGATTACTTTCAATACAGTCTTTCCCTCTGCCTGTCTGTTTTTTCTCAGGCGAAAATGCTGAAAGCGACAGTCAGTCCTGCAAGCACAACCGAAACCATCGACATCAGCTTGATCAGGATATTAAGGGCCGGGCCCGAAGTATCCTTGAACGGATCACCAACAGTATCTCCGACAACCGTGGCTTTGTGTGGTTCGCTTTTCTTCCCGCCGTAGTTGCCGCGTTCAATGAATTTCTTGGCATTATCCCAGGCTCCGCCGGCATTGTTAAGCATGCTTGCAAGGACAAATCCGCTGCTCATGCCGCCTGCCAGCAGTCCGATAACACCCGGAACACCGAAGAATACTCCCACCAGGAGCGGAACGGCTATTGCGATCATGGAAGGAAGGAGCATTTCTGACTGAGCGCCTGCTGTCGAAATCGCAACACATCTTGCGTAGTCGGGCTTGGCTTTCCCATCCATTATACCGGGAATTTCGCGGAACTGGCGCCTGACTTCATCAACCATTTTTCCGGCTGCGCGTCCGACTGCCTTCATACTCATCGAACTGAAGAGGAATGCCATCATTGCACCTATAAATACCCCGCCAAGCAGGATCGGGTTGAACAGCGACAGATCATATGCTCCGGCAAAATCGCGTATGGTGGCGGTGGTAATGTTCACTGCCTTCTGGCCTTCCTGTACCGCCGGAACGGTACTGTTATAAAACAGCGTATCTCCTATTTGCTTGAATCCGTCGGGAGCTTTGTCGATTACCCTTCCCAGCCACAGTCTTACCTCTTCCATGTAAGCAGCCATAAGTGCAAGTGCGGTCAGGGCAGCAGAACCTATGGCAAATCCCTTGCCGGTAGCTGCTGTGGTGTTACCCAGGCCGTCAAGGGCATCGGTCCTTTCCCTTACTTCCTTTGGTAATTCAGACATTTCGGCATTTCCGCCCGCATTATCGGCAATGGGTCCGAATGCATCCGTTGCCAGTGTTATTCCCAGGGTTGAAAGCATTCCCACGGCGGCAAAACCAATACCGTATACCCCGATTGCAAAATCCCTGAAGCCTCCGGCAAAACCAAAAGCGGCAATAATACCGGCTACAATCGTTACCACCGGTATCCATGTTGACTGCATACCAACAGCCATACCTTCGATAATAACTGTTGCCGGCCCTTGCTGTGCCTGCTTTGCAATACCTTTGGTGGGCTTATTGGCATCGGAAGTAAAGTATTCTGTCGACTGTCCGATGATCACACCGGCAAGAAGACCGGCTACGGTTGATCCGAATACACCCCATGTTATCATTCCTGTTGCTGCCATTATTGCAAGCACCACAAGGATGAGTGCGGAACTGCCCCCGGTTCCAAGGAGCAGTGCCCGAAGCAATGCCTGGGGAGTTGCCGATTCCTTGGTCCTGACAAAATATACACCGGCTATCGACAGGAAAATACCGATAGCAGACACAATCATCGGAGCTATAACAGCCTGTATCTGGGTCATTCCCGATGCCAGGGGAAGTGCGGCTCCCAGTGCGGCAGTAGCAAGAATCGAACCGGCATATGATTCATAGAGGTCAGCGCCCATACCGGCTACGTCGCCCACATTATCGCCCACATTGTCGGCAATTGTTGCAGGGTTCCTGGGATCATCCTCAGGAATACCTGCTTCCACCTTTCCTACCAGGTCGGCACCTACGTCGGCAGCCTTTGTAAAGATACCACCGCCAACACGGGCAAACAGTGCCTGTGTGGAAGCACCCATGCCGAAGGTAAGCATGACGGCTGTGATTTCTATAAGCTTGATATGTTCAGTAGTACCAGGATGAACAAGGGTGAGTCCAAGGAACTTAAAACCTGTTTCCATATGCTCGGGAGTGAAAACCAGGTAATTAAGAATAAGGAACCACAGGGCTATGTCGAGAAGGCCAAAACCAACAACAACCAGCCCCATGACTGCCCCGCTCCTCAGGGCCACCTTGAGGCCTTTGTTAAGGGATTTGGAAGCAGCCCACGCTGTTCTGTTCGATGCAAATGTGGCTGTTTTCATTCCCAGGTAACCGCAAAGACCCGAAAAGAATCCCCCCGTCAGAAAAGCAATCGGTACAAACGGATTCTGAATTCCAAAGTAGGCGAGAACGGCAAGGAGAATAACAAGAATAATAAATACCTTGGTAACAACCGAATACTGTCGCCTCAAGTAAGCCATTGCACCTTCCCTCACATAGGCGGCTATCTCCTTCATCCTTTCCGTTCCTTCCTCCTGAACTTTCATGCTCCGGTAAAAGATCCAGGCAAAAAGAAGTGCGGTAAGGGCAGCCACAGGAACAATCCAAAAAATACTACTAATCATGATATCTGTTTTTAAATTTGAAAAATTATAGGTTTGGATGTGAAAAATTTTGCAGGTACAAAACTAATTCAGATTTTCATTTATGCAAATGAAAAAAAAGATATTCTTCAAACTGTTTGAAAGGGGAAGAATGCACTCAGCCGCCTCAGGTACCGTACTGCTGTTTAATCATATTTGCACAGGCATGAAACCACCTGCGTGAAAACCACCGGTATCCTCAGATCTCCCGGAAAAATTCGTAGTTGATATCCTCAAGCTCCTTCATGGAAGGATATGGATAGAAATATATTTCATCCTTTGATCCCACATAGAATCCCGTTTCAATGGTCCTGTAAAGCAGTACCCCGGAATAAATCCTCTGTACGGTTTTCATGTGCTTTTCATATTCTCCCCTCAGGATCTCGAGACAATCCCGGAGATGTCCGATATTTGAATATGGCAGCTGCTCGGCAGAGCCGTAAAGTGGATTTGTTGCCAGTTCGCCAAGCTTGAGTTCGACAAAAAGCAACTTCGGAAGACTAATCGGTCTCGATCCGTCAGTGAGGACTTTCAGGAAAGCCGAGGGTGGAAGTCCGCTGGCAACAAGCGGTGTCACGGGACATAATTCCTGGTAAAGGCGGAGGGTGTTGGGATCTTCCCTGGTTTTGTCGTATACTGTCTTCTTCAATTCAAGGGCAGTTCCATGATCGGTAGTCAAATACAGACTTTTCAGAGCAGAAAGCGGTATGATCTCAAGAGCCCTGTAAACTGAAAGATAAACAGAACTTTTAGGACTGCCGTCTTCCTTCTCAACGCATCTTCTCTCAAGACTCTCCATATCGATAAGGTCTTCAATCTGACCAAGATCCACCTCCAAAAAAATTGTCTGTCCCTTATTACGTTTTTTGGTACCGGTCGAAAGATACATTCCAAATCCTTCAGGAGGGAGCATCGAAGCCACCAGGGCTTCGGGGGTACATGTCAGGTAAACATATTTGCTCATGGTAATATATTTTTAGGAACATTCATCAGAACAAATCACTTCATGGAACCAGAATCTTTGCCTATATCAAATTTAGGCTTCTTTTTTCAACTTTAAAAGTAAATAATAACATCCGGCTGTTTATTTTCCCTGGTTTCTGATGATTTTTTAAAAGGATAAAACTGTTAGTTCCCAAACACCGTTAACTCAATCATAAAATTCGGGGAAAAAGTTCCTGGTGCCGGTTAAATTGAAAATCATACCGGAGTTGCGTTTTTTTCAGTCGCTTTACTCGCCACCCGATACAAGAATATGAGGTTTTCAGTTACATTTGAGGCAAATTCTGCAGCCGAAAACAGACAAGCAGAGAATAAAAAACAAAATCCCAGCACAATGGAAAAAATAAGGATCGGAATAACAGGGTACGGGAACCTTGGCAAAGGTGTTGAATCAGGGTTGGAGCACTTCCCCGATATGGAACTTAAAGCTGTTTTCACAAGACGTGATCCCGCAGGGATCAGCATTCGTTCGCATGGCGTTCCGGTACTCCGGTATGATGAAATCGGCAGCTACCGGGACAGGATTGATGTTATGATACTCTGCGGCGGGAGTGCCACCGACCTCGCAGAGCAGGCTCCGGTTGTGGCAGGGATGTTCAACACCGTAGACAGCTTTGATATACATGCCAGGATACCGGAATACTACGGCAGGGTAAATGAGGCGGCACTCTCATCGCGGCATGCATGCATAATATCAGTTGGGTGGGATCCCGGATTGTTTTCAGTGGCAAGGGTGTACTCGAACTGTATCCTTCCCAATGGCAATGATTATACTTTCTGGGGCCCCGGGGTGAGCCAGGGTCATTCCGATGCGGTGAGAAGAATTAAAGGCGTAAAGGATGCGAAACAATATACGGTTCCTGTCGAAAGTGCAATTGAAAAGGTAAGAAGGGGAGAAAACCCTGAGCTTACAAAAAGACAGAAGCATACACGATTATGCTATGTTGTGCCGGAAGAAGGTGCCGACCTTAATTCAATCGAAAGGATGATAAGGACCATGCCCGACTATTTCGATGAATATGCTACAACCGTCAGTTTTATTTCAGCCGAAACCCTTCACAGGGAACATGGCAGAATGCCGCATGGCGGCTTCGTTATCAGGAGCGGAGCCACCGGGGAAAACGGAATTAACAGGCATATCATAGAATACTCACTGAAACTCGATTCAAATCCCGAGTTCACATCTTCAGTCCTGCTTGCTTATGCGAGGGCTGCTTACAGACTGGCAATGAGATCCGATTTTGGTGCAAAAACCGTACTTGACATCCCTCCTGCAATGCTTTCAGCACTCTCAGGTGCGGAATTACGTGAAAAATTCCTCTGACCAGGTACTTAAAGCCTGAAAACCGTTTGATTCAGATCATTTACAATCAGATAAAATGACATCCCGGCCCACTGCATACGGCTACGACCTCAAGTCATCGCTTAAAATACTGAGTGAAGGCGGCATTATTTTGTTCCCGACCGATACCATCTGGGGACTGGGATGCGATGCAACAAATCCCGACGCAATAAAAAGGATTTTCCGGACCAAGAAAAGGGAAGACAGCAAAAGCCTTATAATTCTCGTAAACGGATTCGGGATGCTTGAGAGGCACGTAACTTTCGTTCCTGAAGTCGCGATCAATATCCTGGAAGTGGCAGACAAACCGCTTACCATCATATATCCGCAGGGAAAGAACCTGGCACCCGGGATATGCGCCGCGGATGGTTCGGCAGGCATCAGGATATGCCTGGATCCCTTCTGCAATGAACTGATAACCAGATTCAGAAAGCCGATTGTATCAACCTCGGCCAATATCAGCGGATCGGCTTCTCCTTCCATATTCAGGGAAATAGCTGACGAGATAAAGGCTTCGGCTGACTATATTGTCAGCCACAGGCAGCAGGAAACCAGAAAGAATTATCCTTCGTCGGTCCTTAAGATTAACAGCGACGGAACAATAAAAATTATCCGCCCGTAGGTTTATTTCGACATTACACGGCCTGATCCTGAAACCCTTGCATCAATTTCCGGATCGCCCGCATAAATCACCCGCCCGCTTCCCGATACCTTTGCATTCAGTGTCCTTGTAGCATGGCACTTGCAACTGCCGCTTCCCGATACACCAACATCAAGGTTGGCAACCCTGACATTTTCCCCCGAAAAGCTTCCCGACCCGGAAATGGTGATCTCTCCCTTCTCAGCTGATCCTCCGGATCTCAGAATTATATCTCCCGACCCTGAGATGGAGCATTCCAGTCTGTCGGTTTCCAGGTCACCCGTTATTACCTTCCCGCTTCCGCTGACATTCAGGCTGAGCTGATGAGTTTTAATCGGGCCCGAAATCTCAGCCCTTCCCGATCCAGAAACGCTTAACCCTTCAACCTGCGGCAACGTGAGACTCACAGTCACATTATCATTCCTGAACGATGACCACCTGTTTACTTTTCTTATTACAAGCCTGCCTCCCGAAACTTTTGTTTCAATGTCTTTCAGATTGCTCCCGGGGCCCTCAAGGACAAGCCTGAACTGCGGGCCGGTCCTGATGACAAGATTGCCGGGAATTTCAAAGCTAATATTGCTGAAACCGCTTACATCGCGGTTTTCCCTGGTCTGACCGCATAAATCTTCACAAATAAACAGTGAAGCAGCCAGGAGGGAAACTGAAAATAACTGGGTTTTCATTTTTAAGCCGGATTTGATTTCTACTGTTTATTCCAAAAGACGCAAAAAAAATCAAACAGCTGCATGTTTGAACTTTTTCCCTATAAACAGTGGTGACGACTCAGCCGAGTCCGGTAAGTCCTTCCGGCAGATCCATTACAATGATCCCTGATTTTTCATCTATTTCCAGGATAAGATCCCTGTGCAACGGGATCAATATTGCCTTCTTACCTTCCGGTCTGACCGACAGCAGATCCTGCCCGGGCTTATGGATTATGGTATCAACCGTACCCAGGTAATTTCCTTTGCCGGCAAATACCCTGAAACCTGTTAAATCATTATTCTGCACATTACTGCCTCCACTGCCGGCTGAAGTAACGTAGACCCTGCAGCCCAGAAATTCGGATATTCTTTCAATTGAATCGTAGTCCTGAAATCTGACCTTCAGTATATCGCCTCCAGGGTATCCGAGATCGGCAATAAAGAAAGGAACCGGTATCCCGTCAACTTCGAGGAAAACCGGTTCCGTTTCAGAAATATTTTCAGTAAAACCCGGCTCAGTCTTAACAATCACGGTACCGTCATATCCGTGAATCTTTGATATTCTGCCAAGTAATGCTTTGTCTTTATATGGTGCAGAACCCATGACAGTCCAGGCATTTGCCGGAATTATCAGGCTTCTGCTTCGGCAGCGGAATCCACTTCTGCAGACGGAGTTTCCTCAGCAGCTTCTGCAGCCTGCTTTTCAGCCTGGTCTTCAGCCTGCTCAGCCTGGGACTCTGCCCTCTGACGTTCAGCCATCTCCGCCTGTTTTTTGGCCAGCTGTGCGGCCCTTGCTTCATTCAATTTCTTCTCCGCAGCAATTCGCTTGCTTAACTCATCTTCCCGTGATTTTTCCAGTCCGGATTTTTTAGCTTCGATTTTTGCCAGGTTCTGCTTCATCCATTCTTCAAACCTGCGGGTAGCCTCTGCATCGTCAAAGGCGCCTTTTTTCACGCCTTCAAGAAGATGCTTCTTAAGAAGAACACCCTTATAGGAAAGGATAGCCCTGCATGTCTCAGTAGGTATGGCACCATTTTGCAGCCAACCAAGGGCCCTGTCGAAATCAAGTTCGATTGTGGCCGGATTGGTAAGCGGATTGTAAATCCCGATTTTTTCAATATATCTGCCATCCCGTGGCGACCTGCTATCTGCGACCACAATGTGGTAAAAGACCTTCTTCCTACGGCCTCTTCTAGCTAATCTGATTTTAACTGCCATCTAAGTATTACACGTTTGTTTAACCTACTAAAAAAATTTGTGGGTGCAAAGATAAATAATTTAATTAACCAAACAATGAATACTGAAGATGACTGCCGGGAAATATTCAGGCTGTTATGCCTTAAGGCGCCTAATACCCTTCGTTCTGCTGCCCGGCAAGAACCGGATCTGCCGAGATCTCCCTTGCCGGTACCGGGAATACCAGTGCGGGAGCATCAAATGGCAGTGTTCCGACTTCCTGATGCAGCCTTCGCTGGTCGTGGATCCTGAAACCTTCGAATGCCAGCTCAAGTCTTCTTTCCAGAAGAATATCGTCAAGTGTGACTGAATGAGCCGGAGACAGTCCCGCCCGCGTATGAATGACATTATAATCATTCAGGGGAGTGTCGCCAAGGTTTGTTCCCAATCTGAAATTGCACTCGGCCCTGATCAGGTACATCTCTGCCAGTCGTATCAGACTGACAACCCCATAAGGATTGTTCCATTTCCCCGTCCTCATTGCGCCGTTGCCCTGAAAAAACAGGCTCAGCCTCCTGTCCCCCGGCGAATAAAGCGACAGATGTCTTTCGAGAATTTCAATATCCCCGTCCCTGCCGCCGTATTCGGGAACTGAAAAGAACTCTGTCATTGAACTCCGCTGATCCTGCGGGGTTATCTGTGTTGCAAAAATATCCTCAGGTGAGTTTTCATCATTGTTGAATGCATCCTTAAAATCGGAAAGAAGTTCATACTTCCCCGAAAGGATCACCTCATTGGCCGCGTTCCCGGCATTCAAATAATCGCCTTTCTGGAGATAAACCCGGGCCAGCAGTGCAGTGGCAGCCCCGCTGCTAGCATATGCCCCGTTCTCATTGGGAAGCTTTAAGGCAGCTTCCTGAAGATCTGCAATAACCCGATCATAAACATCTTCCACCGAATCCCTTCCCTTCCCTGCCGGCTTTTCGCTCCTGCTGGCAGGAGTAAGCACAAGAGGGATCCCATATTGTGAATTTAACTCACCGTACCTGTATTGCTGTGCATAAAACCGCACAAGATCGAAAAAAATCAGGCTGCGCAGAAACAATGCTTCACCCTCAACCCTGTCGCGGTCTGTTTCGTTGACCATATCAATAGCACTGAGCACAGTATTTGCAATGCTGACAACTTCATAACTGTCAAGCCATTGACTGGTAATATCCTCATTGGCAGGATCTATCTGCTTCATGAAAATTTGCCGCGGGCCTGTAAAAACTCCTGTCCACCGGCATTCGTCACCTGCCCCGAGAAGTTCCGAATTTCTGAGAATACAGCCTCCGTAAATGGAAGGACCGGCGAAACGTGCATAAGCTCCGATAAGGACCTTCCGTACACCCTGATCTGATCCCAGGGATATCGTTCCGCTGACGTTCTGATGAGGGGCCAGATCGAGCATCTTATCGCACGATACCGGGAAAATCAACAGCATAATTGCTGAAAAAATAATATGCCTCAGTTTCATGACTATCAGGGTTTCATGAGTTTACAGACTGATGCTGATACCGGCAAGTACCGTCCTGGGTTGGGGAGCGGAATAAAAATCAGATCCCGATCTCAACGAATTAACCATAAAATCCGCAGACACTTCCGGATCCCAGCCCCTGTATTTGGAAAAAGTCAGGAGATTATGACCCTGGACATAAACCCTTGCCCCGCTGAGCCCGAGTCTGTTCAAAAAACTGCCAGGCAGATCATAGCTCAGCATTGCAGTCCTGAGTTTGATGTAATCTCCGGGTGAAACATATCTGCTGTTGCGCGACTGATTCCCGTTAACATATCCAAGACGCGCCTGGGGTATGTCTGTCTGATCACCCGGTTTTTTCCAGCTATTAAGCTGGTCTGTTGTCTGATTGTCGAACCATGTTGCATTGGAGGCCAGAAATGAGTCTCCCGCAAGATGAATTTTATTGCCGCTTACGCCCTGAAACATGAATGACAACACAAAATTCCTGTAGCTCAGGCTGTTGGTTATTGCAAATAAAACGGGAGGGTTAGGATTCCCCAGAACAACAAATCCGGCTTTGGAATAATCACTGGTTGTAGTGGTATGATCTGTAATATTTCCCTGGGCATCCCTCGGGTTCACATACCATAATGCGTCCCCGTTAGCCGGGTCTGCTCCCGCATATTCTGCCCCGTAAAACACTCCCAGGGGCTGGCCAACCATGGCCACATTCATAAATACCGAACTTCCCTCATCGATCAGTGAGTTTTCGCCAAGATCAGTGATCTTGTTCCTGTTAACGGAAAAGTTGACGTTCGTTGACCAGAGCAATGCTCCGGCAGTATTGGTAGTGTTAAGGACGAATTCAAACCCTTCGTTCCTCATTGATCCCAGGTTCTGTGCCTGAACCCTGTTTCCTGATGTTCCGGGAACGGGAACATTCAAAATAAGATCGGATGTATTTTTTATATAATAATCGATCCCGCCCGAGATCCTGTTTTCAAATAACCCGAAATCAAGTCCGACATTCGTCTGAAGCGTAGATTCCCATTTTAAATTCTCATTTGGTACCTGACCTGGAATCAATCCTGAGCTTCCATTGTAATTATCTGTACCAAACAAACCTATATAGCTGTAATTACCTATACCGGTATTGCCCGTAAGGCCAGTGCTTACCCTCAGCTTCAATAAGCTCAGTGCAGCCGCATCGGCAAGGAAGCCTTCCCTGCTCAGCACCCATCCGGCAGAAGCAGCAGGAAATGTTCCGTATCTCGACTTTTTTCCAAAACGTGAAGATCCGTCGACGCGTGCCGACAGGCTTATAATGTATTTATACCTGTAATCGAAATTTATCCTTGAAAACCAGGAAAGATAACTGTATTCCGCCCTTTCGGATGAGCTGCCGCTTATTAAACCTGCGTTTGAAAGAGTCCGGAGGTCATCAGTCGGAAAATCCTGGCCAGTGAGCCATGCATTGTCAATAACGGTATACTGGTATTCCGTACCCAGGACACCGCTTATGCCGAAATTATCAGATCTGCCCGAATAATCTATGTATGACCTGGGTGAAATATTCCGGATTTCACCGTAATTTGCAAATCCATATCCGCCCGTATCTTCTCCCGATTCTGTCCTTTTCCCGTAACTGCAGTTCTCCTTCAGATTTAAAAGATCTATGCCAATCTCGTTTTTCCAGACAAGATTCTCCAGTATTCTGAAATTCAGGTAGCTGTTCGCCAGGGTTCTCAGGTTTGAGATTTTCCTGGAAGCATCTTCCGTATCAATCAGGCTGTTGTAATAAGTTGTGATCGGGGTATTGTACAATTTGCCCTTTTTATCCCGCACCGGGGTTATCGGAGCAAGGGCAACCAGCTGCATGGGTGATGAAAAGGAATTATCTGCCGGTATCTGATCAACATTCGTACCCGAAAGGCTCAGGGAGACTCCGATGTCGAGGAACCTGTTAACCTTGTTGTCAAGGTTCAGCCGGCCCGTAATCCGCTCCCATCCGTTTGATATCAGTATCCCTTCCCTGCTTGTATATGAACCGCTTGCAAAGAATCTCAGATTATCATTGCCGCCCCGGGCAGAAAAATCAGCGGTCAGGAGGCTTCCAGTCCGGAACGCCTGGTCCTGCCAGTCAGTATTTACGGCAAGATTCGGATCATTGTATGCAGCCCAGCCGGAATATCGTTCAAACCGGCTTCTTGCAAATTCAAGCCACGATCCGGAATAGTCGGCAGGATTGTTCACAGGATCAAGGCCCTCGTACCGGTCGCTGTTGTAGGCAGCCTCTTCAAAGTAACGGATATATTGTTCCGAATTAAGAAAATTCCTCCTGGCTGAAGGCTGGCTGAAACCTCTCTGCAGTGTGAAGTTAAGTTTTGTATCACCGGAAATACCCCTTTTTGTGGTGATCAGCACAACCCCGTTTGCCCCCCTCGAACCGTAGATTGCTGCTGCAGATCCGTCTTTCAGAATTTCAACCGACTCTATGTCGTTGATATTGAACGGGAGCAAAGGATTTATAGCTGCACCTGACTGATTAAGTGATTCTGTGGCAAGCGGAATACCATCAACCACAAACAGCGGATCATTACCAGCAGTGACCGAGGTGGCACCTCTGATCCTCATCCTTGCCGAACCCGCTACCTTCCCGCTCAGCGACTCAATGAAGACCCCGGCAACTCTTCCCTGTAACGCCATTTCAACTGTGGGCACAGGCGCTGAACTGATACTGGCTCCGTCTACCCTGACTATACTTCCGGTAACCAGCGACTTTTCCCGGATGCCGTATCCGGTCATCACTGTATCATTCTGACCTGGCTGGTCTGAGACAGGTTTGGCATTATCTGCATCGTCGGATCCGGTGATGACACCTGTGGTTTTCATATCCTCAGCAGAAAACTCCGGCCCTGATGCCTCCCCTGCATCAATGCTGTTCATCCAATCCGTTTCAGAAAACATCATATTGCCCGGATCACTGAGCAGAACGGCCCGCACAGCAGGTTCATTTTCTGCTGTACCAGCTGCTCCGGTAATGATCTTTTCATGAGCGGACAGCAGGCCCGGATAAAAGCACGAAATAAAAATCAGCAGATATAACTTATTCATGATCATTTTTTAAGATTTGAAATGGGGAAAGATGCCGGAACAGATCCCGGTCACTTTCAAAATTCTGCAGAAAAGGAGCCGGACTGCAGCAATCATATATTTTCCACTGCTGACATGTCTGAGGTTACCTGTTCCGACTGCCCTGAAAATACATGACAGAAAAACATAAAAAACAAGCGCCGTGAGAATCATAGTCCGGAATATCCTCCTGGTGTTTTAAATTACCTGTGTAATAAGTTTTTTCAGACAAATTCAAAAAAGAGTCTGAAGTATTGCAATAAGAACGCAAATGAATCAAAAAAATTTCAATTTCGCCATTCCATTCCTGCTTTCCCCCTTCCGTATCTCAAGGCTGTTCAGCCAGGCAATATCAATAACCGGGCCTTGTGTCCGGCGGAAACTTCAGCCTGATACCTCACGGATCGGAAGCTGAATACTATATTTATCATATTTTACTTCCCGGGATAAACCAATATCCCTGCAGGGATAATCCAATTTTGAGTATTTTTGTCATTGGTCAAATTCTCCTATTCAGCCTCATCAGATGACAGCCTTTTCACATCTTCACGTTCACACCCAGTATTCCATTCTTGACGGTGCATCGCATATTCCGAACCTCATTGAAAGGGTGAAATCGCTGGGCATGGAAGCTGTTGCAATCACCGACCACGGTAATATGTTTGGTGTGAAGGAATTTCATTCTGCAGCAACCAGGAAGGGAATTAAGCCGATAATAGGCTGCGAGGTATATGTTGCCAAAAGATCGATTGGTGAAACAGCAGGAAAGGAGGACCGGTCAGGTGATCATCTTATCCTTCTAGCCAAAAATCTGACAGGTTACAAGAATCTTGTGAAGCTTGTTTCAACATCATGGATAAAGGGTTTTTACTACACACCTCGCATTGACAAGGACCTCCTGAAGAAACACAGTGAGGGTTTAATTGCTTCATCTGCATGCATTGCAGGCGAGATCCAGGATGAGATCCTGAACGGCAGCATGGAAAGGGCCGAAGCCGTCCTCCGTGATTTCCTGGACATATTCGGAGATGATTTCTATCTTGAGATACAGAGGCATGAAACCAATGATCCGGAAGCAGACAGGACGGTTTTTCCCAAACAGCAGCAGGTCATTGAGGCTTTCAGAAAGCTGTCGGTCAAGTACAATGTGAAGATCATTGCAACCAACGATGTTCATTTCGTAAATGCAGAAGATGCCGAAGCACACGACAGGCTGATCTGTATTAATACAGCAAAGGATTTCGATGATCCCGACAGGCTCCGCTATTCAAAGCAGGAGTATCTTAAGAGTGAGGAGGAAATGCGCAGAATATTCAGCGATATTCCCGAAGCAATCGATAACGTTGGGGAGCTGGTGGCCGGAATTGAGAAATACAAGCTCGATCATGATCCCATAATGCCTGATTTTCAGATACCAGATGGATTCAGTGACAAGAACGGTTACCTCAGGCACCTGACTTATGCAGGAGCAGCGGAAAGATGGGGCAATCCGACCAGGGAACAGACAGAAAGGATTGATTTTGAACTGGAGACAATTGCAAAAATGGGCTATCCGGGATACTTTCTCATAGTCCAGGACCTGCTCAGGGCTGCCCGCGAAATGGGAGTATCGGTAGGTCCGGGAAGAGGATCCGCAGCAGGCTCGGCCGTTGCATACTGTCTCAGGATCACCGATATTGACCCGATAAAATACGGCCTGCTGTTTGAAAGATTCCTGAATCTCGACCGCATCTCCATGCCCGATATCGACATAGATTTTGATGAAGACGGCAGGGAAGATGTTTTAAGATATGTTGTAAATAAATATGGCCACGACAAGGTTGCCCATATCATCACCTTCGGAACAATGGCTGCAAAAATGGCAATCAGGGATGTTGCACGGGTCCAGAGGCTGCCCCTGGCCGAAGCCGACCGGCTTGCCAAACTAGTGCCGGAAAGACCGGGAGTGACCTTATCCGCAGCCTACACTGAAGTGCCCGAGCTTGCAAAGGAAAAAGACTCTCCCAACAAACTGGTGTCACAGACCCTGAAATACGCCGAGGTCCTGGAAGGATCAATCCGGCAGACTGGCGTCCACGCATGCGGAATAATAATCGGCAGGGATGCCCTCGATAATTATATCCCCCTTTGCACTGCAAAGGATACCGACCTGTACGCCACACAATACGATGGAAGTCATGTGGAATCGGTGGGTCTCCTTAAAATGGACTTCCTGGGGCTGAAGACCCTTTCAATAATAAAAGACGCTGTTGAGAACATAAAAAGATCACGGGGAACCGTAATCAATATTGAAAAACTGCCTCTCGACGATAAAAAAACATTCGAACTTTTCAGCAATGGTGAAACCACGGGAATATTCCAGTTTGAATCAACCGGAATGAAAAGGTATCTCCGGGAACTCAGGCCCAACCGGTTCGAGGATCTCATTGCAATGAATGCCCTTTACCGCCCCGGCCCGATGGAGTACATCCCCAAGTTCATCAGGATTAAACATGGTACCGAACCAATCAACTTCACCCTTCCGGTGATGGAGAGGTATCTGAATGAAACCTATGGGATCACAGTATACCAGGAACAGGTAATGCTCCTCTCCCAGGAACTGGCAGGATTCACAAAGGGTGAAGCCGATACCCTGAGAAAGGCTATGGGAAAGAAGAAAAAGTCCATCATGGATGAAATGAAGCTGAAGTTTTTCGAGGGATGCATCAGGAGAGGCTATGATGAGACGATTGTCAACAAGATATGGTCCGACTGGGAAGCCTTTGCACAATATGCATTCAATAAATCACATTCCACCTGCTATGCACTGATCGCGTTCCAGACCGGATACCTGAAAGCCAATTACCCTGCTGAATACATGGCAGCTGTTCTCAGCCGGAATATAAGCGACATCAAGAAAATAACCATCTTCATGGATGAGTGCAGAAGAATGGGAATGGAAGTGCTGGGCCCCGATGTAAATGAAAGCAATGTCAAGTTTACCGTCAACCGCGACGGTAATATCAGGTTCGGCCTGGGTGCCATAAAGGGCGTTGGCGAAAATGCCGTCCTCCAGCTGATTGAGGAAAGGGAAAAGAACGGTGTTTATAAAAGTATATACGATCTGGCAGAAAGGGTGAACCTGAATTCCCTCAACAAGAAAAACCTTGAAGCAATGGCAGTCGCCGGTGCCTTCGACTGTTTCACCGACATATCAAGGTCGCAGTATTTTGCCATCGACACCCGGGGAGTCAGCTTCATTGAAAACCTGATCAGATACGGCAATAATGCAAAGAGCATTAAAAACTCGAGCCAGCAGACACTTTTTGGATCAACCGGTGGATTCGACATAATCAAGCCGGATGCACCATCCTGCCCCGACTGGCCCAAACTTGAAAAACTGAACAAGGAAAAGGAAGTGATAGGAATCTATCTTTCCTCCCACCCGCTCGACGATTTCAAACTTGAAATAAACAACTTCACCAATGCCACCCTGGCAGACCTCCAGAACCTCAGTGAATGGTACGAGAGAGATGTAATTGTTGCAGGGATGGTTACCGATTCAAAGAACGGGATAGGAAAAAACGGTAAACCCTATGGGTCATTCACCCTGCAGGATTATTCCGATTCATTCAGGTTCGTGATGTTCGACAAGGAATACATCGAATTCAGCAAGTTCTTCATTACAGGATATTACCTTCTTGTAAAAGGAAGGGTGCAAAAACACAAATTCAGAAAGGATGAGCTTGAATTCAGCATTAAATCCATTAACCTTCTTTCCAGTGTAAAGGATGAACTTGTAAAGTCGGTTACGGTGAAAATCAACATGGAAATCGTAAATATGGCAATGATCAGCGATCTTCTTGAACTGATGAAAGAGAACAGGGGCGAATCAGAATTGAAGTTTTTGTTTTACGACCAGGAAGATAAAATATCCCTTTCAATGTTCTCAAGAACAATAAGGATCAGGCTGAACAATGAATTAATTTCATTTCTCGACGATTACCCGGGAATCGAATATAAAGTTAATTAACTATATTTGCGTCCGTGAGAATCTGATTATAAATCATAATGGCATGGCACAAGATGTAAACGACAGCAACTTCGATGAAATAGTAATTAATTCCGATAAAGTGGTACTGGTGGATTTCTGGGCGGAGTGGTGCGGACCATGCAGGATGATTACACCCATTGTTGAGGACATATCAAAGGAATATGCCGACAGGGTTGTGGTTGCCAAATGCGATGTGGACGAAAGCCCGGGAGTGGCTGCAAGGTTCGGGATAAGGAATATTCCCACGGTACTTTACTTTAAAAATGGCGCAGTGGCTGACAAGCAGGTGGGTGCAGTTCCAAAGGCGAACTTTGTAAAAAAGCTGGATATACTTCTTCAATAGGAGATTCCGGATATCTCTTACAGTCTAGAAGACATCTCTTTGATGCAGGAAGTCGCCTGAGCGGCGCAAAACCCATACGGAAGTATCAGCGGAATACCCGCTTCTGAAATCGCGACATAATTAATCCGGCAGATTATTGCCTGATTACAGCCTCAAAACTGACAAAACCAACTCTCACAAGTCCTGTTTTTAAAATAATTTCATGACAGTCTGCGTGTTTGCTGCTTCAAGCAGCCGGATCGACAAAAAATATGCGGAGGCAGCCAGGGAGCTGGGAACTCTCATTGCCAGTTCGCGAATACAGGTTATTTACGGCGGAGGAGGCATAGGACTGATGGGCGTGCTTGCCGACGCGGTAATTTCCGGCGGCGGGATAATTACGGGTATCATGCCTTCATTCATGAATGATGAAGGCTGGGGACATCCCCGGGTAATGGACATGATACTTACATCAGATATGGCTGAAAGAAAAAAAAACATGTTCTCAAGGGCCGATGCGGTTGTGGCACTCCCGGGCGGAGTGGGAACGCTGGAAGAACTAACCGAGGCAATCACCCTGAAACAGCTTGGTCTGTTCAGGGGTCCCGTGGTTATCCTGAACACCCTCGGCTTCTACAAATCACTTATCGGTTTCTTTGAACACATGATCAGCAATCATTTTCTCAGGCCGGAACACAGGGGAATATGGACAGTGGCAGACACCCCTGGAGAGGTGATAAGAGCCCTTCGGAACAACACCAGGTGGATTGATGATCCGAGAAGAATTGCCAGGATCTAGCATTGAGTGAATATTGTTTATATTGAGATATGTCAATTTACTAATTGATATATCTCAATGTTGCTTAAGGTATTGATCAACCGTATCTGCTTCCGGTAACTATTTCCCTCAGCCAGGTCAATTTCATTTGTTGTTCAGCAACCTTTTCAGTGTACTGTTGCTGAAAGTTTTTTCCATTATGGTCTTTCCTTCAACCGAAGGGGCTTTCACCCCGGCTTTGAAGGCCTTTGTACCGGTAAATACACAGGCTTCGTCCCAGTAACCGGTTTTTATAAAATGACTAAGGACCTGGGCCCCGCCTTCGATGAACAACGACTGGATACCCCAGCCGTGAAGCGCCTCAGATATCTGTTTTGCGGCAGGTTCGCGATGGTTAAGCTTCATAATCACTGAGCCCGGAAGTACCACTTTCTCCGGATAGAATGTAAAAACAATCAATGATCCGATTGATCTGTTCACTGCGGGATCATCAGGAAGTGAACCTGATCCGCTCAGAATAATGCGAATTGGGTTGCTGCCCTTCCATTCCCTCACATTCAGCCGGGGATCATCGGCCCTGACGGTTCCTGCCCCGACCAGGATTGCCTGCTCCGAAGCTCTCCACTTGTGGACAAGTATCCTCTCGGCCCGGCCAGTGATCCAGTTTGGCTCAATCCTGTAGTCTTCATCCCTTTCCCTGTCGATGAATCCGTCGCTGCTTTCGGCCCATTTCAGTGTTATATAGGGTCTTTTCTTCTCATGAAAGGTCAGAAACCTTCTGTTAATTCTCCTGCATTCATCCTCGCAAACACCGGTAACAACCTCGCATCCTGCATCGCGAAGCCTGGAAATACCCTTTCCGGACACTTTGGCACTTGTATCGATGGTCCCGACTACCACTTTTGGTATCTTCCACGATACTATCATATCTGCGCACGGAGGTGTTTTCCCGAAATGCGAACAGGGTTCAAGATTGACATAAAGGGTCGATTCTTCCAGCAGCTTTTTGTTACGGACTGATTCCACCGCCCTGGATTCAGCATGGGGTCCTCCGGCTTTAATATGATATCCTTCCCCTATGATGTTTCCCTGATGCACGATCACGGCCCCGACCATCGGATTAGGATAAGTCATACCCTCAGCCTTGCTGGCCAGGTCGAGGCATCTGCGCATGAATTTCATGTCATTATTTTCAGGCATTTGCTTGAAAGTGCTAATTTTGGCTAATGGCCTTCAATTTACAAACAATTAGAGATATCCGGAACCATATCTCGGGAGAACTTAAAGAAATATATCCTGAGGAAGAAATCCAGTCGCTTTTTGAAATTATGGTACTGCATATACTGGGAGGGAGCAAGGCCGGTCTGCTCGGGAATCCTCAAAGACGGCTGACAAATGAAGAATCGGAAAGAATCATGTTGTTCTGCAATGAGCTCAAAACCGGCAGGCCGGTACAGTACATAACAGGGGAAACAGTTTTCTACAATTGCCGCATCAGGGTCGGACCGGAGGTATTGATACCCAGGCCCGAGACTGAAGAGCTTGTGGATCTGGTGTTAAGGGAGAACCGGAATTTTTCAGGTACAATAACCGATGCCTGTACCGGTTCGGGATGCATTGCTATCGCGCTTGCCCGGAACCTTCCGGCAGCAGGGATCACAGGTCTGGACAATACCCCCGCGGCGTTAAAAACTGCATCGGGAAATGCCCTCCTGAACAGGGTCAGCATTAACTTCATACTGTCGGATATTCTGAAGAACGGTATTGCCGATGCTCCGAAGCCGGATATTATCGTGAGCAATCCGCCCTATGTAAGGGAGAGTGAGAAGGCCCTGATGCACAGGAATGTGCTGGAGTTTGAACCGCACAGTGCACTGTTCGTTCCCGATGATGATCCGCTGGTCTTTTATCGTGCAATTCTTGAGTCGGGTAACAGGGTAATGGATCGGGGAGGAAAAATCTATTTCGAAATCAACGAAGCTATGGGTGAATCCATGGTCAATCTTATGGAATCACTTAATTACATCGGTATCAGGGTAGTAAGTGATATTAACGGCAGGGACCGGATAATAAAAGGAACACTGAAATGAATAAAAAGAACGGGCTGAAAACGGCGCTGAACAGAGCCATGGCCCTGTGCGCATCACGCGAATACTGCAGTGCAGATATCCGTTCGAAACTGGAATCATGGGGCATCTGCACCACCGAGGCCGAAAAGATAATCTCCGGGCTGATCAGGGAGAAGTTTCTTGACGATTCCCGTTATGCCCATGCTTTCGTCAGGGATAAGTTTAAATATAATAAATGGGGCAGGATGAAGATCGCAGCCGGACTGAGACAGAAAAAAATCGCCGAGGAAATAATCCGCAATGCGCTTGGGGAAATTGATGAAGCCCGGTATATGGACATGATCAGGGAAACCCTGAACTTACACCGCAAATCTGTCAGGGCAAAGAACCAGTATGAGCTCAGGGGGAAATTATTAAGATACGGACTGTCGAAAGGTTTCGAGAACCATTTTCTTTATGACATACTGAATGATCTGGATCCATAAATCAGGAAATGCATACTGTAAATCCGCCATCCGGAAAGAATCTCAGGATTCTTATAATAAACCGTGTTCCTGAAATAATAATTTCCTGTGGCACAACCACGGATCCCCGTAGGAGTATTTTGCATCCGGATGACAATCTGCCATCTGCAGACATGGATCTGTACGGAAGAAAGCTTTGTCAGCGATTGTATCAACAGTGCAGTCAAAGGGGTTATTTACCGGGCATGACATTCGCCGGTCAATAGCGGGTTCATTGCTAATGAATGCCCGACAGGCTGAAGATATTGATGAGGAATGGGAAAAATGCCACCAGGAACAACACGGTTGATCCGGATATGTCATATATGATCAGCTCTTTCCCGGTTGAGGGATATTTTACCCTGCAGGCTGAAAACAGTATCCTCATGATCAGCTGGGCGGCAAAGAAGATGAATATGGCCGGACCATTGGCATTCCATGTACGGGCTTCCGCAATTCTTCCCCTTATCATCAGGGAAAGGCTGTGCGACAATCCGCAGGATATACATGGTTGTCCCGTAACTTTTTCATGTATGCAGACTACAGGATAATTGTCTTTTCCGGGTGAAAATATACCGGAATAAATAAAAACAAGCAGAATTACGGTGGCCAGAACCAGGTTTATAACAAGATAGGAATCCCTGTCCGCAGGGACATATCTGCTGATTGCCACCCCGGTCATTTTTTAACGTTTGTCCCGGAATTCAGGGAATCGGTTCTTTCCAGCTCCTCAAGCTCCTCAATCCGGCTTCTGCTGCCTGTATCTGCTTTTATCTCCACCTTATCCCCGTTGCTTTCGACCTTGATCGAGATTTTTGCATCCTCAAGGTCCTGCAGTACATCTTTCTGTACATCCCTGATAATGTTCTCAATATCGCCGCCGAAGCCTCTTTTTGCCTTTTCTATAATCTTTCCGGCAACAAACAACTGGGAAAATGAGATTATTGAAGCAACCACGGCAATAACCAGTCCTGCGATAAGCACACCCCGCGATTCGCTTTCCGATGCGCGTGAAAGACCCACCACTGCAAGGACAATTGCAATCACCCCCGGTATTATTGCAA
Source organism: Bacteroidales bacterium (assembly GCA_009877105.1). Lineage (GTDB taxonomy): Bacteria > Bacteroidota > Bacteroidia > Bacteroidales > VadinHA17 > LD21. Next base: position 161,596 of record WXFD01000055.1, read on the forward strand.
TAAGTCCGACACAAGGTATCACCGCGAACACAAATGTCACTATGGCGGTAATAAGTGCAGCAATTCCCAGATTCTGTCCGGTCCGTGAACCTGTATATCCAGCACCAGGTGATGAACCTGCTGATCCCTGCCCGGTATTGTTAATCTGATCTTCCATGTCTACAAGATGTTTTATGCGTTATTGTTTTCCTGTCAAAATATTCAGCAAATCCTGTTCTAAAGACGTCACCGGATTCTCAATGATGCGTCCGAGTTCAACTTTTTTTTCATAAACGATAAAAGTCGGCACGCGTTCTATTCCAAGCTTCCCGTAATCCCCCAACGGTGACAGTTTTTCATTGTCCACACCGATAAATGTCAGCTGCCGGACGGGAAAACCGATCGAATCAATGATTTTCATGAAACGGGGTACCTCTCTCCTGCTGTCGGGGCACCATATTCCGAGCACAATCACGATCGTCAGATCGTTGTTCCCCAGGGAAGAAAGTTTTTCCACAACATCGTGACGGGGCTGATATCCTTCATATTCACTGTCATACCACTCCGAATATGGTGGTCGCAGAAGGAGTGAGGGACTGAAGTAGCCCAGAAGCCAGACCGATTGTTCCGCCCAGTTGGTGGAAGATGTTCCCTGCTGTGTTGCCACTCCGGGATCACCATTATTTCCTTTGCTCTTCTTTCCGGTCCCGCAGCCACAGCTGATCAGCAGTAAAATGAAAAGGACAAGTCCCTTTGCTGATATCCATGGTAATATTTTCATATGCTAATCAATAAGTTCCGAAGTTTCCTGTACCCTGTAACTTCTTTAATCGCTGTTATGGAGCAATATTTCAAGAATCTGCCTGGCAGCTTTTGAAACAGGGGTTCCCGGACCAAAAATGGCTGCCACTCCAGCATCGTAAAGGAACTGATAATCCCCCGGAGGAATGATTCCCCCGGCAACTACAAGAATATCTTCCCTTCCCAGTTTTTTCAATTCAAGGATAATTTGCGGAACAAGGGTCCTGTGACCTGCTGCAAGGCTTGATACACCCAGAACATGGACATCATTTTCAACTGCCTGTCTCGCAGCCTCGGCAGGAGTCTGGAACAACGGGCCTATATCCACATCAAATCCGATATCGGCATAGCCTGTCGATACTACCCTGGCTCCGCGGTCGTGTCCATCCTGTCCGGTCTTAGCGATCAATATCCTGGGCTGGCGTCCCTCTTTCGCAGCAAATTCCTCAACCAGGACCCTGGCCTTGGTGAACTCTTCATCTGACTTATACTCAGAAGAATAAACGCCTGAAATTGTTCTTATCACTGCTTTGTACCTCCCTGTTATTTTTTCACAAGCAAAAGTTATTTCGCCGAGACTCGCCCTTTTTGCAGCAGCCTCGACGGCGAGTTCGAGAAGGTTTCCCTTCCCGCTGCGTACACACTCTGTTATGGCATCGAGCGATCTCATGCACTCATCCTCATTCCTTCCCGCCTTGAGCATTTCGAGTCTCTTAATCTGCGCCCGGCGTACCATGCTATTGTCAACTTCAAGGATCTCAACAGGTTCTTCATTGTCCGGTTTGTATTTGTTTATGCCGACAATTGTCTGAACTCCCGAGTCAATACGTGCCTGGACCCTGGTTGCAGCTTCTTCAATTCTCATTTTCGGAAGCCCCGTCTCAATTGCCTTTGTCATTCCGCCCATGCTTTCAATCTCCCCGATATGCTTCCATGCTGAGCGGGCCAGTGCATCAGTAAGGCTTTCAACGTAGTATGAGCCTGCCCACGGATCAATTGCCCTGCAGATGTCAGTTTCCCGCTGAAGATAGAGCTGGGTATTCCTGGCAATTGCGGCAGAAAAATCGTTCGGAAGGGCAAGGGCTTCATCAAAGGCATTTGTGTGAAGACTCTGGGTATTCCCGAGAACTGCAGCCATGGCCTCGATACAGGTCCTTCCCACATTATTGAAAGGATCCTGAGCCGTAAGGCTCCAGCCGGAAGTCTGGCAATGGGTACGCAGTGCAAGAGACTTAGGATTCAGAGGTCCAAAAGTATTGACAATCTTTGCCCAGAGCAGTCTGGCGGCCCGTAATTTGGCAATCTCCATGAAATGATTCATGCCCGTTGCCCAGAAAAACGAGATCCTCGGTGCAAAATCATCGATATTGAGCCCGGCCTTTATTCCCGTTCGCAGGTATTCGAATCCGTTGGCCAGAGTATAAGCCAGTTCCAGGTCGCATGAGGCACCGGCCTCCTGCATATGATACCCCGAAATGCTGATGGAATTGAATTTCGGCATTTTTTCGGAAGTATAGCGGAGGATATCGGCAACGATCCTCATGGAAAATTCAGGAGGGTAGATGTAGGTGTTCCTGACCATGAATTCCTTGAGGATATCATTCTGGATTGTCCCGGAAAGCTCATCGAGCCTGGCTCCCTGTTCCAGGGCCGTTACTATGTAGAATGCCATTATGGGAAGAACGGCGCCGTTCATTGTCATCGAAACCGACATCCTGTCAAGGGGGATCCGGTCGAAAAGAATCTTCATATCCAGAACCGAGTCGACGGCAACCCCGGCACTTCCCACATCACCTGCCACACGTTCATGATCGGAATCATATCCCCTGTGCGTCGGCAGATCAAAAGCCACCGACAGGCCTTTCTGCCCCGCAGCCAGATTCCTGCGATAAAAGGCATTCGAGTCCTCAGCCGTGGAAAAACCGGCATACTGCCTGATCGTCCACGGACGTACGATATACATTGAAGCATACGGTCCGCGCAAGAATGGCGGAATGCCGGCAGCATAATCCATATGTTCAATCCCTGAAAGATCAGCTTTTGAGTAAAAAGCCTTCAGCGGTATCTGTTCCGCCGTAATTATGGGCTCCGCCTTTCTTTCTGACATCACCCTTTCATCTGCAGATCCGCTTGAAAAACAGTTGTGCAGATCATCAAAATAGAATTCCGGCCTCATGATAATTTATAGTTTTCTCCCTTCCGGTCACCAGCTTTTTCTCCGTGATCCTTCCGGTCATGAAGCAAAGTATGTATCATACCGGAATTCAACGCCTGAAGAAATCCTCCCTTTTTCTCAATCTGGAGGAAGATGTTCCACGCATTTTCAGCAATGTGGGAAGTAATGGTCTCAATATAATACGATCCGGCAGAAGGATCGGCAACCCTGTCAAAAAAAGCCTCTTCTTTCAGCAGCAGTTGCTGATTCCTTGCAATCCGCTCCGGGAAATCCCCTGTCATGCCATTCCTGTATTCAACGGGGTGAACCGTAAGGGAGTCGGTACCTCCGATAATTGCCGACATGGCGGCTGCCTGGGATCCGATCATATTCAGGAACGGATCTCCAGCAGCAGCATTCAGGACTGTTTCAGAGTGGATCTCCATCCTTGCAGGAAAATCATCCGTAACGCCGAATTTTCTGCAAACAACCTCCCAGAGCAGACGGGCGGCCCTCAGCCTGCCAATTTCCATAAAATAAGACGGCCCTATGCCAAAACTGAAACGAATCGCACTGGCTGCCGTACCAGGATCAATACCCCTTGATGTCAGCTGATCAATGTATTCAACCGCCATTGCAATGGCAAGAGCCAGTTCAAGCACCGGACCCGACCCGGCCTTCCTGAAGTATGTTCCATGTATATGGATCGAACGGTAATAAGGAAGGTCCATGGCTTTACGGACCAGTGCAGCGAGATAGTCAAGTCCGGCGTCTACAGGAATGCAAAGTTTTCCCTGAATCATAAGCCGGACCAGGGGATCTGCTTCAACGGCGCCTCTCACCGATTTCCGACCCGGTTCCTTATCAGCCAGTAAATCACTGACAAGCGAAACTATTTCAATCGCTTTGCCTTCGGAAGAAAAATTAATTTCTGCACATGAAGGATTAAAATCTCTGAGAAGCATAGCAAAATTTTCATTGCTGATTGTGTCAGGATCACCTATCAGAAATCCAAGGGAATCAACTCCCCTTTCCAGGAGAGAGAGGGCCTGCTCATTCGCAGACGCATAACTCTGAACCAAGACATCCTGCCGGACAAGCCAGGATGCCGCTTTATCCCCTTTACTTTTTCCTAGTTGTCCCGGATCCTCCTTGCTATTACGGCATTTTAACCCATCCTTTCCAAGATACAACGGCATAAAGGCATCTGTGTAACGCAGCTTTTCCATGTCTTCCCGCCGGTAGAACGGCATCAGATCAAAGCCTTCTCCGGTTTTCCATAGAAGTTTCTCATTTAAATCGGCTCCTTTCAGTTCGGCCCTGATCCTATCGAGCCATTCGCCTGTACTCGTGGCAGGAAATTCTTCAAATAACTTTTTCTGTTTCACCCGGATGCTGTTTGCATTTATAATAATGGATTTTCATTTTCCCGTTCCGTATCATGAGAGTCGAACCCTCAGGGTTTCAGGTGCGTACAACAACAGCTATTCCTGATTAAGTTCAGTCTGCTGTCAGTTTCCGCCAAATTCCATCAGGTATGACCTGATAAATGAATTCAGGTCACCGTCAAGAACTGCCATAACATCTCCCGATTCCTTATTGGTTCTGTGGTCCTTAACCATTTTGTACGGATGAATGGTGTATGACCTTATCTGCGAACCCCATTCGATCTTCTTCTTGCTGCCCTCGATCCTGGCCTGTTCTTCCCTCAGCTTTCTCAATTCGAGTTCATAAAGCTGCGACCTTAGTATCCTCATTGCATTTTCCTTGTTGTTGAGCTGGGATCTTGTCTCCTGGTTCTCAATAACAATTCCTGTCGGATGATGTCTTAGCCTCACGGCGGTTTCAACCTTGTTCACGTTCTGTCCTCCTCTTCCGCTCGACCGGAATGTTTCCCATGTGATATCTGCAGGATTGATTTCAATTTCGATGTTGTTGTCGACAAGCGGGGAGACAAAAACAGAAGCAAAGGTGGTCTGGCGTTTTCCCTGTGCATTGAAGGGGGAGATTCTCACAAGCCGGTGCACTCCGTTCTCGCTTTTCAGATATCCGTATGCCCTCTCACCATCTATTTCAAGTGTTACTGACTTTACCCCCACTTCATCCCCTGATTGAAAATCAAGCTCCCTGACTTTATAGCCGTTCCTTTCGGCCCATCTGAGATACATTCTCATAAGCATCGACGCCCAGTCGTTGCTTTCAGTGCCGCCGGCACCTGAGTTGATCTTAAGGATTGCCCCCAGCTGATCTTCATCTTTCCTCAGCATGTTGCGGACTTCCAGATCCTCAACCAATCCGAGGCTTTGCTCATACTGGTTATCCGCATCCTCCTCACTGGCCTCGCCTTCCTTGTAGAAATCATACATCACCTGAAGATCGTCAAGGCTTTTGGCAACCTTCTCAAATTGTGTAGTCCAGCTTTTTATCCGTGAAATCTCCCGGAGAAGATCCTCTGCCGCCCTGGGATCGTTCCAGAAACCGGGTGCCCGGGTAAGGGCTTCCTTTTCAGCAATCTGCAATAGTTTCCCATCCACGTCAAAGATACCTCCTCAACGCCTCGCAGCGTTCTGAAAGATCTTTTATCTGCTCATTGGTTAACATGATGAATTAATTTTCCGCAAATTTATTTTAAATCAGGTTCTTTGCAAAATAAACTTTCTTTCCCGGAAGAAAGACAAACAATGGTTTGGGTATCAGATCCCGGAAACTGGTGGTGTGCCTCCGGTTTACTCACCCGGTATATTTCAGTCTCAGGCTGTTGCTTACCACGCTTATACTGCTGAGAGCCATGGCCGCGCCCGCGATCATGGGATTGAGCAGAAAGCCGTTCAGCGGGTATAACACGCCCGCGGCTATCGGGATTCCGATAATGTTGTAAATAAAGGCCCAGAAGAGGTTCTGCCTGATGGTCCTGACCGTGTTCCTGCTCAGCCTGATGGCGGCAGGGATTACAGCCAGATCGTTGCTGATTATGGTCATCCTGGCAGCGTCGATGGCAATATCCGAGCCTTTGCCCATGGCTATGCTTACATCGGCCCTGGCCAGGGCCTGGCTGTCATTGATCCCGTCGCCGACCATCCCGACAATCCTGTTTTCCTTTTGAAGAGCTTCAACATATTCTGCCTTTGCAGCCGGGAGCATTGACGCTGCAAACTCCGTTATTCCCGCCCTGGCAGCGACAGCCGCGGCTGTCTTCCGGTTGTCGCCTGTAACCATCCTGACATCTATTCCAAGCTTTTTAATTTGTCCCACGGCATCGGCGGATGTCTCTTTCAGGCTATCGTTAATCGATAAAACTGCAAGCACTTCAGTCTCGTCCGCGAACATGACAACTGTCCTGGCGTTTTCTTCCCAGGTTTCTGCCAGGCCCGAAAGCCGCGGGGCAACAGGTATCTTATTTTCACTGATGAACCCCTGTCCGCCGGCCAGGTATTTCCTGCCGTTATGTAAACCCTCGATCCCTTTTCCCGTGATGCTTTTAACGTTCTCAAACCGGGTCTCCGGCATGTTGTTATCAAAATGCCTTACAATTGCTTCCGCCAGCGGATGTTCCGACAAACGTTCCAACCCGGCCAGTATCGCTGCAAGCTCTTCCTTGTCTCCCGGAGTTTCCCATTCAATATTTTCAACTGTCGGTCGGCCTTCCGTGAGGGTTCCCGTTTTATCAAGTATCAGGGTGTCCATTTTGCAGGCCAGTTCAAGCGCTTCGGCATCACGGATAAGAATATTGTTTTCAGCTCCCTTTCCGATCCCCACCATTATGGCCGTGGGCGTTGCAAGGCCCAGGGCACAGGGGCAGGCTATCACCAGCACGGTTATCATCGAAAGGAGTCCCTGTACAAACCCGTTTTCCCCGCCCGCGATCCACCAGACTGCAAGTGTAATCACTGCCAGGACAGTGACCACCGGCACGAATATACCTGCAATCCGGTCAGCAAGTTTTTGCACGGGAGCCTTGCTCCCCTGTGCCTCCTTAACATATTTTATAATGCTGCTGAGCAGGGTGTCGGCACCAACTTTCTCGGCTGTGAACCGGAAAGTTCCTTTCTGGTTTATCGTACCCGCGAACACCTTTAAGCCTTCCTCCTTGTAAACGGCAACCGGCTCGCCCGTTATCATGCTTTCATCCACGTAACTGCCGCCCGAGGTGACAGTGCCGTCAACCGGGATCTTTTCACCCGGCCTGACGAGGATAATATCGCCCGGTTTGACTTTTGAAATAAGAAACTCCCTTATCTCGCCCGAAGGAAGGACCTTGAACACTGTTTTGGGCTGAAGGCCCATCAGCTTTTTTATGGCTGAAGAAGTATTTGCCTTCGCTCTCTCTTCAAGAAATTTCCCGAGCAGGACAAGCGCTATCACCACTCCCGAGGCTTCAAAATAAATATGCGCCTGGAGCCCCCTGCTTTCCCAGAACCCCGGGAAAAGCGTGTTGAACACACTGAACAGATAAGCTATGCCGGTGCTAAGGGATACCAATGTATCCATTGAAGTGGCGCCATGAATGATCTGCTTCCCGGCATTGATGAAAAATGAGCGCCCGAACAAGAAGACGATGGGAGTTGCCAGGGCCCACATTATGTAGGGGGCATGGGGAATATTCATGAACACCATGCTTATCAGCACCAGGGGAACAGCAAGTATAACGGCCCATATTGTCCTGCGGCGCATCGTCCTATATCTTTTTAGCTGGAGACTCTCAAGTTCTTCCTTTGCCGTTTCCGACTCGTCGGTTATCAGGTCGTAGCCAATCGAGGTGACCACTGCCTTCAGATCTTCCGGGCGAACCATGGAACTGTCAAACTCCACCGTTGCCGCTTCAGAAGCAAGGTTCACGAACACATTCAGCACCCCGGGCTGCTTCCCAAGCATCGTTTCCACGTTCGCTGAACAGGAAGCACACGACATGCCTGTCACAGGATATTGCTTCTTTACAATCTTCTGAACTGTCTCTTTTTTTTCTTTTATAGTGTCTGTATCTGACATCTTTCAATCAAAATTGAATCTCCCGTATTTCTCCTGAAGCCCCGGTAATTAACAGTTGAGCCAGATTATATCACCCGTCAGCAACCGGGATGCAAAATTAAGGATATTCTGTTGTAACAATGCAGAAGCGCTTAAGTTTACCGGGATGGATGGATTTCGCTGGTTATAATGCAGGGAAATTCATGGAAATGATTCTCATCGGCATTGACGCGACCACCCGGCGAAAAAAGTTGTTTCGTTGGTATTGCCGCCGGTAAAAGCTGATCATAGCCTCTGACATGTCAGGCAAAAGTACACGGCACCTCCCAGGTAAGCTTCTTTCCTGATCTGATCGCCGCACACCCGGCACGGGTGCTGAAATGTGTTCCTGGAGAGAATGGTTTTATATCCCCCTTCATTCCCGAAAAAATCCTTCTCGGTATCCCTGCCTCCTTTTTCGGTCATTATTTTAAGTGTATCCCTGACACTTATGAACAAGTCGGCTTTGTCCCTACCGGAGAGAGACGATTTCTTCCGTTTCGGATGGATTCCTGCATTGAAAAGGATATCCTGCAAGACCCCGTTCCCGAGACCGGGAAAGCGTTGTTCGGTCGCTAGCAGGGCCTTGACAGAAATATTTTCCGGCGAATCGTTCAGGATGACATCAAAATAATCTTCATCAAATGCATCGTCAAGGGGTGAAATGCTGTTAAGACTCAGCTGGTGATACCTGTTTTCAAAAATACCTCTGTACGCCCATATCCCGCCATACATCGCCACGTTAAATGCAACATGGCTGTTATCATCAAATGTTATCAGGAGCTGGTATTTCCCGGGAGGTTCTTCAGAAGGAGCATGATACCTCATAATGGTTCCTTCCCCGATTGTAATGCAGGATTCCCCGTCGCAAAGGATGTCAACGAACATCCCGTGTCCAAAGGTTGATTTCACGGTTTTGCCTGAGAGAAGCCTGGCATATTCAGCGGGATCGCCTGAAAACCACGCGAATTTATGATGACTGGTCGGACTGAAAACATCCGTTATTCTCCTGCCGGACAGTATTTTTCCGGCCTGCAGACTGATAGTTTTTGATTCGGGTATCTCGAGCATACAAGTTTAATTAGCAATTTGTTAATCATTTAACAAATACTTCTGTTTTAATTTGATAAGGTCCGCCTGCCCCGGGCAGGTAATCCGCGTGTTGAAAATAGCATTTACCTATATTGGCGAACGGGGTGTATGGGAAGTTCATAACCAATTGGCCCTGATGTGATTTATTCATCCTGCCTAACAGCAAATTTCAACAATTCTCCGGAAAGATACAGCAGCAGCCCGAAAAAAAGAAAAGGATCTTCCGTGAATGAATTACGGCTTCTTATTTACATGCTTACTGAAACTCAGCACCAGAAAGGATGCCGCGACAAACGGGAAGGTAAGCTGAGTGATATTGAAATGATGCATTATAAAACTTATAAGCAGGGAAAGCAATACCGAAATGAATACCCCGATCGCGTCTTTTAATTTTTTACCGGCGAATACCATGGCGCATAACACGGCATTGAAACTGTACAAACCGCTGCCAACTGGCCCGGCAGGAGCTCCTGAAAGTGTTGCAAGGACACCCGATACCAATGCCCCGGCAATGCCATAAAGCGCCGCGACCGGTGAGCTTATAAACACTGCCAGGAAGAAAAGGACCGATGATATTACATTCTCCTGAAAAATAACCTGCCCGAATCCCCTGATTGAATATGATAAAGGATTGGCAACATTAACAGGCAACGCCCCCGGGGTTGCCAGCAAGTCAGGAGCAAACCTGCCAAAAAGCACGAGAGCCAGCCAGGTAACCAAAACAAAAGGTAAGGTGAAAACAGGGATGTTCATTCTAAGAAAAAAGTGCTGCATTACCGTTGCCAGTACGGAGCCTGCTACCACAGCCATCCATGTCACCGGAGCCGGTTTAAAGAAAAGCATCATGGCCACCCCGGTCAGGGAAGCACTGAAGCCGTACAGGCCCTTGTTCAGGTTTCCCGTATCATATTTCAGCAAAACGGCAGTTAACGTTCCGCTGGTTACGGCCACCAGTGCTGCCAGCCCCATCAGTGCCGATCCATAAAATATTCCAGCCAGGAAAAGCAACCCGGTCAATGCATTCTCCTGAAGCATTATCTGTCCAAGCCCTTTCAGTATGAGGTTTAACAGATGAAAATCAATTCCGGGGATTACCTTTTCTTTCTGGTGTTTATTATCCATACAAGATTGAGCAGGGAAAAACCTGAAACAGCTGACAAAGTTACATTAATAATCATGTCAGGGATTATTTACTTCCTGAGAATGAAAAACTTTAGCTGCTAAAAACAGCACTCCTCACAAACTAAATCCCTGAATATACAGATTTTATGAAAAGGCTGCATTTCCGGGACAGATGTTTGTCCACCACTATTGATACCCGTTATTTCGGAAGTGCCGGCATGAGGCCCAGTATCCATCTGACAGTCAGGTTACCCTGGAAAGCCGGGACAGTTCCCCCGATGATATCCTCGCTCATTGTAACCTTGTGAAAATCAAAATTCATGGGGCTTTCAACCGGATTCTCATTTGTATAAGGAATATCTATCGGAAATATCCATCCACGGTCATCATCCCACCTCCACACAGTCATTGTGCCATCAATCAGGGTGTTGGCATTGATTATAACATAAGGAGACCCATCTATAGTTTTATAACTGCCACTTAATGATGTTATGATTATATCGCCGGTTTCACGTAATTTTACAGTGTTAGGAATCTCATCTGTCGCATCAAAATGCTCAGACGAAGGCTGGCTGATTATAATATCTCCCGACCGGTATAAATCAACATCCATATCAATGATCGCTGAAAAAGTCGGGAATGAGCGGGTATACTCAAACCTGAGGGTGCCTTTGTAATCTTTATCCAGTTGGTCATTTTCTTCTTTCTCTTTTGAACAGGAACAAAACAAAACAATGAGAAAAACCACGGGTAGTATTCTCATACCGGAAAATGAAGGCGGTGTTTTCATGTTCATAATGGTTAAATTTGTCCTGATTAATTCATAAACATAAAATTAGGCAATAAAATTATCAAATTTAACCTTAACCAGTGGTCTTAATTCTGGGGAGTATAATAATGACATATAACTCCCTGTTAACCTACAGGCTGACCAGGCGGGTGATGATATTAATCAGCCAGCCCGGGTAGATCCCTAAAATCAGGATACCCAGCGTGATCAGGACGAGAGCCATGTTGCCGTTAAGTGATATTGCCGGCAGCCCGGCATCGTCACCCGGAGTGAACATGGAAGTGATAACCCGGAGGTAATAGTACAAGCCGATCACGCTGTTTATGATCATCACTATGATAAGCAGCATAAGCCCCGCCTTCATACCCTCGAGTATGAGATAAAACTTAGCTATGAACCCGGCGGTGAAAGGGATGCCTGCCAGGGAGAGCATTGAAAGGGTTAATACAAGTGCTGCCCATGGCCTGGTCCAGAACAGGCCCCGGTAATCATCAATCTTTTCTGTTTCCTCACGTGAAATGGAAAGAAGGGTAATAACGCCAAACGCGCCAATCGTGGTTACAAAATATGAAATCAGGTAAAAAACCGCTGCCTGTATTCCTTTATCCGTTCCTGTCAGCAGGAGTACCAGGAGATAGCCCATGTTGGCAATGGAAGAGTAGGCAAGCAGCCTTTTTATGTTTTGCTGCTTCAGGGCGAGTAAATTCCCGATGAACATCGATAGTATGGCCAATGCCGAAATCACGACGAAAAAAAAGCGGGAGTCATATCCCCTGATATCGAAAAAGAACCTGATCAGTACAGCCATGACCGCGCCCTTCGACACGGTTGCAATATAGGCGCTCACGGGCGCCGGTGCTCCCTGGTATACATCAGGGGTCCACATGTGAAAAGGAACAAGGGCCAGTTTGAACCCTATACCGACCATCATCATTGAAAAACCGACCGACACGAAACCGGCTATCGCATCGCTTCCCTTCAGCAGGGAGGCTACGCCGGCAAACTGCATTGTCCCGGTTCCGGTGTAAATCAATGCCATCCCGAATAACAGGAACGCTGATGACACCGATGCCAGAAGAAGGTATTTAATACCTGCCTCTACCGAAGTGTCTTTTGACCGTTGAAAAGCCACCAGGATATACAGCGAGACACTCAGCAGTTCAAGCCCCAGGAAGAAAATCACGAAGTGCCCGGCGACGGCAAGCAGTGAAGCGCCAAGCGTGGAAGTAAAAAGCGTCAGGAAATATTCTTCCTTCACTCCCCCGAGAGTGCCGATATAGTCATGGGAAAGTATGGTGACAAGCAAAGCCGAAGCAATAATTATACCCAGGAAAAAAAGGCTGTAAACGTCCACGATGAGCAAGGGTTCGATGGAACGCGGTAAAAACGAGCCGGTAAAGAACAGGGACGCGAAAGCAACAATAAAAGCCAGAACCGAAAAGCCATAAATAACCTCGTAATTCCTCAGGATCGAAATAACGATCATCATCACGACCGGCGCCATGGCGATAACAATGAGGGGCATCATGGAATAAAGATCAGCTATGGTCATATCTCAGTGCTTTTTAAACATTCCTGACAACTGGTTGAACGAGGCTGTTTTCCCGTTCCCGGCACTCTTGCCTGAGTCTGGCAGCCCGGTCAGCTGAGCGGGATGAGAATCCAGCGTCTTAATAATAGCCGGACCGGCCAGGTTAAGTACCGGCCGCGGGAAAAGACCGAGTGCAACAACCAGTACAACGAGAACAGCAGAAACGATCTTCTCCCTCAGGTTCAGGTCTGCAATCTCCCATTCATGATTCATCTTCCCGAAAAACACTTTCTGCACGATCCGTAAGGAATAGATTGTAGCCGCCACGAGTCCGAGGCAGGCCAGGCTGGCCATCAGCACACTGGCTTTAAATGTTCCCAGCAGGGTTAAAAGTTCGGCGACAAAATTCGCCAGGCCGGGCAGCCCGAGTGATGCCAGGGAGAAAATCATGCCTATGGCTCCCATCACCGGTGTTTTTTCCCAGAGGCCTCCCATCTGGTCCATATCCCTGGTATGGATACGTTCATACAGCTGTCCGGCAAGAATAAACAATGCCCCGGTGCTTATTGCATGAGCTATCATCTGCATCACGACGCCCTGGTACGCGATCACGTTGAAGGCAAATACTCCAAGGATAACGAAACCCATGTGACTCACGCTGGTATAGGCTACCAGCCGCTTGAGGTCCGTCTGTGCAAAGGCAAGCTTGGCGCCGTAAAGGATACCGATAACCCCCAGTCCCATCCCTACAGGGGCAAAAGCAGCGGATGCCGATGGAAACAACGGGACGACAAAACGTATCAACCCGTATGCCCCGGTTTTAAGGAGCAGGGCCGCGAGTATGACGCTACCAGCAGTCGGGGCCTGGCTGTGGGCATCAGGCAGCCAATTGTGCAGGGGAACAACCGGCAGTTTAACCAGGAAAGCGGCAAGGAAACCCGACATTATCAACAGTTCCTTCGCCGCCGGCATCTCAAGCCCTAAAAGCTGAACATAATCAAATGTTAATGTGCCTGAAGTGCTTTCATGAACAAAAACAAGAGCCAGTATGGCAATAAACATAAGAAGGCCGCTGGCCTGGGTATACAGGAAAAACTTGTATGAAGCTGCTGTCCTGTTCTCGTGACCCCATATCCCTATCATGAAATACATGGGGACCAGCATCATCTCCCAGAAAAAATAAAACAGGAACAGGTCGAGGGACAGGAACACTCCGATGATCCCCGCCAGTATCAGAAGCAGGTTGAAATGAAAGAACCCGACCCTGGAATTAATTTCCTTCCAGGAAATCACGACCGATATGATACCAAGGAACAATGTCAGCAATACCATTACAAGACTTAGCCCGTCAAGCGCCAGGTGAAGGCTGATGCCAAACCGGGGTATCCATTCGAGTTGCAGGTCCATCAGCCATTTGCCGTCAGTGCCTGATACACTGGAACTGAAAATTATCAGCAGTACCAGATCAAGGGAAACGGCAGCGACGGAAATAACGCGCGGCCAGAGGTTACCCTTTCTCCCGGTCAGGAGCGCGAGCAGTGACCCTGCCAGCAGGATAAGTATAAGGTATGCCAGTATCATCTCAATATCATGTATGTCAGGATCAATACTATACCGATTGTAAAGGACATCACGTACCATCGCAGCTTCCCGTTCTGGGTAAGGCTGAAAAGACGGTTCCCCAGAACAGTCAGGCGTGCAAGACCAATATTAAGCCAGTCAAATATGTCATTCCTGTTAATTGCCGACAGCCACACCAGCGGGTTTACCAGCAACACGTCGTAAAGGCGGTCGAAGCCGAACCCGCTCTCGAAAAAGCGATGAATACGGCCGTGTTCAAATGATTCCGACATCGAGGGCTTTTTGTAGTAAGCCAAATAAGCCAGGTAAATCCCTGCAAACACTATCAATGCTGACAAAAGCTGGAACAGTGTCTCGGGGTAACCGGTTTCCCTTACCGTGACCGCTGGTAAAGTATTCTCCGCGAGAGAGGAAAAAAGATGAAAGCGCCCGAATGATTCAGGCAGCTCGATAAAACCCGCCACGATTGAGAAGAAGGCCAGTATTGCCAGGGGCACTGTCATCAGTTTACCCGGCTGGAATGAGGGTTTTAATTTTGTTTCACCAAAAAACACGACAAAAACCAGCCTGAAGGTATAGAGTGTTGTGAGGAAGGCCCCGGTGAAAGCTGCTATCCACAACCAGAAATTTCCAGTGACTGAAGAAAACGAGTACCACAGTATAGGATCCTTACTGTAGAACCCTGCTGTTACCAGGGGAAGGGCAGACAGGGACGCGGAGCCGGCAAGGAAAGTAAAAAAGATCAGCGGCATTTCTTTTTTCATCCCGCCCATCCTGAAAATATCATGTTCTTCTTTAAGCACCAGTATAACCACGCCTCCGGCGAGGAAGAGGAGTGCCTTGAAGAAGGCATGTATCATGAAGTGGAATATTGCCGCCGACCATGCTCCCACTCCCAGGGCGAGAAACATGTACCCGATCTGGCTTATGGTGGAATACGCCAGGATTCGTTTCAGGTCATGCTGACCCAGGGCGCTGAAGCCAGCGATCAGCAATGTCAGGGCGCCTATAATGGCGATGGCTGTCATCACAACCGGGGCAAGGTTGAAGAGCACGTGGCAGCGTGCAATCAGGTACACTCCCGCTGTCACCATGGTGGCTGCATGTATAAGGGCGCTCACTGGCGACGGGCCTGCCATGGCATCGGGCAGCCAGGTTTGCAGCGGCAGCTGGGCCGACTTACCCAATGCACCGAAAAGAAGCAAGGCAGCAGTAATAACCGCGAGGGGTGACCCGACTGACCATTTATCATTGACCTGCAGCATCAGCTCGTCCAGGTGGAAAGTCCTGAAATTCACGAACAGAATAAAGATCCCGATGATCATGGCCGTATCCCCTATACGGGTAACTATGAAAGCCTTCCTTGCCGCGTACCCATTCTCCGGCTCCTTGTACCAGAAACCGATCAGCAGGTAACTGCACAGTCCGACACCCTCCCATCCAAAGTAAAGCAGCAGGATATTATCAGCGAGGACAAGGATCAGCATGGAACCCACGAAAAGGTTCATATAGGCAAAGAACCTTGAAAATCCTTCATCACCCGACATGAACTCAATGGAATAGACATGTATCAGGAAGCCCACGAAAGTGATCACGATGCAGAAAACCAGCGAAAGGGAATCAAGACTGAATGACATGTCTGCCCTAAGCTCCCCGGCACTAATCCATTCCCATAAGCTGACACTATAGGAACTTACCCCCGGCAATGACCTGAGGAACAATGCGCCGGCTATCAGGGCAAGTACCAGTGAAATACCAACCGAACCTGCACCGATATACCCGGCGGTTTTCCTGTCGAACTTTCCCCCGGCAACAGCCAGGATCAGAAAACCAAGCAGGGGTATAAGGGGTATGAGGGCAATACAAGTTTCCATCATCGCTTTATTGATTGTTATCCTTCAGTTTCCCGACAGAATCGGCATCAAGGGTCTTATAATGATGATAAACCTGCAGCAGCAGTGCAAGGCCAATAGCCACCTCAACTGCGGCGACTGCAAGGATGAAAATAAACATGACCTGACCGTCGGCCTGCTTCCAATGCCGTCCTGCTATAATGAACACGAGGCCGGCGCTGTTGAACATGATCTCTATCGACATAAGCATGAAGATCAGGTTCCTGCGTGTAAGTAACCCTACCAGGCCGATAAGGAACAGGAGCCCGGCAAAAATCAACATCGTTTCAATCGGAACAGTCAGCATCTCCTATTTCTTTAAAAACCTGTGAGTCACTTTTTTCTTCTGGCTGCCCAGGTGATAAGCACCGATGACGCCGGCCATCAGAAGAATACCTGCTATCTCCACGGCCAAAACGTATGTAGAAAACAAGGATATCCCAACCTGTTTTGTATTAAGAGTTTCATCAACAGGCTCCGGAATCTGCAGCCCGTTTATAATCAGGATGAAATCAACCAGGAGGAGAGCGGCAAGGATAGAAGGTACAATCCACACTCGAGGATTGAGCCATCTTTTCTCTATCTTTTTTTCCGTTCCGATATTAAGCATCATGGTCACGAAAATGAACAGCACCATGATGGCGCCCGCGTATATTATCACCTCCAGGGCAGCTATGAACGGTGCATCGAGAAGATAAAAGATTACCGAGACTGCCAGGAGCGATATGATCAGGTTCAGAAGGGCATGAATGGCATTCCTTCCCGAGATAGCCATTATCGTTGATATCAGGGCGATTGCCGCGGCCAGGTAAAAGAAAAAGTTCATAGCATCACGATTTTATGGCATAAGATCTTTTACATCAACAGGTTTATACTCCGTATCCCCTTCTCCTTTTCCTTTGACACCCATGGCCACCCCCGCGTGTTTGTAAAAATTGTATCCATGATATTTCCCTTCACCGCTTATCAGCAGGTGTTCCTTTTCATAAACCAGGTTCTGCCTGATGTATTCACCCATCTCAAAATCAGGAATAAGCTGGATAGCATTAGTGGGGCAGGCTTCCTCGCAAAACCCGCAAAAAATGCATCTGGAGAAATTTATCCGGAAAAATTCGGGATGACGTCTCCCCTTCTCACCCGTCGCGGCCTGCAACGAGATACAATCCACCGGGCAAACCGCCGCGCAAAGGTAACAGGCCACGCAGCGTTCGTTCCTATCCGGGTCGCGGGTCAATACTATCCTGCCACGGTAGCGCGGGGCAAGATAAGGCTTCACCTCGGGGTATTCCACCGTTTCCCGTTTGTGAAAGATGTGAAGGAATGTCAGCCATATACTTCGGAGGATACTGATCATATCAGGTTCATTTTATCTTTTTCATCATAAAAATATAAGTATTGCACCTGTAACGAGCAGGTTGAGCAAAGCAATCGGGAACAGGAGCTTCCATCCCAGTTTCATAAGCTGGTCGTATCTCGGCCTCGGCAGGGAAGCCCTTAGAAGAATAAAAACACCTATGAAAATGAACGTCTTCAGCAAAAACCAGAAAACAGGGGGCAGGAATGAAGGGCCCAGCCATCCTCCAAAAAACATGGTGGCTATTATTGCCGAGATGAGTGTTATCCCAAGGTACTCGCCAACGAAAAACATCCCGAATTTCATACCCGAGTACTCTGAGTGATAGCCTGCAATCAGCTCTCCCTCGGCTTCGGGGATATCGAAAGGCAGCCTGTGTGTTTCAGCTATCCCTGCTATAAAAAAGACCACGAAACCAAGAAACTGGGGCAGGATGAACCAACCGCCCCTTTGTGCCTCGACGATTTCACTGAAGCTGAAGGTGTCAGCCATCATCACGACTCCCATCAGCGAAAGCCCCATGAACACTTCATAGGTCAGCATCTGGGCCGAGGCGCGCATTGCTCCTATCAGGGAATACTTGTTGTTCGATGCCCAGCCGCCAAGAACGATGCTGTAGACTCCAAGCGATGAGTTTCCAAGAAAAAACAGCACTCCGATATTCGAGTCAAAAACACAAAACTCCGGGCCGAACGGGATCACGGCAAAGGTCAGGAGTATAGTGACCATGAGGATGCCGGGGGCAATTGTAAAGACCACTTTGTCAGAGAACGGCGGCACCCAGTCTTCCTTGAAAAAAAGCTTCAGGGTGTCGGCTATAACCTGGGCAAGGCCAAAAGGGCCAACGCGGTTTGGTCCGAGCCTGTCCTGCCAGACAGAAAGCAGCCTTCTTTCAACCCATATCAGCCCGGCCGCTATTGACAGGGCTATGAAAATTACCCCCAAAATGATCCACAGATAATTCATTGTAACCCGGTTAAATTTTCAATATTTCCCCGCTGGCAGGAAGATCAACGAAGTTCATCCCAGGCAGGTTTACAGTCAGGCCTGCCACCCCGCTTACAAGGCTGTTTTCAATTTTCACTTTAACAACCAGTCGTTTTCCACTGGTTTCAAGTCGCACCGAATCCCCGTCATCAACGTTTAACCTTTCAGCATCCCGCCTGTTGACGAGTATGGCGGGATCATCAACCAGTTGCCTGAGGGAAGAGGCAGCCGAACTTAATTCCTCGCTTCCGAATACCCGGTAGAGGGGAACGATGAGCCATCCGTCTCCTTCTGATTCAAAATACCCGGTTATCATTTCAAAGCTGCCGGAATTCACCCGTTCTGCCTGCCTGATCAGCCGTATCCCGGGATCCCCGCCTTTCATTGACCCATTCGGGTGATCAATGTAATTATAGAAGGCCTGCACCGAATTCCACCCGGGTGTCCAGTAAAAGGGCACCAGTGAAGAAGGAGGTGACTCCCGGCGGCCTTCCATGCTGAATGCCAGCGGAGAATCAGGATCCTGCCTGACACGTTTTTCGCTGACTGCCCTGTGTGCATTCATCGCGGTCCTCCCGCTATAGCGGAAAGTTTGTCGCGGCACCTTGGCATTCAGCATCCTGAAATCAGCATCGGGAATATATTCCTTAATCGCTGAAAACACTGGCAATGCCGTTACCATTGAAGCCACGATATCATCGAAATGCCCCGGGGACACGGGTACATTGTCGCTTCTTATTCCTGAAACCTGGTTCAGCCATTGCCAGCTTTCCTTTATCCCTTCACCTGCGGCAAGAACCTTGTAATATCTCTGGGCTCTTCCCTCGTTGTTCACGATAGTTCCCTGCGATTCGGCAAAAGCAGTGGCGGGAAGGAGTATGTCGGCTGCCCGCGCCGTGGGGTTGTTAAGGTAATCCAGGACAACCACCCTGCCGGATTTCCCGAACATGTTTGCCACGGTATCCTCGTCTGCCCTTCTGAAAAGATCATTCTCCAAAATGATAAGAGTGTCGGTTCCCTGAACGGAAAGGGTGTCAGCAGCATCATCGAGTGATTTGCCAGGCATGAGAGCCAGTCCCATGCTGTTGGATTCCGGAAGCACGGGGATGAACATGACTTTTTTATTCAACGACAGAAGGGAAGAAGCGATACTCATTCCCGCGTTAAGAACATTCCCGTCGAGACATGTTATACCTGCAATAACCAACGGGTTTTCAGCTTTCAGCAGGGTCCGTGCTATTTGTTCAGCCAGGTTCCGGATTTCGTCATCGTTATCCCCGGGGACGATTGCCTGTCTCTTTATAACAGAGCTGATATTAAAGCCCAGCTTTGATATCCCGGCCGGGGTGCCCCTGAATGATCTTTCAGCGACATCATCAAGGGAATCCTTCACAGGGGTTGCTATATAAACCGGGCTTTTCCTATCCTGCGCGAGTTCGCGAACAGGGAGGTCGTTCCAGAACGGGATCCCTTTAGCCAGGGCTTCAGTGATCTGAATGTTCCTGGCTGCCTGACGTACTGCCAGAGCCATCATGGGTGCAGTGTTTGTCAGATCCTCGCCAAGGATAATAACGGCATCAGCTTTCTCAACCTGTTTAAGAGAAGGTACCACGATGCCGCTGTTTTGCATAAACTGCAGGGCTGCCCTTGTAAGCGACTGTTCTTTCCCGGAGATCCCGTGGAAGAAATTCTCTTCCCCGACGAGCCTCAACAACGCGTAATTTGATTCCAGCGAAGCCCTTGGAGATCCAATTCCCATGATCTTCCTGTCCTTTGAAAACAAGGGTTCAAGGGCAGTAAAAACCTGGTCAGCGGGCATCTCTGCCTGTTCAAGATCCCTGCTGTCACGGGTACGCGGGGATAATATCCTGTCCTTCCCATTCACGAACTCGTATCCGAACCTGCCCCTGTCACATATAAAATAACCGTTTACCGCGCCATTGTACCTGTTCATTATCCTTCTCAGGGTATCGTATCGTTCGCCTGCAATTATATTGCAGCCAACACTGCAGTGAACACACACGGAAGGCGCGTTTGACAGGTCCCACTTCCTGGTGTAATGTTCCCTGAATGTTTTGTCTGTAAACACGCCAGTGGGGCAAACCTCCACAAGATTCCCGCTAAATTCATTTTGCAGGGTGCCGTCCTCGTGGCGGCCAAAAAACACGTTATTATGAGTTGCAAAAACATTGAAGTCGCGGCCGCCGGCATAGTCCCTGTAGAACCTGACACACCTGTAACACTGGATGCAGCGGTTCATCTCGTGACTGATGAAAGGGCCCAGGTACTGATCATTATGGGTACGTTTTCTAAAATCAAACCGCCGGTAATTATGCCCGCTCATCACTGTCATATCCTGCAGATGACATTCACCTCCTTCATCACAAACGGGGCAGTCGTGCGGGTGGTTTGTCATCAGGCTCTCGATCACCGCGGCCCGGAATGCCTTTGCATCAGGGTCGTTGATTGATACAATAAGTCCATCAACTACAGGTTCCATGCATGACATGACGATCCTGCCCCTGGTATCATTCGTGTCACGAAATTTTTTCACGGCACATAACCTGCAGGCCCCAACAGAACCAAGTGCCGGGTGATAACAGAAATGTGGTATGTACAGTCCCAGCGAAAGAGCGGTATCAAGGAGGCTCTTCCCTTCGTGAGCCTCGTACGGTTTCCCGTCAATCCGGATATTAACCACTTTCATTTCCATGGGCATTTTTTTTCCTCGATATGTCGTTTGAAGTCATCATGAAAAAACCTCAGTCCGCTCTGCAGTGGTTCAGCGGCCCCGGGAGCGTGAGCGCAAAACGTGTGGCCCGGTCCCATGTATGAAGTATGGAATTTCAGAATATCCAGGTATTCCATTTTTCCCTTACCATCTTCAATGGCTGAAAGCATTTTCTCAACCCATGGCAGGCCTTCCCTGCATGGTGTGCACCAGCCGCAGCTCTCGAGGGCATAGAATTTCTCGACGTTCTGGAGGAAGGCGACCGGGCAGGTCCTGTCATCAAGCACTATCATTGTTCCGGTTCCCAGCCTGCTCCCCGCCGCGGCGACAGTTGAAAAATCCATCTTCACATCGAGGTGTTCTTCCACCAGGAAATCCGTTGAAGCTCCCCCTGGCAGGACGCCCCTGAAAGCGTAACCATCGTGCATCCCGCCGGCATGCTCATTGATTATTTCGCCGATGGTTACCCCCAGCGGCAGTTCCCACAGGCCGGGCCTCTTAACCCTGCCGCTCACCCCGTACAGTTTTGTGCCTCCAGTGCCGGTTAGGCTCAAGCCCTTGAACCAGTCGGCTCCTTTTTCAACTATATGCGATATCCACGACAGTGTCTCCACGTTATTGACCACTGTCGGCTTCCCGAACAAACCGCTTGTCGCGGGGAAAGGCGGCTTTGTCCGTGGTATCCCTCTCTTGCCTTCAAGAGCGTTCAGGAGCGCGGTCTCTTCACCGCAAATATACCTGCCGGCACTCGTGTGCACGTGTATGTCGAGGTTGAAACCGGTGCCAAGGATGTTCTTCCCGAGGAAACCTTCGCGATATGCCTCCGATATTGCTTTTCTGAGCTCGCGTTCAGCTTTTTTATAGGCCCAGCGCAGGAAGATGTAAGCCGTGCCCGCCTGTATCGCGTAAGCAGCCGCGATCATTCCGGCGATCAGCTGATGAGGATTACCTTCAAGCAGCAGGCGGTCCTTGAAAGTGCCGGGTTCCATCTCGTCAGCATTGCACACGAGGTACTTCGGGAAAATATTCTCGCCCTCCATCGGGACAAGGCTCCATTTCACCCCGGTCGGGAAACCCGCGCCTCCCCTCCCAAGCAGGTTTGATGCCTTAACCAGGGAAGTCACCCCGGCGGGAGTCATCTCTTTCAGCGCTTTAATGGTTCCATTGTAGCCGCCGGCACGATAATATTCCCTGAAGCCGGGAGGAGCTTCCCCTTTTTTAATATGTCCGGTCAGAGGCCTTTCCATCAGGATTATTTATATTTCTCAAGCAGTTCATCAATTTTTTCGACCGTCAGGTTATTATAATGATCATCGTTGATCATCATCGCGGGGGCGTTATCGCAATCGCCCAGGCAGGATACCGGCAACAGGGTGAAACGCCCGTCGGAAGTCGTTTCACCAAAGCTGATCTCGAGTTTTTCCGAGATATATTTATACAGCGTTTTGTATCCCATGATCATGCAGCTTATGCTGTCGCATATAAGGATCACGTTTCTGCCAACCGGCCTGCGATAGATCCGACTGTAAAAAGTTGCCACGCCATCAACTTCATCTTCCGACATCCGGAGAATTTCAGCGATATCGCCTACTGATTCATCCGAGACCCACCCGCGGTGCTTCTGAACTATTTTCAAGGCATCTATGCAGGCCGCGGCGGGATAAGGGTAAAGTTCTGCCTCCTCAAGTATTTCCTTTTTTTCTTCCTCAGTCAGCATCTTTAAAATTTTAAGTTTCACCTGTCGAGGTCAGCAAGCACGAAATCCATTGCTCCAAGTATCGACAGCAAATCGGGGATCGTGTATCCCCTGCTGATAAAGGGCAGCATCTGCATGTGGGGGAAGGACGGGGTTCTGATCCTCGACCTGTATGATGACGTGCTGCCATCGCTTACCAGGTAATAACCGTTGCTCCCCTTTGCTGCCTCAATCGGAACCATTGCCTCGCCTGCAGGAATGACCGGTCCCCACGAAACACCAACGAAATGAGTGATCAGGGTTTCTATATCGGTCATCGTTTTCTCTTTCCTGGGAGGTATCACGAGAGGGTGATCCGACTTGTAATGGCCGGCCGGCATGTTGTCAATACATTGCTGAATAATGCGCAGGCTTTGCCGCATCTCTTCCATCCTTACCACGGCACGGTCGTAGCAGTCGCCGTTCTTGCCGAGCGGGATATCAAAATCAAACCTGTCGATCCCGGAATATGGCCGTTTCTTGCGGTAATCCCAATCATACCCCGCGGCCCTCAGACCCGAGCCGGTAAGTCCCCATTCAATGGCTTCCTCAGCGGTATAAACACCTATCCCGACTGTCCTGGCCTTGAAAATCCGGTTTTTAATGATGACCTTATCGAATTCCCTGAGACGGGCGGGAAGGTAATTGACAAAATCCTGCATTAGTTTCTGCCAGCCATCGGGCAAATCATGCGCCACACCTCCTATCCTGAACCAGGATGGGTGCATGCGGGCTCCTGTTATTGCAATAACAATGTCAAAAATACGCTCCCTGTCATTAAATGTATAGAAGACCGGTGAAAGCTGCCCCAGGTCCTGGGCAAAGGTACCCAGCCACACCAGGTGACTGGCGATCCGAAACAGTTCACTCATCATTACCCGTATTACCATAGCCCTGTCGGGGACCTCTATGCCTGCCAGTTTCTCGACGGACAACAGGTAGGCAAGGTTGTTCATCACGCCTCCAAGGTAATCGATACGGTCGGTGTAAGGGATGAAAGTGTGCCAGCTCTGCCTCTCGCCCATCTTTTCAGCTCCGCGGTGATGAAAGCCTATCTCTGGAACGATGTTCACTATATCCTCCCCATTAAGCTGAACGACGAGTCTCAGGAGACCATGCGTACCGGTATGTTGGGGACCGATATTCAGGAACATGAAATCGCTGTCCTCAGCCGAACGGGCAAGTCCATGATCCTCAGGTTTGAACCTCAGGTTTTCATCTTCCAGATCACGTTTCTGCTCTGTGAGTACAAAAGGATCTTGCTCTGTTGCCCTGGCATGGTGATCCTTCCTCAGCGGGTGTCCTTTCCAGCTTTCGGGCATCAGTATCCTTGCAAGGCGGGGATGCCCGTCAAAACGAATCCCGAACATGTCGAACACCTCACGTTCATACCAGTTGGCCGATTCCCAGACACCGGTAAGGGTGGGTATCGCAAGATCATTCTCCTTCAGGGGAACCTTTAGACGGATATCTTCATTTCTGTCCAGGGAGGTAAGGTGATAAACAACCGTGAAATCGCCGCCCGGCTGTACCGGATTACTTTCCCTGGCTCTTTCATCGATGGCTGTAAGATCGTACAACATCTTGAAAGGTCCGGGCACTTCTGTCTTGAGGTATTTTAAAACCGGCACGATAAATTCCCTTTCTGTCCAAAGGGTTGTTATACCGTCCTTTGTTTCCTGCCTGACAAAGCCGGCCCGGCTGCCAAACCTTTCAATCAAAACATCTGATATGCCTGAATTATCACTGCTCATTGGCTACACTATCCTGAACACACGCTAAACCTCATTCATTGGTCTTATGTTTGTCATTCTTGACCTCTCATCTTTTTTCAGATCCCTCATGCAAGGTTTTTCTGCCTTATAAACCCCGTTCGGGCCAATAACCCAGCTCAGGGGTCGTTCTTCCCTGCCTATCGAATCGCGCAACAGCACGATTCCCTCAAGAAGGGCATCGGGCCTGGGAGGGCAGCCCGGGACATACACATCCACCGGCAGAATTTTATCAACTCCCTGCACCACGCTGTAAATGTCGTACATACCTCCCGAGTTGGCACACGATCCCATCGAGATCACCCAGCGGGGTTCCATCATCTGCTCGTGGAGTCTCTTTATTATGGGGGCCATTTTCATGAACACGGTCCCGGCAACAACCATCAGGTCAGCTTCCCTGGGAGTGCCGCGAATCACCTCGCCGCCAAAGCGAGCCAGGTCATACCTGCTGGTGAGCGAGGTGGCCATCTCGACAAAACAGCATGACAGGCCGAAACCGAAGGGCCAGATGGAGTTTTTTCTTGCCCAGGCCAGCAATTCATCAAGCCTGGCAAAAACAAACGAGTCATAAAGGCTTCTTCCCGAAAGTTCTTTTTCAAAACCCGTATTTATCGCACCAGTCTTTTTCATTTAGTATCTTTTTGGGGTCGGGGAATATTTTTAAGAATCTTTTTCCCATCCGGGCCAAAATCCAGTGCCCCGATCCTTAGTTCATAAACAAGAAGAATGATAAGTAAAACGATGAAGATGAAGACCCCGATGTAACCCGCCAGTCCAAGCTCGCGGAACGAAATGGCCCACAGCATTATAAAGGCGGCGTCGAGGTCAAAGATGACGAAAAACATTGCTATTATGTAGAAAGCAGAGGAGAACCGGAGCCTGGCATCACCCGTGGGAGGTATCCCTGATTCGTAAGGTTCACCTGTTTTCTTTTCACTGTGCCGCTCCCCGAGGACATGAGAAAGACCAATCATCACTGCCGCCAGGGCAACAACAATAGCTGCAAAAACGATAAAGGGCCAGAAAGTGATTTGTTGCTCCAAGGATCCAGGTTTATAAATAGCAGACTTTGAGAACAATAATACTCCGGAAAATTGCCCCGCGTTGACTCCTGCCCTGCAAACCGATCACATTAACAAAAATATATATTTATTGTTTCTATGCAACAGTTTCTTTATTTATATCAGTCTGACGCTTTTTTAATGCTCCGGCAATCCCTGAACGGAATTGCATTAATATGAACAGCCATAATTAAATAATAACAGCATACTGTTGATAAGATGTCAGTATCGCTGTTGATAAGATGTTTGTATAATGAATTAACGGGGGTTATAGTGATTGTTAACAGCTGCAAATGCATACTCCGGTCTTTCCGCCGGCGGTACATAGTCAATCATTTCTCCGCCAGACAGGAAGCAGTTAGCGCCTTCAGGTGCCTCTTTCATTTAAACAATTCCATATGCGTTATTCTAAAACCCTTTCACTAAAGAAAAGACTTCATTATTTAACGTTATGAATTTTATATTAACGCCTTATTCCCTTACCTTTAAAAAAAATCTCAATTCCGTCCAATTGTTTACTAATTATCTGTATTCGGTCATATGGCCCCTCTGATATCTCACGATGCTAAAACCATTTCTCTATCATAATCTTATCGAAGCCGGCTGTGACGAAGCCGGCCGCGGTTGTCTTGCAGGTCCGGTGTTTGCCGCTGCCGTTATCCTGCCCAGGAATTTCAGGCATGATCTGCTGAATGATTCAAAAAAGCTTACCTCACTTCAGCGGTTCCGCCTGAGGGATGAAATAATCCGTTCTGCAGTCGCCTGGAAAGTTGCTTCAGTAAGCAATGAGGAAATAGACGAGATGAACATACTGAGAGCATCGATCAAGGCAATGCACCTTGCCGTCGGGGGACTTGTCCGGAAGCCTCAGTTCCTGCTGATCGACGGAAACAGGTTCTTTCCGTACTCCGGCATTGAACACAGGACCATAATCAGGGGCGACGCCATGTTCTTATCAATAGCTGCCGCATCGGTGCTGGCAAAAACATTCCGCGACGAGTTCATGGAAAAGATCCATAACGAATTCCCCGATTACGGATGGGACAGGAACAAGGGTTATCCCACCAGGCAGCACAGGGAAGCAATACTCAGGCTCGGCATCACACGATACCACAGGAGGTCATTCAACCTGCTGAATACCCAGATGAAACTGGATTTCTGAGCGGGCCGGAGAATAAAAAACTATATTTGCATATGATTGTCCAGAAACAATACACCTCAAATACACCGCATATGAAGAAATTACTATCCCTGATGGCCATACTGGTCATCGTTGCAGGAATAAGGGCCAGGGCCGATGAAGGTATGTGGCTCCTGCCGCTTATTGAGAAACTGAACATGGGAAAGATGACCGAACTCGGACTTAAACTGTCAGCCGAAGATATTTACAGCCTGAACAAACCAAGTATAAAAGACGCCATAGTGATTTTCGGAGGCGGCTGCACCGGGGAGATCGTCTCTTCCAGGGGGCTGCTCCTGACAAATCATCACTGTGGCTACAGTCAGATCCAGGCGCACAGCTCACTTGAAAATGATTATCTCAGAGATGGATTCTGGGCCATGAACATGGAAGAAGAACTGCCAAATCCGAACCTGTCGGTCACTTTTCTGATCAGTATCGAAGATGTCACTGATAAGGTACTTGCAGATGTCAGACCGGAAATGAATGAAAGGGAAAGGAATTCAAAAATCAGCATTGCCAGGAACCGGATTGAGAGCAAGGCTACGGAATGCAATGATTACATGGCAACCGTATCTTCTTTCTATGGAGGCAACTATTTTTACCTTCTGGTATACCAGCGATACACTGATGTAAGACTGGTAGGAGCGCCTCCTTCATCAATAGGGAAATTCGGCTTCGACACCGACAACTGGGAATGGCCCAGGCATACCGGTGATTTCAGTGTTTTCAGGGTTTACACCGGCCCCGACGGAAAACCCGCACCCTACTCGAAGGATAATATACCCCTCAGGCCGTCTTACTGGCTGCCTGTCTCAATAAAAGACCTAAACGCCGGCGATTTTGCCATGATCCTCGGGTATCCGGGAAGAACACAACGCTATTTCACATCATTTGAAGTGGATGAACTGATGAAGATCACCAATCCCAACAGGATAAGGATCCGCGGCATCAGACAGGAGATCCTGATGGCCGACATGCAGTCTGATCCGAAGATAAATATTCAATATGCTTCAAAATATTCAGGATCATCAAATTACTGGAAATTCTCAATTGGTCAGCAGGCCGGCCTCGAGCGACTTAAAGTCATGGAAAAGAAGGAACGGATCGAAAAACAGTTCAACGACTGGATCGCAGCTGACGGGGAAAGGAAGCTGAAATACGGGGAAAGCCTGAACATGATAAGATCGGCCATTGAAGAAAGGGCAGAGTATCTGAACGCACAGCAATACCTGAATGAATGCTTCCGGCAGGGATGTGAACTTTTAAACCTGTCTACCCTGGCTTCAATGCTTACCCCGTCTCTCAAATCGGGCGACAAACAGAAAACAGAAGGTTATATCGCAAGGATAAAAAGCTATGCCGAATCATTTTACCGGAATTATAACCCGCCAACCGATGAAAAGGCAACAAAGGCAATGATTGAGCTCTACAGGCAGGATGTTCCCGTGAAATTCCATCCTGATTTCTTCGGCAGCCTGATAGATAAAAAATATAAGGGCAATATCGACAGATTCACAGCCGATGTTTTCTCAAAATCAATTTTTGCAAACGAGTCAAGATTCAATGCGTTCCTTGCCAACCCGGTCCTTAAAACCCTGGAGAATGACCCTGTTTATATCATGTCAAACTCTGTAAGTGACATGAGCACTTCTGTTTCCAGGAACCTCAGCCGTTACGATGAGGATCTTGCAACCGGCAGAAGACTCTGGATCGCTGCACTGAGAGAAATGATCCCTGAAAAAACCCTTTACCCCGACGCCAATTCCACAATGCGCCTGACCTACGGCACAATCAGTGACTATGATCCTAAAGATGCCGTTACATATAAATTTTACTCTACCCTGCAGGGTGTTGTTGAAAAATACAAGCCCGGAGACTATGAATTCGATGTTCCCCAAAGGCTCCTCGATCTAAATGCACGGAAAGAATTCGGCAGATATGCCTCACCAAAAGGCTATATGCCGGTATGCTTCCTGACAACAAATGACATTACGGGCGGAAACTCAGGAAGCCCGGTCATGAACGCCAGAGGTGAGCTCATCGGCCTGGCCTTCGACGGTAACTGGGAGGCAATGAGCGGCGACGTGGCATATGAACCGGATCTTCAAAGAACCATTGCCGTGGATATCAGGTATGTCCTGTGGGTGATGGATATTTATGCAGGAGCGGGCCACCTGGTTGACGAAATGACCCTGGTTCAGTAGAACCTGACCGCCATGAGAAACCGGTGAATAAACAATTCCAGGATATGGATCTGTTTACGGTTTTTGCAGGTTCTGACACTGAGGCCTGGAGAGAAAAGATGCTTCCTCTGAGGTTCACTGGTGATCCGTTTTTACAAGAACTCCAATACTGAAGTTCAGGAAATACTTACCCGGGCAATCAAATATTCGGTCAGGCAAAATGTTCCGCTTTTGAGAATATTGACTACTGAATAATGCGAATTAAGAGTTGACTTATAATAAGTTATTAACATATAAAATATAGATTGTCAATAAATTAAGTGTATAATATCTGATCAAAACCCTGGGAATCAATATATTATGATATAATTCCAAAAAATATCATAATTATGATTCCCAAGGTAAAAGATCTCAAGTTAATCGCTACCCACATGTATATCTGTGATATATAT
>WXFD01000056.1 GCA_009877105.1 Bacteroidales bacterium
TCGTCTGACTTGCACAGAAAAAAGCAATACCAAGTTAAATAAACTTGGCATTATAGTCAAGAAATTTATGAAATGATAGTGGATTATTTTGCAATCCTGATTGAAAAGCAGTGTCAATGCAAATTATTACAACCATGCCTGGGCTAACAGCCGGCACCGATCGAACAATGGAGCCCACGTGATTGAATATCATATTGCCAGGTGTTTGTGTCACTTTTATGAAAAACAAAAGGAGCCAGTTTTTTCTAACTCCTTGTGTTTTTGTGATTCCGGCGCGATTCGAACGCGCGACCCACAGCTTAGAAGGCTGTTGCTCTATCCAGCTGAGCTACGGAACCTGACGGCCACAAAAATACACTATTTTTAAATTTCGACAAGCAAAATTATTTATACCGCCTTTCTTAGTCCTGCCGGCTGAACTAAAGCAGGATGACAATTTATAGTAAACTCCTTTGTATTTGCGAAACACTCCCCGGAAACGCGATCCATTGTCGAATAAATAACCAAATTTTATTATCGTTTTACATAAAATAATTATCGAATAACAATAACCCAGTTATCGTTATTCGATAAAAATTCGTGTGAATTTTAAGTTCACTCCGCTTGTTTCATGTAATTCACTAGTCCTTTCATGTCGATAATCGCCCTCAGCCGGGCCGGTAAAGGCTCAAAACGGAAGACATTTTCTCCAATCCTGATCTCACCCGCTTCAAGACTGATGTCAACATTGTCTCCTTGTCTGAAGGCTTCAACCGCTTCACGGTGAACAATGAGAACAAGCCCCTGGTTAATGGACGAACGGTAAAAAATCCTGTTGACCGACTTAACAAGAACTGCCTTTATTCCAAGATGAGCCAGCCCGACTGACGGATGCTCGCGGGAACTTCCGCAGCCGAAATTGTCACCTGCAACGATAATGTCGCCCTGATGTGCATTAGTCCGGAATGATGGATCAAAATCTTCAAACAGATGAGGGATTATTGATGCAGGATCAGAACTCAGAGTGCTGTAGGTGTACTTCCCGGGAAACATCTGGTCGGTGTTCAGATTGTCTACATCGGAGTAGTTCCATACATTGCCCGATTTCCGGTTCTCATCCTCCCCTATCGACGATGTGCGGCTCTGCTCTGCCTTATACGGAAACTTTCCGTCGTCGGGATTGTTGCGCGGATCGGTGATGACTCCTGTTATGGCCGACAGGGCTACCGTTGCCGGAGATGCCAGATATATTGAGGCATCCTTGTTCCCCATCCTCCCGGGGAAATTCCTGTTGGCAGTTGATATAACCGTGTGCCCACTGGCCGGTATGCCCAGCCCGGTACCAAGACACGGACCGCAGGAAGGTGGTAGTATGCTTGCCCCTGCTTCCACGAACACGGCGGCTATTCCCTCGTCGATAGCCTGAAGGAGTATCCTGTCGGATGCAGGTATCACATTCAGCTGAAAGCCTTCCTTTATCTTCCTTGACCTGAGTATCTCGGCAGCAATGCGAAGGTCCTCTATCCTTCCGTTGGTGCAGGTTCCTATCAGTCCTTCCGAAACCGGAACTCCGGCCACTTCTGCTACCGACTTTATATTATCTACATTGTGAGGAGCTGAAACAACAGGTATTATCTCATCAAGATCTATACTGATCTCTCTTGCATAATATGCTCCCTCATCGGCCCAGACACCGGCGGAAATGTCAGCATCCTTGCCAAGAAAATCCAAAAGCACTGAATCCGCGGGGAATACAGCGTTCTTTGCTCCCATCTCGCTTGCCAGGTTCGCAAGCGTCATCCTGTCGGAAACTG
>WXFD01000057.1 GCA_009877105.1 Bacteroidales bacterium
ATATTAATGCTTAATCGATTTTTTGACGTGTTCGGTATTTACCCATACTCTACCAAAAATCAGAAATATGTCAGAGAACTTATATTATACGGCACTATGGCCGCTTAAAACTTTAACGAACTATTGTATATAAAAGTAGCTTAATTTTCATTCCTATACGAATTAATGTATTTTTATTCCTGAATCCAGAAAAATGGGACCGCTTTATCTTAAATATGACAGGTATATTGAATGCAGGCTGTGTCCTCACAGATGCAAGATCCCTGAGGGGAAAAGCGGCATTTGCGGAGTCAGGAAAAATACAGGGGACAGGATAGAGCTTATTACATATAATGTCATATCGGGCCACGCACTGGATCCCGTAGAGAAAAAACCGCTATATCATTTTTTCCCCGGACACAAAATCCTGTCCATCGGTTCATATGGGTGCAACATGAGATGCGATTTTTGCCAGAACTGGCATATTTCCCAGCATCAACAGACAGGTTTCAGGGCAAATACAAGCATAGACTGTCTTCTTGAGGAAGCCAGGCAGGCTGAGAAGAATATAGGGATAGCCTTCACCTACAATGAACCAATTATATGGTTAGAATTTATGCGCGACACAGCCGTCAGATTCAGGGAAAACGGATTTTTTACCGTAATGGTTAGCAACGGATACGTTAATACCGGGCCGCTGAATGAAATAACCGGCTTCATCGATGCATTCAATATCGATCTGAAGGCGTTTAATGAAACATTTTATAAGAAGCTTACCGGGGCCGATCTGGAAAATGTCAGAGAGAGTCTTCGCTTCATTGCAAAAAAAGAAAAGCACCTGGAAATTACAACCCTGATCATTCCGGGAAGGAACGACAGTCCGGAGGAAATGAGAAACCAGGTAAAATGGATCGCCGGTGAGCTGGGAGAGGATGTCCCGTTGCACCTGAGCAGGTATTTTCCGATGTACAGGAGGCAGGATCCGGCAACTCCAAAATCCACGCTTGACAGCCTGCATGAAATTGCATCGAGATATCTCAAATATGTTTACCTGGGCAACACCGATTCATCATCCGGGCAGGATACCAGGTGTCCGAAATGCGGAATAACGGTAACCAAAAGAATCGGATACGGTATCAGGTTGCTGAACCTCAGCAATGAAGGTAATTGCCTTGGGTGCGGCACCACAGTATACCGGAATTTCACTTTTTCGGGGCCAAACCACTGAGCCGCGTACAAAGACTGTCGATACCGGTGTAAAGATCTTTTGTCACATTTCTGAAATGGTTCCTGATAACTGCAGGATCATCACCTTTTACAGGATTGTTTACCCGTTTTATCAGGTCGTTTCTCAGGCAAACGGCATCCGAAATTATCCCGGCAACCTCATCAGCCTTTTCATCCTGATGAAGACGGCCAAACGAAAAGCAATCGGAGATAACCTCAAAAACAAGATAGTCAATATCCTTTTTAAGTCTTCTTACACTGGGCATACAGTTGTTTTTAATAATTAAAGGTCAAAGATAAAAAAAGAATTGGAGATCACTGCCTGTCGTCAGGCGCCCGATATAAATCTGCGTATGCTTTCCTCAGTTTTTTCAAGATATGACATCCTAAGTTTTCCGATGAGAGGAATATCGGTTTGGAAGTATACATCCCCAATACAACAGAAAGGCAGGACCATAGGTGAAGTTCCGGTCATAAACACTGCATCAAATTCGCTGATGGAATCTGCAGGAATGCACCGGAACACAACAGCTTTCTTGAGCTCCCTGCAGATCTCCAGGATATATTTCCTGGTAATCCCGTTCAATACCGTTTCGTCAGGAGCCGTTGTCAGGGTTTCTCCTTTCAGGAAAAAAATATTCGATCTGCTGCCTTCCGTTATGCAGCCATTTTCATTCACCAGCAAGGCTTCATATCCACCTTCCAGTATAAGCCGGTGAAAAATTGACGACCTGAGCTTATGATTAATGACCTTGGTTTCCGGTTCTTTTCTTTCCGCACGGAACAATATACCTTTAACACCTTTAATATATTGTTCTTCCGAAGGATATACTGGTTCTATGAAATAGAGAAGATAGTTTTCGATCCCTTTATTATAATTAAAAACTATTTTCAGGTTGATCTCTTTCTTTTTTTCAGTTTTGGAAAGATTTATGAAATCCTTTATGAGCATCTGCCTGTCTGCCAGCAGGCTCTTATTCCCGATTCTGGCGCTTGCCTCGAGACGATCCATATGATCACTGAAGAAGACCGGATTACCCTTTACGATCCTGATCACCTCATAAACTGAGTCGCCTTCATACACCATTGAATTATCAAACAATTCTGCAGGCATGAGTGAACCATTCAGGACAAATTTTCTGCCGAAACATTCGTTCATAACTGATAATTATAGTAATACAAAATTAATATATTGGAGATATTGTGCCGCTATTTCTCCATATCTTAGCAGTTTCACAGCTGAATCGATACGAAATATGTATGCAATTGTCGACATAGAAACAACAGGAGGCAGTGCAAAGAATGAAAGAATAACGGAAATTGCCATTTATCAGCACGACGGATCGAAGATCACTGATGAATTCATCTCGCTGGTTAACCCTGAGAGGAATATCCCTTATTATATTACCAGTCTGACCGGGATTACAAATGAGATGGTAAATGAGGCTCCGAGGTTTTTTGAGATAGCAAAAAAGATAATTGAATTTACCGGTGGCCGGATCATCGTTGCTCATAATGCAAAGTTTGACTATTCGTTTTTAAGGCAGGAATTCAGTTCATTGGGATATAATTTCAGGAGACAGGTACTGGACACTGTCAGCCTGAGTCGCAAGCTGATACCGGGGTATGAATCATACAATCTCGGCAGCATATGCCGGCACATTGGCATTGAGATCAACGGAAGACATCGTGCAGCCGGGGATGCCATGGCAACTGCAAGGCTGTTTGAAAGACTTATCGAGATTGACAGGGAACTGACCGGAAAGTCGTCCCGGCTCATCAGCAACACGAAAATCTCAAAGCTGAATTCCAGCCTCGACACTTCAAAACTTGATAAAACCCCTGAAGAAACAGGGATATATTATTTTTACAATGAGCGCGGCGACCTTATTTATATTGGTAAAAGCCGCAACATAAAACAAAGGATAGCGACACACCTTTCAAACAACACTTCAGAGCGGAGCATGGCAATACGGGATAAAATAGCTGATTTCAGCTGGGAAATAACAGGAAGTGAGCTTATTGCCCTTATAAAGGAATCATATGAGATCAAATACAATAAACCGGTTTACAACAAAGCCCAGCGCAACACGGAACAGCGCTGGGGGATTTTCTGTTTCAGGGATGATAAGGAATACATGAATTTTTCAGCAGGCAGAATAGCCGGAAACGACATTCCTGTTGCGATTTTTGCCTCAAAGGAAAGGGCAAGATCCAGACTTGCCGAACTGGTCGTGAAGTACGGATTGTGCCAGAAACTCACAGGGCTGTACAATACATCCGGCCCGTGCTTCCACTACCATGTAGGCGTATGCCGGGGTGCCTGCTGTGGAAAAGAACCGGCAGCCAGTTATAACGAACGTGCAAAAAAGGCTTCCGAGGAGTTTGTATTCAGCCGGAAGAATTACTTCATAATCGACAGGGGCAGAAGTTCAGATGAACGCAGTGCAGTTAAGATCGTTAATGGTCGTTTTACCGGTTACGGATATTTCAATATAAACGAAATGGGATTCGGACTGACCGCCCTGCATGACTGCATCATGGATTGCCAGGATAACCGCGACATTCAGCTCATTCTGAAACAATATCTGAGAGGTTATAAAGTTGATAGGATTATCGAGTTCTGACCATCGTTTGGTTAACATTTTAATATTTTCAACATAATGCCTGTTTTTAAGAGAACTACAAAAAACCTCATTCTCAAAATAGATGAGTTTTTCGATAATGTCGACCTCGGCCTGCTGGTATTCAGGGAAGCAGTAAAGGATTATCTTCAAAAGGACATGGAAGCATTTGAAAGGCATGTTCAAAAGGTCGGATCCCTTGAAAGCACTGCCGACAGGCTGCAACGTTCAATTGAGAATGAGATGATAACCCATTCAATTCTGCCGCAGCACAGGGGCGAGGTAATAACGCTCATAGACGTAATGGATGAAATACTTGATACCATAAAGTCGTCACTTGATGAGTTCAGCATTGAATTACCAGATATTCCCCCGTCACTGAACCGCGATTTTCTCAACATAACCGAAGCCTCGGTATCAGCAGGGGAGGAACTGGTTCCGGCTGCAAGAGCATATTTCAAGGCACCTTATACGGTTCGGGAGAAGCTGTTAAAAGTTTATTACTTTGAAAGCGAGACGGACAAAATAACAAAAAGCACTAAGAAAATTATCTTCCAGGAAATGAAAGAACTTGAATTGGCGCATAAGAACCATCTGAGATATATTATCAACCGCATCGGGGATATTTCGGACAATGCCCAGAAAGCTGCAGATCTGTTGTCTGCGATGTCAATTAAAATATTGATGTAATTGTGTTAAAAGGATTCGAAGCCGGATTCAGCTTTCGGGACCATTGGGTTCTGTTAAATTAAATATATACGGCAGGCAAAGATGGAAACGTTCAGCGTTAATTGCATGAAGGAAACCATAAATCTGAGAATTACAACCGGAGCATGATAATACTGTTTCTGACAAGCGGACTTTTCCTTGGATGGTCACTTGGGGCCAATGATGCCGCCAATGTCTTTGGATCAGCAGTTGGATCAAAAATGATCAGTTTCTGGAAGGCAGCGATCATTGCCTCCGTATTCGTTATTCTGGGTGCAGTGTTTCAGGGGTCCGGGACATCGGAAACCCTCAGCAAACTTGGGGCAGTGAATGCACTTGGAGGATCGTTCACGGTGGCTCTTGCCGCAGCAGTCACAGTATATCTGATGGTGAAATTTTCCATCCCCGTATCTTCCACCCAGTCTATTGTAGGAGCAATCATCGGCTGGAACCTCTTTACAGGCAATACAACCGACAGATCAGTTCTTACACAGATTGTAACGACCTGGGTAGCCGGACCTGTTCTGGGCGCCATTTTTGCAGTGATACTGGTCAGTATCCTGATGAAGATAAAGAAAAAGGCCGGGATCCACCTGATCCGGTTTGAGTCCTACATAAGGACCAGCCTTATCATTGCTGGAGCATTCGGAGCATACAGCCTGGGCGCTAACAATATAGCAAATGTCATGGGTGTATTCGTTCCTGCATTTAACCTGCAGGAACTCAGCTTTGGATTTTTCACCCTGTCTTCCCCCCAACAACTGTTTCTTCTCGGCGGGCTGGCAATTGCCGCCGGCATTCTCTCCTATTCCGGCAAAGTGATGCAGGTAGTGGGAAGCAGCATTGTGGAACTGTCGTCTGAAGCTGCCCTCGTTGTTGTTCTTTCACAGGGGATTGTTTTATTCCTGTTTTCTTCTTCGGGGATTTCCGAATTCCTGAAAAATAACGGGCTTTTCCCCCTCCCCCTTGTCCCGGTTTCAAGCACACAGGTGGTAATTGGAAGTATAATCGGCATCGGATTTTACAAAGGAGCAAGAAACATAAATTTCAGACTGCTTGGGAGTATAGGTGCAGGCTGGCTGATAACACCCGTATTTTCCGGCTTGCTTGCCTGCCTGACCTTGTATTTTGTTAAAAATGTTTTCAGTGTTGACGTTGGAAGCCGCAATAGTACTGGTACGATTTCAGGAATTACTGAAGGTTCAGCAAATATCAGTGATGCAAGTGCATCGGGGATACTCGGATATTTCATCATCGGTGTTTTGATCGTAGGGGTAATTTCACTGCTGCTGTATTATATACTTGAGAGAAAAAAGAAAATCGAGTTTCAGAGATCTGAAGAGAAATTCTGGAAGTACCTCAAATAGGATTGGAGCCGGGACAGACAAAACCATCAGATTGAATAAGTTAGGGATAAATATGAATCACATTGGAAAGTAACGGCAAACTCACGTGTGCAGATTACCGGTGGCAGCTTCATTATTCAGGACAGGATCGTGTGGCTGTACCGGGACAGGTTTTAACTGAATAAGAAATATGAACACTATTATTGAAGAGATCAGGCAGGAACTGGTCCGACATTCAGAGGAAGCGCACAGGCTCTCAGCCAGGGGATTTTTCAGGGAAGAAGTCAGATTATACGGAGTAAAGTCGGCTGAAGTGACAGGCATAGCAAAAAGGATTTTCAAAAATCTGACCAATAAAAGCAAGGATAATATATTCAGTCATTGTGAAGAGCTCTGGAAATCGGGAATGCTGGAGGAATCATTTATCGCGTGCAACTGGTCATATAACGTCAGAACAGAGTTTGAACCATCTGATATTGAAATATTCGGCTACTGGGTTGACAGATATATATCCAACTGGGCCTCGTGCGATACTTTTTGCAACCACACTGTTGGAGCGCTTGTGGAAATGTTTCCGCAATCAATCAGGATACTCAAAAAGTGGACAGGATCAGCTAACCGCTGGATGCGGCGAGCTTCAGCCGTGTCCCTGATCATTCCTGCCAGGAAGGGATTGTACCTTGAAGAGATATTTGAGATTGCCGATATCCTCCTTTTGGATAAGGATGATATGGTGCAGAAAGGATATGGCTGGATGTTAAAATCTGCGAGTCATCTTCATAAGATGGAAGTATTTGATTATGTTTACAGGAATAAGGGAATCATGCCCCGCACCTCCCTGAGGTATGCAATTGAAAAAATGCCTCGGGAACTGAGGATTAAAGCGATGGAATAATCAAGGGAATAATCTGGAGAATCCGGGATACTATGAAGGCGAATCTTTCAATATTCCTGATAATACTTGGCTCAACTAACATCTTTTGCCAGAAAAATAATATGAATGAGTTGATTTTCAAATCAGTAAGCGAGATAATCGGACATTATCACAAGATCTACACTGATCTTCACATGAACCCTGAGCTTTCAATGATGGAGAAAAGGACCTCTGCAATAATGGCAGACAATCTTGAAAAGCTTGGTTTTGAGACTACACGCGGGATTGGCGGTCACGGAGTTGCCGGGATTTTCGTTAACGGCAATGGAAAGACGGTGATGTTGCGTACGGATATGGATGCTTTGCCGGTAAAAGAAACGACAGGGCTTCCTTATGCCAGTACCGTTGTAATGAAAGATATGAATGGCAGGGAAACCCCTGTAATGCATGCCTGCGGGCATGATCTGCACATGTCGGTCTGGCTCGGCACCCTGCAAACCCTGATCAGGATGAAAGATCATTGGAGCGGTACATTATTGGCTGTGGCCCAGCCTGCAGAAGAAGGTATGAGGGGTGCTGAGGCAATGCTTAGGGATAATCTCTATTCCAGGCTCCGGGTACCCGACTGTGCACTGTGCTATCATGTAAGTGCAGATTTGCCTGCCGGCAGTATAGGTTATTTCCCGGGTCCGATTTTTGCAGGCGTCAGCTCGGCTCAGATTACTGTTTACGGTATTGGAGGGCATGGAGCCATGCCCCACAACACTATTGACCCTGTTGTTATTGCAGCCCGTATCATTCTTGATATCCAAACAATTGTGAGCCGGGAGATAAATCCGGTAAAACCTGCCGTCATTACTGTCGGAGCAATAAATGGAGGAACCAGAGCCAATGTAATTCCCGATGAAGTAAAAATGCTGCTGACGATAAGATATTTTGAAGAGAGCGTATTGAATACCATCAGGGAATCGCTGATTAATATTACCCGCGGCGCGGGGATAGCAGCAGGTCTCCCGGAAGATAAAATGCCTCTCGTTACTTTCAGCAGTGAAGCCGATCTGCCTGTGTCAAATGACCCTCAACTGGTGATGAACTGCGTCCGGTCAATGAGTGATATTCTCGGTGGAAAAAACCTTACAGAGGTTGAACCGGCAACGGTTGCAGAGGATTTCGGGAAATATGGACAGACAGCAGAAAAAGTGCCCATTGCACTTTTCTGGCTGGGAGGGGTAAACAGGCAGAAGTATGATGAGCATATTGCCAGTGCGAATCCTCTTCCTTCACTTCACAATTCGTCTTTTGCTCCTGATTTTGAGCCTGCATTCACAGCAGGGGTTGCAGCAATGACAAAATCAGTGATCGATATTCTCTCAAACAAGGCAGACAGCCGGCAGAAAAAAACAGACCGGTATTCTGAAAAGTAAACACAAACAGACTACAATGAAATTGCAGATTATTGTTGCAGGCCTTATTTTGACCAACATTTCCCTTTACTCCCAGGACAGGATCACGGGAAGGGATTTTGCAACACGATCCGAAGTCATTGCCCAGAATGGCATGGCTGCCACCAGTCAGCCCCTGGCAACCCAGGTGGCCCTGGACATCCTTAAAAGAGGCGGAAATGCCATAGATGCTGCCATAGCGGCAAATGCCGTTCTGGGTGTTGTTGAGCCAACAGGATGCGGTATTGGAGGAGATCTTTTTGCGATTATCTGGAGTGCGGAGAAAGGCCGTTTGTATGGACTGAATGCCAGCGGAAAATCACCCAGGAAACTCAGGCTGGAATATTTTCGCAACAATAATATTGAGAAAATCCCTTCCTATGGTCCGCTGCCGGTCTCGGTCCCCGGATGTGTCGACGGGTGGTTTGAAATGCATGAAATGTTTGGCCGGCTTCCGATGAAGGATATCTTACAACCTGCGATCAACTACGCCCGCAATGGGTTCCCAGTAAGCGAGCTCATTGCATATTATCTCGACAGTAACACCCGGCTCCTTAAAGACTATCCGAACATCAAGGAGACTTATATGCCGGGTGGCAAGTCTCCGGCCAAAGGGGAGATTTTCAGAAATCCCTTCCTGGCAAGCACTCTTGAAAAGATTGCAAAGGGAGGAAGAAATGAGTTTTACAGAGGCAGCATTGCAAAAACCATAGATGCTTTCATGAAGTCGCAGGGAGGATTCCTCAGCTATGATGACCTGAGCAGGCATCATTCCGAATGGGTTGAGCCGGTAAGTACTTCTTACAGGGGGTATGAAGTCTGGGAACTTCCGCCCAATGGTCAGGGAATTGCAGCCCTCCAGATACTCAATATCCTTGAAGGATTTGACATTGCTTCCATGGGATTTGGCTCAAGTGAATATATTCATGTTTTCACCGAAGCCAAGAAGCTGGCGTTCGAAGACAGGGCAAGATATTATGCCGATCCGTTGTTCAGTGCAGTTCCGGTGTCGCGGCTCATATCGAAAAAATATGCCGCTGAGAGGAGGAAGCTTATTAATCCCGGGAAAGCTGGAAAGATTTTCGATCCGGGAAAACCGGAAGCAGGAAATACGGTTTACCTGACTGTTGCCGACAGATCAGGCAACATGGTTTCCCTTATACAAAGTAATTACAGGGGCATGGGTTCGGGAATGTGTCCGCCCGGTCTGGGTTTTGTGTTGCAGGACAGGGGCGAAATGTTCAGCCTTTCCGAAGGCCACGCAAACGTGTATGCACCCGGCAAGCGGCCATTTCACACCATTATACCTGCCTTTATCACCAGGAAGGGCAGGCCGTGGGTAAGTTTCGGAGTGATGGGCGGAGACATGCAGCCGCAGGGTCATGCCCAGATAGTTGTCAACCTGATTGATTTCAAAATGAATCTCCAGGAGGCCGGGGATGCTCCCAGGATCCATCATATTGGATCTTCCGAGCCCACCGGGGAGCAGATGACCGACGGGGGAATATTGCTTCTTGAAAACGGCTTTAGGTGGGAAGTAATTCAGAAGCTGCTTAAAATGGGCCATACCATCCAGTGGGATCTGGGCGGTTACGGAGGTTACCAGGCCATAATGCTGGATGAACGCAACAAAGTATGGTATGGTGCCTCGGAATCGAGAAAAGACGGGCAGGCTGCAGGATACTAATGACGATTGCCCATATCCGGCTCGGCACTGCCCGCAATGATTATCCCAAAATTAGCTTATGTTAAGCTGCAATTCCGGTTTTGATTCTTTTATTTCCAGTACCAGGGTGTTACCGCCTTTTTCAAGATTTATGTCGTGGGGTTTGTTAGTCTTCCATGATCCTCCTGTAAAGTCAGGAACATCAATTGATTGTGAGCGGTTTGCGACGGACCATTCACTCAGGGGAGCTATTGCACTCCAGAGAGCACCGTCATAAACATCCTGATCGAGCGGCAACCCGTTCCTCAGGCAGTCAATGAGCCTCCAGTCCA
This sequence comes from Bacteroidales bacterium, assembly GCA_009877105.1. Lineage (GTDB taxonomy): Bacteria > Bacteroidota > Bacteroidia > Bacteroidales > VadinHA17 > LD21. Next base: position 10,199 of record WXFD01000057.1, read on the forward strand.
TAATAAAGTCCATTCCGCCATGGCCACCAACCTTTTTTGCCAGCTCTCCCACCCTTTTAACAATTTCGGGTGTAAACTTGTCGATTACATCTTCCATCTCCTTTTCACTGATCCATTCATGGCCCAGGGCAATCCTTTCCGGTTCGGGATATTTTATGGCGGCCCCGGAGGTGCCGCTGATCACGTGGAGGCGGGAATATGGGCGCACAGATGATATGTCGTGCTGAATCATGATTGTCCTGCCAAGGCTTGTTTTTACAAGTGAAGTATTCATATTTCCCCTGTACGGCCTGCCAACGAATGGTTTGTAGAAATCATCGGCGGCTGCAAGCCCGGATGCATACTTTCCAAGGGTGAAATCGTTTGTGGACATTGATGTAAGATAATCCATCTTGTCACCCCGGTTAATATTCATAACCTGACATACAGGTCCCAGTCCGTGGGTGGGATAAAGATTGCCGGTCCTTTCAGCATTTTCTTTAAGCCTCCACATGTCGGTGTAGGCATTATCCGACTGTCTTGAATCGTCGGGCTTTCTGAAGATCATATCAACCAGGTTGTGAATGTAGGCGCCTTCACCGTGAACAATATCGCCAAACATTCCCTGTCTGGCCATGTTTAAGGTAAGCAACTCAAAAAAGTCGTAGCAGCAGTTCTCGAGCATCATGCAATGCTTCCTGGTCTTCTCTGAAGTTTCAACGAGCTGCCAGCATTCATCAATGGTGCGTGCAATCGGGACTTCGCATGCCACATGCTTTCCGTTTTCCATGGCGTATACTGCGACTGGTGTATGCATCACCCAGGGGGTGCACTGATAGATCAGATCAATGTCGGGCATTTCTGCAAGCTTTTTCCAGCTGTCCTCCGTTCCGAAAAATTCCTCAGCGACGGGGCGTCCCACACTCTGAAGATATTTCTGCGATGCTTTCACAGCTGCCTCTCTTTTGTCGCATAATGCCCTGATCTCAACGCCTTCTATGTATGAAAGCCTTTGTACTGCACCACTGCCCCTGTCGCCCAGACCGATAAACCCTACCCTTACTACCGGCAGCGGCGGGGCAGCATATCCCGACATATTGAATTTCTGAGTATGGGGCTTCTTTACTGCTTCAATGATCCCGGCCAGATTCGATTCTTCTTTCGCGGGTACACAACCCTGGAGAAAACTGCCGACAAAAGCACCTGCTCCGGCAAGTGTTGAATTTCTCAGGAAATCACGGCGATTGCTTTTCATGATATAACTGTATTCAGTTTAAATAATGGATTTATTTCCCGAATTTACATTTTTTTTCAATGCAGGCAGGAAATTTATTCTTTTCATGCATAATCCGGTACAGACTCCAGATAAAGTCAACCAGGCAGAAAAGCAATTATCGGAAAGGGAAAAGCAATCCGGCAATTAAGGGGAAATTTCCATGACTGCTGATAAACCAGCAGTCCTGAAGATTGCCGTTCAATCGCAGAAACCGGCAGCAAGAACCCGCCTGATCCGCAAAAACCGGGGGAAATGCCAGAGCGGAGCTGAAGTCCTATCAGTAACTCTGCGCAGATTAATTAACCTTCTGATCAGCAGGGACAGGACAATTATTGTTAATAACATTTTCAAGGAAATTTGCTGTAACTACTCCCGAACCGGACCAGAGAATTCTGTTTTCAGAAAACAGCATGAGTGTCGGAACATTGCTGATCCTATACTTCATGGCAAGTTCCCTGTTTCTGTCAACGTCGATCTTTATTATTCGTATCCGGTCTTTCATTTTTTGCTTTAGCTGTTCCAGAACAGGCTTCATCATTTTGCACGGGCCGCACCATTCAGCTGAAAAATCAACCAGAACCGGGGTTCTTCCTTCAATTATTGCCTGGAAACTCTCATTCATTCTTCCCTGCTTTTTTAAATTTCAGAAAAAGATCATTGAGCAGGCTTCCGCCAATCCAGCCCACCGCCATGCCGTAAAGAGTACTCATATACCACACCGATTTTATCATGCAGGTGCCCGAAAGGCATCCGACATATCTCCAGTAAAGAAATCCTCCTGCGGCGCCCGCTGCTGTGAATATTATAACAAATAGATTTTTTCTAATGAAATCTGTCATTTCCGGAATTTTTTGCAAATTTGGGTGTCTGCAAGTTACCCGTCAGTGACTTAAGTCACAAAGAAGTATCTTTTTTCACAAGGAGGGAATAATCAATAAAATGACGTTCAGTTATTACCAGATTGTTTCTTTCAAGGTTCCTGAGAAGCCGCGTGATCACTTCCCTTGAGGTATTAAGCTGCAGGGCAATATCCTGGTGGGTTCCGGTGAAGACGGTTTTTCCCGTCGACCTGAATCGTTCCCGGAAAAACCGGATCAGTCTTTCATCAAGTTTCATGAACGCAATCGCATCAATTATCTCAATAAGCTCATCAAATCTCTTCCTGTAGGAATACATCATAAATTCCTTCCATGATCTGTAATCTGACATCCATTTCTCAATATATTCAACAGGTACGGTCAGAATAACCGAATCTTCCTCGGCGGTCATTCGGATATTGCTTTTCTGCGGGCCCATACAGCAAGTCAGGGCCATTGCACATATTTCTCCCTGGTTCAGGTAATAGAGGAGAAGTTCATTGCCGTCGTCGGAAAGCCTTACAACGCTGAGGCAGCCTGCAAGCACCATCGGAAATGATTTAATGTAATCACCTTCTCCCAGTATACTCATTCCGGCGGCAAGATCACGAATCTCAGATACATTGGATATTTCTTCCGTCAGCCCCTTTTCGAGGAATGGGAATGTTTTTTTTATCACTGATGATTTATTCATGTAAGCTGTTGTAATTATATTATTGTAATTGGCATTTCAAATAAAAGTAAATTATGCCTGTTTGTCAACATAACATGTTTTTATAATTTTGAGAAGGAGGCAAACCGGAGATGATATACGAAAACATATCTCTGAAAAAATACAATACTTTTGGCCTGAATGTAAAAGCGGACCGGCTTATCCCTTTCAAACATGAAGAGAATGTTATATCATTTCTCCGTCAGCAGGGAGGATCAGAACAGAGTCTTTTCGTGATCGGCCAGGGCAGCAATCTATTATTTACCGGTGATTTTCACGGAACCCTGATTCATCCGGAAATGGAAGGTATTACACTGGAAGGAAGGAAAGATGATGTTGTAATTATATCTTCAGGAGCAGGTGTATTGTGGGACAAACTGGTTGAATCGACAATAAATAACGGATTCGGGGGGCTGGAAAATCTTTCGCTGATCCCCGGCAGTGTGGGAGCTGCCCCGGTACAAAACATTGGTGCCTATGGTGTGGAAGTCAGGAATACCATCGAGCGGGTGAGGGCAGTAAGTCTGGAAAACGGATCTGTCAGGGAATTTACAAACGATGAATGTCAGTTTGGATACAGAAGCAGTATTTTCAAGGGAGAGCTCAAAGGCAAATATCTCATTACCAAAGTATACTTCAGGCTTTCCACCAGGCCAAAGCTCAGTCTGGAATACGGATCTCTGAGGGAAGAGGTCAGTAAACTCGGATCTGTTTCGCTGAAGAATGTCAGGGAAATTGTAATAAACACCCGAAAATCTAAACTTCCCGATCCCGCGATTCTGGGCAATGCAGGCAGTTTTTTCAAGAATCCGGCAGTAAGTGAGTCATTAGCTGAGGAATTAAAAAAGAAGGATCCCCAGCTGCCTGTTTTTAATAATGATTCGGGTGAAGTCAAAATACCGGCAGGGCGGCTGATTGAATTATGCGGATGGAAAGGCAGGCGTATCGGAGACGCAGGTGTTCATGACAGGCAGGCACTCGTCCTTGTGAATTTTGGCAGAGCGACCGGAAAAGAAATATTCGATCTCTCAGAAAAGATAAAGGAATCTGTTTTTGAGAAATTCGGGATCATGCTTGAAAGTGAGGTTGAGATATTATAAACTATCTGAAGATCTTTCTTCTGTTCAGCTCTTTCCGGTACATGGCTGCATATCTGTTATGCTCGGAAAGCGTTCTGGAAAAAACATGATATCCTGAGAAATCAGACCTGGCAACAAAATACAGGTAATCGTGGTTATCCGCATTCAGAACCGCTTCAATGCCGTCTTTGGCAGGGCATGATATCGGACCCGGCGGAAGTCCTTTATACTTATATGTATTATAGGGTGAATTGATTGAAAGATGCCTGCGAAGTATTCTCGACATTTTAGGATCGTTTATCACGAATTTGATCGTCGGATCCGCCTGAAGCGGTATTCCGCGTTTAAGCCTGTTAAGATATACTCCTGCAATCACAGGTTTTTCATCCGGCATTGATGTTTCCTGATCAACTATTGAAGCAAGTACCGACACTTCAAGCGGGGTTAGTTTTTTTTCATCTGCCTTTCTGATCCTTTCTGCATTCCAGAACTTTTTGTATTCCCTCAGCATTCGGCTGTAGAATTCACCGGGGCCGGTATTCCAGAAAAACTCATAAGTATCGGGCAGAAAGACTGAAATAATGTTTTCCCGGACAAATCCATCCGACCTGTAATTTTCAGTGTCGGATAAAAAGGTAACAATCCGGGCTGAGTCAGCTTCAATTTTCCCGCCAACCCTTCCAGCCAGGTCGTAAATCGTTTTGATATTGCTGAAAGTAACCAGTACCGGTGTCTGTTTCCCCGACCTCAGGTTATTGATCAGCTCATTGCAGCTCATTCCCTTTTCGATGACATAGCGTCCGGGCTTAATATGAGAGCGGTAATTCTTCTTTTCTGCAACCCATTGAAGAACTTTCAGATTATCAATTCTCAGATTTGTTTTTAATGAATCCATCACCTGTTCGAATGTGCTTTCTTCAGGCAGGTAAATGACCTGGCTTCCGGAACCGGCCGGGCGTATTGTTACTCCGAAAACAAGGTAGCAAAATAATCCTGACAGTATCACTGCAGGCAAAATTGCTGCAAGAATATAAATCCGCATATGCCTCATTCGTCTGACGGGCTCAAAATTATCAATTATCCCAAAGCCACGACCTAATTAACTGTCAATTGCTTCAAAGATTATTCTATTTTTACAAATCACAATCCTAACATAATTATTAAGATCTGATGACAACAACTTCACTTCTGCTCCTCCTGGCAATCGGTTTATTAACGGGAACCCTGGCGGGTATGCTCGGCATCGGCGGTGCTATAGTAATGATACCGGCCCTGGTATTCCTTATGGGCTTCAGTCAGCACAGTGCCCAGGGCACCAGCCTTGCAGTAATGCTTCCTCCGATAGGCATCCTGGCTGCTTATAATTATTATAAAGCAGGGCATGTCAATCTGAAATTCGCCCTTATCCTTGCGGCTGCATTTATAATTGGATCCTATTTCGGCTCTAAAATAGCCTTAAATGTGCCACAGCAGATACTTAAAAAAATATTTGGCGTCCTTCTGCTTATAGTTGCTGTCAGGATGCTTTTCGTCAAATAAGGTCCGGGCCCGGGCCGGATCAGAATATAAATCCGATGCTTAAATGAAAGGCATTCGGCCTGTCGTCGAGTTTGAATTTATCCCCGGTGGATTTTTGTATCTGGGTCTGGTATTTATGAAGGCTGCCCTCATAACGCAGGTCCACAGTGATCTTTTTAATTATGTCAAATCCCAGTCCGGCCTGGTAGCCGAAAGTGAAATTTTTAATCATGGTCTTATAATCAGGGTCATTGATCAGATCTTTCGGCGAGTTGATCAGAAGCCGTGCTGAAGGGCCGGCATTGATCCTGACCGGACCAGCCTTGAAACCAAGCATTACAGGCAGATCAAGCTGATTGAACTGCTGTTTGACAATAGTGGCAGGGTTCTCAAGGTCTTCAATCCGGTATTCGTTAGTTCGTGAAGTAAAAAGGAGCTCGGGTTGAACATAAACTCCCATCATGCCAAGCCTCAGGAAAATGCCTGCATGATATCCAAAGTTTGCACCTTTAATGGCATTGATTGTAGTATCAGTATTTAGTTTAAGGTCATCCATTTTCAGGCTTGTTGTACTCAAGCCTCCTTTAACCCCGAAACCGACCTGTGAATAAACAGGCGCCGACATCACCATAACCAGTAAAATCAAACATAATTTTTTCATTTTTCCATGTATTAGTTAAACATCTTAAAACCTGTCGCATGACCTGCTTAAGGATTCAAGTTGAATGTAAAACGGAAAAACTGGAGAAAAAGTTTCAGACCGGCATTTTTTCAGTTTGTTTAACTATGCCCTTTCATCTCTCAAAAACTGTACTTTAACGTCAGATCTTCCATGGACTTTTACCGGAGAACGGTCTGCGCACCGCATCACAAAAACAGTTAAAAATAGTTAAGAAACAGCTTCTTCATCATTTTATATACAGAATTTACATATCTTGTTACTGACATTTTTTGCATCTACTTTTAGTTGATTTGTTTTGGTGGAAACTTTAAGCGGGGGAATCATCAGGATTTTCCCCGCTTTTTATATATTGCATCATTAATCACCTAAGCTCATTAAAATAAATTTCAATCCAATGAAAGGAATAACATTGTTTCTTCAGATCTTCCTGTTACTGTTCATTCCATTGTCAGTAAAGGGACAGCAAACAGATAGCGGGAAAAAGCTTCACATAATTATTATAGGGGCACATCCTGACGATCCCGACAAAGTTGGAGGCACTGCCTATAAGTGGGCCAGGCTCGGGCATGATGTACTGATGGTTTCATTAACCAACGGCGACGCGGGACATCAGTCAATTCCGCCCGACAAGCTTGCGGCGATCAGGAGGGAAGAAGCCAGAAAGGCCGGTCAGGTTATAGGCGTTAAATACATTACTCTCGATAATCATGACGGTCAGCTGATGCCCACTTATGAAAACAGGCTGCAGGTAATCAGGCTGATAAGGGAGCATAAAGCAGATGTGGTTATTTTTCCGCGGCCCTACGACTATCACCCCGATCATCGGTACACGGGAACACTGGTTCTCGATGCTGCCTACATGGTAACTGTACCGAGGATCCTTCCGGAAGTCCCGCACCTTGACAAAAATCCGATGTTCCTGTTCATGAGCGACGGGTTCATTCATCCGGAGCCGTTCAAGGCCGACGTTTGCGTCGACATCGATGATGTGATTGAAAAAAAGATCGACATGTATCATCAGCATACTTCACAGGTTTACGAATGGCTTCCCTACAACAGGGGTGCCCTTGCAGAAGTTCCTGCCGGAGAAAGGGAAAGGCGTGAATGGCTTGGCAGGACCTGGAGCACGAGATCAGATGCCGAACCCTTCAGGGATAAACTCATAGAATTGTACGGAAAGGCTAAAGGCAGCAAAACGAAATATTGCGAAGCCTTCCAGGATTCAGGTTATGGCACACCTCTTACAAGCGAAAATCTGAAGTACTATTTCCCGTTTTATTGATAATCAATATACTGGTTATTGTACTTCAGTTCAATGAAATCATCTCCTGCATCCCTGAAACCGTATTCAAAACAGAAGAGATATTTCTCCGAGCCTGAGGTTTCTATCACATGTGTGAAGAAACTGAAATTGTAACCAAGTGCAAACAGGGCGTCTTTATGCGTCCTGCGTCTGCCTTCGGTATAAAGGTCAGCCAAAATTCTCCTGTTTTTCCTGAGAAGCCCGTGTACGTTTCGCACAAAATTATTCGTATCACGGTTCAGCCGGTTATTATAGCTGTTTCTGCACTGGTCCGAGCAGAATTTCTTATCACTGCGGCCGCGAATTATATCGCCGCAATCGAGACATTTTCGTTCCACAGCACAAATGTTTCAGTAAATATACAAAAAGAAGGTGTTCTGAGAGAACACCTTCCTTTAAATTTTGTGCTTGCGTGAAAAATTCCTGGTTATGGTTTCTTATCCCACCAGAGTTTGGTAGAAGCTTTGTCTCCGTTGGGGGTGGTGCTTTCCGAATTCAGCATCTGGATAGCTGCATTAACCATCTTCGCGTTGGTATTGTATTCATTGGTCCAGTAGCAGAGACGCACCGGAAGTGATGTGGCCGGAACGTCGAGATTCTCGCTTTCAAGCCTTGGGTAAAGCTTGGGATAATGGGTTCTTCTCCTCTCTGCATAAGCTTCCTGGCTGTTTGGGAAGAGGCTGATCCATTTCTGGGTGATTATCTGCTCAAGCTGCTCTTCCTTGGATCCGCCGGTATTGAAAAGAATGGGAACGGTTGAAGCCGGCGGCGGGGCAACTGCAGGAAGAACTGTATTCTTGTCAATTCCCGGGGTCATCGGCACCCTTGGACTGGTGATATAGTTTTCTCCTGCAAGATTAAGGTGATCAGTGAATCCGCATTCATCGAGCGATAATCCGATACCGGTATTATAAAGTTCTTCGACAGTACCGCCGCCCATGTTCCAGCCTTCGAGAACGCCTTCAGCCCTGAGGAAATAGGTTTCAGAAGCTCTCATGACAAACCAGTTCGGTCCCTTGTCGCCAACAATGGTATAGGGTTTGGAATGGTCGGATGCAATACGGTCAAATTCAACAGCGCTCCTGTCGTTCTTCGTCTGGCCGTTCCTGACACCTTCGTATGGGAAGGATATTCCCACGGGGTCATCTGTTGGATCGGGCTCGAGGGCAGGCGAGAACCAGGTGGTGACACGCGGATCAAGATATCCTTTCAGGATGCTTTCCATGTCGGCGCTCATCCTGTATTCGATCCAGGGGCTGATTGTATTGTAAGGATTCGGGAAATCGGTTGATGTTGTTACCCATCCGTTATCGGCGTTGGCAGTGATTACGCCTTCCGTAACGGCCTTTTCGCACTGGAGTTTTGCAATATCCGGGGCCACATACTTAACCCTCATGCCCAGCCTGAGGCGGAGCGAACTGCCGAATTTCTGCCATTTATCCAGATTACCGGCGTAAATGGGATCATACTTTGAAAGGGTTGCAGAAGTCTGTCCCGACATTCCTTTAAGAATATTTATTGCTGTGTCCAACTCAAGGAAGAAAGCTTTATATATATCCTCCTGCTTGTCATACGGAACCTCCTTCTGCATGTTTCCGTACTGGGAATATGGTATCGGCCCCAGGCAATCGGTATACCTGTTGTACACATAAACCTTCCAGATTTTCATCATTGCCAGCTCTGGCTGCAGATTGTTCTTCCTGGCAAAATCTTCGGCGTACTTGATCTGCGGAGCCTCATTTGCATAATGGTCGTTGAAGGCACCGTTCTGCCAGCTTGAAACCTGTACATACCGGTCGGACAGGAAGTTCGGCGTGGTTGTTGCCCAGTAGTTTGCATAAATATCAAAGAACAGGGAATGCAACAGCTGCATGGTACCAGGGTCGCCCAGGTAATTCGGGCCCACGATGGCTCTTCTTACAACGAATCCGTACGAGGCCTGGTTTAGGTTATCCAGGGTGAGTGCTTTCGGATTCTTATTGATTTCATCAAAGTCCTTGGTACAACTACTGATTAAAATACCAATAAGCAGTATTGTCAATAATTTTGATAGATTTTTCATAATATAATGCATTTACCAGTTATTTTTTAGAAGCCAAAATTAAGTGAGACCCCGTATGTCCGTGTTGTTGGCAGCGGGAATGCATTCTCGCCCTCATATGCATTGGCAGTACCAATCATTATTTCCGGATCGCAATATTCAGCTTTGTTCATCAGGAAGAACAGGTTACGGCCAACGAGTGAAACTCTTGCCGAACGGAAGAATGTTTTGGCCACAATGCTCTTTGGCAGGTCATAGCCCAGAATCATTTCCCTCATGCGGATATTGGTTGCGTCCCTTACGAAAGCTTCTCCGGTCGGGTTGTTCCTGCCGCCGACATTGTTCCAGAATGCTTCGGAAGTACATGTTTTTGTATTGGGTTCGCCTGTGAGGGTTACACCTTCCAAACCTTTGTAAACATCCCTTCCAAACATGAGTGAGCCGTCCCTTCCGATTGTGGTGTACTCCTGGATACCGCTGCCGGCCGATATGGCTTCGGTGAATGCTATGAAGGTTCCTCCGACCCTGAAATCAATAAGGGAACTGAACGAAAAGTTCTTGTACCTGAATGTATTGCTTATACCGGCAAGCCAGTCGGGATTGAAGTTGGCCACCCTCACCGTCATACCCGGAGTGATGGCAGGTATCCCGTTCTCCTGAATAATGACCTTATTGGTATTCTCATACCTCATCCAGCCTTTTGCGTACACTTCGCCGAAAGGTGCGCCTGCTCTTAGAAGATATCTCCTGATGAAGTCAGTGGATACACCCAGTTCATCAAAACCTTCAGCAATTTCAAGTATTTTGCTGGTATTCTTTGCCCAGTTGATGTCGATATCCCATGAAAATCCCTTTCCTTCGACAACAGCAGCGCCCAGGGTCAGCTCAAGTCCCCTGTTCTGAACGTTTGCGCCGTTCTGGTATATGCTTGCAACACCTGATGTTGCAGGTACCGGGGTGGCAAAAAGCTGATCGAATGTATTGGTGTTGTACCATGTAAAACCGAACCTGATCTTATCCCTGATAAGTCTCAGATCAAAGCCCAGCTCAGTTGATTTGGTAGTTTCCGGTTTAAGATTGGCGTTAGGAAGCACATTGCTCAGGGTAATAACGCCGCCTGTGCCGACCGCTGCCGTTCTTGACAGCTGATAGGGTCCTGTATCATTACCCACTATTGCATACGAACTTCTCAGTTTAAGGTAGGTAAGAAAGTCGGGCATAGTGATAAGGTCACTCACAACTGCTGTCAGACCGAATGACGGGTAGAAATACGATCTGTTGGATGCAGGCAGAGTCGAGCTCCAGTCGTTCCTGCCGGTAAGGTTGAGGAATATTGCATTTTTCCATGAGATCTCAGCAAATCCGTAAAGCGAATTAACCACTTTTTTTGAGTAATCTTCGGTTGGCCTCGGATTGGCAGTGTTGGCCAGGGCGAACAGGTTTTCAATGTTGAAAACCACTCCTGAGCCGCCGATCATCTGGTATTCGGTCATGTAATTGTTTCCTCCCGCGTTCACATCGAATACGAAATCGCCGAGAGCCTTGTGGTAATTGATCAGGAAGTCGCTGTTCCAGCCATAGGAGGAGGAGTTGTATTTTCCATAGCCCCCGTTGATTGCCACTGTGTATGTGTCATTGTACCATTTTTCCTCCCTTTGGGTGAAGCTGGCATCGAGGGCCGACCTGCCCATTATTGAAAGATCCTTCGTAATCTGATATTTAAGGCTGACCATACCTATCGGCCTCCACCTGTCCTGCGGCTTGAGAACCCGGTTTCTTGTCCAGTAGGCATTGCCGGTGCCGTTGTCGTTCCACCTCCAGTAATGCTGTCTTACCTGCCCTGCCGGTGTGACATACTCAAAGTGCTGCAGGTCCTCGGTGCGGATGTTTCTCGGGAGAACATACAGGTATCTCATTGGGTTGTCGAAACCTTCACCTGTAGCGAATATATTTTCAAAGCTCTGCTTTATAACCGTTACCTTGGAATCGAGGGTGAATTTTTCGCCGAGCTTTGCTCCGAACCTGAGGTTCAGGTTATGACTGTGGAGGTTATTTGAAGCAACAATACCCGATGCATTTGTATTGGTATAGGAAAAAGCCGTATTTGTCCTGGCGGTGTTTATTGTCACCTGCAGGTTTGTTGCAATGCTGTTTCCGGTCTGGAAATAGTCCTTGACGTTGTTGGGCTGCGGAAGATACGGATATGTTTTACCGTACAGGGGATGATTGGGGTCGGGTGTCCAGTGGGCGACCTGTGAGCCGTCCATTTTCGGGCCCCATGAAACGATTGCAAGAGGTGAATATACACCGTTGCCGCCCTGTCCGTACTCATTCTGCATTTTATCAAGCAGGATGGCCGATGTTCCCTGGTAGGTAAAACCGAGGTCGACCATAACGCCTTCTGCCCCTCCCTGTCCGGATTTTGTTGTTACGATTATCACACCGTTGTTCGCACGGCTTCCGTAAAGAGCTGCTGCATTTGCGCCTTTAAGTACGGAGATTGATACTATGTCATCAGGCGCAAGGTTTGAAATTCCGCCCATAGGTACACCATCGATCACATAAAGCGGCTGGCTGCTTCCGGCAATTGAACGATTACCTCTCATAAGCACCTTTGCGTCTGCACCGACTCCGGTACCTGCAGTTGTCACTGACAGGCCGGCAACCCTGCCGCTGAGGCCTGAAACAGGGTTAAGGTCCCTTGCTTCAGCCAGTGCCTTGGGTGCCACATTCTGGGCTGCATATGTAAGCGCTTTGGCCTGCCGCGAAATGCCGAAAGCAGTAACAACAACATCTTCAAGGGCGAGGATGTTTTGTTCCAGCACGATGTCAAAGTGTGTCTGGGTGCCGATCGGAACCTCAACTGTCTTCATCCCGATAAAGGAGACCACAAGGGCAGCTGCATTAGCAGGCACCGACAATGTGAACGCCCCGTCGATGTCAGTCGCAGTTCCTATTGTTGTCCCTTTGACTACAACAGGTACCCCGGCCATACCAAGCCCGTCTTCGGCACTGGTAACTTTACCCGTGATGGTTTTTTGTGCGAAAGCGCCCTGCAATCCCGCAAATAGCAGAAATGCAAGAAGAATTGCAATTTTTCTCATGGTTTAAGATTAGGTTAATAATAGTTTGTGGTTGCTAACATTCAGATTAATTAAAAAACCCTTGTTTCCTTCCCGGAATACAATCATTTCTTAAAGAATCGTTAACAAAATTAAAATTATTCCAAATAAAAACCAAAAGAAAAGTTAATTTTTTCGGAGATAAATGTTAAATTAAATCCATGCATGGTATGGACAAATAGCCGGCAATCAATCCGGCAGGATTAATTTTTAAAAAATAACATACTGATTATCCAATTGTTCTAAACCAGATATGGCTGAAAGAATATTTTTCTTAAGAATTCTTTAAATATTTTAACATTTTGTTAAAATTTCCCCTTATATGTGCAGTCGGACATTCGGGCATTGCTTTTTCTATACTTTCCGCCACAGAATCCCTTTCTGAGGGCAGAAACCATGAAACATTAACGGCAAGGGACTGTTCGAGCCTGTCACTCAGCCTGTCGAGATCAGCATCGCTGTACACTTCCGACTTTACCTGCTCATCAAGCAGATGGTCAACCAGGTTCAGGTAGTTTCTCTTGACGGTTTTCAAACCATATTGAAGATCCCTGTCTTCTTCGTCGTCAGAATCCATTATCTGCCAGGCAAGCTCAAGCATCCTGTCATGAACGAGAAGACCGAATAAATTAATATCGGCCAGTTCATCGCTATAATAATTCCTTACATCCGTCTCAACCGAATAAATGCTCTCCAGCTCACTGTAAAACCGGGTAAAATGCTGGATTATCTGAGCCCTTCCATGCAGCGGCATGCTTTTGTCATACATGAATGAGAGATTATCCCCGCTGACAAGGCGGGCAAAAACGGCTCCTGATTTTTTGCTTGATTTCCTGGGGAGTGAATTCGGAAAGTTAGTCTTCAGGGTACTTAATGTGATGTTGGCATTTATGTAATCCTGAAGGTTCCATAATCTGATGTGATCAGGCAATCCGAGTTTCTGATATTCTTCCGGCCGGAGAGACAGGTCCTGCGGGCTGTCATTCCTGCATGAAAATAAAAACAATATCACAAGGATCAGGGCAGCAGAGATGTTATTGTATCTGTACATAATCATTTTTTAAATTTACGAGTCGAATATTCACTAATTTATTTCAATTATTCTGTTAGTTCACCCGACAGGAGCATCTTAGCATGATTATCATAGCTGTTCTGTCATTTACTTTCTCGTTTGTATAATTTCAGGGAATCATTGTTCAGTGCAAAAACTATGAGTTTGTTTCCGTGAGCTGTCCTTATTTCAGTCACATCCCTGGCCTCACCGCGGATGAATAATCCGCTGCGTTGATCATTCAGTGCAGTGAAGCCGCCTTTTCCGTCACCTCTGAGGAGCAGACCCTTTCCCGCATCATAGTCGCTGAATTTTATTCTCGACCCGAAGAAATTGCCGGCCAGCACGATATCGGTGTTTCCGTCGCTGTCGAAATCGCCCGTACAGACGCCGTAAACGGGAAAATACTGTGCTTCCCGGGGCAAAGGTCTGATTTCAAACCGGTCATTGCCCTTGTTCTCAATATAGCAGCTTGAAAATGTCTTTGCCTCAAAGATTTCTGCCCCGCTTAGTGCATCCCCGGAAAAGATGTCGGTTATTGTAAGATTGGCGTAGGATTCATAGGTGGGGTATTTTTGCTTAATGAAGGGCATCTGTTTCTGCAGATCATCCTTCGAATAGAAAGGATAGCTTTTGCCTTGAATGAAATAACTCATTATTGCATCTATGGTGCCGTTGTTGTCAAAATCCCTTGCATAAATCGTACAAGGTTCGGCGGGCGAAACCTTTATACGTGAATTAAGGCCCAGGTTACCTGCAATATAGTCATCATCCCCGTCATTGTCTAAATCTGCGGCAACAATTGTGTTCCACCATCCCTCAGTGTTTTCCGGCCCGCACAGGCTGGTTATCTCTTCAAGCCTTTTGCCTTCATTCCTGAAGAACCTGATCTTCATCCATTCCCCGACAACAATAAGATCAGGTTTGCCGTCGCGGTTGAAATCGGTCCAGACCGCATCCGTCACCATACCCGGGTACATCAGTTCCGAATTATATGCATCGGTGACATCCTTAAAGAAACCCTTGCCGTCATTTTCCAGTATGTAGCTCCTGGGGGCAAAAGGATACCGGGACGGAATAAGCCTACCGCCGACGAACAGATCGATGTCGCCATCTCCATCAATATCACAGCTTTTTACACATGATCCGCTTGTAATCATGACGGGCAGGCGTCCCTTTGCAGCCGAAAAAGATCCCTTCCCGTCGTTCAGGTAGAGCCTGTCCTGAAGCTCAGCTGCATCTGCATGAAATTCATTGCCTCCGCTTACAACATACAGATCCAGGTCATTATCGCCATCTGCGTCGAGAAAAACGGCACCGATATCTTCGCAACCCTTATCTTTCTCAAAACAGGCCTGAGGAACATACCTGAACGAACCGTCACCTGACTGGATATAGAGTTTCCCCGGGCAGCCCATGGAACCGCCGAAATACAGGTCTTCAAGTCCGTCATTGTTCACATCCCCTTTTGCAATACGGGGGCCCTGTGTTGAAAGGAAGTGCGGCAACAGGGCCTGATCCGCGAAATCATTATATTCATTCTCCTGGTGTTTGAAATCAAGGATCCTGTTGTTTTTCACCATGGTGAAAACTGGTTCCGGCTGTGAACTAATCCGCGGGGCAGGGATCATGGCATCATCGTTGTTCAAAACGATGCACTGGTCAGCTTTTACAGCGGTCAGCACCTGCTCACGCATATCGGGCCATCTGATCCGAAGAGTGTCTGCAATTGCTGCTCCGCCCAGACCAAAAATGATCTCATGGTTCACTGATGACATAAAGCCCCTCGAAGGCATAAATTCCTGGGTATACGTATTTTTACCGCAGGTGACGTCGATCCGTGATCCAATGCCGCCTGTGTTCATCCCTGAACCCTTCAGCCTGATCTTCAGATAATGGTTCCTGCTGATTTTTTCAGAGTTATTGCGGTACACCAGGGGAAAACCATTTATTGTACTGATCACCAGGTCTATATCGCCGTCATTATCAAGATCTGCGTAAGCTGCCCCGCCCGAAAGTGTAGCTTTTTCATCGCCCCAGATCCCGGTAACATCAGTAAAGGTATAGTCGCCATTGTTCCTGTAGATGTAATTATTGAGAACGGTGGGCGGTATCTGATCAATGACGTTCATCTTCGAAAGATGCGTCTGTCCCCTCTGCTGCCTGACCATCTGGCTCACGGCCAGCACCACTGCATCCATATAGGTACTGTTCCTCCCGTATCCGTTTGTTATATAAAGATCTTTGTAACCGTCATTGTCAAAGTCACAGAAAAGGGGCGCCCAGCTCCAGTTTGTTGCAAAAACTCCGGCATACTGTCCTATTTCGGTAAAATAATCACCATGCATGTTCAGCTGAAGCATGTTCCTGGTCGACTGATTAAAGAATCCTGATTTTTTCAGGTTCTGGAATTTTTCGTAGTTGTCCGGTCCTGCCACCAGCTTATTTCCGTAATTATCCTCCGGTTCCATATCGAGGGTAAACAGGTCGATAAACCCGTCATTGTTGAAATCAGCTGCATCACATCCCATTGAAGAGAATGAAATATGATCGAAGTAATCTTCAAGCTTTTCAGAGAAAGTCCCGTCCCTGTTATTAATATAAAAGTAGTCCTGTTCGGAATAATCATTGCAAATGTATATATCCGGCCACCCGTCATTGTTAAAATCAGCAATTGCTAAGCCCAGTCCGAAATTAATGATATTGCCGATCATTCCGGCCTCAGCGCTTACATCAACAAACTTCTCCCCTGTATTTTTGTAAAGCCGGTGTTCATATATGGGATTTCTTTCCTTTTTGCGCGCAGGGTTTGTCATTGCGTACTTGTCGAGCGAATGGTTCATGACAAAAAGGTCGAGATCCCCGTCCTTGTCATAGTCAAAGAATGCACTGTGCGTTGAATAAGAAGCATCGTTAATTCCGTAACGGGCAGCACATTCCGTAAAAGTAAGATCGCCGTTATTCAGGTACAGCAGGTTTTTCCTGCGGTCATACCTGCCGTCGGTCGAGCAGCATACATAGATGTCGAGAAATCCGTCACCATTGATATCCGCCATGGTGGCCCCGGTGTTCCACTTGTTACCCCCGTTCACACCCGACACATCCGTGATATCCCGGAACCTGAAGTTTCCCATGTTGAGGTAGAGCCTTGCATGAGCAAAATTCCCGCTGAAAAAAATATCCGGCAGTCCGTCATTGTTTATATCCCCGATTGCCACGCCGGCTCCGTTGTACAGGTATCCGTAGTCAAGCACGTTAAATACATCATCCTCCTCTATCCAGTTCCGGAATTTTATCCCGGTCCTTTCAGGCGGCATGGATGTAAACAGCCTGTCATTCTTTCTGCCGCATGAAAACTGCAAAATCGTTACAGCGACAGCTGCTGCAGCAATGAGAATGTATTTGCCTGTATGTAATGAGCGCAATAACATCAGCAAGGTGCGATTGTGGTTCAAAAAGGTTCACAAATTTATTCAAATGTTCTTTTAAAGCATGGCATAAATGAAAAATCTTGGTACGGGCCTGCACAATTCCATTCATTCAGCTGCGGCAACCAGTGTAACCAGCCATTTTCAAACGGTTACAAATGGACATAAATGCCTTGCAAGCATATATAAATATTTAAGGACCGATACTCCAGGATCAGCCTGTTTAACTTTGCTGCAGTATATAATTATACATTCAATTAATAAATACATGCGATGAATTCACTCAAGAACAGGGTCAACCTGATCGGCAACCTGGGTCAGGACCCGGAAACAAAGAACCTGGAAAACGGGAAGAAAGTGACCCGTTTTACCCTTGCCACCAGTGATGAATACAGGAATGCTGAAGGACAGAAGGTAAAGGAAACGACCTGGCATAACATTGTAGCATGGAACGGTCTGGCGGATATTGCTGGCAGATATCTGAAGAAAGGTGCCCAGATTGCTGTAGAGGGGAGGATCGTTTACAGGAATTATGAAGACAAAAACGGGGCAACCAGGTATGTTACCGAAGTTGTCATCAACGAGATGCTGATGCTGCGGTCGCAGAAGGCTCAGGGCAGGGAGGAATAGGGAAATCCTGAACTTTTTCGCTGCATTTCCCGTGCAGGCTGAAGCCTGAATTTGATTAACCGCCATACTGACAGAAATCTGATGCAACAATTCTGCTACGGTGGCGGTTGATCATTCAGGCAATAAATACTGTGAGTCGTTCAGGCAATCGCAGTTCAGAATTTTCTGCCCATCCTGAGAGCTTCTAGATTTATATTGATAATTTCCTCTCCTTTCCGCCTGAAAAGTATTCTGACAGCATTCTCAAGGCTTTCGAATGGCATTTTAATGAAAGGGGAAGCAGCCCCCAGGATCACCATATTTGCAGCTCTGACCGATCCGGCTTCCCGTGCAATTGCATCGGCATCGATGATCCTGTGCTTCGGGAGTTTTCTGATTTCATGCAGAATATCTTCCAGCGGAGGGTAATCCGGTATATTGACAAATGGTTCCGAGCTGGTAATGAGCCATCCGTCTGAAGAGAGCCAGGGCAGGTACCTGAGTGATTCCATCGGTTCGGCAGAAATGATAATGTCGGCCTGCCCCCAGGGGATCAGATCGGAATGAACCGGTTTGTCGGAAATACGCACGTGTGACTGCACATCTCCTCCCCGCTGGCTCATTCCATGAACCTCCGCCTGTTTGATATGAAGGTTGTTCTCAATTACGGCCAGGCCGATGATGGCAGCAATCGAAAGGATACCCTGTCCGCCTACTCCCGAAAGTATGATATCGTTCTTCATTGTTCAGCCTCCCCGGGATCATTAACTTCCAGCGATTCTGCCTTCCTGCGCCGCGAAGCTGTCTGAATGCATTCCCGGCTGGAAATAATAACTGAAACATTCCTGTAACTGAATTCCTCCTGCATAATCCTGACATTTTCCGCGTGATTCTTCCTCAGCGGTACGATCTCGCGCACATGTTCGGGGGCAACCCCCAGTCCTTCGCATATTTTTCTCAGCCGTCCTGTACCCTGTGATTTCTGACCTCCGGTCATGCCCGTTGTTGAGTTATCGGAAATGATTATTGTAACCGGGCTTTTTTTTACAACCGCATCGAGCAGACCGGTCATTCCCGAATGTGTGAATGTTGAATCCCCTATGACGGCTACCGAGGGGAACAGTCCTGCATCGGCAGCACCAATGGCCATAGTTACCGATGCGCCCATGTCAACGCACGAATTAATGATACTGTATGGAGGGAGGGCTGCCAGGGTGTAGCATCCGATATCTGAGAACACTCCGTCCCTGTCAAATGGCCGGAGGGCTTCTATCACTGCATTGAAGGTGTCAGCATGACCGCATCCTTTGCAGAATGACGGCGGTCTTGGCCTGACCACGCCGGGAATTTCAAATCCCTTTCTGATAGTCATACCGAGGGCTTTTGCCACGAGCGTAGGATTTAGCTCCCCATCGCGCGGCAGAGTACCGTCAAGGCGCCCCATTATCTTCAGATTGTTGTCGAGAATACCACGTAAGGCCTCTTCCACAAGCGGATATCCTTCCTCCAGTACCAGAATCTCCTCGCAACGTGATGTCAGATCCGTTATAAGCTCCTTCGGGAAAGGATATGCACAGATCCTCAGGAATGGAAAATCAGGCTCGCTGTCCGGAAAATTCTCGGTAAAATAGTTATAGGCCAGTCCACAGGCCAGAACCCCGGTTTTTCTGTTCCTGTCATCCCTGAAAATGTTATGCCGGGAAAGCCTGTTATCGTATTTTAATGACTCATAAATCTCCAGCAGCGCCCTGTATTTTTTTCTTGCAATGGCCGGAAGAAGCACAAACTGCCGCGGATCGGAAGGCAGGCTGAGCTTTTTCTGAGGTTCGGACTGCCGTCTTGTCACGGCTGACCTGGAGTGTGCCAGACGGGTTGTTATACGGAAAAGAACAGGCAGCCTGTATTTTTCGGAAAGTTCAAACGCATCAAACACCATGTCATATGCTTCCTGCTGGTTTGAGGGCTCATAAACCGGGACAAGGGAGAATTTTCCGTAAAACCGTGAATCCTGCTCATTTTGCGATGAATGCATTGAAGGATCGTCGGCAGCAACAACTATCAGCCCTCCATTTACCCCGGTAACCGAAGAATTTATAAAAGGATCGGCAGCCACATTCAGTCCGACATGCTTCATTGCAACCATTGCACGTTTGCCTGCATATGACATACCAAGCGCCGCTTCCATGGCAGTTTTTTCGTTTGACGACCATTCCCTGTGGATCATACGTTCAGCGGCCTCATCCGATGCCTGTATGAATTCCATTATCTCGGTCGATGGAGTTCCGGGATAGGCATACATTCCACTCAGGCCGGCATCAATTGCAGCCTGTGCAATCGCTTCGTCACCCAGCAGCAGTTGCTTTTGCATATGTAAAGTATCAATTACAAACGACCGGACAAATTTATCAGATAAAGTTTAATTTTGAAATTTCTTTAAAATTAAGCCAAAAGTTTTACTGTTCTGTCCAATATTGCTTATTTTGCAGGCGGATGGTTAATATGTCAGGGAATTAGATAATTTGAGTTGGCAAAACGTTTAGCAAATACAACATTTTTATTTTTCATCTTTTTTTTAGCAACCAGGGGTCAGGCGGTTCAGAAGGAACGATTTTTTCAGCTGAGCGGCATAATTACTGATGAAAACAACCGGGCTCTGAGCAATGTGGGTGTAATATCCCTCCGTCTCAAGAGAGGAGTCTTAAGTGAGAATACCGGTATTTATTCCATTACCAGTACCCCGGGCGACACAATATTATTCAAGGCTCTTGGTTTTAAAAAACAGATGATTGTACTGCCCATGTCATTTGAAGGCAAGCGTTATTATGCCGACATTGTTCTAAGTATGGATACCATTCCGATTGAGAATGTTGTTGTTTTACCCTGGAAGAGTTATAATGAGTTTATCAGGGATATTACATCGCCCAATCCCGTCGATCCGGAAATTGAAAACATGAACAAAAACATAGAGTCCGTCAAATCTGCCCTTGCGAACCAGGCTGATGTCCGCATCAGCCCTGAAGCAGGCTACAGGTATGCAATGCAGCAGAATTTCAATATGACGGCAACCCGGAACCAGTATCCTTCGAATAATCTTCTGAATCCCTTTGCATGGGCTAAATTCATTAATGGGCTGAAAAGCGGTCTGTTAAAAAATGACAAGGCCGAAAAGCCGTCCAGGACAAAGGTTAAAACCAAGAAGAAAAAGAAGCAGTGACGAATTATCATGACAAAATAGCCGGTCTGCTTGGAACTGTGATCCTGCATCTGATTGCAGGAATTATCTTTGTTTCGTTCAAACTTCATACATTAAAGGTCAGGCAGGAAACCATTCAAAGACTTGAACTTGAAATGGTTGATGAGCATGACCTCAAACCAAGGGAAGCTCCGAAGGAAATTCCTATGACATCGGTAGAAAATATTTTCCGTGATGATGCGGAAATGCTCAATATCGCCAGGAACCTGGCCAGCCGGAGTGAGATAAAAATAGACAGGAATGATTATATCGACAAGGTAAAGGAAGAGCTTATTCAGAGTGGCAGGCTCGGGACCGACAATTATATCGATAATCCCGGGTCAGGTTACCAGGAGGCGGAAGAGGATATTTCCAACGGGGACGATGAAGAAGCCTTACGGGCAAAGGAAGAAGAGAAAGTCATGGAGTCCCAAAAAATGGCCGCCAGTTATTCAGGCCCCACCCGGATTTATTATGATCTGGCAGGACGCAATCATATTTATCTGCCTATTCCGATATATAAATGCCAGGGTTCCGGAAAAGTAGTGCTCATTATCGATGTTGATCAGAAAGGCAATGTCACCAGTGCATCTGTTGTTGCCGGGGAAAGTACAACCTCAGATGAATGCCTTACCGAAACTGCAGTCACATCTGCCAGGAGGTCGAGGTTCAATGCCGATCTGAATGCCCCCAAATCGCAGAGGGGAACGCTTACCTTTATTTTTGTAGCCCAGTAGCTGATAGTAAAAGATGCAGGGATGCAGGGAATGAACCATGCCCCTGCCAGCGCACGGTTCAGAACGGAAGGGTTCTGTCAGGATAGTCGAACGGGCGGATAATCTCTGATGTATTCCTGTCAGCTGATTTGCTGTTAATGAGCCTGCTTACTGTATGAGCCTTCAGCCCTTCGGAAGGATACGGTTTCAGCAGTGAAATGAGCTCTGCCTCAGTCAAACCGGCGTTGAGCCATAATTCTTCATCCTTTTTATCAAGAATGGCCGGCATCCTTTTCCTGGAATTGTGGATCACTGCCATCATTTCATTGGCGCTGGTAGTAATCACTGAAAAAGATTCAGTAACATTACCGGTTAAACTATCCGTCCATTGATCATAAATACCTGCAAGGGAAAAGATGTCGTTATCAGAATGATAGATATACCATGGGATTTTTCCGCCGGGTGTATGCTGCCATTCGAAAAAGCCCCTCACGGGCACCAGGCATCTTTTTGATTTTGCAGGATTCGAGAATGAAGGTTTTGAAAAAAGGCTTTCGGCCCTTGCATTGAATGTCTTGTATCTGATCTCCTCCGCATCTGCCGCGGATTTTGTCCAGAAAGGGATCAGCCCCCATTTCATCAGTTCTATCCTGCCGGGTGATCCCGTGCACACAACAGGCAGTTCGGGAAGTGTGAAAGCATGATAATAGTAACTGGGCCGGAACCTGTCAGCATCGGGAAAAAGCACGCCGAACCTGCTTTCAAGTTCATCCTTAACCAGGTTCACATTGACAGTAAAACACATTATTCATATTTTGGAGCAGGAACGTCAACCTTCACCGGAACCGGCAGGGAGTATTCAAACAGGTCGTTTTCCGGCCATTCGTCTGTCCGCGCAATGAATTTTGCCATCATCCTGTTTATGTGGGAATGAATCTCAGGTCCGTTCCAGGCGCTTGAATTGAGCAAAATTACCCATGAAATGCCATCAGGCTGCCGCTTCATCATTCCCGCTGAACCGGAAAAGGAACCGGTCCTCCACCAGTTGCCGTCAATTAATGTAGCCTTCCATCCGACAGGTGCGAATCGGTTGGCCATATCTGTCATGAATCTTATGCTGCTGTTTGACAAAATATCTTCAGGGGCAACAAATCCGTCGACAGCCAGGAGCAGCCGCATTAGATCGGGTGCAGTTGCCAGCCAGTAGCCGGCTCCACCCAGTGTCTCAACATCATTCCCCCCGTATCTCACAGGTACCAGTTCATCAGTGGCGTAGATTGAGGGTCCGGGAGGAGTCCCGAAAGGTTCGTAATAGGTAACTTCAAACCTGGCTTTCTGCGATTCCAGGTTCCTTGCCGGAAGCATGTCATAAATACCAAGCGGTTCAAAAATCTCTTCCCTGCAATAGGAGTCGTATGTCATTCCCGAAACTTTTTCAACAACAAGGCCAAGGATTGCATAACCCAGGTTTGAATACGACCGGCCGGTCCCTGGAGTGAAATGTAGCCGCTTTCCAAGTGCGAACCTTATGATGGTATTCAGATCTACCGGAAGCGGGACATTCATCTGTTTCGAAACCACCCGTGGCATGAACATCTGGTCGCCATACTTTTGTGACCATCCGCCTTCATGGCTAAGCAGATGGGCAACCGTGATGTCAAAAACCCTTTTATCTTTTGGGTAGCAATAGCAGGAATCGTTAAGAATACCGTCCGGTCCGAAAACCCTGTCGGAAAGATCCAGTCTTCCCTCCTCATGCAGCTTCATAATTGCTACAGCAGTCACCAGTTTTGAAATGCTTGCAATCCTGAATTTACTGTAAGGCTGTACCTCGGAAGCCGAAGCAGTGTCGGCAAAGCCGAATCCCCGCGCGTAAGCCAGTTTACCATCCCTGGCGACAGCCAGGGATGCTCCCTGAATCTTCCATTTGTCCATGAATGACCGGATTATCCAGTCATTCTTACCAAGCACATTTTCAAATGAATCGGAATTGGTGAGCCGGATGTTACCAACTGTAAGTTTATCGCGCACATCGCCGGGGTTTTCAACAGCTCCAGGGTCATGTGCCATGAAAACGGCAAAGAATATGATCAATATTATCTTTTTCAATCCGGGCAGACAAACAGGTTTTCTCACGTCAAAAATAAAATTTCTTCTACGGCCTGGGTTATTAAATAATTTCAAAAATAATGACAACATTGAAATGAACAAATATGCGGTTAAATTTCAAAATTATAATTTTTCAAAGCCTCAAAACAACTAACTTTGTGCACATGTTGTCAACAAAACTGATATTAAGACATTTCCGGACCATTCTTCTTTCATTGCTCTGCAGTGGTCCCTTGCATGCACAAAGATCCAGTATTGATACAACTGATTATCTGCCATATTATTATGACCAGGCTGCAGAATTCAATCTGATAATTGCAGCATCAAAAGGTTACAGCAGTGAAATTGACAGGCTCATCAGCAAGGGAGCGAATCCGGAGGCTGAAACCATCGAGGGTGCAACTCCTCTCATCTATGCCGTTGCCAACAATCATACGGATGCGGTAAAGTCGCTGCTGGCACACGGGGTCGATGTAAATAAAACAACGGAAAACAACCTGACGCCCCTGCTTATTTCAGTAAAAAACCAGAATATTGAAATATCCGAAGCCCTTATAAGGGCTGGAGCAGAAATTAACAAAACAGACCGGTACGGAGCTGCTCCCCTGCATTACGCCGTGATATACGGTGGTTTTTATATCACTGATCTCCTGCTTTATTACGAAGCTGACTGCAATCTTAAAGCGGGCGACGGTACCACCCCGCTGATGGCTGCAATATGGGCCGGATATGCTGATATAGCCGATCTGCTCATTCAGAACGGAGCCAACATGGAAGCCCGGGATAAAGACGGATTCACCCCGTTTCTCATTGCGGCCCAGAACGGCGATACTCTCCTGATGAACCTGCTTTTGAAATACGGAGTTGACCTGTATGAAAAGAACGCTTTCAACTTCGATGCACTGGGCATTGCCATCGAATCGAATCAGAAACCTGCCGTAGAGATGCTCCTGTCCCGCGGAAACGAGTGGAACTCGGGTGATCATTCAGGTATTAACCCTTACCAGATTGCTGCTGCATCGGGAAGAAAGGAATTCAGGGATATGCTTGAAAAGAAAAATGTTCCGGGCAGAATACAACCGTCAATAAGTGAAATGGCAGTGCTTCTTTCAACCAGGGTTACCGGCGGAGGATTATTCACCGGAGTCAGCCTTCTGTTCAGGGATCCCATGACAGAGGCAGGTTTTATGGCCGGATTCGACATAAAACCCTGGTATTCAAGAGTAATGATCCAGGATAATGAGACCCTTTTTTACCAGTACCGTGACAGGAGCGCATTGGCATATGCAGGAATTTTCAAGGATTTCAGACTGACAGGTGATTACAGGAAGACCAGGCTGATGCTAACTGCCTCCATATCTGCTGCCTATACATTCGGCAACAAACTAAGGGGCACAAATATTGAACCGGAAAGCAAATTCAGACTGAACCCCGGAGCTGGAATTAAATTACAGAAAAAACGCCTGATGCTGACAGCCGGTCTGGAATATCTTAATTCGCCCTATTACAGGGTCGGCCCTGTATGGCTGAGGACAGGCCTGGCCTGGAACATCCAGTTCAGAAAAACCAGATCACCCGGAAAAACAATTAAATGGTATTGATCCGCATGAAAGAGGCAATCAGAATCTTTGCAATTATACTGATGGTATTATGTTTTTCCTGCGAGGGCAGCAAATGGCTCGTTAATTGTGAAGACTGCTACAGCGAAGAACCGGTTGAGACAGTTGTCAGAATAAAGCTCAGGGACATTCAGGCGCCTGTTACCATTAAAATTTACGACGGTGACCTGGAAGACAATATTATCCTGACCTCATTTGAGGCATATGGTTCAGAATACACCGTCAATACCGGAATAAATAAAAAACTGACCTTCACCGCCACATACAACATTTCCGGCAGGGTTTACATCGCCGTCGATTCAACGGTTCCCCGCGTGAAGTACGAGAAAGATCTTTGCGACAATCCCTGTTATTACGTTTATGACAATATCGTTGACCTCCGTCTCAGGAGAACGGTTCCCGGCAGCTAGACAGCCAGATTTCCGGATCATGCATCCTCATTGCGGAAAATGGGAACTCCGGCAAGTCCTTTTTTCCTGATCTCTGCTACTTCCTCGTTACTTAACGGGCCGAGTTCGTTTCTCATTTCCAGTACGAGTTTATAGAGTTCCGTCTGGCCCGAAGGTACGACAGCTGTCACCGGATGTGACAGTGCAAAACGCAACCCCATCCGTATTTCATCAGGGGTTGAAAGCGGTTCATACCAGCATTTCGGATATTTGGACCGGTCGGCTCCATCCTTCCAGGGACCCCTGGCCATGGCCTTCAGAGCCAGAATTCCGAGGTTTTTCTGATGAGCCTTTTCCATAACCTGCGGGCCGAAATTACCGGCATACCAGGTTGCATAGTTAAACGGGAAGAGAATGGTGTCAAAATCAAAACGATCCATCAGTGCCATGGCAGCCTGTACCGAATGGGCTGTGAAACCGATAAATCTGATCTTGCCTTCTTTCCGTGCTTCAATAAAAGTTTCCATGGCCCCTCCCGGGCCGAGAAGCCGGTCAACATCTTCCATCAGTGTAACGGCATGGTGCTGATAAAGGTCAAAATGATCCGTACGGAGATTCTTCAATGATTGTTCCAGTTCCTTACGTGCACCCTCCCTGGTCCTTTCAGTGGTTTTGCATGCGAGGAACACATCCTTTCTGTATGGTTCAAGAGCCGGACCAAGCTTAATTTCAGCATCCCCGTAAGTTGGAGCCACGTCAAAGTAGTTAATGCCCGAGCTTATAGCCATTTTTACAAGTAAGGAGGCATCTTCATGTGATTCATCCATGACAACAACTCCTCCAAATCCCAGCACTGAAAGCATTTCTCCGGTCCTCCCCAGCGCCCTTTTTTCTATTTTACCCGGCACTGACAACCTGGAGAGGCCTGAAAGATCAGCCGGGAACATGGATATTATAAGGTGCTGCTGCCGATGCAGTTTTGATAAAATCACGTCGTTTCATCTGGTCAGTTATTATGTTTCAACCATAAAAGATACGAATTCTTTTTCTGGTATCTGTCAAACCAGGCATTAATTTTTCATACCGCAGTGAAAAATCAAAATGACGATCCTGCGGATTATTTATCCGAAAAAAAACCTTACATTAAGTATCTTTAACTTTGGCAAAAACTCTGGGATATGGAAACTTCATTCTTCAACTCGGCAACCTTCAATTACATTATCATACCGGTAATGATCTTCCTTGCAAGGATATGTGATGTATCGATTGGGACCATGCGGATAATATTTGTCTCAAAGGGCAAGAAAAACATCGCCCCTGTCCTTGGCTTTTTTGAAGTACTCATATGGATCACTGCCATAAGTAAAATAATGCAGAACCTCGACAATTACATAAATTATGTAGCCTATGCGGCAGGCTTTGCCACAGGAAATTTCATAGGTATGATCATTGAGGAGAAGCTTGCAATGGGAATCCAGATGATCAGGGTTTTTGCTCACGAACGCGGCAGGGACCTTGTTCAGATACTTAACAGCAATGGTTTTGGTGCCACATCGGTGGAGGCCCATGGTGCGATAGAGAAGGTTCATCTTGTATATTCCATTGTCCACAGGCATGAACTTGCAAACGTGCTTGAGCTGATCAATGAATTCAATCCCAAGGCGTTTTTTACGATTGAAGATGTAAAGTCGGTTAATGAAGGTATTTTCACACCAAGAAAACCGGCCACCATACTGCCATTTTCAAATATCCTGAGGGAATGGCGGAAAGGGAAATGAAAGTTTATATTTTTGCTTAAAGATTTCACATTATTCAGCATGAATGATTTCAGCAGGCATCCGCTATACAGGATCCATACTCTTAACAGTGCCATGAGTTCAATGTGGGCATTTTACAGAAAGAATTTCACGGTGCTTTTCATCATGTCGCTTGCAGTGTCGCTGATGACTCAGTTTGTTTCGACCCGGATAGATTTTGCAGGGATGCAGACAATCACGGATCCGCAGGAAATGCTGTCAGAAATGAGAGGTTATGCTGCCCCGTTGCTGCTGATAGCAATTCTCAATCTCCTGTTCACCACAGTGCTCCAATACTATGTTATATATAATCCTGTTGACGAAAGCAATAATATTGTCAGATCCCTGGTCAGTTCCCTACGGTATTTCGTTCCGTACATAATTATACTCATACTCCTGGCATTTTTCGGGTCAATGCTCATTGTGCTGGGTCTGGCGGCCCTTATTGTGGGCGCGTTTCTTGCTGCCCTATATGTATTTACCGTTTACCTTTTCATTTTACCGGTTATGATGTCTGAAGGTCCCAGTATTGCAAATACAATTTCACGAACCATAAGGCTGGCACACAGGAATTTCTGGACCAATGCCGGCTGGACGGCAGTATTTCTCGTCATTCTGATTGTTGTAACCGTCATTTTTTCAGGTCTGATCCTGCTTCCCTTTTCCGGAAGCTTTCTGAAGGTATTTACCAATCCTGAAGCTGCCGGAGCCGTTGCAGAACTTGCCTCAAATCCTCTCTACTTTATCCTGACTGCTGTTGTCAATGCCCTGGTGTTCCCCCTGATGCCGGTGTTTGCCTGTATTCTGTATTTCAATGGCCGGGCAGGGGAAGATCAAATTTCCGATGCCGGTGCGAATCGTGATGAAGACAACGGAAGGAACGTTAGGATTGAAGATCTGTATGCAAGGCCTTCACCTGAGGAGGATACAGCTGCCGGCGAGAAGGAATAAGCACCCTTCAGCTGAAGAACAACCGATACCTGGGAAATTACCGTATCAAAAAAAGAAGCAAAAAATCCAAACCTGAAGTAAGATGAAAAACGCAGCAGTTGTCGGATTCGGATTCATGGGAATGACTCATGCCAGGAACATAATGAAGCTCAGGGATCTCCATCTTTCGGCCATCGTTGATCCCAATCCTGCCCTGTTCAGCGGTACTGCGCCCGTAAAATCGGGCAACATCAACACTGGCGATTCTCCGGCGGGGGAATTTGAATCAGTCAGCAAATATGCTGATCTTGACAAATGCCTGGATTCAGAAGATATTGATGCTGTAATAATTTGTGTCCATACGGGTCTGCATTACGAAATGGCAATGAAAGCCCTGGGCAGGGGCAAGCATGTATTCGTTGAGAAGCCTTTTTGCCTGGACATCAGTCAGGCACAGGAAATAATTGATCTTTCCAGGCAGAAGGACAGGATACTGATGGTGGGGCATGTGGTACGGTTCATGAGTCCGTACAGGCTGCTGAAAGAATGGTCAGGCAATGAAACGTTTGGCAAGCCTGAATTCTTTCATTTCTGGAGGTTCTGCGGTGTTCCGGCATGGGGGCAGTGGAATGAGGAGCAGACCGTGAAAGCCTCGGGAGGCGCGCTGTTCGACCTGGTGATACATGATATTGATTTCGCCAGCTACGTTCTCGGAGCTCCCGACGATATTAGATCCGTCAGCCTTGCCGGCCGGCAGAGCAGTCATGATTATATTTCGGCAATCTGGAATTACCCGTCCAGCGGAATCAATGTCAGAATTGAAGGAGGGAACATATTCCATGGCAGTTTTCCCTTCACTGCAGGGTATTCCGCCCGTTTTGAAAGGGCCAGCGTACATTACAGCACTTCGAACGGCAATGAAATAATTATTTCGGATGAGACTGAAGTAAAAAAAATACCTACCGGTGATCCGGGAGCAGGATACTATGAAGAAATGTCGTATTTTTCTGACTGCATTGCAACCAACCGGCAGCCGTCACTCTGTATGCCTGAATCATCCCTCGGATCAGTGGCATTGTGTTACAGGCATATATGATATTTAAGCAGCAGAGGCCGGCAGTACTTAAGTTGCCGGCGGGATGATCATTTTTAACGGTAATTTTATACAAAATATAAAGTTGGTTTTATTGCCTGGAATAAGGTTTATGACACGATACTTCGTATCAAAATCGGCAAGATCTGTCTTCACGCGTCCACCCGGACCAGCGGCGATTTATGCCGGTAATCTTTTTCCTAATTTTATCGGTCCAGGATCATTAATAATGCGAATTAAGAGTTAAAAATTAAGTAAATGAAAGCTGCTGCGATTTTTTCAAAGACATGCACGAGCAAACCTTTAGTAGATCGCACTTTGGACGCTCTTTGAATATCTGTTTTGTCAATGAACCAGTTGAATAATGATTCAATAGGTTGTTTCACCCTTGATACCGCCCTGAAGTATAGATCATTAGCTGCTTTCCCCCATTGGTTTGTTGTCTCCGGGTGGCCCTTTACGCCTTTAACCGGTGTTAATATTTCGGAATTACAAGTTCTTGCCATATACTTCAATAGTTCGGTATCCTGGTAAATCTTGTCACCATAAAAACTACGATTGGGTGAAAGTAGCATGACATCTGGGGTATTGGCCGGGTGGGAGGTGAGTTACCATCATTGGTATTGTCCAGCTCCTGCGGTGCTGAACAGTCAGGGGGGGCCGAGCCTCCGATTTCACCGGAGGTTATTGTTATCCTTCTCATTCTGAGAAGGCTCCGGCTGACGGATGCTCCTTCGGAGCATTTCTCTGCCAGAGAGTTATGTTACGTGGGAAAGCTATCAACTTCAATATTATTCATACCGTTGGATGGCAGTAGAAGAGAGGTATCTTCTGAAGGGAAGTATGAGCTTCTGCGAAGGTCAGATGCGAAGCATCCGGAAAAATACACGTAGAAGTCGTATTATAAGGGGGAAATTGTTCTTTCCGCGAAGGTCAGATGCGAAGCATCCGGAAAAATTTACGTAGAAGTCATATTATAAGGGGGAAATTGTTCTTTCCGCGAAGGTCAGATGC
>WXFD01000058.1 GCA_009877105.1 Bacteroidales bacterium
AAGCAAGATACTAAATTCCAGGGAAAATCCTCGTCTGTGTCGCCCCGTTCGGGGCTCAAAATCATTGGTGTGACTTTAACCCCCGGTTAACACCGGGGGTTATTAATATTCAGTCACCTACGTGACTCTCTTGTCCGGATGCTTCGCATCTGACCTTCGCGGAAGCTGATACTTCCCTTCAGAAGATACCTCTCTTCTACTGCCATCCACCGGTATGAATAATATTGAAGTTGATAGCTTTCCCCCGTAACATAACTCTCTGGCAAAGAGATGCTCCGAAGGAGCATCCGTCAACCGGTTTATTAAACGGAGAGCCGGAGGTTTGGCATACATTGGCAAAGTGAAAGGGATCCTGTGTTTTTCAAATGTCGGTTAACCCGCTGAGGAGGATGAGCTGCATCCTTTTCCGTTCAGGCATCATTTACAATGAGCCCGTCCTTAATCTGCAGTATCCTGTCCGACATGCCGGCAAGCTGCCTGTCATGAGTTACAATGATTATTGTCTGTCCGAATGAGTCCCTGAGCCTGAAAAACAGTTTATGCAGCTCATTCTTGTTCTCGGAATCGAGATTCCCCGAGGGTTCATCGGCAAGGATAACTGCCGGGCTGTTAATAAGGGCCCTTGCAACGGCTACCCGCTGCTGTTCGCCGCCACTCAGTTCGGAGGGTTTGTGCCCTGCCCTTTCCGACAGGTTAAGGAAACCCAGTATCTCGAGCGCACGCGATTCAGCTGCAGCCCTGCCTTTTCCGGCAATATAGGCGGGGATACAGACATTTTCAAGTGCAGTGAATTCCGGCAGGAGCTGATGAAACTGAAAAACAAATCCAATGTTGGTATTCCTGAATGCAGCCAGGGCTTTTCCTTTTAAACGATTGGTGTCGGTGCCGTTGTAAAACACCATTCCCGAATCCGGACGGTCAAGGGTACCTATTATCTGAAGAAGAGTTGTTTTTCCTGCTCCGCTTGCCCCGACAATGGAAACCACTTCCCTATCCCTGATCTCTATGTCGATCCCCTTAAGAACCTTAAGTTCACCGTATGATTTTGTTATACCCGAGGTTCTGATCATTTTGTAGATGTGGGATGATTTTGCAAATCAGGACCGGTTAGCTGAATTCATGAATGTATCTTTTCCGAAATACTAATCCGTATATGTGTCGGTATATGGATTGGTGCTTTGATCTGTCGTCTCCTGGTTTGTGGTTTCCGATTCGCCTTTCAGGTCTTTTTCAAGATTTTCCCTGACCTCATTCACGTCTTTTTCTATACTGCTTTTAATTTCGTTCACATCGTTGCTGAGGTCACTGGTAAATTCATTAACTTCCTTGTTTATATTGTCTTTCACCTCATTTACATCCCGTGTGATGCTGTCCGACATTTCTGTGACATCCCTGGTTATGGAACCGGCAACTTCATTTATATCCCTTCTCAGATCGGCTGTACTTGATTCAAATTCTCTCCTGATTTCATCGGTGGCTTTCCTGAAATCACGCATCCCTTTCGAAAGGGTCCGCGCTATTTCAGGCAGCTTGTCTGCACCAAAAAGAAGAAGGGCAACAACAATAATAACAAATATCTCCTGACCGCTCATCTGCCATTCTCTTCTTTAAATTCAACGATTACGGCAAAAGTAGGAAAAATATCATGTTTTTCAGAATTTAATTCCCTTTTTCCGGGTCGTATCGTATACGATGGAGGAAGCAATGAATATTGAAGAATATGTTCCCACAATTATACCAACCAGCATTGCAAAAAGGAATCCCCTGATGGTTGCTCCGGCAAAGAAGAACATAACGATCAGAACCAGTATTGAAGTCATGCCTGTATTGATGGTACGGCTCAATGTATCATTCATTGCGAGGTTGATAACCTCTTTCACAGGCCGTTTCCGGTATAGCGGAAGGAACTCCCTCAGCCTGTCGAAAACAACAACGGTATCGTTAACCGAGTAACCAACGATCGTAAGGATCGCGGCAATGAATGACTGGTCGATTTCCATCGAGAACGGCATGATTCCCCAGAAGAGCGAATAAAGGCCTATAACTATTACGGAATCGTGGGCAAGGGCCACAACTGCGCCTAACCCGTACTGCCAGTTTTTGAACCTCAGTAAGATATAAAAGAACATAATAACCAGTGACAGTCCGACAGCCCATACAGCCCTTCTCTTGGTATCTGATGCAATTGTCGGTCCGATCGTTTCAGAGCTGACCCGGTATTTGGATAGAAACTCCTCTTTGGTCACACCAGCCGGTACCATATCTTTAAGTCCTTCGTAAAGCGCTGTTTCAATCTCGTCGTCGACATTTGATTCTGTAATCTTGTATTTAGTCGTGATCCTAACCTGATTTTCACTTCCGAAAGTAACTACCTGCGGGGGTTCATTAAAAGGTTCTTCAAGGCGGCTGGCCACATCCGCGGTCTTTACCGGTTCGTCGAAACGAACTACAAAAGTCCTGCCTCCTGAAAAATCTATGCCTGCATTAAGTCCTCTTGTGAAAAATGATATTATCATTATAATGGTAACGGATATTGAGGCTATGTAGAAGATTTTCCTGAGCCCAAGGAAATCGATCCGGGTATCCTTGAGAAAATTTGCGGTCAGCCTGATAGAAAATGACAGGTTTGTATTTTTCTTGAGAAGGCGCTCATAAATCAGCCGTGTGATATAGATTGAGCAGAACAATGAGGTAAAGATACCTATTACCAGTGTTGTGGCAAATCCTTTGATGGGACCTGTTCCGAAAACGTACAATACAATACCTGTAAGCAGTGTTGTGATATTCGAGTCGAGAATAGCTGACATGGCGCCTTTGTATCCGTCGGCAATTGCCAGTTTTATCCCTTTCCCCTTTCTCAGTTCCTCGCGGACCCTTTCATAAATCAGGATATTTGCATCGACTGACATTCCCATTGTAAGAATTATCCCTGCAATACCCGGGAGTGTAATAATTGCACCAAGAGAAGCTGACACACCAAGGAGGAGGAATATGTTCCCGGCGAGGGCAACGTCGGCGATGGCACCGGCGCTCTTGCTGTAGTAGAATATCATGTACCCGAGAACGATAATGAAGGATATTATGAATGATATCAGTCCTGCGTTGATTGCTTCCTTTCCCAGGGTCGGACCAATTATGGTATCGGAGACGATCCTTGCCGGTGCCGGCATTTTCCCTGATTTAAGGATGTTTGCCAGGTCATTGGCTTCCTCAATGGTAAAATCGCCCGTTATTTCAGTGTTGCCGCCGGTGATTTCATTCTGCACCCTTGGATATGATCTCACATAGCCATCCAGGACCACCGCGATGCAGCGGCCGATATTTTCCCGTGTCATTCTTGCCCAGGTCTTGGCGCCTTCTGCATTCATTGAAAAATCCACCTTAACCTCTGATCCCGTAATACCTGATGAAGGTCTTGCCGAAGTAATTACATCGCCACTGAGTGGCGGTCTGCCATCGCGGGTTGTCACCTTGATGGCGTGCAGTTCATACATTGAATGCTTTGGATCGTACTTGTAGGGATTCTGGCTCCATACCAGCTTGAGGTCGCGAGGGAAGAGGGCTCTGATCTGATTCATTTTAAGGTACCTGTTAACCTTTGCCGTATCAATCCCGTAAGCCAGTCCAACCATACATGAAGGTAATGGCTGGCCCTGTTCGTTCACTCTCGGACTCAGGATCCCAAACAGAGGATTCTGAAGATTGAATTCCTCCCTGGTTGCAGGGGTTACTGTTGCAGTATCCTCCTTAATAAGGTCAAGCAGCGATTGTTCCCCGCCTGTTGTATCAGCTACAGGTTTTGCCGGGGAAGTTACCGGAACACTATCCTTTTTTGCGGTATTGGCTTGAATCTCTCTCAGAAGAGTATTTGCCTGCGAAAGATATCCAATGATCTCACTGTTCTCATATGTCTCCCAGAACTCCAGGTTTGCCGTTCCCTGGAGCAGTTCCCGCACCCTTGCCGGATCATCCTGCCCGGGCAGCTCAATCAGTATGCGTCCCTTGGTTGAAAGCTGGGTAATGTTGGGCTGTACCACACCAAACCTGTCGATCCTGGTACTCAGGATGTTGAACGCGTTTTTCATAGCGTCTGATATTTCAGCGTCAAGCACCCTCAGAACATCAGCATTTGTCGAATTGAAATTGATTTTATCCCTCATTCCAACCGTGCTGAATATTGCAGCAAGCTTTGCGTCGGGATCTATTTCCTCAAATGCCCTTCCGAACAGAGTGAGAAAATCAATCTGGCTTTGCCTCTGATATTCGGCTTTTGCCCTGACCAGGGCATCGTTGAAAGTCTTGTCGGTTGAATAGTTTGCAAGGCCTCTGAGGATATCCTCCACTGAAACTTCCAGTATTACGTTCATTCCACCCTTGAGGTCAAGCCCGAGGTTCATTTCTTTCTTCTGCACCTCCTTGAAGGTATATCCGAAATAGTTCCAGTCTTCTTTGGGCAGAGACGAAAGGGAATCCAGATAAGCTGATTGCTTTACCAGATCTCCCTTTGCATATGCCTTTGCATCATTTCTGACTTTATAGGTAGCAAAGGTGAAAGAGAGCTGGTAAACACATACCAAAGCCAGTGCAATTGCCAGGATCGTGATAGCTGTTTTATTTTGCATTTCTGTCTTTTTTGTATTTTATCGATGATTTTCCAAGTCCGACCGATTGAGGCGCAAATATATAATTTTTTAAGATAAATCCGCAGACCGGATATTAAAAGAAAAGATTCAAATAAGACGGTTGTTAAAAATTCTTTAACCGCTATGTGAACATATGTTATAACCCGTTCATCAGGCCGGGCCGATGTTTTTGCATCCCGGGCGGGTGCGGCATTAATCTTGTGATATCTGCGGTTACAGATCCCGGCTTTTTAAGCATTCCCTGTGAACCAGATGAAAAAGGAATTTTATTCAATCAGTTTATCGTAATCAGTTTCAAGCGGTTTTCTGTTAAGAAAGTCATACAATGCGAGGTTTCTTAAATTGTAGAAATAGTTCCAGTAATTCTGCAACGCCTGAACATATGCCCTTTTGTTCTGGTCCTTCTTTGTATCGGCATTATTCAGTTCGAGGATCTGTATTTTTCCGATAAGGAATCTCTGTTTGGTAACTTCGAACATTTTCATGGCAACTGTATCGCTTTTGGCAGCAACGGCCACCTGGCTCGACTGGAGATTAAACTGTTCCACATCAAGCAGGAGGTTTTGTTCAAAATCGATGATGGCCTGCTGCGACTGAACTTTCGCCAGCTCAAGGCTGGATTTTGCCATCCTGTAGCGGCCCCGGCCCAGGCCCCAGTCGAGTATCGGCAGAGTGAAACCTATCCTGGCTGTCTGCTGCTTTGCGGTATTATGATAAGCCATCAGAAAATCAGGGTCCTGATCACGGATACCGTAAGAAGCGATCAGGCTTGCATTGAATCCCCTCTCTCCTTTTGCCTGTGCCAGGTTGCTTTCGGCAGTCAGCACCGCAAGCTCCTGGGTTATCATTTCCGGATTATTTGCAAGTGCCAGGTCCAGAACCTCTTGCGGACTGATCTGCAGGGAAGGAACCTCAGAAGGCAATATCAGCTCAAGCCTTACATTCTCATTGAATCCGAGGAATGATCTAAGCCTGATTTCCCTGTCCCTGAGATTCATGGCCGCTTCCTGCCTGGATGTTTCGGTATTGAGCCAGGTAAGTTCCATCTGAAGCAGTTCATCTTCCGAAATGGTACCCAGCTGATATCTTCCCTTGGCTATCCGGTAAAGTGTGTCGGCATTGGAGTAGTTCATTTCAGCAATCTCCTTGTTTATCTGCGCAAGTGCAAGTGAGAAGAAAAAATTGACGGCAGCTATATGAACGTTCTCAATATTTGAAAGGAAGGTCTTTCTTGCAGCTTCGTACCTCAGGGGTTCCGTCCTTTTTTTCCACTTGAGGTCGTTGTATCTGAACAACGGCTGGTTCAGACCGATGCTTAACGGAACGGTTATATACTTCCTTGTCTCGTTTTCAAAATCATTGTAAAGGGTAAGATCGGAATTGAGATAAATGGTACCTCCTGTCAATCCTATATTCTGTGAAAGTGAAAGGGATCCGAAATTACTAAGGGTATTGGTGGATTTATAGTCCCAGGTTTCGGTATTGGAGTTCCATACCCTTTCATACGCGGTACTGTAATTGGGTGTGGTTCCGGTCAGGGTGAGTGATGGCCTGTACTGGGCAACGAAGGTCCTGTATTGCCAGTAACTGGCCCTGAGCCGGTGTTTGGCCATAAGAGCCTGGGTGGATTGTTCTTCGGAAAGTTTGATGACATCCTCAAGGGTCAGCCTGTGCAGTTCCTGCGCCATGGATCGCGGAGCAGGGGAAAGAAAATAAAATGCTGCCAGGAAAAAAAACACTTTTTTCATTATCAATACATTATTCATATCTCAACGATTCGATGGGATCCCTTTCAGATGCTCTCTTTGCAGGTGAGTACCCGAATATGACCCCGACGGCAGCCGATACGCCAAAAGCAATAAATACGGAGAAAAATGAAACCAGGGTCATTATTCCCGCGATTTCCTCAATCAGCTTGGCCATTATAACTCCCAGGAAAATACCGACAAATCCGCCTGAAATACTTATCAGAACAGCTTCGGAAAGGAATTGAACGACAATGTCCATCTTCTTTGCACCAATGGCCATCCTGGTCCCTATTTCCTTTATTCTCTCCATGACGGAAGCAAACATTATGTTCATGATTCCTATGCCCCCCACAATAAGCGATATGCTGGCAATGGCTCCCAGAACTATATTGAATATATCCTTGGTCCTCTGCTGCTGTTTCAGAAGCAACTCCGGGACTGTAATCTCGAAATCCTTGACGCCCGAATGCCGTCGGGTGAACATACGGCTCAGGATTTCTGTGGTAGGAGTGATCTCTTCGGTCTCATTCACCTGGACTACTATCCTGTCGAGCTGGTTATAGTTGGTTTCCCCGCTTAATCCGGCATCTGAACTGCTTGAAACGCCGAACATTCGCCCGGGTCCGCCAAACATCATCATCGGATTGGTACTTGCCGCGGATACCAGTTTTGTGTTCACAAGGGCCCTGTTCTGAAACCTCAGCAGCATGGTTTCGATCGGGATGTAAATATTATCGTTGTACACATTCACTCCCTTTTCCTCGAAACCCGTGAGGCTCACGTTTGTCTTCTGCAATACCCCTATTACTTTCAGCCAGATCCCGTTAAACTTAATATACTGGTCAATGGGATTTAATTTACTGAAAAATTTAGCCCTGATATTGGCCCCGATAATACAGACCTGGAGGCCGTTCCTGGCCTGGAAATCGTTGAAAAAGGCACCCTCTATGAGCGGAAGATTGTAGAGTTCAAAATAGTCATTTGATACCCCCACAAGCTTTGCAGTATATTTCACACCGTTCATCATTGCCGTTGCACTGAACGATACTTCAGGGCTTATTCTTTTAACCGAGGGTATGGTTTCCCTGATGGTCTCGACATCCATCATGCTCAGTCCCCGTGAGAATTTATTCTGCTGCTTTTCACCGTTTTCTTCGGAAGAGGATGTTTTTTCCTGGATGATTGGATTAATCAGGATATTATTTACTCCAACCATTTTCATCTGCTCCATTATTTCCTGCTTTGCTCCTTTCCCTATTGCGAGCATTGCTATGACGGCAGCAACGCCGAAGATAATGCCCAGGGCGGTAAGCATCGACTTAAGCTTGTTTGATACAATCGACTCCACGGCTATTTCGATATCGTGGAAATATCTGAAAAAGAATTTAAACATGCCCTTAAGGTTTTACGACATTTTTAATTTGGATTCCTGCTCCCTGCAGGGCTATTCTGACCCGGTCCCACAGGCCGCTCCGGAAGATTCCTTTGACTTGCCGTCGGGTTCATTCCCGGCTGCTGTTGTGATCCGGCCCGGTTCTGTGGATTTCCTGCAGGCCCGCCATTCCCTGTTCTGCCGTTCTGACCCGGCTGGAAATTGCCCCTCAGATTCTGCATCATTTCCGGGCTCATCGGACCACCTGGCTGAGGCATCATTTTCTGCCTGCTTTTTGCGGCCTCCTGCCTGATCCTTTCCTCTTCCTCCCTTTTGGCCTTTGCTCTTTCCCTGTTAACAGCGATGAGATTCCCGCCCGTTAGCCTGAAACCCTCCGGTTTCGCCGGCGTGCTCAGATACAATACGTCACCCTCTTTCAGGCCCTGTTCCACAATCACATTGTTCTCATTGGATTCTCCAAGAAGAACTATCTGCCTGTTCCCGTTCTTCATATATACAAACGGGATACTGTCAGTACCTGCCTGAACACTTTCAAGGGGAATGTAAACCACATCATCAATGGTCTTGGTAATTATCTTGTTCCCTGTTGTCATCGAGGGTCTCAGGATAGGATCCGTACCGTCAACCTTTATCTGAACTTCAAACACCTTGGCATCGGTATTTGGCAGCTGCTCCCCGATATTTGCCACACTTATGACCGACCCCGTATAAGACTTTTCGGGAAATGCATCTACCATCAGTTCAACTTTCTGACCCGGTTTTACCTTGCTTACATCTATTTCATTTACATACGTTTTTGAGATCATTGTTGACATGTCGGGAAGAGTGGCAACAACATTATCCCAGGGGGAAATGGAAGAACCTATCTTTCTCTTGTTGTTCATCCTGTCCCTTTTGTAAATGACCATCCCATCAGAAGGTGCAGTAATCACAAACTTGGCAAGTATTGTTTCAAAGTCATTCACTCTCTGCTGCTGGTCAGAGAGATTTTTTCTGATGGTCCTCATTTCTGTTTTTGCCTGTTCGACCTTGAGACCATAGGTTTTAATTGTCTGGTCCAAAGAGCGCTGGGCCCTGTCAAGAGCTATTTCAGCCTGCCTGATGGTTGTCGGCGGTTCGTATTTGGATTCCTGGAGTGTTATCTGCGCCTCCTCAACGGAATACCTGAGATTCTTTATATTATCCCGTAACCCGCTCAGCGTGA
The DNA here is from genome assembly GCA_009877105.1 of Bacteroidales bacterium. Classification (GTDB taxonomy): domain Bacteria; phylum Bacteroidota; class Bacteroidia; order Bacteroidales; family VadinHA17; genus LD21. The sequence continues at coordinate 8,989 of WXFD01000058.1, forward strand.
CAGCAGTATCAAGCATTTTCACCTCGAGGTTATCTTCCGCCTGGATCAGTTTCTCCCTCTCATCCTTAAGGGAATTATCGAACTGGGTTCTGTCTAGGGTGGCAATATAATCTCCCTGTTTCACCTCGGTCCCCTCGGGAACCATATCAGTGATCTTGATGTCCATGGCCCTCAGGCTCCTGCTCTGCCTGAAGTCAGGACCCATAATGTCTTCTGAATTCTCTGCTTCCAGTTCTCCCGTTGTTGAAACAATGATATCAAACTGACCTCTCTTTGCTTCGACATAGAGATTTGCCACTTCTTTCCTTTTGGTTATTCTTCCTATTACAATCATTATGATTATAGCAAGAACTACAACGATACCCGTAATAATAATTGTTCTTTTCATCCGAATTATGCTGATTTAAATTTTCCTATTGTCATTATGAACCGGCAAAATTACCTAAACCAATTCACCCGGCCGACATTTTAACAACATTTAATAAATCAATGTTCAACGTCTTGCGACTAAAAGACATTTTAAGCCGGTCATTTATTCCACGGAACCAAAGAATAAGATTTTATATTATGATTTTTTAACAATATCAATTATCTCCTCAGCAAGACCATCAGCCTCTTCAAGGGACCTTCCCTCGGCATAAATCCTTATGACAGGTTCGGTATTTGATTTGCGTACCTGCACCCATCCTTCATGATGTTCAATCCGAAGGCCGTCTCTTTCGTCAATCTGGTGTCCGCGGAATTTTTCCCGGACCCTGTCAAGTATCATAGTGAAATCAGTTCCGCCGGGGAGGTCAATTTTCCTTTTGGTAATTACATAATCGGGATACAAACGCCTCAGTTCACTGACTTTCATCCCGCTCCGGGCCAGATGGGTTAGGAAAAGAGCGATTCCCGCCAGGGCATCCCTGCCATAATGCAGTTCGGGATAAATGACCCCTCCGTTACCCTCTCCGCCTATCACGGCTCCCCTTTTTATCATTTCCTCAACAACATTAATCTCGCCAACCGCAGCTGAATAATACCGGTATCCGTATTTTTCGGTTACATCCTTCAAAGCCCTTGTTGAAGAAAGATTGGATACAGTATTTCCCGGACTGTGTTTAAGGACATAGTCCGATACTGCAACCAGTGTATATTCTTCTCCGAACATTGAACCATCCTCGCAAATTATTGCCAGCCTGTCAACGTCGGGGTCAACGACGAAGCCAAGGTCAGCCTTTCCCCCGGCTGTCAGTTCCGAGATGTCTTTAAGGTTGTGCGGGAGAGGTTCCGGATTATGCGCAAAGAAACCGTCAGCTTTTGTGTTCAGTTCCAGGATCTTTTTCACGCCCAGGGCTTTCAGGAGATCCGGTACAATAATGCCGCCGACCGAATTGATGCAGTCAATCGCAACCGTGAAGTCTGCTTTTCCTATGATTTCAGGATCAACAAGCTCAAGTGCCAGGATCATTTCAATATGTTTCCTGTTCCATGTATCATCCTGAACAACAGTACCTGTATCATCGATTGCCGAAAAACTGAAGTCCTCACCGGCAGCAATATCCAATACTTCGTTTCCGTCATCAGCAGAAAGGAAGATCCCGTTTCCGTCAAGCAGCTTGAGCGCGTTCCATTCGGCCGGGTTATGACTGGCCGTTACAATTATCCCGCCGTCTGATTTTGTCCCTGTTACGGCAAGCTCGACGGTAGGTGTGGCTGCAAGTCCCAGATCGATGATATCGATACCGAGACTCCTCAGGGTATTAATAACAAGACTGCTTACTATCGGGCCCGAACGCCGGGCATCCCGTCCGACAACAACCCTGAGGCGACGGCCTTCATTGCGCCGTATCAGCCATGTGCCATATGCTGCAGAAAATTTCACAACATCAGGAGGCGTGAGTCCTTCACCCGGTTTGCCTCCTATGGTTCCCCTAATTCCGGAAATAGATTTTATCAGCGCCATATTGTATTGAATTTAAGACTGCAAAGGTGCAAAAAAAATCCTAATGAATTCCCCGTATTCAATCATTGATTAAAGTTTAATGAAGATCGGACAAAATGGTATGATACTGAAAAGCACCCGGCAGAACAGTGTATCCCTAAAACAATGATCATAACTAAGTGCATGGCATTTAACAGACTTTAAAACATCTAATACGCAGGAATTCGCAGCTTAGGTTTTTTAATCGTATCTTTGCCGCCACAGAAAATTCAATGTAATGGGTTACATTCAGCCCGGGAAGAAAGACAATTCAGGGAAAAGGTTACGTGATTCAGCGGCTTCACAAAAGGGAGTTGTTCTGATCAGGCTTAACAGATTCATTGCCAACAGCGGTGTCTGTTCCAGGAGGGAAGCTGATTCCCTGATCAGGGGGGGACACATAACGATCAACGGCAAGGTTGTTACCGACATGGGTGTAAAGGTTTCAGTGCATGACATTATAAAGTACAAAGGCAAAAGGCTCTCATCGGAGAAAAAGGTTTATATCCTTCTGAACAAACCAGCCGGGTACGTAACCACCGTCAGGGATCCCCACGCTGAAAATACAGTGCTGGACCTGATTCGCGGATGTTGTCCTGAAAGGGTTTATCCCGTGGGAAGGCTCGATAAGGCCACAACCGGAGTACTGCTTCTTACAAATGACGGCGAGCTGGCAGGGAAGCTTACCCATCCCAGTCATAAAAGGAAAAAGATCTACCATGTTTTTCTCGACAGGCCGGTGATAAAAAATGATCTGCTGCGGCTCGCACATGGAATTGAACTTGACGGTGAAATTATATCAGCTGATGCTGTTTCATATGCCGATCCTGATGACAGGACCCAACTGGGAATTGAGCTTCATTCAGGCCAGAACAGGGTTGTAAGAAGGCTCTTCGAGTCAATGGGATACAAAGTCAGAAAACTCGACAGGGTATACTTTGCAGGATTGACCAAGAAGAATCTGCCCAGGGGGAAATGGCGATTCCTTTCAGAAAAGGAAATAAGCATGCTGAAAAGGGGATTTTCTTAATTTTCAGGGATGAGTCACAAATCGGGTTTTGTAAATATTCTGGGAAATCCCAATGTAGGGAAGTCGACAATAATGAATGCACTCGTGGGTGAAAAGCTTTCAATCATTACATCGAAGGCACAGACCACGAGGCACAGGATCATGGGGATTGTCAACGGTGATGATTTTCAAATAGTTTATTCAGACACCCCCGGCATCATAAAACCCAGGTACAAGCTGCAGGAATCAATGATGAGGTTTGTCAACGCAGCTCTCACTGATGCCGATGTGATCGTCTTTGTGACTGATGTCACCGAGGAGAAGGGAGACAGGAATGTAATCCTGGAGAAGATCAGGAACCTGCATATACCGGTAATTATTGTCATCAACAAGATAGATCTTGGCAGCCAGGCCGGCCTGGAAAAACTTGCAGCCGAATGGAAGAACGATTTTGCGGATTCGCCGGTAATCGGCATCTCCGCGATCACCAAATTTAATCTCAACACTTTGCTGGATACCATAATTTCATATCTGCCGGAATGTCCTCCTTACTTCCCGAAAGATCAGCTCACCGACAAATACGAGAGATTTTTCGCATCGGAAATAATCCGCGAAAAGATATTGCTGAACTATCACAGGGAGGTTCCTTACTCTGTGGAAATTGAAATAGAAAGCTTCAGGGAAGAAGAAAAGCTCCTGAGGATAAAGGCCCTGATACATGTTGCACGTGTAAGCCAGAAAGGGATAATCATCGGGCACCGTGGTGAAAGGCTGAAAAAAACAGGTACCGAAGCCCGGAAGGATATGGAGGATTTCTTCGGTAAAAAGGTATTCCTTGAAATGTTTGTAAAAGTCAGCCGGGACTGGCGCGACAAACCTGCGGAACTTAAAAGATTTGGTTACAGGTGATTAATAATTATACGTACAGATGAGCGGAATTGTTGCGATAGTTGGCAGGCCGAATGTTGGAAAATCCACCCTGTTCAACAGGCTTACAGAATCGCGTAATGCCATTGTTGACAGTGAAAGCGGAGTAACACGCGACCGGATATACGGACAGGCGGTCTGGAACGGCGTCGGTTTCTCGGTTATTGACACCGGCGGATACGTGAAAAATTCCGATGACATATTTGAGGGAGAGATCAACAAGCAGGTTCTTATTGCCATTGATGAAGCCGACATAATACTGATGGTGACCGATGTTACGGCCGGAGTGCATGATCTGGATACTTCCGTTGCCAGCCTTTTAAGAAAGTCAGGCAGGAAAGTCCTCCTTGTCGTAAACAAGGTTGACAACAACGAAAGGCTGATCGACGCTACTGAATTTTACAGGTTGGGCCTGGGTGATTACTTTGCCGTCAGTTCAATAAACGGAAGCGGAACGGGCGATCTGCTCGATGCAATTGTGGCAGGCCTTCCTGGAAAGGTACAGGAAGAAATGCCTGATATTCCCAGGGTTGCCATTGCAGGGCGTCCCAATGTAGGGAAATCATCGCTTCTTAACACACTGCTCGGGGAGGAGAGGAATATTGTTACCCCCTTGCCCGGAACAACACGTGATTCAATATACACAAGATATAAAAAATACAATCATGACTTTCTGCTGGTTGACACCGCAGGTTTACGCAGGAAAGGTAAAATAACTGAAGATATTGAATTTTATTCTGTCATGAGGGCAGTCAGGACAATTGAGAATTCTGATATCTGCCTTGTAATGATAGACGCCACCCGCGGGCCGGAGGCCCAGGACCTGAACATCATTTCACTTGTTACAAGGAACAACAAGGGTCTGATTGTTCTTGTGAACAAATGGGATCTTATAGAAAAAGACAACAACACCATGAAAAGGTATGAAAGTGAAATACGCGAAAGAACCTTACCTTTTACCGATTATCCCATTCTGTTTATCTCCGCCATAAACAAGCAGCGTATACATAACATTCTTGAACTCGTCGGCAGGGTGAATGAGAACAGGAAGAGAAAGATCCCCACAGCGGAGCTGAATGAGATCATGCTCGGGATTACCCGGAACAATCCCCCGCCAGCGGTCAAAGGCAAACAGGTAAAAATCAAATATGTTACCCAGCTTCCCACATATTCGCCCTCGTTTGCATTTTTCTGCAATCTCCCGCAATACGTAAAGGAACCCTACAAGAGGTTCCTGGAAAACCGGCTGCGGGAGAAATATGATTTTTCGGGTGTCCCGCTCAGAATCTTTTTCAGAAAAAAATAACTTACTTTGGTGTGGTTTTTGTGCAAGACTGATTTAAACCGGTAGAGATGAAAATCAACCGCAACATAGTTTTTATTATTTCCGTCCTGGTCGCTTATTCCTGCATCAAGATACAGAATCTTCCGCCCGAGCCCTATATTGAGTATACCAGCTTCAGGGTTTTCGATACCATCGATACACTGGGCAACAACGTCAAGGGAGGTGAGCTGAAGTTTTACTTTGAAGACGGCGACGGCGATCTCGGATATCTTAAGTCTCCGGAGCAGGAGGAAGGCGATTCCGATGAATCAGATCTTTTCTTTTCCCTTCTGAGGGTTAACAACGGCATTGTCAGTCCCGCACCTGCAGATGATCCCCTCCGCCCTTCCAATTACAGGATTCCCTATATGGAAAGACAGGGTCAGAATAAAATACTGAAGGGTACGATCTCGGTTATTTTCATGTATCTGTTTTATTCCCCGGAAGACACCATCAAATATGAATTTTATGTAAAGGACAGGGCAGGTAATGTAAGCAATACTGCCACAACCGGTACCATTCCGCTTTATTATGATGGTTTATATACGGGATCGGATTAGTTCAGATCTTCACCCCCATAAATAAAATATCGTCCACCTGATCCAGGTCACCCTTCCAGTCATGATAAAATTTCAGGAGTCTTTCTTCCTGTTCCTTAACGGGAAGTGACCATATTTCACCCAGCAGGTTTTTCAGGCGGGCTATTTTCATCTTTTTACCCTCGGGCCCGCCAAACTGATCCGGAAGACCGTCAGAAAACATATATATTGTGTCGCCTTCATTAAGATAATATTCATGGTCGTCAAAATACTTCTCCAGAACTGACTGCCCCCCTACCGACGACCTGTTTCCCTTGATGTAACAGATCTCGCCTCCCATTACGATTATCACGGGCCTCATGGCAGAAGCAAACCTGATGTACTTGTTTTTAAGTGAGAATTCACAAACCACTATGTCCATTCCATCGTTGGAGACACCTGTTTCAAGGTTCTGATTGAGTGTTGAAAAGACCTGCCTGTCGAGCATAGCCAGGATTTCCGATGGCCTGGATATCCTTTGCCGCAGTACTATATCCTGGAGAAGGGTAGAGCCGATCATCGACATGAAGGCACCCGGCACTCCATGCCCGGTTGAGTCGGCACATACCAGGATAAACCTCTCATCATCAAACTTGTCGAACCAGTAAAAATCACCGCTGACTATGTCGCGCGGCTGCAGGATAATAAAGGCTTCCCTGAAATGTTCCCTCAGTTTATTTATATCAGGAAGGATGCTTGACTGGATCCTCCTTGCATAATTGATACTGTCGGTTATTTCCAGATTCTGCAGTTCTATCTCTTCCTTCTGCTTTATGACAACCCGGGTCCTGGCTGCCAGTTCATTCTCAAGGTATTCCTGGATCTTTTTCTGGGCCTTCTCCCTCTGGCGGACAATGACGATCAATATTCCCGCAACCAGCGCGGTAACTGACAAAACAAACCACCAGGCCCTCCAGAAAGGCGGTTTTATGTTGATCTCAAAGGAAAGGGGGTCACTCTGACCAAGCCCGTCTTCATTCACTGACACCAGATTGAATGTATATTTACCATCCCTGAGACTGTATGAAGCTTCCCTTGTCCTGGATACAGGCGACCAGTCGTCGTCATAGTTCTTCATGAACGTACTGTAATAAACTTCCTCGGGATTTGAGAAGCTGATGCCTGTATAGTTTATCCTGATATTGTACCTTTTCCTGTATGGAAATGAAAAAACAGGCTGATACTGATATTCCACATCATTGATAACAATATAGTTGATATTGTTTACCGGTGCGGTTTCCTTTTTCCGGTCCTTCGACCTGTCGTACATCACAAGGCCTTCGGTCGTACCAATGAATATTTTCCCATCAGCCGATTCATATATTGCATTCGGATTGCAGGAACCGCCTTTTGCAAAATCGGTGGTATAGGTTCTTGTCGTCCCTATACCCGGTGAATATACCGAAAAGCCCCTTTCATGTCCGATCCACACCTGGTCTTCGCGGTCGGAAAGTATGCTGTAAGCGTAATTTGACAATAGTCCGTTTGAGGTACTGATACCCTGCACCGAATCGGGTGTACATCTGAACACTCCGTTACCAAGAGTAGCAGCCCAGATATTGTTCTCCTTATCCCTGGCCAGGGAAATGATCTTGTTCAGAAGTCTTCCGTACATTGGTACTCCTGATGAACTGATTCCTTCATCGGGATCAATCCTGTAAAGCCTGTCGCTCTCGGTTGCAACATAACCGCTGCCGTCATCCGCAACAAGGATCTGGTTTATACTGTTATGCGGAAGACCTGTATTTATATTGTAGGTTTTTTTAATTGTTCCCGTTCTTTTTGAAACAATGATCACTCCGTTCAGGGTCGACAGCCATATATTTTCACCTGCGACACAGATATTGGCAATGTAATCGGATCCTGAATCGCCCGACCGGAAGAACCTGTCTGTTTTACCTGCTGAATTTCGTTTGTAAAGTCCATCTCCCTTGGTTCCTATCCATATGTTGTTTTCATCATCCTCAAAGAATGATGCGATCTCAACCTTACCCGACAGCCCTGTAAACGGAACAAAGGGTCCGGCTTCTCCGTCAGGCGGGTTGAAAGTATAGAATCCTGCAGGTGTTCCCAGAAGATAATTGCTGCCCGATCTCCCTATGTGGATTATGCTTTTGGGATCTCTTTCTTTACCGGGTGCGAAAAACTGAAAAGCTTCGTTGTTCAGCATTGACAAACCATCGCCGTTGAAGCCCAGCCATATATTTTTTTCGGCGTCCTGAAAGATAACGCTTACATTATCGCCGGCAAGTCCTGACGATCTGGAAAAAAACTGCACTCCGGGCATTGATCCGTCAGGGCCGGAAAATACAAGTTTTACGGCTCCGGATCCGGAGGTTGATAACCACATATTGCCATCTGTGTCAGTCATTGCATTTTTTACCGTCAGCATTTCAAGCTCGGGATAACCGCTGAAACGTGATATTGAATATTCCCCTCCTGCAGATTTAGTGAGGTGGAATATTCCGTTGCCGTCAGTTCCTATGATGAAATCCTGAGTTCCTTTCAATTTGTTTACTGTCACAATGCTTGAATAATCAAATCCTTCAATCCTGTCCCTGATCAGTATTGAATCAGCCGTTATACGGCATACCAGGAGATTTTCCTGTGTTCCCAGCAGAAGCTCACCGGAGGGATCCAGGCAGGCGGAAAGCATTACAGGATCAGACATGACATGAATTTCCTTCACCTCATCGATTTTCCCGGGATTTATCCTGAACACCGATTTCCTTTGCGCAACAGCATAAACGAATCCGCCCTGATCCTCAAAAAAAGCACTTACTGCAGAAGAATTTGACAAACTGACCTGCCGAAGAGATCTTTTTTTCAGATAAAAAACCGTTCCGTCATTGCAGCCAAACCAGGTATCTCCCCTGCTGTCGGTGAATGAAGCTGTGGGATACCGTCCTGACACTGAATCGGGAAAGACGACAGGATAAAAACGGAATCCGTCAAACCGGGCAAGGCCTTCTGTAGTGCCAACCCACAGGTAACCGTCAGGGCTCTGGCTGATGGTATATATCACCCGGCTTGGAAGATTGTTATCTGATCCAAAGTTTCTGAACCTGAAAACCTGGCCGGAAGATAAACCCGTAATAAAGACTATGCACACCAGGGTGCTGAACAAGGTTTTGCGCATAATAAAAAGCTAAGTAAATTATTTCCCCTATTTCTTCTGGACTTTTCTTATTCCGATAACGGGCTGGTAAACCGGGACGCCGCCGATGGGAGAGCTGAAGAACTGAAGGGCATCACCTCTCTGATTTTCAAGGGATATAACCACATTATTGTTCCTGACCAGGCTTTCTTTCTTCTTGTGAAACTGGAAATCAAGCGATTTGCCAATTTCTGCCTGTTCAACGGGGATCTTTGATTCTGCCCAGTTGTCTTCGCCGGAAACAGGTACTGAGATCCCTTGCTTGTATGTGGAAACAACAAGTATGACTCCATCATCATCCCAGTCGAAATTTTTCTGTTTTATTGACACGATCCCGGTATCGATATACGGATAAATATGTGAGATGCTCTTTGTATCATTCCACATCCTGAAAGTATACTTGTATGTGAATGCATTGGCACCTTCCAGCGGAAGATCGCTGTTTGCATCCCGACTCAGAAAATATCTGTAAAGGTTTCCGTCATCGCCGCTGATCCCTTCGCATACTATCTTGAAAATATAACTGTTCCACTTTTCATTGAAATCGCCTTCCGAAGGGTTGAAGGGTCCAAACGCATAGTACTTGTTGTCGTATCTGGCATCATCTCCGAATACCCTTGAAGCAAGAAGATTCCCGGTCTTATAGTTCACTCCGGGGAGAAGACCCCTTGACTCAATGTTTTTTTCAGGATCCACACCTTTTCCGCCATACACGGAAAACATGGTTTTTGAATTCCATACTCCCTGTAGTTCATCGTTTTCACCACCAACATCAGGATCAAAGACCTTAATATAAAACTGTCCGCTGAAATCTTTGGGGATGGTAAAGAAAAAGATGGAGAAAAAATCATCATCTCCCCATGAGGTTTCTCCGTCTTTCCCGAAGGTGACAAGAAACGGGATATTCTCATCCTTCCCCGGAACTGCCTGACTAGAAGCATCAGACAATAAGACTGTTACGGATAGAATAGATAAAATCAGAATCCTGAATATTGCAGTATTCACTTTCATTGATCCGCAAAAATAATTATTTTATAATTCATGGCCTGTTAAATATTAAAATATTCCTGGAAACACATGTTTCTTTTATTTTACCTCCGGATCCGGCTTTGTCTGACACTATCAGCTGAATATTATATTCTCCCGGCCTTGTGAAAGTTTTTTTCACGTTCTGCCCTATTGCGGCTGTTTCATCATCAAAATTCCAGTAATATTTTGCAATCTGCCAACCCGGAAGATTTGTTTTATCTGCGCTGAGTTGAATCTCCTGTCCTGTATATGCGGTATCGGGTGAGGTTATAAAGGGTTGCTCAATATCCTGAATGACCAGCCGCTCAGATTTTTCATTAAGGGATTTCTCCCCCGTCACCAGGTTAACGACATCCAGCTGGACCAGGTAGCTTCCAGGTCCGGCATAGCAATGCTGCACAATTTCACCCGAAGCTGTGTCGCCGTCGCCAAACCGCCATTCGTACCTGAAAGGAATCGTATCATATTTTACGGCATTTTCCTCAATGAACTCATAGCAGTAGGTATTTTCCTGCAGCGTATCGCAGGTGGCTTTTCTGATAATTGTTATGATGAACTCATAGATGTCGTCGTTCCTCTGCCGGTTGGAAGCAAAATAACCGCTTTCCAGGTCAGGCATGGCCACAAGTGCAAAATCGTCCGAAGCTGAATTGACAGGCTCGGGCAGCCTTACAGGTTCGCCCCACTCCCGGTCGTTTTTTTCAGAATAGTAAACATCAAGGCCGCCGGCGCCTCCGGGGCGATCGGAGGTAAAATAGAGCCTTCCGCCAGAATGAAGGTAAGGATAATTCTCAATGTATGTGGAATTCACCATCGGCCCTGCATTTACCGGATCACTCCATTCATTGTTAATCAATTCACAGTAATAAATGTCGGATCCCCCGTATCCTCCCGGCATGTCTGACGAAAAGAAAAGATACTTTCCATCGCTGCTTACCGAAGGCTGACCTATATTATAATCCGGATTATTATATTTGAAGGGACGTATGGATGTAATCTGAAATCCGTTCAGATCGGCAATAAAAATCCCGCTTCTGTTCCTGAACTTTTTGTTCTTCGACTGCCCGCCGGTTTCTATCTCACTTGTAAAATATACCGTTTTTCCGTCAGGTGCTATGGAAAGAGGTCCGTTATTGAAAAGTTCACTTCTCTCACTCCTGATTTCTTTTGGTTTGTTCCACTCAACCGAGTCCCTGCGTTGAACAAAATAAATATTGAACAATCTCCTTCCGTCGAAGGAGGTTCGCTCCATGATCCCGCTCAGCCGCCTGTCGGAACAGAACAGCAGTCCATCATTATACATTACCGGGGAGATATCATTATATCCGGAAGAACTGAAAGGTAACCTTGTGATCTCATATGAATTGAGCTCCTGGGCTGTTGAATTTACAATTAACAGACCCGGAAACAGAACAAGCAATATGAGGCGCAATCTTTTAATCATGTCAGAAATACCTGGGGTTTGCCGCACTAACCTTGTATCTGAATTCATACCTGAGAATAAACTCAGTTGAACCTTTTGTATATGTATTCATCCTGCCGTATGGATAATCATATGAGAAACCTGCCATCAGCTGATTATTGATCTGAAACTGTAAAATGCCGACGGCCACCTGTTCAGAGATACGCCAGGAAGCTCCGGCCCAGATAATATCGGCAATAATGAAGTTTGCATTTATATCAAACTGTGAAACCTTTTTTGAATTGCTTAATGAATAATTCAGCAAAAAAGAAGGTTTCAGCTTCAGCAGGTCGCTGACAGGAATGAGTGAACCTGCTGTAAGCCTGAATTCATACTGTCCAAAGCTGTGGTATGGCACCGTTGAGCCGTTGCTGCTGCGACGGTAATTCAGGAAGGAGGGGATGGAGAGTCCTGCAAAATATCTGTCTTCAGCATAATATGCACCTGCTCCCACATTTGGCATCACATGAGTTCTGTCATTTGACTTAAATACAGGATCTCCCGGATCGTTCAGAAGCAGGCTGGCATAATCGGTTTTTGATATATCTGCTCCGGCATTCAGCCCGAATGATAATTTTCCCTTTCTAAGTTTAATATGGTAAGCATAATCAGCATAAATACTTGTTGCTTTTGTTGCCCCGTACTGCATAAACTGCGCCGTCATCCCCAGGGCAACCTTGTCATTCTTCATTGGTGAGTGGAGCGAAACTGACTGAATCATAGGGGAGCCCTTTGTTCCGATCCATTGAATCCTGTATGAAAGAAGACTGCTCAGCACTCCCCGTGTTCCGGCATAGGCGGGATTCAGTATTAATCCGTTCTGCAGATACTGGCTGTGAACGGGAAATCCCAGGTTGATCCTTGATGAATCATGGACACTCTGCCCTGCAGCAATGCAGAATACAAACAAAAAAACAACAATATTTAATCCTGTCCTTACCATAACGGTAAAACATTTTTCAGCAGAACCATATAACGGAGTCTTTCCATAATTCAATACCTCTTGAGAATCACAAAGCCGCTCTTTTTGAAAAGCTGACTGGTTCTCGTAGATGTTATTCTGAGAAGATAATAATATGTGCCTTCGGGAAGATCCCTGCCTCTGGAGTTTTTCCCATCCCATGCATGCCATTCACTTCCGTTCCGGTTCGATGCCGAGAAAACCCCGCTGCCTGCACTGTTGACAATGGTCAGCTCAACAATCTGGTTGTCAAGATCAAGTCCCTTTATTTCAAAAGTATTGTTGTATCCTTCAGGGTCATTGTTCGGTGAGAATCCTTCCGGGATGAATAGTTCGTTCACATTGATTTCAACAATATCGCTTACCGTGCAGGCGCCTCTTGTTACTGTCCAGAGAAACCTGTTTAATCCCGGGGAAAGTCCTGAAACCTCTGTTTTTTCAAATGTGTCATTCTGAAAGCTTCCCGAGCCTTGGAGCACGGTCCACTTGCCTGATCCTCCCTCTACTGCCGGTCCGGCCGACAATGAAAAGATGTTGTCAAGTGAAAATATAACAGTATCTTTTCCTGCATTGGCAATGTAATCATCAGGCAGTTTGTCCATCACCAGCTCAACTATATTTGAAACACTCTGGCAGCATTTGTTTTTACCCGACGCCACATTTCTCCTGTATCGGATATCGCCTGTCATGACCGGGGGCTGGTACGATCCGTCATGATTGTTATTGGTCCCGGCTGCCGGAGTCCAGTTTATCCCGTCCGTGCTCTCCTCCCACAGGAAGGTATACACCCCGGAGCCTCCGGAAAGGGTCATTCCCTGGGTTTGTCCCAGTATTCCGGGAACATCGGCCATGCAAACCACCTGGTCTTCTGAAATACTATTGTTACTTATTACCGGGAGCACTGAAATCAGCAGGGGTCCGCTTTCCGATGAACACATTCCCGAAGTCGCCCTGCGTCTGAAATATGTGGTTGTTGTCAGGGTCTGAGGCTGATAGTCGCGGGATGTTCCCGATGCCTGGATATCGGTCCAGTTCCTGTTGTCAGGAGAAGATGACCACTGGTAGGTAAAATCGCCTGCCTGTTCAGTCCCGCCCGACGGCTGCGACCCGATCAGCCTGTTGGGTAAACTTCCGGCACATATGATTGTATCTGAGGGTCCTTCTTCCATGAAAAACAGATTATTCTCCCTCACCGGACTATGGACATTTATGGAAACTGCCTCACTGTAACTGGTACATACTGAAGAATGCACTATCCGCCTGAAAAATGTTGAATCTGTGAGAGCCGGTGGAGCATAGTCCGGCGAAGTCACATTGGTAAATTCGTCTATATTTCTCCAGGTACGGCCGCGGGTACTGTCCTGCCAGGTATAGATGTAGGTTCCGGGACCTTTGCCATTCAATGGCAATGATCCGGCAAGCAGTGCCGGAATTGTCCCTGCACAGATCGTCTGACCGAAAGGCAGGATGGTATTATTTGTAACCGGAGGATATGAACTGAGCAATACGGGAGCGCTTTCGTTCACACATACATTATTGGCGCCCGACAGAACCACTCTCCTGAAGTATTGCTGCCCCGGGAAATAGGGAGCGGATTCGGACGGGTTATAATCCGGGTCGTTATTTGATCCGTCAGCTTCAACCCATGTGGCTCCGTCGGCACTCCTTTCCCACCTGAAAATATAATTATTGTCGCCGCCTCCCAGTATGGGTGCAACACTGCCCTGAAGGTTTGTGAAATTCTCTCCAAAACAGATTTCTTGCGGATCGGATGATATTGTATTATTACTTATCCCGGGCAGGACGCTTATTCTTACAGGATCGCTGGTACTCACGCATGCGCCGGAAAAAACCCTGCGCCTGTACCAGGTTGTCTGCGTCAGTCCTGACGGAGCCTGATAGCTTTCGTCATCAGCACCGGTTCCGGTATAGGTAATGTTATCGGTACTTGATTCCCAAATAAATTCGTACTTTCCATTCCCGTCCTGCAAGGGCTGAACCGAGTGTAAAATATCGGGGATCTGCCCGTAACACAAGATCCCGGGATCGCCTATAATGTTGTTCCTGATTGCAGGATGAACTTCTACCATAACCGGCATGCTGATATCAGTAATTGTTGCACCGTAGTCCCTTACGACCCGTCTGAACCAGGTTGTGGCGGTAAGTCTTGAGGGCGGAGTATAATTTTTCTGGGAAGAGTTGCCCGGGGCAGTAGTGAACCCTCCTGACGGAGATGTAACACTGCTTTGCCATTCGAAGGTATATGGCGGTGTGCCGCCAACGGGCTGGGATCCGATAATAAGTCCGTAATTGGTGTCGGAGCATACGGAATCGATCATGTTATTGGTTGCAGCCGTACGGATGGAATTAAAAAGGAACCCGTTAAGCGCAGGGAAATAGTTGGCTCTGATTTCACCCGGATCTCCACCGGCCAAAGGTGCTCCTGATGTTCCGCCGGCGACATTAGCGCTGCTGACAGCTGCAGGCAGGGTTGCCGGACTCAGCCATATTAGTCCGCCCCCTCCGCCGCCACCCTGGCCAAACCCGCCGGGATTGGTACCTCCGTTTCCTCCTGCTGCTGCAAGTCCGAGAAAGCTGAAGAGATTTTGAAATGAAAGGGCGATGGAACCGCCGGCGCCGCCTCCGCCGGCTCCTGCATCTGAAACAGCATTCTGGGCTGTGGCTCCGGATGCCCTGATAAAATGATTTCTTGCGTCGATAGTATCAGCGATAATTATGACTATTCCACCCCCGTTTCCGCCAGCCGATGCAGTGGAACCGGCAGACTGGGTGGAAGCACCGCCTCCGCCACCGGCAAAAATACCGTCTTCCACAGCCGTGCCGGTTATACCCATTCCTCCAAATCCTCCGTCGCGGGGATCATCACCGCACTGACCCGGTATATATTTTTCAAGGCCACCGTCACCGCCTTTTCCACGATTTGAACCGCCTCCGCCACCTGAATAGCGGCCATTACCCCCGCCGCCCCCGGAAAAGTTCCTTCCCTGTCCCTTTGCATGATTGGGATAAAGCAGCGCTCCTGTGTAATCATGCACCGAAATACCCTCTCCCTTTAGACCAGCATTGTTCCATGACAAAGGATAAGAATCATGATTATTGGCTGATTCATTCGTAAACACACATTCCCCGATCCCAGCAGAACCCTGTGCCCCTGAAAAGCCTCGGCCGGTTACATCTATATCAGCATTCAGGGTAAGCTTTCCTCCTGCCAGAAAAGCAACTACCCCCCCGGTACCGGTTGAAGGATCCCAGGGCTGACAGGTTACAGTCGAGGCAACTTCAGGCGATTTGTAGAAAGGTACCCGGATAAGCTGAAGATTGCTGTTGGTGCTGTAGCCGTTGATGCTGACATAAGTATTCCTTGTAAAATCTATTCTGCCCGTCACAATATTTACCGACTGTACAACAAGGAATTCATATCCCCCGGGAGTTCCGAAAACCGACTGCACATTCTCACCATACGACCCCTGCACCGTCTGAATGCCCACACCCTGCATCTGGATAAGCAGTACATAATCGTTGGGTGAAAATTGTGCGGCTTGTGCAGGATCACTGACAATCACAAACCCCGGACCAATGGAAGTTACCTTTGCATAACTGTTGACAATGCCTCCTATAACTTCCTGCCCATTGAGAACTTGAAAAACAGAACCAGATAAGGTTGACAAAACAGATATTTGCAGGATAATAATATTCCGGATGAAATAATGTTTCATCAGTATGCTGATTGACAAGCTAAACTAAATCAAATTTGTTATATCCATAAAATCTAAAATCCGGTTACTCCTGGTTTACCGGCGTCTGATCGTCTATAAATAACGGGAATTCCATATAAAAGATTGTGCCCTTTTCCGGTTCTGATTTAAACCAGATTCTGCCCCCGGCGCTTTCAATATATCTTTTTACAATCGAAAGTCCCAAACCGGCTCCTGAAGATTTAGTTGTGAAATTAGGAGTGAACATTTTTCCCTGCACCGATTCGGGGACACCTGTTCCGTTATCTGCAACGGATACTATAACTTTCTGGTGCTCAACTTCCATATTCAGCCTTATTACTCCTTCCCTCTCTGAGGGTATTGCCTGTATGGCATTTTTTATAAGATTTGAGAATATGCTGTTCACATGTTCCCTGTCGGCAAAGATCAGGATTTTCCTTCCATGGGTCCAGTTTACCCTGAATGAAATGTTCCCGGTATTCTTAAAAAGTTCCAGGGTCGTTCTTATTGATTCCACCAGGTCTACTTTGGAAGGTTTGGGTTCCGGAAGCCTTGCGAACGATGAAAAGGCACCTGCAATGGAAGAAAGATTGTCTATAAAATCAATCTGGTTGCGGGTGAACCTCTCAAGCTTTTTTTCAAAGCCTGGAACCCCGTCTTTCCATGATTTAAGCAGCTGCTGAACATTGAGCTTCATGGGAGTAAGCGGATTCTTTATCTCATGGGCAATCTGCCTGGCCATCTCCCTCCATGCATATTCGCGTTCCGAAACAGCAAGCTTTCTCGCGCTTTCTTCCAGCTCATCAACCATCCTGTTGTATTGCCGTACAAGGTCGCCCACTTCATCATTTCCCTTATAAAGCAGGTGCTCACTTTTCTTTCCCAGTTCAACTGAGGCGAGCCTGCTGCTCAGAACCGTCAGTGGTGCGGTGAGACGGCCGCTGATAAACACGGCAAGGCTCATCGCTGCCACAATCAGCAGCAAAGTAAAATTCATTACCGTCACTATCATGTCGGAGATATCCCGGGCAAGGACACTCTGGAGGCGGAAATAGGGAAGGTTCAGGTAAAATACTATCTCATTGTCGTGATTGTAGAAAGGCATGTAAGCTGAAATATAATACAGATTCCCGATCCTTTCGTTCTGGAAATATTCCGACTTGGTCAGGTTGGCCAGATTCATGAAGGCAATATTGTTCATCCGCCTGCTTATAAGATTCCTGAAAAATATCTCGGGTCGTGAGGTAGCCAGCAGATTCCCGGTGAGATCGTAAAGATTGATGTCTGTATTGAATATATTCGATAACCTGACAAGTATCTCATCAAGGGAATAGTAACTATTGTCTGAAATTCGTTCCGCCTGCAGTCTTTCGGTCATTAAACTGTTTTCCAGTTCAATGTAAACCGAATTGAGTTTTTCCTTCACATTTTCATAATGCTTATCCTGGTAACGGCTTATTGCCAGTGATGCTATAATATATCCCACCAGGGTAAATGAGACAAGGAGAATGGCGATGAATGACATCTGAAGTTTCTGACGGAAGTTCATCCCGGCAGGTCTCATGAAAACCGGTTTTCCTATTATGACGAAAAGCAGATTGGAAAAAACAAAGATGAAGGCGAACAAATAGGCAAACGAAATTATTAAATCTTTAAACGACAGGGCCGGCCTGCTGATAATCACGGTAACGTTCCCGTTCCTGTACAGAAGGTGCCGGAATGAATCCTCGACAAAGGCCCTGTATCCTGAATCGGAAATAAGATAATCAGTATCGTTTTTATTATATGGATAATCACCGGTTCTGAGAACCAGTTCGCCGTTTATATATTTCGCAAATGAATAATCCCTGAGGCGGGCATAGCTGTGATACTTTTTATCAAGAAGCAGTTCTGAGTATCCTGGCTGGAACACATTGATGTCACTGTAAATATCAATAAAAAGACCATTTATCCTGCCTTTGCCATAATTAAAAAACAGCCGGCCCAGATAATTTGCCCTTCCCTGCCTGCTGTCGATATAATAAAATTCTGAACCAGTCAGCCTGTTGCCGCGCCTGAGTATCCTGTCATTAAAAAACCTGAAGCAATCATCGTAAATTTCGCCTGTTTCTCCAATCCTCAGTGAATCATTGCCGGTGCATACAATAAAACTTATATTGAAGTTACCCCAATACCCCTGGAAATACTTGCCGCGCATATATTCTGCGATCATTTCAACGTCGTCCTTTTCAAAGTACTCGACATTCATTATCCCTGCGAGCACCGAATCTGCTTCGAT
The DNA here is from genome assembly GCA_009877105.1 of Bacteroidales bacterium. Lineage (GTDB taxonomy): Bacteria > Bacteroidota > Bacteroidia > Bacteroidales > VadinHA17 > LD21. The sequence continues at coordinate 27,417 of WXFD01000058.1, forward strand.
GACCGGCCACATATCGAGCAGGAGATGTTCGGCAGTGGGATCATTCTCTGTTGAGTAGGAAAGCAGCTGGATATTGATCTTTTCTTCTGTTTTTCTTTCCGAGTTGCTTGTAACAATATAGAGTGAATATAATGCGAATAGTACTGAAAATATCACTGATTTGTTGAATGTTCCGGCATGAAATAAACTGGTTAGCCTGATACCTGCGATTACCATGATATAAAAAGCAGCAATTGAAATAGCTTCAAAAGGCCTATTTCCGGCAATTATCAGGAAAACGGACAGGGACAGCACACAAGGTATTATCCGGGATCCGGCAGGCCAGTCCTTTGATGCAAGTAAAACCTTGAGGAGGTAGAGAAAGGGAACTGAAAACAGAAATGAAACTGTGATAAAGCCCATCAGACTCAGGCTATTAAGTTCGAGGACTTTATAAGTTTCGAAATTTATATTCGAATTCAGGATCAGATGACTGAAGATCAGATGATAGCCAAGGAACAGGAATGCAGCAACAACCAGCAGTAAGGTAAGCCGCAGCCAGCTTTGCCTTGGTTTATTCACAAAATCATCAACAAAATGCGGATGCCTGAAAAAAAGAAAAGCCGTTGCAGCCATCAGAACAGAAAGGACCAGCAGATGACCAAGCGAGGGAATAAATCCGTTCATGGTGTAACTGTAGGGGGAGAACAATCCGAACTGGGTCAGAATGGCCGGATAGCTGGTGAGGAGAATAATTACATAGACTGACAAAAAAATAAGCGGACCCGAAAAGAGGGCAAGAGTTCCGCGCTTGTGCGATACAAGATATTCCGTTAGCCGTATTACCAGGAAAATGAACAGTAAGAATGAGATTGTCCACATGAGCATGGGAACAATCTTAAAATACCAATTGCCATCCTTTTCGCTCGGATATACAAGAGAGAAGAGAAAAGTGCCATCGGCAGACACCACATGGTATTCAGAAGCTGTTTTGTCAGTACTGAAGCCCACTTCGCCGGTAATTCCAAAATCCCTGAGAAATCCGCTTTTTATTATGTCATTCTCAAAACCATAATCGTTACGCAGCCTGAGAAGTCCTACAATCCTTTCATTGCCGGCCTGAATGCTCCGCGCCAGGAACCATCCGTTCTGAACAAAAATCAGCGGCCGCAATAGTGCCGAATCAACCAGAAACCCCGGAACATCAAAATCATTGTCTGACCAGTAGATAAGTTTGTTCCCTATATATTCAAGAAGTGTGATCCTGTTCTTTTCGGCAAGTGAAAAAAGTTTTTTCTCCGAGGAGGAACCATGGCTTTCTCCTGCTGCCAGAATGGGTTCCATGCCATTCAGGCATTCATCCATAACTTTTTCCTTTTCCCTTAGGACCTTGTTAAATTTCCGCGTCCTGAGCCAGTATTCGAAATCGCTGAAATAGACCGAATCGACAGCAATTGACAGGATTATCATAACTGCGGTCAGGATTGCCAGGGAATATTTAAACCGGGGATGCTTCATTTTTGCAGGTGACAATGTTTAATCATGATGATAAGGCTCTCCTTTTATTACGGTGAATGCCCTGTAAAGCTGTTCGGCAAACAACAATCTCACTACCTGGTGTGAAAAGGTCATTTTGGATAGCGACAGCCTCAGATCGGCCCGGTCCAATACATCACCGGCCAATCCGTATGCCCCGCCTATAACGAAAACGATCCTTTTCTTCTGAAGCATGAATAGTTTTTCAAGCTTGCCGGCAAATTCATGGGTCGTATATTCCTGTCCGTTCTCGTCAAGAACGATTATATAGTCCTCCTTCTGCAAATATTGCAGCATTTTCGCACCTTCCCTGTCTTTCTGCTCCTTAACAGGCATATACCTCGTGTTCTTCAGTTCAGGAAGAGTGACTATCTCAAATGGTGTAAATTTGCGAATCCGAGCCGAATAATTGCCAACCCCCTCATCTATATATTCTTCCGTGGTTTTTCCCGTTTGCAGTAAAACTATTTTCATAAATTGGCGCGACTTTTGTGCAGGTAATACAGTACGGCCCAGTCGCAAATTTAACAATTTAAAATGTGCAGATATAATTATAATTATGCAGATTGAGTATCGGGGATTTCTACAGTAGATAAAATAATATAAATTTGCAGGAGAAACAACCTGACGGCTGACAAGAAATATATTGAATTGATGAAACTGATCAGATTAATAAATGTTACGGCAGCCTTTATCATTACCCTGGGAATATCGGCGCAGGAACAGGCAAGGATCCCTGCCGGAATATCCATAGCCATCAAGTCGGGAAATGCAACGGAACTGTCTAAATATATGAACTCCACCGTTGAGCTTCTGCTGCTCCAGAAGGAAGATTTCTACAAGAGGAATGTTGCAGAAACAATTCTCAGGGACTTTTTCAATGAATACCATGCCAAGGATTTTGTCATCAGGCATCAGGGTGCAAGGAATGATGCCCAGTATGCCATAGGCAACCTGGATACTGAAAAGGGAGCCTTCCGGGTTTATTTTCTTCTGAAAAAGGTTGGCGGTGAATTACTGATACACCAGATACGTATTGAATCTGACAATGGTAAATGACAACCTGCGCAAAATCATTCTGAGAAGTCTTGAAGAAGACATAGGTGACGGTGATCATTCCTCACGGGCTTGTATTCCCTCAAGGGCGAAAGGAAAGGCCAGATTGCTGATAAAAGAAAAGGGAATCCTGGCAGGATGCAGGGTCGCCCTAGAAATTTTCAGCATTGTTGACGGCGATCTCTCGGCCGAAGTGCTAATTAAAGACGGAAGCCCGATGGCACCGGGAGATATTGTCTTTTACATTGAGGGAAGAAAGCGGTCCATTTTAAAGTCCGAGAGGCTTGTACTGAATATCATGCAGAGAATGAGCGGCATTGCCACAAGGACACGGGAATATGCCGACAGGCTTTCCGGATTGAAAACCAAGGTACTCGATACCCGTAAAACAACCCCCGGATTAAGATTCCTTGAAAAGGAGGCTGTCAGGATAGGGGGAGGCCTTAATCACCGAATGGGCCTTTACGACATGATCCTGCTCAAGGATAATCATATCGACTATGCCGGTGGGATTGAAAAAGCTATTTCAAGAACGATTGATTATCTGAATAGTACCGGGAAGAAGCTAAAGATCGAAATTGAGGCCCGGAATCTTGAAGATGTCAGGAGAATAATCAAGGCAGGCGGGGTGGACAGGATAATGCTCGATAATTTCAGCCTGGGCGAAACAAAGGCAGCCGTTGAATTGATTGGAGGAAAATTTGAAACTGAATCATCAGGAGGAATAACTCTTGAAAACTTAAGGGACTACGCTGAATGCGGGGTTGATTTTATTTCTGTGGGAGCCCTTACACACCAGGTACGAAGCCTCGACATGAGTCTGAAAGCAGTCTGATTTCCGGAAATGCCGGGGTACTCAGCTTTCTGATATACAGGTCTTACCCGGATCTCCCCTGACCATGGGATATTGTTTCTGTAAATCCACCGGAAATCTTATCTGATCATTAAATATGCCTGTCCGGAAATGACACCTTACCGGCATTTATCATCCTGGAGGCCTGTTAATCGTGGGGTGTCTATAAAATATGGCTGCATTAAGAATGCTGATAATTCTCCATATTTATATAAATTTTGTTAAAAGCACATTAAAAAATAATTACTTTTGGCTCACAAACAGTTAAAATGAGAAAATGGATATTTTTTCCTGTTTTTATTATTCTCTTCAGCTGCAAGGGAAAAGTGCCGGAAACATATCTTTCCCACGAACAGGCAGCGGCTTATTTTGCGAGGATTGAAGAGATTTGCAACAGGGACAACGGGAAATTATGGGGAAGCAATCTTTTCGGGCCAATGATGTTTGTCGACAGGACAAGCAGGCAGATACTGGCAAACCAGCCCGACAAGGACGGGATCCTTAAACTTAAGGACGGAATTTACACAGGCATATACCCAAGGGAGAAACTGATCAACATTACCGCTACTGAATTTGGAGGCACTCTTTTCGGCGTTGCACCCTTACCTCCGGTAGAAGATGAATACCGAATCATAACAAGGGCCATCCATTGTCTTTTCCACAGATTCCAGTACCTGAACGGGATTTATCCTGCCATTTTCAACTCCACAAACATGGATGAAAGAGAGGCGAGGATCTGGCTGAAGCTTGAATGGAAAGCTCTGCGCAAGGCTATCACTTCGGAAGGCGAGGATAAACTGACTGCCATAAGGGATGCCCTGATATTCAGGGGAACCAGCCAAATATCCTTTCCGGGTTATGTAGATGAGGGAAATCATTTTGAGACATACGAAGGACTGACGTCATTTACCTTTACCTTTCTTCCCTCGGCATCAATGGATGAATTCAAAAAAAGGCTTTTTGAATATCTCGACAGGATCTATTCCTTTCAATCCTATTCACAGTCGTATGGCGGTATTCACGGTGCGCTTTATGCCACCCTGCTTTACCAGAAAGGATTTGATTTCAAAAATCTCATCAGCGATAAAACCGATTTGGGAAAACTTGTGATGGAGCTGTATAACATTGAACTCCCTGAAATATGCAGGGACGTTGCGGGAAGCCTGGCCATAAGCTACAACCTTGATCAGATCTACAGGGAGGAGGAGCAAAGGCTCCGGGACATCAGGGAGAGGCTCTGCAAACAAGTCAATATTTTCAACCAGAAACCCGTGGTTTTCATTGGCCTAGAAAGTCCATATTTCGATTTCGAACCGGAAGATGTTCATTCCCTCGATACCCTGGGCACGCTGTACAGCCATATTAGAGTCTCCGACAACTGGGGGAAGCTCACAGTAAACAAACATGGCTGCCTCATCTCAGGCAATTATAAACAGCTCAGGATAACTGCCAAAGGGCTTAAAGCCGATAAAAATCACATTTACGGCGAGGGATGGCACATGATACTCAACGAGGACTGGGTAATCGATGAAGTCAATGATAATTATTACGTGCATCGAATAGCCCCCTGAGGAAATAATCCCGGAGCTGACCGTGACCTGCACCGGATCAATTCAGGGCCTCAAGCGATTCCTCCAGCGATCGGATCTTCAGTTCGGCATCGGCTTTTTTCTTTCTCTCAAGTTCCAGCACCCTGGCGGGAGCATTCTGAACAAATCTTTCATTATCAAGCTTCTTCATTACCGAAGAAAGAAAACCCCTGTAATACTCAAGATCAGCCTTTAAACGGTTCCTTTCATTTTCAATATTAATGCTTCCTGCAACAGGAATGTAAAATTCAGTTGTCCCAACAATGAAGGAAACTGATCCGTTCTGCTTGTCAGATATAAATTCAATCTCCGAAATATTGGCAAGCTTTTTAATTACGGGCAAGAATTCACCATCAAAGGCCTCCCTGCCGGATCTTACGAGCAGTCTTACCGGATCCCTGTTAAGAATCTGCAGCTCCTTCCTGACGGTTCTGATGGCACTGACAATATCCCTGGCATAAGCGAACCTGGTGATCAGTTCTTTGTTATGTTTCCTGGATGAAGGCATCCTGCTGATCATAAGACTTTCGCCATCCTTCCGGGGCGAAAGAAGCTGCCATATTTCTTCAGTGATGAAAGGCATAAACGGATGAATCAGATGAAGGAGGGAGTCGAAAATCTCAATCGTTGCATCATAGGTGATTTTATCAACTGGCTTTTCATATTCCGGTTTGATTATTTCAAGATACCACCCGGAGAACTCATCCCAGAATAATCTGTAGGTACTCATAAGGGCTTCGGATATTCTGAATTTTCTGAAGTTGGCATCAATTTCCCCGACCGACTTCCTTAATATCTCATTCATCCATCTGACCGTGATCGCCGAAGATTCGGGCTGAGGTATCCGGTCATCCGTTTTCCAGCTTTTTACAAGCCTGAAGGCATTCCATATCTTGTTGGCAAAATTCCTGCCCTGTTCCGGGAGCGAATCATCGTAAAGCAGATCATTTCCTGCAGGGGAGCAAAGCATCATACCAACCCTCACACCATCGGCCCCGAATTTTTTTATCAGGTCGAGGGGCTCCGGGGAATTGCCAAGCGATTTGGACATTTTCCGCCTCTGCTGGTCCCGGACCAGCCCTGTAAGGTAAACATTCCTGAAAGGTTTTTCTCCCCTGAATTCATATCCGGCAATAATCATCCTGGCAACCCAGAAAAACAGGATCTCAGGTGCAGTAATAAGATCATTGGTGGGATAATAATATCTGAGATCAGGATTTCCCGGATCGTTAATACCGTCGAATGATGTTATGGGCCAGAGCCAGGAGGAGAACCAGGTGTCAAGTACATCCTCATCCTGTTTCAGGTCATCTGGTGCAAGTGAATTGTTTCCGCTCTGCTTCCTGGCCAGGTTGAGGGCTTCTTCAGCGTTCTCCGCCACCACTGTTTCCCCGTCTCCATAATACCATGCAGGGATCCGGTGGCCCCACCACAGCTGCCTGCTGATGCACCAGTCATGAACATTTTCCATCCAGTGCCTGTACAGGTTCCTGAATTTTGGAGGGTATAAATGAATATCCCCATTTAATACGGCATCAAGTGCCGGTCTGGAAATATTCTTCATTTTCAGGAACCATTGTGTTGAAAGCTTTGGCTCAATTACTGAATCGGTCCTTTCCGAACGTCCGATCTTGTTGTTGTAGGAAACAACCTTCACCAGGCTTCCGGTTTTTTTCAGCTCCTGTTCAGCAAGCTTCCTTGCGGTAAACCTGTCTGTCCCCTCAAATTTGCCTGCTCGCCCGCTGATTGTCCCATCGTCATTAAAAATATCTATTGATGGCAAACGGTGCCGTATTCCTATCTCATAGTCGTTGATATCGTGTGCCGGAGTTATTTTAAGGCAACCGGTTCCGAACTCCATATCCACATAGTCATCAAAAATAAACGGTACTTCCCTGCCTGTCATTGGTACAATGACCTTCTTTCCCTTTAGATGCAGGTAACGTTCGTCGGAAGGATTTGCGCAAACGGCTGTATCGCCCAGTATCGTTTCCGGACGGGTTGTTGCGATCATTACATAACCGTCTTCCCCGGAAATTTTGTATCTGACATAATAAAGTTTCGATTTTTCTTCAGTGTAATAAACCTCTTCATCCGACACTGCAGTCATTGCCTCAGGATCCCAGTTTACCATTCTGACGCCCCGGTAAATAAGCCCCTTGTTGTAAAGATCCACGAAAACCTTAATCACAGAGTCGTATCTTTTTTCATCCATTGTAAAGAGGGTGCGGTCCCAGTCGCATGAGGCTCCAAGTTTTTTCAGCTGCTCCAATATTATCCCACCGTGCTTTTCAGTCCATTCCCATGCATGTTTCAGGAATTCCTCCCTTGTGAGGTTGCGCTTTTCAATTCCCTCCGCCCTGAGTTTGGCAACCACCTTTGCTTCCGTGGCTATGGATGCATGATCAGTGCCCGGAATCCAGCATGCATTCTTTCCTAGCATCCTTGCCCTGCGCACAAGAATATCCTGGATCGTATTGTTGAGCATATGACCCATATGGAGTACTCCGGTCACATTGGGAGGTGGAATGACTATGGTATAGGGTTCACGGTCATCGGGAATACTCCTGAAAAATCCATGCCTCATCCAGTAGCTGTACCATTTATCCTCAGCTTTAGCAGGTTCATATTTGGAAGGTATGTCAATCATTTGCAAAGAGCTGAAATTTTTATTGAAAGTGCAAAAGTATAAAAATTCAGATCAGGCGGCAAGCTTAAGCTGCTTAATTGAATTATCTTTATCTCCTCCTGACTGCAGGAAAAATGGCACATTCATCTTATTTTTCTTAACTTTGTATTATTAGCTAAGTAACAACTAAATCTTTCTGTTTATGCCTTCACTTTCAGAAAAAGGTATTTTGATACCGCCGTCACCTATAAGAAAACTGGTACCTTTTTCGGAAGAGGCCAAGAGGAAAGGGAAAAAGGTTTATCATCTAAACATTGGTCAGCCCGACATATCCACTCCGGCAATTGCACTGGATGCACTCCGGAACCTGGACCTAAGGGTGATTGAATACGGTCATTCAGCCGGTAATGAGAGTTACCGTCAGAAACTTGCTGAATACTACAAAAAGGCTGGTATAAATATCGATCATACTCAGATGCTTATAACCACGGGTGCTTCAGAAGCGATTCTGTTTGCCTTTTTTGCCTGTATTAATCCCGGGGAAGAAATTATTACCCCTGAACCATTCTATGCCAATTATAGTGGTTTTGCCGTTACTGCCGGGATAACAATTACATCTGTTACCTCAACCATTGAAAATGACTTTGCCCTTCCACCGGTTTCGGAAATTGAAAGGAAGATTTCCCCAAAGACAAAGGGAATTCTCCTGTGCAATCCCAATAACCCGACGGGTTACCTGTATTCGGAAAAGGAGCTTCAAATGATCAGGGATATTGTTTCCAGGCATGATCTGTTCCTGTTTTCCGATGAAGCCTACCGCGAATTCTGTTATGATGGAATGAAGCATATATCGGCCATGAACCTTGACGGTATTGGAGACAATGTAGTGCTGATCGATTCCATATCAAAAAGATACAGCATGTGCGGAGTCAGGATCGGAGCACTGATATCCAGGAATAGCGAGGTAATCTCTTCGGCATTGAAATTCGCACAATCGAGGCTGTCACCTCCCGGACTGGGACAGATTGCTGGTGAGGCTTCAATCGACACACCCGATGAATATTTTCTGGAAGTGAACCGTGAATATACCATGCGACGTGATTTCATGGTCAATGCACTGAACAAAATACCCGGAGTTTATTGCCCCAAACCGATGGGTGCGTTCTATACGGTTGTGAAACTGCCGGTGGATGATTCTGAGAAGTTCGCCCAATGGATCCTTGAGGAATTTGATTACAAAAACCAGACTGTGATGATAGCTCCTGCTTCCGGTTTTTACTCAACACCCGGTCTGGGATGGAACGAAGCCCGGATAGCTTATGTCCTGAACGTCGAAGATCTGAAGAACGCCGTGGAAACACTCGAACAGGCACTTAAAATATATCCCGGAAGAACGATCCAGTAAATGAACAATGTTCTCAGATGCATAGCAATTGACAGTGATCCGCTTGTCCTGGATATGATTGGGGAGTTCTGCACAAAAGTCTATTATCTCGATCTTACGGGCAAATATACGGATCCTTTCAGGGCATACCAGATACTTAACGAAAATAAGGTCGACCTTATGTTCCTTGACGTGAGGATGCCACAGATCACAGGGGCTGAATTTCTGAATTCACTCTACAATCCGCCCATGGTAATTTTCACATCTTCATTTAAGGAACATGCTCTCGAAGGTTTTGAATGTGATGCTGTCGATTATCTTGTGAAACCCTTTGCCTTCGACCGTTTTTTCAAGGCAGTCAACAAGGCTTTCCAGTTACAGAAACTGAAAAAGCCGGTTGATTATCTCCAGGATGAGAATTCTCAGCCAGCTCAGCGTTTTCTGATGGTAAAAGTTGAATACAGCACGATCCGGGTCGATCTCAGGGAAATCCTGTATATTGAAGGTTTGAAGGATTATGTAAAGATCCACTGCGGATCAAGGCTTCTGCTTACCAAAACCACGATGAAAAACATACTGGAAAAGCTTCCGCAGGAAATCTTCTTCAGGGTGCATAAGTCATACATCGTTGCTGTTGAAAAGATTGACATGATTGAGAACAGCAGAATAATCATCGGGAATCAGCGAATCCCGATCGGTGAATCTTTCCGGAGCTCCTTTTTCAGCCTCGTAAGTAAAAATCTTGTCTGACCCTTTACAGATATCTTCTCTTTATAAACCACAGGTCGCGCAGCGACAGGTCCAGATGAACGGTCACAAAATTCTCTCTGAAGAGGTCTTTTTTCTTAACCCCGTTTTGTCCCAGTTCGACAGAGACGTTCACTGTGCTCAGCACTCCTTTCAGGGGTATTCCGGTCCCGAAAGAAAGAGCATAATAATCAATTGGTGTATTGTTGATTATGAAATACGATTCCCGGTATTCGGCGCCCACCCTGTATAATAACATCCTGCCGGTCCCCTTGTTCGGGCCGAAGGAAGGAAATTCCACGCCAGCGGAGATCCTGTCACAGTTCCGGGAACGGATCCCGGAGTTCTTAAATTCCGTTCCTTCCCACAGGCTCCGCTCAAAATCGATACCTGCCTGGAAAAATCCCCGTTCATAGGCCAGTCCTGCTCCGAAATTCCTGGGGATGCTGTATTTACTGCTCCTGCCCCTGATCACTTCCGTTTCGGTGTTTGTCTTTATGGTCGTGGTATTTTTGGCGTTAAGCTTCTTTGAATCACCAAAGATCAGGCCCACACTGAAATTATTCTCATTTATGGCAAATCTGTAATTAAGCCCGTAATTCAGGTGAAAATTGGAAAGATAGGTAACATCCTCAAGGGTATAATAATAGGTTTCTGACAGCTCCCGGTGAGTAATGTTCCCGAAAAGCCAGGATGCATTTACTCCCAGGGCAAGATTTTTGGTAATCTTGAAAGAGGTGCTCAGAAAAGTGCGGTTAATTCCCCCATCGCCTGAAAATACCTTGGAATATTTCAGGTTGCTTCCTTCCACATCACTTTTTGTATTGATATTGTATCCTATCGTACTGTATGGTGCAAATCCAAAACTTGTCGCCAGCCAGGGAGTTATTCTGAATCCCATTACAACGTACCTGAAATTGGCATCGATTGACGACTGGTTTTTTGTAAAAGAGGCATAAGATGTATACTTTCCGAAAAGCCCGATTTCAAATATTGAAACCAGACTGTCAAGTCCGCTGAATGAAGCAGGGTTACTGATATTAAGATATGTGGCAGATCTGAATGCAATACTGGTCCCGCCCATTCCCTTCCCCGGACCCAGGCTGCTCGTTTCCAAAGAGCCCAGTCCAAAAAGGGAATAGGGTGATGATGAACTCTGTGAATTTGCATTATACATATGCAAAAGAAGCAGAGTCAGAACCAGACCCGAGATCTTAAACAGCTTGTACATGGTCAGTATGATAAGAGGTATAATTTAAGCTTCACCCTGGGATGTCCGTCTTCCAGGATCAATCTGCTGAATGACGATTTCAGGCTGTTCTGGTTCAGCCCAAGAAGGAGGCCATGGTTGTAGTCGAAATACCGGTCCGAAAGCTCATCAATGAGAAATGAAGTGATATCTATTGTATAATAGGTTTCCTCATTGAATATTTCATCGAGAACGAGCGTAGAATAAACAGGATCGCCGTTTGCATCGGTCAGGATCTTATTCATCCTGTTCAGCCTGTCGGTTTCATACAGATACAGTCTGTCAGGCAGCGGGATCTTTTCATAACTGTTTTTTACAGGCTCCAATATAAGCTCGGCTTTCAGGATTTTCAACCTCTTTTCCATCAGCAAATCCTGGAGGGTAGGAAAGCGGAACTTGGGCAAAAGCCCGGTAATACCCTGCAGATAAGCCCTGTTTCCCGATTCGGCGCTTGGGATCTCATTCATTGTTTCCCTGATATTTTCGAGCGGGGAATCCGAGAAATCGAGTTTCAGGCTGTTGAACATATAGTTCGACTGCCCCATGCCGATTGAAATCGAAGGAAGCTTGTCTCTTTCAACCGGGAGTGCAGTATTTTCGTGGTAGTAAATTTTTATAAGAAGATGGGATTCATCGGCTTTAAATCCTATTATGGCATTTCCCTGGTTTCCGTAAGTAATGGCAAATCCTTTCAGATAGCTCGAGAACCAGTTCGAGGAAGATACCTCTTCCCCCCTGTTTTTTATAAGATCGAAAAGTTCCTCACCAAAGGAATTGATCGGAATGCTTATGGTTGAATCACCGGATCCGGGTGCGGGATAGAAACTGATTGACCCCAGGGGATCAGCCTCATATTCAAAAGATGTGTTATTGTACAAGTAATTGTTTGAAAATGGTTTTATCTGCTCAGTCAACCTGTGAACATTAAGGTTCAGCAGAGATACCGTATCGCCCAGGCTGTATCCCGAGTAAGACAGGACAAGAGCTGCAGAATCATAAATCGCACTTTCGTTCAGAGTAGAAAAATACTGGTAATTGAAAGTAAAATAACTTGTACAGGTAATTTGTCCGAAATCATTATCGCGGTAACGGCCGGCATAGGCCTCAGACACACCGGAAGTATAGAGGGAATCGAGAAGTACGGTCGAAACATCTACCCTGAAAGTATCGATTACGGTAAGATGAGTTTGTGATTCGACAAAATTGTCGCCGATTGTAAATTCATTTATTTTGGTGCATGATGCTAAAATAAGCACCGCAAGGCAAACTAGGACTTTGAAAAATGTGAAATGTTTTGTTAATGAATTCGTTCCCTTCTTTATCATTCCCCGACAGATGATCTTCATATATGATTCTGTTTATGCAAATGAATATCAAATGCCGGTCGGAACAAAGCAAAGTCTACAAACTGGGTAAAATAGTAGACCTACAGGCTGATACTAACGATTTTGTAAAAATGTACAATTAGATTTCCTACATGTTTCCCGCATCCTGATGTTAATATTTATCGATATTTTACATATATTTGTCTACAACTTTGTGGTTTATATCTACAAAGCTTTTTAATCAAATCAGCTTCGGATAGCTTTGTGTCCATTATTCACAAAAAAAAGAAACCATGACATACGGTAAGATTAAGATTTGGTTACAGGTTCTGATTCTGATACTGGCTGTACCAGTCTTTAATTCATGCAAAGATAAAGAAGAGGAGTTGGTGGGAAACTGGGAAAAGATGTCAGATTTTGACGGAATTCCGAGAAGTGATGCGGTTGGTTTCGCAATAGGATCAAAAGGTTATCTGGGTACTGGATACACCGGCGAATACAGGCTGGCTGATTTCTGGGAATATGATCCGATCCGCAATACCTGGACCCAGAAGGCAGAGTTTCCCGGTGTGGCGCGAAATGCCGCTGTGGGTTTCGGAACAAGTACCAGGGGGTATATCGGCACCGGTTTTGATGGCAAAAACAAATACAATGATTTTTATGAATATGATCCTGTTCAGAATACATGGACCCAGAAGGCTGATTTTGCCGGTTCAGCCAGGTATGGAGCCGTTGCCATGGCAATTAACAATAAGGGCTACATCGGAACAGGATATGATTCCAACTATCTGAAAGATTTCTGGCAGTATGACCCTGATACCGACACCTGGACCCAGAAAACGAGTATCGGGGGTGCCAAACGCAGGGATGCGGCAGCTTTCGTTATTAACAACAAAGGATATATTGTAACGGGGATCGACAACGGTGAATACCTGAAGGATTTCTGGGAATATGATCCCGGTACCGATATCTGGAACAAGAAAAGGCAAATAGCCAATACCACAAATGAAGCTTTCGACGACAAATATTCCACAATAATAGGTATCGGCAAAGTCGGTTTCTCCATCGGCGGGAAAGGTTATCTTGCAACGGGCGGACAAACAACCGGATCAGAAGTCTGGGAATACAATCCTGCCACCGATCTCTGGGAACAGAAGACTTCATTTGAAGGAAGTATCAGGACCGATGCCGTCGGCTTTGCAATCGATAACCGTGGTTATGTTACAACCGGCAAAAGCGGAACCTATTACTTTGACGACATTTGGGCATTTGACCCGAATGCCAAATATAATGAGACCGACTGACAGTAAATGCTTTTTTCTCCTTATCCTTTTATCCTCTGTGCTTTTCAGCATACTGATTTCATGCAAAGAGGGGGAGCATCAATACAAACTCAGGGTTATCAGAAGCGGAAACGGCTGGGGTTATGATATCATTGTCAATAACCGGCCTTATATACATCAGCCCTTCATACCGGCTTTGGAAGGTAATATTCCGTTCCGCGACAGGAAAACAGCACGAAAAACAGGCCGGATCGTTATTCAAAGACTCAAAGACCACAAACCGCCCGGACTGACCCGTGAAGAAGTTGAAAAAATATGCAGCCCGGAAACTGAAAACCGGCAAGAATGAATCTGTCCCGATGCGACAGATCATTTTAACCCTCAATGTACCCGAATTCAGGATATCCCGTTGACACAAATTAACTGCCAGAAAAATAACTACTAACCAAAAAACTGAAAAATGCTTAACAGAAACTTAATACCGGCACTCCTTGCATGCCTGATCATTTTTACAGCAGGCTGCGTCAATTCAACCAGACAAATACAGCAAAAGCCTGTGATCATTGGTTACGTGGGAGGATACAATGGAAATATTGTCGAAACCTCACAGATTGATCCTACCCAGCTCACCCATATTAACTATGCCTTCGTCGATGTCAAAGACAACAGGGCATGGCTGACAAACGGTGCAACCGACACAATAAATTTCAGAAAGCTGAATGAACTCAAGAAGATCAATCCCGACCTGAAAATCCTCATATCGGTCGGAGGATGGATCTGGAGCAAGAATTTCTCCGATGCCGTGTTATCCGATACATCCTGCCGGAATTTCGCCCAGAGCTCGGTCGATATTGTCCTGAAATACGATCTCGACGGAGTCGACATTGACTGGGAATATCCCGGAATGATCGGCGACAGCAATGTCTATCGCCCCGAGGACAGGGAAAACTATACCCGGCTTTTCAGGGACCTCCGTGAGATCCTTGATGCCAGCTCAAAACAGACGGGCAAAAAGTACCTGGTCACAACCGCAATCGGGGGTTCAAGGGAATTCCTGCAGCATACACAGATGGAAATTGCACAGAACTACCTCGACTACATAAACCTGATGGCTTACGACTTCGACGGCACCTACGACAACATGTCATCCCATCATTCAAACCTGTATTCACCCCCGAACATGCCCTACATTTACTCGGGTGATGTGTGTATAAGGAACATGATGGCTGTGGGCGTCAAACCGTCAAAGATTGTCCTTGGCACAGCTTTCTACGGGAAAGGCAGGGTTGTAAAGAGCACCGACAACAATGGCTTGTACCAGATACCCGTCCCGGTCAGGAGATGGCTGGGGGGCGGTTATTCCTACCTGAAGGACAGCGTTGTCAATAAAAAAGGCTTCACCCGCTACTGGGATGCTGAATCAAAGGCCCCTTACCTGTTCAATGCCGACCAAAAGGCATTCATCACCTACGATGATGAGGAATCAACCAGGATAAAGTGCGAGTATATACTGAAGCATAAGCTGGCCGGGATCATGTTCTGGGAGTACTTCAGCGACCGGAAACACTATCTGCTGGAGGTGATAAACAAGTCGTTCGGATACAGGAAATAACTGCATTCTGCAATTTGGTTGCCTTTATTGATTCTATTCATTGAGGTAAAGAAGTTTTTCGCTTCTTTCAGTAACTTTCCCAATTATTGCAGCCTTGTGGAATCCGGTTTCGGAAAGCTCATCCACAACCTGGCCAGCAATTTCCGGTGCAGCGCTTATCAGCAGGCCTCCCGAGGTCTGGGCATCACAGGCTGCCATTTTAAGGTTATACGCAAGCCCGGCAGAGAAGCGGGTATCTTTTTCAATATAATCAAGATTTCTGAAAGCTGCACCGGGAATACATCCGTCTTCCACCAGGGCCAATGTGTTTCCAATCAGACGGACCTGCTTCATGTTCAGGGTTATCGATACTTCACTCGCCCTGGCCATCTTCAGGGTGTGACCGGCCAGACCGAATCCGGTTATATCGGTGGCTCCCTTCACACCGTACTTTTTCATTATATCTGCACCCGGTTTGTTCAACTGTTTCATCGATGCCAGTGCCTCGCTGATATCTGCCTGCGATGCAAGGCCAAGCCTGTTTGCCGCCAGGATAATACCGGTTCCCAGGGGTTTCGTAAGAATTATGGAATCGCCCGGCATGGCGCCTGCATTCGTTATAATCCCCGAAGGATGAACAAAGCCAATCACTGCAAGACCATATTTCGGAACCGGATCATCAATGGTATGTCCCCCTATTATGCTCACTCCCGCTCCGGCTGCAGTCTCATATCCGCCCCTGAGTATCCCGGCATATACGTCAGGTGAAAGCCGGGATGACGGGAACATCATTATGTTAAGGGCAACAACCGGCCTCCCTCCCATCGCATATACATCGCTCAACGCATTGACGGCTGCTATCTGACCAAATTCATACGGATCACTGCATACCGGCGGGAAAAAATCATTTGTAAACACCAGGGCCAGTTCATCATTTATCCGGTATACCCCGGCATCATCATGATTACTGATATTTACGAGGATATCCGGATCCTCAGGCAAGGGCAGATGTTTCAGAAATTCCTCAAGCTGCAGCGCCGGTATCTTCGATGAACACCCTCCGCCGTCAGCCATTTCAAGAAGATCGATTTTCATGATACAGGCTAAATCATTTCAGGGCTTTACAATATTCGAAGCTGAGGCCATGATCTGTGCTATCTCAAACATATTGCTCAATGTGCCGACCTTCATTTTTTTACTCAGCGAATAGTAACTTACGCATGTTTCACAAAACAACAGCTCAATGCCCATCTTTTCCATTTCATTCAGATGATCTGCGGCCTTCGAATCTTCTGACCCAAGCAGGACCCCGCTGTTGTAAAAAACCATCCTGACCGGCAGCTTGTCAAGATCTTTCAAAGCCAGGACGAAATTGATCATCAGATGACGTCCGAGTTCATCGTTTCCTTCTCCCATTTTATCTGATCCGAATGCAACGATGAAATCGCCTTTGGAGAAATGAGGAACCGGGGTTTCACAATACCCGGCAGGACTCACTGATATATTGCCGGTCGGCCCCTTGTTTATCGTCAGGATCCATTTGCCGGAAGATTCTTCACAGGAAAATTCCTGCCCGTGGTCTTTAAGGAACCGGGAAATATTTTCAAAGGAAGATTTACTGTCAGTGATTATACCGAAAGATTCTCCCTCTTCTGTTTCCTTCATTGCCCTCCTGGTTGCAATAAGAGGAGCGGGACATTGCAGGCCCGAGGTATCAATTACTTTCATCTGATCAGATTGAGCTGCAAAATTACAAAGATTCAGTCATAAATATTCATACCTGAGGGATCTGCTTCTCCCTGTTTTGCAGCCAGTTTTCTGAGCAGGTTTCTCCCTTTCGCCAGGACCCCTGTCGGAGCCTCATCCTCAAGCAGCCTCACCGTTGCGGCTAACTCACCGGAAAGCTCGGGGTAAATAAGTGCGAGTTTATAAATTATTTCAATGGAATAAGCCTTTACGGCAATTGCTGAAAATCCTGATTTCAGCATCCTGAAGCAATGATCGGCCAGCATTCCCTGATCCCTGGCCGGAACAAGATTAAGATCGCTCAGGGACACAATCCTCAGAAAAGATCTTTGGACACTCTCATTATCAATAGTATCAAGCGCTCCTATCAATCTGCCCAGATAGGGTGTGACAATCTCCGGTATCTTATCATGAAGCTTTGACAATGTCCAGGATGCCCTGAATGCCAGTTTTCTGTCATCAGAAAACGAATAGTCGAGCAGTTTTTTCAAGACCTCTCCGTTGGCGATTGCCGATCCTGCAAGCAGTTCAGCTTCCCTGGCCCCCTTAAAAGAGCCCACCATCAGTCTGATGGCATCATCACTGTCCAGGTTGCTGAACTCACCGGCCAAAGTTTCTTCGCAGCGATTTCCTTGCCCTATATGATCCGAAAAATAATCGTGGGCTACCTGAACATTAAACCCTGTGAATTCAATGTTCCGTAATTCATCCGGGGTTATCCATCTGAATGCGGTATGAACGGTCAGGAATGGCAATTCATCAAGTGTATCGCATATGAACGGGGTCAGGCTGATCTGCCCGTAACCACAGTCATACTCAACTATTTCCATCAGACTGCAGATGACAATATCAATACCAAGCTGTTCCCTTGTTACCCTTATAATGCATTCCTCATCCGTCTCGTCTTCTGCGGGGCTGCCATAAGGGAATTCCCATCTCAAAGGGTCGCCGGCATCCTTCTCCCCCTGAAGTATGAGGATTTCATTCTCTTCGTTCCTGATTACCGCACACGATACCCTATTCATGAATAATTAAAATATTGTATTATTTTTATCACCGGATTTAATTTTATCCACTCCATTTACGGATGCTAAAATTAACATTTACGGATTTTCCTGATTCAGCTTGATTCAGGAATTTTGGCAGATCTTTTTATAACGAACTTCTCAACCAAGCCATAATTATGGGTTATATAGTTTTTCTTGCCCTTGTAGCTGCTCTTGGCGGCTTTCTTTTTGGTTATGATACCGCAGTGATTTCAGGTACAATAACCCAGGTATCCAGCCAGTTCAATCTAAGTCCGCTGCAGGAAGGATGGTATGTTGGAAGCGCCCTGGTCGGATCGATCATGGGAGTTGCAGTGGCGGGAGTCATGAGCGACTTCCTCGGAAGAAAAAAGACAATGATCATCTCCGCAATACTTTTCATGGTTACAGGGATAGGATGTGCACTTTCAAACACCATCAACGGGCTGGTTGCATACAGGCTTGTCGGCGGAATAGGGATTGGCGTAGCATCAATTGTATCACCAATCTATATATCGGAGATATCTGTTGCAAAGCACCGGGGCAGGCTTGTATCATTTTATCAGCTGGCAATAACAATCGGTTTTCTTGGTGCTTATCTTGCCAACTTCCAGTTACTGAAACTGGCAGCCGGCGGTAATTGGGCTAATCCTGTCCTGAATAAGATTTTTGTCAGTGAAGTATGGAGAGCCATGCTGGGCATGGAGACCGTACCGGCTGTCATGTTCTTCTTTATGATCTTTTTTATACCCGAAAGTCCGCGATGGCTGATCCTGAAGCACTCGCCGGAAAAAGCCTCAAGAATCCTGAAACGGATATATGCAACGGACGATGAGGTTAATAACCAAATTGCGCAGACACAGCAGGTTGTTCAGACTGAGAAAAAATCAGAATGGAAATTCCTTGCAGAACCCGGGATCCTGAAGGCAGTATTGATAGGAGTTGCCATAGCCATGCTGGGACAATTCATGGGCGTCAATGCCGTTCTTTATTACGGCCCTTCTATTTTCACCGACAGCGGATTATCAAGCGGAGATTCATTATTCTACCAGGTTCTCGTAGGCCTTGTCAACATGCTGACCACTGTCCTGGCCCTTATAATCATCGACAAGGTAGGAAGAAAACAGCTGGTTTACTGGGGTGTTTCAGGTATGATAATTTCTCTCATATGCATTGCCATTTACTTTGCCTTTGGAAAGGAATGGGGACTAACCCCGGTAATCCTGCTGGTCTTTTTCCTGTTTTATATTTTCTCATGTGCCATCTCAATATGCGCTGTTATTTTCGTGCTTCTGTCAGAAATGTATCCCATGAGGGTCAGGGGACTGGCCATGTCAATTGCCGGTTTCTCACTATGGATAGGTACGTATCTTATCGGACAGCTGACACCATGGCTGCTCGAAAACCTGAAACCCTCAGGAACATTCCTGTTGTTCGCCCTTATGTGCTTCCCCTACATATGGATCATCTGGAAAAAGGTGCCTGAAACAACTGGCAAATCACTCGAGGAGATTGAAAAAATGTGGACATAAAACCCAAAAATAATATCATGGACTTTAAATCACTGGCATCCCTGTACAGGGATGAACTGCTTGACAATGTGCTCCCTTTCTGGCTGAACAATTCAATCGACAGGGAGATGGGAGGTTATTTCACCTGTCTTCTCCGGGACGGAAAAGTATTTGATACTGATAAGTTTATCTGGCTTCAGGGAAGGCAGGTCTGGATGTTCTCAATGCTTTTCAACAAGCTTGAAAGAAAACAGGAATGGCTTGAGTGCGCGATTCACGGAGGTGAATTCCTGAAAAAACACGGCCATGACGGCAATTTCAACTGGTATTTTTCCCTTGCAAGAGACGGCAGACCTCTGGTTGAACCTTACAATATTTTCTCTTATACCTTTGCCGCCATGGCGTTCGGGCAGCTGAGCCTCGCCACGGGGAAACAGGAGTATGCCGACATTGCCAGGAAAACCTTTGATTTAATCCTGTCACGGGCAGCCAATCCCAAAGACCGCTGGAATAAAGCTTATCCGGGGACACGCAACCTTAAGAATTTTGCACTGCCAATGATCCTTTGCAACCTTTCACTGGAAATAGAGCAGCTGATTGACAGGGAATTCCTGGAAAAAACCATAGAGACATGCATACACGAAGTTATGGATATTTTTTACCGGCCTGAGCTGGGTCTGATTGTCGAAAATGTAACTGAGGACGGAGCTCTGTCCGACACCTTCGACGGAAGACTCTTCAACCCGGGGCATGCACTGGAGGCAATGTGGTTCATCATGGATTTAGGAAAACGGATGAACAGACCGGAACTGATTACAAAGGCTAACGAAATAGCCCTCAGAACCATTGAATACGGATGGGACAGGGAATTTGGCGGTATACTCTATTTCATGGACAGGCTTGGTTATCCCCCACAACAGCTTGAATGGGACCAGAAACTATGGTGGGTTCACATCGAAACACTGATCACTCTGCTGAAAGGATACCTGCTTACGGGTACCGCGAACAACCTGGAATGGTTTGATATACTTCATGATTATACCTGGGATCATTTCAAAGACAGGGAACATGGGGAATGGTTCGGTTACCTGAACCGCAGGGGAGAAGTGCTCCTTCCTCTGAAAGGGGGAAAATGGAAAGGATGTTTCCATGTTCCCAGGGGTTTGTATCAGTGCTGGCAGATACTTGAGAAATTAGCCTGAATCAGGTCAGAAGATCTTCATACAACGGGATAACCATCATGAAATCATAAAGATTCCTTTCCTGATCATATCTGAATGCATAATGATCCAGGCCATTTGTGATCACTACATATGGCACCTTGAAATGCATGTTATACTCGCCAATCTGATCCCTGACCTTAGCATCATTTATAGCAACCTTGTAGGACTTGCACTCAACCAGCAGCACAGGATTTCCCCTGCGATCCCGCACCCTGATGTCAATTCTTTTCACAAGCTTGTTATGCAACCTGAACATCACTTCAGTCTCCATCAGCCCCGGCGGGTATTTTCCTTCATGAATCAGATACTGGACAAAATTCTGCCTGACCCACTCCTCAGGCGTAAGCCTGACATATTTCCTGCGGATCGGATCAAATATCATCTCAGAACCCTCACTGCCGGTAATCCTGAATGAATATGAGGGAAGATTCAGCTGTATCAACTTACTTTTCGTATTTTTAAACTTCCAAATATATTCAGATAAACTTCATAATCTAAAAAAAATGAAGACCAAAGCCGATATTATCAATAACTGGCTGCCGCGATATACAGGTAAAAGCCTGGATACTTTCGGCAAATATTTTCTTCTGACCAATTTCGTATACTATGTTGAGCTTTTTGCCCAGATCAACAATTCGGAAGTGGAAGGCCGGGACAAGAACTGGCCAAGCTCCACGGCTGATGGCATTACCATCATCTGCTTCGGGATGGGAAGTCCCAACGCAGCTACCGTTATGGACCTTGTCAGTGCGGTGGAACCCGAGGCGGTCCTGTTCCTGGGAAAATGCGGGGGCCTAAAAAAGAAAAACACTCTTGGCGACCTTATACTTCCGATCGCTGCCATCAGAAGCGAAGGTACCTCAAACGACTACCTGCCCCTGGAAGTCCCTGCCCTGCCCGCATTCCAGCTGCAGAGCGCAATATCAGCATCAATTACCAGGCACAACAAGGAATACTGGACAGGTACTGTTTATACAACAAACCGCAGGGTATGGGAATATGACGACCGTTTTAAAAAATACCTGGTCAAAACCCGGGCAATGGCAATCGACATGGAAACAGCCACAATATTCACTGTCGGGTTTGCAAATGAAATTCCCACTGGTGCCTTATTGCTTGTTTCCGACCAGCCAATGATTTCCACGGGCATAAAGACCTCAGCAATCGACAAAAATGTGACAGACAAATTTGTTGAGATGCATCTTAAAATTGGAATTGACGCTTTAAGGGAAATAAAAAATAACGGGATCTCGGTAAAACATCTAAGATTCTGACCATGCCCCTAACATATGAAGACATAATCTCCGATCTGACAAAAAGGATCTTCAGGCCCGTCTACTTTCTCGCCGGTGATGAACCCTATTATATTGACCTTATCACCGATTTTATCGGAGACAAGGTTCTGTCAGAACAGGAAAAAGCTTTCAACCAGCTGATTCTTTACGGGGAAGATACAACCATAGAGTCAATAATTGATACAGCAAGGCGGTTCCCAATGATGGCAAGCCACCAGGTCGTAATAGTTAAGGAAGCCCAGTCAGTCAAGAAAATTGAAAACCTAATCTTTTATCTTGAAAAACCTCTGCTTTCCACCATTCTGGTGCTCAATTACAAATACAAGACAATTGATAAAAGAACAAAATTCTACAAGGCATTGGAAACCCATGGGATTTATTTTGAATCGAAACGTTTGTATGATAACCAGGTTCCGCCATGGATTGAAAGATATCTTATGACCAGGGGCATAAGAATCGAACCCTTTGCGTCCGCGATGCTCACTGAGTTTCTTGGAACCGACCTGCATAAGATTGCCAACGAGCTCGATAAACTCCTCATCACTCTTCCTGCCGGAAAACAGGTTATAACAACTGAACTGATTGAAAAAAATATAGGAATAAGCAGGGAGTACAACAATTTTGAACTGCAAAAGGCCGTAGGTGAAAAAAATATCCTCAGGGCCAACCGGATAATCAATTATTTCTCAGAAAACCAGAAAGATAATCCCGTAACCCTTACCATAGCATCCCTGTTCAGCCTGTTTGTCAGGATACTTACCTATCATTATATAGCCGACAAGTCGAGAAACAATGTTGCTGCAATGCTTAAAATCAATCCGTTTTTCGTAAAGGATTATGAAACTGCTGCAGCCAGGTACAACATATCTGAAACGGTACGGGTGATTGAACTACTCCGTACCTTCGACATGAAATCAAAAGGCTGGGGTGATACCGGGGCTGATTCCGGAGATTTACTTAAAGAATTGATATATAAAATATTACATATCTAGTTCATTTCAGGGGACTCTGGAAAATCGGCCCATATCCTGTACTTGTTATTAAACGACCTGAGCAGCCTTTTCCAGCTGTCGCTGCCCCATGCAGACATAACTATTTCCGATTTTACCCTGGCAATCACCCACGAATTCTCTTTCAGTTCCCGGTCGAGCTGCCCTGCAGACCAGCCTGAATAGCCAAGGAAAAACTTGATCTGATAAGGCTTGATCGCATTTGTCCTGATCAATCCTTTAATGGTTTCTATATCACCTCCCCAATATATGGTACCATCAACAGGTACGCTTTTCGGTATGAGATTGCCAAGACTGTGAAGATAATGAAGTGTGTCGGGCGCAACCGGACCGCCCATATTAAGATTTTCATCCCAACCTTCAAAACCGCTTACTGCATCACAAATCTTTATATCCAGTTTCTTGTTGAGGATAAAACCTACCGATCCTTTTTGATTGTGATCGGTCAGATAAACAATGCTGCGATTAAAAAAAGTATCCGCCAGAAAAGGCTCTGAAATCAGCACTTTTCCTTTCTCCGGTATCTTATCTTCCGGGTGAATCGCAAAGAGATCGAGTTCCGGTTTCATACATCACACTTTAGTGCTACAATTTACGAATTTTATTGATCGAAATCATAAAAGGTGTATGAAATACAAAAAATTTACAGCCTCATATGATAACAATGAAATATTGTAATACTTTTGTGCGTTTTGTTTAAAACCATTATGCAAAAGAGTACATTAAGGATTGTAGGAAACAAAGTCGTCCTGAATATTCGGGAGAGGATGTGTGAAACAGCGGATGAACTCCTTGCAAGCGAAAAATTCAGGAAAATACTGGATCATTCCATAAAACACCTGGAAGATATAGGATCTCCTTTGCTCGATATTTTTGAAAACGGTAAGGTTGATGAAGAATCAGTCACTTCGCTGGTTAAAACCCTTACACTATTGTTTAAATATGAAGGAAGCGTCGTACCTCATATCTTTGACAAATCGTCCGTTTTCCTCCGAGATACCCATCTGCTGAGCGGTTTTGTAGAATATCTTTACGATTACTGGCGGCATTTCGACAGGTTCATCATAAATGATTCGGAAGGAGACAGGCTTGATAAAAGACCTTATCGTACCTTTAATGAAACCATTGAACATTTGACCCACCTGATACGCACAGTTTACAGGCATGTGCAGGAAAACATCACGGGAAACCATCCGACCGTTTACAGGCAGGTGCCTGCAGGTGCAGAGATGGCGGTAATTTCACTGCCTTTTGAAATAACATGGCCGGATCCTAAGTATCAGTTTCTTAACAGCATTCCTGTTACAAGACAGATCCTGATCTATCCTCCTCTCGTTATTCACCAGCCGATGAATAAACGTACCGGTGATTTCAGGCTGATCCAGCAAAACCCTATAGACCTGATAAAACTCGATCCCGAAGACTGGTTATGTTACCCCGCAAAAGTCGGCAAACTGGTTATAATGATTTATTTCCATATAACCTTTCTTGAGCTTGGGCTTTCAATGTGTAACCTTTTCCAGGTTGCAGAAGATGAAGATCTTGCAAAAAAGCCCGATGCAGTGTTCATATACGGGGCTCCCCCGGAAACATTCGACAGCATTTCAAAATATTCCACGGTATTCCATCACGACAAAGCCAACAATCTTTTCGTGGGAGCAATCCCGGGCCGGCTGGAATTCGGATATTTCGGCTATCTGAAAAAAATGGTCCTCACGCTTCATAATTCAATAATAATGCAGTCGGGAAATCTTCCTTTCCATGGAGCTATGGTGAAAATCCTGCTCAAAGGCAGAAAGGAAGCAACTATCCTGATGATCGGGGATACCGGGGCCGGAAAGTCAGAAACACTTGAAGCTTTCAGGGTTCTTGGCGAAAAGGAAATCAGGGAACTCAGGATCATCGCTGACGATATGGGTTCGATTGAACTCGATAACGACGGAAATCCGGTAGGTTTCGGAACGGAAATCGGAGCTTTTCTGAGGCTCGACGACCTGCAACCCGGCTATGCCTACGGTCATCTCGACAGATCAATTATTATGAATCCAAGCCAGGTCAATGCAAGAATCGTTATTCCTGCCACCAATTTTGCAACCATAATCAAGGGTCATAAAATTGATTACATCCTGTACGCCAACAATTATGAGGAAATCGACGCCGATCATCCCGTAATTGAAAAATTTGACAACGTTGATTGGGCGCTCGATGTTTTCCGTGAAGGCGCCGTGATGAGCAAGGGCACTACAACCTCGACGGGACTGGTGCATTCCTACTTTGCAAATATCTTCGGTCCTCCCGAATACAGGGAGCTTCATGAAAAAATAGCAAAAAGGTTTTTCGAATCCTTCTTCAGCAAAAATATCTTCGTCGGCCAGATGAGAACACGACTCGGGATCCTGGGCCATGAAACATCGGGTCCCCTGGAGGCTGCGAAAGAATTACTCACTATTATTGGATCAAAGGCAGAAGGATTATAAGAAGTCAACCGCTAACGGATCAATCATATACGCGTAATCCTCCCAGCGAATGACTGATTGCTGTCGTCAGTATCTTGCCGGAACTGATTCTTTCATCATTGCATAAACCATATCAAAAATATCCTCTGCATTTGGCTTTGAGAAATAATCCCCATCAGTTGTGTAAGCAGGCCTGTGTTCTTTACCAGTCAGTGTTTTTGGCGGGCTGTCAAGATAATTCCAACCTCCCTGTTTTTCAAGAACTTCCTGAAGCATATATGCTGTTGTACCACCGGGCACATCCTCATCAAGGAAAAGAATACGGTTGGTCTTCCTGATGGATTCAATTATCCTCCGTTCGGTATCAAACGGCACAAGCGTCTGAACATCAATTAGTTCTGCACTGATTCCATGTTTTGATAACTGTTCTGTAGCTTCTGCTGCAATCCTTACCGTAGAACCATAGGTTACAATGGTTATGTCATCACCTTCAGTAATTACTTCAGGAATTCCCAGGGGCAGTTTCAGCTCACCTATATTGTCGGGCATTTTTTCCTTGATCCTGTATCCGTTAAGAGGTTCGATGACAATCGCAGGATCATCGCCCTCAAGCAGGGTATTGTAGAAACCCGCCGCCCTGGTCATATCCCGGGGTGAACAAACGTATACACCCCTGACTGAATTAATAAGCATGCTCATCGGCGAACCGGAATGCCACATACCCTCGAGCCGGTGTCCTCTTGTACTGATAATCAGCGGAGCAACCATCTTCCCAACTGTTCTGTAATGAGTGGTTGCAAGATCGTCGCTTAAAAGCTGGAGTGCATACATCAGATAATCGAGGTACTGAATCTCTGCTATGGGACGCATACCCCTGAGGGCAAGACCAATACCCTGGCCGAGAATGGTTGCCTCCCTTATTCCGGTATCTGTTATTCTCAGCTCTCCATACTTTTTCTGGAGGCCCTCAAGCGACTGGTTCACCCCTCCGATATGGCCGGTATCCTCACCAAAGGTTACCAGCAGAGGATATTTACTGAAAAGCCTGTCATAATTTTCCCTTAATATGATCCTCCCCGGTACCTCCGGTGAATTCTCCGAATAAACTGGTGGAACAGGCTTAACCTTCAGTACGGATCTGGATGTCTGATTATACAGGAAAGTATTGTAGCTGTCTGAAGCATCCTGATAATTGCGCCTGAGCCAGCCGTTAAGCTCTTCCTGCAGGTTTTCAGCTTTCAGGCATGTGCCGCAGATATTCCGGAGTATTTTTCGTGCAGCAACAAAATTATCCTTCCTGATGGGAGTTATAATCTGGGTAAGCTCATTCTTAATTTCGTCGACGGAAGCCTCCTTTATCTCATCATTGCACCGGCAGGTGCGATCCTCAATAATTTTTACAAGTGCATCCCTTTCAACCCTGATTGGTTGCTGAAACATGTTCCACGCTTTTTTCCTTGCCTCCCTGGCTTCCCCTTCTGCATCAGCGGCAAGTGCATCCAGCTCCGAATCCGTTGCAATACCCTCACTGACAATCCACTCACGCATTTTTGCAATTGGATCAAAATCCACTTCCCACTTTAATCTTTCCGCACTCTTGTATCTCTCATGCGACCCGGAGGTCGAATGACCAAGAGGCTGGGTCACTTCCTCAATATGAAATACAACCGGTTTGTGATCGCGGCGGCAAATTGCAATTCCCTTTTCGTAAAGGTCAATCAGTCCCCGATAATCCCATCCCTTGCCTTTAAAAATGAGTATCCCCGGTTTTCCGGGTTCATCCTCAAAACCCCTGAGAATATCTGAAATACTTCCCTTTGCTGTCTGGTACTTTTTGGGAACCGATATTCCATACCCGTCGTCGTACACTGAAAGCGCCATCGGTACCTGTAATACCGCTGCCGCATTGATTGACTCCCAGAAATGCCCTTCGGATGTGCTTGCGTCTCCGATTGATCCGAATGCAACCTCGTTTCCCTGCATTGAAAGTGTCGTATAACCATGCAGTTCACTGTTCTGCCTGAAGAGTTTCGAAGCATATGCCAACCCCAGCAACCGAGGCATCTGGCCTGCAGTAGGCGATATATCCGAAGAGGAGTTTTTCTGCTGCATCAGGTTCTTCCACGAACCATCGGGATTAATATTCGGAACTGAAAAATGATTATTAAACACCCTGCCCCCGCTCCCATGAATGATTTTCCTGTCTGTGTTTCCATAAAGCTGATGAAAAAAGTCAACGGCATTGTAGAGCCCCATGGCCATCATCCAGGTCTGATCCCTGTAATAACCTGAACGCCAGTCGCCGTCTCTGAATTGCTTTGCTAGGGCAATCTGGACAATCTCCTTTCCATCGCCGAAAATCCCGAATTTTGCCTTACCCGACAATACCTCCCGCCTACCTATGATGCTAAGCGTCCTGCTCAGGGTGGCAAGCCTGAAATCAGCCAGGATTGTATTCCTGTCGGGCAACTGGCCGGTTGTATTATTACTCTTATCCATTTCTGATTCTGTTACTTTTATTTCTGTCAGTGATAAAACAAACTAAACCCGGGGTTGTTTAATATGTATCCGGAAAAGATAAATACCTTTGCAGAACACTAACAAACAAAAAGGTTTAGTCATTCCATAAAGTTACAAAAGAAAAGGGAAGTTCAAAAAATGTTTGTAAAACTGCTCATACTTAGTGCTGTATTGCTTTCGCTGGCAGCGCTGTTCTTCGGGGTCAGGATATTGCTGAAAAATAACGGGGTCTTTCCTGAAATACATATCAGCCAAAACAGGGAAATGCGTAAAAGAGGTATTAGCTGCGGAGGAGATCCTGATATCGGTTGTTCATCCCCGGGTGGTTTTAAGGAATGCCCGTCATGCGGTAAAATACTGCCCCGGATGGAGCCTGAACCGGAAAACGTTTAACTGCCCTCCCGGAAATCATTTATTTTCGGGTTCTGAAATATAATTCCTGAGACCACTGGTCATCCAGGTGCTGAAATTCCCGCTGTCATCGGAAAAGATCAGGAACGCATCGAACTCAGGATGCTTTTCCAGAAATTCAATTGTTTCATCTTTTCCCTTTACCATGCATGCTGTTGCGATCCCGTCGGCAGTGGCGCAGTCAGAAGCCAGGATTGTAGCGCTCAGAAGCTGGTTCCTTGCCGGCATACCTGTCTTGGGATCAATGGTGTGTGAATATTTTATTCCGTCCTCCACATAAAATTTCCTGTAATTACCCGATGTTGCCAGTGAACGGTCCTTCAGTCTGAGGACTGCCTGAAGGTGATTCCCCGGAACAAAATTACTGTCTTCAGGCCTGTCTATTCCTATCTTCCACAATTTGCCGTTCTTGCTTCCTTTCACTCTTATCTCACCCCCTATTTCGACAAGGTAGCTTTTTATACCCTTGCCGTCAAAAAATCCTGATACAACGTCAACGGAATACCCCTTAGCTATTGCATTGAAATCCAGTTTTATACGAGGATCGCTCTTTTCAATCTTCCCGTTTACCATCTTTACCTTCTCCATTCCAACCAGTTCCATCAGGCTGTCGCGCATCTGCGCATTGAAATGTTTATGAGCATCCGGCCCGAACCCCATTGCATTTACAAGAGGCCCTACGGTTATATCAAAATCACCTCCTGTAAGCCTGTTTATCTCTTCCGATCTGGCAAAAACACTGGCAAACCAGGCATCTGGAACAACATCCTCATTCCTGTTGATTTTTGAAACTATCGATGAATCGCGGTAAACCGACAGGGACATATCATAGTCAAAAAGGAGTTTCTCAACTTCTGATTTAAGTTCCACGGGGTTTATTTTTCCGCTGTTTTCGAAAATCATGCGGTAGGTTGTACCCTGGACAAAACCGGTAAATGTATCATATACCTTAGTGTTGGTGCACGATTGCAGCAGAATTGCAATGCCCAGGAAAAAGAAGGATTTTTTCAGAACCATTTTCAATAAGAGTAATGCAGCTTTTGCTTTTAATTCAACTTAACCCGGTTTCTGCCGGATGAATATTTACATTTGAATGAATCCGGGGAGTAACTGATGCCTGAACGGGTATTTATATCCCAAAATCATCAAAAGATATGTTTTCCTGCGGAACGCCCAGCGAATCGAGCATTTTTACAACAGCATCGTTCATTACGGGAGGCCCGCAGAAATAGTATTCAATATCCTCCGGTTCCTCATGCTTGCTGAGATAATTATCCAGGAGAACCTGATGAATGAATCCTGTCGGACCCTTCCAGTTATCTTCCGGAAGAGGCTCAGAAAGAGCGAGATGAAATCTGAAATTATTGAATTTCTTTTCAATTGCGATAAACTCCTCTTCATAAAAGACTTCCCTGAGCGACCGGGCTCCGTACCAGAATGAAACTTTCCTGCCCGTTCTGAGCGTATGAAAAAGATGGAAAATATGCGATCTGAGAGGCGCCATCCCGGCACCGCCCCCGATATAAACCATTTCATTGGGCGTGTCCTTGATATGGAACTCACCATAGGGGCCGGATATAACGATTTTATCACCCTTTTTCAGCGAAAAGATGTATGATGAGCAGATCCCGGGGGGGACATTCATGAATCTCTTCTCCAAATTGTCCCATGGAGGTGTTGCAATCCTGATATTGAGTTTAATCAGATTCTTTTCCGCCGGATAGTTCGCCATCGAATAGGCCCTGTATGTCTCACTCGTGTTCTTTACATGAAGGTCCCACATATTGTATTTATCCCAGTCGCTTCTGAAGATCTCGTCAATATTGAAATCCCTGAAACTGGTTTCGTATTTGGGAACATCAATCTGAATATAACCTCCCGGTTCAAAATCAAGATCCTCGCCATCGGGCAGTTTTACAACCAGTTCCTTGATGAAGGTTGCCACATTCTTATTTGAAACAACTTCACATTCCCATTTTCTGATTCCGAACACAGATTCGGGAAGCCGGATCGACATATTGTCCCTTATTTTTACCTGGCAGCCAAGACGCCAGTTGTTTTGCTGCTCTTTTCTCGTAAAAAACACTACCTCAGTCGGAAGTATTGATCCTCCACCCGAAACAACCTGGCACCGGCACATACCACATGTCCCGGCACCGCCGCATGCTGAGGGCAGATATATCCCGTTTCCTGAAAGGGTTGACAGAAGATTTCCTCCCTGTGATACCTCCAGCTCCCGGTCATTTACCTGTAATTTTACATTACCCTTAGGCAGCAGCCTGTCCCTTGCAAAAAGCAGCATCATTACGAGAAGCAGGATAATAATAAGAAAGACAACAACTGAGAACAGTAGAGTACTTAATGTGGTAACTGCAAGAATCATAATCAAATACTTACTTAGAGTTTAATACCCATAAATCCCATGAAAGCTATTGCCATCAGCCCGGTGAGAATAAACGCTATACCCAGCCCTTTAAGAGGATCTGGGACATTGCTATATTTCATCTTCTCCCTTATGGCAGCAATACCAACTATTGCAAGCAGCCATCCTATCCCTGATCCAAGGCCAAAAGAAGCAGCTTCCGCAACGTTGGCATACTCCCTTTCCTGCATGAACAGTGAACCGCCAAGAATCGCACAGTTCACCGCAATCAGCGGAAGGAAAATACCGAGTGAATTGTACAGGGCAGGGCTGAATTTCTCAACTACCATTTCAACCAGTTGAACAATGGCTGCAATGACTGCAATAAAAACCATGAATGTCAGGAAACTGAGATCGACATCTGCAAATCCTTCTCCGAGCCAGGAAAGTGCTCCTTTTTTCAGAACATATTTTTCAATGAGATAATCAACGGGAACCGTGATGAACATAACAAAGACCACGGCCATTCCCAGCCCTATCGCGGTTTTTACATTCTTTGAAACAGCCAGATAAGAGCACATCCCAAGGAAAAAGGCAAAGATCATATTGTCGACAAAAATCGACTTTATGAAGATATTCAGCAGGTTTTCCATAGCTTAGCAATTAGTTTTTTTCAACCAGGCTTTTGTCCCTGCTCCGCTGAAACCAGATGATCAGGCCGACAAAAATCAAAGCCATCGGGGGCAGAATGACCATGCCGTTGTTTTCGTAACCCGTTTTGAACAAACCGAGCTTTTCCAGTACGGGATAACCATAAACTGTGCCTGATCCGAGCAGTTCGCGGAAAAAAGCCACCACCACCAGTATCAAACCGTAACCGGCACCATTCCCTATGCCGTCAAGGAATGAGGGCCAGGGCTTATTGGCCATGGCAAAGGCCTCAAGCCTGCCCATAATTATGCAGTTTGTTATGATCAGCCCCACAAAAACCGAGAGCTGCTTGCTCACATCAAAGACATATGCCTTTAAAAACTGGTCGACAAGAATAACCAGTGTTGCAATAACCACCAGCTGGACAATGATCCTGATGGTTTCAGGTATATACTTCCGGAAAGCAGCTATCACAAGATTCGACATACCGGTTACTATGATGACCGATAACGACATCACAAGGGCAGGCTTAAGCTTCACTGTCACAGCCAGTGCTGAACAGATTCCAAGTACCTGTACCGTGATCGGATTGTTCTTCCCCAGCGGTTCGGTAAGGAGTTTGAGATTCCGTGGTGAAAATATCGATTCCTTTTCCATAATGTCCATATATCAGTTCCTGTTTTTTAAAAGAAAGTCATTGTATTTTAGCATACAATCGTGAATCATCATTTCGAGGCCCTTGCTTGTTATTGTTCCGCCCGATATAGCATCCACGCCATGCACATCTCCTTCCCTGGCGCCTCCCTTGACGACATGGACGGAAATAAAATCCGTGTTGTCATAAAGTTTCTTTCCTCGGAACTGGCTTTCAAAAGCAGAGGTATTTATTTCTGCACCAAGGCCCGGAGTCTCCCCCTTATGATCGAAATTGACCCCGTAAATGGTATTCATATCAGATCTTAAAGAGATATATCCGAAAATGGGCCCCCAAAGACCTTTTCCTTCGACCGGCAGTATTACAACCTGCTCCCCGTCATCAGGTACAGCCCTGAAAACCGGCAAATACTGCTCTGCAAGCGGCTTTTTCTGTTCATTTCTGAGTACTACTGAAAATGCGTCAACGCCTTCAATCATTTCTCCCCTGGAATTAATAACAAAGCCTTCCTTTATGTATTTTCCGTAAAGGTCCGCTGTATTTTCACGGGTAGCAGCAACATTTATCGATTCAAGCATATTGCGTTTCTTTTCAATCTCGAGGTTCCTGGTCTGGGCGGGCTGAAGCAGGGTTGCAGCCAGCGACAGGAGAGCTGCCACCGCAATAACCATCACCGATGAAAAAATAAAAATATACCTGTTACTGAATTGCTTCATTTTACAGAGGTTTTAATTTCAACTTTGACCCTTTTTAGTCGTCTGTTAATACTCGACTGAATCACAAAATAATCAATCAGCGGGGCGAATACGTTCATCAGAAGAATGGCCAGCATCACCCCTTCAGGATAGGCCGGATTAAGCACCCTGATAAGGATCGAGAGCACACCTATCAGAAAACCATATATCCACTTGCCTTTCTCGGTTTGCGCAGCTGTTACCGGATCTGTGGCCATAAACACTGCACCGAAGGCAAATCCGCCCATTACAAATTGATAGTAGAACGGCAGATGCATGTATTCATTTGCTGAAATGGCATTGAGCAGGAGTCCCATTGCCAATCCGCCGCCGAAAACACCTGCCATAATTTTCCAGCTTCCCACACCTGTTGCAATCAGCACCGCGGCACCAATGAGAATAGCTATGACTGATGTCTCTCCAAACGACCCCGGGATCGTCCCAACAAACATTTCCATGAAAGAAGGTAACCTGGATATTTCACCTGTGACGCAAAGCGACAATGGTGTGGCTCCGGAAAATCCATCAGCAATATTTTTCCCGGCAGTGAGCCCCGCTGTCCATACCGTGTCACCCGTCATCCAGCCAGGATAGCTGAAAAACACAAACGCCCTGGCCAGCAGGGCAGGATTGAAAGTATTCATTCCCGTTCCTCCAAACACTTCCTTGCCCAGGATTACTGCAAACGCCACTGCCAGTGCAAGCATCCATAGCGGCACATCAATTGGCATGATGAGCGGAATAAGCAGGCCTGTTACAAGATATCCCTCGTTTATCTCATGTCCCCTGATCTGTGCGGCAATGAATTCAATGCCCAGGCCGACAAGGTAGCTTACAATTATAAACGGCAGGATCCTCAGGAAACCATAACCGAAGGACTGAAAAATTCCCGATTCGATCCCAACCGACCTGAAATGCTGCAATCCCGTATTATATGAACCAAACAGCAATGCAGGCAGCAGGGCTATTATTACAATGGTCATCGTCCGCTTCAGGTCCGTATAATCACGAATATGTGATCCACTGAATGTTACCTTGTCGGGAACGAACATGAAGCTCTCCATCCCATCAAATACCGACTGAAGTTTTGAAAATCTGCCTCCTTTTGAAAAATGAGGTTTAAGCTTATCTAGTGTCTTTCTCAATGAATTCATATCTATCGCGGTAGCTGGTTATTAGCTCATTTCCTTAATCATAAGGTCAATACCTTTTCTTACTATCGACTGTATCTCAATCTTAGAGGGGCATAAATATTCGCAAAGGGCAAGATCCTCTTCCGCAACCTCGTAAATCCCAAGATTCTCCATCATCTCAATATCCTCGGCAAGAATGGCTTTGAGCAGCTGCATGGGATAGATATCCATGGGAAGAACCTTTTCGTACTGTCCGGTTACGACAAAAGCCCTTTCTCCGCCATGCAGATTGGTGTCGAGCCGGTATTCCTTCCTCGGGAAAAGACTCGACAGGAAAGTCCGGGAAAAGCTGAATTTTCCGATACCGGGTGTTGCCCAACCGAAGAACTCATGATAATTCCCTTCCGGAATAACTGTAACCTGAGAATCATAATATCCAAGATATCCGTCAGACCTGATCCTGGTCCCGGTAAGCACATTGCCGCTTATGTAACGATTATTGCCGGGCCTGACATTATCCGCCACAAATGAAGCCACCGACCCCCCGGACAGGATCCTGTAGTATTGTGGGTTAATAACCTCCGATCCTGTTAATGCCACTATCTTTTCCGGCTTGTATATCCCTTCCTCCAGCAGCCTTCCCAGTATTGAAACATCCTGCAGATTGGCAAACCACACCACTTCACCCTTGTTGACAGGATCGATGTGGTGAATATGAATACCAGGATTTCCGGAAGGATGCGGTCCTGAAAAGTAATGAATTTCAATGCCCGGGATATCAGAAAAGTAACTGCCTGCACCAGATTTTTCCTTAAGTACGAGATTGATCCTGCCATTGGCGAGCTTTGAAAGAGCATACAATCCAGTCCTGTAATGAGAAATATTTGAATTCTCGAGAATAAAATCATAATCAGGGCTCAGCGGTGATGAATCAAATCCGGTTACAAAAACCGATTTGGGAATGTCATGCGGATTGGCCACTATATGATACGGCCTCTGTCGTATAATGGGCCACAGTCCCGATGCCAGAAGTGATTCTTTAACCCTTTCTTCCGTGATCTCCTCATGACGGGTTTTTCCAAAATCGATTGCTTCATTTCCCCGTTTCTCGATAACCACTTCCAGGATCTTTCTCCTCTCCCCCCTCTCAATAGAAACCACCCTGCCATTGACTGGTGAGGTGTAAATTATCTCGGGCCTGTGCTTATCATGAAACAGGATGGCACCGGCAAGTACCTCGCTGCCTTCCTTAACATTCAGTTTGGGCGTAAGACCGGGAAAATCAATTGGCTTTACGCCAAACAGATCAGGCTCCGCACTGCCGGCCATTTTCTTCCCGGCAACACCCTTTAACCGGATGTCAAATCCTTTTTTCAGCTTAATCGTACGTGGCATATCAGATCCAGATATCGTAAATTAGTGTTAATCAATAACTTCTTTTTCAGCAATTAAGATCAAATTATAAAAAAGAAATCCTGTCAGGAAGTCTTCTGTTAATAAAATAACAGACAGCAAAGTTAACAAACATGAGGGATGGATAAAAGAAAGTGTGAAAAATCATAAAATTATTGCACTAATTTTGTAATAAAACTTGCACAAAAACAATGAGAAAATTCAGCCTGCTTTTTTTCATTTTTATCCTGCCCGGTCTATGCACACTGGTTTCAGCTCAGAATGAAGAAAAAATACTCGCAGGTACCATCTTCAGCAATTCGGTAAAAACGGTAAGATTATACAGGGAAGAATGGAATCTTTCATATCCCGTAATATCCATCGGCGGGAATGAAAGGCTGGTACTCCAGTTTGACCTGCTTGGCGATATCAGCGAGACCTTTTATTATACCTTTATACATTGTGACAAGGACTGGAACAGGTCCGGAATTTTCACAACCGATTTTATCGACGGCTTTCCGGAAAACCCCGTTGAGGATTACCACCCATCGTTCAACACAACGATACATTACACAAATTACAGGCTCGCCTTTCCGAATGAACGTGTAAATTTAAAACTGTCAGGAAATTATATAATAATGATATTTCCCAGTGGAGAACCTGAGAACCCGGTTCTCACGCAGCGTTTCATCGTATCGGAAAATCTTGTCGGTATAACTGTTGAAGCTCACAGGCCAGGGATGACAGCATATTATAACGAAAACCAGCAAATTGATTTTACCGTGGATTATTCCGGTATTAAAATTAATGATCCTTATCAGGATGTTTTTGCCTCCATTCTCCAGAACGGGAGATGGAACAACGCAAAGAGAAACATCAAACCTGAATTTTATGGAAACAACAAGCTGAAATACAGTGCACTTTCGGATAAGAATATTTTCGCGGGAGGAAACGAATTCAGATATTTCGATATAAGGAGCATTAGATACCAGTCGGAGTATGTCAAGAAAATTGACTTTATAACATCAAACTACCATGTTTTACTAACTCCGTCAGAAAACAGAGAATTCAAACCATATTTTTACAGCCAGGATTTCAACGGAAAGTACTATGTAGCCATACAGGAGGAAAATAATCCCGACACTGAAGCAGACTATGTATATGTTTATTTTACCCTTCCGTCAGCTTCAAAGGTTGAAGGCGGAAAAATGTATGTTTCGGGTGCACTGTCAAACTGGTCCTACGGGCCCGATAATCTGATGAGCTACAACATTGAAACCAGGGCCTATGAATGTATATTGCTTCTGAAACAGGGCTGGTACAACTATGAGTATTTTTTTCAGCAGGACGGTGATGAAAGCGGTGTGACCTCAAAATTCGAGGGGAATCATTACGAAACTGAAAACGATTACACGGTAATAATTTATTACCGGAATCCCCGTGACAGATTTGACCGGGTAATCGGGACGCAGACGGTCAACACTCTCAACCGGATCATTTATTG
Source organism: Bacteroidales bacterium (assembly GCA_009877105.1). Taxonomy (GTDB): domain Bacteria; phylum Bacteroidota; class Bacteroidia; order Bacteroidales; family VadinHA17; genus LD21. The sequence continues at coordinate 64,266 of WXFD01000058.1, forward strand.
ATGCGCCGGATGAAAAAGTATACCTTCAGGTTGAGAGTTGTTAAAATCAACTGACAACTTTTTGCTAGGGATAAATATGATTAATCACATACTAAAAACGGAGATAATGTTCAGATGAACTATCTTTTGAGCGCGGGATAAAAAAAAGTTATAGATTTGCATAAACAATGGTAAGGTTCAGGTTTATAGAGAAGATACCCCCGGTTTTAAGGAATAAATATATCCTTACGCTCGTAATTTTTGTCATCTGGCTGTTGCTTCTTGATTCAAACAATCTCATCGCCAGATACAGGGAATTGAAAAACCTGCGCAGGCTCAGGGCAGAAAAGGAATACTATACCCGACGGATTGAAGAGGACAGAAGTAAGCTTCAGGAACTCAGGACCGACAACCGGAACCTCGAAAAATTCGCCAGGGAGCAGTATAAAATGAAAAAGCCTGATGAGGATCTGTATATTGTCCTTTCTCCCCGTGAAGACAGGCAGATAAAAAGGAAGCATAACTAAAGATATCCTTTTTCAAGCGATCTGTAAAAATTCAGAAGGGCCACGGGATCGCCTGAATAAAAATCATGTCCTGATTCATTTAAAAGCTCAAGAGCCGATTCCACAACAGGTTTCTTTTTCATAATATCTTCATGGGCAAAGTTCATATACTTAACAATCCTGAACATATTGAACCAGTCGTAGAACCTCTTTCTGAACGACTTCAGGCTTGCAGTGTTTCCCTTAATCTCACATATTGCCCTATTCCATTCTTCAATCTCAATGAATAATCTCACACTTTCCGGAAGTTCGTTGTACAAATAGTGGTTTTCATTATTGCTTGTATTGTAAAATGAGTCGGTCATACAGAAAAACGCCCTCAGTTCCCTGAATGCATCGGTATTGTAAGTCATGAGTTCCCCGGAATTGCTTTCCGCGAGTCTGAAGATTGTTGGTCCGGTACCGAACGGCACTCTTGCTGAGGGGCGCGGCGACGGGTAAACCGTTGTGGAATTCAGGTTGAAATAACCGCCGGCAGACACAAGCTTCTGGATAAAATAAAAATCCTCACCTGCCATCCTGCGGTTCATTCCTCCTGATTTTAAATAGGCCATTGCCTTGACGGCAATGGCGGAACCGACCGTATGATGTACATTCGGAAACCCGGCAAAACATAAGCCCTGGTAATAATATCTCAGGTGAAGTTCATATTGGGCAATTGCCCTGTATACCGCCTGTGGAAATTCCTTTCCCTCCAGCGGATGCTCAAAATAAATGGAACAGGCCGATCTATTGCCGCCGGCTGGAATTCCGCCATAAACCTCTGTAAAATAGTTATTCTCAACCGTACAATCGGCATCGATGTTAAGTATAATTCCATCAGGCCTTTCCAACTCGTCAAAACGTCTCAAAGCTTCATCCATTCCAGCCTTCCGGGCCATCCCAACCCCCCACTTGCAAAATTGTGATGTGTCGGCATCTATCGTATACAGTTTCAGAAATGATCGCGGATTTCTGATTTTCCATTCCGCTGTCTCATTCAGTGTTGCTATGTTTGCGTTACGGACATCGGGGCCGGCACCGGCCGGCGAATTAACAACTATTATCACCTCGGTTGCACATGCCGGCTCGGCGCATGATGCCAGGGAATCCAGCAGGTTTGTGATTGATGGTTCGTTACAGGAGGGAACAACGACAATGATCCCTGTATCGCGGTGGGGTGCCTCTCCGATAAGCTTTGGATAAAGTGTCCTCTCTTTCAGATAGGTCGAGGCAAAGCCCATTTGATCCTATTTCTTTTCTGCCTTGTATTTAGCATTCAGGGCATCCAGAACTTTCCTGGTTATGTCATGGCCGCTGTTACCGTAAAGAACAACACTTCCGAAACTTTTGCCGAAAATATAATCGTAATTGTATTCCGACTTGTTTTCTTCAAGAAACGTGGTAATATACTCAAGTATCTGCCTGTTCATAACCTGGTCTTCTTCCACAAGGTCGGCCTGAAGCCTGTCGCGAAGGTTGACCAGTTCCTGCTGCTGCTGTATCAGAGCCTGCTCCATTTCTGCCGCTGCAGCCCTGGTTATCAGTCCTTTGCTTACCTTATTCTGAAAATCCTTAATCCCTCTTTCATACTGGTTCCCCCTGGTATTAAGCTCTGCTTCTGCCTTTTTTTGCTTTTCAATGAGATCGGATCTCCTGTCTTCAAACATCTTGAAGTTGAAAACAATGGTGTCAATATTGACAAATGCAATTCCTTGAGGGGAAGTTGCAGCCTCGCCTCCGCCCGCATTATTCCCGGATTTACTCCCGCCGGTAAAATGAAGAACAAACAGGGCCGCGACCGCCAAAAAAAGGATACTGAACAGAATTACATATAATTTCTTCATCTCAGGTTGGTTGTTAATTATTTAATTCAGGCGCAAATATAAAAAAATAAATCTATCGGCACACTCCGCAAAGTTATTTTTAACGCTCTGCTTTTGAATGTTTTCTAGCAATCAGAAAGTAAAAAGATACCAGTTGTTTCCCCTGCTTTTTAAAAAGGATTTCTAAAATTCGGGACACGGAATTGCCCTTATCTTCTTCCTCTGGCCAAGGGTAAAGGAATTGAATTCATACACGAGGGAAATCTCATGCGATCCTGATGTTGAAGTGATCAGGTTGGAAATTGTAAAATCGTAGCTGTATCCTATATGAAGTTGTTTTGTTTTCAGGCCCACAAGCCCTATAATGGCGTCCCCGGCCTGTGTGGTAACAAACGGGATTCCCCGGTACCACAGTCCGAAAATCAGCGGATCCCTGTAGTAATACAATCCCAGGTCGGTCTGGTAGAATTTGTCCTGCTTCTGGAAATTCACAGCAGCCGACAGAACCTCATGAAAAGTCTGCTTCAATCTAGTCTTTCTCATGATCTGGATACCCCCGAATACATTCAGCTTGATTGGCAGAAGAGCATCATCACCATAAAATGATTGTTTCGGGGTAAGCAGGTGATCAAGGGTAAATCCTCCCCAGATTCTGTCGTTATATACAAGTGCGGATGCTGCAAAATCAATGTCTGCAACCTTATCAAAAGGAGGCGGATAGACTGAGGGAACATTCCCGCTGCCTGTCATCTGGCTCGCAAATACAAGTTTGTAGATATTCAGGCCCAGATACCTGAATTTAAAATTCACGCCCGGCCTGATATGCCAGTCTTCATTTATGTTGAAATCATATGAATACAGCAGGCCAATATTTGTTGTGCTAAGATCGCCCGATCCTGCAACGTCGTATGTTGCCTGAATTCCAATACCCGAATTGTAATTCACAAGCGCCTTGTCGAATGAAATACTGTAGGTATGAAACACCCCGGGAATTGCAGGCCACTGGTTCCTGTAATTCAGGGCAATCCTGTACTCCTCCGTGGCTCCGGCAAATGACGGTGCAAGATAAAGAGGATTTGCATAGAACTGGGAAAAGGTCGGATCCTGGCAATATCCATCGGCAAATATGATCAGCGGCAATAAGAACGTATATTTAAACTTTTTAAGCAAACCCGTACCGTTTGTTTTGTGTAACCTAAACTAATTAACACTTTGTATCATCAGTTGATAAACGCAATTTTCCTGAAAAAGGTACACTGTCAGACAAGATTTTTATTTCCGGGGTTATTAAATTTATTATTTATTGACTGCCGCCGGCATAATAATCAGGATAATAACAAAAAATAATTATCATTCAGGGATAAAAGATCCGGGAGTAAAATCAGTCCTTTCTTGTGACAAACGTCATTTATATCTATATTCCATATTTATTTATTTGCTATTTTGTTTTCAGGATTACCTCCCTGGGGCATCAATATGAAACCTTTCATCACTTATTAACCGGACCATCAAAATGCTGAACAAACTTATAGCTTCCCTGCTGCCATTCTTTCCTAAAAAGTTTATCTGGCTCTTTTCAAGATCTTATATTTCAGGTGAAACGATAGAGGATGCGATGAGGGTGGCCAATGAACTAAACAGCAAGCAGATTAAAGCCACCATTGATGTTCTAGGGGAATTTATTACAACCCTGGACGAAGCCGAAGCCAACAAAAGGGAGTATCTTAACCTGATTGAGGTTGCATCGCGTGCCGGTATTGATGCGAATTTTTCAATTAAACCCACAAGCTTCGGACTGCTTCTGGATAAAAACGAGTGCCAGAAACATGTTCGTGAAATAATTGCTAAAGCAGCTTCTTACAACAATTTTATCAGGATCGACATGGAAGATTCGTCATGCACAGACCTGGAAATTGAACTATTCCGCAAAATGGTGACCGAATTCCCCGGCAAGGTGGGACTCGTCGTTCAGGCATATCTGAAAAGAACGCTCAATGACATTAGGGAACTGTCGGATCTGAACTCAGGTGAATACCCCCTGAGTTTCAGGCTTTGCAAAGGTATCTATGTTGAACATGAATCGATCGCTTATAAAAAGTATGAAGAGATAAATCAGCATTTCCTTGAGGATCTTGAGTATATGCTTAAAAACAATATTCATGTCGGTATTGCCACCCATGATAAACCTCTGATCGAAGGTGCCATCGATCTTGTCAGAAAGTACGATGTTCCCCGCAAAATGTATGAGTTCCAGATGCTATACGGAGTTACACCGCGCCTGCGCGACAGTATTGCAAGCGATGGCCATACCATGCGGGTTTATGTCCCATTCGGAAAGGAATGGTTCGGCTACTCAACCAGAAGGCTCAAGGAAAATCCGAAAATGGCAAGTCACATTATCAAAGCGATCTTCTATAAAGGTTAATAAGGCATATCCTGCATTAGGTACGGATCATGGCAGGAAATAGCCATATCATTTCCTCGTCCCCTGCAATTCAAGGTACTTTTTGTGTATCTGGAGTAATTCCTCTTCGGTGATATCGGGTTTCATTGGCATGGGTCCCGGTGGTAGCCCGTTCATTAAAAGATATAATGCTGGAACAATCATGAAGGGGCTCACAGCAACAACAGCCGATGAAGGTATCTGACCTTTCTCATAGGCCTGGGTACGCTGTTGCATTTTGATAACCTCATAATTGGTCAGGGGATCGCCAAGTTTTCCCTGACTTGCTTTTGCCTGATATGCTGACAGGGCAAGATTAGCCCTTGCGTTCTCCATCTCGCGGCTAACAGGCTCCGGTGCCCTGAAGATATCTGATTTCAGATTCACAAGCCTTGGGACAATTATTACCTCGCCAATCCTCACGGTATCGGTGTTGAGATAGATACCGGCCATGAAATCTCGCCCCGAAAGGGAATCGCTTAATACAAACAAGGCCGGCCTGTAACCGAGCAGTCTGCACTCAACGGTATCATTCACCCCCAGAAGTACCGAAAAAGTGCCCGTGGAATCAGTGATACCATAAAATACCCTGTTGATGAAAACCTGGGAATTCTCCAGAGGCGAGAAGGATTCAGCATCCCGCACAATCATCTGCAGACGAACCCTCTGCTGCTCATTGTTTGCGTACTGGGCTTCAACAGGACTCAGGAAGATGAACGACAGTAATATAATCACTATCCTGTTCATGGCATAACCAAAATTAAACTATAATTACCACATCTTCAAGTTTCCTTTTCGGAACATGATGTGTCTGATCGCTGTCACGCCAGTATTTTATATTACCATCCTTAACTTCCTCAATAACCACTTTTTCGACAGGCTTTCCGAGAGCAAGCACAATCAGTATCTCATAATGGTCAGGTATATTGATTTCCTTTCTCAACACCTCCCTTTTTACTGAAGTCAGCATGCAGCCGCCAAGACCGGCCTCCGTAGCTCCAAGCATCATACTTTGCGCTGCAATCCCCGGATCGGCATTGAATGATTCGGTAATTGTCTTGTCGCCCAGTATTATTATGTAAGCCGAAGGTCTTTCCCCGGGAAGAGGACCGCCCCAATCCTTAAGATACCCTGCCCATGCAAGACAGAGGAATATTTTATTGGAGCATTCCCTGTTGTTGCATAGCAAATATTTCAACGGCTGCCTGTTTGCCGCCGAAGCCGAGAGCCTTGCAAGATCTGCAAGGCTCTCAAGTAACTTAATATCAATATGATGTGATTCATCGAACCGTCTGAAGGATCGTGTTCTAAGAACTAATTCCCTGATATCCATAAATAACTGGTTTTACAATTCTACCCGGAAAACCTGCATGATACCGAAGTCAGATCCGCTGCATCATTAACCCCGGCCGGAAGTGATTAAATGAATCCGGATACAAGCAGTTAAGGACCGCCGTCAATCCGTTGTCTATTGGTATCTCGACGATATGATATCCCAGTCGACTATTTCCCAGAATGCCTTTAAATAGTCGGGACGCCTGTTCCTGTAATCAATGTAATATGCATGCTCCCATACATCACAGGTTAAAAGGGGCTTGAGACCCTGCCTGAGAGGATTGCCTGCATTTGACTCCTGAAGGATCCGAAGCGAACCGTCCTCACTTTCTACAAGCCAGGCCCACCCTGACCCAAAAAGGGTCGCAGCTGCCCGGGTAAATTGTTCTTTGAATGATTCAAGTGATCCGAATCCTTCTTTCAGTGCATCGGAAAAAGTACCCGAAGGCTGCCTGGCACCGCTTTTTGAAAACGACTCGAAATAAAATGTGTGATTCCATACCTGGGCGGCATTATTAAAAATCCCGCCCTCGGCTTTTTTAATCATTGTCACAAGATCGGCATTCTCAAACTCGGTTCCTGGTATAAGTCCGTTAAGATTGTTTACATAAGCCTGATGATGCTTTCCATGATGGTATTCAAAGGTCTCAGCAGTTAACAAAGGTGCAAAAGCGTCGTACGCATAGGGAAGTCGGGGTAATTCAAATGACATGACTAAAAGGTTTTTAATTATTTATGATATTATACGGTGAAGCAAATTCAATATAAAGTTACACAATTTTAAAATTTCCACGGATTTATGTCAGTCAAGAAAAAGATCAGCCGGCATCTCACGTACAAGTCCCTTATCAGCGGCAATCCTGTAAAGTTCCGTCAGGGCTCTCCTCCCGGTCTGTCCGAGATAAACTGAATATTCATTCACATACAGCTTTATATGGTTCCGCACAACATCTCCATCCATTTCCTTTGCATTCTCCGATACAAAATCATGTGAGGACGAGGGGTTTTCCAATGCGAATTCGATGCTTCGCCTGATTACCCTGTTCACAGTCAAAGCCTGTTTTATGTTTATTCTTCTGTTTATCACTATATTACCAAGAGGTATGGGAAGTCCGGTAAGGTTCTCCCAATATTCTCCCAGATCTGCGATCTTTACCAGTCCGCTTTTCTGGTAAGTAAATCTTGATTCATGAATGATCACCCCGGCATCGGCCTCCTTCCTTAACAGGGCCTCTGCAATATCGGAAAAAAGATATTCCTTCCTGTTGACTGCACCGGGCCTCGCGATACTCAGAAGGAGATTCGCAGTTGTAAACCTGCCCGGGATTGCGATCAGGAGATCATCAATCTCATCCAGTTTAAGATGATCCCTGGCTATAAGCAGAGGGCCGTTCCCGAATCCAAGGGCGCTTCCCGAATCCAGTATCCGATAGTTATCAGCAAGATACGCAAAGGCATGCGAGCTTACTTTGGAAACATCGGTTACTGCTTTGAAGGCCCTGTTGTTCAATTCCTCAATATCCGCCAGAATATAATCAAATTCAAGTCCCTCAGTATCAATCTTATGATGGACCATAGCATCAAACATGAACGTATCATTGGGGCATGGAGAAAATCCGATTTTCAGTTTCATCTTTTTCTATTTTGAGAATAAATTGCTGAAGTTCAGTGGCCAGGTTGTCTAGCGCAAGCCGGATGTTCCAACGGCTTTTGTCTCTTGGTTCAACCATGTTGGAAACTGACCGGAATGCCATGAACGGCACATCCGCACTCCGGCATGCATAAAAAAAGGCTGCTCCCTCCATTGTTTCAATATCCGGATCATATTTTTCCACAAGTCTCTGTCTCGTCTCAGTAGAGCCGGTTGCCGTGCTGACACTAATGGCATTAACTGTCCTTAACCGCCGTGCGGACATATCAATAAAACTGTTGCCGGCAATAAGCCTGCCCCCCGAAAACGGCGGCCCGTCAGGATCTTCCAGCCCTGCTTCGGCCAGGGTAAGGAATCCTGTACCGGTCTCAACGCCGAAATCAGCAAAACAATCGGAAACCGGCAGCACCACCTGCCCCAGGTATATGTCGTCCCGGAAACTTCCTGCAATACCCGAATTAATCACAAGGTCAGGCCTGCGGTTGTGGAATAGCCAACGGCTGATCGCCCATACTGTTGCAGCACATCCTACTCCTGTGACAAGAAGATCAAAAATGCAGTTTCCCAATAAAAATCGTTCCCCCGATTCATTTTTCACCGCAATCTTCCTGAGTACTTCAGCTTCAGCCATGGTTGCTGTTACAAATAAAATATTGATGTACATCGCATTGAACTCATTTAAACACTAAATATATCGCATTCAAATTTAAAAGTTCAACTTATTTGGTTATTATTGCATGTTAATTTTCAAGCCCGGATGATATATATAACACGCAGGGAACGATTCTGTGCCGCACACAGGATGTTCAGGGAAGAATGGTCGGATGAGGAGAACATGAAAGTTTTCGGAAAGTGCTCAAATTCCAACTGGCACGGGCATAACTACGTCCTATATGTAACCGTTAAAGGGGAACCTTCAGAGAAACTTGGCTTTTTCATCAATATCAACACCCTGAAAAGAATAATCCGTGAAAAGATAGTTGAGAAGGTAGATCATAAAAACCTCAATATTGAAGTCGGATTCATGAAGGGCAAGATTGCCACCACTGAAAACCTGGCCATCGCTATATGGAATGAGCTTAAACCGGAAATTGAAAAGGAAGGAGCAATACTACATTGCATAAAAATCTGTGAGACCGAAAACAACTCAATTGAATACTATGGTGAATAAGATTGAATCAGTGAATAACGGAAACGGCCTTAATACCAATGGCTACAACAAGATTGAAACATGGAATGCAGAAAATATACAGGAATTATCCGAAATTTATTACAGGGTTTTAGGACTTATTGGCGAGGATCCTGACCGCGAAGGACTCAGGGGAACTCCGGTACGGGTTGCAAAGGCACTGAATTTCCTGATGATGGGATACAATCAGAATCCCTGCGAAATAATCAATTCTGCCAAGTTCAGGGAAGACTACCGCCAGATGGTCATTGTAAAGGATATTGATCTGTACTCAATGTGTGAGCACCACATGCTGCCATTTTTCGGGAAAGCCCATGTTGCCTATATTCCCAATGGATACATAACAGGCCTCAGCAAGATAGCAAGAGTGGTTGAAGCCTTCAGCCGGAGGCTGCAGGTACAGGAGCGGCTCACCACCCAGATCAGGGATTGCCTCCAGGACTGCCTCAACCCAATGGGAGTGGCAGTAGTGATTGAAGCACAACATATGTGCATGCAAATCAGGGGTGTTCAAAAACAGAATTCAGTGACGACCACATCGGCATTTACAGGAATTTTCCTTGATAACCTTAACACCAGGGAGGAATTCGTCCATCTCATAGGTTCATGTTATCATTAACATTTTACGGTTTCCCTGACACCTGTCTGAATTGTTCATTAATTATCTTAATCACCTGGTTCTGCTGCAATAATATTACTGTATGAAAGCATATGTTTTTCCGGGCCAGGGGGCCCAGTATCCGGGAATGGCTAAAAATCTATACGAAGAATCATCTCACGCACGTGCTCTTTTTGAAAAAGCCAATTCAATCCTTGGATTCAAAATAACTGATATCATGTTCAATGGTACGGATGAGGACCTTAAACAGACAAAGGTGACCCAGCCTGCCATTTTCCTCCATTCCGTCATCCTGGCTTTGATTAGCGGCGATTCCTTCAGACCCGGAATGGTTGCAGGTCATTCACTGGGGGAGTTTTCTGCACTTGTTGCAAACAAGACACTCTCGTTCGAAGACGGCCTTTTGCTGGTTTCAGGCAGGGCAGCAGCAATGCAGAAAGCCTGTGAATTGACACCGTCGACAATGGCAGCTGTTATCGGACTCGATGATGCAGTTGTCGAGGAGGTTTGCAGCCAGGCTGGTGAAGAAGTAGTTCCCGCCAATTATAACAGCCCGGGACAGATAGTGATCTCAGGTTCAAATGAAGGCATTGACAAGGCAATCGAACTGCTCAGGGAAAGAGGAGCAAAAAGGGTATTGAAACTGGCAGTTGGAGGCGCATTTCATTCCCCGTTCATGGAGCCAGCCCGCCTGGAACTTGAAGAAACCATAAGGAAAACAAGATTCACACAACCTGTCTGCCCGGTTTATCAGAACGTAACGGCAAATCCTTCAACTGATCCGGAGGAAATAAAGACAAACCTCGTATTACAGCTCACCTCACCTGTAAAATGGACTCAATGTATCAATAATATGATAGCCGGCGGGGCAACTTCATTTACCGAAGTCGGACCTGGAAACGTTCTTCAGGGGCTAATAAAAAAGATCAGCAGGGATACGGTGACCGACAGCATCATTCTGTAGCCTTTGGAAATTGCACAGGAAAACAATTGATCCGGATACATTTAATCCCGAAATTTCCTTTCCGGCAGGGATCTGATCTTGTCACATACCTGCGCCGGATACCAATCTGTTCATGAAGGCTTCATTATCAATCCGTTGTGACTCCGACCGTCAATCATTATTTCCAATGGTCTGTCAAATCTCACATGCCTGATAAATTCATCCTCATATTCCGCCTGCAAACTGTTCAGGAATGCCACATCATAGTAACCTTCCCCGATGTAAGGATTTACCGAAAAATATCCGACCCTGAAGGAAGTGAGGTTCTGAAAAAAGTGGGTCCCCTGGCTTGGGTCGATCCTGTAGTTTTTCAAGCCTGATTCAACTATTACTCTGGCTGCGGAGATCTGCGGCCACCTTACCGGTATACCCAGCCAGGGATCTGACGAACCCCAGCGTCCGGGACCAATCAGCACATAGCCTTCACCCTTATTTATAAATATATTATTGAATCGTTCAATTTCGCCTGCAAGATCCCTGTTCTTCGATGGATTGAACGATTCTGGCCTTACGTAGACAATGTCGCGGATCCCCTTGAACAAGCCGTTGCCAAGCGCCGCTTCGGAAAGCAGAATCGTTTTTTCAGGCTGAATACTTTCAATATTTATTTTTAAAGGCTCATCTGAATTGACGATGGGCCGGATTTGAAGGAAATTCAGGATTTTAGGCGTTCCGGACGGTGTTTCAAGATTTGCGGCAAATTCAATCTCTATCGGGCTGTTCATCTCATTCTGCCCGATCTCAAGTAGTGTACTCAATATTTCAGCAAGAGGAAAGATCTTGTGCTGCAATACATTGGCAAAAGTAATTATCTGCCGGCCGGAAGCGTTGTATCCATCCCTGAGCATGTTGTTGTTACGATCCCAGGTTGAGGCCGCATATTTCATTGCTCCTGCATTATTTGCATCATTTATGCTGATTGTGAGGATATTCATTCCATCGTCAGTTGAAGGCACAAAGCTCTCTATCCTGAGATCGAGCGCCCTGAACTCTTTTTGGGTATCCCTTAAAGCTGTGTCAACTGATGAAAGCTGAAGTATTTTGCCGGGATGTTTTGGTGAGAACCTCAGGGCAAGCCCCCCTTCAACAATGAGCCTGCCAAGCCCGAACGCAATTTTTGCAATTCCGTCCTCCGCCTTTTCCGATCCAATCGGATAGTAATTGATTGACTGTGCAACTCCTGAAAGCGTGGGATAAAATAAATCCCCGTGCTTGTTTCCGCACACTTCCTGGAGAATTATCCCCATTTTCTCTTCATCAATAACATTTGCAGTTGCAGCCATATAGGCTTTGCTTCCCTTAAAATACACCGACGCATAAACTTCCTTAATTGCATTTGAAATCATCTGTACCATTACCTGGTCATTGGGGTGCCGCGGGACCATATAGGTTGAATATATTCCTGCAAAAGGCTGATATCGTGAATCTTCAAGCCTGCTCGACGATCTTACCGCCATCGGAACGTTCTTTGAGACTTCCAGAAACGCCAGGAAATCGTGATAAACCCGGCCCGGTAACTCGGCGCTCACGAACCTGTTCAGGATTTCTTCATCCGGCAGATCTGATAGGGCAACAGGATAAAGATTATTGTGATCCATGAATTCATCAAAGATGTCAGTACTGAGGACCACAGTCCTGGGAATGGTTATGTGTACGTCTGGGAACTTGTTGTAAAGCTTGTTGTTCCTGATAATCCTGTTTATAAATGCTAGTCCCCTTGCTTTGCCCCCGATTGAAGCATCACCGATCCTGGAAAAAAACTGGTATTCATCGTAACTGGTCTTGTCAAATTTAGCTATTATCCCTCTACCCCTTCCCACCCTGAAGCTTGAGATGGCGACATAAAGAAACTTTCTCATCTCATCAGTTGTTTCAAAATCACCGGTATTGATATATTTGAACATCTGTGCAATGGGAAACAGGGCCCTGGCATTGAGCCATTTGGAAAAATGGTTCCGGGTTGCGTGAAAAATCAGGCTTTTGTCGGGTATCGTAAGCAATTTCTGCTGAAGGCTGTGCAGATCGGAAGCGATTGCAATAGGCTCCATGGTCTCCGGGTTCCTGAATACAAACGGTCCGAAAGCCAGATTCTGGATGAAAAAATTCCTGAGCTCCATCGAAAGTGACTTGGAGCTCTTGTTTATGTAACCGGCGCCGAGTTCCTCTGCAATCGTTTTATGTACCATACTCGACGACTGGAGCAGAAAAGGCACCTGGTCGTTATCCGCTTTCACTATTTTACACAATTCGACCCCGGCATTTTCATCAATCATACCGTCGCGCTTGTAGCTTATATCAGAAATAATACCCAGTACATTGTGCTGGTATTTTTTATACAATGCCAGGGCATCATTAAAATTACTGGCAAACAGGATTTTTGGCCTCCCCCTCATTTTAAGCATTCTCTGATGCTCATTAAGAGCCTCCTTCTGGAAATCGCGCGACTGCTGAAGCACCATCCTGTAAAGATTGGGCAGAAAAAAGGAAATATAGCGGATTGAATTTTCCACGAGAATTATAGCCTGGACACCTATATTTTCAATGTCGAATTCCGCATTCATTTTGTCTTCCAGAAGCTTGATGATTGCCAGGATCAGCGAAGAATCGCCCAGCCAGCAAAATACATAGTCAATGGCACTCAGATCTTCTCCTTCAAGTCGCAGGGATACTTCCCTCGAAAAATAAGTCAGAACGACTATCGGAATATTGGCATATCTCTTCTTCACTTCCCTGGCCATGGCAAAAACATCCATGCCCCTCAGCGACAACATCGATATAACCAGGTCGATCTTGTTCGTTTCAAGGATCCTGAAAGCATCCTCGGGATTGTCTGTCTGTACAAATGAAGGCGGATATTTAAGATTCAGCGACAGATATTCGTTGAAAACCCTCTCGTCAATCCTGCCATCCTCTTCAAGCATATAATTGTCATAGTTGCTGCAGATTATCAGGACCCTGTGTATCCGTCTCTGCATGAGAAGATCAAATGAAGTATGCGTAAATTCAAATCTCTGAAGATCTTGAATTCCCTCTATTTTGTCCATATTCCTGTTGGTTTACTGATTAACGGAAATCACTGCCATACCTTTCTTGCCGTCCATCCTTATCAGCAGGGGCTCCCTGAATCTTACATGGCTGAAAAACTCTCCCTTCCAGATCACCACCTGGCTTCTGAGCCTGTTCCAGTCAATGATATGGCCGTCTGATTCATGATGCAGCGAAAAATATCCAACATTCATTGATATTACATTATGAAAAAAATGAGAGCCCAGTGAAGCATCGGTATGAAAATCAGGAAGTGAAAGCTCGACTATGACCCTGGCATTTGATATCTGCGCCCACACAACGGGGATCCCAAGAAACCTGTCCCGTGAACCCCATCTGCCGGGGCCGATCAGAACATATTTCCGGTCTTCCCTTACCATCATTTCATTAAGCACTGCAATCTCACCGGCCATCTGTACTGTCTTTTTATTATCGAATCTCTCCGGTTCAATATAAATAATATCAGTGATATCGCTGATCATCCCGTTCCCCATGCTTTGCCTTGTCAGGAGAACAACTTTATTTTCATCAATGCTGTCAGCCGCTATATTGTATCCGGCACCGGTCCCGAGCAGCGGCTTCAGCTGAAGCAGATAGAATGAAGCATTTCCTGATCCGTCTTTGTTAAGATCGACTGCAAATTCAATCTCAACCGGTGTCCCGCACGCCTCGGCCACCACATCCAGAACAGTCCTGAGGGTGGATGCCAGCGGAATGTAATCATATTTCAGGATATCAGCAAAATTGATCACCCTCGGTCCTGATGAATCAAGCCCGGGAGTTATCATATCATTGTCAGGATTCAACACCGATGCGGAATGGCTGATGGTTCCATGCCTTTCAGCACTGGAAATTTCAAGCCTCCGCAATCCCGCCTTTTCCCCTTCAAGCAGATTCAGATCCTGCTTGGCAAGATCAACGGCATAAAACCAGACCTGTGAATTCTTATAAAGATCCTTCTGAGAGATTATTTCGAGTGACGGATAAGCCGGAGAGAACCTGTAAGACAGCTCGCCGTCCATAACATACTGACCCAGTCCAACTGCCGCAACGGCAAGACCGTCCCCGGGCTTCATATGGGCAATGGGATAAAAATTGAAAGACTGGGCCGATCCGCTTATGTGCGGATAAAAAACATCCTCATATTGATTGCCTACAACTTCCTGTATCACAACTGCCATCCTCTCCACTTCCATCTTATACCTGACGGCATCAAAGTATGCCCTCGCCTCTTCCGAATAAATGGATGCATATACAAGCTTTATTGCATCTGAAAGCTGGCGAAGCCTTATATCAGGATCAGGATTGTTATTGGGAAGAAGATAAGTACCGAAGATCCCTGAAAAGGGCTGACTCATTGAATCTTCAAACAGGCTCGATGATCTGACCGCCAGGGGCCTGGTAAAATATCCCAGTATGGCACGCAGCTTCTTTTCAAGGGTGTAACTCAGACTGCCTGCAAGAAAAGTTCTCTGAATAGCCATAAAATCCTTCTCTCCCTTAACAAAATTCCACAGATGATTTCTCTCCATGAAAAGGTCAAATTCATCGGTACGTGCAATAGCCGTTATTGGTGTCCTGATGTTGATCCCCGGAATGAGTTTTCCAAGCCCGAAACTGTAAATCAGTGAGTTTATGAAAGCCAGACCTCTGCCCTTTCCTCCCAGCGAACCCGTAGACAGGCTTATCACATTCGTTTCATCGATCATTGCAGCGGCTTCAAAACTGATAACCCGCCCCTTGTTCATCTCCTGCCTCCGCTTTCTGATAATGCCGATAAGAAACTCCCTCATCTCACGAAGACTTCCGAAATCTGACACCTTCATGGGATAAATCAGTTTTGCAATCTTTACCTCACCCCTTGCCATAAGCCAAAGGGAGAAATGATTCCTGTGAGCATGGTAGGCGAGTGAATCCTCCGGAACCGTTTCAAGAAAAGATTCAAATTCCTTCATCGTCTTTGCAACAGCTATCTGCCGCCCCTGATTATCCCTGTAAACAAAGTGTCCAAAGCCCAGATAATGATTGATAAACGATTTCAGATCTTCAAGAAGACCCGGAGAATTCTTGTTAATGAAATTGGATTTCAGGGTAAAAGCATACCTCACATTCTCCGGATCTGACGACTGCAGTACAGCAGGCAGGCTCGGAAGCTCTTCCTTGATATACCGTATGAGTTCAAAGCCGGCTTTGTCGTCCATGACTCCATTTCGCGGAAACCGTATGTCGGAAATCACACAAAGCAAATTATTCCTGTACCTGGAAAAGATGTTTATTGCGCTTTCCCAGTCCGGGGCAAGCAGTATTTTCGGACGCGTCCGGAGTTTAAACACTTTATACAGCTCATCAGCCGACACATCCTCGATAAGACTCCGGGTCTGATCCATCACCAGGTTGTAGAGCATGGGCAGATAACTGGAATAATAATCAGCGGAGTCTTCGACAAGCAGAATAACCCCGGTAAGACCCTTCCGGGTGTCATTTTCAACGTTTACCCTGTCCTCGAGCAAGGAAACCATTGCAAAAAACACCTTTGAGTCACCTGTCCATACAAAATAGTTGTCGAAAGGAATTCCTGATTCCTTCTGCCTTTCAATATACTCCATGTCGGCCGGATTGTTCAGGAGCAGGAAAGTAGGAATATACGGATATTTGTCCCTGATCTTTCTGCAGAGCTCCATAGGGCTCTCCCTGTCCACACCAATCATTATAATGATCATATCATAATGCCTGGTCCTCAGCCTGTCGAAAGCTTCCTCCTCGCCCGAAACACCGGTGATCCTGGGAATGGAGGTAAGGCTCAATTGATGGTACTCACCCAGTATATGGTCTGCAAAACGACCTTCCCCTTCAATAGAATATGCGTCATAAAGGTTTGCAAGCAGCAGAATTTCTTTAACCTTGAAAAGCTGAAGATCATGGAAAACATCCCGTTCTGCATTATGCATGTCGAGAAATCTCTGCAGCAGCTTTTTACTTGGTACATGTACCAAATCATCTTCTTTCCCGTCCGTCGGACCGGTGACCCCAATGTAATCGCTGGCTTTACGGCTGTTCAGGTATCCCGCAATCAGACTTGAAATATTGATGATCAGATCCCGTTCCTCTTTCAGGAAAGGTCCTTCGTATTCTTCCCTGAACTCCATGGTATAAAAGATTTCAATCAAGCCTTTTTCACCATCGATGGTTTCAAACTCCTGCGCCATTCTCCACCTGGTCTCCCGGAAATCGACCGATTCATACTGCAGATGCATAAAGGTTATTCTTGCAGTTGTATATCCGGAATACTGCCAGGCTGAAGGCAAAAGCAATGCAATCTGCCGCAGCGTCTCTTCTACGGGCCGGTTTTCCTTGAGGATACGTGTAGTCTGGTTTATGGAACCCAGCTCTTTGACCCTCTCCTGTTGATCGTGAAGCAACTTGCTGTATTCAGGTGTTATGTGACGCTTGGAATCCATTGGATACACTATATGCCAGTTGATCAGAATTTAAAATTAGTAAAATAAAGGCTTCACGGTAAGTGATTCTTCAATTTCATCGCCACCCGTATCATCTCCATTCCGGCATATACAGGTAATGCCCATGAGAGCAGGGTGTATGGAAGGAATCTTAAGAGAAAAAACCGGAAAAAATTGCTGAAACAACGATCAATGTAACATATATGATGTATATCAATGATTATATTGATATATGTCATGTAATGAATTAATGTTGATCAATGTTTTGTTGATTCCGTATTCCGGCAATTGCAGTATCACGCCATCTTACCGGTTTCAGAAAGAATTCCGGTAAGTTTAACAAGATCATTATGGCAGGTGAGCTCCGGGCCTAATTGTTTTCAGCCGACTTTCCAGGTTGAACCGCTTTTCAGAAGATCAGCCACACATTTGATTTCCGAGTTTTTTCCAACGGAGCGAATCTGTTCCTCAACAGCCATTTCATAGGTCTGGCCAGCTGCTGCACGAATCACCCCCAGCGCTACCGGATATTCCGGATATCTCATGCTGGCAATCATATAATGTATTCCCGGATTGGTTTCATATGCATCATGAATGAGCAGATCCTTTTCGCGGTATCCGTCTCCCAGGTTTACCACTTTGAGTTTCAAACCGTCAAGAACAAGACCTTTGTCGTTGTTTTTTCCGAATATCATCGGTTCTCCATGCCTGAGGGTCAGCGTTCTGTCATCCCTGACTTCCCTGCCGGAAATATTTTCATGCACCCCGTCGTTAAATATTACACAATTCTGTAATACTTCAATCACTGAAGTGCCTTTGTACCTGGCAGCATCCTTGTATATCTGCGTTGACAATGTTACATTGGCATCGATTGTACGGGCAAAGTATTTTCCTTTTGCGCCAATTACCAGCTCTCCCACTGAAAAAGGTTCCTCAACGGTTCCGTAAGGTGATGTTCTGGTAACCAAGCCCTTTTCTGAGGTTGGTGAATACTGTCCTTTTGTAAGCCCATATATCTCATTGTTGAAGAGTATTATATTTATATCAACATTCCTCCTGACAGCATGGATGAAATGATTTCCCCCGATCGCCAGGGCGTCGCCATCGCCTGTGATCTGCCATACCGAAAGCCCGGGGTTTGCAGTTTTCACTCCCGTGGCTATTGTTGAAGCACGTCCGTGAATGCCATGGAACCCATAGGTATCCATATAATAAGGGAAACGTGAAGAGCATCCGATACCTGAAACAAAAACATAATTTTCCTTCGGGATATCAAGTTCTGCAAGGGCTCTCTGAACAGCAGAAAGCACTGCATGATTCCCGCATCCCGGACACCATCTGACCTCCTGGTCGCTCTTAAAATCCTTCGGAGAATATTTTAATTTATTTTCTTCTGCCATATTATTCCTCCTTCAGTATTTCATAACATTTCTGCTTGATCTCATTTATTGTAAAGGGCTGACCCTGAACTTTATTTATCTGCTGATATTCGAATTCCTGGTGTTTCATCCGCAGATAGCCGGCAAATTGTCCAAGATTCAGCTCGCACACGAGGATTTTCTTAAATCTGCTGAACAGATCCCTGACATTTCCGGGCAGGGGATTGATATAGTTGAAATTAACCATGCTAACCTTATAGCCTTCCATCTGTAGTTCCCGCACTGCTGTAATAATGTAGCCATACTTCCCGCCCCATCCCACAACAAGCAGATCGCCCGACTCATCGCCCTGCACCTTAAGGTCGGGGATACTGCCGGAAACCCTCATAATTTTTTCTGCTCTTGTTTTAACCATCAGTTCATGGTTGTCGGGGGTATAGGAGACCGTTCCCTTTATTGTCTTTTCCAGTCCTCCAATTCTGTGCTCCAGGCCCGGGGTTCCGGGGAGTGCCCATGAACGCACCAGTTTCTGCTCGTCGCGTTTATATGGCAGAAAGGGAGTGTCACCCGGAGTTGCGAATGGAGGATTGATCACCGGCAATTCATCCATTTCCGGTATTCGCCATGGCTCGGTGCCGTTGGCCAGGTAGCCGTCAGTGAGAAGAATTACGGGAGTCATATGTTCGAGGGCGATCCTGGCGGCTTCAAACGCGAAATGAAAGCAGTCGGCAGGTGTGCTTGCAGCCAGTACAACCACGGGGCTCTCCCCGTTACGACCGTAAAGCGCCTGCAGAAGATCTGCCTGTTCTGTTTTTGTAGGAAGTCCGGTTGATGGCCCTCCTCTTTGTACATCAACTATCACGATGGGGAGTTCTGCCATTACCGCAAGACCTATGGCCTCCGATTTAAGCGAAAGTCCGGGTCCGGAAGTGGAAGTGACCGCCAGCCGTCCGGTAAAACTGGCACCAAGTGCTGAACAGATACCGGCAATTTCATCTTCTGCCTGGAAGCTGATAACGCCCAGATCTTTCCTGAGAGCCAGTTCCTCAAGTATTCCTGTTGCAGGAGTAATGGGATAGGAACCTATAAAAAGCTTCAGGCCGGCCTTTTCTGCAGCCGCCAGGAATCCCCAAGCAATGGCAGTGTTACCGCTGATATTACGATAAACGCCTTTGGGAAGCTTTGCCGGAAGTATCTTGTATTTAGGACTCAATGCCTCAATGGTTTCGGCGTAATAATAACCCGCCCGCAAGGCAATCTTGTTGGCTTTAACTATGTCAGGTTTGTTTTTGAATTTCTTCTCGAAATATTCATCGGTATATTTGAACTTACGGTTGAAAAGCCAGTAAACCATGCCCAGGGCAAACATATTTTTTGTCCTTAGCACGGCTTTGGGTTCAAGATTAAGATCTTTCAGGGCTTCCCTTACCATTGATGTTACAGGAGCGGGAATAATAATGCAGTTATCGAGCTTTTCCTCTTTTATCGGATCTTTTTCATATCCGGCCTTTTCAATGTTTTTCTCTGTGAAATTATTTTCATCATAAATTATTGTACCTCCCGGCTTGATCCACCCTGCATTGGCTTTGATTGCAGCAGGATTCATTGCTACAAGAACATCGGCCAGATCCCCGGGCGTATTCACCTCCTTATGTCCTACATGAACCTGGAACCCCGATACTCCGCCCACGGTACCCTGAGGTGCTCTTATCTCCGCCGGGTAATCGGGAAAAGTTGAAAGGTCATTGCCAAACAGTGCGGCGGTATCGGAAAAAAGCGTTCCGGTAAGCTGCATTCCGTCGCCTGAATCACCCGAAAACCGGATAACAACCTCTTCCCTCTCTATTATCTGTGGTTTTTTCCCCATCGTCGTTGTATATTAAGAATTAAATCCTGTTTATATACCAACTGTTTCCTCTATGCAAAATAAATCTTCAAAGACCAAAATATCAAATAATTATTGCTGACATCAAATGATATTGATCATACTATTTCACAGAGTTTCTCACCGGATTTGCCAAAATCCGGCATTTCCGGGATCCGGGAAACCATAATGTCAGGAAGGGAGGCAACAGAGATGGAATTCAGCTCCAGATGTCAGCTTTTTGAAGATTAATTTCTCCATCAAAAAACATTCTGGCAATTTTTTCAAAATACGGGGTATAATCGGAAATAAAAAACTGATCATGAACTTTGCCGGAATCATTCACAAGATTATTTTTCTCCAGTATCTCACGAAGGATTTGCGACACATTTCTTCCCGAGTCGACAACTTCAACGTTAAAATTGAAAAACCTGCTGATCTGGTTTTTTATTATCGGATAGTGTGTACAACCCAGCACCAATGCTTCGATTTCTGATAATGAATTATTTGAAAGATAAGTCCGTATAATGGCGTTACTTATATCATCAAAAATAAATCCTTCCTCAATCATGGGCACCAGCAGAGGTGTAGCCATTGAAACCACCTCTGTCGCAGGCGCCTTATCCCTCAGCTTCTGTTCATAGGTGCCGGAGGTAATTGTCCGCTTGGTTCCGATTATCCCGACTTTCCTGAAATTGCGCCTGCCAAGATAATCTACAACAGGATCAATAACATCTATAAGGATCGTTCTGTCCTGAAACCGGATCTTCAGCGAATCAAATGCAGATGCTGAAGCTGAATTGCATGCAACGAGAACCACCTTGGAATTATGACTGAGCAGGAACTCCGTTATCCTGCCGGAGTAGTAACGGATAGCCTCCGCTGATTTATCACCGTATGGAAGGTGGGCAGTGTCTCCGAAATAGACAAGGCTTTCCCCCGGTAACGCCTGCTTGATTGCATTGGCTACTGTCAGCCCTCCGACTCCCGAATCAAAAATCCCGATAGGATGTTCTTTCACCTGAAAATATTTTAAAACATGAGGCTGTACCGAAAAATACCTTATTTCTGATACAGCCTCCGGAGTTTATTTGCTAATATTCTATTTCAGTCCAAGTTTGGACTTTACAAGCGGCAAAACATCGACGCTTTTTGTTTCGTCAAAATATGCCACATGTCCGCCGGACAGGTCGAAGATATAGAAAAAACTACTCTCTTTGCCGACAGCCTTGATGGCTTTGTCGGCCTTTTCCGTTATGGGTGTGAACAATGCGACCTGTTTTTCCTGCAACTGGTTTGATGCATTCTGCTGAAAGACCTGCATCCTGTTCTGGAAATCCTGCAATTCCTGCTCTTTTGTCTGACGTACCAGATCCGAGAGATTCTTGCTTTCCTTAATATAGGCTTCCGCCTTATTGTTATATTCAACCTGCAGTAATTCAAGCTGGTTTGTAAGCTCCGTATTGAGTTTCTCGAGCTGGGATCTTGCACTGTCAAATTCCGGCATCAGCTGGATGAGTTCATTCCTGTTTATGTGTCCAAACTTAATATTCTGCGCCATAATCTGATTTCCGATCAGCCCTGAAATCATAATTACAACACTGATAATCAAAATTCTTCTCATGATTGTAATCGCTTTAAATTTTCCGCCTAAAAATAATTAATTAATTCTTATAACCTAACTTTTCAAGAACCTGGTCGCTGATATCAAACTTCGGATTGGCAAAAAGAATATTTCCCCCTGATGCCGTGTCAAAAATTGCCGCATAACTGCCTTCTGCGGCAATTGTCTTAATAGCCTTCAGAATGTCATCCTGAATCGGCTTAACGAGTTCTTCACGCTTCTTAAACAATTCTCCTTCCATCCCGAAATATTTGTTCTGAAGAGCTTTTACCTCATTTTCCCTTGCTATGATGGCTTCTTCCCTTTTGGTCTTCATCTCCTGCGAAAGAAGCACAACATCATTCTGGTAAGATTTATACATCTGTTCAACAACTGCATAACCGTCGGCAACCTCTTTCTCCCATTGCTTTGAGAGACTCTCAAGCTGTTCCTGTGCCCGGTTAAAGGCAGGTATGTTCTTCCTGATATATTCAGAATCGACAAAGGCATATTTCTGGGCTGCGGCAAATGCAGCAGTCAGGAAAACCAAGCTTATTATTAAAACTGATCTTTGCATGTGAAAATAAATTAATATACTACTGAAGATTAAGTGATTCAAATGGAACCCACATGAATTTTATTTTCATGCTTGTTTGTGATTTTGTATCATGTGGATTTCATATCAATGATTTTTTTACATTAAAACTGCTGGCCCAATACAAAATGGAACTGGCCCTTATTCGCGTTAGGATAGGTTACAGGATCAGGTACCTTGTCAAATCCATAACCCCAGTCAATACCCAGGAGGCCGAACATCGGGAGGTTGGCCCTGAGACCAATACCGGCAGAACGATTCATTTTGAATGGATTGTATTCGTTAATCTTGTACCAGGCCCTTCCTGCCTCAAGGAAAGTAAGCACATATATTGTGGCCTGCTGATTGAGGGAAACAGGATATCGAAGTTCAAAAGTCAGCTTTGAATAGACATTTCCCGCCGGTGAACCTGATTTCCTGTCGGTGGGGGTCAAAGATCCGTCGGTGTATCCCCTCAGTGCTATAATCTCACGGCCATAAAGGCTGTAGCCGCTCATTCCGCTTCCCCCGAGGTAGAAATTCTCAAACGGACTCGGTCCGATGGCGTTGTTGTAATGCCCGAGGTAGCCAAATGCAAATTTGGCATTTAGCACCAGTTTGTCGTCTGCAGAAATTGGATAGAAATAGTCGGCTTTAAAGAGCCATTTATGGAATTCAATCCAGTTGTATTTAACCCTGTCACTGACTCCGACCATGTTTGTACCGCTGATCAGTGAATACGGGGGAGTAAGCTGAAGTGAAAGGGTGAAGGTTGAGCCGCTCCTGGGATAGATCAGGTTGGGACTTGTTGAAAACCTTGTGAGCCTGGTGGTAAAGCTGAACAGGTTTGATGTTCCGTCAGCGAACAGAAACCTGTAAAAGGTATATTCATGGAGTTTGTACCTCTGATAGCTCAATTCACCGTAAAGGGAGAAATAATCGTCGGGCCAGGCAAGCCTTTTGCCCAGACCAATTGAAGCCCCGTCAATTATCATCGATCCGTATCTCTCGTTGCTTTTCTTCAGGCCGTTGGTCATAATCGATCTGTAAACAGAGGCTGAAAAGGAATTTGGTTTTTTACCGCCGAGCCATGGCTCCATGAACGACAGATTGTACGACTGGTAGTAACGGCCGTTCGACTGGGCCCTTATGTTAAGCGACTGTCCGTCGCCTGAAGGATAGGGCCTCCACTCCTTCAGCTTGAAAAAATTCCTCATCGCGAAGTTATTGAACCTCACCCCGACTGTTCCTATCAGCATTCGGGCACCCCATCCCCCTGAAATTTCAAACTGATCGTTAGCCTTCTCTTCAAGCTTGTAAAGCAGATCGACCGTACCGTTGGCGGGATCTGGCAAAGGTGTCGGACTGATCTTTTCAGCATCGAAATGCCCCAGAACGCCGAGCTGCCGGATCGACCTTATGATCTTGTCCTTGCTGAACAGATCACCGGGAAGGGTGTAAAGCTCCCTTCGGGCAACATGTTCATTGGTTCTTGTATTGCCGGATATGATTATGTTATTCAGGTAAGCCTGGTCGCCTTCGAATATCCTTATCTCCAGGTCAACCGAATCATTTTCGATTTTTGCTTCCACAGGGGTGAGCCTCGAAAACAGGTAACCATAATCCTGATATAAATTACTGACGGCATCCTGTGCACCGCTAAGCCCATTGAGCCTGTCCTCGATATGTGACTGGTTGTAGACCGATCCCTTTTCAATATTGAATCTTCTTGCAAGATCTTCCTTTTTATAAACACTGTTACCCACCCAGTCAACATTCCTGAGAAAATACTGACGCCCTTCATTAACCCTGATCATAAGTGCAACCCTGACATCCGACACAGGATAAAGGGAATCCTTCAGGATTCTGAAGTCCTTGTACCCATGATCATTATAGAATTTGTAAAGACTCTCCTTGTCTTCGAGATATTTTTCATCAATATATTTCGAGGCCTTGAAAAAATTCAGGTTCTTCTTCTTGGTGTTTTTCATCTTCCGCCTCAGCAGCTTGTCAGGGAATTTGTCATTGCCTTCGAAACTGATCTCCGCTATTTTTACTTTCTCCTTTTTGTCAACGTCAATGGTAAGCATTATGTGGTTTGGCTGGGAATGGTCATCCTTCTGAATGAACTCAACTGAAACATTCAGAAATCCCTTTTCAATAAAATGATCCTTTATGATCTTTTCCGACTTATTTATTAGGTAAGAGGTAAGCTGTGAACCAACCGGAAGGTTTATCTTTCCTGTAATATCCTGGGCCTCCGAGTTTTTCAGTCCATTATATCTTATGGATGAGATCCTCGGTCTTTCCTGAAGGGATATATCGAGATAAACCGTATCAGCTACCTGCCTGAGTATTGTGATCCTTACATCGGAAAAAAGTCCCTGGTCCCATAATTTTCTGACTGCACTTGTGAGTTCATCACCCGGCACACTTACCTCCTGACCTATTCTTAATCCCGATAGTCCTATGAGTGCATTGGCATCAAGAAACCTGACCCCCGAAACTGATACGCCCCCGATGATGTATTCTTCAACCGTTGAATAATCGGCAAATTCTGATTTTTCCTGTGAAAAACCAACCTGAAAAACCAGGATCAATAATATAGACAGGAAAAGTACCCTCCTCCTTATAAACATCATCATAGCGTCAATTTTCCGTTACCTGTTCACTTGTCTTGCCAAATCTTCTTTCTCTTTTCTGGAAATCAATTATCGCCCTGTAAAAATCCTCCTTGCTAAAATCAGGCCAAAGTATATCTGTAAAATACAATTCCGTATAAGCAATCTGCCAGAGCAGGAAATTACTGATCCTTAACTCGCCGCTGGTTCTTATCAGGAGCTCCGGATCCGGAATTTCGGATGTGGCTAAATATTTCCCAAATTCATCCGGGCCAACTGAACCGGCACTTATCCTGCCGCTGCAAATATCGGCTGAAAGTTTTCTGGCCGCTTCTGTAATTTCCCATCTCGAACTATAGCTCATTGCTACAACCAGGGTCAATCCAGTAGATGCAGAAGTCAGCCTGATAGTTTCCAGGAACCTGTTTCTTACATCGCCCGCAAGCCGGTCAACATCACCAATCGCAGTCAGCTTTATATTATTCTTTATCAGCGTGCCTGTTTCATCATTCAGCGATTGCACCATAATTCCCATAAGTGCGGTGACTTCATCATCAGGTCTCCCCCAGTTTTCCGTTGAAAAAGCGTAAAGAGTCAGGTATTTTATTCCGAGTTCTGCCGCAGCTTCTATCACTCCCCTTACAGCACTCACCCCCTGCCTGTGTCCGAATATCCTGTCCATTCCCTTTTGCTTTGCCCATCGACCGTTACCATCCATAATTATAGCAATATGGGAAGGAAGTTTTTCAGGATTAATTTGTTCTTTCAACGACATACCTAGCGTTTTCTTCTTGGCTCATCAACATCACTGTAAGCAGGACAACCGGCTAACTTATTGTATATCTTCCAGGTAACCGATATGCCGGCAAATGTGTACCAGTCATTATTATGCAGCAATGCATGATGTGATGGGTCAGTTAAATCTTTTTGGCCGTCAAAGTTATCATAAAAACTTTTACGAAAACCATATTCGGCCTCCAAACCCAGGTTTTTATATACGTTGATCTTAAAACCGATTGAAAACGGGATGACGGGAACATAAGTAATCACACTGCTATTCGGATTTTTAGCAGATGTATTGATAAAAGAAATTCCTGCGCCTGCGGCCAGGTATGGAGTGTAATTCCACCTCTTACCCTGCGTGGAATAAGGGAAAAAATTAAATTCATACTGCAGGGCCCATTCACCAACCATGCCCGAGAATGAGGCATCCCTCCCCCGCTGGAAATTGTTGCTGAAATCACTGTCCTTTCCGCGTATTCCCCCGATGAAAATATTTGTCCTCAGGGCCTGCCTCGGGTTGAAATTATATCGGTAAAAAAGACCTCCCGCCGGCAGGGGGGCATAAAAAAGCCGGGTCTCATTGATATCGCCAATATAGGATGAGGTTCCCCCGAATAGCCCGAAATCAGCATTTCGTTGACCAGACAATGAAAGGGGAAACAATAAAAACAGAAAAAGCAGAAATATCCTGTTTAAAAAAGCTGACACAATGGGGTGCATAATCATCTCAAAGTAGGCAATCCGCGGGCACCAGACTTCAACTTATAGGTAATATTCACATTCATCAGGTAGTAAACGTCATTCGCCTTGGAAAATTGCGAGTGATATCCGTCAATGTAATCTGAGAAAACATATCTGCCGCCCAGTTCAAGGCCAAAGTTCAGGTTGGGAGTATAAATAAGCGTCGCGCCCAGGCCTGCCGGAATAACCGGGGCAAGGCCGCTGGTTGGCATATTCCTCGCACTAAGGGCTTCATTGACCTTTACGCTGTACCAAGCACCACCGGCGCCTCCGAAAACATAGAAGTCAAGTGATCTCAGCAGGGCTTGTATCCCTTTCCCTTTAATGAACAGATAACTGCTCTCATATTTGTTTTTAATAAAGTAATATTCTCCCACGAGAGCCGGTTCAAAAAGGTTTGTGGTTGATTCGTAATTCCTGTTCTCATTTGAACCTCTCTTATCAGAAGCATGCAACATAGCATAGGTCATGCTAAGGCGTAAATTTGCGGTTCTCGACAACCTGTATCGCAAACTGCCGTTTATGTCAAACCTGGTTTGTCTGTAACCCATATCTTTAAGCCCTGCCAGATTCTTTCCTATTGAAAACCCTCCGACATCCGGAAAGAAAAAAGAAGGACCAATACCAAACTCAGCTTCCCACCTCTTTAATTTCCAAAGCTGCGCATCACACATGCCTGCAATCAGGGAGAATAATAGAACAACGAGGGCAGTTCGTTTCATAACGACACTTTTTCTGATTGTAAGTACAAATATAGTAATCTATTGCAAAGGGCAGAAATATTCAGGACTAAAATTAGCTGTGAAGGCCGCGGTTCATTTACTGGTCTGATCTCTGAAAAATGTTTCATGTCAGTTTCTCTTATCTGCTCCCCACATCAGCCTGTTCCTTAATGTACTGTAAAAGTCCCTTTTCCTGAGCATCACGGTTTTTAACTTTTCAGGGGATCTTGCTATATTAATTGCCTGGTCAAATGAAAGCCGTTTTGATCTGAAATCGCATGTGGCCAGGTATGCATCCGCTCTGCCTTCTATTGTCATTCTCAGTTCACTTTCACCGGAAATGACAATCGGCCTGATTGTCAGATTATGAGGGGAGATGGGAGATATTATAATGCTCTCATCCTCCGGCGACAGGATGGGTCCCCCAACACTCAGATTATAGGCGGTTGAACCTGTGGCCGTTGAAATTATCAGGCCATCGGCCCAGTAGGTGTTAAGATAAATATTGTCCACGAAAACATTTATGATGATCATGCTTGGATCAGCTTTCTGGACAGTTATTTCATTCAATGCCGTTGAAGATTCATTGTTGAACAGATCAGCCGGTGACCTGATTTCGAGAAGTGATCTTTCGATGATCTCATATTCCCCCTGGCACAGGAGATCGATTGAATGGCCAATTTCGTCATCGGGAATATTTGCAAGAAATCCCATCCTGCCTGTATTTACTCCGGCAATCGGGATGCCATGCTTCCTGACTTTCAGCATTGTTTCCAGGAAGGTGCCGTCACCTCCGACGCTTAGTATCATGTCGGGAAGATACGGAAGGCTTTCAAGATCTTTGAACCTCACAGGCCTGCCTGCTTCAATGCTGTCTGAATCAATCGTATGCTTCTGGTGCTGAAATATTTTTATTCCCCTCTGTGAAAACTCCCTTATAAGCCTGCTTACCCCTTCAGTGGTTTTCTGGTTACTTTCCTTGCTGTATATTGCAACCGATCTCAGCATGATTGTCAGATATTCAAATATTTCATTAACAGGTCGAACCGCTCCGAGTAAAATCTGTCCATTGAATCATCGGAGGTGATCCAGGTCTTAACGTCATAATTGTATCTCTCGAAAGTACGTATGAGCGATGCCAGATCAGTGGAGTTTACTTTCAGTGTCACCTCAAGTCTGGTTGAATCGGGCGGCGAAGTAATATACAAACTAAGCACCTTGATATTGTTGCTCTCAACAATCTGGGCAATCTGTGAGAGCGAATAGTCCCTTTCCGTGATCTCAAGCACAAGAATGCCGCCAGACTGATCAATCGATGATATAGAGGCAAGATAACGTACAAGATCGGTTGCGGTGATTACTCCCTTGTAGTGATTATGACTATCGAGCACCGGCACTACAGTTAACTTGAGCCGTGAGGCAAGGCCAATTACCTCAAAAAGATGCTGGTCGTCCGTAACATAAGGCTTGAGCAGGGTCAGCGAATGATTACCTATGGGCTCTTCCGGCTGATTCATGTCGTAAATGTCGGAGTCGGATATCAGGCCGAGAAAATCCTGGTTGTTTACTATTGGCAGGTGCGATATCCTGAAAATTTCCATCCAGTTCAGTGCCGTCTGCCCTGAATCGGAGGTTTTAAGCGCCGGTACAACTTCTGATATGAGATCACGGGCAATCATTATGACTGGCAAAATGTTTAAATTTCAGATAAAATAACAAAAAAAAAACCAGTTATCGTATTTTTACATCAAATAACAATACGGTAATATAAAGCAATTATTATGACAAAGCTGAGCGTTAATATCAACAAGATAGCAACACTGAGGAATGCAAGGGGAGGAAATATCCCCAATGTAAAAACTGCTGCCATAAACTGCGAGCTGTTTGGTGCAGACGGCATAACGGTTCATCCCAGGCCGGATGAAAGACATATCAGGTACAGGGATGTGCTTGAGATCCGGCCCGTGATAAAAACCGAATTCAATATCGAAGGATATCCTTCTGATAAGTTTATCGAGCTCGTATTGTCAGTCAAACCCGACCAGGTTACACTTGTTCCCGACGCTCACGATGCCATTACTTCAAATGCCGGATGGAATGTCCCGCGGTTCAGGCTTTTCCTTGCCGATGTAGTCTCCGTATTCAGGAAAGAAGGTATCAGAACATCAATATTTGTGGATACGGATCCAGTCAACATTGAAACCGCCGCCATGACCGGAGCCGACAGGGTCGAACTCTACACCGAACCCTACGCAGCCGGTTTTGACAAGGACGCACCCTCAGCCATAGCCCCGTTCATCAATGCAGCAAAAATAGCCCGCGATTCAGGCCTCGGGCTCAACGCGGGCCACGACCTGAATCTCGATAATCTCCGATACCTGCATCAGAATATCCCCTGGATAGATGAAGTATCAATCGGACATGCACTTATTTCCGACGCACTCTATCTGGGCCTGGAGAACACCATCCAAATGTACAGGAGGCAGCTTGCAGGCTGAAAACCCACATGATGCTTTTTTACAGGAAATATGGCTCAGGTCCTGCCCTGATGATTTTACACGGCCTGTATGGATCATCGGATAACTGGGTATCAATAGCCGGGAAGATTGATGACAGATTCACGGTAATCATTCCCGATCTCAGAAATCACGGGGCATCCCCTCATTCCTCAATTCATGATTATGATGCAATGAGCCTCGACATCAAAGAACTGGCTGATGAACTGAACCTCGGTCATTTCTTCCTTGCCGGCCACAGCATGGGAGGAAAGGCTGCCATGAAATTTGCAATGAGATGGCCTGAAAGACTCCTCGGACTGCTTATCGCAGACATCTCCCCTGTAAACTCAACCGAACGATTCAAAAAGGATCTGGAAAAACATAGGGAAATCATGCAGGCAATGATCTCGGCGGATATATCCTCAGCAAGTTCACGAAAAGAAGCTGAGGCTTTATTCTCATCATTGCAATCTGAAAAACTTACCGGATTCATACTTAAAAACCTGCGAAGAAAAACCGATGGCGGATTCACCTGGAAAATAAACCTTGGAACCCTGGCTGCCAGCATTGAAAATATAATGGCATCCGTGGAACCGGGAAAAAATGAGGACCGGAGTATCAGCGGCTTTCCTGTCTTCTTCCTTAAGGCCGGAAAATCAGATTATATAACCGATGACGATATCGGTCCCATTCTGAAAATATTCCCCGGAGCAGAGATAATAACCATTCCTGAAGCCGGACACTGGATCCATTCAGATAACCCTGAAGCAGTTGTATCAGCGCTGTTGAAATTCCTTGAAACCGATCAGGACTGATTCCTAAAATGTGACCGATTCAATTCGTCCGGGATCAATCGAAGGGAGATTCATGAATCTTAGAAGCACCTGGGCAACCGCTGCAACATCCTTTTCACAATAAACAACTATGCGTTTAAGATCGTGCTCATCATGGTAGATCCCGGCAACCATGCTGCCGTCAATGTCATCCTTGGGGGAGTTGATGCCAAGTACCAGTGTAAGAAGATCGAGTGATGTATAACTCTTGTAGTCGCCGAATTTCCAGAGATCGAGAGTATCAAGCAACCTGACTTCCCAGGGTTTCTTACCAGCATTGTCGAGAATACCTGGAATGGCAAGCCTGTTTATTATCATCCGCCGTGCTATATACGGATAGTCAAATTCCCTGCCGTTATGCGCACAAAGATTCATTTCCCTGTTTCGTGAGAATTTATTTACCAGTTCCGAAAATCCTGTAAGGATATCCTTCTCATTATCCCCATAAAACGATTTGATCCTGAAAGAGAAAGGATCCTTTGCACTGATAAATCCGGCCGAAATGCAGATTATTTTTCCAAATTCTGCAAATATGCCTGCCCTGTTATAAACCTGGCCCGGCAACTGGTCATCGTTCCTGAACTGTTTTGATTTTTTTTCCCAATGTATCCTGAAGGCCGGGTCAAGATCATAATATGAGGAAGCTGAAGGAACTGTTTCAATGTCAAGGAACAGAATATCCTCGGGCTTAATATTCACAAGCATCGCAGCATAATATTGATTAGTAAAGATGTTTCTCAATTATGGAGATCAGAACCTCAATGCCGATCTGATTTTCCCCGCCTCCGGGAATTATTATGTCTGCATATCTTTTTGAAGGCTCAATGAACTGGAGATGGGATGGTTTAACCGTGTCGTGATATCTTTCAAGCACCTGCAGAACGGATCTTCCCCTGTCCTCTATATCCCGTTTTATAACCCGTCCGAGGCGATCATCGGGGTCTGCATCCACAAAAACCTTGATATCAAGCACATCCCGCAATCCCGGATCAGCCAGGATAAGGATACCCTCAACCAAAGCAACGCGTGCCGGATCAACGGTTAAAGTCTCCTTCGATCTCAGGCATGTAAGATAGGAGTATACAGGCATTTCAATGCTCTGTCCCTTTCTGAGCCGTTCAATATGTTCCATCAGCAGGCTGAACTCAACAGAATCGGGATGATCAAAATTGATCTTCTGACGTTCCTCCGGAGGGATATGGCGATTATCCCTGTAATATGAGTCCTGGGGTAAAACAATTACCTCTCCGGATGGAAATCTCTCCATCACTTTCTTTACCACAGTGGTTTTTCCCGATCCTGTTCCCCCGGCAATACCAACTATCAGCATTAATTCATAAATTTGCATCAGATTATCCTTTAAAAATAATAATTTTTAAAAGATCGGGGCCAGCGAATCATATCTGGATTGATCCTGATCGAAGGATTCCGGAATTTATAAACTATTTACACTTTAAATCATTTTTACAATCAGCTATTTAAAAATCAGATCATGTCGGAACTTTACCCTCTTAAGTTTGAGCCAATCCTGAAGGAAAAAATATGGGGCGGGCAGTTACTTGCAAATCATTATGGCAAAAACCCGGTTGGATTGAATAACATTGGGGAAAGCTGGGAGCTTTCATCGCTGAGGGGTGATCTGTCGGTCGTCAGCAATGGTTTCCTGGCAGGCAACAATATTGAGGAAATAATCGAGGTTTATATGGGAGATATTGTTGGGGATGCTGTTTTTGAGAAATTTGGTATTGAGTTTCCTCTGCTCATCAAACTCATTGAAGCCGAACAGGATCTGTCGGTACAGGTCCATCCGGGCGACGAACAGGCAAAGCGGCTTCATAATTCATTCGGAAAAACAGAGATGTGGTATATTCTCGAGAGTTCGAATAACGGGGGTATTTATACAGGTTTCAGGGAACCTTTGAACCGCGAAAGATACCTTGAGGCTCTCGGGAACAATACTATCCCGGATCTGATGAATTTCGAGATTGCGGAACCGGGTGATACTTTTTTTACTCCTGCCGGAAGAATCCACGCCATTGGAGCCGGAGTAGTCCTGGCCGAAATACAACAGGCATCGGATATAACATACAGGATTTACGACTGGGGAAGAACGAACGAAAAGGGTGAACCCCGGGAACTTCATACCGAACTTGCTCTCGAGGCCATCGATTACGGGGCGGCCGGAAAAATCAAACTGAAAAAACCAATTGCAGAAAACAGAACATCTGTTCTTGTAAGCAACGAGTTCTTCAATACCAATATCCTTCACTTTAATCAGTCTGTCA
Source organism: Bacteroidales bacterium (assembly GCA_009877105.1). Lineage (GTDB taxonomy): Bacteria > Bacteroidota > Bacteroidia > Bacteroidales > VadinHA17 > LD21. Next base: position 97,262 of record WXFD01000058.1, read on the forward strand.
GTAAAGACTACACTCCCATCGATTCATTTGTTGTTTACCTTTGCACCGAGGGAAGATTTAACATCCGGTACAACAACAGTACCGAAATTGTAACCAAAGGTGAAACGGTCCTGCTTCCTGCCATGATAAAGAATGTCATCCTCGATCCCGGACCCGAAGCCACTTTGCTTGAAATATACATCCGGATTAATCAGACAAATTGAACATTAACATCAGCTGCAATGAATATATTTTACAAACAGGTTTTCGTTATTTTTATAGCCCTGGTTTTTGCCGGGTGTTCCGGCAAAGGTTCAGCAAAAAAAGAATCCGTTGCTGAGGCCGATACCATGCAGATACCGGATACAGGCTTTACCGGGATAAAAAAATATTACAGCATCAACCGTCTTATCAAGGAAGTTACCTTCAAGAACGGGATACGTCATGGAGAAATGAAATCATTTTACCAGGGCGGACAGCTTTACCAGACTTTCTGGTATGAAAACGGATTGAAGGAAGATTCTGCAAAATGGTATTATCTGGAAGGTCCGGTTTTCAGGTCAACCCCGTTTCTTCATGATACAATACACGGAACCCAGATACAATATTACCGCAACGGAAGGGTCAAGGCTAAGCTGCACTTCATCAAAGGACTCCGCACACCCGAACTGGAAGAATTCACCAGGGACGGAAAGCGTATTGGCAACTATCCGGATATTTCCTACAGGCTGACAGATAACTACGCTGCAGCCGGCAGATTAAGAATCAACCTGGAACTGACAAACCAGGCGATAAAGACCAAATTCTACAGGGGCGAATTCTATAACGGGGTTTTTGACACAGCAAGAGTTGAACCGATAAAGACAACAAACGGGAAGGCAGTTCTCGACCTTAAAAAAAGTAATAAACCCCAAAGGAACTATATCGGAATTATAGCTGAAATTATAACCGATTTCGGCAACAAGCTGTTTGTTTACAAAAGGATAGAATTACCATACGGGGATCTGAACTAGGTAAACAAGGTATGATTATCCGTTCGGCCGCATTCGTAAGCAGCAGTACATCTGTCAGGCATTGCCCCCCCGCGGACAAACCAGAATTTGCATTTATTGGCAGATCAAATGTTGGGAAATCATCCATTATAAATATGCTCACCGGATGGTCGCGACTGGCCCGGACTTCTTCCGATCCGGGGAAAACAAGAACAATAAACCATTTCCTGATCAACGGAAGCTGGTACCTGGTGGACCTGCCCGGCTACGGGTATGCAAAAGTATCCAGGAGCCTCAGGAATGAATGGATGAAGTCCGTTGAAGAGTACATACTGAAAAGAGAGAATCTGGCGTGTCTTTTCGTACTTATCGACAGCAGGCATGAACCCCAGCGGCAGGATCTGGATTTTATGGAATTCCTGGGAACAAACGAGCTGCCTTTTGCGCGAATTTTTACAAAAACCGACAAAACATCAACTGCATCGGTGAGGAAAACATTGAAGCTTTATGATACTGTCATGCTGGAAGACTGGGAAGCCCTGCCTCCAACATTTATTTCGTCTGCTGTGAAAAAAGAAGGCAGGAAAGAGATCCTGGATTTTATCGAAGAAACTATCAACAAGTTTTCAAATTCAGGATGATTCTTTCCGGAATTTCTATATTTGTATCCTTTTAATCTCCCAATTCATAACATTTTAATTCCAGAGCAATGTACGGTAAAGCCCCTATGAAAGTCTTCTCCTGCAGATCCTCAAGGCACCTTGCACAGAAAATTGCAGATCATCTGGGAATCAGCCTGGGTCAAAGTTCCGTGACGGAATTCAGTGATGGAGAATTTCAACCCTGTTTCGACGAATCGGTCAGGGGTAATATGGTTTTCATAGTGCAATCCACAAACCCTCCGGCAGATAATTTGTTCGAACTGCTTCTCATGATTGATGCTGCCAAGAGAGCCTCAGCCTATAAAGTAATTGCCGTGATTCCCTATTTTGGTTTTGCCAGGCAGGACAGAAAAGACAGGCCAAGGGTTTCCATTGGATCAAAGCTGGCTGCCGACCTTTTGGGCACAGCAGGTGTCGACCGGGTTATCACGATGGATCTGCATGCTGACCAGATTCAGGGGTTTTTTAACGTACCTGTTGACCACCTTTTCGGATCGGCAATCTTTGCACCGTATATAGAAAATCTTCACCTCGACAATCTTACAGTATCTGCTCCCGATATGGGCGGTTCAAAACGGGCAAATGCCTACTCCAGGCATCTTCATTCTGAAATGGTTTTGTGCTATAAACTGCGTAAAAAACCCAACGTGGTCGAGGAAATGTCAATCATCGGGGAAGTTGAAGGGAAAAATGTGGTAATAATAGATGATATGGTTGATACTGCAAGGACACTGGTTCTGGCCGCCCAGAAAATGGAGGAAAAAAAGGCCAGGTCGATCAGGGCCTTCGCCACGCATCCCGTTCTCAGCGGAAATGCTGTGGAAAGAATTAACGACTCGCCCATTTCTGAACTCGTGGTGACTGATTCAGTGCCGCTTCCACGTCAATCGGACAAAATAAAGGTGCTGTCAATAGCAGAGATCTTTGCAAGGACAATCCAGGCTGTTAACCTGAATCAATCGATCTCCACTAGTTTTGTATTCTGAATCCTTTCTATTATATTTGCACTCCATTTTTTTGATGTCAAACGTGTAATGGGGAGATGTACAACATACAACTCTGAGTAGCACAATAACAATTACCGAATGAAAACAATTGAAATCAGGGGAACGGTCAGGACAGGACTGGGCAAGAAAAACTCAAAACAGACCAGGAAGGAAGGAAATGTACCTTGCGTTATATATGGAAGGGATCAAAACATACATTTCCATGCCCATGAGAACAGTTTTAAAAATCTTGTCTATACGCCCAATGCCTATATTGTAAACCTCGACCTGGATGGCAGCAAACATGAGCTGATTATGCAGGATATCCAGTTCCACCCGGTTACCGACCGGATTATCCATATTGATTTTTTAGAAATAGATGAAAAAAAACCCATAGTAATCAGTCTTCCCATTAAAGTCGTTGGAGATTCAATCGGCGTCAAAGCCGGCGGTAAACTCAGAATAAAGAAAAGAAGCCTCAAGGTCAGGGGCCTGGCAAGCAATATCCCTGATTTCCTGCCTATTGACATAACCAATCTCAAAATTCATCAATCCATAAAAATAGGCGACCTCTCCTATGAAAAGATAGAACTGACCGAACCTAAGATAACAACTGTGCTTACTGTTGCCACATCGAGGGTAATCCAGAAATCAGAAGGCGAGGGTGAACCTGCTGCTGCCGCTGCCGAACCGAGTGAACCTGCTGCTGCCGAGTAAGCAGCCAGTGAACTCTTCGGATAAATAATTCAGGCACAATGAAACATGAAATATCTTATAGTTGGCCTGGGCAATACCGGTGAAGAATACGAGGATACCCGGCATAACATAGGTTTCACGATATTGGATGCATTTGCAGATGCATCCAATGTTGTTTTTACCGACAAACGATACGGATCGGTGTGCAATGTTCGCCTTAAAGGACGGGAGCTTATACTCCTGAAACCTTCAACCTACATGAATCTGAGTGGATATGCCGTAGATTACTGGATGAAAAGGGAAAAGATCCCAGGCGAAAATCTTCTCGTAATTGTGGATGATATTGCATTGCCGCACGGCAGTTTCAGAATGAGGCCCAAGGGTGGCGCAGGCGGTCATAACGGACTTCTGCATATAAATGCCATTCTTGGAACAACAGAATACGCAAGGATCAGGATCGGAATCGGAAACGGTTTCAAAAAAGGCAGCCAGATAAATTTCGTCCTTGGCAAGTGGAGCAGTGAGGAAAAGTTATTTCTGCAGAAAAGAATCCCGGTAATCATTGAAATGATAAAATCATTCGTTTTATCCGGAACTGAGCTTACAATGACTGCTTTTAACAAACTGGGCAGGCCTGCGCAGGAAAAGGAAGATACTCCCCGGCAGGAAAACTCATGATTAAAGCCACTATCTTAATTAGCAAGACACAATGACGGAAGGAAAACCTGTAAGAATTGACAGATTCCTCTGGGCGGTCCGTATCTACAAGACTCGCAGCATAGCCGCCGAAGAATGCAGAAAAGGAAGGATAATCATCAGGGGTATACAGGTCAAACCGTCAAAACCTGTTATGAAGAATGATATCATTATCGTTAAAAAACTTCCGGTAACTTATTCATACCGGGTGATAGAACCCGTGGAGAAACGGGTTTCTGCAAATCTTGTATCCGCTCATATTGAAGATCTTACAACGGAAGATGAAAAAATGAAGCTTGAGATAAAAAAATCGGATATTAATGGCTTCAGACTCAAAGGCGCAGGCAGGCCAACAAAAAAGGAAAGAAGAAATCTCGACAGGTTGAGAATGAATCTGAATAACAGTTAAAGGTGGTATAAAGACTTATTATTGTTGAAAACCAGTCTAAAATAAATTGCGGCACCTCAATCCGGGCTTCATTTTTTTTAACTTGCAGCTATCTGAATATCTCATCAGCATGCACGTAAAGGACTGGAGCAGCATCTTAAAAACCTGATCAAATGGGTAGGAATAATATTGAGAAATTTTCCGGGAGATATTTAGTTCTGAAAAAACTCATTGGTTTCTGGCATAACAAGATCTATTACAGGAAAGTAATCGTTATCGGAAGGGAGAATATAAATCCTGATGACCACCTGATATACGCACCCAATCATCAGAATGCCCTTATGGATGCCCTGGCGGTACTTTTCACACACAAGGGTCAGCCTGTCTTCCTCGCAAGAGCCGACATATTCAAAAGAAGGATCATTGCATCAATCCTCTATTTCATGAAAATCCTTCCCGTTTACAGGATAAGGGACGGATTCAGTTCTCTTAAGTCAAATGATGAAATCTTTCATAAAACGATAGATGTTATCAAAAATAAAAACGGACTGGTAATTCTTCCCGAGGGAGACCATGCGGGTTTCCGGAGGCTCCGCCAGTTAAAGAAAGGTATCTGCCGGATTGCTTTCCAGGCCGATGAGGCAACTGGTTTTAATCTTAAGATCAAAATCATACCCGTTGGGCTTGATTTTACCAGTTATACCCGGTTTCGCCAGGTACTAACCGTAGTGTACGGAAAACCAATTGAAGTATCTGAATTCCATCAGCTCTACAGGGAAAATCCCGAAAGAGCATTGACCGAATTGAGAAACAGGCTGTCAGCCGAGATGAAAAGACTGATAGTGCACATTGAATCCGTGGAAGATTACGAGGCAATAGACGAACTCAGGGCAATAATAAATGGAAAATACAGTGATGACATTCAGAATCCTAAATTATTCAGAGACAGGCAGCTAATTGACAAACTCAACAATCTTAAAGTCAGCGATCTGATGAAATACAACCGGATTTGTTCCCTGAGCCTGGAGATTAAAAACAAAACCGATGCATTGAATCTGACTTACAGATTACTTGAAAAGAGAAAAAATCCACTTGGCTGGCTGATCGCCGGAGCAGCCGGCCTGGCTGCAACATTTCCTTTATGGCTTTTCGGCAACATTTTCACTCTTACATTTCTTACCATACCTGATACCCAGATCCGCAAAATAAAAGATCTCCAGTTCCACAGCAGCATTAGATTCGGAATATCATTTGTACTGGCACTTATCCTCTTTCCCATATACCTTGTCATATGCCTGCTTCTGTTTTCACCATGGTGGCTGGCCCTGATTATATTCCTGGGTATCCCCCTGACCGGATTATTTGCCTGGAATTACAATCTCATTTTCCGCCGGATCCTGGGAGGATTCCGGGTGCGAAAGTTAAAAAAACATAATCACAAGGATTATTTGCTGCTAAAGAATAAATTCGACGATTTAATAACATTGGTTGCCGAGCTGTGAGATGAGAGATAATAAATTGTTTGAAGGGAAAGTGGTCTGGATCACCGGTGCATCCTCCGGCATTGGAGAGGCACTTGTATACAATTTTGCATCGCTGGGATCAGAACTAATAATTTCCTCCAACGATCCGGCCGGATTGGAAAGAGTAAAAGAAAACTGCGGCATGAAATCTGAAAAGATCTGCTGCGTTCCTTTTGACCTGTCAGCTACTGAAGATATACGGGAAATAACAGAAAAACAGATCAACCGGACAGGAAAAATTGACTATCTCCTCAACATCGGCGGAGTGAGCCAGAGATGCCGGATTGAGGAAACACCATTGTGGCTCGACAGGAAAATATTTGAAATCAACTATTTCGGAACTATAGCACTTACCAAGGCTGTCCTTCCTTTCATGATCAGACAAAAAAGCGGTCACATCATCGCTACCAGCAGCATATCAGGAAGATTCGGGTTCCCTTTGAGATCAGCCTATTCAGCATCAAAACAGGCAATTCATGGTTTCATTGAAACCCTTTACCTTGAAAACAAAGCCAATAACATACGTGCATCTGTAATAATACCTGGAAGGGTCAGAACAAACATCTCATTGCATGCACTAAACAGTGATGGCAGGGAACATGGTGTTATGGATCCGGGACAGGAAGGCGGAATACCGGCCGAAAAGGCTGCAGCGATAATCATCAAGGGCATTATCAGAAACAAGAGGGAGATCCTGGTTGGAGGGAAAGAGCTTCTTCTCTTGCATGTAAGAAGGACGGCACCATGGCTCTTTTTCAGAATTGCCGATAAAATCGATACAATGTAATACTAACTAAAACCTGAAGAATAATGGAATATGTCATTGGCGGAATACAGCAGATCGGAATTGGTGTCATGAATATTGAGGAATCATGGAAATGGTATATTGACATGTTTGGAATGGATTGCAAGATTTTTGACGATGACTCGGAAGCAAATCTTATGTCGCGCTACACCGGAGGAACTCCGGTAAAACGACGTGCGGTGCTTGCCTACAATCTTCAGAGCGGCAGTGGATTTGAGGTATGGCAGTACAAGGGACGAAAACCTGCGGAAAAATCAACCATGATCAAACTGGGCGACCTGGGTATCCTTATCTGCAAAATTAAAACCAGGAATCTGAAAAAAACCTTTGAATATTTCGGTAGGAAAAATGTCAATATCCTGGGAAAACCTGTCCGTGATCCGGCAGGCTCGGAATCCTTTTTCATGAAGGATCCCTACAATAACCTTTTCCAGGTTATGGAATTCAACCACTGGTTCATTGATGAGAAAAAACCTACGGGGGGCTCGTGCGGAGCGATTATCGGGGTATCCGACATAGATAAAGCCAGAGTGGTTTACTCTGGAATCCTTGGATACGATGAAGTGGTTTACGACTCAACGGGAATTTTTCCCGATCTTGCATGCCTGCCCGGGGGTGATAAAAAAATCCGCAGGGTTCTCCTGAAATGCTCGAAACCTTTCAATGGTCCTTTCATCAAGGTATTCGGGCAAAGTGTCATTGAACTCGTATGCGACCCTGAAGAATCCGGTGAAAAAACCTTGAGCGGCCGGCTGTGGGGCGATCCGGGATTCATACACCTTTGTTACGATATATCCGGAATTGATTCCCTCATGGAAACCTGCAACAAAGCTGGTCATCCGTTCACGGTTGACAGCAGGAGCAACCAAAATGGCGACAGCTTTGGCATGGGAGCTGCGGCAGGCCACTTTGCCTATATCGAGGACCCCGATGGTACGCTTATTGAGTTTGTGGAAACTCACAAACTCCCTGTACTGAAAAAATTCGGATGGTATATTGATCTGAAAAAAAGAAGGACATACAAACCATTGCCTGACTGGATGATCAAAATGCTCAGATTTTCAAAGGTCTAGATCTTCCTCCCCAGGCTTGCTGCCCTAAGTACCCTCATGATATTGCCTCCCCATATCTTGGAAATATCAGCTTTAGAATATCCCCTGCGCAGCAACTCAATTGTAATATTCCGCATTTCTGCAGCTGATTTGCAGCCTTCAACACTTCCTCCTCCGTCGAAATCGGTTCCAATACCCACAAAATCTATACCTGCCACCTGAACCACATGATCAATATGATCAACGACATCCCTGACGGTGGCAAGCTTCTCATACTTCTCCTTTATCTTTACGTATTCATTGAACATAAGCTCCTTCTTCTCATCAGAAAGCTTTTCGTATTCTCCGAAGGTATTTCTAAGTTCTTTCAGCTTTTCTTCAAATTCAGGATTCGGCGCAGGAGTCTTCACATATCCTGAAAGCAGGCATATCTGGACCACGCCACCGTTAGCCTTGAGGGCCAGAAGCATGTCATCGGTCAGGTTCCTCGGGCTCTCGCAAAGTGCCCTGCAGCACGAGTGTGAAGCTATCACCGGAGCCGTGGATATCTGAAGAACGTCGTAAAATGCTTTGTCAGAGATATGGGAAACATCAACCATCATTCCCTGGCGGTTCATTTCCCTTACCACCTGCTTTCCCAAATCAGAAAGGCCGTTGTGCTCGGGTCCGGCCGGATCAGTCGATGAATCACAAATATCATTGTTCCTGGTGTGACAAAGGGTTATATACCTGGCTCCAAGATCATAATACTGACTAATACGGGATATGTCATTGCCTATGGGATAACCATTTTCCAGCCCTATGAAAGCCGATAACCTGCCTTTTTTCTTTAATCTGAAAGCATCATCAGCCGTAACTGCCAACCCTGCCATGTCTGAATTCTTCTCCACATTCTCATGAATCCGTTTAAAAATCTCCAGCGCATTCAGATGTACAACATTGCTCATTGAATCATTTCTGTGACCCTGAGGGATGAAAACGGCAAAAAATTCTCCATCAAGCGACCCTTCCCTCATCCTTGGAAAATCGACACAACCCTTTTCATTGCGCAATCCCAGGTCATAACCCGTACGCATCATCTCCATCGGGGTATCACAATGGGTATCTATCGACAGAATCTTCCTGTGGATCCTAACTGCCTTTGACGACAGCCTTTCCTCCGTGGTGCCGCAGGAAGAACAAACAAGTATAATAAACAACAGACCTGCCAGTTTTCTCATACACATATTGCCCCTTTTAGTTTTGAAAGATAAACAAATTGAACTTCCGCAAAATAAATTCATTCCTTCAATTAACACTATTTAACATACAAAAGCCCCCGACTTTTAAGCCAGGGGCAACCATGAAAAGAATGGAAAATTACTTTTTTGGACAGTAAAAGCATTTTCCGGAGTTTATTATTAAACTTTCTGCAGTATTCCTTAAGCAACTGCCTGACCAGCTTACCTGCTCCCGGTTCAAATAACATTCAAATTTATAACTTTTTTTTTGACCTTACTAAACCATTCCGTTTTTAACCTTGGCTATGGCAAAAGGAGTGACTACTTTTATACAATAAACCCCGAACAGCAGTAAACATTAAATGAATAAATACGGCCTTTCCGCACTATCAGTTACAGGAGGAATACTCTCAGGACTCGCATGGACCAGCTGGTGTTCGGGATTGATACTTCTGACTGCCCTTGTCCCCTTCCTTATAATCGAGGACCATATCTACGAGAACCGCAGCAGATTTCCGGGGGATGCTGTATTCATCTATCTTTTACCCGGCTTTTTAATATTCACGCTTATTGCAATCGGGTGGATCAGGGAAATCGGAATTGCTGTAACTGCTGTCGTAACAATATGTGCTGCCATAATGATATCCGTCGTATGGTGGGGTGCCCATAAAGTGAAGACAATAGCGGGTTCCTTTGCAGGGTATCTTTCACTTATCGCATTCTGGCTCCTTCTCGATTTCCTGTGTCTCCACACAGCCATCCTTTCACCCTGGCTCAATCTTGGCAACGGACTGGCAAAAGACATAACTTTTATCCAATGGTATGAATATACGGGAACCTCTGGAGGTACGCTGTGGGTCATAATTTCAAACCTTTTCCTCTGGTTCCTGTTCAGGAGCATTAAGCAAAAAAACCGGAGTGCATGGATTCTCCTGCTGGCATGGCTGCTGATAATCATAGTCCCGTTCTCAGCTTCCCTTCTGATCTTTGCAAATCTGAAATCAGACAAATCCGATGGTTACGAAGTGGTGGTTGTCCAGCCAAATTTTGATCCCTATCATGAAAAATATACCATACCCTTTGATGTTCAACTGGAGCGATCCATCAAACTGGCAGAGAAGGCCGCCTCAGATTCCACTGCCTGGATCATAATGCCAGAAACTGTTGTGGATGATCCAGTGAATGAAGAAATGATCAGTGAGAACAATTATGTCAGCATGCTGAAAAAACTGAATGACAAATATCCCCTGGCGGAAATTATTGCCGGAATGGTTACCTGCGTTCCTGATACCCCGGGAAAAAGTCAAGGCTGTAAAGCGGAACAGAAGCAACAAGACGAATCCTGCGGAACACATTTCAATTCCGCCCTGAATATCAGTTCTCAAAGGAAGATCGAGATTTATCATAAATCAAAACTTGTTCCCGGATTTGAAAACATACCCGTTAAAGGTTTATTCAGATTTGCAAACCGCTTTATGCCTGTGCTTGGAAATGCAAACTGGAGTTATGGTACCCAGAAGAACAGGGCTGTCTTTTCCGGCTCTGGCAAATATCCGCTGACCGCACCAGTGATCTGCTATGAATCGGTTTTTGGCGAATTTGTCACTGGTTATGTTAAACTTGGTGCGGAAGCTTTATTTATAATTACCAACGACGGTTGGTGGAAGGATACAAAAGGATACAGACAGCATCTTTCATACGCATCATTGAGGGCAATTGAAACACGGCGACCGGTGGTGAGATGTGCCAATACCGGTGTCTCATGCCTTATCAACACCCTGGGTCAGATAACAGAACAAACCGGATGGTGGGAAAGTTCAGTATTAAAGGGGATTGTCTTTCCGCAACAAAGAATTACATCTTATGTAAAATACGGTGATGTGATTTTAAGATCAGCCGCTTTTATAAGCTTTTTTATCCTGCTTTGGACCTTCTTGATCTCCCGGATACGGAAGAAAATCAAACCACCTGCCACCTGGGGATGTTAAGCTGGTCCAAAAATTGACCGGAAAGCATTCCTTTCAGGCAACAAGAGGAACAATTTCTTAAAGCCGGATGTTCAGTTCAGTTTTGTTTTGCCTTAAACAATCTGAATCCTTCATCGAGCCAGGCTTTGTACTCATTTATGTTGAGATTGGTGGGCATCGGGTCGTTAAGCGGGTTCCCTTCATGATCAGTTATTACATACAGGGGGAGTGCATTTGTTTTAAACTTTCTGATCTCAAGGTCCTCATTGATCTTGCCTATCGTTTTCTTTACCTTTCCGTCTATCCCGGAAGTGATCCATTCATTTTCAGGAAGCTGGGTTCTGTCATCAACGTATAATGCCACGATGACAAAATTGTCTCTCAGCCGCTGAAGAACTTCAGGATCTGACCATACCTTAGCTTCCATGTTCTTGCAGTTTGCGCAGGCATGCCCCTTGAAATCAAGCAATACAGGCTTGCCTTGCTGGCTTGCACAAGTCAATCCCTGCTCGAAGTCGAAATATCCGTTCAGGCCTAAAGGCATATCAAATATGTCCCCATGCTTTACATCGGAACAAGGGCCATTGGAAAAAACTGGTACCTGCCTGCCTGCAGGTTCCGCAATATTGCCCACAGTTCCAAGATGTCTGAATTCCGACGTCTGCGGAGAAGGAAGGAGGGATGAAAGGCCTTTAAGCGGCGCTCCGAAAAGCCCGGGTATAAGGTATATCACAAAAGAAAATACGGCTATTACAAGGAAGAGTCTGAAGATTCCCAGGTGCGGGGTATCGGCATCGTGGGGAAATTTAATTTTGCCAAGAAGATAAAACCCGAGGAGTGAGAAGATCACGATCCAGATAGCAAGATACACATCCCTGGTAAGTATCCTGAGATTGTAAACGCTGTCAATGGTCATCAGGAATTTCAGGCTGAAAGCGAGCATAATAAAGGCGAGAAATACTTTTACCGAGTTAAGCCAGCCGCCCGATTTAGGCAACCTGCTCATCATTGACGGGAACAATGCAAAAACGGTGAAGGGAAGCGCAAACGCAAGTCCAAATCCACTCATCCCAATAGTGGGACGAAGCCAGTCACCGGTAGCAGCTTCAACCAGGAGGACTCCGATTATTGGTCCGGTACAGGAGAACGAAACGATAACGGTTGTAAGTCCCATGAAAAATGAAGCCAGTAATCCTCTCCTGTCAACCTTTGAGTCTGCCCCAGTTACCCATCTGTTCGGCAGGACAATCTCAAAAGCACCGAAGAAGGAAATTGCGAACAGAATAAAAAGTACAAAAAATATCAGGTTGGGTATCCAATGGGTGCTGAGCGTATTGGCGAAACCTGCTCCTGCGCTTGTCAGTGATACGATAATCCCCAGCAGCGAATAAATAAGCAGAATGGACAATCCAAAAATTATTGCCTTGATCACCGACTGTACCCTGTTTTCAGAACCCCGGGAAAAAAATGCAACAGTAATTGGTATCATTGGAAAAACGCATGGGGTCAATATTCCGGCAAAGCCGGCCAGGACTGATATCAGGAAAAATTTCAGCAATCCGCTTCCCGGTCCGGCAGGCCTGCCGGTGCCAGAAGTCCCGGCAGCAGCACTACTTCCGGGAAAAGATACAGGTGAGCCGATCCGGATACTGAATTCAACATCTTTAGGCGGCGAGCAGGCGGATTTATTGCACGACATGTAATTTACTGTGCCACTGACCGTGAATGCAGGCTCTTCAGAATAGACAGTCTGCCTGAACTCAGCCCTGTTACTGAAGGACTTTATCCTGAAACCAAAAGCCTCATCAAAAAGATCTTCAGGTTTTGTGACCTCGAAAACACTATCCTCAAGCTTATAGCCGGGCATGGTGTCAAAAATGAACGAAGTTGGTATGGGGCCGTTTTCGGGAACATCCATGGAATAAATATGGGAGCCTTCCTCAATGGTGGCCGCGAAAATCAAATCGTACCTGTTATTTCCTTTTTTTTCATAACTGAACTCCCATGATACAGGATCATAAATCTGAGCTGACAACCCGCGACTTAAAATCACAAGCAGGAATAAAAGGAATTGCAGTTTTCTGTTCATATCGGGCATTATTATTTTGCTAAAACATAAATTCTGCAAGATCAACGATAAACCCCGTTAAAAGTTCAAATACAGGTTTATTGTCAGGCAAGGTCTATTTCATTGCCTTCCCTGTCGTAAAAATGATATTCCAGTGCGTGGTATGAGGTAGCTGCCTGGATCTTTATCAGTATTTTGTATTTCAGGTTCCATTTCCTGTAAATGGGGAAAAATCCGCAACGCAGGTAGGCTGCAACGAATGGATGCACATTCAGAATGATTTTCCGGGTCTTGATGCGTTCAACGATAAAGGAAAGAGCCCTTTCAATCTCATCAACAAACAGAATTGAAGGCCGGCTTTTTCCGGTTCCCTGGCACGACGGGCACTTTTCGTCGGTTACAATATTCATTTCGGGGCGGACCCTCTGGCGTGTTATCTGCATTAGCCCGAATTTGGAAAGAGGAAGGATATTATGCTTGGTCCGGTCGTTAGCCATGACTTCCTTCATCCTGTCAAAGAGAAGCTGCTTGTTCTCTGATGACTGCATATCAATAAAATCGACGACAATAATACCGCCCATATCCCTTAACCTGAGCTGCCGGGCTATCTCCCGTGCAGCCTCCATGTTCACTTCCAGGGCATTCGATTCCTGGTCATTACCTGACCGGGACCTGTTGCCGCTGTTAACGTCAATAACATGAAATGCCTCGGTATGCTCAATGATCAGATATGCTCCGTGTTTAAATGATACCGTTTTTCCAAACAGTGCCTTTATCTGCTTGTTAACGCCAAAATGATCGAATATCGGTATGGTACCCTTGTATAATTTGACTATCTTCTCCTTCTCGGGTGCAATTTCCCTGATGTAATTCCTGATATCATCAGCAAGCGAATGATCGTTGATATGAATGCTGTTGAATGTCACATTCAGCATATCCCTGAGGATGGTTGAGGTCCTGTTCATTTCACCAATGAACAGCCTGGGAGATTTTGTAACTTTCCTGAGTGCAGTGAATGCAGATTCCCACTTTTTTACCAGTTCCTTCAGTTCAGCGTCAAGAACATCTACCTTCCTGCCTTCGGCGACAGTCCTGACTATAACTCCGTAATTTTTAGGCTTGATACTATGAACCAGTGTCTTGAGACGGTTTTTCTCCTCAGTGCTTTCAATTTTTGATGATATGGATACCTTGTCGGAAAAGGGGATCAATACCAGGTTCCTTCCGGCTATTGATATTTCAGAGGCCAGCCTGGGTCCTTTGGTGGAAATAGGTTCTTTGGTTATCTGCACAATAACAGTCTGCCCGGGGGAAAGTACATCAGTGATACGGCCATCTTTGTCTATGTCTTCCTCCAGCTTGAATTTGTGAACCGGACTGATACGTCCGTGACGCTGAACAGCTGTAAGAAAATATTTATGCTGTGATCTGAACTGGGCCCCCAGATCGAGATAATGAAGAAATGCATCCCGTTCATAACCCACGTTGATAAATGCCGCATTCAGACCAGGCATTATTTTCTTTACCCTGCCCAGATAAATATCGCCAACCGAGAATTTAATGTTCCTCTTTTCCTTATTTAATTCAATCAGCTGCTTGTCTTCAAGTAAAGCCAAAGATACTTCCGATTCTCCAACATCGATAATTAAATCCTTGTTTCCCACGTCACTACATTGATCTGTGCCAATACAACATTACCCCCAATTCACAATACGAAAATAAACCTAAAGATCGAAAGACCTTTAGGTTTAAAATTTAGATCCTGACTACCTTGCAATCTGTTATTTCTTCTTGTGCCTGTTCTTTCTAAGGCGTTTTTTCCTCTTATGGGTAGCCATTTTATGTCTTTTCCTTTTTTTTCCGCTTGGCATGGAGAATTACTTCTTTACGTGAGATTTGACTTTATTGATAAATGATTTTGCCGGTTTGAAAGCAGGGATATTGTGGGCTGGAATTATGATGGTTGTATTCTTTGAAATATTCCTTGCGGTCTTTTTTGCTCTCTTCTTGATAATAAAGCTACCGAATCCTCTCAGGTAAACGTTATTTCCAGCTACCATGGATTGCTTAATAGTGTCCATAAAGGCCTCCACAGTCTTTTGGACTGTAACCTTCTCAATACCAGTGTTTTTGGCAATTTCATTAACAATGTCTGCTTTAGTCATTTTCGTGAAGTTTAAAATTCAACAAATTATTTTGAGTCATTTTTTTCAACCCTGCAAATATAAAAATATTATTTGTTTAATTTGAAACACTTACAGAATAAATTTTTTCCTGTGTCTTTTATTATTGCTTAAATCACAATGATATAGAAAATCTCCGTCAACCGGTAATAAATTTCCCCAGAAATAGCCACCATCGTCTTGTCGCCCTGACAATTTGTCTTACATAATACTGAACCTGAATGTTTTGTCTTAATACCTGTCGGCGATTGCAGCATGTTTTATTTTTTATAACTTTACAACTGCATTTTAAAATTTAAAACAGGGCAACATGTCATTAAATAAGGTGATTCTTGTAGGGAATGCCGGAAAGGATCCTGTGGTGCGATACTTCGACAAAGGTGTGGCAAAGGCGACTTTTCCTCTTGCCACAAGTGAATCATACATAAATCAGCAGGGTGAGACAATAACCTCAACGGAATGGCACAATATTGTTTTGTGGAGGGCACTTGCCGAAGTTGCAGAAAAAACAGTCAAAAAGGGATCGCAGGTATATATCGTTGGCAAGATAAAGACCAGGTCTTATGTTGACAAGGATGGAAATAACAAATACATAACGGAAATACTTGCCGACACACTGATGGTGCTCGACAAGAAACCGGTATCTGGCCAGCCGTTCAGCCAGGCTGACCAGGTCAGGGAAGTATCGGGCCAGGAGAGCAATGAGCCTCCCGCTGCTTATCAGCCTCTGCCTGAGGATGATCTTCCGTTCTGACATGTTTCAAAAAAAGAAGCAATTGGAACCGGCGTTTATACTACTCTTCCTTTCACAGGTATCAGATGCAGCTGTCAGCAGTTTTGACATCAGGCTGATCATTGGCTTCGTCGTCCTGGGAATCCTGCTCATTGGATCCGGAATGATGTCAGCTTCTGAAGTGGCCTTTTTTTCGTTTGGTCCCGATGATATTCAAAGACTGAAGGACACCAAGTCAAAAAAAGCCAGATCCGCCCTGAAACTTTATGATTCACCCGAAAACCTTCTTAGTACAATACTGGTATCCAACAATACCATCAACATTACAATTGTGCTACTCTCTGCCTTCCTCAGTGCCAGATTGTTCGATTTTTCATCCCATCCGGTTCTTGGTTTTATAATTCAGGCAGTTGTAATTACTTTTATCCTGCTGTTCTTCGGAGAGATCCTGCCAAAAGTATATGCAACCAGAAACCACATCTCAATAGCACTTTCCATGGCAGGGATACTGAGCTTCCTCACAAAACTGTTCAAACCCGTAACAGCTTTCCTGATCCTGTCCACATCATTCGTAAAGAAAAGAAAGATAAAGAGCCTTTCAGACATCAGCATGGATGATCTGTCTGATGCTCTTGAACTTGCTTCTGTTGACCTGGATGATGACGAAAAGATCCTCAAGGGAATTGTAAAATTCGGAAACATAAACGTCTCCGAAATCATGTGCCCCAGGATTGATGTTACCGCCATTGATATTAAGCTTGGCTTCAACATGGTGAAATCAATTATTATAGAATCGGGCTTTTCCAGGATACCTGTCTATGCGGGTACTTTTGACAGTGTAAAGGGTATTCTCTACGCCAAAGACATACTTCCGTATATCAACAGCCCCGACAACTTCAGATGGCAGTCCCTGATACGACCTCCCCACTTTGTACCCGAAACCAAGAAGATCAATGAACTTCTGAAAGAATTCCAGGTCAAGAAAAACCATATTGCAGTTGTTATCGACGAGTACGGAGGTACATCGGGAATTATCACACTCGAGGATGTGCTGGAGGAAATAGTCGGAGAAATAACGGACGAAAGTGATGAGGATGAAAATCTATACAGGATCATTGATCCCAGAACCTATATTTTCGAAGGAAAGGTTCTGCTCAACGATTTTTGCAAGATCCTTGAAGTGGATTATGATATTTTCGATGATGTAAGGGGTGAAGCTGATACCCTTGCCGGACTGTTACTCGAGCTTACGGGCGAAATTCCTCAGAAAGACCGGGTTATCTCCTATAAAAATTTCCGTTTCAGGATAGAAGCTGCCGATAAACGAAGGATAAAGGAAATAAAGGTGGAACTTGTTGACAATAATGAACCGGCTGATCATGATGATATCAAATAGACTACTGGTTTTCAGCCTTATACTGATCTCCTGTTGTTTCTGCAGCTGCAGGAAGACTATTGTTCCGAAACCAAAGGGATATTTCAGGATAGATTTGCCGGAAAAAAAATACGTGGCACTCAAAGAAGGAGAAGCAGGCCCGGGAATCCCCCTGGAATTTGAATATCCCTCATACGGCAGGATCTCGGCAGGTAACGAGAACAATCCCGGTCCGGGCTTCTTTAATATAGAATTTCCGTCCTACAAGGCAACTATATATTTTACCTATAAAAATATCCACAATGATCTTGCTTCTCTTATTGAACAGACACATACAATGAATGTAAAAAACCATGTGATAAAAGCTGAAGCAATTAATGAACAGATAATTAATAACAATCAGGATAGGATCCACGGAATCCTGTACGATCTGAAGGGAAATACTGCAACCGCTGTTCAGTTTTATGTAACGGACAGTGTCAGGCATTATCTCAGAGGATCATTGTATTTTGAATCAGAACCAAACGCTGATTCATTGTCTCCTGTGATTGATTTCTTCAGGGAAGACATCATTCATCTCATCGGGACGTTAAAATGGAAGCAGGACTAAATATTGGATGATATAATGGGATGCATTTCAAAACATTATCTCAATGATTATACCATTCTTGGAGTCTGGAAGATTGAAGAGGATCTTGACATGCTTCAGGGGATGGTAGAAATGGATGCCGAGGATAAAAAGAAATACAAGGGTTTTGCCAGTACATCAAGGAAGCTTGAATTCCTGAGTGTCAGAGCCCTTCTTGCCGAGCTTCTTGGTAAGGAAGCCAGGATTGTCTACAACAACAACAATAAGCCATTTCTTAAAGACGGCTCAAGGTTCATCAGCATTTCCCATTCGCACAATCTGACTGCAATCCTGCTGAGTACCAATGAAAGGGTCGGGATCGACCTGGAGTACATGAGTACCAACATTGGCCACATTGCCTTCAAGTTCATCAACAGGCGTGAAAAAATCACCAAAGATCCGGAAAACCGGAAATACCATCTTTATCTGCACTGGTGCGCCAAGGAAGCTTTATACAAGATTTGCGACAAGGAAGGTATCAGCATCAGGAAGGACATTACAATCCAACCATTTGAGGTCAGGGAATCAGGGGAAATTAAAGGTAAGGTTAAAAACAAGAAAATAGATGAATCTTTCGACCTCTTCTTTACCCGTTATGATAATTACTCAATAGTCTGGACAAAGAAGAGTTATGATAAAGTTTGATTTCCCAAACACTAAAAGGGTTGCCCTGCTTCTTGACCCGGATAAATCAGAAGGACCTGTGCTTGAAGAGATTCTTGGGATAGCCTCAGAACACAGGGCTGACTATATTTTCACCGGAGGAAGCCTGACATTCAACAGTGTCGACAATCTGATCGATGCCATCAGGGAAAAATGCAATATTCCCGTTATTCTTTTTCCCGGAAATCTTCTTCAGCTGAGCCGGAAGGCCGATGCAGTATTGCTGCTTTCACTGATTTCCGGACGAAATCCCGACCTTCTTATCGGGAATCATGTAATTGCTGCCCCCTACCTGCGGGATATCAGGAAAAAACTTATTTCAGTGGGTTATATCCTGATAGGTTCGGGACAAAGATCATCGGTTGAATATATCAGCAACACCTGCCCCATACCTGCCGATAAACCTGAGATTGCGGTAGCCACTGCCCTTGCAGGGGAAATGCTCGGGCTAAAGATGATCTATCTTGAAGGAGGAAGCGGGGCTTCAAATCCTGTTCCGCCGGAAATCATCAGGGCTGTCAGAAGCAATATTTCGATCCCCGTCGCTGTCGGTGGCGGACTGAAGCTTCCGCAGGAAATCATGGATGCATTCGATGCCGGAGCAGATCTTATTGTACTGGGAAACGGATGTGAAAAGAATCCCCACTTGCTGGCTGATGCCTGCAAAATAAGGGACAATCTTATTAACCGGCGCCTTACCTGAAAAGCTCAGTCATAGGCTCACCTGTACACGAGTTTGGAAACGGTATCCTGCAAAGCGATGAAAGTGTGGAAGCTATGCCCGTCATGTTTACCCTGCGCATTACAACATCCCTGTTAACCGTCCATCCATACCAGATGAGCGGAACATGTGAATCGTACTCGTAGGGTGAATTGTGATTGGTTATCTGCTCCCCGTCTTTTTCCACCCATCCGGGATTAAGGGTAATTATTACATCGCCCGAACGCTGGGGGCTGAAATTATTTATAATCTTCTTCAGATGCCCCCCTCCGTAATCGTTTGATTCAAATGCCGAATAAGGATAGGCCGAAGCAACACCTGTCATCTGATTCATAAACCTTGCAACCTTCTTCTGAATTTCCTCAAGCGGTATCCTTGCATCCTCAATAAGTATCCTGTTCAGATACACCTGCTTTTCCGAATAGCCCCGCACCCAGTTCCCTTCCCCGTAAACGGCATTAAGATAGCTTCTTAACAGCTGAAGTGCCTGGTTCTGCCTGAAATACCCTGCCGGAATTCGATTGTGTTCCATTACAGCCGGGATCTCAGAAACTCCGTGAGTAGCAGTAAAATATACAAGATAGTTCTTTTTCCCGAGCCTGTCATTGAGAAACCTGATAACAGACTCCACCTCCTTGTCAAGACGGTAAATCGCATCACCGGCCTCAACCGACGATGGTCCGAACCTGTGGCCGATATAATCGGTTGAGGAATAGCAAATCGCGAGGAAATCAGTGATCTCATCCTGGCCAAGTTCCTCGGAATCAATGAGCCTAAGGGCAAAATCCGTTGTAAGCGTATTTCCGAACGGCGTTTCGCGAAGAAGGGAATAGTCTCTAGAGGATCTCCCCGATTTTTTCTGACTCAGTTTCTTCAGATCGTATGGAAAATAGTTTTTCCCCTCAAATCCGGCTTCAAAGTTGTTCGTATCAGGAAGACAGATGGCGTAGTCCTGAACGGGCCTTGACAGGTTCCATGTTTCACTCAGATAGGTATCCGGATGTTTCAGGGAATTGAAATCATTAACCCAGGCCGGAAGGCTTTTCATGTAATAAGTGGAGGTCATCCAGGTTCCTGAAGTATTATCAAACCAGAAAGCGCCATCGGCAGCATGACCTGCCGAGAGAATTGCAGCATATTCCTTCATTCCCACGGCATAAACCTTTGACTGCATATTTGTTGCCAGCTTGAGTTCATCCGTGAATGTTGAGGCCTGAAGGTTAACCGGCGAATGCAATCCCGACTCATAACTGCCCCCAACCGGATCAACGGAAATATCTTTTGTGCAATACACAAGTTCATCCTTAAGTACCTGGTACCAGTTGTCGGATGTTATTCCATGGTATGCCGGTTCGGCCCCGGTAGAAATAGTCGAAAACCCGGGAGCTCCCTGCGTCAGCAGATACTCGAAGGATGCATTCCTGAAAAATGTTCCCTCATTAATCAGCCTTCTTATGCCATTCTCCGACAACCTGTCCCTGAATTTCTCAAGCTGGTCAAACCGCAATTGCTCAACGACAATCCCAACTACCAGGCGGGGTTTGTCGGGAGGCAGGTATGCCTGCTGGGAATATATGTTAATAATTGAAAACAGACTGAGGAGAATGCCGACGGACAAAAATTTGTTCCAAATCATCGTTTAAAGGTGCGGTTCGGTTATGAAATTTTTGAATAAATGCAAAAGTAGCTCTTTTCGGATGAGAAACAACAGGCTGATTTTTTTTAACAATAGCTGTCAGTTCAAAATGAATCGGGCGGAGTATGAAGTGCCATTACTTTTCAGAGTAAACCTGACGATGTAGATTCCTCTTCGCAGTTTGTTGATATTCAGGATTAAAGGAGTTCCTTCGGTGTAATAGTCATTGTAATCTGATAATAAGGCACCGCCGGCACTGAATATTTGTACATTGATGCTTCCTGCTATGCCCGCAGGAAGTACTGCCTTTACAAATTCTCCTCCGGGATTCGGGTACATCAAAGGCTGACGGATTTCCTGAGTATCAATGCTGTCAATTATTCTTTTCATTCTGACCAGGAGATCTGTTTTTTCATATTCTATCACCCTTACATCTGAAACCGTGGTATCCCTGTATCCATCAGCACTCAGGACAAGATTCCACGTTCCGGGGCTGATTAGTCTTATAAACCGGCCCGTGATACTGTCAGCATAAACCTCCGACCTGTCTTTTTCATGTCTCTCCGCAATTACCCTGACCGGCACGGGATCGCCGTTTTCGGCATCGACAGCCAGCCCATGGATCCCATACAATGCACTTTCAATGAAATTGAGCAGTGACTGCCTGTTGTTGTCCCAAAGCTGCTGCAGTTCATAAACAGGTGTAATGAAATTATCATCTATCTCAATTGTGACTTCCCGTCCTCCCAGTTCCAGGGTTACATAATCCTGCCTGCTACCATAAACCGGATACCACCTGTAGCCATTGGTGACACCGTTATCGAGATAAGTCATATAATCAGCCGGGGAATAAAAATGTACAGTGTCTGCATAAGCCCTGCACAGATTATAAAACCATTGCTTGTCAGCATGATCCCTCGGCCACTTGTCCCACGGGTAATTAACAAGTTCAGCCCCTGAGTGGAAATTTGCAGACAGCACGAACCTGTGTTCCGACATAAACTTCATCATGTCAAGGGTTTCTTTCTGCCGGACCGTTCCCTTAAGCTCCGGGTCAGGAAAATTCCGGTTAAGGTCAACACCCGCTGCATTGCCCCTGACAGGCATATAGATTTCTTCTCCGTTCACATAAGTTCCGTCGGGATTGGCCAGCGGATTGATCCATAGTTCAATGTTATCCACGAGGTATTTTGTTCTGGCATCCGAATCATAGTTTCCCAGAAGATAGTCAGCAAGCCTGAGCATCAGGATGAATCCGCCGGTTTCATCACCATGCATCGAGGAGGAAAGAAAAACCTTTGGCTCATCTTCAGTCATCCTGCAGTTATCGCTGATCTTGAGGGCCATGACAAGTCTTCCTTCAAGTGTGGTCCCAATTGTGTCAAGCATACAGATCGAAGGATATTCCCTTGCAAAAAATCTCATTATTGAATCATACTGCCGGTAGGTGGGATAAGAATCCCATTCCATTGCTTTCCTCATGCTTGAAGCACTTGCGATACCCTTTACAGGAGAGGGTACCACCAGTAAGTAACTGAATCCTGAAGATATGAACCATTCCACTGTTGCCGGGGAAAGGATGATCCGCATACTCTTGTCATCCACCGAACGGATTGAAACATTTCTTGTCAGGTAATCAACAGTTCCGGGATCGGGACGTTGTATCACAACCTCAGCCTGCCCGTACTCCCTTACAATTTTTCTTAACTTATCATCGCCTGTGCCGCCAAAGGATAAGGAAGAAAGGGCAATATACTGAACGACAAGTATCAGTATAAAAAGCCGGCATCTCATAGAAAAGATTTATACATTGAATCTTATATGAAGGATGTCACCGTCTTCAACCACATAGTTTTTTCCTTCCACAAAAAACCTGCCTGCTTCCCTGCATGCATGCTCCGAGCCCAGGGTTACAAAATCGTGATATTTCATCACCTCTGCCCTTATGAAGCCCCTTTCAAGATCGCTGTGAATCACACCGGAAGCCTGCGGAGCCGTCATTCCCCTCTTAATTGTCCAGGCCCTTATTTCCTTGGGCCCGACGGTAAAAAAAGTTTGCAGATCCAGCATCCTGTAGGCAGCCCTTACCATCCGGTCAACCCCCGGCTCATCAAGGCCTGCATCCTGAAGAAAGGCCAGACGGTCATCAGGGTTTTCAAATTCGGCAATCTCTGCTTCTATTTCTCCGGCAATAACAATTACTTCTATATCCCGGCCCTTCAGGGCATCTCTTACCTGATCGACATATTTGTTTCCGGCAACTGCCGACTTTTCGTCAACATTGCATACAAACATTACGGGCTTCATGGTAAGGAGAAAAAGATCATCTACATGTTTCCGGTCGCCCGGTGACAATTCCAGGGTCCGGGCATTATTGAAATTGCCAATGTGATCCTTCATTTTCTCAAGAACCTCGCATCCGTGCCGGGCTTCCTTATCACCTGCCCGTACGAGTTTTTCAAGGCGCTGCAGCTTTTTCTCCACCGATTCCATGTCCTTTACCTGGAGCTCGAAATCAATGGTCTCCATGTCACGCACCGGATCAACCGATCCATCGATATGCGGAAGGGAGTCATTGTCAAAACAACGCAGTACATGTATCAGTGCATCGGTGTTCCTTATATCGGCCAGGAACCTGTTGCCCACGCCCTCACCCTTGTTTGATCCGCGTGCAAGGCCGGGTATGTCAACTATTTCAATGGTGGTGTGGACAATCCTTTCAGTCACCTGATGCTTTCTGAGCTCATAGAGGCGTGGATCCGGCACCTGTATCAGCCCCATATTTGATTTTGTGGCGCTGAAGGCAAAGGCATTGGTTTCACCTTTCGTACTGGAAATACAATTGAAGATCGTGGTCTTACCCACATTGGTTATTCCAATGATTCCGCATTGAAGTGCCATCAGATGTCATAATTGATTCATGTGCAAATTAATGATTTTCCCGTTCTATCCCTAATCCGGGGGATAGTCTTTATTTTTTGGGCATGAAGCTCAACGGCAGTCTGCCGGCGGCTAAGGCTTCCAGTCGCGGATGACGATCCTGTCCCTGTAAAGCTTCAGTTCAAGTTTCTGCCTGAGCCTCCATTTCAGCACTGTTAAAAATTCCCTGGGTATTGTGATCCCGTAGCTGGATCCGCCCGATAATCTTCTCAGGGCCCTTATATTGTTTTCACTGCTCTTTCTGCGAGTCATAATATTATCAGGTTAAGAAAAAGAAGTCTTATAACGAGTCTTTTAAGGAGTCTTTTCAATTACCACATCAAAGCAGCACAGGCCCGGACCTAGCATCCGAGCTCGCTGCGGATGTAAGAGACAAGTCCGTCGGGAGAAAGGAATTTCTGTTCTCCCGTTTCCATCTTTCGGCAGATGACCTGCCCGGTTTTTATCTCTTCATCACCTGCAATTACAATGTAAGGGATCTTTCTTGCATCGGCGTACGACATCTGCTTCTTTATCTTCACAGGATCAGGATAGAATTCCGTTCTGCAGTTAACACCTTTCAGTAAGTCCCTGAGTTTTATGGCAAATCCTGATTCCTTTTCCCCGAAATTGAGAATAAGTACCTGTGTTACTGATGATGCGGTTTTTCCGAAAAGTGAGAGCTGAGTCATTACATCATAGATCCTGTCGGCGCCAAATGAGATTCCGACGCCTGATACGCCCTGAAGTCCGAAAACCCCGGTTAGATTGTCATATCTGCCACCGCCGCAGATACTGCCTATACTCACATCTTTTGCCCTTACTTCCATTATTGTACCGGTGTAGTAGTTCAGTCCGCGGGCAAGAGTCAGATCAAGTTCGGTGCCATTTATCACAGGCGAACCGGAAATATAGGAGAACAGGGTGGCAAGTTCCTCAATGCCCCTGAGCCCTGTTTCAGATCCGCGAAGAATTTCCCGGAGGCTGGCCAGTTTCGCCTGGGTATTGCCCGACAGCTCAAGTATGGGGCGAAGCCTGCGGATTGCATCTGCCGGGATCCCCCTGCCTGCAAGTTCCTTGTTAACCTCCTCCGGGCCTATTTTGTCAAGCTTGTCAATGGCAATCGTAATGTCGGTTATTTTTGCAGATTCACCAATATATTCGGCTATTCCGGAAAGCACTTTCCTGTTGTTGATCCTGATGATTATATTAACATTCAACCGGGTGAACACGTCGTCTATAATCCTGATCAGCTCATACTCATTAAGCAGCGAATCGCTTCCTATTACATCCGCATCGCACTGGAAGAATTCGCGGTATCTCCCCTTCTGGGGACGGTCGGCCCTCCATACCGGCTGGATCTGATAGCGCCTGAAAGGGAAAACAATTTCATCCCGGTGCTGAACCACATATCGGGCGAAAGGTACTGTAAGATCGTATCTTAATCCCTTTTCACAGATCAGTGAAGACAATTTTGCAGATCCGCCTTCGAGTATATCGTTCCTGTCGATCCCCGACAGAAAATCACCTGAATTAAGTATCCTGAATATGAGCCTGTCGCCCTCCTCGCCATATTTCCCAAGCAGGGTTGAAAGGTTTTCAATCGCCGGTGTTTCCACAGGCTGATAGCCGTAAAGCCTGAATATCTCCCTTACAGTATCAAAGATCAGGTCTCTTTTCAGAATCTCTTCAGGAGAAAAATCGCGGGTCCCTTTTGGTATTGAAGGCTTCATTTAAATGCTAAAGGTAAAAAGACAAAAGTATAAATATAAGGGGAAAGGGAAAAGAGGGGATGCAAGATAAACAGACTTCAGCCCGGATGATCCTTTCCGGCCGGCGGTATGTTCCGCCAGCGCTTTCCTGTTCAGCCAATCTCCCGTCAGGAAGCAACTCTGAAGCATAGAGCCTTGCAGGCACAATGCAGGGTCCTGAACATCCAGGTGACACGAATGTAAATGTGCTTACTTTCCGATGCCTGAGAAAACATCCGAAAGTAAGATCACTGAATAAATGGTATGGCAAGAGGATACCTGAAATCTTCTCCTTTTGAAGCCTTTACGCTGGCAATGGCAATGCAGATGATTTTCAGGAGCCATAGAGCCATGATGATGGGAATGCCTACAATAATGATACAGAGCGGCAGGGCCAGAACTGTATACAGAAGAACCGACAACTGGAAATTAAGTGATCTTTTTCCATTCTGGTTGATCCATTGTGACTCATCCCTCCGTGATAACCAGCAAATCAGCGGACCGATTATCCCTCCGAAAGGAAAAAAGAATCCGGCATAAGCTGAAAGGTGACAGAACATGGCCCAGTTCCTTTCTGATTCCGATAACTCCCTGATCTCTTTCATGACAATTGCTTTTTATCTTAAAGACGACATCTTTCCGGCAATGCTGCATTTTCACGTTTTTCCCATCCGTTTAAGATCGGCCGGCAAAAGGCCCCTGGGGTTAGCCTTGTCAATAAGCTGCTGGTGATAATAATACATCTCCGAATCATCCGTTCCGATAAGCATCTTAAAACAGTAACCGGCATTGTCATTTTCCGGGGGACCCACAAGATGCAAAATAAGTGTATTGGGTGACTTTTCATGGATTGCACTCATAATTGCTTCTTCAGGTACTATCTCGATCCTGTTTTTGTATAAGGCTTTTATCTTTTCGGCAGAATTGATTGAAGCAGAAAGATCCTCCTGTTTCACCAGAATGGTTTTTTGCGAAATCAGGGGTATATTTTTATTGTAATACCTCAGAGACCGCCGCCCTGTAAGTGACGTGGCTTCGGAAATCATCCGGGCATGCTTCTGGGCAAATAAAAGCAATGCACCAAGCTTGTATCCGTATTCCAGATCCTCCTCATCAGCAAACGACAGGGGAATGGCACATATCTCAGGCATCAGCTTCATTTCACCGACATCCTTCCCCTGCAAAAGGTTCAGGAAATTATATGCTGTTTTCGACTTGTCCCTGTCAAAGCTGGTTTCAGTAAGGATTATGAAGGAATAAGCAGGATCGGTCCTCCTGGTTTCAAAAACGGATGAACTGATGAATTCATACGGGGTTATCGTCCAGTATTCCTCCACTGCGCGCCTGATGAAAACGTTATAGGGCGAAGTCCCGTCTTCCAGAACCACGCAGGTGGTTGAAGAAATAAATTGCTTTATTTCGGCACTGTTGGGGAAAGGGGCCTGGCCGGTCAGCAAAAGAGGCAAGGCCAGGAAAAAAACAATCACGGGAATTCTATTCATGACCAGCTGTTACTTTTCCGGGAGATACAATGGATTTTTCTCATTGTATTTCCTTATATATACAAAAATCAGATCCTTCTTCTTCTTGCGGGGAAGACGGACATATTCCTCATACAACTGCTCATCCTTCATAAGGAGCATTTCAGCATTGGCAACATCATATTCAAGGATCTTGCCTGTATCGAAATCAATAAGATACTGCCTCAGTTCATTGCGTGCAGTGTTCCTGTATGGTGAATAATAACCGCCGTAAGGAGAATAATAATTGCGGTATGAATAGGGAGAATAATAAGGATAATAATAAGAATAGGGAGAATAGTAGCGCGAATAATACGGGTCATAATACCCGTAGGGATAGTTGCCGTAATACCTGTCATCATATGTTGTCACGTCAGCAACGAAATGACATATGTTTCCCACAAAGGTGATCCTGCTGAAGTTACCGTCAACCTGGATGTAGAGGATTCCATTCCTCGAGTATCCCCAGACCGTCTTTTTATCAACCTCCTGCCTGATGCCCATACCGTCGTAATAATATATTTTGTCGCCGGAAAAGAGATTCTTGAAGAAATCCTTGTCGTTATAATCGGTGGAAGTAAGAAGCTTTGCCTTTGGTATGGGATCATTGGCTTTTACCTGATCGAAATTCAGAAATACACCATCGACGAACCTGAAATCAGGAGTAAATTTTACCATGCCTTCCGGGGGCTGGCCATTTGCCACGGAACCGCCAGCCAGGAAACAGATAAAAGCTGCCAGAAACAGAATTCCGAAATTTTGCTTCATTCTAATGAGTTCTTAATAATTCCGGATCAAAAACTATACCATATCACAAAAATAACCATTTCTCCGACAGGGTATCAAGCAAATCGCACAGATATTTGTCATTCACAAATAAAACTGTCTTACGGTCAGCCGATTCAATCTTCAATGCGGGCCCTTCCTTTTCTGACCAGGGGGATATATTTAAGTGACGGAGATGGAATAAAGCCATCAAATCCCAGATCCTGCCATTTTTCATCCACGGCCTTTATAGTTTCCATGTCGGAACAGACAATGTTGGGCCAGGGTCTGGGAAACCCATTCTGCCTGTAATGCTTTATTGTTCCGTCGATCAACAAAACAGACCCGGAAATCCATATGTGATCCCTGATCGGATCGGAATTGGCCAGGACCTGCCATGCAACCATAAAAAGATCAGTCACATCCACGGTATGATCAACTGCCAGAATCAGCCTGAAAGATGATGAATGCTTGTGGTTACCAAAAAGCCTGGCAACCTCGTGAATGCAATCAGGCTCTTCAGACGGATTTACAGTGAGGATCAGAATACCCAGTCCTGCATTGTACAAATCAGCATTAATGCTCCTGATCAGGCCTGTATCCGGCAGTGATGTCAGTGGATCGGAAGCGGCATCATCAGGCAGTGAACCGGCTTCACTGGCATGACCTGACCTTTCCTCGGGAAATTTTTCCGTTGAATCTATCCCGGCTTTCCCCCCGAAAGAGAAGCTGTCGGATGCATGGTCAAGGACATCGAGGGGGCCCTTCGTAAAAAAAATGTCAGTTGCAAAATCGGTATTTGCCATTATATGCCCTGCCAGTTCACTGTAATCGCGGATGTTGACGGTTCCGCTTACCACAAACACGTATTTTGCAAACATCATCTGTCCTGTTCCCATCAGTGAACTGACCACTTTCAATCCCTGGCCCGGGTAACTTTTGCTAATTTTGACAATCAGGAGATTATGGGCAGTTCCTGCATCTGGCATGTGGAAATCCTCTATTTCGGGCTGCAGGGCGAGTTTAACCGGGGCAAGGAATATTTTTTCAGTTGCTTCTGCAAGGAAGGCATCTTCCTGGGGAGGTATTCCCACTATTGTTGCCGGATATACGGCATTTTCAGAGTAAGTTATGCATTTTACATGGAACCTCGGGTAGTAATCTTCAAGGGAATAAAACCCCGTATGGTCACCGAACGGGCCTTCCACGACCAGCCCTTCATCCGGATCAACGTATCCTTCAATGACAATATCTGCATCTTCAGGAATGTACAGGTCGTTGGTAAGGCATTTAACCAGCCTGACCTTTTTCTTTCTGAGGAATCCGGCAAGAATGTACTCATTGATATTTTCAGGAAGGGGAGCAGTGGCAGAATAAGCATAAACCGGATCGCCTCCCAGTGTTACAGTCACAGGCATTCTGCATTTTTTCTTTTTCCAGGCTTCAAAATGTTTGGCACCGGTTTTATGCCTGTGCCAGTGCATTGCCGCCGTACTGGCATTGAGGATCTGTATTCTGTACATTCCAACATTAGTTGCGCCGGTCTCAGGATCAGAAGTATGGACCATGGGGAGGGTAAAAAAGCGCCCCCCGTCGTGAGGCCAGCATTTCAGTACCGGGAATATTGAAAGATCCGGGTCATTGATGACGATCTGCTGGCATTTCCCCTTTTTCCGGCTTGTCGCAGGCAGGAATTTTGACAGTTCCAGGAGTTTGGGCAGGGCTGAGATCTTATTCAGGAGTGAAGCATGCTTCCGGGTTAACAGACCGGGGATTTTTTCAATTTCAGCGGCGGCAGATGAAATGTCCGTCTGACTTAATGCAAGTGAAATGAGTTTGCCGGAACCGAAGGCATTAATAAGCAGTGGAAACCTGGTTCCCGTATTTTCGAACAAAAGCGCCTTTCCGCCTGCCTTGAAGACTCTGTCGGCAATATCGGTTATTTCAAGGACAGGATTAACGAATGATTTTATTCTGTGGAGTTCGCCTTCTTCCTCAAGCTTTCTGATATATGATGATAGTCCGGAGTATGCCATTATGAATATTTAAAGGCATAAAGATATTGAATATGGGGGTATATAAAACAGTGATGGGAACTATTCCTTGGATTAGTTCCCATCCATCATTTACAGCCGAAGCCGTGTATGACGTCAGATTACTGTTATTTTGGTCGGCGGTATTTCCTGACGCTGGGTCAGGCTTTACTGCCCTGGGCTTTCCGGATCTGCCTTTTACGGCAGAACCTTCCGGCTGTCCTTTTTTCCCGCCGGAGCGGGACTTCCGGGACGAAGTGTCATTCAGGCCCTGGGATCAATTCCCGAAGGAATCGCACCAGTTTCGGGAAATCGTGACCGAAGTCTCTTTTTCCTGAAGCCCTGTGACCCAATCGTTGAAAGAACGTTTCCGATTTTCTCCGATCTGCTGAACATCCTGAACCGGGGTTCATTCGTCCAGACTTCGGCTCTCCTGGTGCGCGGTCCCGAAGGTCCGAGAGAACCGGAACTTGTTCCACTTAAGAAACCTTTTCCGGTTCCGCATCATTTGAGCAACCTTTTATCTCTCATCTGATAGACCAAATGTAATATAAGAAAATGATACAACGACCAGGCAGCTTTTCATTATTTTACACGGGATATAAACACACGTTATCAACAATTGTTAATAACGTCGGAAAAGTCCGAAAAATGAAGCCCATGTATGTATTCACACATGGGCTTGCAATAGTCTGGCGGGTTTACACAAAGCGGATATCTGTGTTTCCCCGTAAAATGCCTGGTATAGTAATTATTCAATTTCTGAATGAATTATTTTTTATATCCGTAAACAGCAAGGTTACCAAGTGACTCCTCAATCCTGAGCAGCTGGTTGTATTTGCAGATCCTGTCAGTCCTGCTGCAGGAGCCTGTTTTAATCTGCCCTGCATTCACTGCAACAGCCACGTCAGCAATGGTTGAATCTTCAGTTTCGCCGGAACGGTGTGAGATCACAGCAGTGTAACCTGCCCTGTGGGCCATGTCGATGGCATTGAGTGTTTCCGTGAGTGAACCGATCTGGTTCAGTTTAACAAGTATGGAGTTGGCACAGCCGAGTTCAATACCTTTTTTCAGATATTCAACATTGGTGACAAAAACATCATCGCCCACAATCTGGATTTTATGTCCGAGCCTTTGAGTCATCAGTTTCCAACCGTCCCAATCACTTTCAGCCATTCCATCCTCAATAGAATCAATTGGAAACATACCTGTCAGCTTCTCAAAGTAATCAACCTGTTCGGCAGATGATTTCCGGGGTGCATTCTGCCCCTGGAACCTTGAATAATCATAGATCCCGTCTTTATAAAACTCGGACGCTGCGGCATCAAGGGCTATGGTGATATCGGAACCGGGTTTATATCCGGCTGCTGTTATTGCATTAACAATAGTTTCGAGGGCATCCTCCGGCCCGTCGAGATTCGGGGCGAAGCCTCCCTCATCACCGACAGCCGTGCTTAATCCGCGTTTTTTCAGCACTTTCTTGAGAGAATGGAAGACTTCGGCACCCATTCTGAGGCCCTCATGGAAACTGGTTGCTCCAACCGGCCTGATCATAAACTCCTGGAAAGCAATGGGTGCGTCGGAATGGGATCCTCCGTTTATTATATTCATCATTGGCACAGGAAGGGTTATTGCATTTGAACCTCCTATGTAGCGGTAAAGGGGAAGCCCGTGGTAAGCGGCGGCGGCTTTGGCGACAGCAAGGGATACACCCAGGATGGCATTCGCACCCAGGTTGCTCTTGGTTTTAGTACCATCGAGCTCCAGCATTTTCCTGTCAATGGCAGCCTGCTCGGTGACATCCATACCCATGACTTCTTCAGCGATTACGTTGTTTACGTTATGGACAGCCTTCAAGACTCCCTTTCCGAGATAACGGGATTCATCCCCGTCGCGGAGTTCAAGCGCCTCATTTTCGCCCGTAGAGGCACCTGAAGGCACTGCAGCCCGTCCCTGGAAACCGCTGGCCGTTAAAACATCAACTTCAATTGTAGGATTGCCGCGGGAATCGAGAATTTCACGGGCATGTACATTAACTATCTGTCCCATAGGAATTTATTTTTTTATTTGACAATGGTAAGTATTCGAACTTGGTTCAATGCCTTTACGGGTGTTTTAAAAATCGGGCAATTACAGGTCCGGGTTCAGCATCTCAGGTCAGCCATATGGCAGAGCCGCAGGTAAGAATGCTTGTCTCATTAGTGTCCTTCATTGATGTGTTCCCGTACCCGGTAATGTATTTTAACATGAGGGAAACATTGCATTGCTAATTATTCCTTGTCTTCAGATTCAGCAACGTCGGTGGCATCAGGTTCAGGTGATTTGTCATCAACTGCAGGAGTTTCCGGAACCTGTTTTGCCTTTGCAGAAGCAGGCTTTGCTGTTTTTGAAGCATCCGTTTCGGTACGGGTCTTCTTTGCGGACCTTCTGCGTCTTCCGGGTTTGGCTTTGGTTGTTTCTATCCCAAGCATACCCTCATTGTAATCAACGAGCTCAATAATGCACATTTCAGCACTATCGCCCAACCTGCTTCCTGTTTTCAGTATTCTTGTATATCCGCCCGGCCTGTCTGCAATTTTAGGGGAAATCTCCCTGAAAAGTTCGGAGACAGCAGTTTTATCCTGCAGGTAACTGAATACAACCCGCCTGGAATGTGTGGAATCATCTTTTGACTTTGTGATCAGAGGCTCAACATAGGACCTGAGGGCTTTTGCCTTGGCAAGCGTTGTGGTAATTCTCTTGTGCATAATCAGCGACGTTGCCATATTGGCCATCATTGCCTTTCTGTGTGAGCTTGTTCTTCCGAGATGATTAATTACTTTATTATGTCGCATTTGTTTATTCCTTATCCGGTTTTAAATTAGTCTTTATCAAGCTTGTACTTTGCCACATCCATTCCAAACGACAGGTTCATCGACTCAAGGCGTTCATCCAGCTCGGTAAGGGATTTCTTTCCGAAATTCCTGAATTTGAGAAGGTCATTCTTGTTGAATTTAACCAGGTCGCCAAGGGTTTCAACCTCAGCTGCCCTAAGGCAGTTCAGCGCCCTGACTGACAGGTCGAGGTCAATCAGCTTAGTCTTAAGCAGCTGACGCATGTGCAGTATTTCTTCATCAAATTCCTCATTTGCAAGCTTATCGTCCGAATCGAGGGTAATCTTTTCATCGGAAAACAGCATAAAGTGATAAATCAGTATTTTTGCGGCTTCCTTAAGGGCTTCCTTTGGGTGGACGGAACCGTCGGTTTCTATTTCAAGAAGGAGTTTCTCGTAGTCGGTTTTTTGCTCTACCCGGTAATTCTCGACTGTATATTTTACATTTTTTATAGGTGTGAATATCGAGTCGAGTGCAATCAGCCCGAATTCACTGTCGGCTGGCTGGTTTTCCTCAGCCGGTACATATCCTCTTCCCTTGTTAACGGTCAGTTCCATCTGGATTTTTACATCTGGTTCCATTCTGAAGATTACCAGATCGGGATTGAGAACTTCAAAGCTGCTCAGCACGCTGTTCAGGTTGCCGGCCCTGAACACATCCTGGCCGCTGAATTTGACCGTCACCTTTTCGTGATCAACGTCTTCGACAATTCTTTTAAAACGGATCTGCTTGAGGTTAAGGATGATCTCGGTTACATCCTCAATAACTCCTGTGATTGTGGAGAATTCGTGATCGATCCCGTCGATTTTCACCGTGGTAATTGCATATCCCTCCAGGGAAGACAGAAGGATTCTCCTCAGGGCATTTCCAACGGTAATGCCATAGCCGGGCTCGAGGGGTCGAAACTCAAATTTCCCCAATCGGTTATTGGCTTCAAGCATTATTACCTTGTCAGGCTTTTGGAATGATAGAATGGCCATAGAATTTAGCTTATATTATTACTTGGAATACAATTCAACGATTAGCTGTTCCTTAATATCTTCAGGAATATCAGAGCGTTCCGGCACAGTCATGAACTTGCCTGCCATTTGTGCATCGTCCCATTCCAGCCATGGGAGCCTTGAGTATTTTCTTGTGGCGAGGGATTCTGTTATCCTTTCGAGGGATTTTGATTTCTCGCGGACACCAACAATATCACCGGGGCTAAGCTGATATGATGGTATGTTGACCACGTTGCCATTTACAGTGATATGACGGTGTGAAACAAGCTGCCTTGCAGAAGCCCTTGTAAGTGCAATTCCAAAACGGTATACCACATTATCAAGTCGTGATTCAAGGAGTTTCAGAAGCTCCTCACCCGTTACACCCTTGCTGGCCGAAGCTTTTTCAAAGGTATTCCGGAACTGACGTTCAAGTATTCCGTAAGTGTACTTGACCTTTTGCTTTTCTCTCAGCTGAACACCATATTCCGATGTTTTCTTTCTTTTCTTGTTGATCCCGTGCTGCCCCGGCGGGAAATTTTTTCTGTCGAGGTATTTATCGGGTCCGTAAACAGGTTCCCCGAATTTTCTTGCAATTCTCGATTTCGGGCCAATATATCTTGCCATGTTCGCTTATTTTAAATTCCTGGAAAAAGTTTGAAGTTTGAAATCACACCCGTCTTCTGCCTGGTGCACGGCATCCGTTATGCGGCATTGGTGTCACGTCGACTATTTCAGTGACCTCTATTCCTGCATTGTTGATTGACCTGATAGCCGACTCACGACCAGCGCCCGGGCCCTTGACAAAGACCTTTACCTTTCTCAGTCCCAGATCGTATGCCACCTTTGAACATTCTTCCGATGCCATCTGGGCTGCATATGGAGTGTTCTTTTTCGATCCCTTGAAGCCCATCCTTCCTGCCGAGGCCCATGAAATAACCTGACCGGAATTGTTTGTGAGTGTAACAATGATATTATTGAACGACGAATGAATATGAGCCTGACCGTTAGGTTCCACCTTAACAATTCTTTTCTTCTGCGCTCCGGTTTTTTTTGCCATGTTCCAATTAATTATTTAGTAGCTTTTTTCTTATTTGCAACGGTTTTCTTTCTTCCCTTGCGGGTTCTGGCATTATTCTTGGTACTCTGCCCTCTTACAGGCAGGCCAAGACGGTGGCGGACCCCCCGGTAGCAGCCAATATCCATCAGTCTTTTGATATTAAGCTGGGTTTCGGATCTCAATTCCCCCTCGAGCTTATAGTTGTCGTTTAAAATGCGGCGGATTGTATTAATCTGTTCATCGGTCCAGTCCTGAACCTTTACATTACGGTCAATACCAGCCTCATCAAGTACTTTCTGTGCAGTGCTCCTCCCGACTCCATAGATATGGGTCAGGCCAATTTCACCCCTTTTGTTCCTGGGTAAGTCAACACCAACTATTCGTGCCATATATTATTATTATTCTTAAATAAATTGCAAAATTACACAAATTATCCCTGTCTCTGTTTGAACTTGGGATTTTTCTTGCTGATTACATACAAGCGTCCCTTGCGCCTCACGATTTTGCAGTCGGCGCTGCGCTTTTTAACAGATGCCCTTACTTTCATTATCTTAATATTACTTATTTATACCTGAATGTTATTCTTCCTTTTGTCAGATCATACGGCGACATTTCCACCTTCACCTTATCACCCGGCAGTATCTTGATGTAATGCATCCTCATCTTGCCGGAAATATGTGCGGTTATAACGTGTCCGTTTTCGAGCTCCACCCTGAACATAGCGTTGGAAAGGGCTTCAATTATAGTACCGTCCTGTTCGATTGATGCTTGTTTCGACATACGATTACATTTTATTTAAAACTTCCTCAATGAATTCAAAAGTAGTCAGGATATCAGCTTTTCCCTTATCCACCGCAACTGCATACTCAAAATGTGCTGAAGGTTTGCCGTCCAGGGTCCTTACTGTCCAACCATCCCTGAGCTGAATAGTATCTTTTTTCCCCATGTTGATCATGGGCTCAATACAGATCACCATCCCTTTCTCCAGCTTTATTCCCGTGCCGCGTTTCCCGTAATTGGGCACTTCAGGGGGTTCATGGAGTTTTCTGCCAAGGCCATGCCCGACAAGCTCCCGTACTACTGAATAACCTCCGCTTTCAGCCCTTTTCTGGACAGCATGTGATATATCCCCCACCCTGTTTCCTGCAACAGCCTCCCTGGCTCCTTCCTCAAGCGACTCTTTTGTTATACGGAGCAATCGTTTCACGTCATCACTTATCTCCCCCACCGGAAAAGTATATGCGCTGTCGCCATACCATCCCCCGAGAATTACTCCGCAGTCGACCGATATAATATCCCCTTCCCTGAGGACATATCCCGAAGGAATGCCATGAACGATTTCTTCATTAACGGATGTACAGAGGGTTGCAGGGAAGCCGCCATATCCCTTGAACGCCGGGATGCCGCCATTATCGCGTATATAGGATTCGGCGATCCCGTCGAGATAAAGAGTGGTAATCCCCGGCCTGATAAATGAAGCGACTTCAGCCAGTGTTTTTGATACCAGCATGTTGCTCTTCCTTAACAGTCCGACCTCTTCATCAGTCTTTATATACAACATCAAAGAACGTTAATCTTGTTAAATTGAAGTGACCGCACCTGATCGCCCCTTAACACGGCCCGATTTCATAAGGCCGTCATAATGACGCATCAGCAGATGACTTTCAATCTGCTGGAGGGTATCGAGCACAACACCAACCAGGATCAGCAGGGACGTACCTCCGTAAAACTGGGCAAACTGGGGAGTTATCCCCGCCTTAACGACAATCGCAGGCAAAATTGCGATGAGAGCCAGAAAAACGGATCCCGGCAGGGTTATTCTCGACATAATGGTGTCAAAGAATTCAACGGTTTTCCTTCCTGGCTTTATTCCCGGTATAAAACCGCCGTTTTTCTTCATGTCTTCTGCCATCTGGACAGGATTGATTGTAACGGCAGTGTAGAAATAGGTGAACAGGATAATCAATATTCCGGTGACCAGGTTGTACCAGAAACCATACATGTTGGAGAACGCCACCACAAATCCCGAACTTGCATTTGAATATCCTGCAATTATTATGGGAAGCATCATGATGGCCTGGGCAAATATAATCGGCATGACACCTGCTGCATTTACTTTAAGGGGTATATACTGCCGGACGCCTCCGTATTGCTTGTTACCGACTATTCTCCTTGCATACTGAACTGGTACACGGCGGGTTCCCTGAACAAGCATTATGGTACCAAGTATTACCACGAACAGTATCACTATTTCAACAATAAGTGCTATAGGACCGCCTGCGCCATTAAGCCGGGTTCCCGCTTCAAAAATAAAATTGGCCGGCATCCTTGCCACGATCCCTATCATTATTATCAGGGAAATGCCGTTACCTATCCCTTTATCTGTGATCCTTTCGCCCAGCCACATCACGAACATTGTACCCGCCGTAAGGATCACCACAGATGAGAATCTGAAAAACCAGCCCTGGATCACGAAAGCGGTTGCGGGAAGCTGTGCGGAAAGGTTTACCAGGTATGTAGGCGCCTGGAGCAACAGGATTCCCACGGTAAGGTACCTTGTATACTGATTCAGCTTTCTTCGTCCGCTTTCACCTTCTTTCTGCAGCTTCTGGAAGTATGGAAAAACTATACCCAGCAGCTGTACAACGATTGAAGCCGATATATAAGGCATTATTCCAAGTGCAAAAACCGAGGCCTGGGAAAATGCTCCTCCGGAGAACATATCAAGCAGACCCATGATGCCGGATGAGGTCTGACTTTTCAGGCCGGCCAGCTGTGAAGGGTCAATCCCGGGCAGGGATATATACTTACCCAGACGGTAAAGTGTTATAATTGCCAGGGTATAGATCAGTCTTGCGCGAAGATCCTCAATCTTGAAAATGTTCTTTATAGTCTGGAAAAATTTCATCAGCTTAAATTTTTACTGCAGTACCATTCTGGGCCTCAATTGCTTCCAGTGCCTTTTTACTGAAAGCATGGGCATGGACTTCAAGTTTCCTTTCAAGTGTTCCCTTTCCGAGTATCTTGACAAGGTCATTTTTCGAAATAAGTCCGGCGTTTAGAAGCACTTCAGTGTCAATCTTGTCAATATTAGCTCTTTCTGCAAGAATCTGAAGGATATTTATATTAATGGCTTTGTACTCCCTTCGGTTCACATTTTTAAAGCCATATTTGGGGATACGCCTCTGGAGAGGCATCTGACCTCCCTCAAAGCCCAGTTTCTTTTTATAGCCTGATCTCTGCTTGGCTCCCTTATGCCCCCTGGTGGAAGTTCCTCCCTTCCCCGATCCCTGACCGCGGCCAAGGCGCTTGCTCTTCTTTACCGATCCTTTAGCAGGTTTTAAGTTAGTCAGATCCATAATTTTGCTTATAATATCATTAATATCTTAAATGTTCTCAACCTTAACCAGGTGACGTATCCTTTCAACCATTCCCAGGATCTGAGCGGTTGCTTCGTGTTCAACACTCTGGTTCAACTTGCGGATTCCGAGTGCTTCAAGGGTTCTTTTCTGCCTTTCAGGTCGTCCGATCTTGCTTCTTATCTGGGTAATGCGAATTCTTGCCATTTCTCAATGCTTTTCTATCCGTTAAACACTCTTTCCATTGAAATTCCCCTCTGCTCAGCGATTGCGAATGCATCCCGCATCTCCAGAAGAGCCGCAAAAGTGGCTTTCACAAGGTTATGAGGATTTGATGAACCCTTTGATTTGGCCAGCACGTTTCTCACTCCCACGCTTTCAAGGACTGCACGCATTGCGCCTCCTGCCTTCACTCCCGTACCTTCGGTTGCAGGCTTGATAAAGACTTTTGCCCCGCCGAATTTTGCCACCTGCTCATGGGGAACGGTACCATGTATGACAGGTACCTTTATAAGGTTCTTCTTTGCATCCTCGATCCCTTTTGCAATGGCAGTAGTAACTTCACTGGCCTTCCCTAGTCCGTGACCGACAATCCCATCTTCATTTCCCACGACTACGATAGCTGAAAAACTGAATGTACGGCCCCCCTTGGTAACTTTTGTAACCCTCTGGATATTTACGAGCCTGTCTTTTAGTTCGAGATCGCTGGTTTTAACTTTTCTTATTCCGTTTCCCATAATTGATTAGAATTTTAAGCCGCCTTCGCGGGCTGTATCAGCCAATGATTTTATTCTGCCATGATATTTGTAACCGCTTCTGTCGAAGACTACGGTGGATATCCCTTTTTCAAGGCATCTTTCGGCAAGCATCTTTCCAACCAGCTTTGCCTGTTCTGTTTTTTTCATACCGGTTTTTCCGGCAAAGCCTTTCTCATTCGAACTTGCTGAAAGAAGGGTTACCCCTTTCTGATCATCAACCACCTGAACATATATCTGCTTATTACTGCGAAAAACCGCAAGCCGGGGCTTCTCTGCCGTTCCGCTTATCTTTTTCCTGATCCTCATTCTTATCCTGGATCTTCTTTCCAACTTGGTTAAGGCCATAATTTTAAATTTTTTCCGGTTTACTTCCCTACTCAGACGCTCGCAGATTTTCCAGCCTTTCTTCTAAGCTGTTCTCCGACAAATTTAATCCCCTTGCCCTTGTATGGTTCAGGCGGACGAAGGGACCTGATTTTTGCTGCCACATGACCAATAAGCTGTTTATCAGCACAGGTCAGGGTGATTATCGGGTTGCTTCTCCTCTCAGTTTTGGTTTCAACCTTTACTTCCTCAGGCAGCTGCATAATTACATCATGTGAAAATCCCAGGCTCATCTCAAGTAATTGTCCTTTCGCTTCAGCCCTATATCCGACACCCACCAGTTCGAGCTCTTTTTTGAACCCCTGCGATACTCCGGTCACCATATTGGCAATGAGAGCCCTGTAGAGTCCATGCAGCGACTTGTGATTTTTCGAATCTGTAGGACGGGTTATAACAATAGTGTTATCCACAACTTCCACCTTCATGTCGCCGTCGATTTTTTGGGTAAGTTCACCCAAAGGTCCTTTCACACTAACCACATTGGTGTCGCTGATATTTACCGTGACACCATGGGGCAGGTTTACAGGTAATTTTCCTATTCGTGACATTTATTTATCCTCCTGATTAATATACATAACATAGTACTTCCCCGCCAATATTTTCCTTTTTGGCCTCCTTGTCAGTCATCAGTCCCCTGGAAGTTGAAATGATAGCTATTCCGAGTCCGTTCAGAACCCTGGGAATTTCATCAACACCAGCATAATACCGGAGCCCGGGGCGGCTTGCCCGCTGGATCTTCTTGATGGCAGGCTTTCTGCTCCTCGGATTGTATTTCAATGCAATCTTAAGGATACCCTGGGGAGTATCTCCCTCTACAACTTTATAGCTCAGAATATAACCCTTCTCGAACAATATTCTGGCAATTTCCTTCTTAAGATTTGATGCCGGTGCTTCAACAACCCTATGACCTGCATGGATGGCATTTCTTATTCGGGTCAGCAAATCTGCAATTGGATCAGTCATCTTATATTTAATATATGGTTAATATTTGCTTTAATGTTTACCAGCTGGCTTTTTTCACGCCAGGAATAAGACCGAAAGATGCCATTTCCCTGAAAGTTATCCTGCTGACACCAAACTGCCGCATGTACCCCCTTGTTCTTCCGGTGATCTTGCACCGGTTACGCAGCCTGTTGGGATTTGAATTACGCGGCAAACGGCTTAATCCGACATAATCACCTTCGGCTTTGAGTCTGGCCCTTTTTGCAGCGTATTTTTCAGTCAGTCGTGCACGTTTAACTTCACGGGCCTTCATTGATTCCTTAGCCATATAATCAGTTTTTAATGTTTTTAAATGGTAATCCAAATTGTTTGAGAAGAGCCAATGCTTCCTCATCAGTTTTTGCAGAAGTAACGAATGTGACCTGAAGGCCCATAATTTTTGCGATTTTGTCAAGATCTATTTCCGGGAAAATAATCTGTTCGGTTATTCCAAGCGTGTAGTTGCCGCGTCCGTCAAGCTTTGAGCTGATTCCCTTGAAATCGCGGATTCTTGGAAGTGCCACGGAAATAAGCCTTTCCAGGAATTCGTACATCCTGTTTTTGCGGAGGGTGAGCATAACACCGATAGGCATGTTGCGTCTCAGTTTGAAGTTGGAAATATCCTTTGTTGAATAAGTCTGAACGGCCTTCTGCCCGGCAATGTCTGTTAACTCCTTGACACTGAATTCAAGCAGCTTCTTATCGGCTATTGCCTTACCGACTCCCTGATTAAGTACAATTTTTTCGAGTCTGGGAACCTGCATAACGGTTTTATAACCGAATTCCTTCATCAGTGCAGGAATGATCTCTTCTTTGTATCTGGTTTTCAATGCAGGTGTATACATTACTTTATCTCCTCTCCTGATTTTTTTGAATATCTCACTAGTTTATTGTTGCTGTTGAGCCTTCTTCCTATCCTTGTTGGTTTGCCTGAAGTAGGGTCAATAAGCATAAGGTTTGAAATATGAATCGGGGCCTCTTTCCGGATAATGCCGCCCTGGGGCGATTTTGCATTAGGCTTTGTATGCTTGGAAACCAGGTTAAGTCCTTCAACTATAGCTTTCTCCTTGCTTTTGTCAACCCTGAGCACGCGTCCTTTCTGTCCCTTGGATTCACCGGTTATCACCATAACCGTATCGCCTTTCTTGATATGCAGTTTCTTGTTCATTACTGTCAGATTTTATAACACCTCCGGTGCAAGTGATACAATTTTCATATACTTGTCACGCAATTCCCTGGCAACAGGGCCGAAAATACGGGTTCCGCGAACCTCATTCATGTTGTTGAGAAGGACGACCGCATTATCATCAAACCTGATATACGAACCATCGGAACGACGGATTTCCTTGGTGGTCCTCACCACCACTGCCTTGCTTACAGTACCTTTCTTGGCGTCACCGGATGGAAGTGCGCTCTTAATGCTTACTACAATTTTATCGCCGACGCTTGCATATCTCTTCTTGCTTCCTCCAAGCACCCTGATGCACAATACTTCCTTTGCACCTGAGTTATCGGCCACTGTTAACCTGCTTTCCTGCTGTATCATAATTACTTGGCTCTTTCGATTATTTCAACTAACCTCCAGGATTTATTTTTACTCAGAGGCCTGACCTCTGATATCCGGACAGTATCACCAATATTACATGAGTTCTCTTCATCGTGAGCCATCAGTTTCTTGGTCCTGTTGACAAACTTGCCGTAAATGGGATGCTTTACCTTTCTTTTGATGGCAACCACAATCGATTTGTTCATCTTGTTGCTGACGACAACACCAATACGTTCTTTTCTGATATTCCTTTCCATTACTGATCCGGCTATTTTGTTTCTTTATTTAACTCCCTG
Organism: Bacteroidales bacterium; assembly: GCA_009877105.1. Classification (GTDB taxonomy): domain Bacteria; phylum Bacteroidota; class Bacteroidia; order Bacteroidales; family VadinHA17; genus LD21. Next base: position 139,460 of record WXFD01000058.1, read on the forward strand.
CTTCGCAATTCTGTGAGCAACCGTGCAATAGTTATTCTTGTCTGCTTGATTTTCTGTGGATTGTCAAGAGGGGTAATTGCATGGTTCAGCTTCATACGAACGAGCATGGTTCTTTCAGTGTCAATTCGTTCAATCAGGTCGGGGGTGCTGAGTTCCTTTATTTCTGAAGTTTTCATTTCCGGTAAGTATTATTCCTGTACGTAATCACGCCTTACAACAAACTTGGTGGTAATGGGGAGTTTCTGGGCGCCAAGTCTCAGTGCCTCTTTAGCCACCTCATAGGGAACACCTTCGGCTTCCATTAATATTCTGCCAGGGGTAACAGGCACAACAAACCCTTCCGGTGCACCTTTTCCCTTACCCATACGGACCTCGGCAGGTTTCTTGGTTATGGGCTTGTCAGGGAACACCCTTATCCATAGCTGTCCTTCACGTTTCATATGGCGGGTTACTGCCTGGCGGGCCGCTTCAATCTGCCTTCCCGTGATCCAGCATTCTTCGAGGGCCTTTATACCAAATGACCCGAACGACAACTGATTTCCCCGCTGTGCATTCCCTTTCATCCTGCCTTTCTGGGCTCTCCGGTACCTGGTCCTTTTCGGTTGTAACATAGCTAAATATATTTTTTAGTGGTAAACTGTCCTATTTATCCGTTATTTCTTTATTTTCCTTTTCAGTCCCTTGGCTTTGGCATTGCGAGCACCAATATTCGGGCTGAGATCGCGCTTCCCGTACACTTCGCCGTTGCATATCCAGACTTTGATTCCCAGCAAACCAACCTTCGTATGGGCTTCAGCAAGAGCATAATCAATATCAGCCCTTAAGGTATGAAGCGGTATACGACCTTCCTTGTAGGTCTCGCTCCTTGCCATTTCTGCTCCTCCCAGTCGACCTGATATCAGCACCTTTATACCTTCCGCTCCCATTCTCATTGTGGATGCTATTGACATTTTTATTGCACGACGGTATGAAATCTTGCCTTCAAGCTGACGGGCAATATTGTTAGCCACAATATTGGCATCAAGCTCAGGGCGTTTTACCTCGAAAATATTGATCTGAACCTCTTTCTTTGTAATTTTCTTCAGCTCTTCCTTAAGCTTATCAACCTCCTGTCCTCCTTTCCCGATGATAATACCCGGCCTGGCAGTATTGACAGTTACCGTGATCAGTTTCAGGGTTCTTTCGATTACAATTCTTGACAGACTGGCTTTTGCAAGCCGCGCATTAAGATATTCCCTGATCTTGGTATCTTCAACCAGCTTGCTGGAGAAATCACTCCCTCCATACCAGTTAGAGTCCCAACCTTTGATTATGCCCAATCGGTTACCTATCGGATTAGCTTTTTGTCCCATCTGATTTAATTTGATGTATTTTCGTTATCCTTATTCATGCTGTCGAGGACCAGGGTGACATGATTGGATCTCTTCCTGATCCTGTATGCCCTTCCCTGGGGCGCAGTCTGCAGCCGTTTCATGGTGCGGCCACCGTCAACACTGATCTGGCTGACATACAGATTGCTTTCCTCAATCCTGACTCCTTCATTTTTAACCTGCCAGTTTGAAATAGCAGAAAGCAGCAGTTTTTCAAGTTTGCGTGAGGCCTCCTGTTTACTGAATTTGAGAATGTCAAGTGCCTTGTTGACTTCCTTTCCCCTGATAAGCCCTGTGACCAGTCTCATCTTTCTTGGCGATGTAGGACAGTTTCTGAGGACAGCCTGGTATTTGTTCCTTGAAGCTTCTTTTCGTTTCTCTGCCGTAATTCTTTTCCTTGCACCCATTTCCAGATATTTTTCAGGTTTACATCACATTTTATTTGTTGCCCGAATGCCCCCTGAACATGCGGGTAGGAGCAAATTCACCGAGCTTATGTCCCACCATGTTTTCGGTAATGTAAACGGGAATGAATTTATTTCCGTTGTGAACAGCTATTGTATGACCGACAAAGTCGGGAGATATGACAGATCTCCTCGACCAGGTCTTAAGTACAGATTTCTTTTGTCCTTCATTCATTGCAAGGATTCTTGTCTCCAGCTTGTAGTCAATGAAAGGGCCTTTTTTTATAGATCTGCTCATAATGTATCAACTATTTTTTCCTTCTTTCAATAATATATTTGTCAGAGTATTTCTTTTTGTCGCGTGTTTTATACCCTTTGGCAGGAACACCCTTGCGCGATCTTGGATGGCCTCCTGAAGCGCGGCCTTCCCCACCACCCATTGGATGATCAACCGGATTCATAACAACACCCCTGACCCTCGGGCGTCGTCCCTGCCAGCGTGTCCGTCCGGCCTTTCCCGATTTTTCGAGACTGTGGTCAGGATTGGAAACAGCTCCGATTGTTGCCCGGCAGCTTGTCAGTACAATTCTCGTTTCCCCTGAAGGGAGCTTGATTGTGACATATTTCCCTTCCCTGGCTGAAAGCTGTGCATAGGTTCCCGCACTCCTGGCAAGTGCGCCCCCTTTCCCGGGTTTGAGTTCAATATTATGAATCACCGTACCAAGCGGAATATCATTCAGGAACATTGTATTACCAATTTCAGGGGAAGCGTTTTTACCTGAGATAATTTTCTGTCCTACCTCAAGGCCGGCAGGCGCGACGATGTATCTCTTTTCCCCGTCCTCATAAACGACCAGCGCAATACGGGATGAGCGGTTTGGATCATATTCTATTGATCTGACAGTTGCGTGCATGTCATCCTTTTGCCTGAGAAAATCGATTATCCTGTACATCCTTTTATGGCCTCCACCAATGTACCGCATGGTCTGCCTGCCGCTGGCATTCCTTCCTCCGGTTTTTCTAACCGGGCGGAGGAGGGATTTCTCCGGCACAGCGCTGGTTATTTTGTCAAAAGCGCTGATGATCTTGTTTCTCTGACCTGGTGTTACAGGTTTAATTTTTCTTACTGCCATGATAGTTTTTAAATGTTGCTGTAGAAGTCGATCTTGTTACCTTCAGCAAGTGTTACAACAGCTTTCTTGGTGGCGGCAGTTTTTCCAACCAGGTAGCCCGAACGGGTGTTCCTGCTTTTGCGCTTTCCGCCGTATCGCATCGTATTTACTGAGTCGACGGTTACTCCGTACAACTCTTCAATAGCTTTCTTTATCTGCAATTTATTAGCGTTTTTTGCAACGTAAAAACCATAGCGATTGTATTTGTCGCCCTGGTTTGTCATCTTTTCCGACACTATCGGTTTAAGCAAAATATTCATCACTCAAAGTTTTCTGATTTTCAAAAGCAGCCTGCAAAACGTCAACCGCACTCTCCAACAGTACCAGAGTTGAAGCTCTCATTATTATGTAAGTATTTAATTCTTCAGCAGTTACAACTTCAATATCTTGTACATTTCGGGATGACAAATATATGTTTTTATTTTGTTCCGGTAAAACAATCAGGGATTTTTTCCTCATGATATTCAGGCTGTCTCCAACTTTCAGAATTTCCTTTGTTTTTGGTGTTTCGAAGGAGAAGTCTTCCACAACTATGATATTATTTGTTGCTGCCTTATAGGAAAGTGCTGATTTTCTTGCCAGTTGTTTTACTTTCTTATTCAGTTTGAATCCGTAGAACCTGGGCTCCGGACCAAAAATACGGCCTCCTCCCCGGAAAAGCGGATTTTTCACGCTTCCTGCTCGGGCAGTACCTGTACCTTTTTGTCTTTTGATCTTTCTTGTACTGCCGGCAATCTCACCACGCTGCTTGGATTTATGTGTTCCCTGCCGCTGATTTGCAAGGAACTGTTTTGTATCCAGATATATGGCATGGTCATTTGGTCTAATGCCGAAAACAGAATCATTGAGATTCACTGTTCGTCCGGTTTCCTTACCATCAATATTAAGAATCGCTAATTCCATTATTTTGTAATTATTACGTAACCACCTTTGGGGCCGGGGACTGATCCTCTGACTATAATTAAATTCTTATCAGTCATTAATTTAACTACCCGCATGCTATAAGAAATCACTTTGTTGCCGCCGGTCCGTCCGGCCATCTTCATTCCAGGCAGAACCCTTGACGGAAAAGATGAAGCACCCAGGGAACCGGGAGCCCTGCCCCTGTTATGCTGTCCATGGGTCTGATCACCTACACCTCCGAAACCATGGCGTTTGACCACACCCTGGAAACCTTTTCCCTTTGACCAGCCCCTGACATCGACCCAGTCAGTATGGGTAAAAAATTCGGCAGTAAGCACCTCACCCTCCTTAACCTGCCCTTCATCAAAACCCGTGAATTCGACGAGCTTCTTCCTTGGAGTTGTGCCAGCCTTCCTGAAATGACCCAATTCAGCTTTTGTAGTATGTTTCTCCTTCTTCTCGTCAAAACCAAGCTGCACGGCAGAATAACCGTCCTTCTCCCTGGTTTTGACCTGAGTCACTACACACGGACCAGCCTGCAGTACCGTACATGGAATATTCTTTCCGTCCTCATCGAAAACGGATGTCATCCCCACTTTTTTTCCAATTAATCCCTGCATTTTATGATTACTTTACCGGTTTCACACTTTTATTTCTACTTCCACCCCGCTGGGAAGTTCAAGCTTCATGAGAGCATCAATCGTTTTCGGGGTTGAACTGTAAATGTCAAGCAGCCTTTTGTATGATGAAAGCTGGAACTGTTCCCGCGCCTTCTTGTTTACAAACGGTGAGCGAAGGACAGTGTATATTCTCTTGTGTGTAGGAAGCGGGATGGGTCCGCTTACGACTGCCCCCGTGGATTTAACTGTCTTAACAATTTTCTCTGCTGACTTATCCACCAGATTGTGATCGTAAGATTTTAGTTTAATACGGATTTTCTGACTCATTTTTAAAGAATTTTTCCTTTGGTAATTTCAACTATTCTGTTTGCAATTTCTGCAGGCACTTCTTCGTAATGGGAAAACTCCATTGTGGAAGTTGCCCTGCCGGAAGTAAGTGTTCTCAGTACGGTAACATAACCAAACTTTTCGGCCAGTGGTACCTTTGCCCTGATAACCCTCGAACCGGCTTTTGATTCCATACCTTCAACCTTACCCCTTCTCCTGTTGAAATCGCCTATTACATCGCCCACATATTCCTCGGGGGTAACAACCTCGGTCGACATGATGGGTTCAAGAATTACCGGATTGCATTTGCCGGCATATTTCCTGAACGCCTGTTTCGCTGCAATTTCAAAGGAGAGTGAATCTGAATCAACCGGGTGGTATGAACCATCCTTCAGTACTATCTTCAGGCTCTCGAGAGGGAATCCTGCCAGCGGGCCGTTAGCCATTGCCTCCCGGAATCCCTTTTCAACTGATGGAATGAATTCTTTGGGAATATTGCCTCCCCTGACTTCATTAACAAACTGGAGTCCTCTTACACCATTTTCCCCGGGCATCATTAAAACCGCTATGTCTGCAAACTTACCCTTGCCGCCCGTTTGTTTCCTGAAAATTTCACGGAATTCGGTACTCGTTGTGATCGCCTCCTTATAGGCAACCTGGGGTACACCCTGGTTGCATTCGATCTTGAATTCCCTTTTAAGCCTGTCTATGAGGATCTCAAGGTGAAGCTCGCCCATACCGTTTATTATGGTCTGTCCGCTATCCGGGTCAATCCTTACCTGGAAAGTGGGATCCTCTTCTGCCAGTTTGTTAAGTGCCAGTGACAGTTTATCAACATCAGCCTGTGTTTTGGGTTCAACCGCAATCCCGATCACAGGGTCGGGAAAATCCATTGATTCGAGCAGTATCGGTTTGTTGATGGCACATAAAGTATCGCCAGTTTTAAGATCCTTAAAGCCGACCCCGGCGCAGATATCGCCAGCATAAATTACTTCCTTGGGGTTCTGTTTGTTGGCATGCATCTGGAAGAGGCGGTTAATCCTTTCCCGTTTTCCCGTGCGCGTATTCAGAACCGTGTCGCCTGCCTTTAAAACGCCAGAGTAGACCCTAAGGAAAACAAGTCGTCCGACAAAAGGATCCGTAGCAATTTTAAAAGCAAGTGCTGCAAGGGGTTCGTTCACATCCGGCTCGCGGCTCACTTCACTATCGTTTCTGGGATCTATACCGGTAACCGGGCCGATATCAAGCGGTGAAGGTAGGAATGCCGCAATGGCATCAAGAAGCCGCTGAACACCCTTGTTCCTGAAAGAGGCACCGCATAATACAGGTACCGCCAGGCCGTGGACAGACGATTTTCTGAGTGCATCCAATATTTCATCACTGGTTATTGAGTACTGGTCCTCGAGGTATCGTGCAAGAAGGGTATCATCAACATCTGCAACGGATTCAATCAGTCTGCCCCTCCATTCATTGGCTTCATCAATCAATTCGTCGGGTATTTCACCAACAGTAAAATGAGAACCGGTGGCATCATTGTCATTGTAAACCACTGTTTTCATTGAAACCAGGTCAACAACTCCCTTAAAGTCGTCTTCAGAGCCAATCGGCAGCTGAATAGGCACTGGGTTTGCCCCAAGCTTTTCCCTGATCTGCTGGACAACACCAAAGAAATCAGCTCCGGCCCTGTCCATTTTATTTATAAAAGCAATTCTCGGGACCTTATATTTGTTAGCCTGCCGCCATACGGTCTCAGACTGTGGTTCCACACCGCCAACGGCACAAAAAATAGCCACGGCACCATCGAGTACCCTGAGTGACCTTTCAACCTCAACAGTGAAGTCGACATGTCCGGGTGTATCAATTATGTTTATTTTATAATTATCCCCGCGATATTTCCAGAAAGTTGTGGTGGCAGCTGAAGTAATGGTAATCCCTCTTTCCTGTTCCTGAACCATCCAGTCCATCTGTGCATTGCCATCATGAACCTCTCCCATGCGATGAGTACGTTCTGTATAGAACAGAATCCTCTCCGTCGTAGTGGTCTTTCCGGCATCAATGTGGGCCATGATCCCGATGTTTCTGGTATATTTCAGGTTTGAATCCATTAAGTATCTGAAATGTGGATGGATTTAAAGGGGTTAAAACCTGAAATGAGCGAAAGCCTTGTTTGCTTCAGCCATCCGGTGGGTATCTTCTTTCTTTTTATAAGCGCCGCCTTCCAGTTTGTAAGCAGCCATAACCTCAGCAGCAAGACGTTCAGCCATTGAATGACCTGTCCTTTTTCTTGCGAACGAAATCATGTTTTTCATGCTGATGCTTATCTTTCTGTCGGCGCGGATCTCCATTGGCACCTGGAAGGTAGCCCCTCCGACACGCCTGGCCTTAACCTCCACCTGCGGGGTAACATTTTCAAGTGCCTGCTTGAATATTTCCAGCGGTGTTTTGCCTTCGTTCCTGAACTTGTCTCCAACTATTTCGAGTGAATCATAAAAAATCTTAAAGGCAAGGTTTTTCTTACCGCTGTACATAAGATTATTCACAAATCTTGTCACATAAGGATCGTTATATTTCGGATCCGGCAGAAGGATCCTCTTTTTCGGCTTTGTTTTTCTCATTATCTTAATCCTTTAAGTGTTATTTTTTCGGTCGTTTTGCACCGTATTTCGATCTTCGCTGAGTACGACCATCAACCCCTGATGTATCGAGGGCTCCCCGTACGAGATGATAGCGCACTCCCGGAAGGTCCTTAACCCTTCCTCCCCTTATCAGGACAATAGAGTGTTCCTGCAGATTGTGACCCTCACCGGGAATATATGCATTGACTTCCTTCTGATTGGTAAGCTTGACCCTGGCTACTTTTCTCATTGCCGAGTTTGGTTTTTTCGGAGTGGTGGTGTAAACACGTACACAAACGCCTCTTCTCTGGGGACAAGAATCCAAAGCAGGTGCCTTACTTTTATCTATCAGCTTTTTTCTGCCTTTCCTTACTAACTGTTGTATTGTCGGCATAAATCCTGTGATTTTAGCATTAAATTCTACTTAAAAAATTGGTGTGCAAAGGTATTGTTTTTATTTATTATTCCACAAACTATTGTCATAATTTTTTCAAACACAAGCTAAACCCGAAACAGGTGTCAATGACTGTTAATAATCAGCCTTTATTGCGTCTTTGAACAGAATATCTTACTGAAAAATGTAAGTTATCAACAGGTTCCTTCCCGACATTTCCCTGAGAAAAATCTTTTTATAAACTTACCTTGAAAGAAATCCCGGTACTCCTGCATTTCAAAAAACTGGTGCAAAGAAAATAAAAAATCCTGAATTTACACTCTGTCTTAAACAGTTTTTAAAAATTTGTTATTTTTGTCCCCTCCGAAACAGGCTTTGAAAACAATCAGTAAAAAATAAAATATCAGAAAAAACCATGAAAACATACCAGACCGGCCAGATAAAAAGCATAGCTATTCTCGGGAATTCAGGATCAGGAAAAACAACATTGTGTGAAGCAATGCTTTTTAATGGAGGGGTTATCGAAAGAAGAGGGACCGTTGATGCCAGGAATACCGTATCCGACTATCGTCCTGTGGAACATGAAAACGGCAATTCAATTTATTCGACTGTCCTTTACAGTGAATTCAGGAACAAAAAGATCAATATTATAGATACACCCGGGCTGGATGATTTTAGCGGCAATGTTGTTTCATCTCTCTTCGCCACTGATTGTGCAGTGCTTACAATAAACGTACAGAACGGGGTTGAGGTAGGTTCGGAAATAGCTTTCAGGCATGCTGAGAAAGCTCACAAACCACTGATTCTGGTGGTAAATGGACTTGATCATGAAAAAGCCAACTTTGAGAGGTCGATAGAAATGATGAAAGACAGGTTCGGGAGCAATACAAATGTTGTTCAGTATCCTGTCAATGAAGGTGCCGGTTTCAATTCCATTATTGATGTCCTCAGGATGAAAATGCTTCAGTATCCGGTCGAGGGTGGCATATCAAAAATACTTGATATCCCCGAGGATCAGATGGAGAAGGCACTTGAACTGCATAATGCCCTTGTCGAAAAGGCTGCTGAAAGCGATGAATCGTTGATGGAGCAGTTCTTTGCAAATGACAGCCTGACGGAAGAGGAAATCCGGAGAGGTATTGCAAAAGGAATTGTTACAAGGGGAATATTCCCTGTTTTCTGTTTATCGGCAAAAAACAACATTGGTGTCGACAGCCTGATGGAATTCATCGTCAGTGAGGCACCTTCCATCACGGACATGCCGCCTCCCGTAAACAGCAGGGGAGATTTGGTAAAAGCTGATCCTGCAGGGCCGGCTTCAGTATATGTTTTCAAGTCATCCATTGAGGAGCATATCGGCGAAATAAACTATTTCAGGGTGTTTTCAGGAAAAATTACTGAAAACATGGAAGTTGTAAACAGCAACAATGGTGTAAAGGAGCGTTTATCTCAACTGTACGTTTGTGCCGGCAAAAACCGGGTGCGTGTCCAGGAACTTAACACGGGGGACATAGGGGCTTTTGTGAAACTGAAAAACACGAAGGCCGACCATACTTTGAATGCTCCGGGCAATGACTGGAAGTATGCGGGGATCAGTTACCCGGAGCCCAAATACCGCACAGCCATTAAGGCGCAGAGTGAAAGTGACGATGAGAAACTTGGCGAAGCCCTTGGCAAGATACACCTGGAAGATCCCACCATAATTGTGGAATACTCCAAGGAGCTAAAGCAGATACTGGTCCACGGTCAGGGCGAATACCATCTTAATATAATGAAATGGCATCTTGACAATATTTACAAGATACCGACAAATTTCAATCCTCCGAGGATACCATACCGTGAAACCATAACCAAGGCAGCCCAGGCAGAATACCGGCATAAAAAGCAGTCAGGGGGTGCAGGACAATTCGGAGAGGTTCACCTTATTATTGAACCATATACGGAAGGGTCTCCCGAACTGACCATGATGAAATTCGGGAACAAGGAGATCAAGCTGTCGGTCAGGGCCAAGGAAGAAATTGATCTCGACTGGGGAGGCAGGCTCATATATGTTAACTGCATTGTCGGGGGATCCATCGATGCGCGTTTCATGCCTGCAATCCTGAAAGGTATTATGGAAAAAATGGAAGTAGGGCCACTGACAGGTTCCTATGCGAGGGATATCAGGGTATATGTTTATGACGGTAAAATGCACCCTGTTGATTCCAATGAAATTTCTTTCAGGCTTGCCGGAAGAAATGCCTTCAGCATGGCATTCAAGAATGCAGGTCCGAAAATACTTGAACCTATTTACGATGTTGAGATAATGGTTCCGGCTGACAGGATGGGTGATGTTATAAGCGATCTGCAGGGAAGGCGCGGCATGGTTCTAGGCATGTCGAGCGAAAAACGCTTTGAAGTTGTCAGGGCAAGGGTCCCGCTTGCAGAAATGAATAAATACTCAACCGCCCTGAGTTCAATTACAGGCGGACGGGCAATGTACACCATGAAATTCTCGGAGTATGCACAAGTGCCTGGAGATGTTCAGGATGCGGTTATAAAAGCCTATCATGAAGAAGAGGAGGATGAATAGGAATTCCTCATCCGTTTATCAGATAATCATACATTTCTGACGCATTCTTGTTTTCGGGATCAAGATCAATAGCCATTTTGAAATATACCTTGGCCTTTTCAAACTGATAATCCTTCATATATGTCCGGCCCAGGTGATATAGTGCAGAAACATGCTGATCAGTCTGGTGAAGGAGTTTTTCAAAATGAATTATTGCATCGTGGTATTTGCCCGATGATTTCATTGCAACACCCATATAGTAATTTGCCATAACGGTTTCAGGCCCGTATTCAATCAATTTCCTGTAAGAGGCAATGCTTTTTTCTTCCTGGCCAAGATGATAATAGCAAAGTCCGAGCCACATGTAAGTCATTGGCAGATGTTTTTCCGATTCAATGATCCTGTTGAAAACCTCCGCAGCCTCGGAAAAATGTGTTGACTGGTACAGCGCCACACCCACCCTGTACATTACATAAGGACTAAGGGGCTTAATTTCAAGGATTTTCTTATAATACTCTATAGACTTTGACATTTCACAGAGTATATAATAAATATTTCCCAGCTCAAGTAAAACAGCTATATTACCCGGATTTTTAACATGCTCTTCTTCCAGGATCCCGGCTGCATCCTGCAGGTTTCCCTCCAGGATCTTATCAAATGCCAGCTGAAAACGATCATCAGGTAGTGTGTTCATGTAGTATTGTTTTTTGTTCTTAAAATTTCCTGCGGTCAGACATTGGTATATATTCATGCTGTCCGTAAACGTACTTGAAAGCAGGCCGTATCAGTCTCTTGGCCGAGAAAGTCAGCTCTTCGATCCTGTGTGCACACCATCCTGCAACCCTGGCAATTGCAAAAAGAGGTGTATAAAGTTCCTTTGAGATCTCAAGGCATGAATAAACAAATCCCGAATAGAAGTCAACGTTGATGCAGACAACCTTTGCAGTCTTTTCACCCTTGAAAACCCGGAAGACCTCAGGAGTGATGCGCTCTACCATTTCGTACAGCTCAAATTCATCGAGGCGTCCCTTCTCAATTGCCAGTTCCCTGGCTTTTGCCTTAAGCAATCCGGCCCTGGGATCTGAGATTGTATAAACGGCATGACCTATTCCGTATATCTTCCCGGAATGATCATTAGCTTTCTTATTGAGTATCTTCAGAAGGTAAGCCTCCACTTCGGCTTCATTTTTCCAGTCTTTTACATGTGATTTAATGTTCTCCATCATTTCGAGAACCCTCACATTGGCTCCCCCGTGCAATGGACCCTTGAGGGAGCCGATCGCTGCGGTAACTGAAGAATAGATATCTGTTTCCGATGAACTCGTAACCCGCATCGTAAACGTCGAGTTATTTCCTCCTCCATGTTCGGCATGAAGAACAAGCAAAAGATCGAGAAGATCAGATTCAAGCTTTGAATATCCTTTCTTTTCCCCTTTTATCAGATACAGAAAGTTTTCAGCCACAGTAAGTTTAGGTTGGGGATGGCGTATCGAAAGAGTTTTGCCCTTGTAAAGATGTCTCAGCGCCTGGTATGAATAAGCCACTATTGTCGGGAACTTGGCAATCAGATTCAATGACTGGCGGATCATATTCGGCAGGGAAATATCATCCGGTCTCTGGTCGAGGGTATAAAGCCCAAGCACTGATCTGGCGAGAACGTTGAGAACATCTCTGCCCTTCATTGACAGGATCATGTCTTTCACAAAATCATCAGGCAATGATCTGAGCGAGGCCAGATGTGCCGAGAAATCCTTCAGTTCTTCAGATGTAGGAAGGTTTCCTGTGAGCAGGAGGTATACAGTTTCATCGAAGCCGTGTCTTCCTTCCTTCTGAAAGCCTGCAGTAATATCCTCTATTTCGATCCCCCTGTAAAGCAGTTTTCCGGGAATGGCTATAACTTTTCCGTCTTCTTTTTTATAGCCAACAACATCACATATATTGGTCAGCCCGACCAGGACGCCTGTTCCATCAGTGTTACGAAGCCCCCGTTTTACATCGAATTTTTCAAACAACGAATTCTCAATCTGACATGATTCCCTAACAGAATCTTCCAGCCTGGGGAAGAATTTATCATTGGTCATGGATATTGATTTAAGTGATTTGAATGTATCATAAATTATTTATTATCGCACTTGCAAACTCAGATGTCTTCAGAAGATTTGCATTATTCATGAGCCTGTGGAAATCATATGTAACCAACCCGCTTCTGATTGTTTTTTCCAGTCCGGCATAAATCCTGTCAGCCACATCTTTCCATCCGATGAACTCAAACATCAGAGCTCCCGAGAGGATTACCGACCCTGGATTAACCTTATCCTGATCAGCATATTTAGGAGCTGTACCATGAGTGGCTTCAAAAATGGCATGTCCCGATTCGAAATTTATATTTGCTCCCGGAGCGATCCCGATCCCCCCGACAATTGCAGCAAGCGCATCGGAAATATAATCGCCGTTCAGATTAAGTGTAGCGATTACGGAATAATCTTCGGGACGCGTAAGTATCTGCTGAAGAAAAGCATCGGCAATCACATCCTTTATTATTACTTTCCTGTTACTTACCGCTTCCGCCAGCGCAGCATCAGCAGGAGCAGCACCTTCCCTGTCAGCTATTTCCCTGTACCGGTTCCACGTAAACACCTCGTTGCTGAATTCCCTTTCAGCAAGGGCATAACCCCATTTCATGAAAGCACCCTCCGTAAACTTCATGATATTGCCCTTGTGTACAAGGGTTACCGAGGGAAGATTCCTGTCGACTGCAAACTTTATTGCCTGCCTGACCAGCCGTTCGGTTCCCTCTACCGAAACCGGTTTTATTCCAATAGATGATGATTCCGGAAACCTTATTTTCCTTACTCCCATTTCATCTGAAAGGAATTTCCTTATTTTTTCTGCTTCGGGGGTACCGTTCAAATATTCAATCCCGGCATAAATATCCTCAGTATTCTCCCTGAAAATATACATATTGACTTTTTCCGGATGCCTGACAGGACTGGGTACTCCGTCGAAATACCTGACAGGCCTGTAACATGTATAAAGATCAAGTTCCTGCCTGAGGGCCACATTGAGGGATCGCATCCCTTCGCCCACGGGTGTTGTCAGGGGGCCCTTGATCCCGACAAGATAATGTCTGAAGGTACTGAGTGTTTCTTCCGGCAACCAGTTGCCCGTTTCCCTGAAGGCCTTTTCTCCAGCTAGGACTTCTTTCCAGACTATCCTTTTTTCAGAGCCGTATACTTTTTCAACTGCAGCGTTGAAAACCCTTACTGAGGCTTTCCAGATATCCGGACCGGTTCCGTCTCCTTCGATAAACGGAATAACAGGAAAATCCGGGACGATCAAATTGTTTTTTTCTTTTCTAATTTCACCAGTCATATTCGCATTTTTTCAGGACCAGCATTTAAATTGAATTATCCTGATTCCTGATTCTTATAAGATTGAGAGCACTGCCGGCCCGGAACCATTCGATCTGTGCTTCATTATAGGAATGATTTGCAAGGATCTTTTCGGTGGACCCGTCTCGATGTCTGAGTATCAGTTCAATCGGTCTACCCGGGCTCATTTTCTTTAAGCCGAGAATATTGATTTTATCCCATTCCTGAATTTTATCATAATCATCCTTATTATTAAAAGTCAGGGCGAGAAGCCCCTGTTTCTTAAGATTCGTTTCATGAATACGTGCAAAGGATTTTACCAGTATTGCTTTGACGCCCAGGAACCGTGGCTCCATGGCTGCATGTTCCCTGGAGGATCCTTCACCGAAATTTTCCTCGCCGACGACAATTGTTCCCATATTCATATCCCGGTAGTGCCTGGCTGCCTTCGGCACTGTTTCATACTTGCCTGTCAACTGGTTCAGAACGCTGTTCGTCTTATCATTGTAGGAATTTAAGGCACCAATCATATAGTTCTCGGAGATATTCTCAAGATGTCCCCTGTATTTGAGCCAGAATCCTGCCATTGAGATATGGTCGGTTGTACATTTGCCCTTTACCCTGATCAGGAGCGCAAGCTCCATGACGTCGCTGCCATCCCATTTTTCAAAAGGCTGCAGATACTGAAGGCGATCGGACTGTGGATCAATTTTTATTTCGACTGATTCCCGTTCTGCAGGTTGCACATGCAGATTTCTGCCGGATTCACCAAATCCGGAAATTGGTATTTCAAATCCTTCGGGTTCTTTAAGCCTGACCTTAACACCCTCATCGTTTACCAGGTAATCGGTCAGGGGATTAAAGGTCAGCTCACCGGCAATAGCCAGGGCGGTGACTATTTCCGGAGAGGCAACGAAAGCATGGGTATTGGGATTTCCGTCATTTCGCCTGGCAAAATTCCTGTTGAAGGAATGAACAATAGTGTTCACCCCGCTCTTTCCTGCTCCTTCCCTATCCCACTGTCCAATGCACGGCCCACACGCGTTTGCAAAGATTCTGCCTCCTATTTTCCGGAGAATGTCGAAGTATCCGTCTCTTTCGGTTATTGCCCTGATCTGTTCCGAACCCGGGGTGATGGTAAATTCGGATTTGAGCGACAGCTTTTTGTCAAGGGCGTCCCTGGCAATTGAAGCTGCCCGGGATATATCTTCATATGAGGAATTTGTACATGATCCGATTAAGCCCACATCCACCTTCACCGGCCAGCCGGCATTCCTTGCGGCTTCTTTCATTTTTGAAACGGGAGTTGCCAGGTCAGGAGTGAAAGGTCCGTTGATGTAGGGTTCCAATTCCGAAAGATCAATGTCGATAACCTGATCATAATATTTTTCAGGATCTGAACAGACTTCAGGATCAGCAATAAGGTTTTCCTTCAAGGCATAAGCCATATCAGCCATTTCCTTCCTTCCTGTTGCAGCAAGGTATGAAGCAATTTTCTCATCAAAGCCAAAGATCGAACAGGTGGCACCAACCTCGGCACCCATATTGCAAATAGTGGCTTTCCCGGTACAGGAGAGCGATCCGGAGCCTTCGCCGAAATATTCAATAATGCAACCGGTTCCCCCTTTAACCGTCAGTATTCCAGCCAGTTTAAGAATCACATCCTTGGCCGAGGTCCACCCGTTTAGTCTGCCACTGAGCCTGACCCCGATAATCCTTGGAAACTTCAGCTCCCATCCCATCCCCGACATCACATCCACAGCATCGGCACCTCCCACTCCGATTGCAATCATACCCATGCCTCCTGCATTTACAGTATGTGAATCGGTACCTATCATCATTCCCCCGGGGAAAGCATAGTTTTCAAGTATGGTCTGGTGAATTATTCCTGCTCCCGGTTCCCAAAAATCTATTTCGTATTTCAAACATGCAGAGCTCAGGAAGTCATATACTTCCCTGTTTGTTATCCGGGCATTCTTCAGGTCTTCAACATCACCCGAACGGGCTACAATCAGATGGTCACAATGAACCGACGCAGGAACCGCGGACTTGTTCCTCCCGGCCATCATAAACTGCAGCAGGGCCATCTGTGCGGTTGCATCCTGCATGGCAACACGGTCCGGAGCAAATTCAACATAATCAACCCCACGTTTTTGAATAACTAAGCTTTTACTTTCAAACAAGTGACTGTAAAGAATTTTTTCACTAAGAGTCAGAGGCTGCTGCAGGTTATTCCTGATCGTCGATATTTTATCCGGCAGGTTCCGGTAGAATAATTTTAAATCTTTATAGTAACTGTTATCCATATTTTTAAAATCCCGCTTTCATTCTCCGGTTTTAAACGGTTTAAAACCACTCTTTTATACAACCGGGGAATTGATCAAATTCTCTCTTTGTATCTGGTCAGTTACATCTTCGTTCCTGTTGATCAATTCCTTTTCGAATAATTCCCTTTCAAATTTATATTTATTATCCAGAAAACCCATCAGTAACAGTGTATCTTCAAAAGCATTTCCAAGGCATGTGGATGCTCCCGGGGAGGGTGTTACGTTAAAAATAATTTTTTCGCCCCGGATTTTTGCCTCTCCCATCTCCAGCTTCCCTGTATTGATATTCACTACCTGTGGCCGGGTTCCTCCGATTTTCCGTGCAAATTTTACTTCATCGCCACTGATTCCCGGAACGATTTTCCGGATCTCTTTCAGGAAAGCTTTTTTCCCTATCGCCGGGATATCATAAATTAAATTCTTGAGCAGAAACCTGAAGACGATTTTGTCGGAAGCAATTTTCACGAGACTGATAAGGGATCTGATATTCAATCCGCAGGTTTTCAAATACCCGGTAAAGGTTGAAGCATTGTACCGTTCCAGTAATAGAATCGGCTTTGCGGTGGGTCCGAATCGTGTGGTGTTTCTGTCGTGAACTTCCGGATCCCCATGGATAGCTGCAAAAGGGAGTTTAGGCTCCTGCATTGTATAAACTTTTCCGCCCAGGACAGCGGGTCCGAAATAAAAGCTTCCGGCCATTGAAAGGATTGTATAGTTTTTCCCATAGCCCAGGGATTTGGCAAGCAGGAGGCTGTGAGCACCTGCTGCAACAACAACCGTTTCCGATTTAAAGCTGCCTTTATCGGTCAGGATATCATACTCATTACCATTCCTGACAACTTTTAATACTCTCGTTGAAAGATTAATCGATATATCAGGATTTTCCTGCCTTGCCTTATCAACAAAAGCATGACTAAGCTTCCCGAAATCCACGGTATAACCATCCCTTGTGAAAAGAGCCAGCAGATCCTGGTCAGGATCGCGTCCAACCACAATCCGGGGTTCAAGTCTGGCAATATCCTCCTTCCCGATCATTCTGAGCCGTGGAAAAAGCTCCCTGATCTCCTCATATCTTGCCCGTAACTTCCCCGTTTCTTCTTTCCCGACAGCTAAAATCATCTTAGGAACCTTGACAAAAAGTCTCTCGTCACCATTTACGGCTTTTTCAGTTTCAAGAAAGTTCATCACCATGTCGGCCGACCTTTTTACCCTTTTGGCTTTTTCGAGGGAATAGTTGGTTTCAATATCCCCGAAATGCAATGTCTGGCTGTTCATTCGTGATGAAGAATTAATCAGGCCGAAGTCACAGCATTTTTCAATAATGGCAATATTCCTGATATCTGTATATCGTGCAAGTGTGTACAGCAATGCTGTTCCACTCACACCTCCTCCCACAATCACTACATCATATTTCATTATTACCGGAAATAAGTCAATAGCCTATATATCAGAACCTGTATCAGATCATGAAAGATCTGAAAATCACAATTATTTTAACAATTATATAGCAAGGTCCGCCAAACTGTAACAAATGATATGTATATAGCAAATATAATTGGTTTTTGTATAATAAAAACACTCTTTTAATTAAAATCCTATAGGGGCCGGATAAACAAATCCGAAATCGTATTCGTTTGCCCTGGTAGTTTGTGATATATTTTCATCTTTTTAGCCTTATGTTGTACTTATCTGGGCTTCATCCTTTTCCCGAGTCGGGCGGATTTTGGGATAAACATGCTTCGATGTATTCCATGCTGTTCTTTTTGATCCGGTCAGATCTGCATTCAGGCAGTTTTAAGGATATCCCACACAAAGGCTCTGATACCGACATCATAGTTTATGGCATCAATTTTTTTTACCTTATCAAGTATCTCATCCACCATCGGGTCGTCAACGATAGCCAGAACGCTTTTATTTATTTCAGGCCATGTATGGGTCCCGAAATGCGGAACTCCGGTATCTGAGCCTCTTCCTTTAACATTTTCCCAAAGGGTATACCCTTTTACGCCAACCTTGTCAAGAAGAAATTCAATTTTCTCGGAATGTGCCTGGTTGTATATTATCATTACCGCTTTCATAAGGGAAATAATTTAGATTTAAATTGTCACATAACGGTCATTTATCAGTAAATGTGTCGCCGGCTTCATTACCGTTATCATTCATGAAATTCATTTCCATGTATATGGCCAGATTCTTGTTCCGTTCCCCATGCTTTGCAAATATTGCATACACAACCGGGACCAGCACCAGGGTAACGATTGTTGAAAATACAAGTCCTCCTATAACGGATATTCCCATCGGGCTCCAGAGTTCTGAACCGGTACCACTGCTTACAGCAAGGGGAAACATCCCGAAAATTGTTGTCAGGGATGTCATAAACACCGGTCTGAGCCTTGAGCGGCCTGATATTGCAATGGCCTCATAGAGTTCATTACCCCTTTCCCTCATAAGATTGATGAAGTCGACAAGTACAATGGCATTTTTCACGACTATTCCGATAAGCATCACGGCTCCGATTGCTGAAATAACGCTGAGTGCGGTATTCGTTACAAACAATGCTATTGCTACTCCGGAGAAGGCAAACGGGATGGAGAACATGATTATAAACGGCATTTTGAGTGATTCGAACTGTGAAGCCATTATGAGGTACACGAGTATAAGACTGATCACCAGCAGGAAACCGATGTCCATGAATGATTCTCTCTGTTCCTCGATGGAGCCTGAAATCTGAACCATTACTCCGGCCGGCATATTGATGGAATTTATCGCTTTTTCAACCTCCACCTTCAATTCGCTGAGTGAACGCTTGAAAGGGGTAAATGATACTGTCACAATTCGTTCTTTCCTTTTATGTTCTATACTGGGAGGCGCCCAGTATTCCTTAATCCGTGCTATTTCAGCAAGTCTGATCAGCTGGCCGGTTGCATTGGTTATCCCAATATTTTCAATATCGGTCAAAGTGCTGGTACTGCTTCTCTTAAATCTTACCACAACGTCGTATTCCTCTCCGTACTGTCTGAGTCTTGTTGCAACCAGTCCATCGATCCTGTTTCTGATGGCAGCAGATGCCATTGCCGTATTCAGGCCGTTAGCCATCATTTTGTTCTGATCAAAAACTATCTGAAGTTCGGGTTTGGATTTGTCGCGACTGACAGTGACGTCCTTTGCCCCCCTGATATTTTTAATCCGTGCTGCAAGGTCTTCAGCAACAATATTCGTCTGCGCTATATCATATCCGTAAACCTCCACATCAACGGTACTTCCGCCAAAGCTTCCCATATTGTCTGACGTGCTGACGGTATAATGAATGATTTCAGGATATTTTGCAAAGTCAGTTCTTAACTCATCTGCAATTTCCATGGATGATCTCTTTCTTTCCTTTACGGGAACAAGCCGGATACTGTATGTAATTGTATGTGTCCCCTGGTTGGAAAACATAGCTGCAAATCCTCCCTGGTCGTCTGCCCCGGCAGAAGTTGATATCAGTCTGACCTCCGGGTATTTTGCCCTGATGAGTGAATCGAGCCTGTCAGCAGTGCGAATTGTCTGATCAACTCTTGTCCCGGTCTGCAATTCTACTTTTGCAGTAATCCGCGATTCATCGGCCTGAGGGAAGAATTCTGTCTTTATAAAGAAAAACAGGCTCATTGAACCGATAAAAACCAGCAGCGATACTATAACCACAAATGTTTTGTGCCGTAGTGCCCATTTCAATGTTTTTTCATAAAACCGGTCAAAGCGGTCAAGGCTTTTCCTAATGCTTCCGTCGTAGGTCCAGAAAGGCGCATCCTCCTTTATCGGATACCATTTTAAAAGAAGGGCACTGAGGGTTGGTGTCAGGGTAATTGCTGCAAAAACCGATGTTACAATCGTTATTGTCACGCTCATGCCAAGCTGTTTGAAAAGCACCCCGGTGAGTCCTGAAACGAAAGTCAGCGGAAAAAACACTGCCACCACAGTTGCGGTAGTGACAATAACCGCCAGCCAAACTTCATTGGTGGCATAAATTGCGGCTTCCCGGGGACGACTCCCTCTTTCAATATGCTTAGTGATATTTTCGAGTACGACAATGGCATCATCGACCACCATGCCAATTGCTATGGAAAGTGAGGTAAGCGATATTATATTTATAGATGCGTCGGAAACAAACAGATAGATGAAGGCCACAACAAGGGAAATGGGTATTGTCAGGATAATTATGAAAGTGGCTCTCCACCTTCCGAGAAAGAACAGGACCACCAGAATAACAAATATCGCAGCATACATCAGTGTTTCCGTAAGATTGCTAATGGAATCCCTGATGAAGGAAGCGCTGTCAAAAAGCTTGGTGATTTTCACGTCGGGAGGAAGGGATTTTTCAAGGCGGACAAGTGATTTTTCAATTTTCCTCGTAACCTGGACCGTGTTGCCTCCGGATTGTTTCTGGACCAGCAGTCCCATTCCCTTAACACCATTGATTTTCGTGTCAAGTTTTGACTCCCGTATCGTATCGCGGACTTCAGCAATATCTTTCAGATAAATATTGCTGCCGCCATAGCTGCTGACGACAATATTCTTAACCACATCACTTTCCGGGAATTCGCCCTGGATCCTCAGAGGATAATCAGTATTGCCCATCTCGATATAACCGACGGGAAGATTCATATTTTCAGCCCGCAGTATATTCCCAATCTGTTCGATGGTAAGATTATAGGCCTCCATTTTCCGGGGATCTACATCAATATATATTTTCCTGCCCGGGACTCCTGAAAAGGAAACTGCGCCGACACCTTCAATCCTGTTCAAAGGATTTACCACCTTTTCGTCGAGGATTTTCTCGAGTCCCGCATAACTTTCCCTTGCTGTAATGGCGTAGAACATTATGGGCATCATCGTTGTATTGAACTTGACGATGGTCGGTTTTTCACTGCCGTCTGGCAATAGTCTCTCAGTAAAGCTTATGGCACTGCGTATATCATTTGAAGCTTCATCCAGATCAGTTCCGTACTCGAATTCCATGAAAATAGCAGATACGGCATCGCTTGACCGTGATGTAATCTCCTTGAGCTTACTGACGGAATTAAGTGAATTTTCAAGGGGGCGTGTTACATTCGACTCAATATCAGAGGCACTTGCACCGGGATATGTCGTATAGACAACCACATACGGAAGTTCCATTTCCGGATACAGATCGACCGGCAGCTTAACCAGTGAATAGAGTCCCATTACCATCAATCCCACAAAAATCAGGATCGTGGTAACAGGTCTCTTGACCGAAGAACTGTAAATACTCATTTTATCTCAGATGTAAGGTGCATAACTATTTTATCACTTCAATTCTGTCACCGTCGATAAGCTTTGCCTGACCTTCGGTGACAAGGCCGGTTCCTTCCTTCAGGAATTCCGATAGAACCTCCAGTTTATCGTCAAATCTTTTCCCGAGGGTCACCTCGACGCGTTTTGCCCTGCCGTTTTCTTCAAGAAAAATATATCTGATATTGGTGCCTTCCTGCATTAATACGGCATTGGAAGGGACAACAAAAGCCTCTACCTCTCCAAGGTCCATGGATACCCTTACGAACATACCGGGCTTGAGAAGATCATTCCTGTTGGGTAATTCAATCTCTGTTACAAATGATCTGGTTGCTGCATTTATTGTAGGCGCCTTTCTGAAAACCGAACCTGTGAAAACTTCGTTCTCATATACATCAGCAACTACACTGGCTTTCATGCCTTTTTTTATGAGGGGATAGTATTGCTCAGAAATATTCACATCTATCTTCAGCGGATTAACCTGCATCAGTGTAACAACTGCGGACCGGCCCGATTGCGTGGTGGGTGTTCCCGAATACATTTCACCGTCTTCAAAATACTTGCCGGTCACAACCCCACTGAATGGTGCCTTCAGATGCGTGTTTGCCTCCATGAATTCGACAGCTGAGCGGGTAACCTCATATTGTGTTTTAAGCTGATCATATTGCTGCTGTTTAATGCTTCCGGTTCTCAGAAGTGTGTCAAGCCGGGTAAGATCCTTTGCCAGGCTTCCCAGCTGGATCTTCTGCTGGTAAAGCTGGGTCCGGTCCATGAGAAACAGTTCATCGCCTTTGGAAACTCGGTCCCCCACTTCGACATTGATCTTCTCGATTCTGCCCGGAGTCGACGGAACGACATTCACCTCTTCGTAAGGAAGTATTGTTGCCGTATAATCGATGGTCCTTGAGATCGTACTTTTAGCCAGGCTCAGGATTTTCACGGGAACCGCGGTTCTATCTGGGGAAGCAGTTGCTGCCAAAGCTCCTGAATTATCACTTTTTTTCCTGGATGAACATGCTGCCACCAGCATGCAGCTTAAAAAAAGTACCGGGATTGTTTTTATGTATTTCATTATTTTGTAATTTATGTATTTCACTGATTTTTACAGATTATTAAGAAGTTTATCCAATGCCAGTTTTGTGAGAAGAAGATTCATCAGAGCGGACACATAGTTGTTCTCAGCTTGCAGGTACTGAGTGTTTGCCTGGGTTAGTTCCAGACTGGAGGCCATGCCCTGCATGTATTTATTCTCCGTACTTTTGTAAACCCGTTCCAGAACATCCACATTCTCCTTCTGACTCTGATACTGAAGGTTTGCATTCACAAGATTGTACCTGAGCTGCTTCTCCTGAATAAGAAGCTGATCTTCAATCATATTCCTGGTTATCCTGGCTTTGTTCAGGTTATATTTAGCCTTTTGTATTTTGGCATAGCGTTCGCCGCTTGCAAAAATGGGAACTGATACCTGCAGTCCGGCCATTGAGTTGGGAAACCAGCTTAGATCCCTCATTTTGTCGCCCATCCCGCTGGTCCCATAGTTGTAGAACCCAGCCAGTGTGGGAAGAACTGACGCTTTTTGAGATTTAAGAGCCAGTTCCGACATAAGTTCCTGACCTTCAACAAGCTTGTAATTAATGTTCTTTGTGTGATCAAAATCCTGAGACATAAGGGCTTCCACATTAACGGCATTTGTAAGTCCTTCAAGATTGTCGGTCAGTATGATCCTGGTATCGGCCGAAACACCCAGCTGAAAACGGAGCAGGTTATAATTTAGTTCAATTGTCCGCAACAGTGAACTCCTGTTATTGTCCATCATTGTCACGTTGGAAACCATCTGATCGA
The DNA here is from genome assembly GCA_009877105.1 of Bacteroidales bacterium. Taxonomy (GTDB): domain Bacteria; phylum Bacteroidota; class Bacteroidia; order Bacteroidales; family VadinHA17; genus LD21. Next base: position 162,648 of record WXFD01000058.1, read on the forward strand.
CATCAGTCGATTCGGCCATACCTGCGGAATACATTGACCTTGTTGATCTCAGCGTTTCATTCAGGTTGGCAATGTTGGCATTAAGGATTTCGAGGGATTTTTCTGATACAAGTATGAGAAAATATGCTGAACTGACAGCTTCCTTGGTGTCCAGTTCAGAAAGCTCGAGATTATTCGCGTTGAGTTTGTAGGCAAGTTTTGATGTTTCAATTCCCAGGAAGAGGGGCGCATTGAAAATCAGCAGGTTTGCCTGAAAGGAAGCGCTTGAGTTATATTTCGATCCGAATGTTACCGGAATTTTTGTACCCGGCTGCCCGAAAAACTCCCCCGGCAGAAGGGTTGTCATCAGCTTGAGGTTGTCTGCAAATGTTCCGTTAGCATTTAACTGGGGAAGTGCGGCTGATATGGTTTCCCACACAGCAGCTTTCGAGGCCATGACATCGGCCCTTGCAGCCAGAACTGATTTGTTGTTCAGGATGGCATAATCCTGAGCATCCCTTAATGAAAGCTTCAATTCGCTTCCTCCCTCCCGGGCTTGCTGGGAATAACCGTGCAGAAAGCCGGATAGTATCAGTATGATTACCAGTCTTCTTTTCATAAATTCGCCTCTTTAATTAAATTGCGGAAAGCTTTCAGTCAAACATGATTGTACATCCGGTGAAGATGCTGCCGGAATAAAAGATAGTTGCGTGCATGACCCGGATTTTATTCCGACGGCTGGTTTGCTTTAATATCACTTTCCTTCTTATCATGTGAAAATTAATTTATATACTACTGGAGATTAAGTGGTTCACATGGAACCCACATGAATCTTCTTTTCATGCTTGTTTGTGATTCTGTATCATATGGGTTTCATCCTTTTATAATTTATTGTTTAAAGATCAAATGCCTGTATGCCTCACGGGCAGGGAACCACTCACGATTGAACGCAGTAATACTCATTCGTGTCTCGGCTTCTGGTCAATCATGTGGGTTTCATAGTAGTTTATAAGTTCAAGGCCCTTGGGGGTCGAGATTCCCCTCAAATAATTTATATAAACATCCCTGATCACGTGCATCCTGTGATTGGCATCCTGCTCGGGATCATCACCCCTGTCTGACATCCGGATCAATTCAAACAGGCATTTATTTGTAATTTCAACATCAATGTCATCGCGGAAAACACCTTCCTTAATTCCATTTTCTATCAGGTACGGGGTTGAATAAGGATAAGGGAAATGACCCGTTTTTTTCAGATCCATAATGGCATCATTGCTAAATTTCATCATGTCGAGCCTGAATGCGGGGCTAATTCTCCGGATATGCTCACTCATCGTTTCCAGGAGCCTGAATATGGCCTCAATCACGTTCTCTGATTCATTGAAAATCCTGTTAATCAATTCCTTCTGTCGTATTACCATATGACTGACAACACCCGCCAGAAGCTCATTCTTATCCTTGAAAACTTCGTATATTGTCCTTTTGGATATGCCAAGATTATTTGCCAGCATGTCCATTGTGACTGCTTTAATACCGTACTGTCTGAACAGACGCGCAGCCTCTTCCGTAATTCTTTGCCTGTAATCCATGCCTGAAAATAAATCGTGCAAAAATGAATAAACTATTTTAGTTTTCATAGTTTTATTTGTTAAATTCCGTTTAAATTCGGTAAAAAAGCGATATTTACGGGTAAATGACGATTGAGACATGGAATTAAAGTCTGAATGTATGATATCCCGGACTATGTGCAGGAAGAAATCTCAAATAAGCCCGAACAAACTGTAAAAATTCATTTTTTATGATCCTGAACAGGTTAACTAGCTCATCCTCTGCAATTTTCTGCTCCACGACATTTTTATACAGCCTGAAATACTATAAATAAAAGCCTGGTCAGATGTCAATTTTTTGGGTAGTTATCGGTATTCTGTTTCTGGTTCTGCTTATTATTGTTCTCAAATACAATCCGTTCATTGCCTTTGTAATTACTTCTTTATTTGTGGGAGTCGCCGAGGGAATGAAGGCGATCGATGTTATTACTTCCATTCAGCAGGGCATCGGCGACACGCTGGGGTCGCTGGTATTGATTCTCGGTTTCGGTGCAATGCTAGGCAAGATGGTTGCCGACAGCGGCGCTGCCCAACGAATATCCACAAAACTTACTGATCTGTTCGGTATCGGGAACATCCAGTGGGCAATGGTACTTACTGGTTTCATGGTGGGCATCCCAATGTTTTACAATGTAGGATTCGTTGTACTTATTCCGCTTGTTTTTACCGTTGCGGCATCAACTGGTCTTCCGCTGCTTTACGTAGCAATACCATTGCTGGCATCGCTTTCCGTCACTCACGGATTCCTTCCGCCTCATCCTTCCCCCATTGCCATATGTACGATGTTTGGCGCTGATATCGGCAAAACAATTGGTTTTGGCATTATTATAAGCATTCCGGCTATTATCGTTGCCGGTCCGTTTTTCGGAAAAACCCTGAAAAAGATCAAGGCGAGCCCCATTAAGGAATTTGTCAGCTCCAGGGCAATGAGTGATGATGAGATGCCCGGTATCGGTATCAGCGTGTTAACAACCCTGATGCCGGTGATTCTTATAGGAGCCTATTCTGTTTCCACAATATTTCTCACCGAAGGAAACAGGTTAAGATCGGTTCTGGAATTTATAGGCGATCCTGTTATGGCAATGCTGATCTCCCTGATCCTGTCGGTATACCTTCTCGGAACCAGGCGGGGAAAAAGTATGACGGACATAATGAATTCTCTCGGGAATTCGATAGGCAGCATTACAATGGTACTTCTTATCATTGCAGGAGCGGGTGCATTCAAGCAGGTTCTTGTAAGCAGCGGTGTTAGTGACGACATTGCCGGTTTACTGACCAAATCTTCCATGTCACCGCTTCTGCTTGCGTGGCTCATTGCAGCAGTGATCAGGATATGCATTGGTTCCGCAACCGTTGCCGGCCTGACAACGGCAGGGATCCTTCTGCCGCTGGCTACTGGAGGAACGGTAAACAAAGAACTCCTGGTTCTTTCCATTGGAGCAGGCAGCCTGATGCTTTCACACATAAATGACAGCGGTTTCTGGATGTACAAGGAATACTTCAACTTAAGCGTAAAAGACACATTTAAAACCTGGACGGTCATGGAGACAATAGTTAGTGTCATCGGGCTTCTTGGGGTACTGGTTGCAGACCTGCTCATCTAGAATTGTCTTTCGTATATTTGCCGGATTTTTACTTATTTTATCATAGCGGAACAACGAATCATCATTTATAATCGCAAAAATCATAGAAATGGAAATCAACCCTGAATCAAGGCTGGCAGAATTAGGGCTTATTCTGCCTCCTGCCCCCGATCCTGCCGGAGTATACAAACCAGTGCTTGTCGTAGAGAATTTACTGTATGTATCAGGGCAGGCACCGCTCAGATCCGACGGAACACTGATTAAAGGCAGGCTGGGCGCGGATCTCGGGCTTGAAGACGGAAAGCTTGCGGCACGGCAGGTTGGATTGGCCATGCTTGCCACCATCAGGAAACATTTCGGCGATCTTTCCAGGATCAGGAGGATCGTAAAAGTACTTGGTATGGTAAACAGTACCCAGGATTTTGATCAGCATCCTGCCGTGATCAACGGATTCAGTGAACTGATGGCCGATGTGTTTGGCAGCGAAAACGGGATTGGCGTCAGAAGTGCTGTCGGCATGATCCTTCCAATGAATATCGCAGTGGAAATAGAGGCCGTTTTCGAAATACACCGGTAATATGCAATCCCCAGGATCACCATTTACAGGGTGGTATGTGGCAGGAAATGCAGGAGAACTTGAAACTCCTGCTCTGATCCTTTATCCTGAAAGGATAGAAGCCAACATCAGGAAAATGATTGATGTGGCGGGCAGCGCGGACAGGCTTCGTCCGCACGTCAAGACCCATAAAATTCCGGAAATTGTCCAACTCCAGGTCAGGCACGGAATCAGGAAGGTGAAATGCTCCACAATCGCCGAAACCGAAATGGCAGCCAGGGCCGGAGCCGATGATATTTTGCTGGCTTACCAGCCTGTAGGACCCAATATTCAGAGATTTTTTTCGCTCCCAAGGAAATTTCCTTCAAAGAAGTTTTCATGCATATCTGATTGTGAGTCTATCCTCAGGGAGTTGTCGGATCATGCATCAGTCACCGGGTATAAGGCTCATATATGGCTCGACATCAATGCGGGAATGAACAGGACCGGCATAGAACCGGGGGAAAAGGCGCGGGAGCTTTTCAGGATGATCTCATTGCTGCCCGGGCTTGTACCTGCAGGTCTGCATGTTTATGATGGCCATATCAACGAAAGAAATGTCGAAAACAGGATAAAAATATGTGATGAGGCATTTGCACCGGTCCGGTCACTGATTGAAGATATCTCAATTATGACAGGAGCGCCTGTAAAGGTTATTGCCGGAGGCACCCCCACATTTCCGGTTCACGCCCGCAGGGAGAACACCGAATTAAGCCCGGGGACAACCCTGCTGTGGGATTATGGTTACGGCTCATCATTCAGCGACATGCAATTCCTTTATGCTGCCGTTCTTCTGACAAGGGTTATAAGCAAACCTTCCGGCAACAAGATATGCATCGATCTGGGACACAAGGCCGTTGCATCAGAGATGCCCCACCCGAGAATACATATTGAAGGAATGCATGATTACCGGGTCACCGGCCACAGTGAAGAACACATGGTAATTGAAACCACGGAAGCAGGAAAAATAAACGTCGGCGATCATCTCTACGCAATTCCATGGCATATCTGTCCAACAGTAGATCGTTATGATACAGTATATGTATCAGAAGGGGGGATGGTAACCGGGCAGTGGCAGGTTGAGGCCAGGAAACGAAAAATCAACCTTTAGTATATCTACCCGAAACAGGCAATTCATCAACAGGATCATCTGTAGAGATAGACGAATCCCCTGTACTCTTTGTTGTCATACCTGACATTGTCCCATCCCCTGGCTTTTATAATATAATAATAAACTCCAGGGCTTGCCTTAAGCGAAGTTCCTCTTATATTTCCGTTCCATCCTTCCCAGTTCTTTAATATCTCTCCTTCGCCGTAAAACTCATAGACTTTTATCCCGCTCCTGGAATATATATCGACACTTATGTATCTCAGTGAAGTTTTGTCAACCATAAACATATCATTCATTCCGTCGTCATTGGGCGTGAACACATTCGGAATACTGAGGCCGGATTTGTCGACAACAATTTTATCGAATGTCATCGAATCAATACAATGCAACGAGCTTTCGACAATAAGCCTGACCTTATAATCCCCCGGGATAAAGTAGGTGTGTGGGGCTGGACTGATATCATTGGAAAATGTATCGTCGCCAAAAATCCATTTATACTTCAAGGCTCTTACCGATTTGTCGGTAAATGTGACTTCAAGGGGGGCCTCGCCTTTAGCTGGATCAACAGTGAAGTCAGCCTTAACGTGAATGGATTCATAAAAGAAGGATGATTCGGTTGTACAGGAGAAGCTGTCGGTCACATGCAGGTTGTATGTGACATCATCCAGGGGGGGATTGAATGTCTGGGGGTTAAGTTCAATGTCGGGATATGGAATGGAGGAAGCCGGCTGGGACGACCAGAGGAATCTGACCCTGTTGGGCAGAATGATCCGTGAGCCGCTGTTGATGTCGCGGTAGTAGAATGTATCAACGGCTGCCTCTCCTCCCAGCGCCACATAATCACAAGTAAAATGACGAAGTTCGGCTTTGGAATGGGGTGAGTCCAGAAATATCCAGCCTGTCAGGCTGGCAGAATATCCGGAAGCACCGGTTATGTTGACCCGGTATCCCCCCTCATCGAGGTTTGTAACTGAAGAACTGAAAACCCCTGTTTCATTCTTAACCGGGATTGTAAAATTCCGTGTCGCATCGTTCCACCTGGACCAGGAAAAAGTGAAAGGTCCGGTTCCGCCGGGGCTCACTGCATTCAATTCTCCTTTCTGATTTCCTGAGGCGTTACAGAAAATAAATATCGGGTGTCTCAGCGAAGGAGCTGACGGATAGGAAGTATACCTGACAGCATTGCTGCCCGGTGCAGTGAGCTGGGCTTCCAGGGTGACTGTCAACAATATAGCAACGGTAAATAAATAATAACGCACGGATATTCAGATCTTCGTAGCAAAAACGAAATAATGGCTTTTTTGGTATCAATAATCCTGCAAGTATAATAAAACCCTGATTTATTCGGATAATTATATTACAAGGATCTTTATTTCATTATTTGGATACAAGGCCAATCACGATCACTGTTCCGGCGGCAGGATCCAGGTTCAAAATCCTGGCAAAGCATGATTTTCCCGGCAGACGGCTCAGGTTATCATATCAGAACGATCTGTCATAATCAGGCTGAATCACTCAAGATTACCGTTAAAGTGATACGTCATTCCCGGTTTGGAGTCTATCACGACCGATCTGGGGCCATAGCAGATTTTAAGTCCGGCTCCGGCATTGGACCGGATTGTACATGATACCAGTTTACCGGTCTTCCATTTAATGTCGGCCTCGAAACCTCCCCTCGCTTTCAGTCCCCTTACCTCACCGTCTTTCCAGGCATCGGGCAATGCAGGAAGCACCTGGATCACATACCTTTCACCTTCCTTTGTATGGCTTTGAAGCAACATTTCCGCAATTCCTGCAGTTGCTCCGAAATTTCCGTCTATCTGGAAGGGAGGATGACCACAAAACAGGTTTTGATATGTACCTCCGGCATCCGACATATTAACCGAATAAGTGGTAATTGGCCTTAGCAGGTTTTTCAAAAGTTTATAAGCCCTGTTCCCGTTATGGAGTCTGGCCCAGAAATTTATTTTCCATGCCAGTGACCAACCGGTACCAATATCGGTTCTGGCTTCCAGGCTTTTCCTTGCAGCATCGGCAAGCTGAGGTGTAGTGACCGGGTCGATAAGATTCCCGGGGTGAAGCATATAGAGGTGAGACACGTGCCGGTGAAAAGGTTCTGCTTCCCTGAATTCTTCCCTCCATTCCATAAGGCGGCCATCTGATCCTATTTGCGGCATTGCAAGCCTGCTGCGGGCGGCTTTTATTACGGCAAGCAGGGGGTCAGAATCATTCAACACTGCCGATGCGTTCAGGACGTTGGAAAACAAGTCGTAGATAACTTCCTGATCATGAGAGGGACCCATACTTATTTGTGCCGTTGAGCCATCAGGTGCGATGAATGAATTCTCTGGTGAGCCTGCCGGTCCCGAAACGAGCTCCCCCGAAACAGGATCTTCAACAAGCCAATCGAGATAAAAACGGGCTGAGCCCAGCATCACCGGATAAACTTTTCTGAGGTAAGCAGTATCGAGGGTAAATGTGAAATGATCCCAAAGATGCTGGCACAGCCAGCCTCCAGCAACTACATGGAGGCCCCATCCGGGATGCTCTCCCGGAGCTGTGAATCCCCAAACATTTGTTATGGGATGCACACACCATCCGCCTGCTCCGTATTGAACCGCGGCGGTTCTTTCTCCGGGTTTAACCAGTGAAAGGATAAGGTCTGAAAGAGGAGAATAGCATTCTGACAGATTTCCCACATCCGCAGGCCAGTAGTTCATTTGCACATTGATATTAGTATGGTAATCGCAGTTCCAGGGTGTTTGTATCTTGTTTGCCCAGATACCCTGAAGATTTGCAGGCAGGGAACCTTCGCGTGACGAAGAAATAAGCAGATATCTCCCGAACTGAAAATAGGTTTCATGGAGGATCATATCATCAGGATCTTCAAGCTGATTCAGCAATCTCCTGTCGGTTGGCACGGTATCCTTCTCCCTGCCCGCAAGATCAAGGCTCACCCTTCCAAACAGCGAGCGGTAGTCAGCAATATGCCGCTTCAACAGTTCCCCGAAAGGCCGGAAGGACGCCTCATTAAGCTGTTCCAGTGAAATAGTTACGGGATCTCCGTCAAGATAATCCGGATATTCCTGCTTATAATCCGTTGAAGATACAAGTACCAGAAGCGCTTCGTCGGCTTTGTTTACACTGATTCTACCATCCGAACAGGTAACGGTTCCTCCGGCAGCAACGGCCTTTACCCTCACGGCATAGCTCATTCCTTCACCGCCTTTGCCGTCGGAGAGAGTGCCGCTCATTAGAATATGGCCATCAGACGAGCTGGTCCGCGATCTTTCAGGCCGGGTAAACCATGAATCAAATGTCACGGAACCCCGGGTATCAGATGATATGTGTATCACAAGTGCACGATCGGGATAGCTGGCAAAAACCTCCCGTTTATATTTTATCCCATCCTGCGTATAGCTGACTGAAACCACACCATGATCGAGGTTCAGCTCGCGATGGTATTTTTCGTAACCCTGATCCCTGTTAAAATCGAGCCAAAGGTCGCCCAGGGTCTGGTAGCAGCCGAAAGGTAAACCGGCTCCATTGGCGTGGCCAGACCCGGCTCCCCTGCAAACCTGTGTCCTGAGAGTAAGTTCAGTTGCTTCGCGATACCTGCCTTCAAACAACAAGCGCCTGATTCTGTAAAGATGTTCAGATGCCTCAGGATTATCGTTGTCATCGGGGCTTCCCGACCACAGGTTTTTATTATTCAGCTGGATCCTCTCGGTATTAACATCTCCAAACACCATGGCTCCGATGAACCCGTTTCCGACAGGAAGCGCCTTTAGCCATTCAGCATCATTCCGCCAGCCATCTTCCACATCAGGAACCAATGCATCGGCAGGATGATCGAACCATATCCTCAGTTCACGTCGCTGCATATTCCTTCCGGAACAGGAATCAAGCACGATCAAAAAAAACAAAAGCGGGAGAAATTTCGTCATTGTATTATTATTTTTTCAATTAACCAGCTGCAACTCAATCCGGGATAGTAACCCGGCATACATTAGCAGGGATCTTCACTGCCAGGTCCAATTATTGCCCTTTAAAACCAATGATGTCCTAAAGTTTTGTTAAATCAGCAGTGTCTTCAAAATCTCTTCAGAATTCAAAAATACTTTCGACCCAGTTATTAACCAAAAGACTCTGAAGTTATGAAAAAATTAATTTTATCACTAATTGGATTCACCGCATTCATTTTCCCATTACTTGCCCAGGTAGATTATGATCAGGGTGAAAACGATGAAATTCCCGTTGAGAATCTCATTTTAAAAAAGGAACAAATACCTGCCGCGATAGTACAGGCCGTCACTGAGACTTTCAAATCCGGTAAAGCATTCAAATGGGGCAAGTTCCCATATGTTCTTGAGAAATATGGCTGGATTGTTTCCAAATCGGCAGGTGACCAGAAACCCGACAGGTATGAGGCTTATATAAAGGCAGACGATGGCAGTGAAATATATGCTATTTATAATCCTGACGGCACCATCGTTCAATCGAGGATTATCAGGAAAAATGCTGAACTTCCCCACCTTGTTGCCGAGAAGCTGGCAAAAAGCAAGTATGCCGGATGGAAAATTGTAGGAGACAGGGAAGTTATTAAATACTATAATTCTCCGCAGGATATTGAGGAGCATTTCAGGATCACGGTTGAGAAAAACGGCTTGAAGAAAACCGTTTCATTCAGGCTCAATGATAAAGCATGAGAGCAGGAATCACATGAACTTTGTTTACAATCAGGTGAATATTTATTCACCTGATTTTTTATGTCGGTTTTAATGGCTTCCGTATTTAGAATATTTTTCCGACTCCTGAAAATCCGGATTTCAGGGAATTAATAATTTTGCAGAAATTTCAAACGGTTTGAAAATACTGATTGTTGAGGACGATAATTCTCTCAGTGCAGCCATTAATGACTATCTCCGGGCTGAGGGACATATCTGTGAGCTGGCAAGGGATTTCAAACAGGCCCTGTTTAAAGTCGCCGACAACAGGTATGATTGCATTATCCTGGATATCGGCCTACCTGACAGAAGCGGGCTTGACATAATTAAAGAACTGAAGGAAAACAAGGTATCTGACGGAATACTCATACTTTCTGCCAGGGATTCACTGGAGGATAAGCTCACGGGCCTCAGGACCGGTGCTGATGATTATCTTACAAAACCATTTCATCTTGCTGAACTAAGCGCAAGGATCAATTCAATCTACCGCAGAAATAACCTGTCGGGCCAGAATGAGGTCGTATTTGAAGAGCTCAGGATAAGAACCTCTGACAACCAGGCTTTTGTCAACAACAGGCAGCTTAATCTGACAAAAAAAGAGTATGATCTGCTGCTTTTCTTCATAATCAACAGGAACAGGGTAATAACAAAGGAATCCATCGTGGAACACCTCTGGGGCGACGATGTGATTTTGACAGATTCATTCGACTTTGTATACACTCACGTCAAGAACCTGCGAAAAAAAATCAAAACGGAAGGTGGCAGGAATTATATAAGGTGCATTTACGGCTTTGGATACAAATTCGGTGATCCGTGAAACTGCTGACTAAAAGTACTGTCTATTTTCTAGCATATTCCGGCATCCTGATCATGCTTGGTGGGGTGCTCTTGTATTTTTCAACCAGAAAGATGGTTTATGACCAGATAGATAATTCGCTGCTGACTGAGCTGGAGATTATCAGGGATCAGATAGAGCAGACAAAATCAATACCGGATTTCAGTGCCAGGCCGGGCCACCAGCTTGAGGTACGGCTGATATCCGGAAAGGTGCGTCCGGTTCAGGTCATCAATGATACAATCATTACGGATACAACAGGATATGAACATCCTTACAGATATATACTCTATAGAGGAAACCTCGATGAAAATACCGGTTTTTCCGTAGTTATATCCCAAACGCTCAGGGAGAAAATAGTACTTCTGGAATATATTGGTGTTTATATATTTTTCCTTTTCCTTTCATTATTTTTCATTTCAATCTTTCTTAATTATCTTTTTTCCAGACGACTCTGGCGCCCTTTCTATATCACTGTCGATCAGGCGGAGAAATTCGACATTCAATCGGACAGGCTTCCTGTCCTGCCCCAAACCAATATCAGTGAATTCGAACGTCTGAATGCTGTAATCGGCCAGATGACAAAAAAAATGAGGGATGATTACCTGAACCTTAAAGAATATCATGAAAATGCCGCACATGAAATACAGACTCCACTGGCTGTAATCAGATCAAAGCTGGAAATCCTTGCCCAGAGAAAGGAACTGAGAAAAGAGAGTCTGAACCTTATCCTGTCGATCAATGAAGCTGCAACCAGATTGTACAAGATCAACCAGGGCCTGCTGATGATCTCGAAAATTGATAATATGTATTTTCAGGACGAAACTGATATCTCGCTTGCAGAGACAATTGAAAAGATATTGCTTGGTTACAGGGAGATCATGAATCTCAGGAAAATAAAAGTAGATTTCCTGGCTGGAGACAAGGCCATGGTAAGAATGAACGAAATGCTGGCTGACACTCTGGTATCGAACCTCATCAGCAATGCCGTCAGATATAATTTCGACGGCGGGTTCATCAGGTGCCAGGTGCACAAGGACAAGCTCATAATCTCAAACAGCGGCCCTCCATTAAAAACAGATACCGCGATTTTATTCAGACGGTTCCAAAAAGCAGGTGACAATCCGCAATCTGTTGGACTTGGACTGTCAATCGTTAAAAAGATAGTTGAAGCATACAGTATGAAAATTGTCTACACATGTGTGGGAAAGGTACATGAAATAACACTCCTTTTTGCATCTCCTGCCGGGATCTGAAATCATAGTGTAAGATAATTGTTAAAATATCTCCTGAATCTCCTCAGCTTCAGTTCCACTACAGAATCGGATAATAATTTCAATCCGTTAAACCAAAATTTTCAAAAAATGAAAAAATTAATGTTCATACTGGTGCTGGCTGTGTTGGCAATGACGGTGGACGCACAGCGTACCGCAGTCAAAACAGCGGATCTTCAGAAATCAATAACCGACTGGATAACCAAAGATTATGCAGGCTTTGCAATAACTAAAGCCGATAAAGTCGTTGCAAACAATGTCACAACGTTTGAAGTTGTGATTACAAAAGGTTCAAATTCCGAAACCCTTGTTTTTGACAAGGATGGAAAGTTCATGCATAAAATGGCTCTAAAATCGGGCTCTCCTGAAAAACACACAGCCGGAAGTTCTCCCATGGCTCATCATAAGCCGGAGACAAAGCCGAAAACAGGCAAAAAATAATTATGCAGGAGTAAGCTAAGTTCCAATGAGGCTGTATCGGAGGTATTCCGATACAGCCTTGTTTTTTCTGTTTTAGCATCAAAATATGTTGGCAATGCAATCTGTTTATATTGTCGGTTCAACCTGTCGGACCAATGTAACCGCATTGTATTTAAAACAGAACCGGGTACCCGTTTACAAGCATTTTTTAACTCACTGAAAAGTATTGTTGATAAATTAGCAACCGCCCCCGTCACCGTTGAACCCCTTATTGTTAAATTTGCCGCACCTGTTAGGCTTAAATATGCCCGTTCGACCGATGACGCAAAACTATCTTAAAGAACTGAACGAAGCTCAAAGGCAGGCAGTTGTCAATACTGAAGGACCGGCATTGGTCATTGCAGGTGCCGGAGCCGGAAAGACCAGGGTCCTGACTTACAGGATAGTGCATCTGCTGCAGAAGGGTATTCCCGCACACAGGATCCTGGCCCTGACGTTTACCAATAAGGCAGCAAGGGAAATGAAAGACAGGATCACCAGGATCGCCGGCCCCGATATCACCCGTCATCTCTGGATGGGAACATTCCATTCAATTTTTGCCAGGATATTGCGCACGGAAGGCCCCCGGCTAGGGTACAAGCCAAATTTTACAATATATGATTCCAGCGATTCCAAAAGCCTGGTACGCACCATTATCAGGGAACTGAACCTCGATGACAATATTTACAAGGCGGGTATGATATCAGCCCGGATATCAACCGCCAAGAACAATCTTATCACGGCCAGCATGTATTCAGCCAACAGTTCCTTACAGGAACATGACAAAATGAACAGAATGCCGATGCTGGCAGATATTTACAGGAACTATGCAGCAAGATGCTTCAAATCCAATGCAATGGATTTTGACGACCTGCTTCTGAACACCAATATCCTTCTGAGGGATTTTCCGGAAGTACTGGCATTGTACCAATCCAGGTTTCAGTACATTCTGGTTGACGAATATCAGGATACCAATTACTCCCAATATCTTATAATCAGAAAGCTGGCTGAAGGCCATAAAAACATCTGCGTTGTCGGGGATGATGCACAGAGTATTTATTCATTCAGGGGCGCAAGGATTGAAAACATCCTGGAATTCAAGAACGATTATCCAGATTATAAGCTTTATAAACTCGAGCAGAATTACAGGTCCACCCAGACGATAGTTAATGCGGCCAACTCAATAATTGCGAATAATGAGGGTCAGATAAGGAAAATTGTGTTTTCAGAAAATGAACGGGGTGAAAAGCTGCAGGTACTCCAGGCCCTTACAGATTCTGAAGAAGGATTTAACATTGCCTCGGATATTTTTGACAAAAGATTTTCCATGAGGCTGCTTTGGTCGGACTTTGCCATTTTGTACCGGACAAATGCACAATCGAGGATATTTGAAGAGACCCTGAGGAAAAAGAACATACCATACAAAATCTATGGAGGGCTGTCTTTCTATGAAAGAAAGGAGATAAAAGACATCCTGGCTTATTTCAGGATGGTGATCAATCCCGATGATGAAGAGGCTCTGAAAAGAACCATTAATTATCCCAAAAGAGGTATCGGCGACACTACTGTTAAGAAGATTTTCGAGCTTGCGGAACAATTCAGAGTAACTCCCTGGCAGATAATAAGCGGAGAATCAGGGTATATACAACAATTCAATCAGGGTGCTGTTAATAAATTAACAGCATATGCTGAACTGATAGGGAATTTCAGGAGTTTCAATGATGATAAGGATGCTTACACCCTGGCCCGCGAAATAGCGCTTGCCACAGGTATCACCAGGGAACTAAGGGAGGGCAGATCGCCTGAGGAAGTAAGCCGCTATGAAAATTTTGAGGAACTGCTCAACGGTATCAAGGTGTTTTCAGAATCGGCGGAAGCCAATGGGGAAGCTTCTGATCTGGAGGCATACATTTCCAGCGTTTCTCTCTTAACCGACCAGGATAATGAAAAGGAAGAGGATCGCGACAAGGTGACCCTGATGACCATGCATTCAGCAAAAGGTCTTGAATTCAAGCTTGTCTACATTGCCGGGATGGAAGACACTCTTTTTCCTTCACCCATGTCGGCCGGAAATCCTAGGGAACTGGAAGAAGAGCGCCGCCTGTTTTACGTTGCTGTGACAAGGGCACAGAAACTGGCCACCTTAAGCTATGCACTGAACCGGTATAAATGGGGAAACCTTGAAAGATGCGCACCCAGCAGGTTTATTCGCGAAATAGACAGGAAATTCCTTGAATACCCGCAATCAGGCGGCAAAACGGTCAGAGCCAGGAACCATGGCCTGATGGAAAATCAGGACACTGCGATTGAGGCCCCCCGGCACGATTCACCACCTCGCGGGTTCAGGAAGGTATCGTATCCCGCCGCCGGCAGGGAATTCAGCCGTCAATCCTTTTCAGCCACGGAATTTGCCGAAGGAGATATTGTTACGCATGAAAGATTCGGCCGGGGTGAAATAATCAATATTGAAGGCGAACCTCCGAATACAACAGCCACAGTAGAATTTGAAAATAACGGTAGAAAAAAACTGCTTCTCCGGTTTGCAAGGCTCAGTAAATTATGAAAACAATCCCGAATCAGCCAGACCGTTGAAGATGGGAAAAGGATCCGGAGTTCTCCTTCTCCCGGATTGCTTTACGCTGCAATAATTTCAGCCGGTTTTTCACTGGCAAGCAGAACCGACTGGTAGAGTGAGGCAAACGATGATGAAATCCACATTATTGCCGGGAAAATACCCACAATAAACAGGATAAGTCCGAAAATCATAATAAATACTGATGTCAGTCCCATTGCAAAGATCCTCCAGCCATACCCTTTTGTCAGTTTCCAGCTCAGCTCAACAGCTTCTATGGGATCGAGCTTTTTATCCATAACAATATATGGTACAAACACCAGCCTGCAGGCAATGATAATACCCGGAATGATCAGGGCAAAGCAGCCCAGAACAATCAGTGCAAACAACAGCAGATTGGAAAGGACGATATGCAGATAATTCTCCCGGAATCCCCTTATAAGAAGGTCAAATTCGGGTTTTATTCTTCGTACCGCCTGGACAAAAATCATGTTTCCACCATACGAAACCACCGGAATTGCCAGAAAAGTGTATGCCAGTGCCAGAAGCCCTGCAAAGGCCGCAACCATGCCCAGCGTTCCCAGCGTAACGATTTTTCCCATATCATACTCCCATATATCGCTCCATTTATCAAGCTGTCCGTGGAAATCGGACGGTTCCAGTTTCAACTCAAACATCTTCAGAGGAGCCGTCAGCAAAGCCAGTACAAAAACAACAAGCAGCAGCCTTAGAAAATTGTCAAACATCACTTTCCATCCTGTCCTGAAGCTGTTCCCGTAAGTTGGGATCAGATTGTAATTTTTTTCTGTTTCCATTTTAGTGTTTATTTTAATTGTATAATCAGATTTCCGGAAATTGCCGTATAATGAACCGGAATACGGATCGAAATTACAATCTCCTTTTTTAGCGGTGTCAATACCTTGGTAGTGATCAGAAAAGACTTTTCAATTTCACTACTTAGGTATTGGACCAATACTTAAGTAGTATAATGCACTAAATACGCCCATTTTACAGCATTGCCAGCAATGATACGCCATCTTGCCGGATAGTTCGTTTTTCCCCGGCGAGGCTCTATATCTTGCTTTTTCCGTAATTAATCAATACTCTTTGTTTATCTTTATCATATGTTTGAATACCTGGGATATCTTATTTTTATCCTTTCAGTGGCACTTTCGGCAGGAGGGATCATACTTTCCTCCAGGCTGAGGAGCAGGAACGGTGCCGGGATATATTCCACCCTCCTGTACTATCAGGTTTTCATATATGCCTTTGGATTTTACGGAATATGGGGCCAGGTTGTCGCAAGGATGTTTCTGTCATCCCTCATCCCTCCCGATATTCTTATCAGGGTAAACAATATAACAACGCTGCTTGGATTACCATTCCTGATATTTGCATGGCTAATGTTGATAAGGTTTTCAGGAATTCTGTCAGGAAGGAAAAGCAATAACTGGTTTATTGCCGGCTTTCTTTTGTCCAATTTCATTATACTGGCTGTTCTGGGGTACTTTTTCATGACAAGGCTGAATTCAAGGAATACTGTGCTAATCATAAGGAATTATTATATTCTTATGAACCTGGTGCATACATTCATTGCGGCATACCTTATTCACCTTCCCGTGAAAGGAAAATCACTGATCAAAGAACATGACAGAAAAGTTATTGCCCCGGCTATATTTTTAATAATGATCATTCAATGCATCCCACTGGTATTAATCGATTTAAGTCCTTGGGTTGCAATTATTTTCATTTTCACATTCTTCCTCGGAAATATCTTTCTTCCCGTTTATTTCAGTTATCTTATCATTTCTCCGGTTATTATTGACAGGACGAATAATTTCCTTACCCTTGAGCAGTTCTGCAAGCGGTTTGACATTTCACCAAGGGAGTCGGAAGTGGTGAGAGAGATATGCAGCGGACTGAGTAACAGGGAAATCTCCGATAAATTATTCATCAGTCTGCAAACGGTAAAGGATCACACCCACAGGATATATATAAAAACAAATGTGAAAAGCAGGGTTCAGCTCATCAACCTGGTTAATGACATGGTAAAATGATAATTCCGAACATGTTTGTCTTTGATCTATGTCGTTATTTCCTGAACTTCTGAAAAACTATCAGAGGGCCTCCTTCAAATATGAGATCGAAGGTATTTCCTTCTGCTTCATTCAATGTTGCCTGCCACCAGTTGCGCAATTTCATATTTTCAAGCTTATATTTCAGGCCCACGGAAGTAATTCCGGTCTCCGGATCAACTGAAAAAATTGAGATCTGCTGTCCGCGGAATGATGAGAATCTGCTGCTCGTCAAATGCGGTGTTATGATACCGGTATCGGTGATCATCTTTACTGTGGTCTTTTTTACATACTCAGCCAGAAGTGAGATATTGCCGATAGTATGATCTTCACGATTTCCGGTAGCTCCCAATATTACAAGATTGTCATAATTCCTGTCAACACACCAGTTGACTGCCTTTGTCAGGTCGTTGGTATCCTGATCGAGATCCTGCACAATTATTCCGGCATATTTTCTTTTCAGGGCGGGCGTTACCGAGTCGAGGTCACCGATGATTATCCCCGGCTCCAGCCCGTTGGTCACAAGTTTTTCCACGGCTCCGTCGCAGCAGACAATCAGGTCGGCTCTTCCCAGGTATCCAAGCGGCACTTCATGCGACGGATAATTGCCGTTTGCAAGGATCACTATGTTCATTTAAGTACAATTTTTGCCTGAATAATTCAATATTTACTTCCTGCGGTCATTACTCTGCGCCATTCCTTTGCCCCCACTACGGACATTGAGAAATATACAAGGAAAAGCAGTCCAGTAGGGTACAATTGCGAAGACAGATATACAACCACTGCGATTGCGTTGGCAGCCAGCCAAACAAACCAAAGCTCGAAGTATTTTCTGGTAAGCATCCAAGTAGCAACAACGGACAGGGAGGCTATGAGTCCGTCCCACAGTGCTACCGGTGAGCCGGTTGCCTTGTCGAGCAGGAACCAAAGCAATACCCACAGGGCGACTGCACTCGTCAGGCACCATGCTCCAGTCTTTCTGTCAATCCTTCTGATTTCGGGCACATCCTGCCCAACAGGTCTGTTCCACCTGTACCACCCATAAACACTGATTACAAGATAATATCCCTGCAGCCCCATATTGGCATAAAAGCCGTTCCTTGCGAAGATATAGATATATGCAGCTGATGTGATTATCCCCAGCGGCCATAAGAATATACTGCGCCTTATTTCGAGGATCACATAGGCAATTCCGCTTGCTACCCCGAAAACCTCAATAATATTATCATTGATCCAACTTGTTGTCATCAGAAAGAGAATGAAATTCCGGCAGTGTAGTTTATTCCTGCCTGCGGGAAGTAATAAGCCCATGTTTTCTCCACCCTGTCTTCTGTCCACATACCTCCGTATGCATTGTTTACATACCGGGCATTAAACAGGTTATTAACAAGGAACCGCAGGGTAAGTTCACCTGCCTTCTTCATTTTCAAGTCATAAACTGCAGCCAGGTTGCCGACAAAGTACTGTCTGATTTGCCGGTCAGTGCTCATCGTGTTGTCAAAGTACTGTTTGCCGACATACTTACCGTTGAGATTCAGGGAAAAATGCTTAAAAGGGTTCAATTCCATTTCTGCTGATCCGGTGATACGCGGTGAATAGGCAATGTCGACAGTGCCAAGGTCACTGAATAGGTATTCCTCACTCCAGTCCCCGGTATTGTAGTTGAAGAAGTGGTTGCGGAAATGTCTGATCCGGCTTCTGCTCAGGGTGAGGTTCATTTTCATTTTCACAAAACTGGAGGGCCTGTAACTTCCTGATAGTTCCACACCTGCCCGGTAGCTCTCCGGAACGTTGGTCATGATTGTGCGGCCTGTGCTGCTGATCCTGCCGGTTGGCACGAGCTGATCGTGGTATGTCATGTAGTATAGATTAACGCCGAGAGCGGTCAGTGAGCTGCGTAAAGTGTATCCGCCTTCGAAGTCGATGAGCCGTTCGTGTCCCGGTGTGGCTGCCGGATCTCCGGCTGCATCCCGATAGTCGGCCCGTGTAGGTTCACGATGTGCAACTGCAACCGAGACAAACGCCTCGCTTCCGCTGCCGTTGTTCCAGAAAAGTCCTGTTTTGGGATTGAAAAAAAGGAACCGGTGACTGCCTCCAAGATTACTCAGATCATCATCAGGTCCCCGGAACAGATAACTGATATACCTGACCTGCAGATCGAGAAAAACGTTGAGGCTTTCTGTGAGACCAGTGTTTATTTTACCGTAAACATTCAGTTCATCTTTCAGGCCGTTATTCCTGTACCATTCGTATCCCGGATCCAGGTTCCCGGGATGCTTCAGCCAGAGAATGGTCCCGTAGTGATCGCCGTCATACCTGTTGAGCGCACCGCCTAAGATCCAGTCAGTACGGCCTCCCTGTTTCAGCACCGACCAGACCGCCCCGTAGAACAGATTGTCGAGCCACTTTCGCTGAACGATATCGGTTGATGTTATGGCAGGATCATACGGAAGAAAGCTTTCAATGCCGTATTTTGCAGGTCGGATATCGCTTTTCTGCTCTTCATAATATCCCAGTCCGGTTGTCAGATGCAGTCCGGTATTAAGGCTCACTTTTCTCGGAAACAGGTGAGTATAGAAAAGATGGTAATGGTTTTGCGTGTAAACGTCCGTTTCATCTTCATAATAACGAGTCACTCCGTCGGCATCAACATATTCGCCGGCAGGGTTGTATCTCCTGTTCACCGGCAGAATCCCGGCAGGCACGCCCCACCAGCTAATTCCGGTTTTTTCGTGGCCTGTGATCACATTGAACCTGATCAGGTCGGATGGTGCCGACCATACACCCGACACCATTGCCGAACGAATATCTGCACCGCTGTGTTCAATGTACCCGTCGCTGCGAATCCCTGATGCCCTCACCATCATATTAAACCGGTCGCCGACCGATCCTGTCCATACCTTTGCCATCACCCGTGAGGTGTTGAATGAGCCGTAGGAGATATCGGCTGAGGCACCGGCTTCAGAGGGCGGGGTCATGGTGCTTATGTTCACTGATGCGCCAAAGGCACCCGCGCCGTTTGTGGAAGTACCCACACCCCGTTGTATTTGTATACTTCCGGCAGATGAGACAAGGTCAGGCAGATCAACCCAGATCACCTGCTGGGATTCAGGGTCGTTGAGAGGAATGCCGTCAATGGTTATGTTGATACGGCTGGCGTCAGTTCCCCGTATTCGCAGGGAGGTATAGCCAATACCTGTACCTGCATCAGAGGTCTCAACCACTGAGGGGGTCAGCGACAGCAGGAAAGGCATATCCTTTGACATGTCTGTCCCTTTCAGATCTACGGGTCTTACAGTGGTGTGAGACATTGGGGTTCGCACCCCCGCACGGCTGCTCCTTATTATCACCTCTCCAGTCATATGGGGAGCCTCGCTCAAGGCTATGTCAATCACCGCCAGGTCATTGAGCTTCACCAGAGTGTCAACGGGATCATAACCGGTGAAGCTTACCCGAAGATTGTAGTATCCGTCCCGAAGGTTGCGGAGAGCGAACCTGCCGTCATTGTCAGCAGCCACACCCGTACCGGTTTCGACTATGATCACAGAAGCCCCTGCCAGCGGCATACCTCCGTTACCAGTGATCCGGCCTGTGATCGTACTGGCAGAACGCTGGCCTGATATCATCCCGGCCAGAGTCAGCAGTGCAAACATTGAAACTAAAATCTTTTTCATCCTCAGTCCTGATATCCAAAGTTTAAACACAACTGTGTCAGAAGAGAAGATGTCAGAACAAGCCGGAAATGATTACTCACTTTCCCTACGCCGGTATTACCCGGATCAGGTTTTAAGGGTATGATCTCAGCCCGTAATTTTAAGGCACCCCCTCTTTGGCAATGCAAATTTACAAATTTTATCTGGTATTATTTAACAAAAGCTGTTTTTTACATGTTGCCTTTTTTGTAAATTAGCCTTCTAATCACCTGAATCGTATGAAAACACTCCTGGATAAGCTAAATTACAGAGGGCAATTGCGTATTGCGATTATCAATCCCGAAAGCAATTTCAAACTGGCACCATCCAGGATCCTTACAAGCATACAGATAGATGATGTGATAGACCAGAGGTTTCCTTATGGCTTTATGATGATTTTCGTAAGGGAACCGAAGGATATTGAGAAATATGCTCCACTGGCCCTGCATAATCTTGCAACTGACGGGCTTTTATGGTTCTGTTATCCCAAAAAAACATCAAATAAATACTGCCCGGGAATAGACAGGAACCACGGATGGAAAGTTCTCAATGAAATGGATTTTTACGGGACGCGGGTTGTTACCATAGACGACGACTGGGCCGCGTTGAGATTCAGGAACAAGAAGTTCATCAAATCCAGGGCTGACAAGTCGTCCAAGTAGTAACAACGGGCTCTCACCTGTATTGGAAGCTGAAACGATTAATAATCCTGCTCCCCGGACTTAGCATTTCAGAGCAGGAACATTATTCCGGAAATGATCAAAATTGCCACTATAGAAACTCCGATTGGTGAAATGACCGTTGCTGCCATAAAAGAAGGCATATGCATGCTTGAGTTCACGGAGGCCAGGAAACCCGGAGCAGATTATGCAAAGCTTAGGCAGATCTTCAACATGGATGCAGATTTTGGAACTAACAGGCATACCAGAGCTTTGAAAAAACAGCTGAAAGAATATTTCAGCGGAAAAAGAAAAGAGTTTTCCGTCCCGCTCTTCTATCATGGTTCTGATTTTCAGAAATCAGTCTGGAGGATATTGGAAAAGATCCCATACGGTAAAACCATCTCATATATGCAGCTGGCTGAGATGCTGAACAATCCGAAAGCAATCAGGGCAGCAGCAAACGCAACCGGATCGAATCCCCTCGCAATAATTATACCATGCCACAGGGTTGTAGGCTCTGACGGAGAGCTTACCGGATACAGGGGTGGTATCGAAAGGAAAAGCTGGCTCATTGATCACGAAAGAAGATTCTCTGGACAGCCTGTGGATGGCATCCTTTTTTAACTATCACGAAAAATTTCAGAAATGAATTCATCATTAAAAAATCATTATTCATTTTTATTCCTGTCGCTATTATTATTTATCATACTCGCCGGCTGTGCACGCAGTGAACCTGTAGATCATTGCCTTACAGGGCACACGTACGGGTTCTTCGGAGGTTTGTGGCACGGGTTCATTGCCCCTTTTGACCTGATTGGCATGCTGTTTAACAAGAAAATCACCATGTACGCCCAAAACAACAATGGCGGATTTTATGCGCTTGGATTTCTCCTGGGAAGCGGAGGTTGGGGATTTTTTGGCAGCAGGGGATCGCGCCGGATCTATCACCGGAAGATAAGCGTAAAAAGCGACAGATTTGATGAGGCACAAATAGTAGAATAAATAAGCAGATCGTCTGACCCTTCTTCCGGAATTAATAACAGGATTTTCATGAAATGTCATGATGAGACACGTCAGTCATAGGTATGGATAATATTGAGAAAATCATCAATATCAGGAGTGCTTTCAGAAACAGCAATTCGGTATTTCTCCGGTCAATTCCCGGCTTTTTTGTAACAATACTTGAAAAGCTCATTTTCCAGCACGAAATGAATGCAACCATTCACAGGAGCCGTGACAAGGAAGGAGTCCCGTTCATAAATGACGTACTGGAAGGATGGAACGTAAAGGTTAAAATTATCGGCGGGGAAAATGTTCCTGCTGCCGGCAGGTTCATTTTTGCCGGTAATCATCCTGTGGGAGGCATTGATGCACTGGCTTTCTATAGTACGATATACAAATTTTTCCCTGATGTCATATCCCCGACAAACGAGCTTCTGAACCAGATACCCAATCTGAGGCCGGTAATGCTGGGCATTAATGTTTTTGGGAAAAATACCAGGGAAAATGCTGCAAGGATAGATGAACTTTTTGAATCCGATTCACAGATAATGATTTTTCCCTCAGGTGAGGTTTCCCGTAAAATAAAAGGAGTAATATCCGACCCGGTATGGCAGAAAACATTTGTGACAAAGGCAATCCGGCATAAAAGGGATATAATACCGGTTCATATCAGCGGCAGGAATTCGGGATTTTTTTATTTTGTTGCCAGCCTGCGAAAATTCCTTGGTGTCAGGATGTATCTGGAAACAATTCTTTTGCCCAGGGAAATGATGAAACAAAGAAATTCCGAGGTTACAATCACAATTGGAAAACCTGTAAGCCACCTGTCTCTGACAAAAGATAAAACCCATTATGAATGGGCCCAGGAGATCAGAAAAGCCGTTTACAACCTGAATATAAGTTAAACAATACGGTTGTTTGCCTGTTGTACCTGTAAGGAAAATTACCAGATCATGACGAATATCAGGAATATTGAGGCTATAATTCCGCCTCCGCCATACCATATGGTGGGCGATGGATTCAAAGTTCATAATTTCTTCCCATCCAGCCGTATTATCGGGGATACAGGGATGAGTCCATTTTTTTTAATGGATTATAATGCGAAGTGGGAAATAACCCCATCCGAAAGACCCAGGGGAGTCGGGGTTCATCCGCACCGCGGAATTGAAACAATAACCATTGCATATCACGGCAGGATCGCCCATCACGACAGCGCCGGCAACAGTGGTGTTATCGGTGAGGGAGACGTTCAGTGGATGACAGCTGGAGGAGGGGTGCTTCACAAGGAATATCATGAAAAGGAGTTCAGCCGGAAAGGAGGTCTTTTCCAGATGGTCCAGCTATGGATAAGTCTTCCGAAAAGATTCAAGATGACCCCGCCTAAGTACCAGACAATAGAAAGCAAGGATATGACACGTGTGATGCTGAAGGACGGTGTAAGCCATGTGGATCTCATTGCTGGCAGTTACATGGAAAAGAAGGGGCCGGCATCTACCTTCACTCCTACAAATCTTTTCAACGCCAGTCTGAAAAAGGGTATCAGGGCTGATTTCAGCTTTCCCTTGGAATACAATACCGGCCTGCTCGTAATCGAGGGTGAGATAAATATCAACGGATCGCGGAATGCCACGGCTGATAACTTTGTGTATTTCAGCCATGACGGAGAAAAATTTACTGTTGAAGCAGTAACCGACAGTATTGTTCTTTTACTGAGCGGTGAACCGGTCAATGAGGAAATTTATCCCTATGGCCCTTTTGTAATGAATACCAGGGATGAAATAAAACAGGCATACGAAGATTTCTATAACGGCAAGTTCGGCCATCTTGAAGACTGATGAAAGATTAATGGCCAACCCCTTTATAATGAATCATTTTTCAGTAATTCCCCTGCTGCTGAAGCAGGTCCTTTTCTTTTCTTACCCGGTAAAATAAGGCAGTCTTGTTACTTTTGGATCAAAATCGAGATTTTTGACAATTTCTTCTGCTTCCCGTGCTGAAATAATTGGTCGTTTCCCAATTTCCACACACGATTCCAATGGTGCAAACCCGTCCATTCCGACATTGGCAACAGTTACCGGAAGTGACAGTGCAAATCTCAAAAGGTCGTTCCCCGAAACATTTCCGATGAGGGCATTCTGTCCCATTATTTTGATTGCAATGATGCCCAGGTTCCTTTCAATGGCCAATGGAATCAGGTTATCCTCATTTCCGTTCGACCTGGCAGCATTAATCACACACATTACCGCATCGATATCAAATTCCCTGAACGATTTTTGCGATGCCTCGTTCCATTTGTGAAATGAAAATCCGATGTTTTTCACCACACCGTCATTCCTTAGCTTGAGAAATGCCTTATATCCACCTGACTGACCAAGCAATGTATTTACATCTTCCATTGTATCAATTGCATGCATACAGTACAGATCGAGATAATCCGTCTTGAGAAGGGAAAGTGATTTTTCAATATCCCGCATAACGCCGTCATAGGTTCTCTCCCCGGATTTTGAGTTGAGAAATATTTGTTCCCTGTATTTTGGGGTAAGGAACTTTCCGTAGCGTTCCTCGCACAATCCGTCGCCATATGACCTTGCAGAATCAAAATAAGTAATGCCTAGTTTTATGGCATGATCAATATGCTTCTGAAGTATTTCATCCGGGGCGATCCAGTTGGTATATCTTGAACCGCCTCCGAATCCAATGCATGACACCATCCTGTTGGTTCTTCCAAGCCTGCGTTTTGGCAAACCCTCCGCTTTAACTGCTGATTCACTGGTGGCAGCAACTGCAGCTGAACTGCCCAAAACAGGTATCGTACCAACTGCAGCAGTAACTGCTGCAACCCGGATAAATCTGCGTCGTGGAATTTTCGTTTTCATTTAATCCAGTTTTTTGTCAAAGATATAAATTGATTGGATCAGTTGTTCTGGTTCAACAGCCCGTCTGCTGCCAGTACGCAAAAGATATAGGAAGCTGCCCCCGGCATTACATATTCGGATTGCTGCCACAGAAAAGGTGTTGTTTCTTTCAATTCGGGAAAATCGGGTCTGATTAGTGCCGTTCCTGATACCATGCCCCCGGGAATATAGGATTCCAGATGCCTGTAAACCCCGAAAGCGTTGGTCACTGAATGTGCGCCTACACCTGAAACCAGGGATGTACTGGATCCCGGATGACAGCCCAGGACATAATTGACCACCCTCAACACAATTTCCCGGTTAAAAATATCAGGATACCTGGTCACAAGATAGTAGTGTTCAAGTGCGAATTCCTGGATATTCCATCCAATGCCCCAGATTGCGGGATGCCATGGTACACCGAAAGGATTCAGTGCCAGTGTGGAATCGAGCCCTGTTTTGTATTCCCTGAGCATCTCAAGGTAGGCGGTATTGAACTCCTCATCTTTTAACCGGTCAGCAACTCTGGCCACGCACCATGCTGCCCTACCCATATTTTTCCCTATTTCGGGGAGCAGTTTTTTCAAGTGGGATGCATATTTTTCTTCTCCCGTGGTGAATAAAAGCTCAGAAGTGGCTATGATCTCCTGAACTTTGGTATTTCGCGGGACATAGGCGTTAGGCTGGATGACAGGATCGTGTGATTGTTCATAGTCCCAGGCTTTTTTTGCGGTGGCAAGGCATTCAGAAGCCAGGGCATCATCAAATCCCCTGAGTGAACGGCTGGCAGCAGCCAGAGCCGCTGAAACCTTGTACTCAAGCCCTGTATCCTTGTTGGTAAATACCCATCGTTCATCCATAAGCCCGGAGTGAGTCAGGGTTCTTTGTTCGGGCCTTAGGCGGGGATCATAGAACAACTGATCTGTCTGCGAAGCCCAGTCGCCAGTAATGTTTCTTCCTTCACGGGTGGCAATGATTCCGGCAAAGCTGTGACCCGCTGCCCTGTAGCCTGAAAGAAGATTGATAGCTCCATGCTTGATCTGCTGGACAAAATCAGGGATTCCGTCGGGTTTATGCATTTCAACGTACAGACCCTGGAAATCGACGGATGTCTGATCAGTCTGATTATTGCATATCTCATTCGCCAGTACCAGATAATGAGTTGTTGCAGCCTGTGAACCTGCGGCAAGATCATCATCGCCGGCGTCGTGCCATCCTCCCCTGTTCTGAAATGGAACCGTTGTAAGGGGTCTGTAACTGGTCTCTGCCTCCTTGTACTGCCTGTAGCCATCAACGTGCTCAATGTCGAGGGGAGCCTGGAGTGCATCATCAAGATGACAGGCACCGTGCCAGATTGCCTGTCCGTCCCTGACCTTTACATGACACATCTGAACCGGAAAATATCCCTCAAGGGTAGGTTGCCAGACTCCATTTCTGTAAACATCCTGATCTATTGAAAAAGGATTGGTGGATTTTGTCCCGTAAGATACAAAATACATTCCTGGTTCCTTAACAGCTGAAAAATCAAAAACCGCATACTTGTAGCACAGGAAATCGCCCCAGGGTTTAGGCGATCCTGAAAGTACTTCCCTGACCTTACCTCCCGAAACTTTCATCAGACGGGCCTTTTCCGGCTTTCCGGTTTTCCGGTCGAGTTCAATGACCGCCTGCTTGACCTGATCAGGATGATAGCCAACCTGTGAAACGGCAATCACAGGCTCCCTGATCCAGCCATTAACAACATTCGGCCTTATGATCCATTCCAAAGCTCCTTGGGTCACACCTGGGGATATGACCGATCTGACCATGATCCAGCCGCTTTTGCTTGATTCACGGTTATCTGTAAGAATAATTTCCCCTTTCTTATTTTCAAAGACGATTTTTCTTAGAGGATCTTCTCCTGCCAGTGTCAGTATTTTTCCCTGCCCCATATTTACGGGACTAATCCTTCCGTCTTCATCCGTAAAAACGGATCTCACACCCATCCTGGGTATTATTCCAAAAGTCTCACCTATCTGGAAAGTTTTGCCATAATAAAGCGGCGGATAAACTTCCATTTCGAAACTGAGCCTGTTCTCCCATTCCGCAGGCACGGGTTTCTCAAGGTCTACAATTAATTTAAAGCCGTTGCCTTCAGGTTTAAGCCTCACTTTATAATTCAGGTCAAAATCGTCATAGCTTATGGAAGAGACGATTTCCTGTTTCTGCCTGTCTGCTTCACGCTCTGCCCTGTCAGGGCCTGGCAGCCTGCGTTCATCTGCCGGACGAAGCCTGATAAATCCATTGGTTGCGATCCGCTCTCCATGCTGGATTATCTCAATTCCTCCCTGGTGGCCCACGGTGTAATAGTTATGGAATGCAAGTACCGATAAACCCGGTTTTTCAAGATATTCCTGATCGTTGATAATCAGTCGGTCGCTTCCTTTATCCCCGGAACAACCTGTCAGTAATCCCAAAAAGGATACGATGACAAATAGTTTAAACAGATCGGTTTTTTTCATTGTGATATAAGTGAAAGTATTTACAATAAACTGTCATTTAATAACTTATCAGCTGCAAGCACACAAAAGATATAGGAAGCTGCACCCGGCATCACATATTCAGTCTGCTGCCAGAGATACGGAAACGGTTCCTTCATTTCAGGAAAGTCGGGCCTGATAAGAGCTGTACCCGAAACCATACCCCCCGGAATATATGACCACCAGTGCATATTAAACCCGTATGCAGGTATTATTGAATGTGCACCCACAGCTGATACGAGGGAGGTATTTGATCCAGGATGGCAGCCAAGAACATAATTTACCACCCTGCAGACATTCTCCCTGTCAAACAGATCAGGAAAGGCTTTGCAGAGATAATATTGTGCCACGGCATAAGATTGAATATTCCATCCTATTCCCCATATTTCGGGTCTCCAGGGTACTCCAAACGGATTCTGTGCCAGGGTGGAATCGAGTGTCGTCCTGTAATTCTGCAACGACTGCCTGAGTTCATTTTTAAAGTTCTCATCCCCGACAAAATCCATTGCTCTTGCAGCAGACCATCCAACCCGGCCGGGGGTTTTCCTGATGACCGGGATCAATTCCAGAAGCCTGTCCTTGTAACGCTTTTCCCCGGTTGTTATCAGCAATTCACAGGTTGCATGAACCTCCTGCCATTCATAATTTCCCGGAACGTAAGCATTAGGCTGAATAACAGGTTCATGTGTCTGTTCATGGTTATATGCCCGAGCTGCCACTGCAAGGCATTCTTCAGCCAGCGGATCGTTATATCCGCGGAGTACGCGGCTGGCAGCAACGAGTGCTGAAATAACCTCATACTCCAGGGATGTATCCTTGTTTGTCACCACCCACCGGTCATCGTCTTTCCCCGACCGGTTTCCCCTTATCTCACCGGGTTTCAGGGAAGGATCATAGATCAGCTGGTCAGAAACGGAAGCAACATCTCCAAGGAACCTCCTTCCTTCAAAAGTTTCGATGATACCCACGTACGAATGGCCTGATATCCTGTATCCTGACAACAGATTCAATACTCCGTGTTCGACCTGTTGCTGAAGATCAGGGATTCCGTCAGGTTTTCTAAGTTCCACCAGGAGCTTATCCTGAGAAACGGTGGTCTGATCTACATTAATACCGAATGCCTCGCCGGCCAGTGAGAGAAACAGGATAGTCTGGGCCTGTGATCCTGCAGCAAGATCATTGTCGGCAGCATCGTGCCATCCCCCGCGGTTCAAACCCGGGACATGATCATCCGGACTGAACCTGGTTTCTGTTGTCGAGTATGTCCTGTATCCGTCGGGGAGGATGGATGACAATGGTGCCTGGCGTGCATCATCGAGATGACATGCTCCATGCCATACACGTGATCTGTCCCTGACACGCATATGACACATCTGAACGGGGAAATAAATCTCAAGGGTCGGCTGCCAGACTGATTGCCGGTAAACATCCCTGCTTATCCTGAAAGGTTCGCTCTCATAATTACCATAACTTACTGTGTAGAGCCCGGGATCTTTTACTTCCGAGAAATCAAAAATCACATATTTGTACCTCAGGAATCCGCCCCATAAATCCGGCTTGCCTGACTTAATTTTAACCATCCTGCCGTCATTCTCTATTTTCCTGAGGCGTGCCATTTCCGGTTTTCCCGCCCTTTTATCAAGTTCAATGACTGCCTTTTTCTGCTGAGCGGGATGATAGCCGGCCTGTGAAATGCCAATAACCGGTTTATGAAGCCATACCGGGATAATGGATGGAGTGATCACCCATTCAACTGCTCCCCTGTCAACATTTTCCGGAATCTCCGATCTTACGATTATCCATCCCCCGAGGGTTGTGTTCCTCTCATCGATAAGCGACAAATCTCCGTTCAGCTGTTCGATCTGCAGCCTGCAGGTCTGGCATTCAGGAGCCATGACCAGCTTTTTCCCGGTTGCCAGAGGCACAGGTCTGATCCTTCCGTCCGGTAATGATGTCATCGGTCCCAAGGCCTCGACAGGAAAAACGCCCGACTGATCCCCCAGCATATAGGTCTTTCCGAAATAAGTAACCGGGAAAAGCTGGAGATCAAAGGTTGCACGTCCTTTCCAACCGGAAGGAATGGGCTTCTCCAGATCAACCGATAGTCTTATCCTGTCATTCTCAGGCCAGACCCGGACAGTATAATTAAAATCATACTCAGGAATTTCGATACGTGCCTGTATTTCGTTCCTGTCATTTATCACTTTCCTGATTGCCTTGACCGGTCTGGGAAATTGCTGTCCCTGCGGCAGATCAACCCTGATGAAACCGTTTGTGGCAGTCCTGTCATCATGATGTATAAATTCAATCCCTCCCTGATCACCCTCAGGGTAATAATTATGAAATACAAGTACATTGAAACCCTGTGTTTCAAGATACTCCTGTTCATTTACCGTCCAGGTCCTCTTTATACTGTCATGGGAACACGACAGGAGAACAAGTCCGCAAAATGCCATCAAAAAAATCAATTTCTTCATAATATCAGTTTTTATTTGTTTCAATCTTTCTGAAGACACCACCGGAGCACTGAAAGATAATCCGTATCTCCGGATGGACCCGCCATGATATTCCTTGGAACACCCCTCGCAGAATACACTGAAAACGGGAAGGAGAGATCCTGCCTGATCACCTCTTCATCAGCAGGCTGAAGCATCTCATTCCTGATCCCGTTAAGTGCCACTTTTCTCGGTGCAAGGCCGGCAATCAGGTCGGGAAGATCGTAAGAGGTAAGGGCACCGCCTACACCCCATGAAAAATCCACTTCATAAGGATGCCAGTAATCCCCTCCATTTCTGACGGTAAAGCCTGTTCTGTAATTCCTGTTCATGGCTATTGTCCTGTAAGAAACAAGTGGCCCATCCAGAACAATGCTGCTTATCACGTTACTGAATGCAGCAGCATGAACAAGGGGAATGCACATTTCACCGATCCCCAGGCCAACAATCGCGGCAGGATCGACGATATCAAGGCGGCTCAGGACACTGGCTGCAATAACAATATTTTCTGCACGTATCCCCGGAATGCTTCTGCCAATCTGCAAGGCAGTATAGCTGTCGATTGGTTCCCGCCCCGCAGTATTCTTTACTTCCCCAACACCGGCAAGGTCAACTGCTGCAACAACGAATCCATTTCTTACCAGCTGCTCTATACGCCCCCCTTTCCCCGCATCTGCCTGTTTACCCTCCGGATGAAGATAAATTACGGCGGGATATTTCAGATTATTTCCATAGGGAACGAACAATAGCAAGGGTATTGCATAATCATCTCCTACTTCTATGGCATATTTCCCAACGCTATATCCTTCCCTCTGGTATTTTCCGTTTATAAAAAGCCTGCCCGGGGAAGGGCCCTCAAGCCTGAAGCCGGATAAATCCCTGGCCCCGGCAATGGCCTTGATTATATGATCCGGATCATTTTTTCTGGAATTTTCAAGTCTGCCCAGCAGGTCAGCAGTAATTTCCTTATTTAGATCAAAAATCATTTTGCCTTCGATAAATGTGGCAATCTGACCGGTCGGTGTGACTGCAAGCTGTTCGCGGGGTAATATATCCGCCTCAATTTCAGCCGGATCAACTTTGAGATCAAAGTGTTTTATAAAGAAAGAGTAAATGGCATGCCTGATCTTCGGGGTGAGCCAGTGCTTTGAGTCGTCTTCAACCAGGACCAGATTGTCAGGCCTGCCAAAAGCACGGAATGCACCCAAAGCTTCAGTATAGGCTTCCCTGGCACCCTGCAGACAGAGATATTCATCGCGTGAGACGAATGTAAGCAAGGTTGGCCGGGGAGCCCTCAGTTCAATTAAATCTTCATTGCTGATGCCATTCATGAGCCCATGGTACAGATGTGATTCGGCATCCTGAATTCCCTTAGTTTCAATGAGCCTTCTATTGGCATTTGACCAGCTGCAGGGAACAGCAACCTTCACCCGTTCGTCAAGTGCTCCGATATATGAAGTTATCGTGCCTCCCCCGGAAAAACCCGTGACACCTATCCTTTCACTGTCCACTTCCCTGCGCGACACCAGATAGTCAATAGCCCTTAAAGCATCCCAGATGAAGTATTTCGCACTTGAATATCCCGAAAGAAAACACCAGTTCCCTAGATAATTATGCTCCTCCACGGAATAGCCTACTGAAGAAAATCCAATTTCCGGATCATATTGCTGAACATGTTCGCCCTGCCCCGGAGGATCAATTGCAAAAACCACCATTCCCTTCTTTACCAGATTATAACTTATCACCTGGTAAAGTTCATTCCGGAACGATTCCTGGTTGTGGCCCATCAGATGCAATACGGCCGGAATTCTGCCCTTGATTTTTTCGGGGATGTAAAGGCATCCGGGCACATAAAAGCCGGGGAACGATTCAAAAATGATCTTTTCAATCCTGTATCCATCCCTTCTGATGACACCTGTAACTTTCGCATTCAGCGGAGTCTTCGCCGGGAAATCTCCAATTATATCTTCAAGTTTCTTCCTTACACTGTTCTGCCGGCCAATCCAGTCTTCGGCCGTAACCAGCTGAGCCACTTCCTTACTGCGGACATCATAATGTTTTAAGGTTTCCCCGGTAATAAAATGTATGAGCATGCTGCCCGGGTTATTCCATTTAATCCACTGCCGGAACACCCTGAGGTCTTCTTCTTCGGGTTGCTGGTTAACAAAAACATTGACTCCGGGATCGATCAACTGTGCGCTGGATGATCCAGGATTGAATAACAGGAAAATAAAGGCTGGAAGGAGAAAAGAGCTTTTGCAGAACACCTTTTTCATAACAATCAGATTACCAGGCAGATTACTCTAGTTCAATGAATTACTTCATTAAATATCAATAAATTTAAGAATAAAATCAACATGCAGGGGCCTTTATAATTCCTAAATCATGGCAGGATTATCATTTGATACAGGGCTTTTACTCGCCAATTCCCGGCGACGGACATAAGAGGGACTGCCTTTATGCTTATTTCCGGAAAGTTTTCTTGTTTTTAATACGGATTTGAATTAACTCCATACACAAATGAATCATCTGTTCCGCAGCAGACGGTCAAAATTCACTTGCAAGCTCCTCAGGAAAAGGGGAGGTCTGTTCTGTTAATTCCTTAACAATACCGCAATACGTTCATCAACACTGCTTACTGCACCAGAATAATTGCAAGAACCAAAACTCCGCAGGGCTGAGTTAATTTAAAGGTTTGTTGAAGGAGACCTTTTCTCAACAGGATACTAATCACTGCCAGTGATCTGCTTTTTTTGCTTCTTTTTCTGAACAATGGCTTTTACAGACAGGTATAACACAAATATCAGGCCTGCGGCTATCAGGATATCATCCACATAGGGAAAGATTTTATCCCTCAGGTCATAAATATAGTATCCGATCGCTGCCAGGATAATGTTCCATATCCCGGCTCCGGCCATGGTATAAACAATGAAGTCCTTCAGGTTCATTTTCGCGAGCCCGGCCGGTATGGAAATCAGTTGTCTCACAGCAGGGACCAGGCGCCCGATAAATGTTGATGATTTTCCGTGTTTGATAAAGTAGGATTCGGCATGTCCGATCTTTTCCTCCGACAAAAGAAGA
Source organism: Bacteroidales bacterium (assembly GCA_009877105.1). Taxonomy (GTDB): domain Bacteria; phylum Bacteroidota; class Bacteroidia; order Bacteroidales; family VadinHA17; genus LD21. Next base: position 195,810 of record WXFD01000058.1, read on the forward strand.
AACCTTCCGGCCTTTGACCCGGCTAGTTTATAAACCAGCGGACGTCCCAGATACATTGCCAGGTAATAATTGAACAACGCACCCGCAAGAGCACCAATTGTTCCGGCAATAACTACCCCGAAAACATTAAGATTTCCCTGGGCAGCCTTGTAGGCAGCAAAAGGAATTACAACTTCTGAGGGGAAAGGAATAAATGAACTTTCCACCGTCATGAGAAAGGCAATTGTGAAATAATTAAGATTGGCCATGTACCAATCGACAACCTGGTTGATTATTTCCATTGTAAATAACTGGTAAGACTTATAAACACATTAATGGTTCCTTTTATTATACTCATCATCATCCACGGGGAAACAAAGTTGCAAAAATAACAGAATCATGCAATTCAGTGGTAGTTATTGAATCAGCAACAGTCAGGCACCCGTTGTTTTTATGCGGCAATAATACCTGAATTATCGGTACCGGTACTGCATATGACTGCAGTTCAGACCGAAAAACCAACATGGATTTAAATATTCGGTCAGGATATGGCATATAAAATGATCAGATCCGTTTTATCCTGACCGGGATTTTCCGGTCGATAATAATTGGCACCTGCTCAACCATTGAATTTGTCGGATCCAGGTTCAGTGCCTTAATTTCCGAGATACTCAACCGGCTGGCAACGGCGTTGAGAGCAAGTATTATGTTTTCCCATCTCGAGAGTTTGAAATCACGGATCATAATTCTCTCAATAAGAATAAAAACAAAGTCACCCGGGAAGTTATGCTTTTTAAGGGAACTGAAACTGCTGAAAAGAGCGATTTCTCCCGTGCTTACCAGGTCCTCAAGCACTTCTTTGAAATAAAGGTTAATTCTCGGTTCAACTTTAAAACCAAGGTGCAAATCAATTCTTACCAGGATACCTGGCAGAATGTGCTCGACTTCATAATCAAATCGGTAAGGATCATCAACCCTGTCGACGTGGAGAAGCCAGTAGGTTTCAGCTTTTTTGGGCTGTTTATAAAAAATCGAATACATTACCTTCGATTCTACCTGGTCCTTATGATTTGCCTTGATCAGGTAAACCAGGTTTGTAGCCGTACGGGGAATGGTCTGATCCCTTACCAGGTCAGTTATCATTGGAAGGTAGTCCGTAAGGCGTGAAAAAGTGATATACCTGTTTTTTATTTTTCGTCCGAAGTACCAGCCGCACATTACCAGGAAATAGATCGTCGCAAGCAGCAGTGTGAGCCAGCCTCCATGCCAAAACTTGTGAAGGTTGGCAATCAGGAAGGTTCCTTCTATTGCAAGGAATACAATGAGCACGGGAAAAACAAATCGTCGTGAAGTCTTCCTTTGATAAAGATAATATGACAGTAACATTGTGGTCATGATCATGGCAATGGTGATTGCCAAACCGTAGGCAGCCTCCATGTTTGATGATTCCCTGAATGCAATGACTACAATGCTGCACATGATCCACAGGAACCAGTTCACAAAAGGAAGATAAACCTGACCCTTCAGGGCAGCAGGGAACAAGATCCTGATCTTTGGCCAGAAGTTTAGTGAGACTGCTTCGCTGATAAGTGTAAATGAGCCTGTTATTACCGCCTGGCTCGCTATTATTGCGGCAGCCGTTGCAATGATTATCCCTGGGATCAGAAACCACCCGGGGAAAATGGAAAAGAAAGGATTCTGACCGGCAAGTGACTGAGGGTTAAGCATTAGCCAGGCGCCCTGCCCAAAATAGTTAAGGAGAAGCATGGCTTTTACGAAGATCCATGAAATCCTTATGTTCTCCCGTCCGCAATGACCCAGATCGGAATATAAAGCTTCGGCGCCTGTTGTACAAAGAAAGACTGCTCCCAGGAGAATAAATCCGCCGGGATATTCAGTTAGAAATCTGACTGCATAAACAGGATTGACGGCAGCAAATATTTCCGGATGCCGGATAAGCTGATTGGTTCCGGCTGCGCCGAGCATCAGGAACCAGATCACCATTATCGGGCCAAATGATCCGCCCACTATGTTTGTTCCGAATTGCTGAAAGAAAAACAGTAGGGCAAAAATTATCAGGACCACAGGAACCACCGGTGCTTCCGGAACAACCATTCTTAATCCTTCGATTGAAGATGTCACTGTGATCGATGGAGTGATAACCCCGTCAGCCAGCAATGCTGCCCCGCCTATCATTGTCAGTATTGCCGCCCGCGGTGATTTCTTTCTTATCAGTGCAAAGAGGGCAAATACACCTCCTTCACCCTTGTTATCAGCCCTTAGGGTTATTAATATATACTTGACAGTTGTCTGCAGGGTCAGGGTCCAGAAAACGCAAGAGAGCGAACCATATATCAGGAGCTGGTCAATTCTCCCGGCACCACCCCCAACAATTGCCTTCATGGTGTAGAGAGGGCTTGTGCCCAGGTCGCCATAAACGATACCCAGCGTAATGACCAGTCCTGCCAGGGAGAACCTGTTGATATCCAATCCGCCTGGCCTTTCCTTTAGGCTTAAAATCTTCATATTTCCTTCATGCGTTGTATCCTCCGGTGAGAAGGCTGGTCAATAATTATGGGTACATGTTCAATCACGGTATTTGTTGCATCAAGCTGAAGGGCCTTAATGTCGGAAATACTCATTTTGCCGGCAATATTGTTCAGAAAAAGAATAAAATTCTCCCAGTTTGACAGCTTGTAATCACGGGGCATAATCCTTTCAATAAGGATAAATTTGAAATCGGGGGGTATGTCATATTTCCTCAGTGATTCATACCCGCTTTCAAGCTTTATCTCTCCGGTCGCGGAAAGATCTTCCAGAACTTCCCTGAAATAAAGATTTATACTGGGTTCGACCTTGAATCCGATATGAAAATCCACCCTGATCAGAATTCCCGGAATTATTTGCGTTACCTGATACTCAAACTGGTTCGGCTCATTAACCCGATCAATATGAAGCAGCCAGTATTTATCGGCTCTTTTGGGAAATTTGCTGAAAATCGAATAGACGACCTTGGATTCGACCTGATCCTTCCTGTTTGCACGGATAATATACACAAGGTTGGTTGCTGTTTTGGGTACTGATTCATCTTGTGACAGATCCCTGAACAGATCGGTATATTTATTGAGGTTTGCAAAAGAAATATACCTGTTTTTGATCTTTCTGCCAAAATACCATCCCAGCATGATAAGGATAAACAGAAGGCCGAGGATAAGCGTGAACCAGCCCCCCTTGCTGAACTTGAAAAGATTGGCTATAAGAAAGCTGCCCTCAACTGTAAGGTAGACCATTACCATAAAGGATATTAACCTGTGATTGACGCCTTTTTGAAACAGATAAACTGCCAGAAGGAGGGTGGTTGCAATTTCCGTTATTGTTATGGCAAGAACATAAGCTGCATCCATGTTGCCTGACTTCTTGAAGATCAGGACCACGATGGTGCAGGCAATCCAGAGTATCATGTTAACAAATGGCATGTAAACCTGGCCTCTCACGAGTGTCGGATGGAGGACCCTCAGTCTTGGCCAGAAATTGAGTAGGGCGGCTTCACTGACGAGGGTGAATGAGCCGCTGATAATCGACTGGCTGGCAATAATAGCAGCCGTTGTGGCAATAACGATACCGGGAAGTAACAGCCATTCCGGCATTATTTCAAAGAACGGATTCAGGTCTTCCCCGCCTTTATAGTTTTGCAGCAGCCATGCTCCCTGACCCATATAATTCAGCATCAGGCTGATCTTTACAAATATCCATGATACTCTGATATTATTTCTTCCGCAATGCCCGAGATCAACATAAATGGTCTCAACTCCGGTGGTGCAAAGAAACACGGCTCCGAGAAGAACAAAGCCACCGGGAAATTCGCTTAAAAAACGATAGGCATAAACCGGATTAAGCGACCCCAGGATCAGAGGATTTGAAATTATCTGGGACAGACCCAGCAATCCCAGCATCAGGAACCAAACAAGTATTACCGGACCGAAATAGCTCCCTATGAAATGTGTCCCGAACTGTTGAATAAAAAAAAGAGCGGCTATTATGACTAAAACAATGGGGACCACGGGAATTTTCGGATTAAACAGTTCCAGCCCCTCAATGGCAGAGGTTACCGTGATTGAAGGAGTTATTATGGCGTCTGCAAGCAGAGCTCCTCCGCCAATCATTGTAAGCACTGCAACCCAAACCGATTTGTTTTTCATCAGGGCAAAAAGGGCAAATATGCCTCCCTCTCCGTTGTTGTCGGCCCGCAGGGTAATCGCAATATGCTTGATGGTGGTCGTTAAGGTGAGGGTCCAGAATATGCATGACAGGGAACCATAAACAAGAAGATCACCGAAATTGCCTTTACCCCCGTTCAGAACAGCACTCATGGTATATAATGGACTTGTCCCGATGTTGCCGAACACAATACCAAGCGTAACCAGCAGACCGGCCGCAGAAATTTTGTTTATGTCAATATTGTTTCCAGCTTTAGGCATTACTACGGAGCAGAGACCACACAGGGTTCAGGTATTTTAAGGTGGCAAATTTAATATTTATTAAATTTACGGATTCTTTGCTCAATTATATTTTATGAATCATAAAATATTAATTCCGATACTGGCCGTCCTCGCAGTTGGAATGTCTCCTGCACAAAATCCTGCTGACAGCCTGACAGACAGACTATCACTTCTTTTCATTGGCGATATAATGGGTCATGATGCACAGATAAGGTCTGCCAAAGACCCGGAGACCGGATCCTTTAATTATGATGATGTATTCAGCTTTATCAGGGAAGAAATATCGGAAGCAGACTATGCCATTGCTAACCTTGAAGTTACCCTGGCAGGATCTCCTTACAAGGGCTATCCGGCCTTCAGCTCCCCTGCAGAACTCGCCGCAGCCTGCATCAAGGCCGGAATAGATTGTTTTGTTACTGCCAACAATCACTCGGCAGACCGCGGTAAAAAAGGCATTCTGGAAACCCTGCAAAAGCTGGACAGCCTTGGAATACCACATACAGGAACCTTTGCCAGTAAAAACGAAAGGGATTCCCTTTATCCGCTTATGCTCAATATTAAAAACAATACCATTGCACTGCTGAACTACACATATGGTACAAACGGGATAAATGTCCCGGATCCGGTTATCGTCAACATGCTGAACCGGGATCTTGTAGCGGAGGATCTCGAAAAAGCAGTGAGGAAGAATCCCGATCTGATTATCCTTTTTCTCCACTGGGGAACGGAATATGACACGATACCATCGAAGATGCAGGATGAGATGGCCCGTTTTTTTTTCGACAGGGGCGCAGACCTTATAATAGGATCACATCCGCATGTTCTGCAGAAAATGATCTGGACCAAGGAGGATCCATACGGTAAGGGCCGGATCGCCGTCTATTCTCTCGGCAATTTCGTTTCAAACCAGCAAAGACCAAAAACCGACGGAGGTGCCATGGTGAGAATCGAAATTGAAAAAAGAAATGATTCCCTGAAAATAGCCAGTGCCGGTTATTACCTGACATGGGTTTACACTCCCTTTGAAAACGGGAGGAAAAGGTTCTATATACTTCCCTGTTCGAAATATGAAAGGAACAGTGAATTCTTTGCCAGTCCCTCCGACCATATCAAAATGATGGACTATGTCACAAACTCCCGTAGGTTCCTTGAGGTTCAGAATATCAATTTCAGGGAGTATATTTTTACCGGTAATGAATGGAATCGCTGAAACAAACATCTGCAAAATGCGTCATTCCACCTGCTGCATCACGACAATCCTGATTTTATGGGTATTATTGCAGGAATAATTACTTCTAATCCTAAAAGTTCAGATAATGGATAATTCAATCACACTTCTTTCGGTTACGGCAGTTTCCATTGGATTCATTCATACTGTACTGGGACCTGACCATTATCTTCCTTTCATTGTCCTGAGCGAGGCGAAGAAATGGACCATGAAAAAAACCATGTGGATCACTTTCCTTTGCGGGCTTGGTCATGTTCTTAGTTCAGTTATCCTTGGGCTCACGGGCATTATTGTGGGAATATCAGTCAACAGGCTGGTGGAAGTGGAATCATTCAGAGGCAACATTGCCGGATGGCTCTTTATTGCATTTGGCCTGATATATATGCTGATAAGCATCAGGAATCTTTACAGGAAAAGGCAGCATACACATTCACATTTTCATCCGGGTACCGGGGAGCATATTCATGAACACAACCATTTCGGGGATCATGCACATGTTCACGAAAATGACGTTGTCAGAACCACTCCGTGGATACTGTTCCTGATATTCGTTTTCGGGCCCTGTGAACCACTTATTCCCATATTGATGTATCCGGCAGCCCAAAATAATATAGCGGGTTCAGTTTTTGTTTCCGTGCTGTTTTCACTGGTGACAATTGCAACCATGATGGGTGTGGTGCTTGCCTTCAAACTCGGTTTCAGCAGGATCAATCTTAAGCCGGTCGAAAAATACAGCAATCTTATTGCCGGAGGCATGATTTTCCTGTCTGGTATCGCAATCCAGTTCATTGGGCTCTAGACCCTCTGATCTCCTTGCCATTATTCGGCAATTAATTATTAGCTTTGCAGAAAACAGTTAACAGCAGATGAATTACGACTACAATACCCAGCGCAAACGGATGGCATTGCCCGAATATGGAAGAAATGTTCAGAAAATGATCGATCACATCAAAACCATTTCTGACAGGGAAGAGAGAAATCGTGCTGCAAAGACCATCATCCACATAATGGGTAATCTTAATCCCCAGATACGTGATGTGACTGATTTCAAACACAAGTTGTGGGATCATCTTGCGCTGATCGCTGATTTTGAGCTCGACATAGATTCCCCGTATCCTCCTCCCGAAAAATTCAAATTCGAGGAAAAACCGAAACAGATTCCTTATAAGCAGGGGGATATCAGGTTTCTGCATTATGGCCGGATCATTGAGCTCATGATCGATGCTGCTGCTGAAATGGAGGAGGGTGAAGAAAAAGAGTATATCACAAATCTCATCCTCAACCAGATGAAAAAATCATATGTTACCTGGAACCGGGCACAGGTAAGCGATGAGGTCATAATAAGCGATATGAAGTTCCTTTCTGGAGGAAAGCTGAAACTGAAAGAAGGAATCAAACTGCTTGAAGTAAAGGAACTTGTTCCGTCTGCAAAAAAGAAACCCCAGCAGGGCAAACCTCACGGAAAACAGCAAAACAAGCAATTCCCGAAGAAAAAAGGTCACAATCGTCATTAATGGGCAGCTTTATTGTTCAGGGTGGCAAAACACTCAGCGGGGATATTCATCCCCAGGGTGCCAAGAATGAGGCTCTGCAGGTTATTTGTGCCGTTCTGCTGACATCCGAAAGGATCACGATCAGGAACATCCCTGATATAAATGATGTGAACAAACTCATTGAGCTTCTGATGGCACTTGGTGTCAGGGTGACCAGGAAGTCACGCGGCACTGCATCTTTCGAGGCTGTCAGCATTAATCTCGATTACCTTCAGTCACAGGAATTCAGAAATCAAAGTGCCAGTATCCGGGGATCCATCATGATAGTCGGACCCCTTCTTGCCAGGTTCGGCAAGGCCTATATACCCAAACCGGGTGGGGACAAAATCGGCAGAAGAAGAGTGGATACCCATTTCACAGGTTTCCAGAAGCTTGGAGCAAAATTTGAATTTGATACGGCTGATCCTTTTTTCAGCGTTGAAGCCTCCGGTCTGAAGGGATCATATATTCACCTAGATGAAGCATCCGTTACCGGTACTGCCAATATAATAATGGCTTCTGTTCTTGCAAAAGGGCGCACCACACTGTATAACGCCGCCTGTGAGCCCTATATCCAGCAGTTATGCAGGATGCTGGTCTCAATGGGCGCAAGAATCAGCGGAATAGGCTCAAATCTGCTTTATATCGACGGCGTAAGGCAGCTCGGGGGTTGTTCCCACAAGATCCTTCCCGACATGATCGAAATCGGTTCATTCATAGGGCTTGCTGCAATGACTGGATCGGAACTGACAATAAAAAATGTCTCATACGATAACCTGGGGATTATCCCGGATTCCTTCCGGCGGCTGGGAATAAGAATTGAAAGAATCTCGGACGATATCTTTATTCCATACCAGGAACATTATGAAATAGAGACTTTCATTGACGGATCAATTATGACGATTGCAGATGCAATATGGCCCGGCCTTACTCCCGATCTGCTAAGCATTTTTCTTGTCACTGCCACCCAGGCCAAGGGAGCCGTTCTTATTCACCAGAAGATGTTTGAAAGCCGGCTTTTCTTCGTTGATAAGCTTATTGACATGGGTGCCCAGATCATTTTATGCGATCCTCACAGGGCAACGGTCATCGGGCTTGATAAAATGATGAAACTCAGGGGTACAACAATGTCCTCTCCCGACATAAGGGCAGGAGTGGCCCTGCTCATCGCTGCAATGTCGGCTGAGGGCAGGAGTATAATTCATAATATTGAGCAGATCGACCGCGGCTATCAGAATATTGATGACCGCCTTAACGCCATTGGAGCAGATATAAAAAGAATTTAACTCCAGAAAGCAGTCCTGAACTGCAAATCCCATTTAAACTGTCCCATTCCCGGCTTATATATTCTGATTTATCATCTTCTACCTAAGGATAATTTAATCCAGTTGACGGAAATCGGGATTTTTCCTGCCAATTTGTCAAATCCCGGGTGTTGGCAGAAATTTTGATGAACGCAAGTGTAATTATCAGAAAACAATCAAGTAATGGTAAGGAAAAAAATGTCTGAAACGGTGCACGGCAAAGAAACAGGGCAAGATAAGTATACTGATAGTAAAGACAATAAGGAGATACCCATCGTAAATGAACAGGAGGAGGACAAAACGTTAATTGACGGAGCCGGCATGGGTCAGAATCAGTTTGCAGGTGAAACTTTACAGGACACTCCTGACAAAGTTGTAGCTGAAGGCAGGTCATTTGAGGAAAAACTGGCAGAGATGCAGGACAGGTATATCCGTATCGCCGCCGAGTTCGATAATTACAGGAAACGCACCCTGCGTGAGAAGATGGAAATTACAAAATATGCAGGCGAAGATCTGCTGGTGAAACTTCTCCCGGTAATGGATGATTTTGAAAGAGCTCTTAAGCATATGGAAGTCTCTCCGGACTGTCAGAGTCTGAAAGACGGGCTTGACCTGATTTACTCAAAATTCTCTGATTTCCTGAAACAGCAGGGTATCAGGGAGATTGAGGCGTTAAACAAGGATTTCAATTTTGATCTTCACGAGGCTGTTGCCAAAGCACCGGCGCCTGGAGAGGACAGCAGGGGAAAAGTTGTGGAAGTGATCCTCAAGGGTTATTTTCTCCACGACAAGGTGGTAAGACATACTAAAGTGGTAGTGGGCGAATAAGCCTTCAAATCACATACAGTAAATTGATAAAACAGTTCCAAATATTAAGGGATGGACAAGAGAGATTATTATGAAGTGCTTGGGGTTTCGCGGGAAGCCACGAAGGAGGAGATTAAAAAAGCCTACCGGAAGCAGGCATTGAAATACCATCCTGACAAAAATCCGGGCGACAAAAAGGCAGAGGAACATTTTAAGGAAGCTGCCTCCGCCTATGAAGTACTTAGCAACGATGAAAAACGGGCGCGTTACGACAGGTTCGGACATGAAGGGGTGAGCGGTGCTTCCGGGAACGGATTCGGAGGGGCAGGAATGACCATGGAAGATATTTTTGCTTCTTTCGGTGATATTTTTGGCGATGCTTTTGGCGGCTTCGGCGGATTTGGAAGCTCCCGGCGAAGCAGCAGAAGGGTGAACAAGGGAAGCAATCTGAGGGTTAAGGTAAAACTGACCCTGGGCGAAATTGCAAACGGCTGTGAAAAGAAGATCAAGGTGGCCAAATATGTTGTCTGCAGTACCTGTGACGGAACAGGCGCGGCAGATCAGAACAGTATTACATCATGCACCACATGCCGCGGTTCAGGCCATGTGACCAGGATCACCAATACGATGCTCGGTCAGATGCAGACCACATCAGTATGTCCTTCGTGCGGAGGAAACGGAAAAACAATCACAAAGAAATGTCCTGTATGCTATGGCGAAGGGATAGTTCAAAAAGATGATATCATTAAGATAAATATTCCGGCAGGCGTCAGTAAGGGTATGCAGATGACAGTCAGCGGAAAGGGAAATGCCGCCCGTCGCGGAGGAATTAATGGCGATCTGCTTGTCGTTATCGACGAGGAGGATCATCCCGAACTTATAAGGGAGGGAAAAGATCTTATCTACAACCTTTTCATTAGCATCCCTGATGCTGCCCTTGGTACTCATGTTGAAATACCAACTGTTGAGAACATAGTAAAAATAAAGATAGAACCCGGCACCCAGCCTGGCAAGATACTACGGCTCAGGGGAAAAGGCCTTCCTGAAGTTAACGGATACGGCAGAGGCGACTTGCTTGTAAACGTAAACGTATGGATTCCCAAGAATCTGACAAAAGAAGAAGCAAGAACTCTTGAAAAACTCAGGGATTCAGCATCCTTCATACCCAGGCCCGATAAAGAAGACAAGGGATTCTTCGAACGGATGAGAGGATATTTTGAATAGATACCGAATATCATTCCGGATATTTCACAGAGTTGCTTATATTTACATCACTTTTGCCCAATCTGTGAAATTCTATGGCACTTTTTGAAGCTAAAAATGTTACAAAACAGTATGGTACCCAGCTGGCCCTTGACAATGTAAGTATTTCTGTCCCCGAAAAATGCATTTTTGGTCTTCTCGGTCCAAACGGCGCCGGAAAGACAACCCTTATCAGAATAATAAACCAGATAACCGGACCTGATTCCGGCGAGCTGTTCCTTGAAGGAAAGAAGCTTAAACCCGATGACGTCCTCAGAATCGGATACCTGCCCGAAGAAAGAGGCCTTTACAAAAAAATGAAAGTTGGAGAACAGGCCTTGTACTTTGCCCAGCTTAAGGGCCTTACAAAAGCTGAAGCCATGAAAAGGCTCAGATACTGGTTTAATAAGCTTGATATAGCCGAGTGGTGGGGTAAAAAGGTAGAAGAGCTGTCAAAAGGCATGCAGCAGAAAGTACAGTTCATTACGACCGTGCTGCATGAACCTAAGCTGATAATTTTCGATGAACCGTTCACCGGCTTCGATCCTGTAAATACAAATATTATCAAGAACGAAATCCTCTTTCTCAGGGAAATGGGGTCAACCATCATCTTTTCGACGCACAACATGGAGTCAGTTGAGGAATTATGCGATAATATTACCCTGATCAACAAGGCAAAGACCATACTGGAGGGAAACGTTGACGACATAAGGAGACAATGGGCAGCCAACGAATATGAGATAGTATTTGAGGGTAATGCGGTTCTTCCTGAACAGGAAAAAATCAATATTCTCAAAAGGCATGATGAAAATGGAAGAACCAGGATCAGATTCAGGATTAGGGACGGGATTGACACCAATGATGTACTTGGGAATGCACTGGTGTCGGGCAGGATAATCTCATTCAATCCGGCCCTGCCCTCAATGAATGAAATCTTCATCAGGGTGGTGGAATCCAGGAATTAGTCATCCAGATGTAAAAATCCAATAATGATGAACAAGGTATCCGTAATAATCAAAAGGGAATACCTGACAAGAGTCAGGAAAAAATCATTCATTATCATGACAATCCTGGCCCCTTTGCTAATGGCTCTTCTGATAGTTGTCCCCACACTGCTGATGATGAACCAGGAACAGGATTACAAAAAGATTGCAGTTATTGAGGATGGTACCGATCTTTTCAGGGGGAAAATAGGCAATACAAAGAATCTTGAGTTTGTATATCTTGAAGGCATCAGGATCAGCGATCTTAAAAATTCATTTGAACAGGCCGGCTATTACGGTATTCTGTACATCTCACCGGAAATTATCACTACGCCCAATGCGATTCAGCTGCTTTCAAAAAAACAGCCTCCGATCGGGATGCTGGAACATATCGAAAAATCCCTGGAGAAAGAGATTGAAAAACAGAAACTGAAGGCATACGATATTGAGAATCTCGATGAGATCATGAAAAATGTCGAAACCAGGGTATCGATCCAGACAATAAAAATCGATGATTCAGGCAATGTTAAGGAAACCAGTACCGGGGTAGCCATGGCCCTTGCGTATATCGGTGGTTTTCTTATGTATATGCTTGTTTTCATGTTCGGGGCGCAGGTAATGCGGGGCGTTATCGAAGAAAAAACCAGCAGGGTGGTCGAGGTTATTGTTTCTTCAGTGAAACCGGTACAGCTTATGATGGGAAAAATTATTGGCATTGCACTGGTAGGCCTTACCCAGTTTCTGATCTGGGTATTCCTTACTATCGCCATTGCTGGAAGCCTTAAATCGACTGTACTTCAGAAATCCGACCTGCAGGAACTTTCCCGGGATGCCGCAAGAAGCCTGATGGCAGAAGAAACCCGGGTGCAAACAGCAACCAGTATTCCTGAAACGGATACTAGGATTTCTGAATTCGGGAAGCTGTTCGAGACTGCCATGAACCAGCCATGGGGATTGATAATAATCAGCTTCATTTTTTATTTTATAACCGGATACCTGCTTTATGCCTCAATTTTTGCCGCAATCGGATCGGCGGTTGACAATGAGACGGAAACCCAGCAATTCATGCTGCCCGTAACAATCCCGATAATCCTGGGACTTATGGTGGCGATGGGCACAATGCAGAATCCCGAGAGCCAGCTTTCCTTGTGGTGTTCCATAATTCCCCTTACTTCTCCGATTGTAATGATTGCCAGGATCCCATTCGGAGTTCCGTACTGGCAGCTTGCTTTGAGCATGGGACTCATGGTTGTTACATTTGCTGCCTTTGTCTGGATGGCTGCAAAGATATACAGAACAGGAATACTCATGTACGGTAAAAAAACCTCATGGAAAGAAATGTGGAAATGGCTGAGATATTCGGGATAATATTTGTGAAAAATTTAACACTGTAAAAGACAGGGCTAAACAACAGTAACCACAACGGTATAGCCGGTTCCGGGAATCCGGGCCGGTGTTATCCGGCTAACTTAATACGGATATGTCAAAAATTCTGGTAATAGATGATGAAAAGGCCATAAGGAACACCCTGAAAGAAGTCCTTGAATATGAGAATCATGAAGTTGATCTGGCTGAAGACGGTCCTTCCGGTCTTGAATTCTTCAATTCAAATTCATACGATATTGTTCTTTGCGACATTAAGATGGCTAAGATGGATGGTATCGAGGTTCTTCAGAAGATCAGCGAGAACTCTTCCGACGTCCCAGTCATTATGATATCGGGACATGGCAATATCGATACTGCCGTTGAGGCAATAAAAAAGGGGGCCTATGACTTTCTGGAAAAGCCCCTCGATCTGAACAGGCTGCTTATTACAATAAGAAATGCCACTGAAAAAACGACTCTTATTTCCCAGACCCAGGTCCTGAAAAGCAAGGTCAGCAAAATGTTCGAGATCGTGGGAGAATCACCAGCAATTCTGAAAGTTAAGGAAATGATCGAAAGGGTGGCTCCCACGGAAGCCAGGGTACTGATAACCGGTGCCAACGGAACCGGCAAGGAACTTGTAGCCCATCAGATACATGAAAAGAGCAACAGGGCCAAAGGGCCTTTCGTCGAAGTAAATTGTGCCGCAATACCTTCAGAACTTATTGAAAGTGAACTGTTCGGACATGAAAAAGGATCGTTTACCTCGGCAATTAAGCAGCGTATAGGCAAATTTGAACAGGCAAACGGAGGAACCCTTTTTCTCGATGAGATTGGCGATATGAGCCTGCCGGCCCAGTCAAAAGTGCTGAGGGCTCTCCAGGAAAATAAGATCAGCCGGGTCGGTTCCGATAAGGATGTGCATGTAAACGTCCGGGTCATTGCAGCAACCAACAAGAACATAAGAAAGGAAATCGCGGACAATACCTTCAGGGAAGATCTTTACCACAGGCTGAGCGTCATCCTCATCCACGTACCAACACTTAACGAGCGAACCGAAGATATACCGCTCCTGGCAGAACATTTCAATTCAATGATCTGCGGGGAGTACGGCATGAGCAGGAAAATAATCAGAAAAGATGCAATCAGTGAACTCCAGAAAATCCAATGGACAGGCAATATACGCGAGTTCAGGAATGTCCTCGAAAGGCTGATCATCCTTTGCAGGGATGAAATTACAGGCAATGATGTAATTGCCTATGCCCGGCCGGTATCAGGCATGAATATATTGTAATTCCGGATAACCTGACAGTTATAGCATGGCAGCCTGTTGCCAATGAGCCGCCGGACTGCCATTATCCGGAATTGATTCACCCGGATTTATCAGGAACCTGACCGTCCGGGATATTGACTCAAAGCCTGAAGCCATATCCCTCATGAAAATGCAGAGTTTCCGTAATCCCCGATTAAGATGAATTATTGTTATTTTTGCAGGATATTCTAAACAAATGGCAAAAGGGAGGGATACAAAACCGCATATCGGGATCTATGGCCGCCGTAACCATGGAAAGAGCAGCCTTATAAACAAGCTTGCAGGACAGGATATCGCGATTGTATCCGAACAGGCCGGTACCACCACCGATCCTGTCAGAAAATCATTCGAAATAACCGGATTCGGCCCTGTAATTCTTGTAGATACCGCCGGCATCGACGACTCAGGCGAACTGGGCCGGAAGAGGGTTGAGCGAACCATCAGAACACTTGATTTAATCGATCTTGCGCTTCTGGTCGTTGCAGAAAACCAGTGGGGAAAGCCTGAAGATTACCTGGTGGAGAAATTCCGGAGTCAGGATGTTCCATATATTATTGTCCAAAATAAATCTGACCTCATGAAGCCAACCGGGGAATTCCGTGAGGAGGTTCGGAGAATCACTGGCATGGAGCTTATTGAATTCTCTGCTGTTGACAATTATAATACCGAAGAACTCATCAGCCTGATCAGGAGGAGCATTCCGGAGCATTCATATAAAATCCCCGGCCTTCTGGGAGATCTGGTTAACCCTGGTGATATAGTTATCCTTATTACCCCAATCGATGTCTCGGCGCCGGCCGGACGTCTCATTCTGCCGCAGGTTCAGGCCATCAGGGACATACTTGACAATGATGCCGTAGCTGTTGTTTTAAAGGAGAATGAGGCAGGCACCTTCCTGGAAAAGAGCGGTCTGCGCCCCGCCCTTGCAATAACCGATTCACAGGTTTTCGCAAGGGCCGATGCCCTGATCCCACACGATATCCCCCTCACCAGCTTCAGTATCATGCTGGCCAGGTTCAAAGGTGATTTTTCAACCTACCTGAAAGGAACGCCGAAAATTTCAACGCTTCGCGACGGGGACCGGGTATTGCTCCTGGAATCGTGCACTCACCACGTTGCCTGTGATGACATAGGAAGGACGAAAATACCTGGATGGATCAGCAAATTCACCGGCAAACATATTGAATATGAAATTGTGGCAGGCCTCGATGTACTTCCACGCCCTGTCAGTGATTATGCCCTCATCATACAATGCGGAGGCTGCATGATAACGCGCCGGCAGTTGCATAACCGGCTTCAGCCTGCAATAAAGGCAGAAGTACCTGTTACAAATTACGGAATGGCAATCGCTTATGTCCAGGGGATCTATGAAAGAGCAATTGCCCCTTTCACCCGTGCATTAACCCTGAATCCTGACTAACGGAACTTTCAGTCTGCCTGAATTATCAGTCTTACCCCCGGGAATTCAGGCTGACACATCCGGTTTCAGCCTGAGTAAGCCTTATACATGTAACTCAGAACCTGAAATATATAAAGGGTAGAACATCATAGGCTCTCATGTGATACAACAAGATGCCTGCTGCCAGGATCATGACCATCTGTACTGCAACAGGGATCCTTATGAAAATCCCCCTGTATGATTCCTTAAGCGTTTCAGGAAGGAAATGAATCAGATATCCGACGGCAATGAGAGAGAACACGGTTCCGTACACCTCAAAAATATTTCCAAAGGATGAAGGCATGAAATTGTGAAAAATCTGATTCAGCATTATACCTGCGTGGCTCATATCGGTAGCTCTGAAAAATATCCAGCAGAAGCTTACAAACTGAAAGGTCAGAAAGATCGAGAAAGCCTTAACTATTCTGCCTGAACCCGTTCTGCTACCGAAAACGGCAGCCAGCGATTTGTCAACAATGAGACCAAGCCCATGCAATCCTCCCCAGATTATAAACCTGATATCCGCGCCATGCCACAGGCCACCCAGTAACATAGTAAGCATGAGGTTAAAATTTGTCCTGACTTTGCCTTTCCTGTTACCGCCTAACGGTATATAAAGGTAATCCTTAAGCCACCTTGACAGGGAAATATGCCATCTTTTCCAGAAATTTGCAATCCCATGAGCCTTGTAAGGTGAATTGAAGTTCACCGGCAGCCTGAAACCCAGGATCAGTGCAAGTCCGATTGCAATATCAGTATACCCTGAGAAATCACAATATATCTGTAATCCATAACCATAGATTGCAAGCAGATTCTCAAATCCGGAATAAGCAGTGGGTATGTCAAAAACACGATCAACGAAATTTACGGCAATAAAGTCAGAAATAATTATCTTTTTTACCAGACCTTTTATTACCAGGAACAAGGCATGACTGAACTCCCTCTTGTCAAGATGGAATTCGGTTCTTAGCTGCGGAATAAATTCAGAAGCCCTTACTATGGGGCCGGCCACCAACTGGGGGAAAAACGAAACATAGAATCCGAAGTCAATTATACTTCTTACCGGTTCCAGTTTGCCCCTGTAGACATCAATTGTATAACTCAACGACTGGAAGGTAAAGAAAGAGATTCCGACCGGCAGAATAATATTTCCAACATCGAAGCGGGTACCCATGAGCCTGTTGGAAAAATCAGCAAGAAAATCCTTTACCTGAAAAGCTGTGCCAAATATATCATTGAAAGAATGGATCAAAAAACCACAATACTTAAAATAGGCCAGTATGCCAATGTTTGAAAGAATACTAACAAGGAGAAAGAATTTCCTTTTTGATCTTGTCCGGGAGTTGAAAATAAGGATCCCGCAGGAATAATCTATCAGAATTACAAGCAGAAGGAGAATGAGAAATAATCCCCCCGTTTTAAAATAGAAATAAAGACTAATAAGGAAAAGGTAGAGGTTCCTGGTATTCATTCTTCTGTAAACCAGGCCATATCCGCCAAGTATTACCAGGAAGAATACCCAGAATCCCGGGCCGGAAAAAACAAATGGCTTCTCAGGATTATAAGTCAGAACAGAGGCAATTACAGTTCTAAACAAACTCCTTTCAGGCTGTGCAGGATCGTGAATCAGCTCATCCCGAACCTCCGGCTGCACCAGTGAGTCGGAAATAAATTCCGGGGCTGAAGCTGTAAATACCTCCCTTTCCGGGACAGTAAAAAGATCCGATATCATCATCCTTGCAAGGGTATCGGTTCCAATATCGGTAAAATGAACCATGTCCTTCTTTGCAAGGGGTGGTTCCATTCTGAACCATTTGATAATGGAAGCATTTCCTCCCATTGCCTCCCGGGCATCCCAGAAAATAGCACCTGCATCTTCGGATGCTTTTTTTTGTGCAACAATAATATCGGGGAGATTTGGATAGGAGCGCACTGTTTCACCCGATCCAAATGCCATATCGGTAACACCAACCACTACCACGGGTACGCCGGGAAGAACACTTTTCAGCCTTGAGATCTGCCGGAATAAACCTTTCTCGTAATACAAATAGTCGTCCCTGATGTTCTTAACAATATTAAGACCATAGTGTAAAATAATCAGATCGGGAGACAATAATTTAAGGGATTCCCTCAGGTTATTGCTGTCAATCATCGTAAACTCAAGCCCTGCACTGCCTCTTTGCGGGATATTATCAACAATGATCCCGGTTTTGCTTTCAATACTTATTCCATAAATATCGGGGCTGGTCCTGCCGTTAAAATCTATGAGAATATCTCTCGAGTTATAAAGCGGACATACAAATTCCCTGATTTCAGTTCCTGTTTTCAATGTATCAGTTGCAAGCAGGATTTTGTTCCCCCTTACTTCAATTTTTACATCACCCTGGGTGTTCCTGTAAAGTATTTTCAGAAAGTCATACCTGGAAGTTGTGGAATCGGCCAGTTTCGAAGGAACAATCCTTACCCAGGCTCCGACCGGATTTATCTGCCTGGCATTTTCTGGCATATATCTGCAGAAGGACATCAGGGGGCCAAAACCATTATGGCTGATCTCACGGTTTTTGTATGACAAGTAATTGTATCTCTTCCAGTTTGATGAGGCCCTGACAAAGACTGATCTTGTGTACGAAACTGGCATCAGGGGAAGAAAAAGGCCGGGGCCGGTTCCCGAACGGCCTTTCCTGAGATCAGACCGGAGATATGATGTCAGCCTGTCCCCCTCAATCTGTGAGTCACCAAAATACATAATACGTACCTGGCTCGCCGGATCCTGCAGGGAATCAAGGAACGCCTTCAGCGGGCCGGATGATGGCCGTTCAGCGGGGATGACGACAAAATCGCTATCAGAGTCACCGGCAGGAACAGTATCGTGGTTGGGAATGTCAGAGTGCCGGAAAGCAACATCCACAGAATCGCTCCGAAGGATTTTTTTTATGATCTCTTCCGGTAAAAGGCTTTCGGGCCCGGGGAGATTGAGAGTATCAGGAAAAAGAAAAGACAGACCTGTGAAACAGATCAGAAAGATCAGTAATAATGAAAATGATCGGAAAGGACGCATTTTCTATATAAGGGGTCAGCTCTTCTTCTTAATTCTCAGTACCTGTCCAACCTGTATTTTGCCCGGATCTGAAATATTGTTCAATGACAGCACATCTGTGGGGCTTACATTATCATATCGTTTGATGATATCCCAGATTGTGTCGCCCTGGCGGACCGTGTAAATTATGTAATCATCATCCGAACCC
Source organism: Bacteroidales bacterium (assembly GCA_009877105.1). Taxonomy (GTDB): domain Bacteria; phylum Bacteroidota; class Bacteroidia; order Bacteroidales; family VadinHA17; genus LD21. Next base: position 214,744 of record WXFD01000058.1, read on the forward strand.
TGCAGGACAGGAGTTGCAACAGGGCTTGCAGGGGCCGGTTTTCCGGTCATTTGCTGCTTTTCCGCAAACGACAGTGAGTTGACCCGTGAAAAATACTCAGCTTTTGAAGGATCCACGTACACGGCAATCTTCTGGCCTATATGTATTGTATTTCTGTATATGTTATTCCAGTATCGCAGATCTGATAAGGGCACCTTGTACCATTCAGCGATGAAGCCGAGATTGTCTCCCTCCTTCACGGTATAGATCAGTTTGGTCTTGCCCTTAACATCCGCGGGGACATAGGATGAGCGTGAAGGATCTTCAGTTCTGTTTACCTTTGTAAGATACACCTCGGGCTTATGTTTTCTAATCGTGTCATTCAGGTCGATGAAATCTCCCAAATGGCTCATTGGGAGCGTCAGTGAAAAAGGTTTTGTTGAGCCCGGAATAAGACCGGTCCGGTACTGGGGATTCAAAGCCCTGAGTTCATCCAGGGGTATTCCCATTACTTCCGATATCTGCTTGAGATGAATATCCTTCCGTACCAGGATGGTATCCGTCGAAACCGGAATATTAAGCGGAAGAGGCCTGATCTTGTGTTCCCTGTAAAAGTTCACGGCATATAATGCTGCCACATACTGGGGGATAAATCCCCGGGTTTCCCTGGGTAACCTGTAATATATTTCCCAGTAATCCTTTTTGTTGCCGGAGCGGCGAATCGCCTTGTTAACATTACCAGGACCGCAGTTGTAGGCAGCAATTACAAGCAGCCAGTCGTTATATATACCATAAAGATCCTTCAGGTATCTGGCTGCCGCGTAGGTTGCCCTGACAGGATCCCTCCGTTCGTCAACAACAGAATTGATGGTCAGTCCGTATAATCTTCCCGTGCTGAACATAAACTGCCATAAACCGGTAGCTCCGGTATGCCTGTTAACAGCATTTGGATTAAGGGCGGATTCAATTACCGAAACATACTTAAGCTCAGTGGGAAGGCCCATTGAATCGAATATATCCTCAAACATCGGGAAATAATAGTCGAGCAGACCCAGAACGGCACTGAAATTTTTTCTTTGCCTTATGGTATATACATGAATATGGTTTCTGATAATGCTGTTGTATGGTATCCGGATAACTGAATTTATCTTGTTCAGCCTCTCTATGTAAACGGAATCCGGAAATTCCTGTCCGAGCGAATCTGCCTGGAAATCCGGTTCTAGCTCCTTCAATGCCATTTTTACATACCATGAGTTCACGAGGCTGTCAAGATCCGTGGCAATTTTCTCGGCGTAAATTTCGGATCTGAGAATTATTGTATCATTTACTGAATAAGCACTAAATGCATAAGTTGATATAGCCAGGGAAAGAAACAGTGTTTTCAGAAGTTTGATCATGATCTTATTTTGATTTTAATGAGATGGTGCTAATAAACGCGTTTTTGATCATTTCTCATTCCGTGTCATATTTTAATATCAATTATTCGGGTTCATCAGCAACATGTCATTTAAAATTTGTATGACAGATTAAGATTGATACCTGCCACTGATGTTCCGGCGGCGGGCATCATGACAGGATACAGGGCCAGATCGAGGTTCCTGCTAATATCGAAATTGAATAAGCTGGCATCTACATTTGCATCGAGGATCGACAGCAGGTACCAGGCCGCAACGCCTATGTATGAAAGATCGCGGTATTTTTTGTAGGCATCCACCGCTGACAGCAATCCGTCCTCAACCCACGATGCCGTTGAAGGTTTGTATGTTTCGGGATGGAGCACGGGATCATATTCTTCCGGATCAATTCTCACAAATCTTGTGTAGCTGGCTGTTTCAGGCACTTTATCAATGAAGTCCTGATATGCTTTCATCATATCGTTGTAATGTGTTGTGTAAAAACTGATACTGTAGGCCAGGGCACCGAATCCTGCATATACAAGCGGGATTTTCCAGTACTTTCTGTTGTATACCTGGCCAAGGCCGGGGAAAGCCACTGCAAGCATTGTTGCCTTAAGGGGAACCGGATTGAACTGGCGTTTTCTGGTGATTGCCGGAATCACATTAACTGTATCCTGGGCGGGTAAATTGCAATAAAGGCAACTTTGCAGCACGATGAATATCAGGGATATTTTCAGGGTTGCTCTCAAATTATTCAACAGTGTTTATTTACACACCCGTGAACCGGAGCAACAAATATAATTATTTTCAATAGTTAAGACGGTCAAAGATTCCCAAAATGCGCTCCATCTCTTCGGGGTTGTCGAAGGGTATGACGATTCTTCCCTTACCGCTTTCATTTATTTTAAAGTTTACCTTTGTGGAAAAGATACGGTTCAGATGTTCCGAAAGCTGCTTAAACTCTTCATTAAGCTTTTTCCTCCTTTCATCTTTCAGGGGGTCCCTGATCTTTTCGGACTGGAGTTGTCTGACAAGCTCCTCTGTCTGCCTCACTGAAAGATCATCATTCACCACATGGTAGTAAACCTCCATCTGGATTTTGGGGTTTTCAATATTCACAAGAGTACGGGCATGCCCCATCATCAGGTGCTTGTTCCTTATACCAAGCTGGATTTCTGCAGGAAGTCGGAGGAGCCTCAGGTAATTGGCAATTGTTGAACGCTGCTTTCCTACCCTGTCACTCAGCTGTTCCTGGGTAAGCCGGCATTCTTCAATAAGTCGCTGAAAACTTATTGCAACCTCAATTGCATCGAGATCTTCACGCTGTATGTTTTCAACAAGTGCAAGTTCCAGCATGGCCTGGTCATCAGCTGTCCTGATATAGGCAGGGACATGTGTGAGCCCGGCCAGCCGTGCGGCCCTGAGCCGTCTTTCACCTGCTATCAGCTGGTATCTTCCTCCGCCTGATTCCCTCACGGTAAGAGGCTGAACCAGCCCAAGCTTCTTGATTGAAGCGGTAAGTTCCCCAAGAGCCTGTTCATCAAAATGAGCCCTTGGCTGGAAAGGATTACCATCTATAAGATCAACGGGGATGTTGAGATTGGCCTCAACCTTCCGTTCAAGAACTTCTTTTTCAACACCATCAATCAGGGCGCCGAGGCCCCTGCCCAGTGCATTCTTTTTTGTCATTATAAATCCTCCTTACGGTTGACAACAACGGCCATTCAGGCATTAACCCGGACTTCCTGTTTTTCAATCAGTTCCCTTGCAAGATTAAGATAGTTTACCGTTCCCCTTGAATCAGCATCGTAAAGTATGGCAGGCTGCCCGAAGCTGGGCGCTTCCGAGAGCTTGACATTCCTCTGGATGATTGTCTGGAAAACCATCTGCTGAAAATGCTTGTTAACCTCCTCGGCAACCTGATTCGATAATCTCAGTCTTGAATCATACATTGTAAGAAGAAATCCTTCTATCTCAAGGTCGGGATTAAGATTGTTCTGAATTATCTTTATAGTGTTCAGAAGCTTTCCCAGACCTTCAAGAGCAAAATATTCGCACTGAACAGGAATGATAACCGAGTTCGCTGCGGTAAGTGCATTCACGGTTAAGAGGCCGAGCGAAGGAGAACAGTCAATGATAATATAATCAAAGTTTCCCGAAATCCTGCCGAGAATATTCTTTAATATCTTTTCCCGCTCGGGCCTTTCAAGCATTTCAATCTCGGCTCCCACCAGGTCGATATTCGACGGAAGCACAGAAAGATTATCTATACCGCAGCCAAGCAAGGCTTCGGAAGGATCACGTCCGTCTATCAGACAGTCATATACAGTGCATTTTATCTGACGTGTGTCAATACCGATACCCGATGTTGCATTTGCCTGTGGGTCAGCATCGACAATCAGTACCTTCTTCTCAAGTGCAGCCAGACTTGCCGCCAGATTGATCGCAGTAGTCGTCTTTCCTACACCACCCTTCTGATTAGCTATCGCGATTATTCTGCCCATTATTTTTCCAATATAATATAGCTCCCTTTTTGAGCTTCAAATTTACTATTTATGAGTATCAGGCTCAGCCTGTGAACAGCGTAATTGTAAACATTTTATTTGTCGTTTTCAACATCTTATTAACATCGGTCGGTGCTCCATAAATACATACTTACATGATTGTCCGGTAATTGCATGCAAAACCAGGAGATAGAACATGATGCCCACCCATGGTATTTTTTTTAAATTTGCTGTTAAAACTCACCTTATACTTTAACCGGCATTGAAAAAAGAATTAACGGCCAATAACTGGTTCACCATTGTCAATCCCAACGCAGGAAACGGCAAGGGCCGGAAGGACTGGGACAGGATAAATGATCTACTGGCAAAAAATGCCATCCCCGTCACAGTCAGGTTCACGGAAAAAAAGGGTCATGCAACCGAATATACCAGGGAGGCAATCGGGAAGGGATTCAGGAAATTTATTTCTGTAGGCGGCGACGGAACACTGAATGAAATTGTTAACGGCGCTTTCACCCAGGAGCACTGTACCCCGAGTGAGTTGCTTCTTGGCATGATACCCGTGGGAACAGGCAATGACTGGGGACGCATGTTTTCCATACCTCTGGTTTATGAAGGCGCGGTGAAGGTAATAATGGAAGGCAGGCAGATGCCCCACGACATTGGAGTTATCGATTATTTTAACGGAGAGAACAGGGAAAGACGGTATTTTATAAACATTGCCGGACTGGGCTTCGAATCACTTGTGGTAATAAAGACGAACAGGCAGAAGGAAAAGGGAAAAAGCAGCAAGGCAATATATTTTTTCAATCTGCTGGCCAGCCTGCTGTCATGGAGGCACAGGAATGCCGATATCATCATCGACGGTATAAAAAACAGCTGTAAAATATTTTCGATCAATATCGGAAACGGAAGATATTGCGGAGGCGGGATGAGGCAGACACCCGATGCCCTGCCTGACGACGGCCTCCTGGATATAACCGTAATAAGGGAAATGAGCAGGTTTGAGGTAATTAAAAGTCTGAAGCTCCTCTATGATGGTACCATTCTCAGCCACCCGAAAGTTGACGGTTACCGTTCAACCAACCTGTCGGTCCAATCAGATTCGTTGCTGTATATTGAAGCTGACGGGGAATCACTCGGTCATACTCCCGCAGAATTCCGGATACTTCCCGGCGCCATAAATATTGTCTACGGATCACGGATCATTCGCTAACCCTTATCTCATAAAGCTTTGGCCATCTTTTACCGGTAACAAAGATCCGTTTATTCTGTGCATCATACGCTATACCATTGAGCACATCCGAATTATCCTGCCTTCTTTGCCATTCAGGATAAATTGATTCAAGATCTACGTAGGAATTTACCTTTCCCGTCGACGGGTCAATGCGCGCAATCAGATCGGTCTGCCAGATATTGGCCCAGATCTCACCATTAATATATTCAAGCTCGTTAAGCTGATCAACCTTTTTTTCATTGTCATATACTTCGATCCCGGAAACGAAACTGAACATCTCCGGTTCATGAAAATACAGGTTATTTGAACCATCACTCATGACTATCATTCCATTCATGGTTGTCAGGCCCCATCCCTGTGTCTGATAATAAAACCTGTTCAACAACCTGAATGTTGCCCTGTCATAAACGAAGCCAATCTTGCTGGTCCATGTCACCTGGTAAATCCTGTCCTTATAAAGGGTGATACCCTCACCAAATAGGGAAGGCTCAAGGTTATGCTGCCGTATTACCTTCCCGGTTTCGAGATCCACCTCTCGCAGTGAAGATCCTGCCTCCTGTCCCGTGCCTTCATACAAAACACTTCCATCAAAAAAAAGGCCCTGGGTAAAAGCTTCCCGGTCATGCGGATAGGTATTTACGATCCTGAAACTCTTTGTTTCAGGGACTATATCCGACAGAATAATCACAAATCTCGTAACCGTCTGTACTTTATCGTTTTTATAGGCTGTTACCTTAACAGGTTTCCGGCCTGTTGCTGATACGGCAGCAGACGGTATTGATAAAACCCATGGTTCGGCATAAAGCTGCCCCACAATGTGCCCGTCGTAAAAAAACCTGACTGAATCGGGTACCTGGTTCTTATTTTCCGATCCAAGTGTTATCTCAAATTGTTCGCCGATATGAAATTCAGAATTTTCGACCGGATTCTGCATCCTGATGAATCTCAGGGAAGGACTGACGGCAGATCGTGAAGTTGTTTTCTTCCCGTTTTCCCTTGCTCCTCCGGTGCGTCCGGAACAATATACGAACAACAGTAAAGGCAGAATAATCAGAATAAAAACATATCTAAATGCAGCCCTTGCCATTGTGTTGCTTTTTAGGCTTTCCTTCCGAACAATCTGCGAATGCTTTTTTTCCTGGCTGCGGCTATCTGCCGTTCCATTTCCTTTTCATGAAGTTCAAACGGAACCAGTATCTGCCAGATCTCACTCCATCCCGGAAAACCGCCTACATTCTTATCATCAATGAAAATATCCGCATCTATTTTCCTGCTTATCGACTCATCATATACCTCCTCGGGATAATTTTTGTTTACGGCATAAAATTCAACTCCGTTCCGCCTGCAGAACTCAACTGCCTGTTCCAGTTCATCGCCTGTTCTGAAAGTCCACAGGATAAGCCGTGCGCCAAGTTTATTGAGCTCTTTCAATGTCTGGAAAGCAAATAACTTTTCTTTACCAATATCCGGATATTCATGATCTACAATGGTTCCATCAAAGTCAACAGCTATCTTAACATTCTTGAAATTGATCATTAGGCCTGCATTAATACTTGCAAATCTAATAAAAAAGAGATAACCTTTGAATTACGCATCCATAATCCTGAACAAATGAGAATAAATCAGGAAACAAATCAGCCGCGACGATCAAAATGTAATGCCTAATATACCTATTTTTGTCATCGTCATAAACCTTATACAAAATGACATTAACAAAACATGTTCCGAATCTGATTACATGCCTGAATCTGGCCATGGGATTCATCGCCATCATTTTCGCGGCCGGTAACGATCTGATAGTTTCCTCATGGCTTATCGCAGCAGCCATGGTTTTTGATTTTCTGGACGGTTTTTCTGCAAGGCTTTTAAAAGCCTACTCCGATATAGGGAAAGAACTAGACAGCCTGGCTGATATTGTCAGCTTCGGGATTGCCCCTGCCATGATTGTATTTCAACTGATTTCATACGGGTCCACTGCCGGAGCTGACTCGTGCAGTTACTTTTGCAATCCCGGAACTCTGAAGTATATAACTGTCTTAATGCCTGTTTGTGCCGCACTCAGACTGGCAAAATTCAATACGGACACAACCCAGACCAGGTCTTTTAAGGGTCTGCCCACTCCCGCAAATGCCCTTGCCGTGATCTCTGTTGTTATTGCAGCTCATTATTCCGACGCAGCTGTTTTTGAATTGTTCCTGAAATCTCCTGTTGCTGTTACGGTATATATGATTGTATTGTCATTGATGATGGTATCAGGAATCCCACTGATATCACTGAAAATGTCGAATCTGGGCATAAAGGGCAATGAAGGGCAGTACATACTTTTCGGCCTGGTCATAGTATCCCTAATCCTTCTGGGGATAGCATCAGCTCCCCTTTTTATTCCGTTTTATATTATAGCCTCACTAATCTCTCCCATGTTTGCCGGGAAAACGGAAGGCTAGCGGCGGTCATATAAAATGTCATCCATTTGTATTCAATGTCCGTGAAAACGTTGCACGGGCATGTCATCCAGGGAATACGGCCATCAGCAAACCTGGCCGGTCAGCTTTCTTCCTTATCCCCGGGGAATTTCCTTTCATAAACTGCCAGGGCGCCTTTAATAATAAACCAGCTGACCAGGATGAATGCCGGCCAGATCAGATAGTGAGCCAGACCTGTGAAATACATAACAATGCAATTTTTATTCAACCTGTTGATTTGAGGGTTTTACCGTTTGTCGTTAATAGTTTATCGTTCACTTTTATTTGTTCAGTAAACATGTCCTTCTTCCTGTATCTCCTCCACGGAAATCCTCCTCCTGTTGATAGCTTTCCATGCATACCATATGTAAGCCGCCACGAAAGGAATAATGAATGAAACGAACATCATTGTCTTCAGTGTGAAATAACTTGACGAGGCCTTACGGATCGACAATGAGCTGTTCAGGTCAAATGTGGAGGGATAAAAGGCTGTGTTGCTGAATCCCGCAAGGAGGAAAAGCGAAATAACTGCAAGTATTGTTCCTGTTCCGGTAAACCAGATCCCTTTACGGCTCCCCCTGAAAACCGTAATTACTATCCCGTAAAGCACTCCGACAACCCCTGCAACAAAAATAATCAATACGGCAGGCATCCTGAGGAGGTTATGAAGATATTTGTATTTTTCGATAAAAACATTTCCCGTATGCGGATCATAGGCAAATCCCGGAGATATAAGCAATGTAACGAGAAAGAACAGGAAGAATACGAGGAAAGTCAGGGCATTCAGTATTATTTTCCTGCCTGCATTCTCATAAAGTCCATCATCATTCACCGAATTAATGATATACAGGAGGCCATTGGTTCGTGCAAGGAAAAGTACTGCGAGCCCCAGGGCGACATTGCGTCCGTTCACTAGGGCCTCAAGCCCATGCCAGCCTGTTGCCCAGCTGACCCTGTTCAGTTCATTCAGACTGAACCGTGCCCCTGTGAAAAATGTGGCGACTGCCACTCCAAGCAGGAAAGGACCGAGTGATCCATTGATAAGCAGGAAAATATCATAGGTCCTTTGCCCAAGGAAATTTCCCTTTTTTGACCTGAATTCGTAGGCAACAGCCTGGATAATGAAACTGAACAGGATTGCCATCCAGACCCAGTACGCACCACCGAAGCTGGCAGAATAGAAAAGGGGAAATGCGGCAAAAAAGGCTCCGCCAAAGGTAACGAGTGTTGTGAAGGTAAATTCCCATTTCCGGCCAAGAGCATTGACGAGAATCGTTGTCTGAAGGGGATCCTCAGGAAGGGAAAATATCATTGACTGACCACCCTGGACAAACAGGAGAAAAACCAGCAGTCCCGCCAGAATTGAGATTATTATCCACCAGTAATGCTGCAGAAAAAGATGAGATATCAATGGTTCCATGGTTATTTCCTCCTAATGATTTGGTCCTGTCTTTATCTGTTTTATCATTATTGATACTTCGGCTATCAACAGGACAGTGAAAAGTACAGCAAACAGTACAAAAGTGGTTATAACCGATCCTGATCCAATACGTGAAACAGCCGTGCTGACAGGCATCAGGTCCTGGATTATCCAGGGCTGGCGGCCCATTTCCGCCAGGACCCACCCCATTTCTCCGGCCACGTAAGGAAGCAGTATCGAGAAAAGAAGTATCCACAGGAACCATCTTTGTTTTGCTATGGTGCCCCTGAAAAGTAAAAAAAGTACAAGGCAAAAAAGCAGAATAAAATAAAATCCAAGAGTGACCATAAGATGAAATGAATAGAAGGCAAGCGGGACATTGGGGATTGCATCTTCCGGATTTTCAACCGAAGCATAGCCAAAGTATCTGAAATGTTCTTCAATGAATTGTTTATCGGCGAAAACTTTCCTTATCGTCGACATTTTTACTGAATCATTGCCCGCCCTGGCATTCTTGTAGTCGCGCAAAAGATCCTGTGCCACCTTCCCCCTCCTCATCTTTTCAGCAACAGGAAGTAGTCCTTTTTCCGGGTTTCCGAGGATCAGGTCATTTATTCCGGGAACAAATGCTCTTGTGTTTCCGCCGGTCATGAATGAGAGGAAACCAGGAATTTCAATCCTGAAAGAAAAATCCTTGACAACCTTTTTTCCAATCTTCCTGTCGGAATCCTTCAGAATACCTGCGGCAACAAGTCCGGCATCCGATCTGCCATCATAGAGGGCCTCGAAAGCCGCAAATTTAACTGGCTGTGCACGTGCAAGCGTTCTTGCAGAACTGTCGCCGGTATAAACAACAAGCAGTGACGATAGCAGTCCGAAAACCCCTGCCACAAGAAGACTCCTTGTAGCCAGGTGGTGTTCCCTTTTCTGAAGAAGGTACCATGCACTGATCCCTGCCACAAACATTGATCCGAGGAGGAACCCAGAAGATATGGTATGAAGAAACTTGCTGACTGCAACTTCATTGAAAAGCACTGCCCAGAAGTCGACCATTTCATTTCTTGCAGTTTCAGGATTAAAAACCATTCCCACGGGATTTTGCATCCATGCGTTGGCAACAAGGATCCACAATGCTGACAGGCTGGCACCGACAGCCACCAGCCATGTTGAAACCAGGTGGAACTTCTTGTTTACCTTGTTCCAACCGAAAAACATCACCGCGACGAAAGTTGATTCCAGGAAAAAGGCCAGAATGCCCTCGATTGCCAATGGTGCACCGAAAATATCCCCCACGAACCAGGAATAATAAGACCAGTTGGTGCCAAATTCAAACTCAAGGATGATCCCGGTAGCAACGCCGATTGCAAAATTAATACCGAAAAGCGTCATCCAGAACCGGGTCATTCGCTTCCATTCTTCAAGGCCGGTCTTTACATATATAGTTTCCATAATGGCCACTATAAAGGAAAGTCCCAGTGTAAGCGGAACAAAAAGCCAGTGATAAATTGCCGTCAGGGCAAACTGTGCCCTTGACCAATCTACAAGGGTCAGGTCGGGAACATCAATCATATGTTTATTTTGAATTAATTAACTGATCCAGAACAAACTCACTTTTTTGTTTCTCATTATCAAATTTTTCATTAAGGAAATTCCTGAAGAAAAACAGTTTCAAAATGATAAAAATAATGAAAAGCTTTATCAGTATTATGATCCACACGCGCTTACCCCACCACGACATGCTTCTGAACCCGTCATAGTAAAATCTGAACACTCTCTTTATCAGCACAGGTGATGATCCCATTACATTCAGCTTATTCTTCCGCCTTACCAGGGGATTTCTTCCCTGACCTTTTCCTCGTGGTCAATCTTTTTGATTCTTCAATCAGAACATTTGATATCCTGCTTTTTTCAGGAGAGTTCTCATCCGACAGGCTGGAGGTAATTTTCTGCACCGCCTTGAATCCGTAGAAAAATTCCCTGGCAAAAACCCGCAAAACTGTGTAGGTGGGAATGCCCAGGATCATTCCCGGAACCCCGGCAGCAAAACCGGCTGCCAGGACAACCACAAATATCTCAAGCGGATGTGCCTTGACACTGCTCGAAAAAATCACGGGTTGAAAAACAACATTATCAATAGTGTGAGTAACTGCCTCAACAATAATCATGTAATACACCAGTGGAATCACCACAGTGTTGAAATCCTGGTTAATATGTGAAGCCACTCCCATTATTATTGCTATGAATAATCCCAGCCACGGACCCACATAGGGAATAACGTTCAGTATTCCGATGATCAGACCCATAACCAGCGCCTGATGGAACTCAATCCCTATAATTGTCATTCCTATGTCGATAAGGATCATGATACATGTACTCTGAATGACAATTCCAATGAAATACCTTGTAAGCAGTTTTTTTATCGAGTTAAGCGCCCGGGTCACATTATCAACATACCGGTCGGGAATCCACATGAGAATCGATTCGAAGAAAAGATGCTGATCCTTGAGAAAAAAGAACGTGATGAAGCTTATTGAAAATATTGCAACAACAACATTCCCGAGAACACCGATAATCGATCCAATAAAATCCTGAATCATATCGATGCTCAAAACTTCCGATACCTTTGATGCAATATATGCCTTGAGCGATAAGGTGTCGGATATACTGGGATTGAGGCTGACAAACAACTTTTCAATTTTTTCCAGTGGGCCTTCAATCAGTCTGACTATCTTTTCACTGTCAATGCCGGTAAAGTGATTTATCTGCTTGGTAACAAGAGGTATGAATATGTACAGGAAGAGAAGGATTGAACCCCAGATAATGATCAATGCGAAAAGGGCAGCCAATACCCTCGGGAATTTCCACTTCCAGATCCTTATCCTGCAAAAAAGATCAACGAGGGGCCGGCCCATAATGGAAAGAACACCGGAAACCAGTATGTAAACAACTATATTGCGAAAGTACCAGACTGCAGCCAGAAGAATCAATACTCCAAAAAATATGAGGAAGTTCCTAAGTGTGGCTTTCATTGGTTTTATTTTTCCTATACAAACCTATGCTAATTTTTTGGAATTCCCTAAAATCATACATTCCTGTTCAACTGTTCCTACTGTAATCCGACTTTTATATTGACTTATTTATCATGTCAATATGTCGGTTTATTTACTTTATTCGTGTCAATATGGCGTGTTTTTGATTATGGAACGGAAGTTGAAAATACTAAAGCAAAACGTAAATAATGTTCAACTAAAAATAACGGAGGACCAAATCATGTTACCAATAATTACAAGAAGAAGCTACAGGCCTTTTTTTCTGAACGGACTGTTTGATGACGACTTTTTACCTGCAACGACAAGCCTCAACAGGTCAGTTCCGGCAGTTAACGTAAGAGAGAATGAAAAAAGCTTCGCACTTGACGTGGCAATACCGGGTATTAACAAAAAAGATATTAAGATAGATCTCAATGATGACCTGTTGACAATATCGCATGAGGTAAAGAATGAATCAGAAAAAAACGGCAATGGCTATAAAAGAAGGGAATTCAGCTATTCATCGTTCTGCAGAAGTTTCCAGGTTCCTGATAGTGTAAACAAGGATAAGATTGAAGCCAGCTATAAGGATGGAATCCTGAACATTACCCTACCCAAATATGACGAGGAAAAACATAAGCTGACCAGGCAGGTAAAAGTTTCCTGAAGATTAAGTTACTCACGGCATCATGTTCATGAAGGCCGTCAACAAGTGAACCAGGAGGTTCAGCGGTCATTGACCGGCCGGCCGATCGGTACAATCAGCAGTAAATTAAACTGATGCGGATTTTATAACCAGCCTGCTAGCAATATTTGAGAAATTCCCTGGCGAATTGTCTGCCGAATTCCGTCAGGGTTTCTTTTTTACCATTTCCGGGAGCAAACTTGAATCCCGCTGTTTCGTCAAAAACCCTGAGTTTGAGATTTCTCAGAGTTTCTGATATTATTTTCGGAGCCTCTCCGCTCCACCCGTATGATCCGAAAACCCCGGCCATTTTTCCTTTATCCCGTATGGGATTGATCAATGAAAATAACCTGTAAACCGGTAGTAGTGTATTCTGGTTTATTGTAGGTGATCCGATCAGGATCGCATCGGAAGAAACCAGCTTCGATTCCAGCTCTTCCGCCGGCATGGTTTCAATATCGGCAATATCAATACTGAAATCACCCGTTTCACGCATACCGGATGCTATAAGATCGGCAGCCTGTTTCGTATAACCATAAGCAGAAACGTAGGCTACGAGGATTTTCTTTTCATCTTTAGATTCGACCTGCTTCAGGTATTCTATTGCATAATTCTCGGAAAGCATTACCATATCCCGGAGGTTTTCCGAATGAACCGGGCCATGACCCGGGCATATCAGGTTTATGTCCAGATCGCGTATCTTCTCAATGGCCTTGATCATAAACCTGCTGTAAGGTTTCATGATCACATCAAAATAGTATTTGTAGGCTTTCATGTAATCCTGCGATTCAATGTCGCTGAACATTCTGCTGTCGCAGTAGTGTGCACCAAATACGTCACAGGTAAAAAGAATCCTGTCTTCTTCAAACCACGTAAACATGGAATCGGGCCAATGAAGGTTGGGTGCAGAAATGAATTTAAGTTTTCCGGATCCGAGGTCAAGGGTGTCCCCGTCTTTTACAACGATCGAATTGAATGGTTTGGCGATCATATCTGCAAGATATCTTATGCCGCTGCCACTTCCCACAACCGTTGCCGAAGGAGCCGCGTCCAGCAGCATTCCCAGGCTTCCCGAATGGTCAGGCTCCGTATGATTAATCACGATATAACTGATGTCGGATGGATCAGTCAGGGCTCTGAGTTTATCAAACCATACCTCGCTGAACTTCTCCTTAGCAACATCCACAAGCGTTTTCCTTTCAGTATTTATAAAAAAGGAATTATAGGTTGTTCCGAATTCGGTATTCATCACGATATCAAATGTCCTTATATCATAATCAAGAATTCCGATCCATTTGACATGTTCGGTAAGGTCAATTATTTTGTCATCTTTTTGTTTCATGATATAATTCCGTTCAGATTTTTGCAATAATGCTTTTGTTAGCCTTAACCTGCTGCAATATGGGAATTTCCACCTCAGTGCCCAACGGAAGAAAGACATCCACCCTTGAACCGAATTTGATAAATCCGAGTTCATCGCCCTGCGTGACATGGGCTCCTGTTTTTGCATAGGTCACAATTCTTCTGGCAACCGCACCGGCGATCTGCCTTATCATGATTTCTGCTCCCTTTTCAGTTTCTATGACTATTGAACTCCGCTCATTCATCTCCGATGATTTCGGATGCCAGGCAACCATATAATTTCCCGGGTGATACATGACATACTTGATCTTTCCCGACACGGGGTACCTGTTGCTGTGCATATTGAACGGTGACATGAAAATAGAGATCTGGAGGCGCATATCCCTGAAATATTCCTTTTCCTCGGTTTCTTCAATTACCACAACCTTACCATCGGCAGGTGCATAAATAAGGCCAGGATCGGGTTCAAGATACCTTACAGGGAGCCGGAAGAAGAATAGAAGAAATATATACATTAAAAACGCAATAATAAGCACAGTATATCTCAAAAGAACCATATCAGGCCATATCAATCCTGCAAGGACATTGACAAATACCAGCATTATAAATCCGTAAATCAATATCTTATATCCCTCTTTGTGAATTCCCATTCCAGCAAAATTTCCACAAAACTAATCATCACGCATCAATCATCCAAAAAGAGAAAGGAAAAGATATCCGAGAGGAAATGCGAAGAGGGCGCTGTCGAAACGGTCGAGGAAACCGCCATGACCGGGCATCACTGATCCTGAGTCTTTTACTCCGACACTTCTTTTAAGCAGAGATTCGAACAGATCGCCCAGGGTTCCGGCAACTGATACAATAACTGCAATCCCCATCCAGTGTGATTTCTTCATCACTCCAAACCAGTCACCCAACAGCCACGCCGCAAAGATTGCCAGTGCAAGGCCTCCCAGGTAACCCTCCCATGTTTTTTTGGGTGAGATTCTTTCCAGTAGCCTGTGTCGCCCGAATGACACTCCGGTAATGTAGGCGCCGGTATCATTTGCCCAGAGAACAAGAAAAAAGCCAACAATGAAACCCGGGGAGAAAATTATTCCCTGATGCGGTATCAGCGAACCCAGGCCTGTACGGGCAAAAGCCGCAGAAGGGAAAAGTGAAAATGGCAGTGCAACATATATAATGCCGAAAACAGTGTGGGCAAGCGAATCGAATGGCTTTTCAGTTTTTCTGAAAAGTTCGGCTATCATCAGAATCAATATCAGGGGTATTAAAAGCAGATACCAGCGACTTTGCAACAATCCGGCTGCAACCATGGTGGACACTGTAAATGCCGACAGTCCGGCAGTAATTCCTCCTGCCACCTGGGGCCGAATCCCGGTATATTTAATCATCGAGTAATATTCGTATTGTGTACAGGCAACTATTATCAGGCCGGTCAGAAAAAATGAAACCGGGTGCAGCCAGAATCCGCCCAGAACAAAGATGACAATCCATATTGCCGTAAGGGTACGTCTGAAAAAATTGCTCAATGTGGTCCGGTGTTAATGATATCTTGCCTTCCTGATTATTTTAGCCAGATTTTCCGGGGTCAGGAATGTCCCCATTCTTCTGTGATGCCGTTTTTCCCTTCTTTCTGCCGGTTTTATTTTCGCCGGATTCCTTATTGATCTCAACCAGGTCCGGTTCAGCTTCTGTCTCTTTCTTTGCCTGGGCTTCTGATTCGGCTTTGAGCTTATCGCCCTTGCGTTTTCCGAAAATCCTTTCCAGGTCTTCGCTGAAGATAACCTCTTTTTCCAGCAGGAGCTCGGCAAGCTCGGTCAGTCCTTTCATATTGGCACTAAGGACATCTTTTGCACGTTGATACGATTCTTCAATTATCAGTTTAACTTCCCGGTCGATCAGTTCGGCAGTTTTTTCGCTGTATGGTTTGGTAAAGCCGAAATCTGATTGTCCTGAAGAATCATAAAAGCTGATGTTTCCCACTTTCTCACTCATTCCGAAGAAAGAGACCATGGCATATGCCTGCTTGGTTATTTTCTCAAGATCGCTCAGTGCTCCTGTTGAGATTTTACCAAAGACAAGTTCCTCCGAAGCTCTTCCGCCAAGGGCGTAAGCCATTTCATCCAGGAGCTGTTCCCGGGTGGTTATCTGTCTTTCTTCCGGAAGATACCAGGCTGCGCCCAGGGCTCTTCCCCTTGGTATGATCGTCACTTTCAGGAGCGGGCTGGCGTGTTCCAGAAGCCAGCTTACAGTAGCATGCCCGGCTTCGTGGTATGCTATGGTTTTTTTCTCTTCAAGTGAGATGATCTTGTTTTTCCTTTCTAGTCCGCCCACAATTCTGTCAATGGCGTCCAGGAAATCCTGCTTCTCAACTATATTCTTATTTTTCCTTGCAGCAATAAGAGCCGCCTCGTTGCACACGTTTGCAATATCTGCTCCCGAGAAGCCCGGAGTTTGCTTGGCAAGGAAGGAAATATCGAAATTCTTCTCCATTTTAATCGGCCGGAGGTGAACCTTGAATATTGCTTCACGCTCATTCAGATCAGGAAGCTCGACATGTATCTGGCGGTCAAACCTTCCTGCCCTCAACAGGGCCCTGTCGAGTATGTCTGCCCTGTTGGTGGCTGCAAGAATAATTACTCCCATATTGGTTCCGAAGCCATCCATTTCGGTGAGCAACTGGTTTAAAGTGTTTTCGCGTTCGTCATTTGAACTGAAACCCACATTACGACCCCTTGCCCTGCCAACAGCATCGATCTCATCGATAAACACAATACATGGGGCCTTTTCCTTGGCCTGTTTAAACAGATCCCTGACCCGCGAAGCTCCCACACCAACGAACATCTCCACAAAATCCGATCCGGATATTGAAAAGAACGGCACATTTGCCTCTCCGGCCACAGCCTTCGCAAGAAGAGTTTTTCCCGTTCCCGGAGGTCCGATGAGAAGAGCTCCCTTGGGTATTTTTCCTCCGAGCTGTGTGTACTTCTTCGGATTCTTAAGGAAATCCACAATTTCCATTACCTCTGTCTTTGCCTCCTCCAGACCGGCAACATCATTGAAGTTTATCTTAACGTTGGTATCCTTGTCGAAAATCTGTGCCCTCGATTTTCCAACGCTAAAAATGCCTCCGGCACCGCCGGCACCACCTCCCGACATTCGCCTCATCATGTATATCCACAGGAATATCAGCAGTATGAAAGGCAGGGTCCATCCCAGGATATCGCCGATATAATTGCGCCTGGTTTCCGACTCAGGGTAAATAACATCTTTCTCCTCATATCCGGCTTTCTTTTGCTCATCCTCGAGAAATTTGTAAAAGATGCTTATATCCGAAATATTATATGTGAAATTGGGTTTGGGAGTACTAAGCCCGATGCTTCTGCTGCCGTTCTTGTTAAGATTTGGATACCTGTCCGACTCAATTGCCTCCTTTTTCAGGTAAATCTCCGCAACCTCCTTATTAACGACAACAATCCTCTCTATATCCCTGTTCTCGACCATTTTCTTAAGGTCGCTTGTCTGAGCCTTGGGTACCGATCTGCCTCCATATAAAAACTGAAAAGCAATTATGGAAAAGGCAAGGATCGCAAAAATCCAATTTGAATTGAACCTGGGCTTTGCGTTCTTGTCGGAACTGTTCCCCAGTCCCGGATTATTATTTTTATTATTCTTTTCAGCCATAAATTAATAATTTATCTGATTGTCTTCAATTGCCTCCAGGGAAGCATCAGCCCAAAGTGATTCAAGGCTGTAAAAACTCCTGTATTCTTCAAGAAATACATGAACAACAACGTTTCCGTAATCAAGCAGGACCCAAAAACAGTTGTCAAGCCCTTCAATATGTCCGGGCTTCTCCCCCGTACCTGTTCGCACAGTGTCCTCTATGGAACTGGTTATCGAGTCAACCTGTGTGACTGAAGAACCATGACAGATCACAAAGAAGTCGGTGATCCTGTTTTCCAGGCCCCTTAAATCTATTTTCAGAATATCTTTCCCTTTCTTTTCAACTATCCCCCTTATAATATTTTCAAGCAGCAATTCGGTTTCGTCCCGCCTTTTCTTCATCCGTAACTATCAATTAAATATCAAGTCGCAAAAGTACAAACTTTTATCCGTATTTTTGTATGGCAGCCCTGAATTTACAATTTAAGTACCAGCCCGGTAAGAAATGAAGCCCGTCAAACCCTCCTGAAGCATCACAAGAATGATAATTGGCTCCAAAATAATTTTTATCCGGAACATCTCATCGACCAATACGTTTGCCTCAGGTCTTTTGAAGAAAGATCCGGTTCCTGCCGAAGGCACGGTAATATATACTGATTATCAGACGGCCGGCCGGGGTCAGAGAGAAAACAAATGGGAAAGCGAAGCCGGAAAAAACATATTGTGTAGCATTATTCTGTTTCCCGGCATGGTAGCCCCGGAAGATCAGTACGTGATTTCCATGACAATATCGCTTGGCATATATGATTTTATTTCTGAGAAGGTCCATGGATGCAAAATCAAATGGCCCAACGACATTTATGTCGGTGATTCAAAGATTGCAGGTGTATTGATAGAAAACTCGATTCTCGACGGAAAGATAGGTAGTAGCATTGCCGGCATTGGACTTAACCTGAATCAGACAAGATTCATCAGCGGAGCCCCTAACCCGGTTTCGCTTAAAATGCTTACGGGCGAGGAATACGATCCGGAAATATGCCTTAAACAGCTCATAAAAAACCTGGATAAAAGTTACAAGCAGCTTCTGGCAGCAGATCATGAAAATATCAGGTCCCGGTTCTCCTCCCTGCTGTACCGGCTGAATGAATGGCACAGTTACAGGGCAGGTGATATGATCTTTGAGGGAAAAATAGCTGCGGTCACTGGCAGAGGTAATCTGACCGTGGTGGACAGAGCCGGTAAAAGCCTTGAATTTGGCACAAAGGAAATTGAATATATTTTATGATTTTTTCCAGTCCCTGAATTTCTCCATTTCCAGGATCAGGATGTCAAGAAACCTGGCAATATGCTTTTCTGCCATCATTTTCATGAACGGATTCATTTCTGCATTTACCCTTATGACGACTTTTGCTTTTTCAGAATCTCCTCCGGTTATCTCCAGGTTCAGCAGGAGATTCTGGATATCCAGCAGTTCAGCCCTGTAAACCACCTCAGAATACGGGGTTTTCCTGATTATTTGTATTTTCATGCTGCCCAGCGGGTCAAATGAAAGGGCACAGGATTCGCCGGTCGATTCAATTATTTTTGCAGTGTCCGGTGGCAGCAGGTTTATCATGTTGCCCATATCGGCTGCAAATTCAAATATCTCCCTGGGAGTGCATGTCAAAACTCCTTCCCTGCTTGTATATTCTGCTGATTGTCCCATTTAATCAGATTTCTGACCCCAGCCTGAGGGATCTGTTCTCCACCTTTTCAGTGTCTCCAGTTCAGACTCGCCTATATAACCCGAAGAAAGTGCTGTTTCTATTAAAGTACTGTAATTGCCGAGGGTGTCAAGCTTACAACCCTGGGCAGCAAACCCGTCTGCTGCCCTCTCAAATTCATAGGTGAAAATTGCCAGCATTCCCAAAACATCACATCCTGCTTCCCTTAATGCTTTGACTGCACCCAGGCTGCTGCCCCCGGTGGAAACAAGGTCCTCAATAACCACAACTTTCCGGCCCGGTTCGAAATAACCCTCAATCTGATTACCCAGGCCATGCTCCTTTGCGCCCGAGCGCACATAGATGAAGGGCAGGTTCAGTTTATCCGCCGTGAGGACCCCATGGGCAATGGCACCTGTTGCAACTCCGGCTATAATCTCTGCATCAGGATACAGATTCCTTACATATTCCGCGAATTTCTCACTGATAAATGATCTTACTTCCGGAAAGGATAATGTTTTCCGGTTATCACAATATATCGGTGACTTCCATCCCGACGCCCAGGTAAACGGATTTGACGGTTGCAATTTTATTGCTTTAATTTGTAACAGATAATCAGCGATCTTTGTTGCACAATCTTCCATTTCAGAATGTATAAGGTTCACTTCGAAGACAGATTCCTATTGATCAGTGCCGAACCTGACCGGTTACAAAAATACGGGTTATTCTATAAATTCGGTGCCACAAAGGAACTATATAAGCTTATTTCCGATTTTCAGGCCGATGATTCAATCTATTCGATCAATATTTTCGGAACCAACATAAGACATATCTGGAGGATTTTCCGCATATATTTCATCGAAGTCGGGGCGGCTGGCGGGCTGGTAAGGCATTCTTCGGGCAGATATCTGTTCATTGAGAGAAAGGGAAGGCTGGATCTGCCAAAGGGTCATATTGAAAGTGACGAGGATCCCGAGACATGTGCCTTGAGGGAGGTTCAGGAAGAATGCGGAATAACCGGACATAAAATAACCAGATTTCTTGATTCCACCTACCATACCTATACATGCCGCGGCATTTCGTACCTTAAAAACACCAGGTGGTACCTGATGGATTATTCAGGTACAATGGACATCAAACCCCAGCTTGAGGAAGGGATCACCAAGGCTGAGTGGCTGACAAAGGAAGAAGTGAGCCGGTTAAAGGCAGGTGCATGGCATTCGCTCATGGACCTTATAAACATATCCATCCTGAAAGACTGACCGTTAAAAAAAATACTATTCTTCCTCTCCCTTGTAATCTTTCAGTTTAATAGCAGCCGGTACGAAGCGGGAAGCATCCCCGCCACTGCGTATAATGTCCCTCACTATGGAGGAATTTATGGGTGAATGCTCAGGGATCGTAAGAAAAAATACTGATTCAACATCCGCTGCCAGTGCCTTGTTTACCTGGGCAATGGCTCTTTCAAATTCAAAGTCTGCCGCTGTCCTGAGTCCCCTGAGGATGTAGCGTGCATTATGCCTTATGCAGTAGTCAACCGTAAGTCCCTCATAATGATCAACCTTAACTCTGGGTTCATCCTGGAATACCCTTCCTATCATTTCCTTCCTCACATGAACGGGATAATAGTTTTTTTTCAGGGCGTTGGCACCCACCGCAATGATTATTTCATCAAACAGGTTAAGGGCCCTTTTTACAATTCCTTCATGACCAATAGTGAACGGGTCAAAAGAACCGGGAAAAACGGCAATTTTTTTCATTCAAATGTGATTTTCTTAGGATTTTTAACTTTCTGCCTCAGCAGGGAAAGTTCCAACACCTCCATGATCGTGTCTACATAATGAAATTTAAGTCCCCTGATATAGATCTCATTGATATCTTCAACATCCTTCCTGTTGTCTTCCGATATAATGATCTCCTTAATACTGGCCCGCTTGGCGGCAAGGATCTTCTCCTTAATTCCCCCAACCGGAAGCACTTTGCCCCTGAGAGTTATTTCTCCCGTCATTGCAAGGAATTTTTTCACTTTTCGCTGCGTAAATGCCGATGCAATTGATGTTGCCATGGTAATACCGGCTGAAGGGCCGTCTTTGGGAATGGCTCCTTCCGGGATATGTATATGTATGTCCCATTTTTCGGAAAAGTTGTCAGGAAGGGCCAGCAGCCGGGCATTCGATTTCAGGTATTCGAGAGCAATTATGGCCGATTCCTTCATTACCTCTCCCAGGTTGCCGGTGAGTGTAAGTTTTCCGGTTCCGCGGCTAAGGCTCGTTTCAACAAACAGGATTTCGCCGCCTGCCGCTGTCCAGGCAAGGCCCGTAACCACCCCGGCCTGTTCATTGCCCGCATAGATGTCGCGTACATATTTCGGGGGTCCGAGAATCTCAATAACCTTTTTCTCTGACAATTCAGTTTCATAGCTGATGCCCGACGCGATATTCTTGGCTGTAACCCTGAGTATCTTGGCCAGCTTCTTGTCAAGCTCCCGCACTCCCGATTCCCTCGTATATTTTTCAATAATCGTTTCCATCACCTTTCTGCTGATGGAAATCTGATCCGGTCTTACTCCGTGGTTCTCAATCTGTTTTGGAAGCAGGTGAAGTTCTGCTATCTCAAGTTTCTCCTCCACAAGATATCCGGTGATCTCTATGAGTTCCATCCTGTCCCTTAAAGCAGGACTGATTGTGGCGAGATTATTGGCGGTGGCAATGAAAAGCACCCTGGAAAGGTCATATTCCATCTCCAGGAAATTGTCGAAAAAGGTGCTGTTCTGTTCCGGATCGAGCACTTCAAGCAGGGCTGAAGAGGGATCACCACGGAAATCCTGTCCAACCTTGTCGATCTCATCCAGAATGAAAACCGGGTTGGATGATCCGGCTCTTTTCAGGTTCTGTACTATCCTGCCCGGCATTGCACCGATATATGTTTTCCGGTGTCCTCTTATTTCTGCCTCATCGTGAAGACCTCCGAGTGACATTCTTACATATTTCCGGCCGAGGGCCTTGGCAACTGATTTTCCGAGTGATGTTTTCCCGACTCCCGGCGGACCGTGAAGACAGAGAATGGGCGATTTCAGATCTCCTTTCAGTTTAAGCACGGCCAGATGTTCCAGAATCCTTTCCTTGACTTCCTCGAGCCCGAAATGATCTTTGTCAAGAACATGCCTGGCATTGTTCAGGTCGAGATTGTCTTCTGTACATAAGTTCCATGGCAGATCCAGGAGGGTCTGAATATAGTTCACCTGGACGGAATATTCCGCAGCTGCAGGATTGAGCCTGTTCAGCTTATCAAGTTCCTTTTCAAATGTCTTCCTGACCTCAGCCGGCCAGTCCTTTGACTCTCCCTTCTTCCTGTATTCCTCTATCTCCTTCTCAAGCGGATTCCCGCCAAGCTCATTCTGAATCGTTTTCATCTGCTGGTGGAGAAGGAATTCACGCTGTTGCTGATCCAGATCGCTTTTCACCTTCGACTGGAGTTCATTTTTCAGCTCAAGTAGTTGTATCTCCTGCACCAGGTATTCCAGCAACTGATAGCCCCGGTCGCGGAGATTGTTTATTTCAAGAAGGCGCTGCTTATCCTGAACTTTTATATCTGTATTTGAACAGATGAAGTTTATGAGATAGGTGCTGTTCTCGATATTCTTGATTGCAAATGAAGCCTCGGGAGAGATATTGGGATTGATTTTTATTATCTTGAGAGACAAGTCCCTGAGCGATCCAACAACAGCATCGAAATCTTTGCTCGGGAGCTCTGGCCTGGTCTCGGGGATAGGCTTGACACGCGCTATGAAGTAAGGGTCGTCTGCAACGAGTTCCTGCAATACCATCCTTTTCCGTCCCTGAATTATTGCCGTGGTGGAGCCGTCGGGCATTTCAAGGAGCTTAACTATCTGACCAATGGTCCCTACGGTATGAAGATCGGGAAAAGCAGGATTTTCAGTATCAGGGTCCCGCTGGGCAACAGTTCCCATTATCCTGTCAGACTTATAAACATCCTTTATCAGCTGAATTGATTTCGGACGTCCGATTGATATCGGAATCACCACTCCCGGAAAAAGTACTGTGTTTCTCAATGAAAGTACGGGAATGGTTTCCGGCACCTCAACATCCTCAAGATCACCATCCTCCCCATCTGCAATGATAGGAACGATATCTCCGGTGCCATCCATGAGATCCGGAATAAAAAAACTCTTAACCGTTCGCCTCAGTTTCTTGTCCATCTATGAAAAAATGCTGTCAAAGTTACAAAAAATTTCCCACCGGAAGTCAGGAAAGTCCAGAGCAATCATTGTGCCATTCCCTGCAATTCAAAAAAAAACCCGGCACGTTTAGCCGGGATCCTGGATTTTTTTCTTCTATTTTTTCCTGCCAACATGATCCTTATAACGGTTCATGAACTTATCAACCCTTCCTGCAGTGTCAACAAGCTTCATTTTGCCCGTATAAAACGGATGCGATGTATTCGAGATCTCAAGCTTGATCAACGGGTACTCATTTCCGTCCTCCCATTTAATGGTTTCCCTGGATGGTGCTGTTGACCTGGTAAGAAATGAATATCCGTTCGACATATCCTGGAAAACAACCAGTCTGTAATTGCTGGGATGTATACCGTTCTTCATCTTTCTTTCATTTTAAAATCCGGCTGTCCTTTTTTAAATAAAGGTTGGCAAAGTTACGTAAATTTTTATTAAAAACAATTTTATTTTTTGTTTCCCGGCTGATCCGGTTCCGAATCGGGAATGCCTGCCATTTCAACCTTATACCTGGTAAATTTGAGCTTTTTGTTGATAAGGTATCTGTATGTAATGTGCGTTTTAGCCTTTCTGGCTCCCAGGGCTTCATAAATTGCTATCATTTTCGGATTGAAATCTCCCACCCACGAAAGTTCCAGTTCCTTGTACCATGGTTTTCTTTTGAAGACTTCATAAAGATTATAAAAGATGGCAGATTCAACCCCGCTGTTCTGGTACGATGGAAGCACTCCTCCGACAACTGCCCTCATCCTTGTCATCTTATGGGTCAACTTGAAGTAAAGGAACCTGATCTTATTCAGTAAATGCAGTTTCCCTCTTAAGCTTTTCAGGATCTGGTTAAAATCGGGATAGAGGATAAAAAAGGCTATTGGTTTATCGTTGAAATAAGCAAACCAGATTATATCCTGATCAATAACAGGTTTTGCCTTCCTGAACAAAGCATCGAGCAATTCGGGATCAAGGGGGGTAAAATCCTCCTTGAAACTTTTCCATGTTGCATTATATATCTCAACAAGATCATCAATGAATTTCTGCTTCCTGGCAAATTCAAAATGGCGGAAAGAATACCCGGGACGTTTTGACAGCCATTCTGCTATTTTCATGATTCGGGGCGGAAACTCCACTATTTTATTGTCGGATGTTCTTACATCCCTGTGATATGAATATTGTTCAAAATAATTCCTGAATCCATACTCCTCAAAAAAGCTCCTGTAATACTCCTTATTATATGGCATTCCGTAGCCCTGCTGCATGAATCCATCAACAAGCAGTCCCCAGTTATTGTCATTCTCCCCGAAGTTAATGGGTCCGTCCATGGCTTCCATTCCTTTTGAGGTCAGCCATTCCCGGCCTGCATCGAAAAGCATGAAGGCGGCATTTTTATCATTAATCACCTCGAAAAAACCAATCCCGCCTGTAGGCTGGAAATGAGCGTCTGATCTGACCTTGTCGATGAAAGCGGCAATACGGCCAATGGTCCTGCCGCTGTCATCTTTAAGTATCCACCTGTTTGCCTCACCCTGCCTGAACAGGTAATTCCTTTCCGGGTCAAACAGGGCCTCCAGTTCCGAATCCAGCTGGCAAACCCAGTTGGGATCCCCTTTATACAGCCGCCTTGGAAGATTCAGAAACTCCTCCCTGTCCCTTTTAGTTGTAACCTGGATAATTTGCATAATGTTTTTTAATGCATATGGTTTGAACAAATTGCCAATACGAAGAAACTGGCCATCAACCGAAACCGCAAATATAAAAAGATTTTTAAAACCGGTTGCGGGAACCGCTTCCGCTGTTTTTTCAACAACGCGATTTCCCTGTGGAATTCATCACTGTACATGAGCCAGGACTATGCCGGAATTCTTCGGCTGCCTGCAATCAATGAATATCGATTATCCTGTGGTCAATAAGTACAAACACGGCAACGAGCAGAATTGAATAAATCAGAAATGCTTTCAGTGGAATATAATCATCAGGTTTTATTTTCATTTTAACCCACAGATATCCTGAAAGATATATTTTTCCAACCGTATAGCCGATGAACGAAGCAAGGGCAACACCCACAATGTTGTAGCCCCATTTTATCATCAGCAGGCTCAGTGTTATGGTTATTCCAAGTTCAATCACTGCGGCAATCAGGGTTATATGGGTTTTTTTCCTTCCAACGATCACGGTCTGGGGGAACACCAGCCGGGGAATGACGAATAATGAAAACACAAGAAATACGTCGGCGCTTTTCTGGAACTCGGGATTGAACATCCGGGGATAAAACCACCTCGCCAGCAACATTATCAGCATTGTGGCAGGGAAGCACAAATGCATCAGACGCTGGGATTTATATTTTATCCTGGTGAGCGATTCCTTCATTCTTGACCTGGTGGAAAACTCCGGCAGCATTGCATTGCTCAGTCCGTTTGCAAGCATAAGCACAAGAGGGAACTCCTTCGCACCGTAGCGGAACCATGCAAACATACCTGGATCACGATACACCGCAGAAATGATTACTCCGTTGGCATACTGGGCCGAACCGCTCAGAAGGGAAGTAATTATAAGCGGAAATCCCAGGTAAAGATGCTCCCTTATGAATTTCACGGAGATCTGCATTTCCGTATACCTCCTCAGAAGTATTATAAGCCAGACCCATCTTACTGCAGTAATCGCAAGCAACCCGTAAACGGCCCATATAATATCTTTCCTGAACAAGATCGGGCTTATCACAAAAACAAGCTGAAGGGAAAATGTGTAAATCCCATACTGAAAGATCCTGTAGGAGCGGTTGTTCAACAGGTAAATGTATTCAATCAGGCAGACAGGATTGCTCAGGAGAAGATACAGAAGGAGAAGGTTTAGATAGGGTACATTACCTGATATGTTGAACACAGAAAAGTGATTCTTCAGTGAGTGCCCCATACCGAAAAATACAAGGCTGAACAGGCACAGCAGTATAAATGCATTGAATATCTCGGGTGATTTGCCCTTCCCGTTTTCACCAATCTTTCGGTATGTTTTGTTTCGGTGGTAAAGGGGAAGCAACGACTGAATGATTCCCGTAACCCAGAAAAAACTGATCAGTCCCGAAATAAACAGGAACATCTCCCACGATCCTATTTCGGCTCTTGTAAGATGGCTTTTCGTAAATACAATGCTGATTATAAGAAAGACCGTAAAGCGCATCAGCTGGAACAGCTGCAGCCCGGAGATATTGTCGATCAGTTTTATCTTTCTTAGTTTCGGGATACTGACCGTGAAAGGTCTTTCTGGAGACATAATGTATTGTACAAATTTGAAAAGAATGGTCCATTCTATTTGAACCGCGGCGCAAAGATACTAATTGGACAGATTTGGCATAAAACAAATTCAAATTTTTGCACAAATGGATTTTTTGGGCTTACTTTGCACCCTGAAACGGTGGATGTAGCTCAGCTGGTTAGAGTACCGGATTGTGGTTCCGAGGGTCGTGGGTTCGAATCCCATCTTCCACCCCGACAGAAAAGGCTGGCCGCCGGAGGCGGTTCAGCCTTGTTTTTTATGAGCGTTTGAAGCTTGCTCCAATAAGCGGTAATAAAAAACAAGGCTGAAGCCCCGGTGTGCCGGGGCGCAGCCTTTTCTGTCGGACCACCCTCCCCGGAGATCGCCGTTTGAGTCACGCACCGGCGGGACGAAAACGGCAATCCCTCACAAACCTAATGAACAAAACACATGATGAACCGATAAACTGAATGAAAGCCTTTTCTGTCGGACCACCCTCCCCGGAGATCGCCGTTTGAGTCACGCACCGGCGGGACGAAAACGGCAATCCCTCACAAACCTAATGAACAAAACACATGATGAGCCGATAAACTGAATGAAAACCTTTTCTGTCGGACTATCATCCATTGCCCTTTTCCCATTTCCGATATCTCATATATGCAGTTACTGACAGCAGGGCAAGAATAACAACCGAAACATATACAAAAGCCGGTACCGGTACCGGATCGCCTCCTGCATATGAGTGCAGCCCGGAGAGATAATAATTTACCCCGAAATAGGTCATCAGCACTGAAAAAAAGCCGATCATTGAAAGCAGGTTGAATGAATAAATATCCTTGAGCCCCGGGATCATCCTTGAATGGGTTACAAGGGTGTAGACCACTATTGTGATAAGCGACCAGGTTTCCTTGGGATCCCAGCCCCAGTACCTTCCCCACGATTCATTTGCCCATACAGCGCCCAGGAAAGTCCCAATCGTTAAAAGGTAAAGGCCAATGGTGAGGGTTTTATAATTTATAACCGTAAGCTCGTCAACGGTGGCGGAAATCCTCTCCCTGTTCCTTTCACCTGATAGTGCAACCAGGATAAGGTTTATAATGCCAAGGATCGCACCCAGTCCGAGGAATCCGTAACTGCCGGTGATAACTGAAACATGCAGGGTGAGCCAGTAGGATTTCAGCACTGGTACGAGATTGGTTATTTCAGGGTCCATGAAGCTCAGGTGGGCGACCATCAGGGTCATGGAAGCCAGAACAGCGGTTGCCGAAAGGGTGAAATCAGATTTCCTGCTGAAAATGAAACCGGCAAACAGGGTAACCCATGAAATAAAAATCATCGACTCATAACCGTTGCTCATCGGTGAGTGGCCTGAAACATACCAGCGTAATCCGATACCGAAGGTATGAAGGATGAAACCAGCCAGTAACAGCCATTTCAAGGCTTTCAGGATAAAGGTGTCCGTTCGGATGCCCCCGATAACCATTATCAGAAGGCTTACAAGCATAATTATACCTATAGTGGCATAAAAGGGGAAAAGCCGTTCAAATATCATCAGCTTGTAATAAAGGATCTCGGCGTTTATCCTGCGCACGGGAGGAAGATCATATCCGGCAAACCTCTGCTGGTATTCCACAATTGAGGCGGAAATGGCTGAAGCGGCCGTTCTGTTGCCGGAACGCAAAGCTTCGGCAAACATTGGCATTACGCTATGAAGATAAAGAGAGTCTTCTTTTCCGGCAGCATGTCTGACTGCCTGTTGGGGTGAGTCCCAGTCATGCTGTCCGTCCTTTTTCGGAAATATCTTCAGGAATCCGCCTGTATATATCATATATACAATGTTTACCCGCTCATCCACCTTCATTATCTCCTTATCAAGCTTGCTTCTCTCTCCGGGAGCCTTTGAATAGACCTTGTTAACCAGATCGGAAAGCTTGTATGTTCCATCCCCGTCAATATTCACTATATCGGAAAAAGCAGCCATGCTTCCGCCCAGACCCAGGATGCCCTGCAGCTCCTTGTTTGACACCTTTATCAGCGGTACATCCTTCCAGCTGTCAAAATCGAGGTATAACCCCAGGTAGACCTGCATCGGATCCAGGCCTTCAAATTTATTTTCCCGGGCCACCTTTCTTAATATATCATTGCCGAGGGCAGACAGGGGTTCCGTTCTTCCCTTCTGATCCTGGACAAGAATTTTCCCGAACTCCTCTGCCGATCTCCTGTCAGGAACAAGCTTCTGGCCATTTATCATGCCTGTACCGGTCAGAATAATGAGCATCATAACCAGGGGCAATCTTTTTCTCAGGGCCGAGTTCCAGAAACCCGGATTTACACTATGAAAAAGCGATTTCCTGTTTAACAGCGACAGGATGATAAAGAGAAAAAGAATACCGTATCCCGTATAAGTCACAATCATCCCTGCAGGATCATTGTTTACCGACAGTATTGTCCCCTGCTCGTCAGGATCATAGGACGACTGGTAAAACCTGAAACCCCTGTATTTAAGCACATTATTCATAAATATCACGAAGGATCTTTCAACACCTTCGGTTTTGTCCTTCAGCAATACATCGCTTCTGTAACCGGAGGGACTGTTTGACCCGGGATACCTTTCAAGCACAAAATCATTGAGATAAATGCTGAAGGGCAGGATCTTTTCACGTGAGCCGAAAAATACCTCAAGGGTTTCGCTCCCCATTGAAACGATTCCGGAAGCCATGCCTGGCATTCCCGAATCCCATACATTTATTGTAGCCTTTGTTTTATTTCCTGACATCAGGCTGAAAATAAAAACATTCGTGCCCGTATTCTCTGCCCCCCTGTCGGCCGGGACAGGTTTAACAGATCCCTTAACCGCAGTCTTCTGAACAACCAGCTTTATGTTCTCCAGTGCAATAATCTGCATGGGTTTTATTTCAGCAGCAACATCTGCGCCGACCGCCTGCGATTCACCGGTCATCATGTTCACAAGGCTGACCGGGCTTTCTGACTGAATGAAAAACGACGACGAATCGCACATGATTTTTATCCGGGTGTCCTCAGCCGGAAAAAAGCCAATTGAAACATCCCCGAAAACCTTTATATCGCCTCTCCGGAGAATCATTTTTTCCCTTGAGCTATTATCTGTTGCAACAATGGAAATGAGTGGTTCGCCGTCAGGATCATCGGTTACTGATTCAGTGGCATTGGCAATGATCCTGGAAAGAACCAGCTCATGGCTCAACCCGTTTATCAGAAGTTTTTCACGATATCTGCCGGGAGCATGTGAAGACATCGAATATTTTTCTGAATGTGCATCCACTACCCTGCCGGATGTGTCCCTTAACTCAAACCCGATATACCTGTCGCCTGAATAGCACTTGCTCTGTTCTTCTCCTTCCCTGATATGCATCGATCCTTCCCATCCGAAATACCTGGTAATTGCTGCCCCGGCAAGAATGACCACAAATGCCATATGGAACATGAAGACTGTAATTTTTGACCGCCTGTAAAGCTTCTGCATGATAACCATTCCGATCAGGTTTATTGCCAGAAGCAGAAGGATGAACTCGAACCACCTGGTATCATAAACGGAATCGTAGGCAGCTGCAGAACCGTAATCATTCTCAATGAAAGTAGCAACAGCCAGCGAAACCGCAAAAATTATGAATAACACTCCCATAAATACAGGAGATGCCAGAAATTTGAATATTCTCATAAATAATTGTCCCTGATAATTAACACCAATCGATTTTCAACCCTTTTCGGATATGAGGATCAGCTTTTGCCTGTCAAGTATCCTGATCAATGGCGCCCTTGAGTAAATAACTCCCGATTCTTCCATCTCTTTCAGGATCCTTACAACACTTTCCTTGGCCATATTTGTCATTTCTCCCAGCTCATTTCTTGTAAGCATAAGTTCATATTCATCCGAGCGGAACACCTCATCTGCCAAATAAAGCAGGGCTTCTGCGAGCCTTCCCGGCATTTTTTTCCTGGATAGGTTTACCATTTTTGTCTGCAGGGTCAATGCCTTTAAACAGAAATCCTCAAGAAGGCTTTCAGCAAATGCTCCGTTTGTTTTGGCCAGATGACGGAACACATTGAAATCGATGAAACAAACCCTGGACGGGACAAGCGATGCAACCGAAAAAGTATTTCTTGAATTGATATAAGCTCCCGGTCCCATTACAAGTGCACCCGGCTGGGCAATTTCAATCAGGAAGTTCTTATGTCCGTCTGCTTCAGTGTAAATCTTTGCCAGCCCGGAAATCAGAAATAAAACGCTCGAAGAGGGAGAACCCTGCTTCAGGATCACCTCCCCTGCCCTGAACGATGCTTCATATCTGTTATCATCAATAAGCTGCAACTCATGTTTTGACAGGTGCTGGAAGTTTTTCCACCTGAGCGGATTGGCTTTTCCTGATTCCAATGGTTCTTTTTCCGACATAACCGTGATATGCTTTAAAACTGATCCGGAGCTTCCTTCCAGCCACAAATATAACAATTAACAAATATTATTGTTTTTATTGATATAAATCACTATCTTAATAAATATTTATCAACTAAAAAGATAGTAAAAAGCATCTGCCTATTAACGATTCAGAACTTCCTTATTGCTACATTGTGGCCTTAAAACCAAGAAAAACCTGAAAACATGAAAAATCTTCTGAGATTGGTCGTTACGTTATTTGCCGCTGCATTTTTATTTTCCGCATGTGAGGGTCCGATGGGCCCGGCAGGTGCTGACGGGAAGGATGGTGCTGACGGGAAGGATGCCAATGAGACCTGCAAGCTTTGTCACAACAGTACAACAGTTGATGCCAAAGTTCTGGAATACAGCTATTCACTGCATTATAAAGGAGATGCTTACACGATAGCCACAATGGATAATTGTGTTCCATGCCATTCACACCAGGCATTCATGCATGTGGTGAAAAACAATACCCCTGCCACGTTTACCCAGAACCCTTCTGATCCTTCCAGGTATATCAACAATTACAGCGTTCCGGCTTCAGCAATGGGGCTGCCGAATCCAATAAGCTGCTTCACCTGTCACAGTTCGCTTCACACGAATTATTCAGCAACCGAGTTTTTCCCCCTTACAACCACTGCAGCCGTACCATTAACCATGTGGGGAGGTGCGAAAACGGTTAATTTTGCCAAAACTTCTGCAAATCTTTGTGCAAAATGCCATCAGCCTTTGCCGGTTACTGCATCCTCCGGGAATGTTATTGATTACGGGAAACTCGTTTCCGAACCCGCCGCCACATTCAATCTTGCACCTGTCTCATACCGTACAGGCATTCATTATGCCACACAGGCCGTTACTCTTTCAGGTACCGGAGGGATTGAGTTCGGAACGGGATACACAAACTCTCCACATACTTCAACAGCATCCTGTACCGATTGCCATATGGCCACTCCCAACAGGACATCCGGCGGCCATTCATTCATCGCAAAGAATAATTTCAACGGCTGCAATACCACAGGATGTCACAGCGGCATGAGTGCCTCCAATCCATCCTTCACCGCAACAAAAGCCGAAATCACTGCCCTTATTGCACAGCTTGCCGACAAGATCAATGCACTGGGCGGCGGTCATGACATACTCCAGAAAGATCCTAAAGACGGAAGTTACCATGGTTACATCGATATCTACGATGCCGGTGCCAATCCGACCGGCTACTGGAGAAATCCGTCACTTGGAAGTCCCGCATTCCCTGCCCTCACCAACGCACAGTTCGGAGCCATTATCAATTTCCAGATCCTGGTCCACGACGGCAGTTCCGGTGCGCATAACTATTCTTATATCAAGAAGCTTCTTGAGAACACAATTGCCGCAATATAGAAAGGCATAAATGCATAAAGAAAAAGAGAGCCGCCCCGATTGGGGCGGCTCTCTTTTTCTCGGCTCATTGTTTATTTCTTGAATGTGCGCATGTAATTCACCATGTGCCAGATATTCTCATCACTTAATTTACCCTCATATTTCGGCATTTCGTTCCTGCCAAACTTTGTCTTGTAGAAATGCTCTCCATCAGTCTGGTTCTGATAATAGGCACCAGAGAAATCACCGGCATAATCCTTGAGCATTCTTGCTTTTACCCCGTCACCCAGACCGGTTTTTCCATGGCATGAAGCGCAGTATTTAACATAAAGGCCCTGGCCTGCTTTAATGCTTTCATCTGTCTTGGGCACCGGATTAGCCATGTTCTTATATTCGGCAGGAACCTCCCAGGGTTTTGCCTGTTTTTCCTGGGCAAAAAGGCCCCATGAAGCAAATGTAAATGCAGCAATGCCTACAACTGAGTGAATCAAAATCTTTTTTGTTTTTTCCATAATAGATTTATTTAAGTATTTCTGCAATGTTTACAATAACCGTGCAAATTTATCAAAAGTTACTTAAAAACCATCAGATGGTGCCTTTTATGATGTTTTGTGAAAAAAATAACAGCTGATCCTTCCGGCAGGAAACCGTATAAAGCCGTTACCGACTGGTATTTTCACGGTATGGATGCCGCCTGCAGGCTTAACAAGAATGCTGCTCCTGTGTTCTAATACAGGAATTTATGGCATTCGGAACAGTTTGCTTCCTGCCATACGTCTCCGATATCAACAGGGTGAATAAATTCAAGCGGCTCCCTGACTGCCGAATATTGCATCGATCCGGGTGTACCCTGGCTGATAATAATGTGACATATATTGCAATCGCGGGTAATCCTTCTGCCGGTCTCAGATTCGAAGGCATCATTATGACACCTGAAGCAGCCTTCAGATTCAAGATGGCCGGCATGATCAGGATAAACACTATAATTCACTCCCATTGCCGGGAAAGTGTTTCTTGAAAAGGCTTTCTGGACTGAAGTGATTGACCGTTCAATCTTTTCAACGTTATCTGACAAATAACCCGCATAACCTGATTCGTAGAAATTCAGTATTCCATCCCTTATCTGCATCATTGCTGTATCCCTGTCGGTGAAGGTATTTGAAAGTATCTCCATTGCCGACTTTTTTATGAAGGGGATCTCCTTCGATACGCCGCCTGCCTGCATTATCCTGTCAAAATATGCCGGAGGCGAATAATAATTATGGGATGGCCTGTTATGACAGTCAATGCAATCCATTGTACGGGGAGAGGCTGATGCCAATGCGCTGTCAGACACTTCAGAATCCGGGATACGGTATTCTGTCACTTCTCCTGTTTCCTTATTGGTATATTTCACATAACTGATTATCTCCCTTTTATCATTCTCGGATACATATTCAATCTTAACATCGGGATTTATGTGCCAGTGAATTCCTTCGGTAAACCCAAGATTCTCATATTCAGGGCCCGTTTTCATCAGCAGCATGATATCCCATTCGGAATTCAGAGAATCGGTCAGAAAATATTTTTTTGTAAAAATCTTTCGCGAATAGAATTTCTGCGGCCAGTGACAGCGTTCACACGTCTCCCTTGCAGGCCGCAGATCATGCAGCGGAGTTTCAATGGGGGTCTGATAGCTTTTGGTAATGGTTGCATATACCTGGTACAACCCTGACAATTTCGATTTGACATACCACGATGCGCCGGCTCCAACATGGCAGTCGACGCAAGCCACGTTGGCATGTGGTGAATTCTGGTATGCAGTATATTCCGGTTCCATAACCTTGTGGCACAGGGTACCGCAAAACTCTACCGATTCTGTCAGGTGATATGCCTCAAAACTGCCATACGTCGACAGGAAAAGAATAATTACGGTTACAACGGCAAAAATGATGAAGGCTTTCTTATGTACAGGGTTGTTAAGATCAATGCTGGGAAGCCTCTTTATCCCCTCGGGAGAAGCAGATGCTTTTCTTTTCCTGGCAGCCAGTATACCGACAGGCACCATAATCAGACCAAACAGCATGAAGCCCGGAAGGATTATATAAATGAACAAACCAAGGACGGTTGCACTTTTATCGAGCACCGCTGATATAATGAACAAAACAATTATCAGGATCAGATTGACTGATGCAATCAGCAACCCGATAATGGATATCCAATTCCTGAGTAAAGACGTCAGTTTCATAGTGATCTGTTATTTCAGGTTAATCAGTTACAGCAATGACAGTGAATTAAGTTTCTGATTCCAATAACCCGGGATTCAGATAAGTGATGATCTGTAAGGTACATTGCAACTCCGATCAAATAACTCGGGTCATCCTTCCTGAGTGAGCCGGCAACAGAACAAAAACGGGAATGAATTCAGGTGCAATTCATCCCCGTGAGCCGAAAACAAAAGCTCATCAATATTATTCTTCCTTCAAAAAAACCAGATCCGGGTATTGCCCCCAATTCTATTTTTTGAATGTTCTCATAAAGTTAACCAGATTCCAGATATTTTCGTCGCTTAATTTGCCTTCAAATTTGGGCATTTCATTCCGGCCGAATTTAGTTTTATAGAAATGCTCCCCGTCGGTCTGGTTCTGGAAATAATCACCTGAAAAATCGCCCGGAAAATCCTTAAGCATTCTGGCCTTGACGCCATCGCCCAAACCGGTTTTTCCATGGCATGATGCACAAAATTTCGTATAGGTTGCCAAACCTGCCTTGTTGCTTTCTTCTCCTTTGGCAACAGGATTTTTCATGTTCTTATATTCGGCAGGAACATCCCAGGGTTTGGGTTGCTGCGCATTTACATAAAGGCAAAGGAATGACACTCCGGCAATTACCATTACTGTTCTCACAAGTCGCTTCTTCATAGTAATCATAGTCGTGTTTTTTAAGTTAGCAATTCAGTACAAATATCGACAAATGGCTCAATCAACATTCAATATATTGAAATATATTGACAGAGATACAGATATTAAAGTTCGTCCGATTCATGGTAGCCGGTGATGATGCCCTTGAAGAGCGACCAGGGCTTTGTACCCAGGGTACAGGTATAGATATGGATCACCATGAATACCGACAGCAGGAAACCCATTGTAATGTGAAGGATATCCGTAAGGATAAGGCCGCTGACCCCTGCAAATCTCTTTATGGTTATTTCAGGAAATAACAGGCCAAATCCTGAAATGATCAGCAGCGGCAATGCCAGATACATTGCCAGGACATAGGTAAACTTCTGCAGAGGATTGAATTTACTCTGCTCAGTCACGGGAAACGGGTGCTTTTCTCCCTTAAACATTCCCATGGAATAATATTTAAGCTGAATCAGCAGGTCGGACCAGAAATTCTGTTTTGAGATCCTGTAGTACCTGCCATTCCTTGTTGTAAGATTCCCGGTCACAAAGACAATATAGTTGATAGTCAGTACAATCGCGGCGAAGTTATGCCACTTTACGGCATTTGCAAATCCGATGATAAAGATGCTGTCCTTACCGGAATACTGCATGCTGAGCCCGGTCACAATAAGGACCAGGAACAAAACGGCGTTGAGAACATGCCAGCCCCTTACCCACTTGGGATACAGGTACATTTTATGACTCATCGGCTTTTTTGTTTTTAAGGATTCTGAAAACAATATGAACTCCAACAACACCCAGTGTCAGTATAAAAACCACCACGCTTATGCGGTTAAGAAATGTGTTCCTGTTTGCGCCGATCACATACGACTCATTGAGAATTACGCCGTTCAGGAATCCGTCCTTCCGCTGCTCCTTCGACTGAAATTTATAAAGCGACGACATAAGCAGTGAGTTACGCGAATGACATTCAGTGCAGTTTTTTACAGCCATCTCCTTCGGGTTGATCTGGTGTGCAACAAGGATGGTGTCATTGACCTGGGTATGGCATTCAATGCATCTTACGCTTTTAAAGTGCGTAGCCTGGCTCGGCAGCCAGTCGTGCCTGGCAAGAATGTTAATTTCCTCCCTGTCAGACAGTATCTGGAACCGGTTAAAATTCGAGTGGCAGTCAAGGCAGATATTGTTATCGTAAAGTATCGCCTCTTTCAGGTTACCGCTGTTCCTGACCGAGATTTTATAATCATGCGGCCCGTGGCACTTCCAGCATGAAAACCCCTCTTCCTCAAGCTTGAAGTGTACGCTGTTCTGATATTCAATCTCAATTTCATCAAAATGGAAATGTGCCCAGTTTTCATCGCCCCCGTGGCAGTCAATACAGTTGAAACCCTGTTCCATCCTTAATTCCCCGGGATGCGGAAACTCGGTATACATTTCCGAATGGCAGTCGGTGCAGCTGAAGCTTCGGTGGTTCGACTCATAAAATGCTTTCCTGTCAATTATCCTCTCCTTCGACATCAATGCCCTTACTTTCCTGCCGAGATTGGGATTTTCATATTCATAACGGTTCTGGCCATGACAGACAAAACACCGTTCATTATCCTCTGCAAATACGGAAATGAATTCAGATGTATCAGCTTCCGCTCCGCCTGTTAATGCTGCATCAGCTGGGAACCAGGCACCATGGCTTCCGGCCGGCAGCAAGGACAGGAAGGGCACAAGCATCCAGGTCCTCCAGAATTTCATTATTTTCCTGAAATTATTCAGAATCTTACAACTATATTGAATCCTACCAGGTAATCACCTTTTCGGAAATCGTTCGTATTGAATACCAGGTTCCGCTGATAAATGATCTGTGAGTAATTGGCAACGAATATCTGGAAATTATGGGTGGCTGTTCCAATCTCCCATCCCAGCGAAAGATTTGGTTTCGGCTGCTCATCAAGCTGCTGCTTGTTCAGAAGCTGATCATATTCAAAAATAACCGAGTGTGCTCCCTTAACGGCAACTTTTCCTCCGGCCGACAAGCCAAAGTTCAGGTTTTTGTATTTTAACTCGTTGGTATACTGGGGAACGGCATTGAAATAAATCACTGAAGGGGCAATCTGAAACGAAAAAACGTCATTGAATTTCCTTGCCACAATGAGCTGGTTAAAATAGGAGAACCTGTGAATGTCCCTGTAACGCTCAACCGGTCCGAAAGCCTCCTTTTTCTGAAGATCGAGCACAAAATTCCCGTAATACGACATTGAAACAGGCATGCTGTTGTCCTCGGTCTGCTGAAGTATAAGATATTTCCACTGAATATCCTGCAATTTATAATCCTTGGTTGTACCCACACCTATCATCAGACGCTCCGTCACACCGTAGTTAAGACCCAGCCTTGTGTTGGCCGCACCGTATATCCCATACAGATTATGGTAGTTTTCAATCAGACTGAAGCGGTGATGTATCTGAAACTCAAGACTTCCTTTGAAATTCGTTTCAACAGTCTGATTATCTATCAGCAGCCCTGTTCCAAAGGTAAATCTGACCGGTTTTGATTTTTCTTTTGCTTTTTCTCCTTCCTGGGCCGAAACGGAAACTATGAAGGCAAATAACAGCAGCAATAGGAAAGTCTTTTTCATCTTATCGGGTTTTTATGGTTTTCTGGCTTTTAATTATCCTGTGCGCCCTGTTTTATCCAGGTGAGTATCAATTGCTTCTCGATATCAATTGTAAACGAGGCATGGCTTCCTTCAAGCAGTTTCTTATATAGTTTGCTCGATTCCGCCGGCTGGGTCACATATCCGCCTTCAGTAAGAGATGCATAGGAGTTTCCTTCCCTGAGGTCGGGATTCCGGGCTCCCTTGTGACAGGTAATACAATTGTTGGTAAAAATTGGTTGTATCTGGGTCTGGAAAAGAACAGGCTCATCCGGATTTACCGTTTCAATCAGGTAGGCATACTTCTCGCATGATGCCATGAATACAGCTCCTGAAAGAAATAATACCTTTATCAGGCTGGGTAATGATATTAGAGCTTTTAATTTCATCTCTCGGCTTTTGTTAATTATTTCACAAATATATCCCAGATTACATACCAATCGCAACATGGATACTGCATTTTTAACTTTAATTAAATGTTCTTTATCACATGTTGTTTTGATCTAAGTCATCAGTAAATATGATAAATATCAACTACATTACCGTTCATTAACATATATCCCGGTAAAAACCAACCTGAGGGAACAATCCGTTTCCGGGGATTTGTTTAACAACACCCGGCCTGCAAATTCCGGATCGCAAGGTTTAAAACTTGTACATATTATCGGCAATAAGCTTGTCGGCGATTCTTCTTCTGGAGTTCTTTATGTTGATGCCTTCAACTTCAGAAAGCAGCTCCACTGCCTTTATCAATCCGGGAACCGATTCCTTCAAATCAATTGAATAAACGGCATCGGCTGCCGATTTCCTGATTTTCCCGGCAGTGTCGTATATATTCACATCAAGAATATCCCGGTACTCAGTTACCATTCCCCTGCGATTTTCCAGCTTTTCGATCCTCAATGCAAGCGATTCGGAAAGATACGCTTCCATCATCATGTCGGTGATATTGTTCATGACCTCCTGCTCAGTCACGAGGTTTTTCCCGAATTGTTTCGTTGCAGCATGCATACAGAGCAGGATGATTTTCTTGAAATTTTTCAGATATCTGTATTTTTCAGCGAAATAGCCTTCACCTGCAGGCTTTTCACTGGTCAGGCTTTCAAGTCCGGCAAACAGTTTTTCTGCTTCGCCGAAAAGATCAAAATCGCCTTTCATGGCTCTTTTCATTGCAGTATCGGCTACCAGCAGCCTGTTTATTTCATTTGTCCCTTCAAAGATCCTGTTTATCCTTGAATCGCGGTAACCCCTTTCCACATCCATTTCGGAAGAATACCCCATTCCGCCATGGATCTGGACAGCCTCATCGGCAATATAGTCGAGCATTTCCGATCCCACCACCTTCAGCAGTGCAGCTTCAACAGCATAATGGCTGATGGCTTCTATGGATGCCCTTCCCTTGTCGCCGTATTCTGATTTAAGCTTTTCCATCAGAATGTCGATATCACTGCTGACCCTGTATACTGCCGATTCTGAAGCGAAAAGTCGTATAACCTGTTCTGCAAGCTTATGCTTTATTGCTCCGAATGTTGAGATCTGAACCCCGAACTGCTTTCGCTCGTTGGCATATTTCACGGAATCGGTTATAGCTTTTTTTGCAGCCCCGATAACGTTGGCTCCAAGCTTGATCCTGCCCATGTGAAGAATGCTGAGCGCGATCCTGAAGCCTTCTCCCCTTTTTCCCAGGAGGTTCTCAACCGGAACCATGACATCATTGAAATATATCTGTGCGGTCGACGATCCCTTTATTCCCATTTTATGTTCATCCGGTCCGATTACCACTCCGGGTGAGTCAGCATCAATGATGAAAGCACTTAAAACACGGTCGTTGTCGATCTTGGCGAAAACAACAAGGGTGTCTGCGAAACCGGCATTTGTGATCCACATTTTCTGACCGTTGATAATATAATGCCTGCCATCATCGGAAAGCCTTGCACTGGTCTTTCCGGAATTTGCATCGCTCCCGGCCCCGGGTTCGGTCAGGCAGTAAGCGCCTATAAGTTCGCCGGTTGCAAGCCTGGTGACATAACGCTGCCGCTGGTCCTCATTTCCGTAATACATTATGGGCAGGGTTCCGATGCCGCAGTGAGCCATATATGCAACCGAGAATGAATAACCTGCGCCTGTGGTCTCAGCCACCAGCATCTGGGTAACAAACGACTGACCAAACCCTCCGTATTCTTCCGGAATGGAAATTCCCATCATCCCGAGGTCTCCAGATTTTTTCAGAATTGACTTCATCAGTTCACGGTCGCCCTTTTCAACAGCCTGAAGATTCGGAAATACCTCAGATTCGAGAAAATCACTGCAGGTCGCGGCAATCATTCTCTGTTCCTCGTCAAACTCCTCGGGTATGAAAATATCCTTGTTTTCAACTTCCCTTACAAGGAATTCTCCGCTTTTAATAATATTCCTGGTTTCCATCATTGTATCTTTGGTTTTTTATTTAATTCCGTCATCAAAGCGATCCGGCAATCAGTTCAGCAATATCCATATTCCTGACCTCTTCCTCCCGGTTTTTGTATTTCAGACCGTCGGTCAGCATTGTCATGCAGAAAGGGCAGGCCGTGGCAATGATCTCTGCGCCGGTTTCAAGTGCATCTGCAGTGCGCCTTATAAAAATTTCCTGATCCCCTTTCTCCGCCTCCT
The DNA here is from genome assembly GCA_009877105.1 of Bacteroidales bacterium. Classification (GTDB taxonomy): domain Bacteria; phylum Bacteroidota; class Bacteroidia; order Bacteroidales; family VadinHA17; genus LD21. The sequence goes on from WXFD01000058.1 coordinate 255,674, forward strand.
TGAACATTTGTGCACCTCCCGCACCGCAGCATAAGGCAAAACTCCCGTGACTCTTCATCTCTGCCAGATCACCCGTAACGGCTTTCAGCAGGGCACGCGGCTCTGAATAAATTTCATTTGCCCTGCCAAGGTAACAGGGATCGTGATAGGTGATCCTGACATCCTTCAACGAGCTTCCCGATAATCGGAGCGACCCGTCCCTCAGCCTGTCATTCAGAAAGCTGACATGGCTTATCGTTTCAAAATCCCCTCCCAGGCCGGGATATTCATTCTTAAATATATTGAAACAGTGCGGGCAGGTTGTTATGATCTTCCTGACCCCGTATTTCTGCAGGAGATCAATAACCTGGAATGCCTGCATCTGGAACAGCAACTCATTTCCAGCCCGTTTGGCCGGATCGCCTGTGCAGGTCTCCTCCTTGCCCAGCACGGCATAGCTCACTCCGATATGGTTCAGTATTTCGGCAAAAGCTCTTACAACCTTCCTGTACCTGTCATCGAATGCGCCCGCACAGCCGACCCAGAATAAATATTCGGGCTTTTCTCCCCGGCCTGCCAGCTCAGACAGAACCGGGACCCGGAATTTCAGATCCCTGGTCCAGTTCAGCCGGTCATCTGCAGGATACTGCCACGGAGCTCCGTTATTTTCAATATAGCTGAACATGCTCTTAAGCTCCCCTGGAGCAGATGCCTCTTCAAGTACCAGGTACCGCCTCATGTCAACTATCAGGGAAGGATGATTGATGTTGATGGGGCACTCCCTGGCACAGGCATTGCATGTGGTGCATGCCCATAATTCTTCTTCGGAAACATAGTTTCCCAGAAGCGACCTGCCGTCATCGAATCCCCTGCCCTCCCTCACCATTCCTGGACCTTTTTCCTTCATCCTTGCACGCAGGTCCATCATTATCTTGCGGGGTGAAAGCTTTTTACCCGTAATATTCGCAGGGCAAACCTCAGTACATCTCCCGCACTCGGTACATGACAGCGAATCAAAGTAATTCTTCCATGTAACATCTTCTGCATCCTTCACCCCAAATCTCCCGGGCGAGGTGTCTGCCGCCGGAGCATAGGCCGTCCCCGGATCCATCATAAGCCTGACCTCCCTGGTAATGCTTTCCATGTTCTCCAGCTTCCCGAGCGGGTCGAGTCTTGAAAGAAAAACATTCGGTACCGACATGAACACATGAAAGTGTTTTGAGTATGGCAGGTAGTTGGCAAACACGAAAATGAGGAGAATGTGAGTCCACCACGATATCTCGTGCATCATCAAAAAATCCCTGACGGAAAATCCCTGCATCATTCCTGCCAGGATGCTGCTGACCGGAAAAATACCGTAAATCTCCCTTCCTTCTGAATGATTGTACCCGACATACCCTGTATTCATCGTAAGCAGCGAGATCATAAGCAGCAGAATCAGCGTAAGAGAGATATTGGCATCAATATGAGATTTACTCTTCATCTCCACCCCTTCGAATCTCCTGACCCTGAAGAACAGGCGCCTGGCAAGGAAGACAATTATTGAGATTGCCACCAGGACGGCAAAAATATCACCCGAAGCAATAATGAAATCATAAACAGGGCCCAGGAATCTGAGGGCACGTTCTGTCCCCGAAAGACCATCGATCACCATTTCAATGCTTCCAAAGAGAATTATGCAGAAGCCCCAGAAAACAAGAGCATGAAATAATCCCAGGATCGGTTTTCTGAAAATCCTTGACTGGCCGAATGCCACTTTCATCATGAGGCTGAATCGCTTCCCGAAATCACGCACGGGGAATGCCGGACGCGTAAAACGGAAGAAGCGTACAATTCTTACTATCGTGAAATAAAACACTCCCAGTGTGATCAGGAGTGTCAGGGCAAAAATAATCTGTCGGGTCATTGATCAGGTATTTTGTATTTTCAGGTTATTGTCAGTATTCCCTTGAATTCAATTAGGCGGACCTGGATTGAAAGTTACGGAGAGGACACAACTGAAATGACTGTCATCGGATAATTGCTTCAGGAACTTAAATTCAGATAGTTTTTTCCTGTACCGGATTCCCCGGCAGGACTCCCTGCTTAACAGGACCCGTTTCAGCAACTCCGCGGTTTTCGGCAGATTCCTTGTGCATTTCAGTGGCAAATCCTCAGGAAGCTCAGAATCAGTGTTTACGGATATTCCTGACAGTTTCAACCAGTTTCGGCAGCACTTTCATGGCATCCCCGACTATTCCATATTGTGCAGTTTCAAAAATCGGGGCATCCTTGTCGGTATTAATGGCAACGATGTACTTTGAAGCGCTCACTCCTGCCAGATGCTGGGTGGCACCCGAAATGCCAACCGCAATATACAGGTTTGGTGCAATGATCTTCCCGGTTTGCCCGGTATGTTCTTCGTGGGGTCTCCATCCTTCATCTGAGACAGGCCGCGAGCAGGCTGTTGCGCCTCCCAGGAGGGTGGCAAGTTCAACAAGCGGACCCCAGTTATCCGGCGACCTCATGCCCCTGCCCCCGGAAACCACGATATCAGCATCGGTAAGCACTATCCTGCCTGTTTGTTTTTGGGTTTCCAGTATACTTGCCTTAACGGACGATCCGTCAATGGAGACCTCCATTTCCTCCGGTATGGCTCCTGTAGGTCTGCTGGCCGGTTCAAACGAATTCTGCGCCAGTGTAATGACTTTGTACGGGGTCTTAATTACAACATGTGCAAAAGCATTTCCCGAGAAAGCACGCTTACGAACCACAAACGGCTCCACACCTGAAGGAAGACCGTTAACTCCCGAAGCCATCCCGGCCTTTAGCCTGACTGCAACCCTGGGGGCCAGGGCTTTCCCGGTATTATTGTTGGAAAACAGGATGACCCCTGAGTTTTCTTTTCGTGCAACTTCAGAAATTATCGTTGCATATGCCCGGTTATCAAGGAAAGACAATTGCGGGCATGTGATATTCAATATCCTGTCTGCACCAAACTCACCCAGTTTTTTCAGCTCATCCCCTTCCGCTTTACCGATTGTGACTGCAGTCACACTGGTATTTAACATACCGGCCAGGGAGGAGGCATATGATACCAATTCAAATGACAGTCTCTTGAATTTACCGTCCCAGTTTTCCGTAAAAACTAATACTGACATGTTTTTCTGGTTTTATTTTTCAGATCACTTTGGCTTCATTCTGAAGAAGATCAATAAGCTCAGCCGGATTCTCCGGATCAACAAATTTGCAGGCGGCACGCGGCTGCGGCTTTTCAAAAGCATCAATCTCAGTCAATGCCTCAACCTGAACAGGTTCAAATACCCTTATTTGTTTTGAACGGGCCGACATTATACCCCGCATCGAGGCAATCCGGGGTTCTTTTGCAATTCCCTTCTGTACCACTGCAACAAACGGGCACTCTGTAGCAATGATCTCCTTTCCGCCGTCAATTTCCCTTGTTAGTACGGGAGCTCCGCCCTCAATCATAATTGCCGAGACCGATGAGAATGAAGGGATATCCAGAAATTCGGCTGTCATTCCTCCTACTTCCGAACCATTGTAATCGCTTGACTCAATGCCGCACAAAATTATGTCATATTTTTCCCTGTTCACTATTTCAGCAATCTGCCCTGCAACGAAATATGCGTCGGATGGTTCTGCATTCACTCTTACTGCGTCATCAGCACCTATTGCAAGGGCTTTCCTGATGGTGGGCTCGGATCCGGCTCCTCCGACGTGTAATACGGTTACCGATTTCACTCCGCTTTTCGGATCATCTTTAAGCTCAAGTGCGCGGGTAAGCGACAGTTCATCCCATGGATTTATCACCCATTGAATACCAGTGGTATCCAGGAATTTGTTGTCTCCGGTAAACTTTATTTTTGTGGTGGTGTCCGGCACATTGCTTATACAAACCAGGATTTTCATTGCTAACAGGTTTTAGATTTTATTGATACACTTAGGTTTGTCAAAGTTTAGCGTTCGAGGCGGCAAATATAATAATTTAACCTTCATAATCAAATCGCGGAACGGACTATTATTCGCATGGTCGAAATACAGCTGTATGTTAATTAATTAATGATCTGTCAATTAAGTCACTGAAAATCTGTCTTCCGAACTGCCGTTCGAAACAATAACAAATTAGCATTAAGAATAATTACGGAATGGCTCGATCAAATACAATTTTTAAGATTAACTTCGCACGCCGGTAATTTCTCTGTTTAACCCCTATGAACAACAACCTCAGGATATATGGTTCTGTAATCCTTTCGATGATATTCTGGGCATTCTCATTTATCTGGTTCAAACTGGCAAATAAAACATTCGGGCCAATTACCATTGTGTTTTTCAGGCTGGTCATTTCAGTCGTCCTTCTTTCGTCATACCTGTACATTAAGAAGAAATTCATCAGGATAAAAAGGGAGGATTTCAGATTCTTCCTGATGCTGGCTGTTTTTGAGCCATTCTTTTATTTCCTGGGAGAGAGTTTCGGCCTGACCTATGTTTCCGCAACGGTTGGGTCGGTACTTATTTCTACAATCCCGGTGGTTGCTGCCATAAGCGCATGGATTATTTTCAGGGAAAGACTCAGGATTATCAATTATATCGGGATAGTCCTGTCGTTCGTTGGTGTTTTGATATTCATCATCAACTGGGACGGCACCATAACATACAATGCAAAGGGGATCAGCCTGCTGATGCTGGCAGTCATTTCCGCCGCCGGCTACAATCTGACCCTGAGCAGGCTCGTAGGAAGTTACAGTCCGGTATTCATTGTGAATTTCCAGAACTGCTTGGGTTCCGTCCTCTTTCTGCCCCTGTTCATGGGATTTGAACTGAAGCACCTTACAGCCGCTTCCTTTTCAGTCAGTTCATTAATGCCTGTCATTGCGCTCGCAATTTTTGCATCATGCTTCGCATTCATCCTGTTCGCCTATTCGGTACGGCACATGGGTGTTACAAGGGCAAATGTATTCACAAACTTCATTCCGGTATTTACTGCTGTCTTCTCGTTCATTATTCTTGGTGACAAGCTGACCTTCCAGAATATTGCAGGTATGGTCATAGTCATTTCCGGGCTCCTTATGTCGCAGATAAACGGCCGTAAGAAGAAGTATGACGAAGCATTGGTGCTTACCGGCAAAACTGCCTGACCGGCAAGGACGGGTATGAACTCTGCATATCTGTTTTAAATTCTGAACTGATAAGGGGCCGATACACTGCTTAACTTCCATATTTGCACGCTCATTTAATTTTTTAAAGCCTGGGAGCCTGCCCCGCTCCAGCGGGGCTTTTAAGTCCATTGTCCCCGGTAACATCCGGGGTAGTTCTCCGGCCCTGCTGACCAATCCCGGAGAGGGTTGAAGCTGCTGTTCTTCAACACCTCCGGTGTTGTAAGCCAAGGCAGACATTTACCATGGATGTAACCATGGATATTGGACTTGCAGCCCTCCGGGCTGGCAAGCCATTAAATAATTATCAATGCGAATTAAGGGTTGAATGTTTATAAGTTATAAATATAGAACACTGATCGCCAATAAAATATACTTAGTTTGTTTATTTAAAGCCTTGAGATTAAAAATCTTAAGATATAATTCTCCTGGTTATACCTATAAGCATGATCCCCAAGGCATAAGAGCTGAAGCTAATCTATATTTATCTGTATATATGTGACTTGTATGATTCCGAACTTAAATACCTCTGTCAGCGCTTCAGTAATAATAGTGAGCCTGAGTTTACCGATCAGGAAGTTATAACCCTTTATCTTTATGTTATGCAAGTTGAACAACGATTAAAGATAAAACAAATACACGGTTTTGCCAACGATTATCTTCGGTACTGGTTTCCACGTCTTCATTCATATGAAGCATTCGTGGTAAGGATTAACCGGTTAAGTGAAGTATTCAAGCATATAACCAGCTTGTTGTTAAGCAATAATTGCCCTGCCGCAAACAATTTTTTTGAAAAAAATTTTAACCAATCAAATCAGGTTACAAACCTGCCAAAAATGTTTATATAAAAACCAACACCTATGAATAAATTATCGACAAATACTATCTTTATTGTTTATTTCTAATTGTTTTAGCCAACCTTTTTTGTTATCTTTGTCTTGTAAATTCAATATTTTGAGGTATGAAAACCACTTTTGGTGATAACCTGAAAAAAATAAGGTCAGAAAAAGGATTAACCCAAGAAGAACTGGGCAAAAAGATCAATGTACACCCTAACCATATTTCAAGGTATGAAAGGGGCGAGACTTCGCCATCAGCTGAGACTTTAAAAGCCTTTGCAGATGCTTTGGAAGTAACCATAGATGAACTGGTAGTGGGCAACCGTAAAAAATTGTTATCAGATTCGATAAACGACATTGAACTGGTAAAGCTGGTCAAGAAAGTAGAGTTGTTGCCTGATGCGGAAAAGCAAACAGTAAAATCGTTGCTCGATGCCTATATATTCAGATACGAGACACAGACAAGATTAACGGTCGTTTAAAAAATCACAATGAAAACAGAAAATAAGATATTGCACCTTCCCATTCTTGTGGAACAAGACGAAGATAATGTTTACATCGTAAGCTGCCCTGTTTTTAAGGGCTGTCACTCTTATGGCAAAACTATTGATGAAGCTTTGGTAAACATAAAGGAAGTTATTGACATGTGCATAGACGAAGAAAAAGAGAAGATTTCCGAGATTAACCGCTTTGTTGGTTTCAGGGAAATGCAGGTTCCCTTAAAGTCGGATGCTGTTTAAAATATTAGCTATGCCCCAACTACCTGTTATTTCCGGTAAAGATTTTATCAAATTCCTGCAAACGCTTGGTTTTATTGTTGTACGTGTTAATGGCTCGCACCACAGGTTAAAACACCCTGATGGCCGGGTTACCACTGTTCCGGTTCACAAAAACGAAGACCTTCCCAAAGGTCTCACGCGTAAAATAATCCGTGAAGATTTAGACCTGGAACTGGATGAGTTCCTGGACCTTTATAAACAATATAGGTAAATTAAGCTCCGGAAATCCGGGCTTTTTAAATTAGTTGCATTTCTGAATAAATTCCTTTACCTTAGTTTTCAGTTCGTGCGTATTCAATTTGTAATTCAGATTAGCCGTCAAATCTGTAATCATATTACTTGATTCTGAAACAACAAAATAATGTCCTTAATACTTCTTATTCTGTTATCGGTAAATATGAACGGGATGAGATGCAACCAAGCATTGAAGCTGCAAAAAAAATAGCCAAACTGGTTGACACAACCGTAGGCTATCTGCTTAGTGAGTCCGAACAGGAAAACGTTTTTCGTCTATGAAAATATTCTAAAAAAACACATTTAAAGTTTTATTAGCAAAATCAGCAAACTAATCTAATTAAACAAGCTAAAAAATCTACTTTTCTGCTACCTTATTTAAATTAAATTGCTAACACTTAACTTTTATGCTAATTTTATAAAAAAATAAAAGTAGCTTAGAAAGTGAAAAGGAATTTCGCAAAACGATCCGGCAAAATTGATTGAAGTACATTTTACCAAGTTAAACCGATACGAAAGGAAATAGACAAAGCTCAATACTGGAGCTATGACAAAACTAAAATTCAGACATTGTTGCACGCCAAATAAGTAAGGATATGAAAAATACTATTCTTATTCAATTAACCAACCAGAAGGCCATCGGAATTTTGCACGAACTGGAAGAATTGCGATTGATAAAGGTTTTAAAAGAAAATATTGAGCCCTTTAAAACCAAATTATCCGATAAATACAAGGGCTTTATTACAAAAGAAGAAGGGCAGCAATTAAACGACCATATAAACCAGATGCGCAGCGAATGGAACAGTATTTAATCGACACCAATGTTATTTCCGATTATTTTTCAGCTTCGCTCCCTGAAAATGGTTTGCAGTTTATGGATTCCGTCATTGATGCTGTGCCTAACCTTTCGGTTATATCGCAAATAGAACTGCTTTGCTGGAAAACGGATGCTTTCAAAGAACAACGGGTAAAAGATTTTATTGCCGACAGCACTATATTTGACATTACCCCCGATGTTATCACGTATTGCGTGAACATTCGCCGGAACAAAAAAGTTAAAACCCCAGATGCCATTATTGCCGCTACTGCCCTGGCTCATGGTTTTACGCTTATCACCAACAACGAAAAGGACTTTAACAATATCAATGGCTTAAAAATCGTAAACCCTATTAAGGTTTAAAGTAAAAAGGGATTTTCGCTAAATGCGAAAAACAGGAAGAGCTGGCATTAATCCATCAAAGACCCCCGGGATCTATCCGTTCAAGGCTCGAAACTCACATCTGGTTTGGATTTCAATGGTATTCGCCGTGGGCTTCGCCGTTCAAATGAAGAAGGGTTTAAAATTGAAAGAAAAAATCACCCGTTCTCCCACAACCCGGGTTTTTAATTCTGAACTGATACCCCCCGGGCAGATGTCATGCAGCGGCTGGCAGGCGTGTTTGATGTTTCGACCGACCTGGAAGTCACATCAGATTTCCTGATGAACGGTACTTCAGATGATCTGGCAGACAGCTCTCTCACAGATAAGGAACTCCTTAACCAGTTTAAAATGATCGAGAAGATGACAGAGGAAAAAAAATCAGTGGTTAAAATATTCCTCGATGCATTCATCACCAAGGATAAAATCAAACAGCTTGCGCTATAAGCAAAAAGCCCCAGTTCGCTGGGGCTTTTTTTCATTTAATGCTTTCGATTTCGATGTTGTTGCTCTATGTCTAGGACTTTCTTTATCTCAAAAAATTTATTCCATTCCCCGGTTCTATCAATAAAAACACAGCTCCTGTTTTGTGCGAAAGACACCCAAAATTAGGGTGAGGTTATTATTTCAATGAGTTTTTGCTGAAGGTGATTGTTGTGGGGTCTAAAAGTCGAGTGATTTCCATCATCTCCAGGTATTATAATCTCATAAATCTTATTTACCTGTTCGATTGCCTTCTCAACAGATGTTTTCAGATTATTGTCCATTATTAACCTTTCTAACTCCTTGTACATCAGGTAAGCCATGAAGGATATGCATATGTGAGACTCGATTCTGTCCCTGCGGCGATGATATATTGGCCTTATCTGAAGGTCAGTTTTTGAGATACGAAAGGCCCTTTCAATATGCCACAGCTCACGATATCTGGTGACAACTGCCTCTTTTGCAAGGTCAGTATTAGTGATATATCCTTTGATCCCATCCCACTTGCGGTCATTATCATACTTCTGATAATCAATGCTTATAGATATGTCTCCGTCTAGTTTGAGATATTTGTTATAACCCCGGTTGTTGAGGTTGCTTTTGGTTAATTTCCCTGAGTTTACTTGTTTCTCAAGCTTTCTGATCCCCCTTGTCCGGTTAAATTCATCCTTCTTGGCCCGACTATCGGTGTACTCAATAATCAAGCGGCTGTTGTCAGGGTTTAAATATTCAACCATATCTCCATTTGCCCATTCACGCCTTTGGACAAGCTGAACCACCTTGGCTCCTTCATTCTTCACCCGGGCTCCAAGGATAAATTTGTATTTGCGCTTTGTTAACTCTTCGATATTCGACTTGCTCAGTAGACCTGCATCTGCAACTACTATCGGATGGCCTATGGAAAACTGTTTTTCGAACCTCTCAAGAATCGGGATCAGGGTGTGACCCTCATAAATATTACCCTCAAAAATGTCATAGCCAATGGGATAACCATTACACCCAACCAGTAATCCCAAAAATATCTGAGGAAGATGATGCTTACCTTCCTTGGAGAACCCGGGGATCCTTAACTCATCAGGCTGACTGCTCTCAAAGTAGATGGTGGTCATGTCATAAAAGACGATACCTATCTCCCCATTCAGCACCCGCTTTGTATACGCAAATGAAAGATGCTCGATTTGTGTTTTATACCTGTCACTGATCTTGTCTAAAAATCGATATATGGAGTAAACAGAGACGCTATCACGCCCTGTAACATTGAGATATTCACTTAGTTTAAGCTTACTCCCCGGGTGGGTCAACCTGGATATCGCCAGTGCTTTAAGAAGTGGCTCGCCAATAATATCAAAGCCAATACGGGCATATAACTCACCAAAAACAATATCTGGACCAATTACCCTGATGCAGTCGTTGGTGACATTTTTAAGATCTTCTACCGGGCGGGGATCAAATAAAGTGGGACCATAAATACGTTCCTTCTCATATTCAGCCTGACTCTCAAGCCTTTTCAACTCCTCAGGATCCGTTGAACAACCAATGGTCCTGACAACTCTGTTAATACGCCCTACCTTCTGGACGATCTGTACACTTACACTACCACTTTTATTTACTTTCTGACGTATAAACATCTTGTAAATATAGGCTGAGACACCCATATTTACAATTAAAAATCTCTCTATTCTCTATAAATCAAATAGTTGGCTTTCGAAGAGACAAAAAACCGCTCAAAACAGGAAGAAGGGTTTAAAATTGAAAGAAAAAATCACCCGTTCTCCCACAACCCGGGTTTTTAATTCTGAACTGATACCCCCCGGGCAGATGTCATGCAGCGGCTGGCAGGCGTGTTTGATGTTTCGACCGACCTGGAAGTCACATCAGATTTCCTGATGAACGGTACTTCAGATGATCTGGCAGACAGCTCTCTCACAGATAAGGAACTCCTTAACCAGTTTAAAATGATCGAGAAGATGACAGAGGAAAAAAAATCAGTGGTTAAAATATTCCTCGATGCATTCATCACCAAGGATAAAATCAAACAGCTTGCGCTATAAGCAAAAAGCCCCAGTTCGCTGGGGCTTTTTTTCATTTAATGCTTTCGATTTCGATGTTGTTGCTCTATGTCTAGGACTTTCTTTATCTCAAAAAATTTATTCCATTCCCCGGTTCTATCAATAAAAACACAGCTCTCTTTCTTCGTTAATATTGCATAATGTTCACTTGCATTGCTATACACATTTTCTTCAACGGGTCTTGTCTTTATTTCTTCCAGTATTTTAGCGATGTAATCACGTTGTTTTTCGCCTAAAACCCACTCTGCTTTTATAACAGTATAGCTATTTTTATTTGTTTCGTAGAAATCGATAATCGCATCAACTTTTAAAGGCATCCCATAACTACTAGCATTATACCTAACACCCTTGGCCCTTAACTCATTGTTATTGCTGTAAATTATTAACCCTTCATTATTTCCTCCAAACTCACCCACAGCAATAAAGTAATTTAAATACAAGGTATCATTTCCTGCTATCATTTGTGCTTGAGCAAAACAAATAGACAATAAAAACAGAGTGGGTATTAAAATTAGTTTTCTCATGTCTTTAAATTTTACCAATTCCATGGGAACATAAAAAACCTTATAAATGGATCAGGGTTTATATAGTTAAACGCACCTGTACCACTTATAGAATAAGTAGAGGTTGTCCTACCAACAACCAAAGAATAACCCGGTATACTAACTAAATCATGAGGAGAATGGTATCCTCCAACAGTAAATACGCCACCGCCTAAATCAACTCCATCTTTTGTCCAATGGGTATGAGCCGTTGCAAAATCTCCATTTCGTGGGTTCAATCTTAATGTAACATCATATTTGTGACGGTCTGCTCTCGCAACAAACCTGGCTGAACCATCCCTACTCAAAATTACCCCATGTTCTTTGTGCCAAAAGCTGGACCTTTGGTATGCAGCATTTATCTTAGAAAATTGTCTATAGGTAACGTTTAATTGACCCAGCTTTCCATCCATTGCTCTGTATTGCATATACTGCATTCCATGATATAAACCAAAAGAAGCTGCGCCACTTATGCCTACAGATGCCCAATTTACTTCACTAAAATCCCCGTCATTGTACTACAACTGACTTGTAAGATTTGAAGCTGCACCACCTGCTAAAGCTCCCCAACCGCCTCCGATTGCACTACCTACACCTCCACCAACAAAACCTGCTAACGCTCCATTAACAGCTCCTGTTAACATGGCGCTTCCATCCCAGCCAGTAGCCATTCCGCTAAATCCGGCACCTCCGACAGCTCCCGCTGTCGCTCCTGCAAGCATCGCACCACCTCCCAAAGCGCTTACTCCGGCTGCTGCACCTCCCGACAGTCCTCCAACTAACGCGCCCCCTCCAATATATCCAGCCCATTCCCAGAATCCTTCCGCACCTGCATTATCAGCCATTACAGCTCCTGAGGTACCACCAATTATTGCACCAATTATTACAGGTATAAACCAAGCCAGCTCTCCATCGGGGTCCGCATAGACTAGTGGATTATTCAGGCAATAACTATACCTGTTAAAATTCTGTGTAAAATCGGGAGATTGAATATAGTTATCCGGACTCAGGAACTGCCCGACCAGCGGATCATAAAGGCGTCCGTTCATATTAATCAGGTTAAACCATGGCAGGTGTTCATGTCCTGTAAATCCTCTTCCGGCAACAAATAACGACGGTTCAGAACCCGGAGCATAATTGGTCCATGATGACACGTTCCTCATCCTCCCCCAGGCATCATAACTGTACTCATGAAGCAACGTGTTGTTCGATGCATTTACTACATGTGTTATACTCCCGAGATGATCCCTCAGCAGGTTGTAATACGTGGTGGTTCCTCCCTGGGTTATTGCAACAACCGGGGCAGTATAGGCATCGCCTCCTATAAACGTGTATTCTTTCGTAACTCCTCCCTGCGTCTCTTTTATATAACTCCCGCTCGGATACCACCTTGCAAGTATTGTGCTGCCGCTTTGCTTAACTTCCATCTTTGCACGCTCGTTTAATTTTTTAAGGCCCGGGAGCCTGCCCCGCTCCAGCGGGGCTTTTAAGTCCAATGTCCCCGGTAACATCCGGGGTAGTTCTCCGGCCCTGCTGACCAACCCCGGAGAGGGTTGAAGCTGCTGTTCTTCAACACCTCCGGCGTTGTAAGCCAGGGCAGACATTTACCATGGATGTAACCATGGATATTGGACTTGCAGCCCTCCGGGCTGGCTGGCTATTTATTGATTATCATACCTTCTCAGATCAATGATTTTGTAAAAATTATCCTGAAATTGGTACTTAACAACAATATCTGCGACACCGCCTGGTGCAGTATATTACCAATATGCCTAAAAAACATTATTTTACGGATATGTTACCCTCCAATCCATTTTTACCAGATCCTCATAGCTTAAATCATACCGCTTCAGTATCATATAGTTTTTCCTGATCGTATCCCATGGAACGGTTTTCAATGTCGCCTCATCGAAAATGAAAATCATAAGTGTGCTATAAATATCAAATTGACCCTCCCATGACCCTCTCATGGGATTTGTTATTGTTTCTCCTGATAAGATTCTATAATTATCAGGTGACCCCAAAGGATTGCCTTCTGCTCTTATGGTAGTATCCGGATATGAAAAGCTATAATAAAAGTAAATCGTTGAATTACTGTTGTTTGTTATTTTCATCTTGTAATCAACTTTATCACAACCAACCATTGAAGCTATAAGAACTACATAAATTATGAGTTTCTCAGTAATCGTTTTTTTATATGCAGTATCCATCCTTCTCAATTCTTGTCTATTGTTAAAGTCGAAGGTCGATTGGTGTGTTCATATCGAAATCTTGGATATGAATTGTTAAATGGATTACCTCTTTCAAATAAAGGACTATAATTGAAATTCCAGTATTGAAAACCTTGGTATTGCTCATCAAAATAAAAAAATGCCGTTTTGTTTGCATCCAGCTCCGTCCAATAATACTGGTGCTGTTCAGGAGTGTGCCATGCTGCATACAACAAGCTTGGGATACCATATTCAAAAAAATAACCAGGCCCGGACTCTTTACTTCTCAAATAATGCCCATATTCATGCTGAAACAGATAATTATCAGGTAAGGCTTCAATATTCCTATCGCCAATAATATTATTGCCAAATG
>WXFD01000059.1 GCA_009877105.1 Bacteroidales bacterium
TTTCCCGCTGTGCATGCACACATGTACGACCTTGCCTTCGACGCTTATGTTTTTACCTACATATTCTGAAGGATTATCTATCAGCGAAGCAAACTCAACTTTTAGAGGACCCTGTTCCTCGTTGTTCTGAGAGACTTCCCTGTTTCCGCCTGTTCCGCATGAGATCAGCAAAAAAGCAATTACTGAAAATGAAAATAACTTCTTTATCATATCTCTGATGATTTTAATATATTTTTCAGGCGAAAGATATAAATAAATTTCCATAAGGATTTGTTTCTTATTATGAGTTTTATCACGAGGTGGAGATTTATTGATTGCATGGAATAATTAGCCATGCCGGGATGTCTATTAATAATAAACAATTAAAATTTATCAAATATGAAGAAAAATGTTACCATGCAGATACTGTCAATTACAGTAATGCTTGCTTTTCTTTGCATGCCGCTGGTTCTCAATGCCCAGGGCTCAAAGGCATATTTCTCGGGAAAGTGGGCTTTCAACGCTGAGAAAAGTGAGTTGGGCCAGGGAGGCGGGAGAATGGGAATGGGCGGCGGTGATCTCACTGTAAGCCAGGAAGCCAATCTTCTTACCGTTGAAAGAACACGTCAGGGCAGGGATGGTCAGACCATGAACATCACCAGTAAATATACTCTCGACGGAAAGGAAAGCGTAAACACAATGGGAATGGGTGAGAGCAAGTCCACCGCAACCTGGTCGGCCGACGGAAAATCACTTAACATTGTGACCAAAATGGCATTTGAACGTGATGGACAGTCGATGGAGTTTACAACTACAGAGACCTGGACATTGAACAGTCCTGCTTCACTCACAATTGTTTCCAAAAGGGACACCCCGAACGGTGAGGTTACAACAACAATGGCCTACGATAAAAAATAGGGAAATCAGGCACTCTAACAGGAACCGCGAAGCGCCAGTGTGTTTCGCGGTTTTTCTATTTACTGGCAGTCATCCTTTCGTGATTGATCTCCTTGAGTTCCTCACCCCTTACAATGAATTCATCAGCGTTTTCCGGTGTCATAATGTAGACTGACTGTTTCGGCTTCAAGCCCTGTTCTATTATGATATGCTTATCGTTAGCATCACCGGTAACAACAATCTGCTTGGTCTTGTCCCTGGTATAAACAAAGGGAATACCGTCAGTTTCGGCGTGAACGCACTCCGTGGGAATATAAATTACATCGCTGTATCTCTGGATTACCACCTTGTTGCTTGTGGTCATTGCCGGACGGAGATCGGGATCGGATCCGTCAAACTTAACCATTACCTCGAAAACCTTTGAATCGGAATTATCAAGCTGTTCCCCGATATTGGCAACGGTATAAACCTTGCCTGTGAAAACCTTGTTGGGGAAAGCATCAACCTTTATTTCAACATTCTGACCGGTCTTGACCTTTCTTATTTCAATTTCACTGATATAGATACGTGACAGAAGAGAACTGAGATCGGGCAACGTGGCTACAATCCTGTCGGCCATGTTTATTGTCGATCCTATCTTGATCTTTGTGCCCCTGCGATCCCTTTTATAGACTACCATTCCGGGCGAGGGTGCAGTGATGGTAAAGCCGGCAAGTACCTCTTCGAGACTTGCAACCCTTCTTTCGATCCTGTTATAATACATATTCTGTCTTATAAGGTCCCTTTTAACCTGGGCAAGCCTGAGCTCATATCCTCTCTTTCTCTGTTCAAGAAGTCTTTTCTGTTTTTCCAGGTTTATTTCAGCCTGTCTGATTGTGGCCGGCGGTTCGTATTTTGAATTTTGGAGTGTTATTTCAGCCTCCTCCACGGTATGAAGCTGATTTCTTATGTTGTTTCTTAAATTGGTGAGTGTCACAGCTGTATCCATCTTTTTCATCTCGATGTTGTTCCTGTACTCGTTGAGCCTTTCACGCTCGTCCTTCAGGGTATTGTCGTATTGTGTCCTGTCGAGGGTTGCTACATAATCGCCTTTTTTTACAACGGTTCCTTCCGCGACCATATCAGTGATCCTCAGCGGCTGGGCACGAAAATCCCTTCCCCTGCTTACTTCAGGGGCTTTAATATCGATAGCATTTTCTGCTAAGATCTCGCCAGGTGTCGATATCGACACTTCAAAATCGCCTTTAACGGCCTCGGCAAACATAAGATTACGGTCCTGACGGGAGGTTAACTTATTGAATACATACAGGGCAATCATTGTGAATACAAAAACTGCCAGGGTGATTATGATTGTCCTTTTCATCCGGAAAATATTGATTATGATCTGTTACAACATCGTTGTGTGAAAGCGAAATTAGGAAATTCTAAAATGCCATTCCCTTGATTTAAACTTCTTTAACAAATTTAACAATAATTTATACATATTCTGGCAAAATGATGGTCTGTACACATGCTGAATGGAGAAAGCAGATGTGTTTTCATAACACGCGTAAAAATCCCCCGGGAAAGGGGATTTGGCAATGACCGTATCAGGGCCGGGAATGTCTTTATTTATTTTTGAGCATGCTTCCCAGGATGGATCCCAGGATATTTTTTCCCCTGGTCTGCTTTCCTGCAGTGCCTTTCAGGATATATCCGGCGACATCATCAATAATGCTGCCGTCACCGTTGGCATCAAGGAGTGATCCGATCCCTCCTATGCCTCCGGGTGCCGTCGCCTTTTTCTTCGACAAGGCACCAAGAACAATAGGAGCAAGCGAAGGAATCATTTTCATGATAGCAGAGGCATCGATGTTGAGGGATTTTCCAAGCGCCCGGGCTGCCTGAACACCACCATCATCTCCTAGAAGTCCACCGAGGTTTGCATCGGCTGTCGAATCGTGTGTCTTGGATGAAATCAGATCCTCAATGTTATCAAGGACTGAAGGATCACCGTATTTATTCAGGATGTGATCAACTCTCGCATCACCACCCCTTTCGTCTTTTTGTTTTTTCAAACCACCCAGAATAAGCGGAGTAAGTTTTGGAATGAGTGACTGAACCGTTTTCTGGTCGAGACCTGTGTTGGCAGCCATCTGAGTGACCACTTCATCACCGTAGGTCTTCATAAAATCATCAATGAAATTTGCCATTGTTTGTAATTTGTTTTATGGATATATGAATTAACAGTCTTCAGCAAGACTATCAATAAAGCTAAAGGTAAATATGTTTATCTGAATACCAAAGAAATATCTGCTTTATCTGTATGTATCCTAAGAAAATGAGATTTAAAAGCTTATGGAGGGAGTCCATAGCCCTGTCTGCCGATTCCGATTCAGGTATCAAAATATGATTATATTTATGCACCATATTTGCAAATCGTACGTTTGATTTAAAACCAAATTATCAAATTATGAAGACAAAATTATTCGCAGGTTTTATTTTTATGGTTCTCTTTTCATTGTCGATTCAGGCACAGGAAGGAACAAGGTTCGGCGTTCTGGGAGGTGTTAATTTTCAGAACATCAATGGTAAAGACAATGATGGCGACAAGTTTGAGAATGATCTTAAACCGGGGTTCCATGCCGGCGTGAATGCTATTCTGGGAATTGCCCCGGAATTCTACCTTCAGCCCGGGATTCTCTTTTCAACAAAAGGCTGCAAATTAGAGGACTCTGATTTAAAACTCAATGTTTCATATCTTGAGATACCTCTTAATTTTTTATATCGTGGTGAACTGGGTAATGGATATGTCCTGGTAGGCTTTGGTCCCTATCTTGGATTCGGTCTCAGTGGGAAGCTGAAGACAGATGATGGTCATTCAATAGACGTTGAGTTCTCGAATGAATACGTAACAGGCAGTATCGTCACCATGAAAAGATTTGATGCAGGAGCAAATGTATTTGCCGGATATGAGCTTTCTTCAGGAATATTCTTCCAGCTTAATACCCAGCTTGGACTACTAAAAATCAATCCTGAAGCAACAGGTAAACTTACCTGGAAGAATACCGGATTCGGCCTTTCAGCAGGTTACCGTTTCTAGGAAGAGTTGCTATCGGATCTTTGAAGCTGCCTCTTCGATTGTATCGAGAAGCAGCTTTAAATCCTCCTCCGAAGTCAGGGGATTGATAATGGTGATACGTAACCAGAGTTTCTCCTCCAGTTCGGTCCGGACAATGTAAAACTTACCTTCATTTATGATATTGCCGCGGATGGCGGCATTG
>WXFD01000060.1 GCA_009877105.1 Bacteroidales bacterium
TTCAAGATTCCCTTATATGGTGACCATGTAAGCCTTTTCACGCTTCTGATGACGGCTTCAACGCTTCTGACCATGAAGATGACCAGTTCAACGTCCGGACAGGATCAGCCGGGAATGAAGATGATGATGTACGTGATGCCCATCATGTTCATGTTCATACTCAATAATTTTTCGGCTGGTCTGACGTATTACTACTTCCTTGCAAATATCCTGACATACTTTCAGAACATGATTTCCAAGAGATTCATTGATGAAAAGAAGGTTCTGGCAACACTCGAGGAGAATAAGAAAAAGCCAATGAAGAAATCGAAGTGGCAGCAGAGGCTTGAGGAAGCAGCCAGGCAGCGAGGAATGCAGCCACCGAAGAAATGATATTTTAGTGATAATCAGCTAAAATTATTTATTCCAGCAACTTATTTAGATATAGAGTTTTTAGTATAAGTTAAAAATAATTAATACTTTTCTCATTTATAAAAAAAATTCCTAATTTAGATCATGCAAATTTTAGGAGAAAATGGGGAAAAAAGTCAAGAATAAAGATTTAGCTGAGAAGTTAGGTGTATCCAGTACATTGGTATCGTTGGTTCTGAATAACAAAGCCGACCAGCACGGTATCCGGAAGGAAACCAAGGAGAAAGTTCTCGCGCTGGCACGACAGATGGGATATTTTGATCTTCAGAGGGATCCCACGGATAGCACATCGGCAGAAGAGAAACCCGGAATAATAGGAATGGTTGTTCCTTCCCTTCATGATCCCTTTGTATATGGAATTACTCCCTATCTGCAGAGGGCATTCGGCAGTATTGGAGTCGGATTCTCAATAATGACCAAGGATCCGGATGATGACAGGTATAACAGGATGGTCGGAGCCTTTAAAAAGTTTTACAGCGGTCTTATACTTGCCGGTGATGCCGCCGACGAAAATACCATTCGTTCGCTCCGGGCCATGGCATATCCCTTCGTTCTGCTTGAAAAATCAGTAAGGAATCTTCGTCTGAATACAGTCGGTACCGATTATGCAGATGGTGCAAGGAAAGTTGTCGACCATGTTGTCAGGTTGGGCTACAAGAACATACTGATAGCCACCGACAGACTGGCTTCTCAGTTCGACCGTCAGCTAATCAGCATTCTGAAGGATAATATCACTTCGAAAGAAGGAATGAACAAGCCTTTTATAGTCGAATTCGACATGCCGGTGGATGGCGGAGAAATTGATCAGGGACAGATTGACCATTATCTTCGTCCGCCGTACAGTGCCGAGATAATAATAGTTGTTCAGGCCGACCTGGTTTACAGCATCATGAGCTATCTCAGAAGGAAAAATCTTCGTGTGCCTCAGGATGTCGCGATTGTATCAATGGAAGAAGGCATAGGCTTTGACCTGATGTCGTCACCTGTGACATGTTTGCGGAGACCTCTTTCGGGAATGGCTCTCAAGGTGTCAAACATGATCTGGTCAGAAGTAAGAAATGCAGGTAAATCGAAATACAAGAGACAGGTTACCATTTCTCCGGAGCTCATTGTACGAAAATCCTGCGGAACTATCTGATCAGCCGTCAAGTCTGAATATAATACCCGGAACATCCATTTCCTGCCCCGGCAGGGCTGCTCTTACTTCATGAAGTACTTCCTGTAATTGTCGATAAAGGGTCCCACGTCGTCAACCCCTATTTTCTTTGCTATTATGTTCTTGTCCCTGTCGAGTATGTAAATAAGCGGAGTTGCCTCCACGTTGTAGTAGTAACCGAAATTGGACCTCCGCTCCGGATCCCATCCGTTAATCCAGTCGAGCTTGTGATCATCAATGTATTTCTGCCATTTCGATTTTTCTCCTGCCGTGCATACTGAAAACACTTCCACTCCCTGATTTTTTGCCGTGTCGTACCAGGTCTTGAGCTTAGGTGTCGCTTCAGCGCAATGGCCGCAATCAGGTTCCCAGAAATAAACAACGGTGAAATCCTTCTCAATGTCATAAAGGGCAACGAACATACCTCTGTCGGAATCCATAATAAGGTCATGGGCTTTCATCCCGATAATGTTGGGCCGGATTCTTTCAACCTGTTCGCGCAGGTCTTTTTTGAAGTCATCGGAAACCCAATCGGCTTTTCCTGACAGATAAATATCATCGGCAAGCTTTAGCACCACGGCATCGTGTCCCATTATTTCACTCTCCCTGAAGTGGTTGAAAAGAAAGACCGAAACGAACTGGAATATTTTCGGATTATTCTCTGTTCTGGCAATTATCCTGTCAATTTGCCTGTTTATGCTGTCGGGCGACTGAACCAGGACATTTGAAAAGAAAGCCTTAAGGCGTGCCTGCAGAATGGGTGTTCTCAGCAGCCTTTCGTCAGTGAGGTCGGTATTGTCGAAGAAATGATCCCTGTTATACGCGTAAGTCATGGCCCACCTTACCGAGTCGGGATTCCCGGTTCCTTCGGGAATTTTAAATTGCGGGACCTCCACGGGAAGCATGGCCCTGACGAGCAGTGAAAGCAGGTTGTTCTCATTTTTCCTTATCACCTCACGCAGGTAGCTCTTCATTGCATCTTCCTGCTTTTTCTGCATGCCGGTAAGGATTTGAAGGGAATCAGGATTCTGTCTGTTTGACTGAAGCCTCTTGATTATCCCTGAAGCTTTCCTCTGCATTTCAACCCAGTTTCTCTGGTAGACAACAAACGATTCGTTTTCGTCGGAACCCGAGAAGCTTAGCGTGTTGAAATAGTCAGGGTGGGTGCATGAAACGGCAAACTGCTGGTCATCAGACATCAGGATTTCAAAATATTGCTTTCCGGGAAGAACGATCATGTAAATGCCCTGGGGCAGGGCCTCCTGACCTGAGAACACGGCATTGCCGCGGCTGTCGAGAACCACGGTGTCCTGTATGTATTGTTTGTCGCCGAAATGGTATGCCAGGAAAATAGTAGAATCGCTCAGTCCTGATACATTGACTGAAATTTCATATCCATTGTGTGTCTGGCCTGAGGAACAAAATGCCGTTGATAACAAAAGCAGGCAAAATATCAGGTTTTTCATAGTAATGAATGACATGAATAACATGTGTGCAAATTTATTCAATGCAATTTCTTTGCCAAACAGCAGTTTTAGGAAAATTATAAATAAATTGTAATTTTGATAAATATAAACTTCTCTTTCAGATAAGCTGTGAAATGAAGATATCCATCCTGATCCCGGTAAATGATTATGACATTGTTGCCCTTGTCCACTGGATGAGGGATGGAATGGAAAATGTACCTGAATTCACCGAGATAATAATAGGTGATGACGGATCATCCGAGGACTTCCGGAAGAAATACCAGTCGCTTACTGACGATGTGGTGAAGCTTGTATCATCTGAAAAGAACATTGGCAGGGCATCGATAAGGAACCGGCTGATAGATGAGGCCTCGGGCGATTATCTCTTGTTCATCGATGCCGACACGATGATCAGGGGAACTGCATTGAACTATCTTCAGAAATGGCTTGAGAATATTCACAGGGCAAGGGTGATCAGCGGAGGAATACTTTACAGGGACACCCCGCCGGGTGATCCTGACAAGATGCTTCGCTGGAAATACGGAAGAAAAAAGGAACAGAAGAAGGCATCATACAGGAACAAGCACCCGTATTCTTTTTTTACCACTTTCAATGTAATGATTGAGAGATCTGTCTTTTCCAAGTTCAGGTTCTACGAGGAACTCAAGCGTTACGGCCACGAGGATACCCTGCTTGGTTACCAGCTTCGCATGGCAGGCATACCCGTCCTGCACATTGATAACGGACTTGTTCACCTGGGAGTTGAGTCGAACAGGGAATTCCTTGCCAAAACAAAGGACAGCATAGAGAATCTGAGCAAACTGTATGACAATGTCACTGACAAGGCAACTTTTGCATCGGCAATTCCCGTTGTAAAAGCATTCAGGTGTCTTAATATTCTGAGGTTGACCCGGCTATTTGCCCTGATCTTTATCCGGAACAGGGAAAGAATGGAGATACGCCTTGATTCTGCAAAAATATGTCTCCCTCTTTTTCAGCTTTATAAGCTGAGCATGTTCTGCACCTACAGGGAAATTCACTGCCGGAGAAAGCTGCTTCCCATATTCAGGATACCGCCCGATATCATTTAGAAATCGCTTCTTCTGATATCCATATTCCCGTCATCTCTTCTTTCCGCTCTCAGGACAAAATCGAACCTGTCCTTCATAATGCACAGAAAATAATCGGTGGGAGGGGAGAAATCAATGTTTTCAGCCGCGAAGAATCTCTTCCCTGCAGTGTGTCTCAGGGCCGCTATTTCTTCGTCAAAATTCTCATTCCTGCCTTCTGCCAGCGATTTGATGTATCTGGCACAAACAAGGTCCTCTTCAGCAGAAATGCTTGCCCTGTAACCCATGGCAACAAGTGAAACCCTGTCGGGCTTACGTTCGCGTATGAATCCGGCCACTGCTGATGCATTTACCAGGCTTCCGGTTATTATCATGTCGGCATTGACGGCACTGACCAGTCCTGCAGTGCCAGCAGTGGTAGTGTGGATAAGAGTATGACCTGTAAGGTCGGATTTGATTATTTCGGTCGGACTGTTGCCAAAATCAAATCCCGGTATCTTCTTTTCATTTCTTTCACCTGCCAGAAGCGAACCGCGATAAATTTCCCTGAGCCTGAATGCTTCTTCCGGGCTGGCAGTGGCTATTATTCTCGAAGCTCCTGCATCGATGGCATAGCATTCCAGCGAGAATGCCCTGAAGACATCAATTATAACGGTCAATCCAACTGCCTGACGGGCGCCCTCTACAAATTCGTAAATCTCTATTCGCATGATCTATATTTTGATCTAAAATAGCGAATAAATATATATGCACTATTTTGTATTTTCGCACGTTAGAGTTAAAAATAATAAGATGGCTGATCCGGTTTCATGGGCGCTCGGTAAGATAAAGCAGGCTAATGACTATATCTGGAATACCTCAATATCCGACATTTCAAGAGGCAAGTCATTTCTGATAAGGCAATTAAGGATTATAGTCCTTGCTGCCAGGGGCTTCATGAAAGACAGGGTTCAACTCAGGGCATCTGCTCTTACGCTGTACACGATGTTGTCGATCATTCCCTTTGCCGCTATCGCGTTCGGTGTGGCAAAGGGATTCGCCCTCGATCAGAAACTTCAGGAACTACTCATCAGGGAGTTTCAGAACCAGCCCGAGGTGCTTAATTGGATACTCAAACAGGCGGGCAACGCCATGCAGGCTACCAGGGGCGGCTATATTGCCGGAGTTGGTCTTATCATCCTTGTATGGTCGGTGATATCGCTTCTCGATCAGATAGAGAACTCCTTCAATCATATATGGCAGATTCAGGTCTCACGACCCTGGCTGAGGAAGTTTACCGACTACATTGCAATCCTTCTCATTGCCCCGGTTGTCCTGGTTCTTTCAAGCAGTCTGACAGTGTTTGTAACATCAGAGCTTTATTCAAACACCGAGTCGATACGATTCATCAGGCCTATAGTCGGTTTTATTATCAAAATTGGTCCCTATGTGCTAACATGGATCGGGCTGACCATCCTCTTTATCATAATGCCCAACACCAAGGTTAAATTTATTCCCGCGTTTGTTTCGGGAATTATAACCGGCACTATACTCCAGCTGCTTCAGTGGCTTTATATCGACCTTCAGTTTGGAATTTCAAAACTCAGTGCCATTTACGGAAGTTTTGCCGCCATCCCCCTGTTCATAATCTGGGTTCAGGCAAGCTGGATAATCCTGCTTCTTGGGGCAGAGCTTGCTTTTGCCAATCAGAACGTTACAAGATTCGAGTTTGAATATCAATCTCTGAATGTCAGTCAGCACCAGAAAAAGGCTCTGTCGCTAATGATAATGAAGACCATTGTGAATAATTTCACGATGGGTGAAAAGGCATTGAGTTCCGAAGACCTTTCGCGCGAGCTTAGAATACCGGTCAGACTGGTAAGGGACATATTGCAGGATCTTACCGACAGCCGGCTGGTATCGGTGATACACGAAGAGGAGCACCATGAAAGGCTTTTCCAGCCTGCCATGGATGTCAACAAGATGACGGTAAGTTTTGTTCTCAGCAAACTCGAGAGGAAGGGTTCCGATCA
>WXFD01000061.1 GCA_009877105.1 Bacteroidales bacterium
CTGAAAATGAACATCTATCATCCGCTCACTTTAGCCTTGCAGAAATCGAAGAGGATGATAACTTTGCTGAAGCGATAAATGGTCAGTAAAAAATGCCCTACTGTCAGATCAAGTACTGACTATTACAGGTTATTTGACCTGAGTTATGATCAGATAGATAAGTTTAAAGAGTATTTTGTTCACAAGGCATTAGAGAGTGGCGCCGATATTACTGACCTCGATACGGCAAAAGTTCCTGATCTTGACGATACGGATTATCTGCTTCGTCGTAATCCTTCCCAACAGGTTAAAGATGTAGTCTGGATCAGAGATAACGGACAGTGTACAGGATGTGGCAGTACTAAAAACCTTGAATATCACCATATAATCCCACTCTCAAAAGGGGGGTCAAACAGTGTCAGGAATGTCCGGCTTATGTGTCAGACATGTATTAAACAAAAATCATTAACAACGGACAATAATCAAACTTGATCCATCATATTATTAATACCTGACGTAGGAAGCCTTGCATGGAACAAAGCCAGGCATTACGATAAAAAATATAGGGCAATGGGAATATTCAGGCAGGTTTCGCAGTTATATACCTCTTTTATCAGGGCTGCAGAAAGAGAACGAAAAAACCGGGCAATAGAAGTAGCGTGATTTTACAGGGGACAAAAACAACCACAACTGCAGTAATAAATGATTGGAGGGATCATAATTAGTATACATTTCATCACGTTTGTTTTGCTTGTCTTAGGTTCACATGTTCGTCAATTCTAAAAAAATTCCCATTAAATTGGACCTGCTACAATAAACAGGACACTATATTAAGCCACTAATTGATTTTTAAATTTCTCTCTCTTATTTCTGATTGATGTTTTTATTGCAGTGTGAATACGATTTACGTTATACCATGCTTCAATATATTCAAATACTGAAAGTTCTGCTTCTTTAAATGTCTTATAACTGTGATGATAAACATGTTCGACTTTCAGTGTTTTAAAGAAGCTCTCTGCAACAGCATTGTCCCAGCAATCTCCTTTCCGGCTCATGCTTCTTTCGACATTTTTGTACGAGGAGAGGAGATTAGTAAACTCATGACAGGCATATTGAACACCACGGTCTGAGTGGAAAATATGCTTGTCTGTAATTATTCGGTTTCTGACAGCCATCTTCCATGCCGCAACGCTGGTGTGAGATGCCTTCAATGATCTACTGAATGACCATCCGATCACTTTCCTGTCATAAAGGTCAATAATAATGGTCAAATAGAGCCACCCCTGGAACGTTTTTATATAAGTAATGTCAGACACCCATACCTGCCCCGGCCGGATCACGGTGAAGTCTCTATTGAGCATATTTTCAACAACCGGATAGTTATGTCTGGAATCAGTAGTAACAACCCATTTCTTACGGATAACACTCTTGAGGTTCTGCTTTTTCATCAGACGCGCCACTCTCTGCCTTGATACATGAAACCCTTCTTCCTGAAGCTTTATCGTTACCCTGGGGCTGCCATAGGTACATTTACTCTGATTGTAAATCTCTTTAATCAGCTCAGACAACTTCGTGTTCTCAATAGACCGTTTACTTGGATTACCCTTGAGCCAGAAATAATATGAACTCCTGCTTACCTTTAATACTTTACACATCTTCTCAATGGGAAACATACAGGTGTGTGCCTTTATGAATTGGAATATTTGCCATCGCTCCTGGAGAAAATGCTTACAGCTTTTTTTAAGATGTCACGCTCTAATTGAGTATCGCGAAGCTCCTTCTTTAAACGGGCCAGTTCCTTTTGTTCCTCTGTCATCACTTTGTTACCCTGGCCCGGGAAGCTGGCATCCAAATTGGCCAAAGCTTCACGTCTCCAGCGATAGATCAGGTCTACCCGGATATCCAGTTCCGATGCCAGAACTGAAAGATCATCTCTTGTGAGGGAAAGCTCAACAACCATTTGCTTGAACTCCCGATCATACTTTCTTCTTTTTTTCATATCCGTTAAATTAAGCGATTTTAGCTTAACTTACTGTCCGGATAAATGTGGCAGTTCCAAATTAAACCTTCAGTGTACACCTTTAATTGTCTGATGAATAGAAACGTATACTAAATATTGAAAACTATGGCAAGGCTGTATTCGTTGTTTCTGGCATGGTTGATCAGGTTACCATCAAGCATGCCTTTAACTTCAATTTTGGTATAGGTAATATCCAAATATACATGTCAAAGAAAAAATACAGAAAAAGGAATTGCACTGTAAACTTGAATTAGTAGTATAAAATATTGAATCTTACATTTCTACATGTGACATAAAATCAAAGTAGATCAAATGACAGGAAAAATAAATAAAATACTACGCAAATTTGGAATATCTATTAATAAGTATCCTAACGGAGATTTGATGCGTAGACTACAGCTCATCAATCATTATAGAATTAATAAACTTTTGGATATAGGGGCTAATACGGGCCAATATTCAGGGAGTCTTAGGGAGCTTGGATTTAAAGGTGAAATAGCTTCCTTTGAACCACTTTCTGAGCCTTATAGTAAACTAAATGCTCTTGCCAAAAAAGATAAAAAGTGGTCAGCTTATAATTTTGCTTTAGGTAATAATGATTCTGAAAGGTTAATTAATGTGGCAGGCAATTCCTTTTCAAGTTCTTTTCTCCCGATGCTGGAATCCCATATGATAGCTGCCCCTGGATCTCAATATGTTGGGCAAGAGCGAGTATGTATTAGGAAGGTCGATACAATTTTTAATCAATTCTACAAAAAAGGTGATAGATTGATGATGAAAATTGATACTCAAGGATTTGAAAGAGAAGTGTTGGAAGGGGCTTCTGATTCCTTAGTTAACGTTGTCTTAATACAACTAGAAACTTCTATTATACCATTGTATGAAAGAGAATTAATCTTGCCTGATATGATTTTGTATCTTGATAAAAAGAAGTTCAAACTGGTTTCAATAGAAACCGGAGGTTTTGTATGCCCCCAAAGCCATCATTTATTACAAGTAGATTGTCTTTTTTTGAATACCTCATATTCTTGATAGGTTTAACTTTAGCTTTCTGATTTACCTTTTTAAAATCCTCAACTATCATTTTCAGTAACTTTGTCAAAGGTCAAGTTAATTAGGAACTCATTATCAGGAACTGTCCAGGTACTACTTACTGCTATTCTCACCCTGTTAAGTGTACCTGTTTTTATAAACACTTTGGGCTTGGAACTTTATGGAGCTTTTTCCGTAGTCACAGTGGTTGGGAACTTAAATTTCATTGTCAATTTTGGTTTAAACAGCGCTCTACTAGTTTATGTGGCCAAACAAGGAAAATGCAGGGAGTCTGATCTTGATATTGCAGTCACCAGAACACTACTTGTGTTTCTGATTTTTGTGATCAGTATTATAGTCTTTTTATTGGGGAGGGTTATTATCAAGGATATTCTTAAAATTCCTGACGGTTACCTCAAGGAATCGACAACCTTGTTTTACTTATTGATCATTTCAAATGCAGTTCTTTTATTAGGACAGATAAATACCGCTATTCTCGATGCTTTACAAAAGATACATATCACAAATGCCTGTCAGTTTATTTACAGCCTCATATATTGGGTGGGGATTATTACTGTTGTAAAAATGGGAGGCCGACTACCTGAGGTTGGGTTAATGGCGTTGTCGGCCTCCATTATATGGTTTATTATTTTATCTATAATTTCGAGAAAAACTTGGGGTAAATCGGACATTAAAGGGTTTTGGCATGAATTCCTAAGGGTGGCAAAAAAGCAAATTACCTTTGGTATTAAAATATATATGACAGGGCTAATTGGCTTCTTATTTGAACCTCTCTCAAAATTGCTCTTATCAAATTTCATTGGATTAAATGCCGTAGGGTTGTATGAAATCGGATTAAAAGTTAAAGGTCAGCTTTATAGTATATTTTCTAAAGCATTATACCCACTTGTGCCATTTATTGCTCATTTTGAGAACAAAAAGATATTAAAAGCCAGGCTTTTTGATTTATCAAAAATACTGGTACTCATCGCGATCCCAGTCTCTATTACATTGGCTTTTACCTTGACCATTCTTGTTAAGTTATGGATCGGTTCAGAAAACTATATAGATGCTTCAATATTTGTCATTTCCCAGACAATGATGGTATTGTTGTTCTCATTTCCAATTGTGCCTATATATCAATTTTTAATTGCAACCAATAAAGCTGAAAAGAATATTTTAATACAGCTACTCAATGTGATTGTTAATCTTGTTTTGTTCTTTGGACTGTTCAGGACATATGGTATGTATACCATTATAATATCAAACCTGGGAGGTTATTTGGCTTCTTTTGCGCTAGGGAATTATTATCAAAAACTATTCCTAGGGGCGAAATACTTTGACGAACGCTTTTATTATCTTAAGATGTTTATCCTTGGTTTAATTTGTACTATTACTTGTCTGGGAATTAGTCACTTTATTGGACACAGCCTATTAGATTTAATTATTTACCCTTCTGTAATAATTGGAGTATTCGTTCTTTTTACACGAATATTTAGGCTTATTACTGAGGGTGAACTTAATTTTTATTTTGCCTCCATGTTAAACCTTCGCCTCTTTCTGAAGAGGATATTTATAGTTCAGGGAAAGGCTTCATGATAATATTTGGAGATCTTCCAGATAACAAGAATATTCTATGGTATCCACAACTCTCTCAAAAAATAAAGTAGTCGATACTTACATTGTAATTAGTTTATTTCTAATTCCTTCTAGTTTTTTAGGCTTGATTTCCTATAGGGTTTTTTATATTCCAGGCCTTTTTGATCTACGTTTACTTAGCTGGCTTCTGGCTATGCCTTTACTTTTTGTCTGTTGGAGAAGCCTTCATGGAATTACAAGAACCTACCCTGGCAGATTGTTAATTATTTTAGTACTATTTGTGCTAATACGTTTTATTGTAAGTCTTTTTCAAGGTATCCCATTTCGAGAGGCATTTACAGTTTTCAGGATGGGTTTCAATACTCCAATTTCGTGTCTTGCATTTCTTTGTTTTTTCAATTCGATAGATAATTACAGAATTAGACGCATATTTAAATGGGCATTTGTTCTATTTACAATTAATCTAGTTCTATACTTCATTAATTATCTGGGCCTTGGGATTTATGATAATATCAAAGAAATAACTGAAGAAACACATCAGGGTATTACAATTACACGAAACCTGTCTGGATATCCGGTTTATTTTCCACTATTCTTTGTAATAAGTTTTTACTTAACATTGCTAAGCTTTCGTCCCTTAACTATCCTCATAACACTTTTCTCTCTTTTTATCGTTTATATCTCTGCAACAAGGAATTTTATATTCACTAGTTTAATTACTCTTAGCATAATTCTTTTCTTCTATATTTTGAAACGTAAGTCTGGCTTCTTTAAACGAGTGCTTCAAATAATAATCAGCCTTGTATTCTTTTTTATAATTGTAGTTTCATTAAAAAATGATGTTTATCAATTCCTGAAAGTCAAGTTTGATACAACAATTAAAGTAGAATTGAAGGAAAATACTGGCACATACGCTTACAGGACAAGGCTTATTGAAACATCAATTCAGGAAGTAGAATCCACCGGGGATATTATTTTTGGCAAAGGTTATACAAGATTCGGGAAGAGAGGCAGCTATAAGTTTGTTTTAGGTGGCGATACCTTGGTTGCACCTGTAATTTTTTGTGAAGGTTATCTCGGCCTTGCAATAAGAATAGTTCCAATATTCTATTTTCTTTTTTGGGGACTTAAAAGGTTACGTGCCTCAGGCGTTAATCAATATATTGGTCTTGCCATGGTTGCAGTAGTAATCGGCTCTTCTGTTAATTATGTCCAGACAACAATATTCTTTAATTATATTGAGTATATGCTGTATTTCTTTGTTGCGCATAGGTACTTGGTGAATTTGGAAGGCGAGGAGGAATTGATGGAAGAAGTAAGAAACTTAGCAGCTACTACATAATCAGAAGTTACCTGCTCAGGATGTTGGGAAATAATAACAGAAAGGGGATGTTAGGTATTAAAATCTCGATAATTACTGTTTCGTTTAATCAAGGACAATTTATAGAGGATAATATTCTATCTGTATTAAATCAGGAGTATTCAAATGTGGAGCATATTATCATAGATGCAGGATCTAAGGATCAAACTTTGGATATTCTTAAAAAGTATGACAAGTATTTAACATGGATTTCAGAACCGGATAATGGCCAGAGTGAAGGGCTCAATAAGGGCTTTAAAAGAGCTACAGGGGATATCATTGGATGGATTAATTCGGATGACAGGTTGGCCCCTGGTGCCTTGATTAAGGTTGCTGAATTTTTCAATTGTAACCCAGAAGAAATTGCTGTCGTAGGAAACCAGGCTGTAATTAATGTTAATGGGGAGATTCAACGAGTCATCAAATCACGGGAATACACGGCTGATTACTTGATAAACCATGCAAGGGGGATAACTCAAAATTCGACCTTTTTCAAAAGAGAGCTCTTTAAGAAGATTGGGTACCTCAATGAAAAGCTTAATTATGCGATGGATAGCGATTTGTTTATCCGAATTGCCAAAATTAAAACGATGGCATATATTAATGAAACGTTAGGAGAGTTCAGAATTCAACCTGCATCAAAAACAGCAAGAGGTACTTTCTTGTTTTCCAAAGAATTGATTGGTATTCGTAGGCGCTACGGGGGAAAATGTTTTTCTCCGGGCATGATAAATGATTTTTATGTAATTACAACGGAGCCTTTAAGAAGAATAGTATGGCTCAGAAAACTGATTCAAAATTTACGAAAATAATACTCTATGCGTATTCTATTTATTTTATCTTCTTATAATATATATGGAGGTACCCCGAAGAAGGCTTTAGGGTTATTGCGTTATTTTGGTTCTAATTCGTCATTATATATCTGGCATAACACCTATCCGGAGTTTAAACCAGAATTTATAAAGACGGGTGCCAAAATCTATGAGGGATTTTTTGGTCGGAATGTTTTCAGGCATTTAACGAGATTAATAGATATTATAGATAAGGAAAATATTAACATTGTTCACGCATACTTTTCAATGGGTGAAGGCCTCGGCTTTTTGGTAAAGTTATTTAGACCTAACGTTAAAATTGTGGTAAGTTTTGAAAATGGAATGAAGCCCAAAGGAATCAAATCCATAGTTTTAAGATTTGTCTACAAAAAGATTGATGCCTTTATCTATATCTCAGAATATGTGAAAGCCCAAAAGGAAAAGCAATTCAGGATTCTAAAGAATAAAGTGGCTAAGATAATTTATAATGGGACAGATCAAAGAGTTAAAGAAGATTCGCCTAATGATATATTAAAAAATCATTCATTATTAGATGTTGCTGGCTTGATTGATTTGAAAAACATAGAAGTTGTTATTCGGGCATTTGACATAATTATTAATAAACTGCAAAGGGAAAATATTTATTTCTATGTAGCTGGTGATGGCCCCGAAAGACAGAAACTTGAGACTTTAATCGGAGAATTAGGGTTATTCGATAATATTTTTCTTTTAGGTTACCGGTCTGACATTGGAGCGCTATTGAATTCCTGTGATATTTTTGTCCATCCTGCATATGATGAAGGCTTTGGGATTGCTGTTGCAGAAGCCATGCTTGCCTGCAGGCCTATTATTGTATCAAATGCCGGCGCACTACCCGAATTGATAATTCACAATGAATCTGGCTTGGTTGTAAATCCATTTGACCCGCAAGAGTGGGCTAATGCAATTATACAACTTATAGACAATAAGGAGTTTGCCAAATATCTGGCTGTTAATGCAAATCAGCGCGCAAAGCAAAATTTCACTGAAGAAAAATTCGTTCTTAAAAGTGAACTGTTTTATAAAGAAGTCCTATTTCGTTGAATTATGAACAACCTGAAATTGGTCATATTCCACCCGGCACTAGCACCCTACCGAATTGATTTCTTCAATTCACTCGCCGATCATTTTGCTTCTACCTTCTATTTTTTCAATAATAATCTGTTAGGCCAGAAATTTGATCAGCAAAGATTAAAAGCCAGGGTAAATTTTAAATGCAATTACTTGTTAAATGGTATTAATCTGCCGGGAAGGTATATCATCCGATTTGGTGTTTTCAGGGTAATCAAGTCATAAAAGCCAGATATAATAATTTGCCCTGAGTTTAACTTAGTAAATATAATCGCGAAGCTGTCAATTGTCATATTACGAAGAAAAACAACCATATACACTATTTGTGACGATAACATTCGTATGACCCAAAACGCTTCGTTGCTGAAAAAAATAGCACGTGGGCTGATTTTGAAGATCATTAACGGTATGATTGTTACTAATTCTGAAGTGGCCGATTGGTATACTGATAGATTTCCCCCCAGATTTATTGTTTTCCCAATAATAAGAAAAGAAGATGGCTTTGGAAAAGAGTTGTCAGACAGCCTTTCCCAGGCGGGCCAGTATGAAAAGAAATATAATTTGACGAATAAAAAGATATTTCTGTATGTTGGAAGATTTGCTCACGAAAAAAACCTTGAGAGACTGATTGAAGCTTTCAGAATCGTTTATGGCACAGATAAAAATACCCGGTTGCTACTTGTAGGGTCGGGATATATGGAGCAGACTCTTAGGGATGAGGTTGAAAAAAAGAGGCTTAATGAGGCAGTAATCCTGCCAGGGAGGTTTGAAGGAATAAATTTGTGGGCTTGGTATCTGATAGCTGGAGTGTTTATTCTGCCTAGCTCTTATGAGCGATTTGGTGCAGTTGTCAATGAGGCTTTACTTGCAGGCTGTTATTCACTGGTCTCTAATGTGGCAGGAAGTACCTGCCTGATCCAAGACGGGGTGAATGGCACAATGATTGATCCATCTGATATTCAGGATATGGTAAACAAAATGTTGGAGTGTCTAAACAAGGAATTTCTCTTTTCGCAACAGGGAGAGATAAAAAACTCCAGGATGTTACTGCATTACGAAGACGCAATTGCTTCATTGGTTGAAAATTTCAAAAAGTAAATGCAATCATGGGAAAGCTATATCAGAAACCTTTTAAAGAATATTTATCTCTTGCATATTGGGTTGTGGCACAGAAACTGTAAATCCCGGTGATTTAACTGCAAGCGCCTTTGAACTGACCTCCTGACAGAATCATGATCTTTCTGAAACAATTCTTTTTGAATCTTAACTTATATAATATTAGTTATTGCGTCCTTCGCAATTATAGTAACCTGCCTTATTCAACAGCAGGAAGTGATTTGGATATTCTCATAAAGAAAGAACAATTGCCTGAGTTTTGGGAAGTACTTTCTGAAACTGTTACTGTAAATAAAGGTAGTGTAGTGTCCATTATAAAATCGAAAAATTGTCCAAAAATATGCCTGATCGGGAAAGTGAATAAACCTTGGGGCTTGATGATAGACCTGTATATTGATGCGATCATTTATCGTGGGCAAACTATTATTACAGAAGATGTTATTCAGACTAATACCATTTCTTACAACAATATTCATGTTCTTGATAAACCTGCAGATTCATATGTCACTTTACTAAAAGAACTTCTGAATAACAAAACATGTTCTGAGAAACATTACAAAGCATTTGTGGAACACTCTCTCAATGATGAGTTCCTTGACTCTGTTTTTAAACCCTTGTGTAAATCAAATACAGCCGAAGCTCTGAAGAAGTGTAACCCCGGTGGGTATAATGAGGCTGAAGTAAAAAGACTGGTTAAAGAGTTAAGTGCCGACTTCCCGAACAAATGGTACAATCTTCTATATAAAGCGCCTAAACTGAACCGTTTTTTCAGGAGACCCGGTTACTCAATAGCATTTATTGGTTCAGACGGGTCCGGAAAGAGCACCTTAATTGACATGCTTACACCGGTCCTAAACGAAACCTTTCATAAGGCTGTTTATTACAAACATTTAAGACCCGGTTGGCTCTCTCCCCTGGCTCGTTTATCGGGCAAAAAGGCAGCACAATCAGGACCAGTAACAGATCCGCATGCAAGCCTCCCTTCAGGGTATCTGGTTTCGTTAATAAGATGGAGCTATTACCTGATGGATTATGTGTTTGGTTATTACCTGAAAGTATTTCCAAAGCAATCTACAAAGGCCTGTGTTTTTATTTTTGACCGGTACTATTACGATTATTATATTGACCAGCGCAGATCGAGGATCAACTTACCTGCCTGGGTGATACGTTTAGGACAGATATTCATTCCCGAACCTGATATAATCTTATGTCTGGGCACAGAACCTGAAATCATACATTCACGAAAGCCTGAGCTTCCTTTGCCTGAGGTTGAAAGGCAGGTCATTGTTCTAAGAAAATTTTGTAAGAATCATAGACGCGCCATTTGGATTGACACCGGCAAGAGTATTGAAGAATCTGCTGATGATACACTGAAAGCCATTATTGGAGTGATGGCCCGGAGATTCGAAAGTGTAATGCTTAGATAAATTATGCGTTACTCGTACCTGCATCCCTATGCCCCACAGTATTTCTTCCAGCCGGAATGCAGCAAGTATCCCATTTTCAAGTCATTTTATCAGCCTTACACCATGGTTGGGGCTGTATCATGGCGGATGTGGAAGAACATCCGTTTGTACAGAATTATCTTTTCTAAACCCAATATTGAAAAGTATGTTCCTGAAGGTCATATAAGAGAGATTCTGGGTGATGATTCAATAATTGCAATTAATTCCGGATCACCGGGGCCGGAACAGAAGATAACAGTAATTGCGGTCTGCAACGGCAATCCGGTTTTCTTAAAATATGGCCGGACCGAAACTGCAATTAAGCTTGTCGAAAATGAATATTCGGTCTTAATGTCGCTTCAGGGCAGTGATTTGTCACCTGCGGTATTTAATCATACTGCAGCCAGAAACTTTTCATTCATAAAAACAGAGCTTTTTATTGGGAAGAGATTATCTGAAAAAAATCTGAATAGCAGTATTATCCAGATTTCAAAAAGAATTTCCTCAATTGATGCCAAAGGCTCTTTGAATTCGCCTGCAGATCTGAAGACAAGTTTTGCCCATGGGGATTTTTGCCCATGGAATCTTATGGATGTCAATGGAACAATAAAGGCTTTTGACTGGGAAATGGCAGGTTATTACCCAATGGGTTATGATATCTTTACTTTTGTTTTCCAGACTAATTTTCTTCTTAATCCGGGCATGAAGATTGAGGAGATACTGGAAGATAATCTCCGGCATATAACGGATTTTTTTGGCAGCCTTGACTGGAAGCCTTACCTGGAAGCATTCGCTGCCATAAAACTTGATATAGAGTCCGGAAAGGGCAACACGCGGCTGGTTCCACATTATCAGAATTTGAGTTTTTATGCCGGGAAAGCTTAAAATACTTGTCTCGGCCTATGCATGCAGCCCGGGTCGTGGTTCTGAGCCCGGCATGGGTTGGAATTTTGTAATTGGCTTGTCGAGGTATCATGAGGTTCATGTAATATCTGAAGAAAAATTCAAACTGCCAGTTGATGAATACCTTGCAAAATATACAGAGTTAAAAGAGAATCTTAAATTCTATTTCATAGTCAAAAAACGAAATAAATGGCTCAGAAAGATTTGGCCACCTTCTTATTACCGGTTTTATCGCCGGTGGCAGCAAAAGGCATTTAAGCTGGCACAGAAGCTGGATCAGGCTGAAGATTTTGATATTATACACCAGTTGAATATGGTGGGCTATCGTGAACCCGGCTATCTGTGGAAGATTTCTAAGCCTTTTGTATGGGGACCGGTAGGAGGACTTGAAAACTCACCATGGAAGTTTATACCATCATTAGGTTTGAAGGGATGCCTGTTTTACTGCAGCAGAAACATTATTAATTTCCTGCAAAGACAATCCCTGTCAAGGCCTCGAAAGGCGGCAAACCATTCACACTCCGCGATAATTGCTGCAACCACTGGTAATGCTTTACTAATTAGGCAACTTTGGGGTAAAGAAACAACAATTATAAACGAGGTCGGCCAGACACTCGTGAAGCAAAACGGTTTATCAAAGCGTGGGGAAGCTGATGCTCCATTGCGGATAATCTGGAGTGGTTTGCATACGCCCGGAAAAAATCTTCCGTTGCTCCTTAATTCTTTAGCCACAGTAAGTTTTGCATTTGAATGTCATATCCTCGGCTCGGGGGAAATGACGTCCAGATGGGAAAAGAAATCAATGAGTTTAGGGATCAATAAATATTGTAAATGGTATGGCTGGCTTGAACGGGGCAAAGCGCTTGAGGTGATGCAGTCTGGTCATGTATTCTGTATAACCAGCATAAGTGATCTGACATCGACTGTTACTCTCGAGGCTCTGTCGTGTGGTCTTCCTGTAATTTGTCTTGATCACTGTGGCTTTTCTGACGTGATAACAGAGAATTGCGGGGTTAAAATACCGGTTACCAATCCTTCGAAAGCTGCCAGGGATTTTGCCGGCGCACTTGAGAGAATTTATAATGATGAGCACTACCGGCAACGGCTTAGTGAAGGGGCTCTGGATCGCGCTTCCGAATTCACATGGGAGAATAAGATTGAAATGATAAACTCAATCTACAGCTCTTTATTAGAAGAATGAGAAAAGTACTATTTATCCTGCATCTGCCTCCTCCTGTACACGGCGCAGCTGTTATGGGTCAATATGTGAAGGACGGCCGACAAATCAACGACGCCTTTATTGCACGCTTCATTAATCTCGGAACATCAAATACAGTTGAAGTTATTGGCCGGAACAGCCTTCGTAAAGTTCTTCGCTATTTTGCTCTATTCTTTCGAGTTATAAAGCAATTGGTTGTTTTCCGGCCTGAACTATGTTATGTGACTCCAACTGCAAAGGGTCCAGGGTTTTACAAGGACATGCCACTGATTGCACTTGTGAAACTATTTGGCGTCAGAACAATTCTCCACTACCATAATAAGGGCGTAAGTACCAGGCAAGACAGATTCTTCGATAATCTTCTCTACCGGTTTGTATTCAGAAACTCATACATAATTCTGCTCTCAGATCATCTTTATCCTGACGTCCGGAGATATGTGCCTGAGAGCAGAGTGTTTTATTGCCCGAACGGAATTCCTGACAGCGCCCAACACAATGAATTGAAGAAAGCAGATTACGAAACTGGCGCTCCTGGCAAACCAACAGAGATCCTGTTCCTATCACACCTCATCAGGTCCAAAGGTGTGTTGGTCTTAATTGAATCTTGTAAACTTCTAAAAGGCAGAGACATTGACTTTCACTGTACCATAGTTGGTGGGGATGCTGAGCTGACTAAGGTTGAAGTTGAGAAAATAATTAGAGATCAAGGTATTGAAAGTAAGATTTCGGTTATTGGGCCGAAACATGGAGCAGAAAAGGATAGGTTACTGAAATCTGCCGACATTTTTGTTCACCCATCTTTTAATGACTGTTTTCCATTGGTACTACTCGAGGCTATGCAATATTCCCTGCCTGTTGTATCAACCTTTGAAGGAGCAATACCTGATATTATTGATGATGGTATTACGGATTTTCTTGTGCCACAGAAAGATTCAGAGGCATTGGCAGACAAGCTTGAAATTCTGATCAGGGATCAGGAGCTTCGCAGAAAAATGGGAAAAGCCGGACGGGCCCGATATGAGCGCGAATTCACCCTTGAAAGGTTTGAGAACAGAATGGTTGAAATCCTTACCGGGGTTTTACCGGCATCCACATAAAACGGCCCAATGTTCAACCGCTCCGAGGTAAAAACCCGTCCCGGCACCGTGTTTTCTACAAGAATGGATCGCCTGCGGCGAATAAAATTTATTTGTACGGTTACAAAAATGTATCGCCTGCGGCAAATAAAATTTATCTGTACAACACGAACATATCGCCTGCGGCGATGGGTGCCGGCATAATAAAATATATCATGTTGCCATTGATTATTATCCGTTATTCCACGACTAGCCCGCAGGGCTTGCGGTACTATAACAAACGATACCATTGATTGGTGGATATACCTCGGAGAGGTTAAACAAATTTACAATTAGCCCGTAGGGCTTACGGTCCTGTAGCTAACGGGGCCATTTAATCGGGATATACCTCGAAGAGGTTAAACAATTTCCAAAATAGCCCGTAGGGCTTGCGGTCCTGTAGCAAACGACACCATTGATTGGTGGATATACCTCGGAGAGGTTAAACAAATTTACCATAGCCCGTAGGGCTTCCGGTATTGTAGCAAACGGAATCATATAAACGTGTTATACCTCGGAGAGGTTTTACAAACGTCTGCATAAAACGGCTCAAATGTTCAACCGCTCCGCGGTAAAAACCCGTCCCGGCACCGTGTTTTCTACAAGAATTTATCGCCTACGGCGAATAAAATTTATTTGTACGACACGAACATATCGCCTGCGGCGATGGGTGCCGGCATAATAAAATCTATCATGTTGCCATTGATTATTACCCGTTATTCCACGAATAGCCCGCAGGGCTTGCGGTACTGTAACAAACGACACCATTGATAGGGGGATTTACCTCGAAGAGGTTAAACAAATTTACCATAGCCCGTAGGGCTTCAGGTACTGTAGCTAACGGGGCCATTTAATCGGGATATACCTCGCAGAGGTTAAACAATTTCCAAAATAGCCCGTAGGGCTTGCGGTCCTGTAACAAACGACACCATTGATTGGTGGATATACCTCGGAGAGGTTAAACAATTTTCAAAATAGCCCGTAGGGCTTCCGGTATTGTAGCAAACGGAATCATATAAACGTGTTATACCTCGGAGAGGTTTTACAAACGTCCGCACGAAACGGCCCAATGTTAAACCGCTACGCGGTAAAAATCCATCGCCGCACCGTGTTTTCTGCAATACCGCATCGCCTGCGGCGAACAGGGCAGGTTAAACAGCTAAAAGAAAATAATGTCCCCGGATCTTTATCACAGAAACATGACCGTTCCGGTAATGGGATATGATGTATATACCGGGCCGGCAGATTACCTGGCCGACGGGGTGAAAGGTGTGATAGCAACCCTTAATCCCCACTCGTTAATAATTGCCGGGAAAGACGGGCGGTTTCGTGAGGCATTGATGGCGGCTGATATCCTTATACCCGATGGCACCGGCATTCAGCTTGCCGCCCGGGTGCTTAAAGGGCGGAAAATTGAAAAGCTGGCCGGCTCGGACCTGCACGAGTTGATCATCAAAACACTTGATAAACGCGGCGGGTCATGTTTCTACCTCGGCGCGTCAGAAGAAACCCTGAACAGGATCAGGGAGAGAATGGCGCGGGAACACCCCGGGGTAAGGGCCGGATCATTCAGCCCCCCCTTCAGGGATGCATTTACCGCTGCCGAGAATGATGCCATGATCAGTATGGTAAACGCTTTCAGTCCCGATGTGCTTTTTGTCGGCATGACCGCTCCAAAGCAGGAGAAATGGGTGCATGAGCACCGGGTGAAACTGAACACCCCCCTTATATGCCCCGTGGGCGCGGTTTTCGACTTCTACGCCGGAACGGTGAAACGTCCCGGGAAAATATGGATCAGGTTGGGGCTCGAATGGCTGCCGCGTCTCGTCCGTGAACCGCGCAGGCTCTGGAAAAGGAATTTTATCTCAACACCTCTCTTCCTGTGGTGCGTTTTTACCGAAATGCTCAGGAGGCGCAACAGGCGGTTGTAAAGTGAAGGGGTGTGAACAATTGTATATCGTTTATCGTTTACCGCTTGTAATTTTTTGTTTGTTGCTCTTTATTTTTTTCACACTTTTCTGTTTTTTCTCCTTTTATTATTGTTCTTTTGCCTTTAGCTTTTGTCTGTTGTCTTCACATCATTTCTGAAGGATGACCCCTGTTGAATTAAATGACTGACAGGCTCTTCTGCTGGCTTTTGCCGGCTCGGTGTGTGTTTCGCTGTATTCGCTTCCGAAGATAGTAAGGGTTGCAAGGCACAGGAAACTCAGCGACCCTCCGGGTACCCACAAGATCCACCGCAGCGAGATCCCTGCCCTGGGCGGCGTCGCCATCTTCGGGGGCTTCTCATTCGGATTGCTGCTGGCCGGCAGCCGGTTCATGACAGGCCTGCCCTTCCTCACCGCCACGGTGATAATGCTCTTCTTTATCGGCCTGAAGGATGACATGATCACCGTCAGCCCGTGGAAGAAGATCATTTTCCAGGTTGCCGCGGGCACCATCCTCTTCCTCTTCACCGACCTGAAATTCACTGACCTGCACGGCTTCCTCGGCATCCGGCACATACCCGTGTGGGCATCGTTCGCACTGACCGTCTTCCTGATCGTGATAATAATAAACTCATTCAACCTCATCGACGGTATCGACGGTCTCGCGGCCTCGGTGGGAATAATCGCCTCCGCTGCCTTCGGAACATGGTTCTGGCTGTCGGGCGACAGGGGCTTCGCGATCGCCTCCGCCGCCCTCGCGGGCTCGCTGATGGTGTTCATGGGCTTTAACCTTTCAAACGGCAGAAACAAGATATTCATGGGCGACACCGGCTCGCTCGTCATCGGGTTCATCCTCACCGTAATGGCAATACGGTTCAACGAGATCAATGCCGGCCCCTCCCCTTTCATCAGGCTCCATTCATCTCCCTCGGTCTCGATTGCCGTGCTCATCGTACCGCTCTTCGACTCGCTCAGGGTGATAATCATCAGGCTCATCCGCCGCCAGCCGCCCATGAAAGCCGACAACCGGCACATCCACCACCTGCTGCTCAGGGCGGGCCTCAATCACCGGCGGGCCACCCTTTTAATCGCCGCCGCCAATATCCTTGTCATCGCAACGGCCTTCCTGCTCGACGGCCTGGGCATCTTCCGGCTGGGATCTGTCATCCTCCTGCTGTGCACGGCACTCACCGTTCCGGTCTATATCAAGGTTGCGAAAAGGGAAAACTGGGGGATACTGAACAAAAAGGCCTGGAGGCTGATCCTCAGCGACCAGAAGGAGATGGATGTCTACCGCAACCTGGTCGTCATCATCGACGGTCACAGGGCAAAACCCGCAGAAGCCGGACAACTGGCTGAAGCCGCCGTACCGCACACGGAATCAGGGGGGGTAAATCAGAATACTTGAGGTCTTTTAAGCATGGGGCATGGGGCATGGGCGAAATACTCGTAGCCCCGCAGGGGCGGTACGTCCGTAGCCCCGGAGGGGCGGTATGTCTGTAGCCCCGGAGGGGCGGTATGTCCGTAGCCCCGGAGGGGAGGTATGTCTGTAGCCCCGGAGGGGCGGTATGTCCGTAGCCCCGGAGGGGCGGTATGTCCGTAGCCCCGCAGGGGCGATATGTCCGTAGCCCCGCAGGGGCGGTATGTCTGTAGAAACGTAATCACCATCAATTTACCGCGCCGGAACGGAATGCATATGGATACCGGTATGCCGGTTCCCGGCGCAATCGGAGACGGTCACCCGGCCGGGGCGGCATTTTTATAACCTCCCGGGGGGAGGATGGGGTCCCGGGGCCGCATGGGGCATGGGGCGGGAGGCCGGAACCTTTCAATATGTCAATCATTCAAACCCTGTTAAACATTTCACACCTGTAAAAGGAAATGAAAATCACAATCGTTGCCGGCGCACGGCCCAACTTCATGAAGGCAGCCCCGGTCATACATCAGATCGAAAAGGCGGCCGGGTCGGGCCATGACCTGGCGTAAAAAGCTATCCAAAACCCGGTAACTGTATCGAAGCCGATAACAGAGCTATATCGGCTTATTTGCCGATAAACATCAATTACATGCTTTTTTACCGATAATTATCCTATATTTGGACTGAATAATTCTAAAATGTTAGCAGTTGTTATTTCTGGTGATATAATTGCATCTACCAGCCTGAGTGATCGTGACAGGACCTCTATAGAAAATGCCCTGGCAGTTCTCATAGGAGATTTAAAGAGGCTGTATAGTATTTACGGAAGAGTAATTAAAGGCGACTACATTGAATTTGTAGTTCCTGAACCAAAAGATGCTTTACGTATAGCGTTGGCAATAAAGGCATTTGTAAAATCCACTCCTGTCAGATCAATTCCTGCAAATACCAAAGACAGCAGGCTGAAGTTGTTTAAAACACACGGTATAAGACTGGCTATTGGCTATGGCGACTTAAGCCGGTATGACCCGGAAAAGGGTATAATAGACGGTGAAGCAATTTATTATTCAGGAAGAACCATAAATGATAATGTAACCTATAATAAGCAGAAGGTTATTATAAAGAACACCCTGTTTTTCAAATCAAACGACGCAGAATTAAACAGTGAATTCGATGTGATTTTTTCATTGCTTGACACTCTTCTTAGCAAAGCCACATCAAGACAATGCAAAGTTTTGTATTTAAAGCTTATCGGATTTAATGAAGAGGCAATATCGAAAGAATTGCAGATTTATCAGTCCACTGTAAATCAACACTCCCGGAGTATCGGGTGGAATGCGATTGAAAAGGCAGTTCTTTATTTTGAGAGCAGAATAATTCAACCCTGATATGGACTTAGCCCGGTTATTAACTCTGCAGCTGATTGCGCATCTGTTATCAGATTTTATACTACAGCCGGATGCGAAATCAAACGAAAAAAACATCTCCGGTTTCAGGAGCAACTATCTGAAATGGCATATTCTGTTTACTTTCTTATGCTCATGGATACTCTCCTTTCAGCTCTCCTTCATTTTTGCAGCTGCTCTGATCTCCATTTTGCACTGGGTCATTGACGGCTTGAAAAGGAGAATTGATAAAATCTCAGTTTTAGGGGATTACACGTTTTTTATAGACCAGACTTTACACTT
Organism: Bacteroidales bacterium; assembly: GCA_009877105.1. Lineage (GTDB taxonomy): Bacteria > Bacteroidota > Bacteroidia > Bacteroidales > VadinHA17 > LD21. The sequence goes on from WXFD01000061.1 coordinate 18,744, forward strand.
AACCAGTATCATAGTTATTACCTTGTTCTTCTCCCTGATTTTTGAAATCAGGCCGGATTTGCCTGTTGAAATCTCATTCCGTTTCCTGATGATAATTGGCGGTTATCTGGTGTGTGCAAAGCCCTCAAATGCTATTATTAAAGAAATCATCAAAGTTTTTAAGATCAGCATTGAAAAGAATAACCCGGATGCGCAGAATCTTCCTAATGCAGGCAGATTAATAGGAATAATAGAAAGATGGCTTGTATTTACTTTTATATTATTAAGTCAGTATGAACTTATTGGATTTCTGATAGCTGCCAAATCCATCCTTCGCTTCAGGGATGATGATACAATTAAATCTGAATATGTTGTGGTTGGTACGATGTTGAGTTTTGGCCTTGCTATCGCGACAGGAATTTTGACGACTATTATTCCCGGGATTGTTACATAATCATTTATTCCGGGTTGATTTTGACAGATAAACAGTCCATTTCCGTCAGTCTTTCCAGGCTGGAGGGCTACTGCAGGGAGCTAAGCTACAAAGGCTGGGACCCGTATGACGGGCTGAATTCAAGAGTATTCAAAACCCTTCCGGTAATCAATGATTTTGATGTCGCGAGGCTGGCATGGATACAGCTCTTTAAAAGAAATCCTGTCAACCTGCGCAAACTCTTCCTGGTACCAAAAGGATATAATCCCAAAGGCATCGCCCTGATGCTTAACGGTTACTGTAACCTGTCCGGATACCAGAAACAATCAGGAGAGCTATTGATTGTTGATGAAGGAGAGCTTTCTGAACGGATCAGATTTCTTGCAGATCTTCTTATTTCACTCCGTTCACATACCGGCAGCAACATTGCTTCATGGGGCTACAACTTCGACTGGCAGGCACGCCGGCTATTCCTTTTTCCTGCAGGCACTCCTACTGTCGTGGTTACGTCCTTTTGTGCTTCAGCCCTGTTCAGTGCATACGGGATTACAAAAAATGAGGAATATCTTTCATTAGCATTGTCATCTGCTGATTTTGTACTTAATGATCTTCACCGGACACCAAAAAAAGGGCTTCCTCTTCTCCTACTCACCTCTTGAAGGGAACAATACCGTTTACAACGCCTCGCTGCTTGGCACCAGGCTGCTGAGCGAGTGTTATCACTATACCGGGGACCAAGTGCAGATAGAAGCAGGAAGGGAGAGTGCACTGGCATGCACTTCAGCTCAGAACAGCGACGGGTCATGGTATTACGGAGAGCTGCCGGTCCAGCAATGGACAGACAGCTTCCATACCGGCTATAACCTCGAGGCGCTTGTCACCTATCAGGAGATGACCGGAGACAAATCATTTTCTGATGTAATAGAAAAGGGCTTTCAATTTTATCTCAAAAACTTTTTTCTGGCTGACGGTACACCAAAGTATTATCATGATCGCATTTATCCGGTTGACATCCACTCCCCGGCCCAGCTGATAGTAACCCTTTGTCGCGCCGGACGACTGGAGCAGCATCGCGTCCTGGCGGAGTTGGTGCTTGAATGGACCATCAGAAACATGCAGGACCGTTCAGGTTATTTTTATTACCAGAAGCGCCGGTACCATACAAACAGGATCTCTTACATGCGCTGGAGCAATGCCTTCATGTTCAATGCGCTTTCGTTATACCTTTTACATTCTTCAGGTAAATGAATTCCGTCTATATCAACGGGGGAAAAACATACTGTTTCTCCTCCCGGGAGGAGCTGATAGACCTTGCTTTTGCCGGAAAGAAGAGCCTGATAGCAGTCAATGCTGAGAAAATCCTTCATACCACAGATAAAACAAGGGATCTGTTTATCCGGAATATCGGGTTCAGCGACGGTATAGGTGCAGTATGGGCCCTTAAAAAAAAGGGATTCAAAAACGCCATAAAAATACCCGGGTGCGAACTGTGGCTGGATATCATCGGGGCATCATGGCACGACAAAACATTTTACCTGGTGGGGGCGCGGCAGGAAGTGATTGAAAAGACTGTCGCTACCCTGCAGTCTGAGTTTCCCGGCATACGGATAGTCAACTACCGTAACGGATATCTGCGCAATGGTCTGGAGTATCAGGACCTGATAAATGATATTGTTTTACGGAAACCTGATGTGGTGTTTGTTGCCATGGGTTCACCCCGGCAGGAGGAACTTATAGCACAGATGCAAGAGGCGCACACTGCCGTATATATGGGACTGGGCGGCAGCTTTGATGTATATGCGGGGGCGGTGAAACGCGCTCCTGACTGGTGGGTGAGGAATAATCTCGAATGGGCATATAGGCTTATGAAACAACCATCACGCATTACCCGGCAGATACACCTGGTGAAATTCGCATGGATGCTCATGACAGGGAGGTATTAGTCTTAGTGTCTTGAAGTCTTTAGGTCTTTTAAGTCTTGTAATCTTATAAGTCATTAGATCGAATGGGGCTGGGCAGGGAGGAAAGATGGGATCAGTATGCAAAGCCAGCCTGTCCGGCCTGTTCAAACGATTTTCCATTTGTTCTGAACTGTTAGCGTCATCAGAAAATGTTTTCATCCTCACCTGGTGTTTCCCCTGCAGCGGTGCGGCTGATCCTGGAGTCAGGTACCGGATACCAGGCAAATGGTCTCGTTTCGATCAGTGGGTCAATGGATTATGTTTTGCCTCTAAGCATTGTTAATTTTTCGTTTTTTCGGGGATTTTTTGACCTTTTTCCTTTTATTTTTAATTCTTTGCTTTTACCTTTCGCCCGTTATCTTCATTTCATGCCTGAAGAATGACCCCTGTTGAATTAAATGACTGGCAGGCCCTTCTGCTGGCCTTTAGCGGTTCGGCCTTCGTTTCCCTGTATTCTCTTCCGAAGATCGTCAGGGTTGCAAGGCAGAGGAGGCTCAGTGATCCCCCGGGGAGGCACAAGATCCACCGGCGCGAGATCCCTGCCCTGGGCGGCGTTGCCATTTTCGCGGGCTTCGCGGTGGGCCTGCTGCTGACGGGCAGCGGATTTATGACAGACCTTCCCTTCCTGACCGCATCCGTAATAATGCTTTTCTTCACCGGCCTGAAGGATGACATGGTCACCGTCACCCCGTGGAAGAAGATCGTGTTCCAGGTAGCTGCAGGAACCATACTGTTCCTTTTCACCGACCTGAAATTCACCGATCTGCACGGCTTCCTCGGCATACATCACATCCCCGCGTGGGTGTCATTCGCACTGACCGTTTTCCTGATCGTGATAATTATCAACTCGTTCAACCTTATCGACGGCATCGACGGACTTGCCGCATCGGTGGGAATAATTGCCTCCGCTGCATTCGGCACCTGGTTCTGGCTGTCGGGCGACAGGGGCTTCGCGATCGCATCAGCCGCACTTGCGGGCTCACTGGCAGTGTTCCTGGTCTTCAACCTTTCAAACGGCAGGTACAAGATATTCATGGGCGACACGGGCTCGCTCATCACCGGGTTCATCCTCACCGTCATGGCAATACGGTTCAACGAGATCAATGCCGGCCCCTCCCCTTTCATCAAACTCCACTCATCCCCGTCGGTTTCGATAGCCATACTGATCGTCCCGCTTTTCGACTCGCTGAGAGTGATAATCATCAGGCTCATACGCCACCAGCCGCCCATGAAGGCCGACAACAGGCACATCCACCACCTCCTGCTCAGGGCGGGATTTAACCACAGGCAGGCCACCCTGCTGATCGCAGCCGCCAATATCCTCATCATTGCAATGGCCTTCCTTCTGGACAGCCTGGGTATCTTCCGGCTGGGGTTTGTCATCCTGCTGATCTGCACATCACTTACCGTCCCGGTATATGTAATGGTCGCAAAAAGGGAAAACTGGCGCATCCTCAACAATAGGCTGTGGAAGCTGATCCTTAGCGACCAAAAGGAGCTGGATGTGTACCGGAACCTGGTAGTCTTCATCGATGAGCACAGGGCAAAACCCGCCAGGCCCGAACCCGAGGCCGAAGCCGCCGTGACTCATCTTGGGGCCGGGGAGGAGGAGAAGGCGAAATGAAAATCACCATCGTTGCCGGCGCCCGGCCCAACTTCATGAAGATAGCCCCGATCATCCACCGGATCGAAAAGGCAGCCGGCATGGGTCATGACCTGACCTACAGGCTGGTCCACACCGGTCAGCACTATGACACCAGCCTCAGCGGCACCTTCTTCCGCGAACTGGATATTCCCGATCCACATGTCAACCTCGGGGCTGGCAGCGGTTCACAGGCAGAACAGACGGCATCGGTGATGATACGGTTTGAGAAGGAACTTATCGCCAACCCCGCCGACCTGGTTATAGTGGTTGGTGACGTGACCTCAACCATGGCCTGCGCCATAACCGCAAAAAAACTGAATATGAGGGTTGCCCATGTCGAGGCGGGCATCCGCTCTTACGATCTCTCAATGCCGGAGGAAATTAACCGGATGGTAACCGACAGCATCACCGATTATTTTTTCACCACATCGGAATATGCCAACCGGAACCTCCGCAGGTCGGGAGTGCCGGACGACAGGATCTTCTTCACCGGCAATGTCATGATCGACACCCTCCTTGCTAACAGGCACAAGTTTAAAAAACCTCAGCTATGGGATCAGCTGGGACTGAAGGAAAAGGAATTCATCATCGTAACTCTTCACCGCCCGGCCAATGTCGACAACGGCAAAAACCTGTCCGGGCTCCTGGAGGCAATAACCGCTTCAGCAAAGGGACTGAAGGTGATATTCCCGGTGCACCCGAGAACCATGAAGGTGATCAGTTCCCTCAATCCCGGTACCCTCTCTTTCCCTATAACTCACACCCACTCTCACACACACACTCACACTTCTCACTCTCACTCTCACACCCACTCTCACACACACACTCTCTACCTCACTCCTCCCCTTGCTTACCTCGAATTCAACTATCTCGTTGAGAGGGCCCTTGCCGTCATAACCGATTCGGGAGGCATCACCGAGGAGACTACCGTGCTGGGTGTCCCGTGCATGACACTGCGCAGCAGCACAGAAAGGCCCGAGACGTGCACGGTCGGCACAAACGAGATCCTTGGAACGGATCCCGCCGCAATCGGTCCGGCAATGGACAAACTGAGGGCCGGCAGGTGGAAGAAGGGAAGCATTCCCGAAAAATGGGATGGAAGGGCGGCGGAGAGAATAGTGGAAATCATTGTTCGAATTCTGGACAAAAGCAAAAATTCTTAGTACATTTGCGCCAAACAATAAAAAGCGCAGATATCCCGGTTTTCAGGCAGAGCCGGCACCTGCGTCAGTGGGAATGGTACTGCCGAAAAACTGACTGCCGGTATTTCAGCGGTTAAGGCGGACGGGAGAGGCAAAAACCGAAAACAGGAAAAAGATGTTTAACGCGTATGGAACATACATCAGACAGATTCTTAGATATCCTGCGTGAGAAAGGAGTTGCCATTTCGCGGAAATATTCTCTTCCCCGCGGTATCATTTTCCTCCTCGACCTGGTGGTGGTGTTCCTCGCTTTCCTTGCTGCAGGGGCCCTCCGGTTCAATTTTGACCTGGAGGAAATCAGAATTGCCGAATACACCAATCAGGCTTTTTTATCCGTTGCAGTGTATGCCTTGTTCATGATTGTCTTCAAATCGTACCGCGACCTGATAAGGCACACCACTCTCAATGACATAACAAATATTCTCAAGGCCAACACCTTTGCATTTGTAGTACTGCTCCTGATTTCCGGCCTTGGCAGGAGTTCAGGCTGGAGGCCTGCATTAATCATTCCCTATTCTATTCTCATAATACATTATGTACTGGCCACGGTGGTGCATGCAGTGGAGAGGATCATGGTGAAGCTGACTTTTGAATATGTCAATGCTCCCCGGGACGACAAGAAGAATGTCCTCATTTTCGGGGCAGGCATCCTGGGTGCGGCTGTAAAACGGATAATCGAAAGCGACCACTTCAGCGTGTACAGGATTGCCGGCTACATTGACGATGACAGGAAGCTCAGGGGAAAGACCATCAGCCACCATCCGATCTGGTCGTTCGGAGTGCTTGACAAGAGGTTCGTGAAGGATGAAAAGATCAGCACCATCATACTGGCTGTAAATAAGTTTCCCCAGGAAAGGAAGGCCATGGTGATCCGGAAGGCACTGAGCCTCGATCTTGAGGTTCTCGAGGTTCCCTCGGCAGATTCATGGCTCCAGGGCAAGTTCAGTATGAACCAGCTTCACAGGGTCCGTCCGGAGGACCTGCTCGGAAGGCCGCCGATACAGATGAACACCGAAAGAATCTTCCAGGGTCTCATCGGCAAAACGATCCTCGTCACCGGGGCAGCCGGCTCCATAGGTTCAGAGCTTGTACGGCAGATACTCCGGTTCGGCACAGTAAGGCTTATCCTGGTTGACCAGGCAGAAACCCCTTTGTTCTTCCTGGGGGCTGAGTTAAAAAAGAATCCTGCAGGCACCTTCTTCAAAACGCTCATTGCCGATATCACCAACGGTGAGCTGATGGAAAGGATCTTCGTTACCTGGCGGCCTGATATTGTTTTCCACGCAGCTGCCTACAAGCATGTTCCGATGATGGAGGAAAACCCGCATGAGGCGCTGAGGGTCAACTGCGGAGGGACCAAGGTTGTTGCCGACCTTGCCGGGCGGTACGGAGTGGAAAAATTCATAATGATTTCAATCGACAAGGCAGTCAATCCCACGAACGTGATGGGGGCCTCAAAACGGCTGTGCGAGCTTTATGTACAGACGCTCTGTAAAAACAGGCAGTGTACCACTTCTTTCGTAACAACCCGTTTCGGCAACGTCCTGGGATCTAACGGCTCGGTGATACCAATATTCAGGAAGCAGATTGAGAATGGCGGTCCCGTGACAATCACCCATCGCGATATCAAACGGTACTTCATGACCATCCCCGAGGCCTGCCAGCTTGTCCTGGAAGCCGCCTTCATGGGGAACGGCGGCGAGATCTTCGTATTCGACATGGGCAGCCTTGTGAGCATTTACGATCTTGCCGAACAGATGATCAAGCTTTCGGGACTGATACCCGGCAAGGATATCAAGATAGAAATAACCGGGTTGCGCCCCGGTGAAAAATTGTACGAGGAGCTTCTCACCGATAATGAAAAGACATCGGAAACCTACCATTCCAAGATAATGATCGCCCATAACGGCCACAAAATACCATCCGACCTTGGGGATCAGATAAATGAACTGCTTGCAGGTCTCTACAGTAAGTCAAATGAAGAGATTGTTGCCCGGCTGCAGGAGCTTTTACCGGAATACAGGCAGGAACCGCAGGTTTAACCCGGCCTGAACCAGTCCCATTGAACCTTTGCAGGATACAGCAGGCTGACTGCAAATTCTCCCCTTACCGCCTGTGAATAATGCAGATTATTTTGTTGATAATTACCGTGCAACCAAACCGGGGATTTTCATAGATTAGCAATCTGCAATATCACTTTTTGTGTAAGTCAAAACAATAGTTCTTCAAATCAATGAAAAGACATTTTATAAACATCATTTTACGTGCGATCCTTTTGGGTATGGCTGCTGTCACGATGTTGCTTTCGCCGTCGTGCAAAAGCAATGAGCTTAAAGATCAGATCTTGGTGCTTACCCAGCAGCGTGTGCTGATGGCAAATGAAAGGGACTCGCTTTTCAGGCTCCTCGAGGCCAGGCAGGTTGAGTATGATACCCTCACTGCAAGCTACAATGCCCTGAGCGAATCGAACAGGGAACTCCTGCAGAGGATCAGGAACCTGCAGGCGGGTTACAGCGCCCGCGGCGCGCAGATAAAAAAAGCCGAATCCGAAAAGGTTGAACTGAACGGCATCATCGCTGCCCAGGCCAGGAAAAATGATTCCCTTGTCAGTGAGATAAGTGACAGGGAAGACAGGATCGCCGTCCTGAACCAGGTCATTGAATCGAAGAAAGCTGAAAATTCAGACCTTGCCGAAGTGATCAGAAAAAAGGACAGCAGGATCGAAGCTGACTCCCTTAAGGAAGTCGCAAGGCTGAGGCAGCCGAAGGAAAACGGGTTCGTTAATATTTTCGGGTTCAGCGGGGGCTTCGGGCTGGGCGCAAGGGTGCCGGAATACAACGCGAGGGTAATCGGTTTCGACAATATTTTCGGGTACCAGGTGGACAGGCACTTCCTGGGAGGGGTCGGCATTGGCCTGAGGGCATATAATGGCGGACTTGGGATCCCGCTTTTTCTCGGCTTCAGGTATTCACCGGTACCCCGGTCAACAGGGCTCAATCCCTTCATTGCGGCTGACGGCGGACTGGAATTCTTTCCCGAAAGCATGAAAAACACAAGCATATTCATCCAACCCGCACTGGGTCTGCAGAAGGCACTGGGTCCGAAAACGTCTCTCAAGATAAGTGTCGGATCACTGACAGTAGGTAAAATGCCAAACTCGAATAAAAGCAGAGCGACTTTCCTCACCGTCAAGGGTGCGGTCTCTTTCTCCGGGAAGAACGGCCCGTTATTCAGGCAGTGATCCTGCGGGTTCCCCGGGGGGAACGGCGGATCTTCAGGTTTCTCTTATCTGCAGCTGATAAGACAGGTCACAGGCTTAATTCCGATATTTCTCCTGTTTTCCTGTTTTTCAGTATCTTCTTAACCCGGCCGTCAGGCAGGGTTTCTTCTTTTACGAGAATATGCTCATCGTCGTAATCGTGGACGATGCTGATCCTTTCCGTCTTTTCGCGGCCGCGCCACACTTTCAGCTCCACCGGTTCCCACTTTCCCGACCGGGCCGACCTGTAGCAGGCATCTGTTATTTCATTAACAATATATCCGTCATAAAAAGTCTCTGCTGGCAGAACGCCCCTTTCAAGTGAGCCGAACATGTCGGCAAACATGTCAATGTAGCCCAGTTCGGCCGCTTCGTCGCCCACCGGAAAGAGCCATCCCTTTTCCGACTCGGCTTTTTCCGCCACATAACCGCCCTTACCGCCCGCGGAAAACATCTCGAAGCCGGTGCGCAGGAAATTGTTTATCCACACCGTACCTTCGGTTCCCATCACCTCATCGCGCAGATCCATTCCTCCCCTGAACGTCCAGCTCACCTCAAACTGTCCGATGGCGCCGTTCTCGTACTTCACCCATCCCAGTGCATTATCTTCGGCATCAATGGGTTTTACAAGCGTATCGGCCCAGCACATCACCGCCGCGGGTTTAATATCCTTTCCGATATAGTTCCTGGCAATCTCAATGCAGTGGCAGCCCATATCGAGAAGCACTCCTCCGCCCGACACTTCTTTTGTCCAGAACCAGGCACTGTGCGGCCCCGGATGGGTTTCGCGCGAACGTGTCCAGGTCACCTGTCCGATTGCGCCTGATCTGACCGCCTGCAGTGCCTTCATGGTTTTAGGAGGGTAAACAAGGTCCTCGAGGTAGCCGTGAATGACACCTGCCTTTTCCACGAGCCTCAGCATCTCGAAAGCTTCAGCCGCATTGCGTCCAAGAGGCTTGGTGCAGAAAACATTCTTGCCTTCCGAAGCTGCAATCCTTACAGCTTCAAGGTGCATATTGTTCGGCAGGCCGATGATGACAACGTCCACATCGGGGTCGCTTATCGCATCATGCATCGAGGTGGTCCAGCGGGGGATGCCGTGTTTTGCGGCGAAGGCTTCGGCGCGTTCGGCGCTGCGCGACCAGATCACACCGACTGAATCGCGCCCGCGGCGCCCGTTGATCGAATATGCATAGAAATCGCCGATGAACCCGGCGCCAAGGATTGCTGCTCTGGCCATAACTGCAGATTTTCAGGTTTTAAACAAATATAGGAAAAAATCAACTCCCAGGGGTCCGGCGCATCATGATTTTTACCTCCCGAAATCACTCAGGCAGGACCTCCTGAATACCCTTCGTTCCGGTCCGGTCCGGCTGCACCGCAGCAACGCGTTCCGTAAGTTTTTTCTTTTCACGGTTACATAAAAATGCTTTACCATGTCACCGGATTTTAAGTATCTTTACGACGGAACATTTCACATAAACGATTGTTAAAAAAACAGCAAGACTGATATTAACCCGTTAAACGAATTAATCATGGCAGATCTGAAAACAAACTACATGGGGCTGGAGCTGAAAAACCCCGTTATTGTCGGCGCAAGCAATCTTGTTACGAATCCGCAGAATCTGAAAAAACTGGAAGAAGCCGGCGCAGCCGCAGTAGTTTACAAATCGCTTTTTGAAGAGCAGATACAGCTTGAGAACCTGGAACTGTATGAAAGGACGACCGAGTATGAAGACAGGCACGCGGAAATGGTCACTCTTTTTCCCAGGATTGAAAGGGAAAACAAGGGACCCATTGATTACCTGATGAACATCAAAAAGGCAAAAAACTCTGTCTCGATCCCGGTTTTTGCAAGTATAAATGCGATCAACGACGCCACATGGGTTGATTATGCAGTCAGGGCAGCAGAAACGGGAGTCGACGGTCTGGAGCTGAATTTCTACAGTGTGCCTGAAAAGCCCGACGGGAAGCATGCCGACATTGAAACGAGGCAGCTTGAGACGTTCAGAAAGGTCAGATCAGCCGTCAGTATCCCCATTGCCGTAAAGCTTAGCTCATTCTATACCAATCCGCTTAAAATAATATACGAACTCGATAAGGCAGGGGCCAACGGGGTTGTCCTGTTCAATCGTCTTTTCCAGCCTGACATTGACATAGAAAACGAGCAGCACAGGTATCCCTTTAACCTGAGCAACGCCGAAGACAACCGCCTGCCGCTCAGATTTTCAGGATTGCTTTACGGAAACACAAAGGCCTCGGTATGTGCAAACACGGGGATATTCAACGGCCATGATGTTGTTAAGATGCTGCTGGCCGGAGCCGATGCAGTGGAAGTAGTGAGCACCCTGTACCTGAACCAGATAAGTGTTATCGGAACAATACTGAATGACCTGTCGAAATGGATGGATTCAAAAGGGTATGAAACCATCGGTCAGTTCAGGGGGAAACTCTCAAGCAAGGCAACCACCGATCCGAATGCCTACTACCGCGCCCAGTATTTTGATTTCCAGATGAGCACCTCTGCCATCCTGAAAAAATACAAGGCTATAAACTGAATACCTGTTTCAGATTTTTGTGTTCCTTCCGGTATGTTTTAATGCACCCGGGACATGTTTTCCATTCAGTCCGGGGTGATGCGGACCCAACTTCAGCAATGAAAAATGTAACATAAAATCATTTTTCCCGTTTAATTGCAGAGGTGAAAGTAACGGGAAACGGGTTTTATGAGAATTTTCATTATAACCTTAACAATATTTCTGGCTTCGTTCAACACTTTCGGACAGAACTGTTCGATCAAATCCAAGGCCAACGACATAACTCCTGACAAGCTGTGTTCGCCGGTGACTGCCTCGTGGGATGTCCGCTACAACGGGGTAAACAATGCAGGGAGGCCGGTGAGTATCAGGTATGACTGGGACAACGGGGTGGTGGTTGACGTGCCTGCAACGGAGATCGGTCCAGGGGTGTTTGAAGCCAATGCGGTCAACACTTACACGTCGATGGGGCGGCGCTGCAACTATCATCCCCGGGCGACCCTTATCGTGAACGGCCAGGTGTGCACCTCATCCACCCAGGAGCAAATAGTCACTGTCTGGGACGATGATGATCACAACGGCGGCGACATGCATATCAACCCGGTGGTATGGCCCATCTGCGTGGGAAATTCCGATAACGCTCGCTTCCGCGATCTCACCCAGTTCAACTGTGTTCCGCCGCAGGAGAGGGATAATCCGAATATCCATACCAGGTGGATCCAGTGGGTTTACGGAACCGCGAATACAATGACGGGCGTTCCCGTCACCGTCGACGGTGTGGTCAGGCCGCCCTCATGGCACGATGCGGTCATCACCCTGACCGGTCCGGTGACCGGCTCGGGGGTGTGGTCGAGAGTGATCAGCGTGGCCAACGATAAGCCGGTCGGCCAGTACTACGAGGTTACACTGCGCAACTGGAACTACTGCAATCCCTACGATGATCCGAATATTCCGGGTCCGCCGGCCGATCCGGTGAATGGTGACCATCCTCCGGTTGAAACGACCGCAAGGATCCTGATAGTTCCCTATCCCGATGCAACGATCAACCCCGTGGCACCAATGTGTGCAAATGCACCTGCGGTCACCCTCACGGCCCATGATCCGGGAGGACGGTGGTCTGGTCCCGGTATCGTCGGCAACAGGTTCTACCCGTCTGTTGCGGGACCCGGTGTGCACACAATAACCTACAACATCACCAGCGACAGCGGATGCAGCAATTCCGACACAGAAACAATAACCGTACTGCCGATACCCGATGCCACGATAAATCCCGTCGGGATCCTGTGCAACACCGATCCGCCGTTCAGGCTTACAGCCGCAACACCGGGCGGCACCTGGTCAGGCCCGGCGCCGCCGGTGCTGATCGGGGATATTTTTGACCCCTCCATCGCCGGACCGGGAAATTACACGGTCAGGTACGACATTTCAAAAGACGGGTGCAGCAATACCAGCTCCGTCGTCATCACGGTGGCCACACCCGACGCTACAATTGATCCGGTTGACACCCTGTGCGTGAACAGCCCGCCGGTGACAATGACGGCCCATGACCTCGGCGGCATCTGGATCGGCAACGGGATGTCCGGCAATATATTCTATCCGGCAATAGCAGGGCCGGGCGACCATGTTATCATTTACGATCTCAACAATCCCGACTGCACCGATGCAGATACCATAACCGTTACCGTCATGCCCATACCCGATGTGACCATCAGACGGGTGGGAACGGTTTACATCCACACCCCGCCGGTCCTGCTGGCTGCATTACCGACGGGAGGAACCTTTTCAGGCACCGGAGTCAACGGCCTGTACTTCGACGCAAAAACGGCAGGCATCGGCACCCATGTGATAACCTATACCACACTTACCGACAAGTTCGGCTGCAAAAACCAGGATACCATTCATATCCATGTTACCATGCCGCCCTTCCCGACTGCCCGCTTCGAACCCGACACCTCGGGGTGCAATCCCTTCACCGTGCAGTTCAGGAACCGCAGTATCGGCGGAGAATCGTACCTGTGGGATTTCGACGACAAAACCTTTTCCATGGAAGAAAACCCGGTCCACACCTGGTATGTGCCGGGAACCTACAACGTGAAGCTCACCGTAACAAACCTGCTGGGATCGGCCACTCATGAGAAACAGGTCACGGTATTCCGGAGTCCCGTCGCTTCGTTCGGAGCCTACCCCACACATGTGATCAACAACCAGCAGGTGGTGGTGTTCTATAACTATTCATACTACGACAGCACTTACCTCTGGGATTTCGGCGACAATACCACCTCCACGGAAAAGAATCCATGGCACAAGTATGAGGATCCCGGAACCTACAATGTGACGCTGTGGGTTACATCGAAAGACGGCTGCGTTGATTCCACGATAATGAACACACCTGTCATCGTAGAATTCAGGACCGGTTTCATCGGTTTCCCCAACGTATTCAAATGGAACGGGACCGGTCCCACGGGCGGAGCCTGGAGAGAAGGGGTCTACCCGGAGATGGACAATGTTTTCAGGCCCTTCTTCGAGAATGTAATTGAATACAAGCTGCAGATATTCAACAGGTGGGGTGTACTTATATATGAGAGCAATGATCTGTACAAGGGATGGGACGGTTATTTCGGCGACGGGAACCTTGCCATCCAGGGAGTGTATGTATGGAGGGCCAGCGGCCAGTTTGCCGACGGAGTATATTTCAACCGGGTCGGCGACGTCACCTTTCTACACTGAGAACTTTAATCCGCCGATGCCTTCAATGGAATTCCACGCGAACGGAACGGTGCTCACAGAGATGCATGGGACCGGGCAACCGCCATGGCGGGGTTCCGGTATCAGTCAACCTTCACCTTGATCACAACCTTCTTCACGGGTGAATTTTCGCCGTCCTTCAGTCCGGGGCAATGCAGCTCGCCGGGGAAGAAAAAGAACAGCCGGCCGGGAACGGCATTAAGCATGGCCGGATTACGGACCGTCATGAATTCTATATCCTTTTCCGGATCGTACTCTTCAAGGAGCTCATCAAGTTCCGATGCCGGAGCGAGCCCGATCAGCTCCTTCCCGCTCAGAACATACTGAATATCTATGTACTTACGGTGGGCCTCATATTGCGCCTCTTCCGGATCCTTTGAAATATACTCGCTGACCGAGGCATAAAGATTATCCCCGTCAATGTCATGCCGCCCGGGTTCCAGGTCATCCGGCGAAATGTTTTTAAGGTAAACGAAAGCCTTGTCCCATCTATCCTTGTTCCTGAAATATGAGACTGCAAACGTTTTCCTGCTGACAGACTGATCGGGAACGGCTTTCAGACCGTTCAGCCATTCGCCTTTTTCGAACCATCTGTCAAGCTTTTGACCGCTCCAGGCAGAGGGGTCGTTGTTTCCCGAGCAGCCTGCAAAAAGCGCGGCGGCAGAGAACAGGGCGATCTGAAGAATTGTGCTTTTCATGGGCGGAATGAATGACGTGGTTATTATTGAATGATTGAGAGAATAAATATAAAAATCATTTGTATACTGTAAAAAATTATTTTGCCGGAAGAATTATCACGGGGACGGATGAAGGCCGTCATGCCGGTTTCATGAAGTTTTGGCTAAAAGCCGTGATTCACTGTGAAACGGTTAATACCAGATAAGGCAGCTCCGGCCCTGTTGCGGAACTGATCTGCAATGTCAGCCGGCGTCCAGGAAAGGTTCAATTAAACCGTAACACTCTAGCCAGAAACGTTTTTCAGCCGTTTTGTCCGTTTCCGGGGCAGGGTCCGTCCCGTTCCTGTAATTACATACCGAACCGTTCACGAGTTCTTCCCGCCCGATGATCCCTGCAAGTTTTCCAGCCACTCCTGCAGGTGTCCGCATGAACGGTGCGGCAACGGAATACAGTGTGCCGAACCATTTTTTCTGCATCCTGTATATACCCGACCTGAAAACCCCGGGATTGAAACTGATGAATCTCAGCCACGGATCGGAATACCGTTCGTGCAGATGCCTGCTCATAATGGTAAGGTAAAGCTTTGAGTCGGAATAGGCTTTGAAAGGCCTGTATTTTTCCGGATCAGACGGGAGGATCAGATCCCTCGTGCCGTTCCTGTAGGCCACTGAAGTGATTGCAACGGTTGTCAGCGGATGCCCCCGGGGATTCCTGCGCAGGATGATTTCGTTGATCAGAAGGTGTGCAAGGAAATTGACCTGGAAGGTATATTCAAGGCCGTTTTTACTGTATAAATGCCGCGCAGGGCTAAGTATCCCGGCATTGTTTATGACTATATCGGGCATCCCGGCCTCACAGACGATCCTGGCTGCCCGGGATGTACGTTCCAGGTCGCTGAAATCGGCAGGATAGTATTCCAGGTTCCTGCGGGGGGCAAGGGGATGGACAGGACGCCTTCCCGTATTTATGACCCGGCAGCCCCTGTCCAGGTACAGCCGCGTCAGTTCAATTCCAAGTCCGGAGGTCCCCCCGGTGATGAAAACTGTGGGTTGTTCTGTTTCAGACACCTGCATTGAAGATCGGGTTGGTGAAAAGTTATATTTTTTCCTTCAGCAGGTATTGTCTGAGTTCGTTTGTGGTGACATGCTCCTTTACGACCCCTGATTCGACCACGGTCACTGTTCCTGATTCTTCTGAAACAACAACCACGAGCGAGTCGGTTTGTTCCGATATGCCGATAGCGGCCCTGTGCCGCATTCCGAACCTAGATGGCAGGACGACCCGGTCGGTTATCGGCAGCGGGCAGCGGGCGGAGTGGATCCTGCCGTTCTCGATGAGAACGGCTCCGTCGTGAAGCGGTGAATTCTTGAAAAAGATCGTTTCAAGCAGTTCGGCGCTGATCACCGCATCGAGGCGTTCGCCGCCCCCTGAGTAGATGTCGAGGGCTGACCTGCGGCCGATCACGATCAGGGCCCCGATCTTTTTTGACGACATTGACTCTGCAGCCCTGACAATCTCACCGGCTTCTCTGGGGCTTTCAGATTCGGTGTCGACGGGAGAGAATATTTTTCCCAGTGAAAATTTCTGCCTGTTCATGTACCTGTTGCCTATGATCAGGAGAAAGCGCCTCACTTCCTGCTGGAACAGGATGATCAGGGCTATGACCCCCACCCCTATCACCTGCCCTACCAGTGCGGAGATAAGTTCCATGTTCAGGGCACGGGCAATGAGCCAGAAAAGATAGATCAGGAATATGCCGATGAATATGCTTAAAGCTGCGGTTCCCCGGATCAGCCTGTAGAGCTGGAACAGGATCACCGCCACCAGCAGGATGTCCACCGCATCGATGATAGTGAATTTGAATATCATTGTTTGTCGTTGCTTTTCTTTATCTTTTCCACAAGCCTGACAGCCTGGACCGCCTCTTTTACATCGTGAACCCTGAGAATATCGGCCCCGTTGAGAAGAGCAACAGTGTTCAGCACGGTAGTCCCGTTAAGCGCCTCTTCCGTTGAAATATCCAGTGTTTTGTAGATCATCGATTTCCTCGATAATCCGACCATGAGGGGCAGCCCGGTGATGCAGAAGTCGCCCAGCTTCTGAAGTAATTTGAAGTTCTGGCTTATCGTTTTGCCAAATCCGAATCCCGGATCGACGATTATATCGCGGATACCGGCAGCCCTGGCCCTGTAGGTCCTGTCACCGAACCACCTGAGGATATCAGCAACAACATCGTCGTACACAGGGTTGACCTGCATTGTCCGCGGGTTCCCCTGCATGTGCATCATCACATAGGGAACGTTAAGGCTTTCAATCACACTGTACATCCTGGGGTCGGCCTCTCCCGCAGTTATATCATTTATCATCCCTGCCCCGCAGTCGTAAACCGCCTCCTTTGCCACTTCCGATCTGAAAGTGTCGACGGAAATAATGGCCTCGGGCATTTCGCGGCTGATCAGTTTTACCGCATTGAGCACCCTTTTCTTCTCTTCCTCTTCCGAAATATCCTCCGCTCCCGGACGTGATGAGTATCCCCCGACATCAATTATGTCGGCACCTTCCACGATCATGTCGAAAGCTGTCCTGACAATCTCGGCTTCGGTCATGAAACGGCTCCCGCTGTAGAACGAATCGGGGGTAATGTTGATGATTCCCGATACCCTGGGAACAGAGATGTCGAGCAGATTCCCCCTGACATTTATGAATTTTGGTTTTTCAGGCAAGGCTGTAATTTTTTTACGAATTTAATGATTTTTACAAATGCGAGGTCATTACGGCGAATCATTACCCCTGTACGGCACATTTAACGGGCATACACTTTCATCTTTGGGATTGCGTTATTACTTTTGTGCAACACTTCAAAAAGGGAGTATGAAGCTTTTTGTGATCGAGGGCCTTGACGGATCAGGTAAATCGACCCAGCTCAGCCTGCTGAGGGAATTTTTCACGCGGAAAGGCTATGCCTCTGAATACCTGCACTTCCCGAGAACGGACTCACCATTCTTCGGGGAACTCATTTCACGGTTCCTGCGCGGCGAATTCGGCTCCCTGGCACAGGTCGATCCCTATCTCGTTGCAATGCTCTTTGCAGGCGACCGCATGGATGCATCGGGAAAAATCAAGGCCTGGCTCGGCAGCGGAAAAGCAGTGTTTCTCGACAGGTACACATACTCAAACATAGCCTACCAGTGCGCCAAGCTCGACGATGAAAACGATCGTGAGAAGCTGATGAACTGGATTTTATCCCTGGAGTTCGGCCATTTTGCAATTCCCCGCCCCGGTCTCAACATCTTCCTCGATGTGCCGGGTTCATTCACCAAACAAAATCTTTTGCCGGGCAGGCCCGGACACGGCAGGAAATATCTCAACGGCGGCAATGACATCCATGAAGGCAGCCTCCGGTTCCAGGAAAAAGTAAGGGACATTTATATAAAAATAGCTGAACGCGACGAAACGATGATTGTTCTGAACTGCTCGGACAACAACGGGGAAATACTGTCTCCGGGAATTATCTCAGAACGGATAATCAAACTGATAACTGACAGAAAACTGATATGAAACCAGCCGGATTGCCCGGAAATCCAAACCGGCATGAATTTAACTGCGTTCAGTCATTTGTGTTTCCCTGCCCGGAGGGGCAGGCAGGCATCCGACCTTTGGAAAATTAATTATATATGAAATGAGAGTGTTGATAATTATAAGCAGGATCATTATCGGAATTGTTTTTATGTTCTCGGGGATAGTCAAGGCGATCGATCCTCTGGGTTCGGCATACAAGTTCCATGACTATTTCCAGGCTTTCGGGATGGAGTTTTTTTATCCCCTGGCACTGCCTCTTTCAGTACTTCTGAGCACTTCCGAATTTATTTCCGGCTTTGCGGTTCTTTCGGGTTACAGGCAGAAAACCGGCATCATACTGGTAATGATCCTGATGCTTGTTTTCACCCCTCTCACCCTGGTACTGGCGCTTACAAACCCGGTTTCGGATTGCGGCTGTTTCGGCGACGCAATACACCTTACCAACTGGGAGACTTTCGGCAAAAACGTTATCCTGATGGTATTTGCGGTCATTCTCCTTGCAGGCATGAAACGGGTGAGGAGCGTTTTCTCCCCGGTGAAGGAATGGATGCTCCTGGGAATTATGACATTGCTTGTTGTGGTGTTTGCGCTGCTGAACCTCAGATATCTTCCCCTGGTCGACTTCCTGCCGTACAGGCCCGGCGTCAACATTGAGGAAGGAATGAAGATTCCCGAAGGAATGGCTGCCGACCAGTACGAAACAACATTCATCTATGAAAAGGACGGGGTCAATAAAGAGTTCAGCCTCGACAATTATCCTGCCGACGACACATCCTGGGTATTTGTTGATGCAAAATCGGTCCTGGTGAAGAAAGGCTACCAGCCTCCGATTCACGATTTCAGCCTTACAACCAGGGATGGCTATGACATTACCGACCAGGTCCTGGCCAGCGAAGGGTACACCCTTCTCCTTATTTCAACGAAACTTGAGGAAGCTGACCAGGGGAGGCTCAGGGACGGATTCAGCCTCGGGAACTACGTGGGAGCGAACGGGATGGATTTTTATGTGGTTACCTCCTCCGGTGCCGATGTGCTTATGGATTACAACAATGGCCTGACTTTCTGCACGGCTGATGAAATCACGCTGAAGACCATTGTGAGGTCGAATCCCGGGTATCTCCTGCTGCGCGACGGCAACATTGCGGGAAAATGGTCATGGGCTACGGTCCCGGCGCGCGAGGACTTCATTGCCGATGCTCCTGCCGGATATTACAGGGATCTTGATATTAAAGCATACCGGATTGCCGTTATACTTACCGGATTGTCAGTGATCATCCTGATGCTGCTTCCCGCTGTGGTGGGGAAGAAAGACACGCGGCTGCACGGAGATCAGGGGATTGCATAGGACTATTGCTGCAGGCTATACAGGTAAGGAGGTATGTTCCCATCTTATGTGTGAAACAGATAACAGTATGGATCCGGGTGACTGCATGGAAATGTCACACGGTTGAATAACAGAATAAATCAAAACAAAAATTAAAGATCTATGAGAAAAAAAATTGTTGCCGGCAACTGGAAAATGAACATGGAGCTGGCTGAAGGACTGAAATTTGCCAGTGAACTGGATGCGTACTTCAAAGAAAAGCCGGCAGCGGCCGGGGTTGTGCTGTGCACCCCTTTCATTCATCTTGCCGGGGCGGCTGATATTTTAAAGGGCGGGAATGTGGCGCTGGGTGCCCAGAATTGTGCATCGGAGCCGTCAGGCGCATACACCGGCGAGGTATCCCCGGCTATGATACGCAGCGCCGGTGCAGCTTACGTCATTATAGGTCATTCGGAAAGAAGGACCTATTACCACGAAGACAACGCCATCCTGCACAGGAAGACATGGCTTGCAATTGAAAACGGCCTCAGTGTGATTTTCTGCTGCGGCGAGGTTCAGCATGAAAGGGAAGCCGGCACTCATTTTGATGTGGTCAGAACACAGCTTGAGGAGGGATTGTTCAGCCTGCCGGAAGATGCCTTCAGGAAAGTGGTCATTGCATATGAACCCGTATGGGCAATTGGGACGGGGCTCACGGCCACGCCCGAACAGGCGCAGGAGATGCACCTGCATATAAGGACACTGGTTGCGGGCAGATATGGCAGGGAATGCGCCGACGATATGACCATACTCTACGGCGGCAGCTGCAAGCCTTCAAATGCTCGCGAGATCTTCTCAAAACCGGATGTGGACGGAGGACTGATTGGAGGCGCTTCACTGAAAAAAGAAGATTTCACTGCAATAGTTGAATCGATATAAAATGAACAAGAAGCTTCTTACCCTGATACTGGCATCGTTAATGCTGCCGGCCGCTCTGATGCCGCAGGTTAAGCCTGCATTCAGCGGCGACCCGGCACGATTCAGGGAAGAGCTTGTCCAATTCATGGGCGAAAACCTGTCCCCTGAACACAATGCCATCCTCAGCACTTTTCTTGCCAAATGGGACAGCGCAGCTTTCAGCAAGGAAAACATGACGCGCATACTTGACCTCTCCACCCAGCTCACCGGGCGCCAGATAAGGGCTGTGCCGCAGTTCAGCCAGTTCCTGAAAACCCTTACCGACTTTACCAACCGAAACAGGGATGATGCATTCCTTGGCTACTGGCTTACAGGCTTCAGTGAACTTCTTTTCAATCCCCGGTTCTCGAATGAGAGTATTACCAGGTATATAAAAAATACAAGCTCACTGCTCGAGGAGAACCTTATCTTCTCATCAGGCTCGGTAAAATGGAAAGTGAAGGGAGCGGAACTCAGATTCATCCACGATACCATATTCCATATAGATATCCGGAACGCCACCCTGACCTGCTACTCCCAGCGCGACAGCACCGAGATATACAATGCCAGCGGAACCTATTATCCCGACCTGCAGGTCTTCCGCGGATCGAAAGGTACGGTGACATGGGAGAAAGCCGGATTTGCCGCAGAAGATGTCTTTGCAGAGATACATAACTATACAATAAACACAACACGCAATTCCTTTACCTGCGATTCGGCACGGCTCACTCACAAAACCTATTTCAGGGAGCCGGTATACGGTATCCTCACCGACCAGGCAGCCAGTGTCTCAAACAAGGAAAGATCGATATTCCCGCAGTTTGAAACCTATACAAGCCAGTTCGTCCTGGACAACATATATGAAGGGGTTAGTTACGAGGGCGGCCTGGCATTCGAGGGAGCACAAACCAGGGGCAAGGGAAACAGGTCGAGCCCTGCAAAAATCACGCTGTCAAGGAATGACACCCTTTTTATAAAGATCACTGCCAACGAGTTCACCTTCACAAGGGTCGGTCTCACCTCGGCAGGTACCGAATCGACCCTGTACCTGGGAAAAGATTCCATTTATCATTCAAACCTGGGCTTTTCCTACAATGCCAATGACAGGCAGGTGAGCCTCTTCCGGACCAATAATCCGGTTTCGGCAAGCCCTTACTACGATACCTATCATAATCTAGATATGTATTTCGAGAACCTGTCGTGGGACATGAACACTTCGCGGGTACTGATAACCAGGGCTAAAGGAGCTTCAATAGGACAGGCATTGTTCGAATCGGCAACATTCTTCAATGCCGCCTACTTCATGAGCCTACTGGGCCTTGACAACTACCATCCCCTGACCAGGCTCAAGAAATTCAGCGAATGGTATTATTCCGACAGGTTCCCGGTGAGCGAATTTGCCAAATGGCTGAATATCTCGCCCGATGCAGTGACGGGATTATGCATCGACATGGCGGCAAAGGGGTTTGTATTCTACGACAGGGATAATGATGAAGTGGTGATCAAGAAGAAAGTAAGGGACTTCCTCGATTCATATGCCGGAAAAAAAGACTATGATGTGCTGACGGTGAGAAGCGAAGTAAGGGCCCCGATGGACAATGCCGTCCTCGACCTTAAAACATTCGACATGAGGGTGATGGGAGTACGGAGCGTATTCCTGAGCGATTCGCAGCGCGTTGCAATTTACCCGTACAACCGCGAACTTGTTATTACAAGAAACCGGGGACTTACATTCGACGGGGTGGTGCAGGCAGGTTTGTTTACAATTTACGGGCATGATTTCAGATTCAGCTACGACACTTTTAAAATACGCCTTGCAAGCATCGACTCAATACGCATCGCAGTTGAAACGGGAAAAACGGATCCATTCGGCAACATTATCGTCAGGGATGTGGGAAACATTCTGCAGCTCACCAAGGGAGAGCTGTATATTGACGATCCGGCAAACAAGTCGGGACGAAAGCGGCTCACACAGTATCCGATAATCAACGCGATGGTGCCCTCATACATATATTATGACAAGATCCCGGGACTGGAAGATGTTTACCGTAAAGAAGACTTTTATTTCAGGATTGATCCGTTCACGTTCGAGAACATCGATCATTTCAGAAATGAAGACATAAGCCTGAGCGGGGAGTTCGTAGCGGGTAACATACTGAAGCCCATGCGTCAGCAGATGACGGTGCAGGAAAACAACTCCCTGGGCTTTGAAATGAATATACCACCTGAAGGTGTTGAGGTATACGACGGCAGGGGAAAGATCTTTGATCACATCAGCATGAGCAACAGCGGGCTCATAGGCAGGGGGACACTGAGGCACCTGACCTCGGTCACACGGTCGGATGAGTACAGGTTCTTTCCCGACTCAATGCTGGCCAGGGCCACGGTCTTCAATATTGAAAATGACGGATCGGGGCTGTTTCCCGAACTGAACAGTGAGGATGTGAAGATAAAATGGCTTCCGGGCAGGGATGAATGGCTTGCTGAGAATGCAAAGGAAAAGCAGTTCAACATGTTTGCCAACGGAACAATTCTCGACGGTAAGCTGAAACTGATGCCCTCGGGGCTCAGCGGCTCCGGTGAAATAAACATGACCGATTCGAAAATCGTGTCAAACGGGTTTTCCTTCACATCATCGCAGATAAGGGCCGACACCGCCGATTACAGTTTCAAGTCGCCATCAACGAGCGGATATGCGTTCATCGCGGAGAATGCAAACACCGAGATCGATTTCAGCCAGCAGAAGGCAGCGTTCCATCTCAATACAGGTTCGTCCTTTGTGAGGTTCCCCGAAATAGAATACATCTGTACCATGACCGACTTCAGCTACGATATGGGAACGAAGATCCTGGCCATGGAGCAGAGAGGAAAATCAGGATCGGGGCCGGGACTGATTCCTCCCGAGAAGCTGCTGGCACTTGACATGCGAACCCTGGAAAAACCAACCTTTATTGCCGTCAACAGCCTGAGGGACACTATATCATTCGCAGCCCGCAAGGCCAGCTACAATGTTGAAAAGGAATATATTGAGGCCGGAGATATCAATTACATCCATATAGCAGATGCCCTCATCCAGCCCGAGAACGGAAGCATCACAATCAACAGGAAAGCAAATATAAGCAAGCTGAGCAACGCCTTCATTGCTGTAAACAACAGGCACCTCCTGCATTCTGCCAACATAACTATCGAATCGGCCAGGAAATATTCAGGCAGTGCGATTTATAATTATGTGGATGACAGCAGGAAAATCCATCCAATTACTTTCGGTGAAATAACCGTCGACACGCTTACAACCTCCGGAAAGGGATTCATTCCCGAAAACCAGAACTTCATGCTCAGCCAGGCCTTTACCTTTTCCGGCGACGTGAGCCTGTCGGCACGGAGGAACAACCTTTTCTTCACCGGTTCGGCGGGAATAGTCAACAGCTGTGAAAAAATCAGGAGTTATACCATAAAATTCAGATCTGAAATTGATCCGGGGAATGTTATGATTCCCATCGGTGAAAAGCCGCGGGACAAGAATGACAATCTTGTCTTTTCGGGATCATTCCTTAATATTGATTCCACACATATCTACCCTGCGTTCCTTTCGATGCAGAAATCTTGGTCCGATGTCGGACTGGTTACAGCCTCAGGCGTCCTGTATTACAATAAATCGCTCGGAAGATACCAGATAGCATCCGTGGAAAAGATTGCTGATCCGGGCAGGTACGGCAACCTTGTTTCGCTCGACAGGAATTCATGCATCCTGTCGGGGGAAGGCAGGCTTAATTTTGGTGCCAGCCTCGATCTCGTAAAAATGAACACGGCAGGAACCATCAGACATAACACCGATTCGGGCAAAGTCAACATACGGACCATCATGGCGCTCAGCTTCTATTTCTCCCCTGCCGCCCTGAAAATGATGGCCGATGACATTAAGCTCGTGCCATCACTGAAAACAGTCAACCTCAATTCAGAATTCAACAACAAGGGCATGAAGGACCTTTATGGCGAAAGCCTGGCCAACCAGCTCAGGGATGAGGTCAGCCTGTTCGGGACATTCCGCAACATGCCAAGGGAATTCGATGTCCAGCTGCTTCTGAATGATGTCAGTCTCTACTGGAACGAATCTTCATCATCATTCAGGTCGACGGGCAGGATAGGCATCGGATTTATCGGCGATCAGGCCCTGAATGTGTATGTCGACGGTTTCATTGAGATACAGAGAAGGCGGTCCGGCGATCTGATCGATATTTATCTCAAGGCAAACCCGTCGACATGGTATTATTTTTCCTATTTCAGGGGAGTGATGATGGCTCAGGCCGGAAATCTTGAATTCAACAGGCTCCTTAGTTCGATAAAGCTGAAGGACAGAAGGCATCCCCAGGCAACCAACAGGGTTCCGTATACCTACATGATAGCTGTTGAGGACCGCCTCAGCCGCTTCCTGAGAAGAATGTCGGACGAGCCCGATGAAGGGTCGTCACCGCCCGAAGGACAGATCTGGTGACAAACCTGAACCCAGTACAGAATGCAGATCTTCTACGCACCCGGGATTAAAGGCGATATGCACTACCTTGACGAAGGCGAATCACGGCATTGCCTGAGGGTACTGCGCATGCGGAAGGGTGACATGGTAAGGCTGGTCGACGGGAAAGGAACCCTTTACGGGGGCTGCATCAGCGATACTGTTCAGGGTCGCTGCGGGATAAGGATAACCAGCATGACCGCCGGATATGAAAAAAGGGATT
This sequence comes from Bacteroidales bacterium, assembly GCA_009877105.1. GTDB lineage: Bacteria > Bacteroidota > Bacteroidia > Bacteroidales > VadinHA17 > LD21. The sequence goes on from WXFD01000061.1 coordinate 43,755, forward strand.
ACAGGCTCCATATTGCCATCTCCCCTCTCAAGAACCAGGATCGGTTCGAGTGGTTCGTTGAGAAAAGCGTTGAAGCCGGAATAGACGTGATAACCCCGATTATCTGCAAAAACACCGAAAAACGAGGAATAAAGGAAGACAGGATCAACAATATCATCATTTCAGCAATGAAGCAGTCGGTTAAGGCCTTCAGGCCCCTGCTCGGCAAACCGGTGCCGTTCGGGGAATTCATACGGCGGGATCATGAAGGCACACGAATGATTGCGCATTGCTCCGGCGAATTTGAAAGAAATGCCATCGGCAAATGCATCCGCAGGGGGGAGAATGCATTGATCCTGATAGGTCCGGAAGGTGATTTCAGCCGGGAAGAGATATCTGCAGCCCTTGCAAACGGCTTCAGGTCCGTTGAACTGGGAAAAAGCAGGTTCAGAACTGAAACAGCCGGTGTGGCTGCCTGCCTTGCAGTTTATTTCATAAACCAGTAGCACCCGTGCTGCCCGCAACAGGGAAGCCTGGCCAGCAGGAAATATTTCGCGGTTTTCAGCAAAGGAACAGGATAATCCCAGATCCCGGACGGACAAAATAATCCGGCGGTCGCGCGGACATTATGTTCTGATTAGTAAAGTTTTGCCGGTTTCCGATGCAAACCCGCCACTGTTAAGGCAGGGTATAATATAAAAGCCGTCGCGTTTAATTTGCGCGACGGCTTTCGGTTTCTCACTGTTGCTCCCTGACTTTAGCAATCAGCTTTCGTGTCAGACGCTTCCCCGCAACAGGTTTCTTGACCTGTTTTAGAAGTTTGATCACATCATTAAATTCCGGGTAAAATCCCCATGCATCATCGTAGATGTCAGTTTTTTGTACTAAAATTTCCTGATATGAAAGAAGTCGGGTAGAATTTAATCCCATAGGCCGTTTATTTTGGTTTTCATGGAAAACGGCCCATGGGATTTATTATTGTTTAAAAATTGTTAATTATAGGTAAGTGATATTTTTTTCTCTTCCATCATCTTTCTCATGTTGATGAGTGCATATCTCATCCTTCCGAGCGCAGTATTGATGCTAACGTCGGTAATGTCAGCTATTTCCTTGAAGCTGAGGCCCGAATAGTGCCGCAGGATAACAACCTCACGCTGGTCGTCGGGCAGCTGGCTGATCAGTTTCCGGATATCTTTCTGGATCTGCTTTTTAATCAGATGATCCTCAACATTGGCCTCAGCCAGTTTTTTGGAGTTGAACAGGTCGGATTCATAATCGTCGTTCGACACGGTATTAAGCTGCTTTACGCGCCTGAAATGATCGATTATAAGGTTATGGGCGATGCGCATAACCCAGGAAATAAATTTCCCGTTGTCGTAATATTTGCCTGATTTAACCGACTGGATCACTTTCAGGAATGTGTCCTGGAAAAGATCCTCGGCCAATGCCTGATCGCGGATATAAAGACTTATATACGCAAATACTTTGTTCTTGTGACGGTGGATTAGGTGTTCGAAGCAGGACTGCTCACCTTTTATGAACCTTTCGATCAGTTCATAATCGGACATGTTTTTTTTCATAGCTCTCTCTGATTTTAAAAAAAATTAGAGTAGAGTTGTCCTATAGGCAGTCGATTTAGTTGGTTAACGGTACAAAGAAAATGATTTTTTTTAAATTCCAAATGTTTTTTGGGATTTTTTTGCTGAAAAAACAAAAAAAATGTCCGTTCATGTAAAATTTAGATCCTTTCGTCAAAGAAATTCCGGTTTTTGTCAAAGAAAATATGAAGGTTTCACTTAACGGCGGATGTTATCCGGGGAATTTGCCCCGGACGGCAGCAATGATAATAAAAGAAGTCAGTAAGTACCGCAGAAATTATTTTTGAAACCCTTACCTTTGTGGCCTTGATTAAAGCAAGTGGTCAGCAATGGACGGGAAGATTGAGATAAAGGGTGCTAGGGTTCACAATCTGAAAAGTATAAATGTATCAATACCACGCAACCAGCTGGTTGTGATCACGGGTGTGTCGGGATCCGGAAAATCCTCCCTGGCCTTCGACACTATCTATGCTGAAGGGCAGCGAAGATATGTTGAGAGCCTGTCGTCGTATGCAAGGCAGTTCCTGGGAAGGATGAACAAGCCGGAGGTGGATTTTATAAATGGTATTCCTCCGGCCATCGCCATAGAACAGAAGGTAAACACGCGCAATCCCCGCTCCACCGTCGGAACCTCAACCGAGATCTATGACTACATAAGGCTTCTCTTTGCCAGGATCGGCCGCACATATTCCCCCATATCGGGCAGGGAGGTAAAACGTCACAGCGCCGATGATCTTGTGAAATTCATCGGGACACTTGAGGAGGGATCCAGGGTGATCCTGACATCTCCCGCCGTTATCCCCGAAAACATAAGGGTTGCGGAATACCTCTCCTTTCTTGTCAAACAGGGATTCAGCCGGATTGAGGAGAACGGAGAACTGACAAGGATCGACGATCCCGGGGCTGAAAAGAGATTCCATCCCGGACAGTCACTGAATATCGTTATCGACAGGATAGTGGTGAACAATGATCCTGACAACCTCAGCCGCACAGCCGACTCCGCACAGACCGCCTTCCAGACCGGGAAAGGTTACTGCCAGGCAATCATCCAGTCGGACAATGGATTCAACAGGGCGGGTTTCTCGACGAAATTTGAAGAAGACGGTATTGAGTTCGAGGAACCGTCGGAGTTTCTATTCAGTTTCAACAATCCTGTCGGCGCCTGTCCGCTGTGCGAGGGCTATGGCAAGGTAATCGGAATAGATGAGAACCTGGTGATACCCGATCCGAATCTTTCGGTGTACCAGGACGCGATTGTATGCTGGAAGGGTGAAAGCATGAAGAAATGGAAGGAGCGGCTGATAAGCAATGCACCCCTTTTCGGTTTTCCCGTGCACAAGCCGTATTACCAGCTGTCGCAGGAGCAGAAAGACCTGCTGTGGAACGGCAACAGGTATTTCTATGGTATAAACAGGTTCTTTGAACATCTTGAAGAGAAGAAGTACAAGATACAGTACCGGGTTCTTCTGGCCCGTTACCGCGGCAAGACAGTATGTCCGGAATGCAGGGGAACGAGGCTCAGAAAGGAGGCATCATATGTCAGGGTTGCAGGCATCACCGTACAGGAACTGGTTTCAATGCCCGTGGGCAGGCTTTATGATTTTTTCCTGAACATCATTCTCGATGAGCAGGAGGCAAAGATCACTGAAAGGCTTCTCAGGGAGATACGCCAGCGCCTGAAGTTCCTCATTGACACCGGGCTCTCCTATCTCACCCTCAACAGGCTGTCATCAACCCTGTCGGGCGGTGAATCGCAGAGGATAAATCTCGCCGCTTCGCTTGGAAGCAACCTGACTGGATCGATGTATATCCTGGATGAACCGAGTATCGGGCTACATCCCCGCGACACGGGTCTTCTTGTCAGTGTACTGAAGGAGCTGAGGGACCTGGGCAATTCGGTGCTCGTGGTGGAACATGAAGAAGAGATCATAAGAGCGGCAGATGAGATCATCGACCTGGGTCCGGAAGCCGGAAGGCTGGGCGGCGAGATTGTCTACCAGGGAAAGCCTGACATCTCCCCGTCGAACAAGTCGCTCACTGCAGATTATCTGAGCGGCAGGCTTGCGGTGGAGGTTCCTCCTGCAAGAAGGAAATGGAACAGTTATATAGAGGTGCAGGGCGCCCGTGAAAACAATCTGAAGGATATTGACGTAAAGTTTCCCCTTCATACAATAACTGCAGTGACAGGAGTCAGCGGTTCAGGCAAATCGAGCCTGGTTTCCGATATACTTTACAATGTCCTGTCGGGCAGGATTGCCGGGAACAATGTGAAACCCGGACGGTTCCGCGGACTGGCCGGCGACGTTGGCAGTCTCACGGGTATTGAGCTTGTCGACCAGAATCCGATCGGCAGGTCGAGCCGGTCAAACCCTGTCACCTATCTTAAGGCCTATGATGAGATCCGCAAGCTTTATGCCGGACAACAGGCGTCGGTGATAAACAATTTCAAGGCTTCCCATTTCTCATTCAATATCGACGGTGGAAGGTGCGAGGAGTGCCAGGGTGAAGGAATCATCAGGGTTGAAATGCAGTTCATGGCCGATGTGGAGCTGACCTGTGAAAGCTGCAAGGGAATGAGGTTCAGGAAAGAGATACTTGAAGTAAGGTATCATGGCCGGAACATACATGATATGCTCGAAATGACAATAGACGATGCCATAGCCTTTTTCGGCAGCCATCCGGGGAAGCTTGAGAAAAAGATCATCGAAAAACTGAAGCCCCTGTCAGATGTGGGCCTGGGATATATAAAAATGGGACAGTCGTCCAGTACATTGTCGGGCGGGGAGAGCCAGAGGGTTAAGCTTGCCTACTACCTTGCCCAGGAAAGGGAGACCGGGCACATACTCTTTATATTCGATGAACCCACCACCGGACTGCATTTCCACGATATCGGCAAGCTTCTCAGATCAATAAATGCACTGGTTGATCATGGTCATTCGGTAATACTTGTGGAGCATAACCTGGATGTGATAAAGTGTGCCGACTGGGTGATCGACCTTGGACCGGAAGGAGGAGAAGAGGGCGGATATATCGTTTTCGAGGGTACTCCGGAGGCCCTGGCGAAATGCAAAAAATCCTATACCGGCAGATACCTCGCCCGGAAACTGGGTAAGCAGGGGTAAAAAGTCACTGTTTCAGTTTAAACCCGAACATTATTGCCACACATCCCGACGGAGGTGTTGTGGTCTGGGGCCCTGCAGTGGTGACTCTGACCATTATTTTCAGCTGCTGGCTCGATTCAAGCTTGAAATCCCAGATCCTGGCATAATCCGACTCCTTGTTCGAATAGATCACGTTACGGTTGGCATCAAGCACCCTGAACTCGACGGGAGGAAGATTATCGTCACCGCATACCGCAAGCCTGTATTCCATTCCTGAATAGAAGGTCTTATATAATTCAGCTTCCTCGCCCGCAACAAGGGTGGTTGCATGATAGTTGCCATCGTGGGTGAATGCTTCCAGCGCCGGGATGCAGGTCTGCCTTGCAAAGGCCTTGCACTGGGCGTTCGCGTCAGAAGATGATAAAATAAGCAGAACAGCAAGTATAGGAATGAATCTGAAGATTTTCATAGCTGAGGTATTTATTTTACGAATGAATTCCTTATTTCCGTAACAACTGATGAAAGTTCCCTGAATACTTCCACCGTCAGGTTGGACTTTGCCTGTGACCTGAGCAGAGTAAGTCTCTCTGCTTCACTGTATTCAGGTTTAATATCGGTTGTTGTTATGGTTATCTTGTCAAACACTGCCTTCACCCTTTCCATCTGAACCAGAATGTCGTCGATAGCCGGATTGCCCTTGTTGCCGGTGAGCATGCTCATAAGGTTGTCAATGGAAAGTTTCTGATCCACTATCCTGCCTGCCAGCTTGTTGGTGGCAATATCCTTCGGACTCACGAGCTTTGTTGAAAGGTACAGTCCTTCGATCCAGCCTCCCGTGAGTACCATGGCAGCTATTGCAGGCTGACCGTTATCTTCGAGGTATGAGTTTGAATTGAGATAAGTCTGCGAAATAATCTCCATTATCACTTCCTGATTATGTATGTTTTCCTCCAGCTTGCTGATATCTTCCTCCGAAATGGCATCAAGAATGCCAAGACCGTCGGCCATTTTCTTGGCCGCATTCATATAATCGATTATCATCTGTGTCTGGTCGTACAGACTCACGAAACTGAGGTCGCAGGTAAATATGCCGAGGTTAAGTGCCATACTTCTGTTTGTACTGTAATTTTTTGCATTGTCGACCGGGTTCAGGATCGTGTTGTCGAACAGGGCGCCGGCCGACTTTATCAGCATTGCCGATTCGAGTGGTGACGGCAGGGTATAGAATATTTTTTCCGCTTTCTTCAAATCGTCATACAGGGCAGCATTATCGCGGGTTGCCCTGAACGTGGCTCCTTCACTCTTAACGCTCTTCCCTCCCGAGTTGCATGCGGAAAGCAATATCGCAAACAAGATTACCAGTGCCGGCACACCATTATCCATTTTAAAAAACTTATTCATGATTGGCAATTTTATATTTTCAGGCTAAACTAAGCTAAATTAGTACTTTATTTTTATTATATCAAAACGGTTAAAACTGTAAAATGGTATGGTAACTTTGCAGAAAATATTCAAAAATGACATTAAATGAGAAGAAATTAAAGGAGCTTGGTGCGGTTCTGGACAAAAACAACAGCCTCAGGATTACGCAGGCAATCAGGGTAATGAGAAATGAGCCGCCGTTTTCCGGGGCAATTGCCCTGCTGGTTGCGCATTATAACAAAAGCACAAGTTACCAGATAAGGCAGCTTATAAGGGAATTCATGAATGATATGAAGGATCAGGCTTCATGCGGGGAAGTTGTTGCGGAAATAAAAGGGAGTCACAGCAGCGACACCCTGCAAATGATTGCGTCGTCGTGCTGGCAGTCGGGTCTGGATTATTCAGGTTACTGCCATGAGTTCGCGGATCTTTTCCTGGCGGGCGACTATATGACGGCCCTTGAGTGTTTCACCGTGATTGACGCCTCGGCACACAGGCTTAGCGGTGATGTGAAAAAATCGCTGATCGAGAAGATAAAGAAAGGTGCCTGCAGCATCACTGGTGAAAAGAACGCACTGTGCAATGAACTGATCTCTGTTCTCCAGTAAGGGTGGCGCACTATTCGTATGTTGAGAAATGCTTCATGAACTGCGTCCGTTCATATACCGCCGGCATATCATAATTCATATAGTTCAGCATGCCTCTGAAAACATCAACACTGTCAAACTCCTTCGTTTTCATCCATTTCAGTATCTGCTCGTTCATTGTCCGGATGTAGCTGATTCCCTTTTCATACAGTACAGAGCAGACCTGTACGGTATTCGCTCCCGCAAGCAGGTATTTCACGGCATCCTGTCCTGATTTGACACCCGTCGAGGCAGAGATGTCGATCTTTACATCCTGGGCACTTGCCATGGCGATCCATCTCAGAACGTACCTTCTTTCGAATTCCTTGCTGAAAACAGAAGCCGGAATGATCTCCATTTTGTTTATGTCAATATCCGGCTCAAAGAACCTGTTGAACATAACAACCCCGGCAACACCCCTCATGTAGAACTGATCGATCATGTAAAGGATGTTGGAAAACCTGAATCCGATTTTCAGGGAAATGGGGATTGTTATGCTGCGCCTGAGCTTCTCAATTAGATCGAGATACAACTTTTCCGATTCAGCAGATGTTTTTTTCCTGTCGACCGGAAGAAAAAACACATTTACCTCGAGTGCATCGGCACCGGCATCTTCCATCTTCCTTGCAAACCCGGTCCAGCCTTCGGCTGTGTAGCAATTGACACTCGGGATAACCGGGATCTTCAGGTTTTTCTTGGCTTTTCTTATCAGGTCGAGGTAATTGTCGACAGAGTTTGATCTCACATAATTGGCTATATAGTCAGCTGCTTCGGGGTATTCATGCGCTGATGACAATGAATGGACCTGCGAAGTGATTTGTTCTTCAAAGAGGGATTTCAGGACAACGGCGCCTGCACCGCTGTCTTCAGCTTCCTTAAGCTGCCCTGCTGTTGATGTGAGAAGGCTGCTGCTGACAATCAGGGGACTGCTTAAAGTCAGCCCCAGGTATTTTGTCTGAAGTTTTTCCATGATCAGGTATGTTGTTTGTTGTTTTTTACAGGGGCTCCGAATATAAGACTCCCGATCCGCACAATTGTACTCCCCTCCTCCACCGCAATCTCATAATCGCCCGACATTCCCATTGATATCTCTTTAAAATTCTCATTATCCCGGAAATAAGTGTTCCTGACATCATTGAAACATTTTGAGAGATATCTGAACTCGTTTCTTATCTGTTCCCTGTTGCCGGTAAACGTGGCCATTCCCATCACGCCGCAGATATTGACATTTCTGAGCTTATAAAGGTCAGCGTTTTCCAGCATGGCATACAGTTCATCCATAGTGAACCCGAATTTGGTCTCTTCTTCTGCTATATGGATCTGAAGGAGACAGCTGATCACCCTGTTCACTTTGGAGGCTTCATTGTCAATTATCTTTAGAAGCCGGAAAGAGTCAACCGACTCTATCATGCTGATGAACGGAACCAGGTATTTAACCTTGTTTGTCTGAAGGTGTCCTATCAGGTGCCATTCAATATCAGGGGGAAGAACATCCTTCTTCCCTGCAAGTTCCATTACCCTGTTCTCCCCAAAGCATCTTTGGCCGGCATTGTAGGCTTCAAGTATCTCGGCTGGGGATTTGGCCTTCGACACCGCCACAAGCTTAACCCCGGGGGGTAATGCCGTTTTTACCGATCTGATATTTGAAGCGATGTCAGTCACGCAGATAATCTTTACAGTCCTCCTTAAACAAGTTCTTTTCCCGGCCGGCCGGTTCAGGTTCCGGGATCATCAGCCGTTATTAGCCGGAGCACCCGGCCGGTTGCAGGAGCAGGCAGGCAGTTAGTCCAGCAGATGGATTACGAGTCCGCTGCGCAATTTGGGTTCAAACCAGGTGGTCTTGGGAGGCATTATGTTACCCGAATCGGCAATTGCCATAAGCTGTTTCATTGAAACGGGATAGAGTGCGAATGCAACTTTCATTTCACCCTGGCTGACCCTCTTCGCAAGTTCGTTCAGTCCTCTGATGCCGCCCACGAAATCAATCCTTTTTGAGCGCCTGAGGTCCTGGATATCGAGGATCGGCTTCAAT
>WXFD01000062.1 GCA_009877105.1 Bacteroidales bacterium
GAGAGAACAGCAGAAACTGAAACCGGGAGTGCAACAGATATCGAACCGGAGAGTGCAACAGACATTGAAGCAGAAGAAAGTACACCGGACGCTGAAGCTAAAACAGAAACTGAGGCAGGGAGTTCAGCAGCAGGCATTGAAGCTGAGGCCGAAACTGAGGCCAGGACATATGATACCTCCGATTATGAAGACATGGAGCTTCCGCCTGTTGACTATTCACGTTTTTCGAAAAACGAGCTCGTCGAGACGCTGGGATTGATTATAGACAACAGGCCGCCCTCGGAAATCCGTGAGGATGTGGACAGGATAAAAACCCTGTTTTACAAAAAGCTCAGACAGGAGTCGGAGGAGCGTAAGGCGAAATTCCTTGAGGAAGGAGGCAAGATAGATGACTACAAGGCATGGGTAGACCCCCTCGATTACCAGGTAAAGGATCTTCTCAACAAGTACAGGGAGAAAAGGAATGATTACTCCCGTGTACAGGAAGCTGAGAAATACGAAAATCTCAAAAAGAAATATGATATAATTGACAAGATTAAGGATCTTGTCAACCGTGAGGAATCAATCAACAAAACATTCCAGGATTTCCGTTCCCTGCAGAATGAATGGCATTCAATAGGAGTTGTTCCGCAGAATTCCCTGAAAGATCTGTGGGAAAACTACCATCACAGTGTTGAAATATTTTACGGCTACATTAAAATCAACAAGGAGCTCAGGGACCTTGATCTGAAGAAAAATCTCGAGGCAAAGGTGCTGCTTTGTGAAAAGGCTGAAGAACTGATGCTTGAGCCAAATCCCGTGAGCGCGTTCAGACTGCTTCAGGAACTTCATAATCAGTGGCGTGAAATAGGTCCGGTACCTCAGGAATCCAAGAATGAAATATGGGAACGTTTCAGGGAAGCCACAAGCCATATCAATAAGCGTCACCATGAATATTTCGAGAAGCAGAAGGAAGAGCAGAGAAGAAATCTTGAGGCCAAAATAGCTCTTTGCGAGGAAGTTGAAGCAATCAATCTCCTTGAAATGAAAAGTTTCAGGGATTTTGACGAGAAGGCCGAAAAGATAATGTCCCTTCAGAAAATGTGGAGGACTATCGGATTTGCTCCAAAGAAGCAGAACAACAAGGTCTATCAGCGATTCCGTGAAGCCTGTGATGCCTTCTTCGAGAAAAAGAGGACTTTCTATTCCGACAATAAGGAGACTCAGCTTACCAATCTCCAGATGAAGACCGAACTTTGCATACAGGCGGAAGCCCTTCAGGAAAGCACCGACTGGAAAGCTACATCCGATGCCCTTATAAAGCTTCAGCGCGAATGGAAGGAGATTGGTCCGGTGCCGCGCAAACATTCTGAAAAGATGTGGAGGCGCTTCAGAAAAGCCTGCGATCATTTTTTCAACAGGAAAGCCGAACACTTCAGCAGTCTGGATACATCCTACGAGGAGAACCTTAAGGCCAAACTCGCCATCATTGCCGAACTGGAGGAGTTTGAACCGGGCAACGATGTTCACGCCGCATTCAAGAGACTGAAGGAATTACAGTTTCGCTGGACGGAAATAGGCTTTGTTCCTTTTAATAAAAAGGAGGAAATAACAAACAGGTACAGGAATGCTTTGAACAAGGAATTCGACCGACTCAAGATCGCCGACGAAGACAAGAGTATTCTCAAATACAGGACAAAACTCGACAGTCTCAGGACTAATCCCAAGGCCTCAAGGAAAGTACGCAACGAACGAGATAAGTTCTACACGAAGATCAAGCAGCTTGAAAATGATATTGTACTCTGGAAAAACAATATAGGATTCTTTGCAAAGTCACCCAATGCGGAAACATTGATCAGGGAGGTGCAGGACAAGATTGAGAATGCAAAGAAAACGATCAGGATGCTTGAGGAAAAGGTCAGGTTGATTGATCAGTCGGGTCTGGATGAATAATAGCACGGAAAACCTTGTCTCACCCGACGGGACGGAAACCCGCTTCGATCCCAGGTTTCTCAATTCATTTACGAGTCATGCAAACAATATAACGACGGGCCAGAATCTGTCAGATTGGAATAAACAAGTAAAAGAAGCTAGCAAAAGGATAATATTGATAAAACAGAATGGACAGGAATACTATCACCGGACTGATTCTGATCTTCGCAGTGTTTGTCGGATTCAGCATTTATAACAACAGCAGGATGAATAAGGCATATATGGCAGTCATTGAAGTGGCTGACTCATTGTATGCTGCCGGGGATCTTGAAAACGCGAGAGCTGAGTATATAAACGCCCTGCGATTCAAGCCCAACCAGCCCGAAGCGGTGGAAAAAGTAAATGAAATCAACAGGGAGCTGGGGTTTACACAGGCTACACGGAGTACTGATACCATACCTGCAGCTGATGCAGGTTCAGGAACGCCCCTTTCACAAATTCCCGGAGTGGCAGTTGCCGATTCGGGCAGGTATGGTGCTTTTGGGGCTTCAGCTACAGGGACAAATGAATTCATCACACTTGAAAACAACCGTATCGAACTCAAAATTGCAACAAGGGGAGGGAGGGTGTATTCAGCGCGTGTCAAGGAGTATGTAACACACGATTCGCTGCCGCTTATACTTTTTTCAGGTGATTCGACCATTTTCGGTTTTAATTTTTATACTGCCGACAACAAGGCTATTCAGACAAATGATCTGTATTTCACCCCGGTTGGAGATATAAATCATATAAATGTAACTGATGCGCCCGGAAGCGTAACACTGAGGCTTCATGCAGGAAGCGATAAATACATTGAATATAAATACACGCTTGAGCCCGATCGTTTTATGGTCGACTTCGACGTTACTTTCAAATCGCTTGAAGACATCATTGCACCTAACCTGAGCAGCATCGTTCTCGACTGGAGGATGTATCTTCCCCAGCAGGAGAAGGGCCGGCAGAATGAGGAATATTATACCACCATTAAGTACAAGTTCTTCCAGGACGATGTTGAAAGCATACGCCTCAGGCAGTCGAAGGAAGTAGAGACGGCAGATCTTCCGACTAAACTAAGCTGGGTGGCCTTTCAGGATCAGTTCTTTTCTTCGGTACTGATCAGCAAGGATCATTTCCTTAACGGGACGGTGGTTTCAACAAAAACCCCGACTCTGGAAAAATATATAAGATATTATACTGCAGAGTTGGGAGTGCCCTTCAATCCCGGTTCAGACAATATTGTTGGAATGAAGCTTTACTATGGACCGAATCATATAAACACTCTTAAAAAGGAAGGTCTCGAACTCGATAAGCTTATTTTCCTCGGAAGGAATATAATAGGATGGATCAACCGGTTTATGATAATTCCTGTCTTCAACCTGCTTGAAAAGTACATTGGCAGCTACGGGTTGATAATACTTATCCTTACAATACTTATCAAGATTTTCCTTTTCCCGCTGACATTCAAGTCGTACCAGTCTACGGCAAAGATGCAGGTACTAAAGCCTTTGGTTGAAGAGATAAATAAAAAATATCCCAAACAGGAAGATGCCATGAAGAAGCAACAGGCCACCATGGATTTGTACAAGCGGGCCGGTATAAATCCCATGGGAGGCTGTCTTCCGATGTTGCTTCAGATGCCTATCCTGTTTGCCATGTTCCGCTTCTTCCCCGTTTCGATCGAATTGAGACAGGAGGCTTTTCTCTGGGCAACTGACCTATCAACATATGATTCAATACTGGATCTTCCTTTCAAGATTCCCTTATATGGTGACCATGTAAGCCTTTTCACGCTTCTGATGACGGCTTCAACGCTTCTGACCATGAAGATGACCAGTTCAACGTCCGGACAGGATCAGCCGGGAATGAAGATGATGATGTACGTGATGCCCATC
>WXFD01000063.1 GCA_009877105.1 Bacteroidales bacterium
ATCCTATCCGGTTCAAGGAATTCATTCGTAATAACCCGGGAAGAACTGTAGTTACTTATGTCAATACAAATATTGATATTAAGGTATTATCGGACATTAGCTGCACTTCAAGCAATGCGGTTCAGATCATTGAGTCTCTTCCTGCGGAAGAAAAGATAATTTTTGGTCCCGACAGGAATCTCGGAAGTTATATTAAGGAAATGACAGGGCGTGATATTGCAATATGGGATGGAGCATGCCATGTTCATGAGGATTTTTCAGTGGAAGCTATTCTTGATCTCAAAAAGCAGTATCCTGAAGCAAAGCTTATTGTTCACCCCGAATGCGAACCACCTGTAAGGATGATGGCTGATTTTACAGGTTCAACGGCAGCGCTTCTTAAATTCACCTCAATTGACAGTTCAGATGAATTCATTGTTGCAACCGAACCGGGAATTATTTATCAGATGGAAAAGAAAAATCCAATGAAGAAATTCATACCGGCACCTTCGAAAAATTCAGCTCGTGGCTGCAGTGAATGCAACTTCATGAAGATGATTACAATTGAGAAGATTTACGAATGTCTGAAGAAAGAGGAACCGGAGATAGTGATTGACAAAGAAGTGCTTTTGAAAGCGCGAAAACCTATTGTAAGAATGATGAAAATATCTGAAAAAATCGGATTATAGTAAGATGAAGAGGATATTATTTATTAGTGTTATTTTATTAACAGGACTTTTGGCCAGAGGACAAACAAGCACTGTTCCGGATGGATACCAGGTATTCAAATATCCGAATGGTACGGTGTCGAGTGAAGGTGTATTGAAAAACGGAAAGCCTGATGGTTTCTGGAAAAGCTATTATGTTACAGGTGTTAAAAAGTCAGAGGGTAAATATACCAACTTTCAGCTCGACAGTGTATGGGTGTTCTTTGATCAGGCCGGAGATACCCTGGAAAAAATCAATTATCTTTTCGGAAAGCGAAACGGCTACTCATTCAAATATGGAAAGGATGTTTCGGAAGGATTGTTTGTTCAGTCAAAGGAACTATATGCCGGCGACAGAAAAGAAGGATTGGCTTATTTCTATTTTCCCGACGGCAGAATAAAGCAGACACTTGCTTACAACGCAGGTAAAAAGGAAGGTTTGTCAAAGGAATTTGATAAGGAAGGCAATGTTATAACAATAATGGAGTATAACAACGATTATCTTATAAGCAGAGAAAGAATTAACCGTATTGATGCTCAAGGACTTAAACAGGGAGTATGGAAAGATTTCTATGCCGCGGGAAATATAAAAACAGAAAAAAATTACCGCGACGATCTACTTCACGGCTATTTCAAGGAATATGATAACAGGGGAGTACTGGTTATGACCATGTTATACGACAATGGATCTATTGTAAAATCGGAGGTTGAAGATCAGTCTGATATTGAAATAGAAAACAGGTACGATGAAAACAACAGGCTCATTTACAGCGGGCCCTTAAGGAATGGAGTACCGGTGGGTGTTCACAGGGAATACGGGAACGACGGAAAAGTGACGAACGCCTATGTATACAACGATAACGGGCTTCTTGTTTCAGAAGGAATTGTTGATGAAGCAGGCCGATTTAACGGCAAATGGAAAGATCTTTATCCAGATGGGAAAATTCAGGCAGAGGGACAATATGCTGACAACAGGAGAACGGGTTTGTGGAAATTCTACAGCTCAAATGGAAA
>WXFD01000064.1 GCA_009877105.1 Bacteroidales bacterium
CTTTCTGAAGGAATGGAGGTAAAATAACAAAAACCCGCAGGGTTTATGCAGGCTTTGCAGGGAGCCGCCCTCCGGGATCACCGACGAGCTGCCGGCAGGCAGTGAGGAGGTAATCCCCGAAGAAAGCCTGCTTTCTGAAGGAATAAAGGTAAAATAACAAAAACCCGCAGGGTTTATGCAGGTTTTCAGGGATCTGTCCCGATAATTACCTGGCTGGCTTGCAGCCGGAATCGATCAGGGGACTACGGGTTTTAGAAACTTATTAAAAGTATATGCCTGGCGATCTTCCTTAAGTAAATAATACTCTGCAAGTGGATCGAAGTGCCCTGGATATTCGCCGGGGTTCCGGTACCATTGTACATGCATTTTTGTTCTGATATATAAGAACAGTTTCGTGACACCCAGGAAATTAATTTTTTATTTTTTTGTTGCATGTTCGTTAAAATGAATTTAATTTTGCACCGGTTTTTTCTGATAGGAAGATTGGAAATAACCAAAAAATTAACGAAACAAAGTAACTAAAAGGAAGCAAAATGAAGAACAAGGTGTTATTTGGATTTGCAACTATTTTAATGGTTGCATTTCTTGCAGGTTGTGGCAAAGTGCCGCAGGTCGAAATTGATGCAGCAAAGGCTGCAATTGAGGCTGCCAAGGCAGCAGAAGCAGACGTTTACATTCCGGTTGAGCTTGCAGCAGTGCAGGATTCGATGAATGCAGTACTTGCCAATGTAGAAGCTCAGAAATCAAAACTTTTCAAGAAATTTGGTCCGGCCAAAGAAAAACTTGCTGCTGTTGTTGCTATGGCAAATCAGGCCGCAGCCAATGCCGCAGTAAAGAAAGAGGAAGTCAGGAAAGAAAGTGAAAAACTGCTTAATGACATTAAGGCTGTAACAGAGGAAAACGGCAAGCTTATCCTTAAAGCCCCCAGGGGCAAAGAAGGAGCAGCAGTAATTGAACAGATAAAAGCCGACATGGCTGCAATTGATGCCACAGTTGCCGAGGCTCAGGACTTTTTCAACAAGGGTGCCTTCATGAATGCACTGAACAAGATCAAAGCTGCAAAGGAAAAGGCAGATGGGATCAATACAGAACTCAAGGAAGCCATTGCAAAAGTCAGAAGATAGTCAGAGCTTTTACAGCTAAAGCTAAAATCCCCGGGAATGAACCCGGGGTTTTTTTTAAGGTCAGGGGAATGGGCCGGAAAAAAGTTTTGTCATATATATTCGTGCCTGTCATTATTGTGCTTGGTTGTGCCGTGCTCGCTTTATTATTGGCTTATCTGGCACCCCGTCCTCCCGTGGAAAAAGTTGAAAATGCCAGAATCACTCTTTCCCGGGCTTTGACATTTAGTGCAAATATATATTCGGCGGATCTTTACAGGGAGTCTGAACGTTTCTATGACTCTTCGATGGTCAAATGGAGCAGGGAAAACGAGCGATTTTTCCTTTTCAGGAATTTCGATGAGGTTGAAAAGTATGCAGATCTGTCGGTTGAGAAGGCAAAGGAAGCAATTGAAACTGCAAAGGAAAATGTCATTTCAATCAAAACGAGAATTGAGTACAGGATTGATACTTTAAACAACATCGTAGCGCATTTGAATAAGATTTTCACAAACTATCCTCTCTCCACGGAAGTCAGGGAAATGATATCCAAGGGTAAACTATTGCTGAAAGAAGCTGAAATAGCTTTCAGCAGGGAAGAATACCTTCATGCTAATACAAAAATAGTTGATGCTGAGCATTTTCTGACTGAGTCTCTTAATAATGCAACAGGTAATCTTGAAGATTACTTCAGATCATATCCGATATGGCGGCAATGGGTCGACAAAACCATAAGCGATTCGAGAAGGAATAAAAGCTATTCGATTATAGTGGATAAGTATGCCAGGAAGTGCCATATCTATTATAACGGGATCCGTCAGCATGTTTATGATGTGGAGCTTGGAAAAAACTGGGTGGGGCATAAGAGGATAAAGGGAGACAAAGCCACACCGGAAGGAATGTACAAGGTTATCAGGAAGCTGGGATCCGGCAGGACCAAATACTACAAGGCATTGCTGCTTGATTATCCAAATGAGGAAGACAAAGCTGAATTCAGGCGTGATCTGGAAACGGGTGTACTGCCTCCAACGGCAGGAATAGGAGGTCTTATTGAAATTCACGGCAGGGGAGGAAGGGGAATCGACTGGACCGACGGATGCATTGCGTTGACTGATTGGGAAATGGATGTCGTTTTTCGCCTTGCGGGCGAAGGTACCCCGGTAACCATTGTCGGATCGATGGTTAAACTTGATGAGATTCACAATTGAAATTATTTTAACCATATGGAAGAGGACAGGGTACAGAAGGAAGGGAATGAATCCGGATTTCCACCAGGGAATAAAATGACTTTGCATGAAATAAGTAAACGGGTATCAGCGCATATCAGCCGGTTTTACGCGGGAGTGCACGAAAATAAAAAGCTCCTGGGTGTCATTCGTACAACACTCATTTCTGTTGTAACCCTCTTGTCAGTGGTCTTCCTGGTATTTTATATTCTATTTGCTGTACCGCAATTCCAGGAATTACCCTATGGTAAAGGATCGGGACCGGCGAATCTGAAAGAATTAAAGGAGGATAAGAATTACAGAAAAATTACAGGAACCTTGTCGAAAGATGTGCAAAGGCTTCTGAGAAAATATAATTCATACACATCAGGCCAGTCATATATTGTAATCAATACCACTTACAACAAATTTCATCTTTTCAGAAACAAAAAGCTTGTCAGGGAAGGCCGCTGCAGTACGGGAAGCTATATTATGCTGAAGACCCACGGAGAAAAGAAGTGGATCTTCAAAACACCCAAGGGCAAATATTGGATACAGGGAAAGATAGCTTCGCCTGTGTGGAGAAAACCCGACTGGGCTTTTGTTGAAGAAGGTTTGCCCATCCCGCCTCCGAATCATCCTTCACGATGGGAACCGGGAGTGCTGGGTGATTATGCTCTCAGCATTGGTGACGGATACCTGATTCACGGAACCATATATAAAAGATTTCTCGGAATGCCTGTTACCCATGGTTGTGTCAGGCTGAACGATGAAGATCTTGAAGTGATATACAAAACATTGAATATAGGCTCAAAAGTTTACATTTTCTGAATCATCTCAAGTTCTACCCATGAAAACAGAAACAGGAGCCACGAAAACCGGAGGAAAACTGACGATAATTGTTATTGCAGTATTGGTCATACTGTTTCTGGTTTACTATTCGGTTATGGCAATGCTTGCTCCGCTGAAGAAACTCAATGAGCTGAAGGAAAAATATACACCAGAATATGAGGAAGCCGCTTCCGGCAGCCGGATACTGACTGATTCCACCTATTTAAGCCTCATAAAGGAGAAGGCATTCCTGCAGTCGAAAATCAATATGGCTGAAACTGACTCCATCTATCTGGTGCTGAATCTGGCAGACAGTATCGCAAGTCTTGAAATAAGCGGTGTTGAGGTTCATTCAGCAAGGATCAGCTTTTTCAGAATGAGCTCAATCCTTGGAAAAGGAAATGAATATCTGATGTATTCATTGCTGTCGGGTCCCTTAAATATTGTCGGGGATTATTCGACAATAAGGAAAGAACCACTTATGATTAAAATGGCCCCCAGGGACACCTCTGAATATAAACCTGACATCATTCCTGACACCACCTATCATGAGCCTGTGAATTATATCCTGGAAACCGATATTGGCATCAGGATTTTTATTTATCAGTCTGAGAAGATATTACCATCCGACAGAAAACATCAGTACTTTTTTGATCTGAATGACAGGCTCAGGAATACATGGAATTCCCTTAAGCGTGTTGCGATTCTGGAGGTTCCTGAGTATCACCCGTTTATTAAGCTGGTTCTGCCCGGGGCCGATGCAAGGATCATATACAGGGCCATCCCGAGAAAGGGCCAGATAGCAGTATATCTGTGACATCTTTTTGCAGTAATGCAATACATCGGATCGAAAAAAAAAGTAGGTTTGAGCCATGCTAAAAACTAATTCATTCTTACATGGCAAGGTTTACCGGAATTATCGGGATAATCATTATTCTCGGACTGGCATTTTTATGGTCGAATAACCGGAAGGCAATCAATAAGCGCCTGGTGATTACCGGCCTGCTGCTCCAGCTAGCCATTGCAATATTTATTCTGAAAGTGCCATTGGGTCAGGACATTTTTGCTTTCCTTGGCAGGGCAATCAATAAACTTCTCGATTTTTCGCAGGAGGGTGGGGTGTTTGTTTTCGGAGATCTCACGAAGATATCACAAATATTACCTCCGGGAATCGTAAGCGCCGGTGTTTTCCTGTTCATCCTGATCCCAACAATAATATTTGTATGCGTACTTGTTGCGATGGCCTATCATGTAGGTTTGATGCAAAGGATTGTTGCGCTGATTGCCCGCTTTGTGCATTGGGCGATGCGGGTAAGTGGCAGTGAAGCGCTGTCGAATGTTGCAAGCGCCTTTGTGGGTCAGGTGGAAGCACAGATAATGATTCGGCCATATCTGTCCGGAATGACGATGTCGGAACTTCTTGCTTCGATGACTGGGAGCATGGCATGTATTGCAGGCGGGGTAATGGCCGTTTATATTTCTATGGGGGTTCCGGCTTCTTACCTACTGGCAGCAAGTCTTATGGCGGCACCCGGGGCATTGGTGATATCTAAAATTGTATTTCCCGAGACTCAGGAATCAGAAACCAAAGGGACAGTGAAACTGGAGGTGAAAAAGCAATACACAAATATAATGGATGCCATATCTCATGGGGCAACAGACGGAATGACCATCTCAATAAATGTGATAGCAATGCTCATAGGCGTGATTGCACTTGTAGCACTTGCTGATGCACTTCTTGGATATTTTGGATTATTCCTTGGCTGGACGGGAATCTCTCTCGATTTTATAGGCCTTGACGTTACCCATCTCAGGCTTAAAGATGTATTTGGTGCTTTCTTTTCTTTGTTTGCCGTTGTTATGGGTGTGCCGGCTTCAGAATCTTTCACGGTGGGCTCATTGATGGGTACAAAAATGGTGATCAACGAATTTGTTGCCTATTCCGATCTGTCACCTCTTATACGTCAGGGAGCTTTGAGTGCAAAATCAGTTATCATAGCAAGCTTTGCATTATGCGGTTTTGCCAACTTCAGCTCGATAGCCATTCAGCTTGGCGGGATAGGAGCAATGGTACCAAACCGGAAACCGGACCTTGCACGCCTGGGATTCAAGGCAATGATTTGTGGTACAATGGCTTCATATGTTTCTGCATCTCTTGCGGGGATACTGATGTAGTGATCCTTGCAAATTCTGCATAAATCCTCCGGGGATTACCGCCTCACTGCCTGCCTGCAGTTCGTCGGTGATCCCTGATGGGGCTCCCTGCAAATGCAAGATGCTGCCATGCTCGCTGCTCTCGCATGGATTTTTATTTTACATTCGTTCTCGCTCATGCAAAGCATGGCTCGGCCGGCTGTAAAATAAAAATCCCTTCCGCCTGACGCGGAAGGGCAGCATTTTGGATTTGCGGAGAGAGGGGG
>WXFD01000065.1 GCA_009877105.1 Bacteroidales bacterium
TCCATCAATCAAAATTTCATTGCTTTAATTATGCTCTGTCAGCCCGCAGCATGTATAAAAAAATCGATATTCCTCAATAATGGCCGCTCATCACTTTATCAGTTTAACATCTCTCTCCGGAAGGTTTATTCTAACTCCATTAAT
Source organism: Bacteroidales bacterium (assembly GCA_009877105.1). Taxonomy (GTDB): domain Bacteria; phylum Bacteroidota; class Bacteroidia; order Bacteroidales; family VadinHA17; genus LD21. The sequence continues at coordinate 145 of WXFD01000065.1, forward strand.
GCTTATCTCTACATCATCCTTGTATGTTATCATCATTACCTGCATTCCCTCCTCGTCGTACTTCTTCCATGTCCTCTGTCTTATTCCTGTCCTGTAAAACTGCTCCTCCCTTACCCTGCCGTTTTCGTGATAATATGTCAGAATACCATCGGGATTTCCCTGAATATAATTGCCTTTAAACCTTAGGGTACCGTCGGGATAAAATGATTTCCAAAGTCCGTCGCGCAAACCCACTAAATATTTTCCTTCTTCCGTGTTGTCGCCTGAATCATATTTCCATGGACCGTTCTTTTCACCATCGGTATAAACTCCCTGCGCTATGATTTTACCATCAGGTAAATACTCGGTATAATCTCCGTCACGCTGTCCCTGGAAATATTCTTCTTCACGCAGCATAGCTCCGCTTTCGTAGTACCATTTCCACAATCCGTCAGGCCTGCCGTTATTATATGAACCCGTCTGTTCAAGTTTTCCGTCTGAGTTGTAGAATTTCCACAAACCCGTTCTCCTGTTGTCAGCATATTGTCCCTCTGCCTGAATTTTCCCATCTGGATAAAGATCTTTCCATCTGCCGTTAAATCGGCCTGCTTCATCAACAATTCCTTCTGAAACAAGAAGCCCGTTATCGTTGTATACATAGGCGTTCGTCACTTTTCCGTCGCTCCCGTATTCCCTGTGAACACCCACCGGTACTCCATTCCTTAAGGGCCCGCTGTAAATGAGCCTGTTGTTTTCATCGTACCTGTTTTCTATTTCAATATCAGACTGATCTTCAACCTCCGACTTTACAATAGATCCATTGTCGTATAACATGGTCATAACCAGTATTCCCCTGTTATCATATTCCTTGAAATAGCCGTGAAGTAGATCGTCGCGGTAATTTTTTTCTGTTTTTATATTTCCCGCGGCATAGAAATCTTTCCATACTCCCTGTTTAAGTCCTTGAGCATCAACACGGTTAATTGTTTCTCTGCTTATAAGATAATCGTTGTTATACTCCATTATTGTTATAATATTACCTTCCTTATCAAATTCCTTTGATAAACCTTCCTTTTTACCTTCGTTGTAAGCAAGTGTCTGCTTTATTCTGCCGTCGGGAAAATAGAAATACGCCAATCCTTCCTTTCTATCGCCGGCATATAGTTCCTTTGCCTGAACAAACAATCCTTCCGAAACATCCTTTCCATATTTGAATGAGTAGCCGTTTCGCTTTCCGAAAAGATAATTAATTTTTTCTAGGGTATCTCCGGCCTGATCAAAGAACACCCATACACTATCGAGTTGAAAGTTGGTATATTTACCCTCTGACTTTTTAACACCTGTAACATAATAGCTTTTCCAGAAACCATCAGGTTTTCCGTTTTTCAATACACCTTCACTCGACACCGTACCATTCGGATATTTGAATACCTGGTATCCATCCGGAACAGTGCTTGTTTGTCCTCTGGCCAAAAGTCCTGTTAATAAAATAACACTAAT
>WXFD01000066.1 GCA_009877105.1 Bacteroidales bacterium
CATGGTTTCTATCCTTTGAGCCGATTCAAGGTTCGTAAGCACAACATATGAGGAACTTATTATGAATACATCGCACATAAGAATGATCCTGCCCGGGCTGATATTGCGGTATTTGTTGATTATCAGGGCGATAATATCCGTTCCCCCCGTGCTGCCTCCCTGGGTAAAAACAATGCCAAGACCGGCTCCGCAAAGCATTCCCCCGAGAATGGCAGACATGAATTTCTCCTTGACAACTGGTTCCGGAATAAGCCGTTGCAGAACCGTAAGCATTATTGCAGACAGTAACACCGCGTAAATTGTTTTGATGCCGAAACGGGCGCCAAGGATCTTCAGCGCGATGAGAATCAGAATGACGTTTATTGCAAGGTAGGTATAACCCATGGGAATGCCTGTGGCATAGAAGACAATTGCCCCTATGCCCGAAACACCGCTTCCCGATATCTGGTGCGGCAAAAGAAAACCCGTCCAGGCTATTGAGTTTATCAGCAGACCAAATGCTATTACAACATATGTCTTGATACTGTCAAGGATTTTGTTCATTACCATAAGCTTAGGGATTGGTTGGTTACTAGTTCAGGTTAAGCGTTTAGGGTTCAGGGTTCAGGGTTTAGGGTTCAGTGTTTGGCGTTCAGCGTTTAGGGTTCAGGGTTCAGTTAAGTTAAGCGTAAAGTTTACTTTGGTTAACATATACAAATTCTCAATTATGATGCAAAGATATTTATTATTCCTCCGGATTAATTTTGGCTGATGCTTTTATCATTGGAGCTAATACATACTACATTGTCTTGCGGTCTTGCGGTCCTGCTCCCTTCGGTCGCGGTCTTGCAGGTCATGCAAGTCGTGCAGGTCTTGCATGTCGTGTGAGTTGTTCGAGTAGTGCTGTTTGTGTGGCTCGTGCCCTAACGGATAATTGTTAATTGCTAATTGCTAATTGCCAATTGTTTACACATCGCCTATAATCCATCGCCTATAATACATTATACATTGCATCATTTTGGCCTGTATGACGATAGTCTCCGGTAAATTGACGTCCCCCCGGAAATGTAATTGTCATGGCGGCTATCAGATGAGCCGAAATGCCTATCTTTGAACAAAGCTCGGAAATATGACAAGAAAAATTTTTACCCTGCTGGTTGTCATTGTTTTGGCATTTGAAACTTCAGCACAGGACAAGGTATTCAACGCTTCAGATTACCTTAACAGGGAACTTTCACCCAAATCAATTTCTGGTCTTTCCTGGAGGCCGGGACTCAATTCATTCACATGGATTGAAAACGAAAGCCTGATGCAAAAAACGGTTATCAATCCGTCAAAAGCCGATATCATACTGAAACTTGATGAGCTCAACCTGAAAATGAAGGAGCTGAAGGAGAATGAACTTACGCGCTTTCCTTTCATATCATGGACCGGGAGCAACAGTTTCTATTTTACTGCTGAAAACAGGATATTCCTTTTCGACCTTTCATTGTCAAAACTGCTGAAAGTGAATGAGTATGACGGCTCAGGCGAAAATGTGACTGTCAGCGGCAAGAGTCTCAACGTTGCCTGGACTCTTGAAAACAACCTGTTTGTTGCAATTGACGGACAAGCGATTCAGGTCAATGGAGATAATGACAGGGAAATTGTTTACGGTCAGATTCCATCCCGCAACGAATTTGGTATCGATGCCGGTCTTTACTGGTCGCCCGACGGCAGAAAGCTTGCATTTTACAGGATAGATCAGAGGGAAGTTACCGATTACCCGCTTGTTGACATTACAAGCCGGATTGCAGAAAGCTCGCTCATTAAATACCCTATGGCAGGGATGAAAAGTGAGAAGCTCCGGCTGGGTATCTTCGATCCCCTTCAGAACGAAATAGTTTATCTTCAGACGGAGGGTCCCGAAAACCAGTATATCACTTCAGTGACCTGGGATCCTTCATGCAGATTCATTTTTGCCGGGATACTGAACCGTGATCAGAACTATTTCCGGATGAATAAATATGATGCATCAACAGGAGAACTGATCAGGAAACTGTTTGAAGAAAGCAGCGACAAGTATGTTGAACCTATGCACGGTTTGTATTTTATTCCGGGTGATGCTTCAAAATTCATTTGGCAAAGCCGCCGCGACGGATGGAATCATCTTTACCTCTACGACACTGATGGAAATTTCCTGAAGCAGATAACAAAAGGAAAATGGGAAGTCCTGAGACTGATCGGAACCGATCCGCAGGGTGCTTCGGCATTCTATGAATCAACAAT
>WXFD01000067.1 GCA_009877105.1 Bacteroidales bacterium
TGAATATGGATACTCCGGCTTTACCTTCCGAAAGAAACTCCGAACTATTCAGGAATATCCAGGCTGATTACCTTCATCTGAAAACCAGACAAAAGCAATATATGGCCGTCAGGGAAGATCCGTATTTTAATGCCCTCCAGATCAAATTTGCTTATGCGGTTACGTGCCATAAGGCTCAGGGCGGTCAATGGGAGAGGGTCTTCATCGATCAGGGAATGTTCAACCGAACCGAAATCACTATTGATTACCTCAGATGGTTTTATACAGCCCTTACAAGATCGACGGACAGGGTTTACCTGGTTAATTTTTCAGATGATTTTTTCTGACATTTCCCATGTATCCCCGGGAATGAAAGGCCTGGTACAACGGTCACTGTGCAGGCAGAATAAAGCATTATGCATATTTTTGCTGAGGGATTGGGAGGGATCCGCTGGTAACTGTAGAAAATTCTTTTTTTCAGATTTGCCGGAATAATCCCGAATTGTATATTTACAGGACTCAATTTAAACTGAAACCATATGGAAGAAAAAGACCTTGTATACCGTGGAAAATCGAAGGATGTATTCAATATCACAGAAGGCCCCCATGCCGGCAAATACCGGTTTGTGTTTACAGATAAAGCCACAGGGTACATTGAAAACGGGAAGCCTGTCTTTGATCCTGGTTACGATGTGGTTGTGGGAAGTATACCGGGAAAGGGTTCCATAGCATGCAGATTTGCCACGTACTTCTTTAAGTTGCTGAAAGACAAAGGAATTCCCACGCACTATATTGATACCATTTCAGAAAATGAAATGATTGTCGAACCGGCACTTCCTCTCGGCATGGCTGTTGAATCGCCGGAATTCAAGGGATCTGCACCTTTAACCAACCTGGAATTCACCTGGAGGAACAATGCAACTGGCAGCTTCTGGAGACGGTATCCCTTTGTAAAACCCTGCAGGAATATTCACAGGGTTGTTGAAGCATGGACCAAGGGAGACGCTGACATCCTGATCACTCTTGAAGCCCTTGAGGAAACAGGAGCAATGACCAGGGAAGAGATTGAATTTAGTGTAAAGCTGGTCAGTGATATTGCAGAGATTGTTTCCGTTGAATTTGCATCTAAGGGACTTCATGTTATCGACGGAAAATTTGAACTGGGACGACTTAAGTATGGTGACGGCAAAATTGTCCTTATCGATGAAATCTCTCCTGATGTGCTTCGCGTTTGTAAAGGCTATGCCCCCGATGGCAAGGGAGATTGCACCGTGTACAGGGAATGTGCAGTTACGAATTTTTCCGAAGGAAAACGTACTATAAAAAACAAAAAGCAGGTAAAAGCGGCAGATTTTATAAATATCTTCCTGTAGGACTTCTGTAAGCAGCAACAATAAGCAATAAACTTTTTAAAAGTTATACATATATGAAATCCTATCGAAAAGAACTCTGGTTCGAAACAACCACCCGTCGTGCTTTTATCAACATCACTCCCGAGGTTGAAAAATGCCTTGCCGAATCAGGCATTAAAGAGGGTCTGATTCTTGTTAATGCCATGCATATTACAAGCAGTGTATTCATTAATGATGATGAATCCGGGCTGCATCATGATTTTGAGGTGTGGCTCGAAAAGCTTGCCCCGGAAAAACCATATTCCCAGTACCGGCATAATGGATTTGAAGACAATGCCGATGCCCATATCAAGAGAACCCTGATGGGCAGGGAGGTGGTTGTGGCTGTTACAAACGGCAGACTCGATTTCGGACCCTGGGAACAGATTTTCTACGGTGAATTCGACGGCAAAAGAAGAAAACGGGTGCTTGTCAAGATTATAGGTGAATAAAAGGGACCGTTTCTCTGATCGGGCAATATGTAGCTTGCCGGATGTTTGTATTCTATTTGTTATCTGATTTCATTTTCCTTGTAAAGAAGTATACCACTAAAAGGAAAATATCCAGATTGTTTGTCAAATGTTTTGTTTCTATCATAAACGTGTGATTTTCGGTCTCCTGATGTTTTAATATTCCTGACTCTCATTCAGCTCCAGATGCCGGTTAATTTTGAGTCAGTATTTCAGTGATCTTCCGCAGAT
>WXFD01000068.1 GCA_009877105.1 Bacteroidales bacterium
TTTCGGGTTTCGGGTTTCGAGTTTCGGGTTGCGGGTTTCGGGTTTCGGGTTTCGAGTTGCGGGTTTTGAGTGTTTCGGGTTTCGGGTTTCGGGTTTATTGTTTAAGTCTTTAAGTCTTTTGGTTTTTAAATCTTTAAGTCGCATGGGGCATGAAGCATGGAGCATGGGGCGCGGGGCTTATTATTTGATCCTGAAAAGGGTGAACACTGCCACAAGGAGTGAGACGGCGGTGGCGAAGATCGAGAGGTTCGGGCTCACATACTTGAGGTAGGGTCTCTGCTTCAGCGGAGGTACCACGATAACGTCATTTGGCTGAACGTAGTAGAACGGGCTCGAAAGGTAGTCTTCTGTTAAAAGATTAACATAAAAGACATAGGTGGTTTCGCCCGCGCGGCGGATTATCTTGATCTTCGAAAGGTCACCGAACTCTGAGGCGCCCCCCGCCATGCCCAGTGCCTGGAGGAGGGACAGGTTGTTGTCGCCGGAAAGCTGGGTCGACTCATTTTTCACCTCACCGATGACAGAAAAGCGGAAATTCAGGAGCTTCAGACGAACAACCGGACGCTCGAGATACTTTTTCACAACTGAGGCGATCGAGTCCTGCGCCTGGCTGATGGTGAGCCCCGCCACCGGAAGTTTTCCCAGTATGGGAAGCTCAAGGTTTCCGTCAGGATCAATGAAATAGCCCTGTGACTGGACCAGGGTACCCGACTGCCCGTAAACCATGCCCGGCACGAGGGTGCGGTCGGCATCGTTGAAGGGGTTGAATGCAGAGGGTGTCATGGTGGAGATCTTTATGTCGAGGAGATCGTTCGGGTTCAGCAGGTACTCAATGATACCCGTTTCGTACTTCCGGGCTTTCAGCTCATTGGCTTTGAGCTCCTCACCTTTCCCGGCAGTGTGCTGGAGCATGGTTATCCTCCTGTTCGGAACGCATGAGGCAGTGAACAGGACGATGGTCAGAACGGTTATGACATTACGCTTTTTCGGGAAGATCATGAACATTATCTTTTAGGAATAAATACGATGCCCGCCCTGAAGTTCAGGAAGGAGTCCCTTTTTGCTCCCGGGAGCTTTTGTGTAAAAATGCCGATACCCAGGTCGGCCGCCATGACCGGGCTGATGGTATACCGTGCGCCGAGGACCGGGTTAACGAATAACCGGTTATCATCCCCCGAGTTCCCGAAACTGATCAGTATCCCCGCATCACCGTTGGCATAGGGTGATATTTTCGAGCCGTGAATGGGGTAAGTGAACCTGCCGCTGGCATAAAGCGGCAGGAGCCAGCCTTCGTTGTACAGGTGAAATCCCAGCCCAGCCCCTGCAATAAGGTACTGGTTTATCTGGTATCCGTTTACGGTGGTGAGTCCGAAATAGTACTTTGAATAGGGTACGCTGGTTACAGCAAGACCAGGGCCACCGCCGAGTTCAGTTATGTTGACGTAACCCCTGAGCGGATTGAGATCCGAGGAGGACGGAAAGTGTCTCTTTGCACCCTGCCCGCTGAGGCCGGCGGTAAGGGCAGCCAGAACAATTAATGAGATTAAGCTTTTCATAGAGGCTGATTGTTTAATAGTGGATATTCTGGAATGTTTTTAAGGAAAACCTCTGATCGTTCCCTGCATCCTGCTCCCAGCCCCATGCCCTCTGCCCCCTGCTCCAAGGCCTCTGCCCGCATCCAGGCATGCTTCCGCCACGTCAGTCACAGGGCCGGGTGAATACAACAACCTGTTTAAGTTGCGGTTATATTATTTTCAACATTCTGTTGTTTCAAAAAAGCCGGGTCGTGTCCTGCCAACGGCTGTGCAGCAAATGAGGTTGCAAACAAATGTTTAATACTGCTGCGACAGTCAGACCGGAACTGATCATGTGTTCCCCGAAATTCTTTTTCTTTTTCATCCTGTGCCCGGAAGTCTGGCTGCCGGCTGCAGAGGCATTCGTCAGAAGCCATGCTTGCATTAAATGTTAAAGTATTGCTTCATCAACCGGTTTAAGTTACAGGCCGAAAATAATAAAATTTTATTGAATATGCTGAAAAACCTGATGAAGTTCAAAGGCCGCAGTATACAATCTGACCGGAAAATTTCCCCCGGCGGGGTATGGCCGGAATGAGCGGCGCTGAACTGAAACTTTTTCATCAGTTCCTCTTTCAGGCTGTGCATGTCGCGAAACTCAAAGCCATACCACGCCGGCGGGTCGTCAGAATGATGAACGGGTCCGGCTTTATCGACAATAAAGGCCAGGTCGGCTGTTTGAATAAGCTCACCGAAACTGGCTTTTTTCTGAAAAAGCCAGTTTTTCTTTTGTCCAGCAAACTTGCCGGTTTTCAGGTTATAAAGTGAAACTTCTTTTGATTCAGCTCTTACATAGAATTGATCTCCGCCGGGAAATGAGATGTAGAACCTAACTCCCACTGGCTGAATATGGTTCTTTACATAATCAATTGTGAAAGGGACGTTTTTATAGGAATTGACATACCATATCCCGGATCTGCGGTAGTACCTGGTCTGAAGATCGAGGTTCTCAATTGTTTTTTCAAATACCGGTTAAGATTTGAGGATCCTCATTTCATTCTGAAAATTCGGATCGGTAAGAAGCAGGCTGCTGTTAAGGTAATTGTTTATTTCCTGCCTCTGCAGCCGGTAATTATCAAGGTTGATCAGTATGGATGAAGTTATCCGGTATTCCGGTCTTGAGAACTGGTTCACAAGGAAAGCCAGTGCAAGGAAGAACACAGGCAGGGCAAGGAAGAGGCGCCAGTTCCTTTTAACAAGCCCGACTGCATGTTTTATGTTTAGTATTTCTTCTTTACCGGTATTGTCCATCTGAGTCGGGGGATCATAAAATTCAATTCAAAGTGATGATTGTTAATTATTTCACAACATTACAGATCAATAATCCTGTAGTTATGGCAGAAAGAATCACTTCAAACGGGAAATGCCTCATTCCCCGGAATCTTTCCCACAAGGGGCAGCAGATGATACCCTTCGCTGTCGACAGGGTAAGCCAGCAGGGATGCACCATATGGCCCCTGGGTACCCGGGTAAAAAGATTGCTGCCGGCTAAAGGTGAAAATGTTGGCGGCATCCTCATCCTGACTGTTAATCTGAATGTAAAGTTCGTCATTGGGCTTAACCTTATAGTCAGAAGGTTCATTTGCCTTGAATGTTCTGATAGCCCCGGAAGATTCGCGCATATACCCGAGATTCCGCTGAGTGACGCATGAGGTGATGAAAAGCAGCACAAGCAAACAGGTTGCGGTATTTCTGGCAACCAGCCATACTGCCATCGCAGCCAGCCTCTTTTTAATATTCATTTTATTCAGCAAAAAGTTTGTCAAAACTGTTTGGACGAAATTAATCAATTTTGACAATAATCTGAATTAAAATGAATAAATCCCGACTCTTGCCCGCAGCGGACAGCTTGCCATTGAAATATCAGCTGCTGTTCATTCCCCGGATGAATTAACCGGATGATCTTCCTCCAGGGAGAATGGCGTGTCAGACCGGCTTACTTATATGTATCCTTAAAAATTTCTGGTTTATCTTTCCGTTTCGCTAAGTACATGCAGGCCCGCAGATGATTTCAAGCCTGTTTGACTGGGTACATCCGGGAGATTCCGTTTGAGTAATCAATGATATCCCGGCGATCATTCACCGATCCACCGGCATCTGAAAGTACTGCAGATCTGATTCAATCAACGGATAACATGATGTATTCAGCAAACTGCAGGTTGAAATGGACCGGATCCATTCAGGCAATGATGGATAATTTTTCATCCGGTTACCGGTAGAAGCTACACAAAAGGACATACTCCCGTCACGTCAGTCACATTCTTTTTTGCCTGAAACATTGAGACATGATAAATCCATGTTACCTGAATTTATCATTGTACTGGTGATATTCAGAGTACTAATAGACCAATACCAACACTTTGACAGTGTTTCTCGGAACAGGCTACAATAATAGGAAATATTAAGCAAAGCCTTACAGATGTTGCTTTTAATTTTGATATATGGTTTGTTTTTTTACATTAAATATGCAATATCAGTCATTTGCATCTTTTTCCGGGGTGTTTTCCCGGGTCAGTCAAATGTGACGGATTTATAATCGGTCAGCTCAAGCGCCCGCTTGCGGTAAAGCTTTTTCCCCTGCCTGTCGTTGTTCATCCCCGCAATGCGGCTCAGTCCGAAGTATGCATAGGAGGCAATCTCATCACCATAGACAATATAGGGATTTATGTCGGCAATACCCTTGTTGTAAAGCCGTTGGGCCTCTGCCAGGTTGCCGTACTTCTTTTCCTGGATTATGCCGCTGAATATCGTCATTTCCGCCCGTACAAAAGGATTTGCAAGTGAGCCGTTCCTGATCCGGATAAGATCCCCGGCTTCATCATATTTCCTGAGGAGCAGCAGGTTCCTGACATAAATTGCCAGGTATTGCTCGTTGCCGCGGTAGGTTTCATGAAGGAACCTGCCGGGTGCCTCACCGCGTTCATAATTATTTTCGAAGTTTATAAAGATGTGGGTAAGGAAGAAAGCCGATTCGGCCTTCAGCATTATGGAATTTCCCGCTGCCCTGCGCAATTCGGTCAATCCCTTTTCCCGGTCGCCTTTCGGAAAAAGGATTGCAATCACCTTGTAAACAGGATGCTTGTCGGGGTATGCCTCACGGTAGTAGTTGTACAGACCGGTGAAAAAATAAAAATCATCGTAGGATGAGGTATAGTTAAACGATTCGCGCAGGTATCGCCAGGTAGACCTTGCCAGGGGAAACACCTCGCTGCTCAGGTCATTGTCGGCATAATACATAAGGAGCAGGCCCCTTGCACCCAGATTGGCCAGGAGGTATTCGGCATAATCAGGCGGGTTCCGGACATCACCGCATATTCTTATGCAGGCATTCAGGTCGTCGCGAAAACTGTCTCCAGCCGGGGTTGAGGAGAGCAGCGGGAAATTCTCCCAGTAGGTTATCATTCCGCTGAGAATATATCCGACAGGATGCCCGGGCCATGATCGTTTTATTTTTTGCAGGAGTTCCCTTGCCTCGCCAAACCTGAAATTATAAATGTTGTCGACGCATTGTTTCACCGTTTCCAATGATTCCGGATCGCGGAGAATCTGGGCGCCTGACTGCAGTGGCAGCATCGGTACCGAAGCCAGGGCGAGCATCAGAAGAAAGATAAGTCTTTTCAAGCAGAAAAAATATCTGCAAGTTTAAAGAATTTTGTTACATTTTACATCCTGAAACATGAAAGTTGACGGGTTAAGGAGTTGAAAAGCAGGACAGCGGGTGCGGACAGCGAAGATCCCCTGGCAGGAGGGGCAGGGGCGGGGGCGGTAATAACGGCAGCAGGTTGCCGGCTGCAAAACGCATATAAATCAGGCTGCTGTCAACATTTTTTCGCGGAATTAAAAATTTTAAAAGTTAAATCATACCTTTGGGTATCATTTGATAAATGTGAGAGAACATGAAAAGGTTAACGGTTATTTTACTGTGCATCATGGCCGTAACGGCCTGGCAATGCACAAAAGATGAGAGGAATCTTTCATTGAAGGAATCAATTGAAAGGAGCGCTGCAAGGATCAACACTGCAGCCGATGCAATATCTGTTTCAAAAGGCTTCAGTATCCTTACGGTGACCGATTACGGTGCAAAATCGGACGACAATTATGGATTCCGCGACAGCATCGACCTGGAAATGATCGCCGGAATATATGATTTCAAGCCGGGAGAAGCGAAACACCACCACCACTTTTTCCCTTTAAGGCTCTTTGAAAAAACCGGGGAGAGCGATAAGATGATAATAAACATGCCTGAGAAACTGGCATTTCATCCCATGCATCTCCATTTTTGCGACAGGGCCGACTCTGTGCTGAAAAATAATTTTACCATCAGGGCCGCCGGCTACCATTATTATTTTACCGGGTTGAACAACTCCGATTACAGGCTTGAGGCAGATTTCAGCCTCAATTCTGAAGATATCGGTAAGATGAGCATGTATTCAGCCTGGAAGCAGGGTTTTACCGGTGAGTATTCAAAAAAATTCACTTTCCCCGAAGGTTATTCGGTAATCAGCAGCGGCTCGACAGGTGATACGGTAAAGCTGATCTTTGCACTTGCAGAAGGCGGGGATATCCTTTTAAAAGAAGCACTGATTTTAACGGGAAAGGACTTCAGGCATCATGAAAGGCAATACATACTATCGGTCGGCAATGTTGACATGAAGAAGACTTCAGGCATTGATTCGATCCAGGTGTTCCTCAATGGCGTCCTGCAGAAAAAAGCAGCTGCAAAGATCACTGATGCCGAAGCTGACGACAATCCGTCGATTTGCCGCAGGCGCGACATCCTGCTGACTTTTGATGACGGAACAACAGCAAAGCTCAGCGACCTGCTTTCTCCGGCAAGGAAGACCCTGAAGCTGTTGCACCGGTCGATCGGCGAGATGTATTTCTCGAAGTACATAGTTGATTATATTGCTTTGAGCATCTACTATAATAATCATCAGTAAGAACGGAGGATAAGCGGTGAGTTCCTCTTTCGCCACGGATGCGGAGGATAAGATGCGGGTAATGAGTAATGAATAATGCGAATTAAGAGTTAAAAATTAAGTAAATGAAAGCTGCTGCGATTTTTCCAAAGACATGCACGAGCAAACCTTTGGTAGATCGCACTTCAGACGCTCTTTGAATATCTGTTTTGTCTATAAGCCAGTTGAATAATGATTCAATAGGTTGTCTCACCCCTGATACAGTCCTGGAGTATAGATCATTAGCTGCTTTTCCCCATTGGTATGTTGTCTCCGACTGGCCCTTTACGCCTTTAACCGGTGTTAATATTTCGGAATTACAAGTTCTTGCCATATACTTCAATAGTTCGGTATCCTGGTAAATCTTATTACCATAAAAACTACGATTGGGTGAAAGTAGCATGACACCTGGGGTATCGGCCGGGGGGGAGGTGAGTTACCATCATTGGTATTGTCCAGCTCCTGCGGAGCTGAACAGCCTGGGGGGATGCCGGACCTCCGGTTTCACCGGAGGTTATTGTTATCCTTCTCATTCTGAGAAGGTGCCGGCTGACGGATGCTCCTTCGGAGCATGTCCCTGCCAGAGAGTTATGTTACGGGAGGGAGTTCCCGGTATCAAGATCGCCTAATTCCTGAATGTCATTGCCAGAGAGTTATGTTATGGGGGAAAGATATCAACTTCAATATTATTCATACCGGTGGATGGCAGTAGAAGAGAGGTATCTTCAGAAGGGCAGTATGAGCTTCCGCGAAGGTCAGATGCGAAGCATCCGGAAAAATACACGTAGAAGTCGTATTATAAGGGGGAAATTGTTCTTTCCGCGAAGGTCAGATGCGAAGCATCCGGAAAAATACACGTAGAAGTCGTATTATAAGGGGGAAATTGTTCTTTCCGCGAAGGTCAGATGCGAAGCATCCGGAAAAATACACGTAGAAGTCGTATT
>WXFD01000069.1 GCA_009877105.1 Bacteroidales bacterium
GAGTCAGATCAGCCATCACGATTCTGCAGAGCATTGAAGATGATTATAAGGAACAGGCCGGGAAGAATGAAAAATCATGCTGAAATGCCCATTCTGCTATGTTATAACATTGTTATAACGTTACCGCAGGCCTATTTTGGAGGGCAAAAAGGGCAAGCGCCGACTTACAACTACCCGAAATTAGATTTCTTCATTAATAATCCTTTAGTAAATTTGCATCCATGCAGATCAGGCTTGATCATATAGCAGTGCTGGCTGCCATTGCAATCATTTTCACTTCATGCGGAAAGAAATCCGTTGAATATGAAAAGATGGATATTTTGCGTCTTCCCTCGCAGGCAGCAAAGGATTTCACCTCAACTTATACCGATTCGGGAAAGATGCAGCTGGTATTCTCGGCTCCCGTAATGGAACGATATGAAAAATCCGAACCTCCCTACACGGAATTCAGGTTGGGCATAGATGTTCAGTTTCATGACGGTAAAACAAATCCGGTGGCTTCAGTGGCAGCCAAATATGCCAAATTGCATGATGATAAGAATCTGTGGGAGTTGCAGGACAGTGTAGTGACTTTCAATGAAGCAGGGGAAAAACTCGAAACAGAACTTCTTTTCTGGGATCAGAAGAAAGATCAGATATATACCGACCGCTTTGTAAAGATCACCACAGAAGACCAGATTATACAGGGATACGGTCTTGAATCGGATCCCCGGCTTACCCGGAGAAAAATCAAGAATCTGAGCGCCACGATATATATATATGAGGATAACTGAAAAACGGGAAAATACTATACGCTTAAGCCAATCTCATTTGCAGAAACTCAATCCCGTCAGTGGCCTAATGATGTAGGGGGATTCGAATCAGAAGCCAGATAGTATTCAGGATGCAATGTAAGGACTGTTTTTTTGGCTAAAATTACTATTTTTGAACTATGAATGCCATTTTGATAATAATCATAGTAATGATCTTCTCCGCATTTTTTTCCGGAATGGAGATCGCTTTTGTGGCATCAAACAAGTTGAGGATAGAGCTCGACAGGAAACAAGGTCAGTTCGGATCGAAATTTATTGGTGTTTTTACAGGCAATCCCGGACAGTATATTGCCACAATGCTTATAGGCAACAATATTGCGCTGGTAATTTACGGTCTTTTTTTCTCCCGTTTGCTGAGTCCTGTGCTGATGCCCCTCCTGCAGTCCGATCTTGCCGTACTTATTGTAAATACGGTAATAAGCACTGCCCTGATACTCCTGATGTCGGAATTTCTTCCGAAAACGGTGTTCATGATCTCACCCAATTTCTTCCTGAATCTCCTGAGTCTTCCTGCAATGTTTTTCTATGTCATATTTTATCCTATCAGCAAATTTACACTTGCAGTTTCAAATCTGTTTCTGAGGTTGTTTTTCGGGATCAAGGGGAACAAGAAGGATCAGGAGAATCTTGTTTTCAGCAAGGTTGATCTCAACAATTTCATAAATGAGGACAGGCAGAGCTCCGGGAATGCCGAACCATTGAAGGAAAACATCAGGATTTTCCGTAATGCACTCGATTTCTCAAATGTAAAATTAAGGGAGTGTATGGTTCCCAGGACCGAGATCGATGCCATTGAAGCCGGAAGCAAGGTTCAGGATCTCAAGGAAAGGTTCATACAGACAGGCCATTCCAGGATACTGGTTTATCAGAATACCATCGACAATATTATCGGATATTTTGAACTGAAGGATATGTTCAAAGATCCTCCGGATATTATGTCATGTGTAAGGAAGCTGGCCATTGTTCCGGAGACCATGACAGCCAACAAGCTTTTAAAGATTTTCTTTGATGAAAAGATGAATGTAGCCCTGGTGGTGGATGAATTTGGCGGTACATCCGGTATGGTCACCATTGAGGATGTGCTTGAAGAAATAGTAGGAGATATAGAGGATGAGCACGATTATTATGAACTTACGGAAAAAGAGATCGCTCCCGGTGAATTTGTTTTCTCAGGGAGGCTTGAGATAGACTACCTTAATGAAACATACAACCTTGATCTACCTGAAGAAGATGATTATGAGACGCTGGCAGGTCTGATCCTATATCACCACGGAAGCATCCCGGTTATAAATGAAACCATAAACATAGGCAAATATGTCTTCAGGGTGATAAAGGTAACAGCAACCAGGATTGAGCTGGTAAATCTGAAGACAGAATAAAAAAAGAAGGGGTGCATCTGGATGCACCCCTTCTTTTTAAATCGTCAGCGTATTTTACTGTAATCCGCCTCCATCCCACCATACTCTCTGCTTGTGGGAATCCTCACCCATACGGGCTGCAGCTGCTTCCACATTAGCTTTGTTGAGTGTAAATTCGGATGTCGGATATTTGAACCTGGCAACAACATCAGCGCCGGATTCTGCTCCGGTTGAAGGTGTAAACACCACTTCAGCACCGTCGATGATTGCAGTAACATCACCAGGTTTGACAAGCGATTTAGGATAACCGGTTCTCCTGTATTCGGCCCATGCCTCATGAGGCTGCATAAGCAGGTGAATGTACTTCTGGGTGATTACCATTTCCTTTTTCTGCTCATCAGTGGCGGCGTTGAACCTGTTCATAACTTCGGTTACATATGCACCTCCTTCATCAAGATCCCCTGCATTTGCAAGAATAGCCCAATGTTCAAGAGAAGCATTGATACCTTCTTCAAACCAGGTGGCATCCCAGCCTTCAACTTCCGAGATCATGAAGCAAACCGTCGGGTAATCAAGGAATGTCGTAGGGAAATTAGCCTGAAGAATAAGCGGGTTTCTATGGTAGAGGCTGACCCTGTTAGCTGAATTCGTTGACCACCATTTCTGCGTAAGTACCTCTGTCATTCCGTAAGGAACACCCAGCTTGTCGGTGGTAAAGCTTGTAAATATGGGGTAGCGTGGATCCCTGAGACCAAGGAAAGGATTAACGAAGGCCTGATTATTGTTCCCCTTTATAAGTTCCATGAAACCGGCGGTGAAACTGAAGTCATTTCTGCCGTTTACATAGAAGCCGTTATACCAGGGAGCTTCATTTGGAGTACCTGATGCGGAGAACCTGAACATTGCGTTGTCATCATTGCTTTCCATTACACCGTCGGCAATTGCATCCTGAGCTTCAGTAAGATATGTAGGATCAGCATTTGAAGCTCTGAGAGCAAGGCGGAGCCTTAGTGAATTTGCAAGTTTGATCCATTTGGAAAGATCGCCTCCGAAGAAAACATCACCGGTAGCAAAACCATCAGTCGTTGAATTCTCGAGCTTGGTCTGAGCTTCATTGAGCTTGGCGATAAGGCCGTCATAAACGGCTTTCTGGGTGTCATAAACAGGCTGCGGGTATGTTTCGATATCGAGAGCCTGTGAATAAGGAATATCACCAAAGTAATCGGTAAGCAGCTGGAACACCCATGCTTTGACAATCTCAGCTATTGCAATCTGCATATTGTTGTCACCGTAGAGGCTTGCATAGCTGTCTTTTGTTTCAGGATCGGTATTCAACCTGATGATCGTCTGAAGGTTGTTCATGTAAATGAAGTTGTTCCTAAAAAAACCGTCGGTAACACCTGTCCGGAAGGCATACCTGTCTTCAGAGGTGTAGTTTCTCTGTGCAAAGTGCTGTGAAGCAAGTGAGGACTGGCGTCCTGCGTACCAGACATCGAAGTCGGCAAACGCAAAATCACGGATAGCCTGCGTCAAAAGCGCTGAAGTAGCAGCTTCGGTGGCCGCATTCGGATTCCTATTGATCTTGTCGAAATCCTTTTCACATCCTGTAAATGCAATCAGGAGCAAGGCCGTTATTAGAATTTTATATCTCATCATTACCGTATTCATATTATTTCTGATTAAAAGTTAAAGTTAAGGCCAAAACCGTATGATACAGTACTTGGCAGATATCCGCCCTCAATACCCTGAGCATTGCTTCCGGCCATCTGCAGGTATTCAGGATCGAAATGCTGCGTAGCTGCGCCGAAGATTGCCAGGTTACGCGCAAATGCTGAAAGCCTTACTCCTTTGACCGGACCAGTCCATTTTGCCGGGAAGTTATAGCCGAAGCTGATCTCCCTAAGTTTGATGAAGTCAGTGCTAAAGATGCTCTGTCTGTCGGGACCATCATAATGAGATTCTGCATAGATCTGACCATCGAGACGGGTAGTATTCTTTACCGGCGAATTGCTTATACCACCTTCAGCTGTGAGATATGTGATCTCACCGGTCACGCTGTTGTATGATCCGTATACTCCATCAAGAAGAACGCCTCCTCCATCAGCAACATCATCCCTTATATTCTTGCCGTTCTCATTGATAGCGGCTGATTCCTCAATAATTCCAGAGTACATTCCCCACATATATGACAGATAGTACATGTTACCGCCTCTCTGGGCATCAAACAGGACGTTAAGGTCAAAACCCTTAAATCTGAAGGTGTTTGTCAAACCAGCAGTGAGATCCGGGGTGACCTTCGCAAGTGGTTTGATCTCTGAAGGCAGATAGTTTCCGGCCGGGCCAACGATCGTATTCCCCTTCGCATCCTTTACATAATCTGTTCCATAGATGATCGGGTAGGTCATGCCGACAAAAGCACCACTCTGCACTTTGAAAGGACCGCTTCCGAGAGTCAGGTAATCGAGGCCGGGGCCTATCTCCTCAACAGTGTTGTCGAGGGTTGCCACGTTCAGCATCAAGTCCCATGAAAAGTCACCTGCCCTTACAACAGTACCGCCAAGTGCGACTTCGAAACCTTTATTCACCATTTTACCGGCATTTATATTCTTGAAGCCGTATCCGCTTGCTCCTGATACTCGTACAGGAACAATCTGATCAAGAGTTTCCTTGTAATAGTAGGAAACATCGAGGTTAATCCTGTCCTGGAAGAATCTGAATTCAGCACCTATTTCCCACGAATTGGTTTTTTCGGGCTTGAGTTCTTCATTTGCAAGGGTGCTGGAGAATCCCATTCTTGGATTAAGCACTCCGTAAACATCTGTAAATGATGTATTAAGACTCACGTAATTAAGAAGCTCGTATGGACCTGTATCGTTACCAACCTGTGCAACGCCTCCGCGAAGTTTGGCAAATGAAAGGACGTTATTGCCCTTGAGACCACCCAGTTCAGAAAGCACGAAGCTGAGGGTAGCTGACGGATAGAAGTATGAGCGGTGTCCTTGGGGAAGAGTGGATGACCAGTCATTACGTCCGGTAAGCTCGAGGAAAATAGTACGATTATAATCGAAGCTTGCATTTGCATAGAGGCTATTGATCCTCTTCCATGACTTGTAGTCATAAACGCTTGGTTTGTTGTATGAATTGGAAAGGCTGTATAGGCCGGGGATCATAAGTCCTCCGATGGAAATACCGCCATCCCTGTAGTACTTCCTGTCAAGACGGTTGCCTCCAAAGAGGGCTGTGATTCCGAACATATCGCCGCCGAATCTCTTGTCTACAGTGAAGAAGAATTCCGTGTTGACATCATTATTGGTATAAACGCTCTTGTAATATTCTGAAGTAGACTGCGAGCCGATAGCCATTCTTTCCTCAGTAAGAAGCTTGTAGTAGTCAATGCCCATCCTTCCGGTCAACTTGAGCCAGGGCGTGATCTTGAGGTCAACTCCGTAGTTTCCGTAGAAACGGTCGCGCCTGTCATTTTCATAGTTTTCATAACTTGACCAATATGGGTTATCGGTATAGGCAGGTGTCGGATCGTCGTACCAGTTCCTGTTCCATGTGCGCTGTGCTCCGCCGGGAGTTTTATAATCCTCAAGGTCCTTGTAATCAACGTTTGTGTGGATCCACTGCCACATCTTCTGAACAGGGTTCCTGTCACCGTAACCGGTTTCAGGACGACCAACTGCAACGTTCTGAACATAGTTTGCATTCAGCCAGAAATCGAGGTTTTTGTTGACATTGATATTCCCGCTCAGGTTAACGGTGTTCTTCTTGAGAGAACTGTTGGGATAAATACCCTTAACGTCCATATTGGTGAATGAAGCGCGGAGTCCCCCCCTGTTATTGCTTGCATTAACCGCTATGTTATTGGTATAATTAACACCCCTGTTAAAAAAATAGGTGTAATCATTTTCAGGATATACCCACGGAACCTCCTTAAGGTAGTTCTTTGTATCATATTCAAAAAATGCATTCCAGGGAAGGACCTTAACTGAAGGATCAAGTTTCGGACCCCAGCTTTCATCAATTTCGTATGAGGGATACAGATAGTCTGTACCGTTGATAGTGATTTCATTGAATCCGCCGTAGCCGCCTCCGTAGAGCTTCTGATATTTCGGATAATATTTGGCTTCCTCAAAGCTTACGCTTGAGTTGACTGATACACCAAATGCCTTGTCGGCAGTGGATCTTCCTTTTTTGGTAGTTACCATCACAACACCATTGGCAGCTCTTGAACCGTAAAGAGCCGAAGCGCTTGCTCCCTTGAGAACCGTCATTGATTCGATATCGTCGGGATTGATATCGGATGCAAGGTTACCAAGGTCATAACCTCCTCCACCTGTTGCACCGTACGAGTAGTCGGAGTTATCTATCGGAATACCGTCCACAACGAACAAGGGCTGGTTGTTCTTTGTAAGGGAGGTGTTCCCGCGGATATTAATCTTGGCACCACCACCCATCTGACCAGTAGCAGAAGTGATCTGAACACCTGCAACACGACCGGACAGTGAACCGATCAGGTTGGTGGTACGAACCTTAGCAAGTTCTTCACCTTTGACATCCTGAACTGCATAACCAAGAGCTTTTTTCTCACGGGAAATACCGAGCGCTGTAACAACAACCTCATCCAATCCCACGAGATCGGATTCGAGTACTGCGTTTATCTCACTGCGGTTTCCTATTGCAACTTCCTGCGTTTTCATACCGATATATGAAAACATGAGAGTAGTGGCATTTGCCGGTACATTTATGGAGTAGCGTCCGTTTGCATCAGTAACAGCACCGATGGTCGTGCCCTTTACCTGTACCGTAACACCAGGAATCGGGCCTTCTCCCTCCACTGCGGAGGTGATGGTCCCTGAAATTACTCTTGTCTGAGCAAACAGGGTCGTGACTCCTGCAAACACAAACAAGACAATCATCAGTAATAGTTTCTTCATAAGAGATTAATTTAGGTTTGAATGTAACATGCAAATATAATGGATTTCTGAAAAAAATAACATTTGAAATGACTTTATTAATATTCATTAACAAACTTCCGGTTTTTTTTAACAAAATCAAGGGATCACATTCAGGGAAGCCTGATTCCTAATACCGGTAATAATTTAAGCTAATGATAGACGGTTCATTTTAATTCCTGCTAAAAAAACAATCAACATTAATTGTTTCTTCATACGATTTAGTATAGGTTAGATCTGTAAACATTCCAAAGATAGGATTTTAGTAATTAATACAAAATTTTTATTTGATTTTTAGCAATAAAATGCAACTTCACAGGAAAGCAGCATATAATGCGTAAATCGAATAGAATAATTCTATGGTATCCCGGATCAATTGTCTACTTATCCGGTAATTTACAGGGTTCCGGAAACAGATAGGAAAACCTGAATCAGCTTTTCAGCCTTGTATAATGGGAATAGAACAGCGGTATTGTTTCAATTCCCTTGAAAAAAGTGAAAAGCGGAAAGTTTTCATTCGGGGAATGAATGGCATCGCTTTCGAGACCGAATCCCATCAGGATAGACTTTATTCCTAACACTTTTTCGAATGTCGAAACGATGGGAATGCTTCCGCCGCTCCGGACCGGGATAGGCATTTTGCCGAAGGACTCCTCCATGGCCAGGGCGGCAGCCTGGTATTCGGGTGTGTCGGGAGGACTGACATAAGCCTCTCCACCGTGAAGATACTCAACCTTCACCTTAACCCCTGAAGGAGCTATCGACAGGAAATAATCCCTGAAGAGCCCGGCTATCTTTTCAGCCTTCTGATCAGGTACCAGTCTCATTGAGATTTTGGCGCCTGCCTTTGAAGGGATGATGGTTTTAGTACCTTCGCCGGTGAACCCTCCCCATATTCCGTTTATGTCGAGTGTTGGCCTGATTCCCGTGCGTTCAAGGTCGGTATATCCTTTTTCACCTCCAAGGTCGTCCACTCCTATCGACTTCATGTATTTTTCCCTGTCAAAAGGCCTCAGAGCCATGGCATCCCGTTCCTTCCTGCCTACGATCAGCACATCGTCGTGGAAACCCGGAATGGCAATACGCCCGTTTTTGTCCCTGAGCGATGCTATCATGTCGCACAACACATTGCAAGGGTTGAGTACAGCTCCGCCGTATATTCCCGAGTGCAGGTCGTGACCGGGTCCGCTCAACTCAACCTGAACGTACGAAAGACCCCTGAGCCCCGTAGTTATTGAAGGGATATCGGGTGCTATCATTGTTGTGTCGGATATGAGGATCACATTGGCTTCAAGCATCTTTTTATTGTCGCGGCAAAATTTCTCCAGACTTACCGATCCTATTTCCTCCTCTCCTTCTATCATGAATTTTACATTGC
>WXFD01000070.1 GCA_009877105.1 Bacteroidales bacterium
GTGGATCCCCGCCGCTATTGTCACCTTAGAACCTCTGAGACTTTTGACGTCAATGAATCGAAAAACACAATACTCTATTTATTGTTATATCAAACGTCAATCTCAAATATCTTGACATACTGGCCGGAAAATCAGTAAGATCCTACACGGAAAATCTTTCGGGTAATTAGTACTGCTCAGCTTTGACATTACTGCCTTTACACCTGCAGCCTATCAACGTCGTAGTCTTCAACGACCCTCAATGGAGATCTCATCTTGAGACGAGCTTCGCACTTAGATGCTTTCAGTGCTTATCTCTTCCAGACATAGCTACCCTGCGATGCAGCTGGCGCCACAACAGGTACACTAGTGGTCTGTCCAACACGGTCCTCTCGTACTAGTGTCAGGTTCTCGCAAATCTCCTGCGCCCACAACAGATAGGGACCGAACTGTCTCACGACGTTCTGAACCCAGCTCGCGTGCCACTTTAATCGGCGAACAGCCGAACCCTTGGGACCTTCTCCAGCCCCAGGATGTGACG
>WXFD01000071.1 GCA_009877105.1 Bacteroidales bacterium
AGCCGGTTGAGTTCCTCAGTCTCCATTCCGCCCGGATTATATCTGAAGCATACTATGTTGGCGTCGGGTTCGAGCGCGGACTCGAAGTTTTTTGTATTCCTGATCATTTCAGTGAATCTCTTTGCCAGGTTGTAGCGACTGTCGATATAGTTTTCAAAGTACTCGTTGTCGCAGTATTTGAATGCGGTATAAGCAACAAATCCGAGTGAGCTTTTCGTGCATTCGAGGGTTCTTTTTGCACTGGCATGCCATTCATGTCCACCCTGCTTCCCGAACAGATAAGATGCTTTATGTGCAAATGTCTCGTACGATTGATTGCCGTCGCGGAATAACACCATCGTGTTCGGCGCCGGTGAAAGCAGCATTTTGTGAAAGTCAATAACTATTGAGTCAGCTCTCTCTATTCCCCTTACAAGGTGGCGGTATTTGCCGGAGAAGAGTACTCCCATTCCGTGAGCACCGTCGACATGAAGCCACAGATTATGCTTGCCGCAGA
>WXFD01000072.1 GCA_009877105.1 Bacteroidales bacterium
TAATGGCTCCCCAGTAGCCTCGGGTTTTTAACACCGTTGCCCCGCGATAGTACTGTACATCATCCACCACTCCCGAAGAATTTGCTAAAGTGGCGGCAATGTTTCCCATACCGGTGTTTAATCCTTCCCAGGTAACCCTTGAAAGAAGCCTCCATCCCCATCCCTTGGTCTCGGTTCCGGTATCAAACATCTGGCCGCTTATTGTAAAATAGTTCCCAACACCCTGAAATCCTTTGCTAAATCCGCCCTGGATAAAATTTGTTACAAAACCTCCGCCGCTTATTGCATCCATTGTTAATACTTCTGCAGGAGCTATGGATAACATTGTTGGCATCGAAATCAAGGCCCTTACCCATGGTTTTGCCCCCTGCTCACCGATCCAGTTGAAAAACCTGCCCAGTATTGTACGTTCCCCGCTGGGATCCGTAAACTTC
>WXFD01000073.1 GCA_009877105.1 Bacteroidales bacterium
TACCCTGCCGTTTCCCGAGTCGCTCCGCCCCCGGGATTTCGCCCCTTCACTATATACCCTCTCTTCGCTCAACATATTTATCAGGTTAAACCATGGCAGGTGTTCCCGCCTCCGCTATCACCTTGTAAGTATTGTGCTGCCGCTCTGCTTAACTTCCATCTTCGCCCTCGCGTTATCACTGTTATACGTAAAATATGCTGCAAAGTTACCTTCAGTAATAGCTTTTGAAATAACAAAACAAATAATCAGCAGAGTCTAATAATAACGAGTTCCAGGCCAATTTAAGGAACTTCAGGTATGCCTTTCCCCCAATCAAAATAGCTTGAATCTATTTCCAATACGAATTCGGCTGTATCACTATCTATAACTGTATATTTCCATAGATTATTTTGATAAAAGTCAGTAGAGGATTTCATATCCTTGTGGTAAACTTCAAATTTGTTAAAGTGCATTCCAATGTTATTTTGAGGAAAACCAATGCTTTGATACTGATATATTAATTTGATTTGGTTTACGAAAATATCCAACGAATCAGGTGTATCCGTAGCATAAGCTTTAAATAAGATTTTTATTTTGTCAATATTCTGATTTTTAACATAGTAGTTATAAATATGTTCCTCATCACATCCTGTTGATAATAAACTCAAAATAACAACAACTATGCTTAATAATACCCTTTTCATACCTTCATGGTTTTATGATACATTAGTAATTCCACCATGGCATAAATGGCCATACGAAAAATTCCCACCATTTTATAGTGTTGCGGTCACTAAAATCAGCAGGAGCATATTCCAATTCATAAGGCCAGAAACCAAATCTCTGATGTGCCCTTATATCAGCATCTTTTTCGGGAACTTCTGATCGCATGGGCCCGCTTGGGATGCCATACTTAGAAAGATATAAAGGACCTGTTATCCTGCTCTGAAACGTGTGGCCAAATTCATGTGCAAACAGATTGATATTCCCGGTTTTATCATTCAGACCATACGCAATATTTTCCCCTGAAACATAGCTGCCCAAAGAAATCCCTAAAAACCTGTCATCAAAAAAGTATTGATCCTTTAACCGGACAATTGTCCTGTCCTCGTAATATTTCACTCCTTCAACATGGTCACCTGTATTTTGAAGATGAGCCAGTCCGTTACCCAGAATAGTCTGCAATCCCTCTCCTCCCGTTAGGTTGTTCCATACCTGCAGCGGCCATTCAATCCCTTTGGCGCTCTTATCATACCTGAACATGCCGGTAAATGAGTTCAATATTCCAAAATCAATCCTTAACGAATTATCAAACTGCCTGCCTGCCTTTCCGGGATCTGACCAGCTCTTAAACCAGACAGAGGTATAATCAATACCGTTGGCAAGAGATTGGGCTCCCACGCCCATTATCGCAATTGAAGCCTCGGTTATTGAGATCTGGCCTCCGGTGAAAATCTCCGCGAGCATCAATGACCACCATTTCCATTTCCATCTCCATTCCTCTCCACTCGGATCCGTATACTTCAGAGGATTATTGAGGCAATAGGTGTACCATTTACTTTTCTGATATTTCACTTATACCAGAGTTTACGGATATGTCACCCTCCAATCCATTTTCACTAGATCCTCAAGGCTCAAATCATACCTTTTTAGTATCATATAGTTTTTCCTGATTGTATCCCATGGAACGGTTCTCAATGTCGTCTCATCAAAAATGAAAATCATTAATGTATCACGAATTTCAAATTTTGATTCCCAACTACCTCTCATTCTATTCGCCCTTGTTGATCCAGGTAGTACTGAATTTGTTTCCGGTATGTTAATAGGATTCTCTTCAGGTCTTATAATAGTATCAGGATACGCAAAACTATCAAAAAAGTAAATCGTTGAATTACTGTTATTTGTTATTTTCATTTTGAAATCCCAAGGATCACATTGAACCAAAATAAGCAAAGCAATAACTGAACTTATTAGTATATTATGATATATCCTTTTCATACAATATTCACAATTATGTTTATCAATTAGTGTTTATTTATGGTCAGGGTGGTTGGCCTATACGGATGTCCATATTTATATACTGGGTAGCTATAGTTTCGTGGATCTCCTTCCTCATATAAAGGATTCCTTTTATAAAACCAATCATCAAAACCGGGATATTGTTCAGTAAAATAAATAAATGCGGCTTTATTGGCATCACGCTCTATCCAGAAATAATCATGGTCGTATGGATTGGTAGCAGCGCTCCACAAGCTTGGGATGCCGTATTCAAAATAATAACCCGGGCCTGATCCTCTGCTTCTCAAATAATGTCCATATTCATGCTGAAACAGAGGATTATCAGGTAAGGCTTCAATATCCCTATCGCCAATAATATTGTTCCCAAATGTTATTGCTCCATAATCTCCACGGGTCTTTAGCACTGTTGCCCCGCGATAATACTGGATATCATCCACCACTCCAGAGGAATTTGTCAAAGTTGCAGCAATGTTACCCACAGAAGTGTTTAATCCTTCCCAGGTAAACCTTGATAAAAGTCTCCATCCCCATCCTTTTGTCTCGGTTCCTGTATCAAACATCTGGCCGCTTATTGTAAAATAGTTCCCAACCCCCTGAAATCCTTTACTGAAACCGCCCTGAATAAAATTTGTCACAAAACCTCCGCCGCTCATTGCATCCATTGTTAATACTTCTGCAGGAGCTATGGATAACATTGTTGGCATTGAAATCAAAGCCCTTACCCATGGCTTAGCTCCCTGCTCTCCGATCCAGTTGAAAAACCTGCCCAGTATTGTACGTTCCCCGCTGAGATCCGTATATTTCAGTGGATTATTGAGGCAGTAACAATACCGATACTCAACTTGCTCATTCATCGGTTATAATCAGGGATACGTTACTGTCCAGTTCATCCTTACTAGATCATCCACACTGAGATCATAACGCTTGAGAACTTTGTAATCCTTTGCTACTTCCTCCCATCCGCAAATATTGACAGTATCAGCATCAAATAAATAAATACTCAGTGTATCTGAAGGTATAAGGTTGTTAATACGATCCTCCCATTTCCCATGACTCTCCCACTTTGCTCTTTCATCAGGTCCGACTTCTTTTAAAAATGGGCGTGAATTTGGTAAGATGGTATCGGGATATGGACTTATTGAGTGCTTGCCATCAGCGGCGGCAACGAATAAATCAATATTACTGTCGTTTTGAATATAAATATAGTACACTTTCTCCATAAATAACTCAAGAATTTGCTCACAGCCTTCTGTAAGTATTAATCCCAGCAACATAAATGCTATATATGATCGTTTCATATCAGTACTTATTTATTGTTAAAGTTGAAGGTCTTTCACGATGCTCGTATTTGAGAGGAATGTGAATGGGGTTTTCTTCCTCGTACCATTCAATACCATAATTATTTTCAAAATATCCAGAAGCATATTTGTTCGCTTGCCTTTCATACCACCGGATATCATGTCTGAAATAACCTGGATCCCACGACCAATACTTCTGACCACCAAATATCATATCTGCTCCGCTAAGCAATGCCGGAATAGGTAAATAATATGGTCCCCACCTGGCGCTTTGCAGGGTGTGACCATATTCATGCATGAATGTTAAATCAGTTACTGAGGCTTCAAGATTGGTCCCCAGAATAAACGGACTCAATGTCATTCCACCACCACTCACATTCGGGTTATTCCTGTTAACCAAGGTAGCTCCATCAAAAAATTCAACATTATCGACTCCACCGAAAAGATTTCTTCCCTGTGAGGCAGTATAGCCGGCCTGAGTCTGCGGCGCTTGCAGGGTGAGTCTCGAGATCCATTGCAAAACCCGGTCCTCTTGGCTAAGCTTTGGATTGGTCTTAAAAAGTCCATTCCAGATATCCCAGGTATTGTCAACCCGATCCTGACCGGAAAATGAATTTATGAATGTCAAACCCGCTGCATTTGCTGTCCATGTCGGAACTTCAGTTGTTATCAATGAGGTTGCGGTAAGTGAAACAACGCCCCCGGTTAAAATATCAAGAAGTCCAAGTTGCCACAACTTTAGCTTCTCTCCGTTCGGATCCGTAAATTTCAGCGGGTTATTGAGGCAATAACAATACCGATACTCAACTTGCTCATTCATCGGTTATAATCAGGGATACGTTACTGTCCAGTTCATCTTTACTAGATCATCCACACTGAGATCATAACGCTTGAGAATTTTGTAATCTTTTGCTACTTCTTCCCATCCGCAAATATTGACAGTATCAGCATCAAATAAATAAATACTCAGTGTATCTGAAGGTATAAGGTTGTTAATACGATCCTCCCATTTTCTGCTACTAACTAGCTTAATATGTGTATTAGGCTTAATTAGATCTAAATGAGGTTGTGAATTTGGCAATAAAGTATCAGGATATGGATCTACCGATGCTAAACCATCAGCAGAAACTACATATATATCTCTTTTACTATCATTCCTTACATAAATATAATACCATTTTTCCATAAATAATTCACAGCCTTCTAATAGTATTAATGCCAGCAATATAGATGCTATACTTAATTGTCTCATTTCAGTTTTTTTATTGTTAAAGTTGAAGGTCGTTCCCGGTGACCATAATCGAGTGGAATTCTAATTGGAAATCGATCTTCTTTCCAATCAATATCATAGAATATGCTAAAGTAATTTGAGGCATATCTATTCGCTTGTCTTTCATACCACCGTATATCATGTCTGGAATAATTTGGATCCCACGACCAATACTTCTGACCGCCAAATATCATATCTGCTCCGCTAAGCAATGCCGGAATAGGTAAATAATATGGTCCCCACCTGGCGCTTTGCAGGGTGTGACCATATTCATGCATGAATGTGAAATCAGTTATTGAGGCTTCAAGGTTGGTCCCCAGAATAAACGGACTCAATGTCATTCCACCACCACCTTTGGGATTGTTTCTATTAACTAAAGTAGCACCATCAAAGTATTCTACATTATCAACTCCACCGAAAAGATTTCTTCCCTGTGAGGCAGTATAGCCGGCCTGAGTCTGTGGAGCTTGCAGGGTGAATCTCGATATCCATTGCAAAGCCTGGTCCTCATTGCTAAGCTTTGGATTGGTCTTAAAAAGTCCCTTCCAGATATCCCAGGTATTGTCAACCCGATCCTGACCGGAAAATGAATTTATGAATGTCAAACCCGCTGCATTTGCTGTCCATGTCGGAACTTCAGTTGTTATCAATGAGGTTGCAGTAAGTGAAACAACGCCCCCTGTTAAAATATCAAGAAGTCCTAGTTGCCACAACTTTAGCTTCTCTCCACTCGGATCCGTATACTTCAGTGGGTTATTGAGGCAGTACACATACCTGTTCAGCCCCTGTGTAAAATAAGGCGCCTGTACATAATTATCCGGACTAAGAAACTGGCCGACCAGCGGATCATAAACGCGTCCGTTCATATTTATGAGGTTGAACCAAG
>WXFD01000074.1 GCA_009877105.1 Bacteroidales bacterium
GTCCGCTCACCCTGGAGGATGCATCTGCCGTTGCAAAGATGAGTCCTTTTGCATTCAGCAGATACTTCAAGAAGAATGCAGGGGAGGGATTCGTGGAATATCTGACCAGGGTCAGGATTGAAAAAGCAAGGCATCTTCTCCGCGAAACCGGCTATAATATAAGTGATATTGCCGACCAGTGCGGATTCTCAAGCATCTCAAACTTCAACAAGCATTTCCGCAAGTCAGAGGGATTGTCCCCCCGTGATTACAGGGGCAGCTTCAATAAAACCAATTAGCTTAAACTCATTATTTAATACCGTTATACTATGGCAATGACCATGATAGAAAAAATCCTGGCAAACCATTCCGGACAGGAATCGGTCAGGCCTGGTGATATTCTGGATATCGGACTGGATGCCAGGATAGCACGCGATTTCGGAGGTGCCAATGTGGTTAAAAACATTCTGGACAACGGACTAACAATCCACGACCCGGCAAAGACCTGGTTCACCTTCGATTGCAACCCTACAGGATCGGATCAGAAATACGCCGTGAATCAACATTTATGCCGTCAGTTTGCCCGCGGGAACGGTATAAAAGTGTATGACATTGATTCGGGAATAGGAACTCATATCATTATCGACGAAGGGATTGTGTTTCCGTCGGCTACCGCGGTTTCCACCGATTCGCATGCAAATATTCTCGGGGCTATCGGTGCCTTCGGGCAGGGCATGGGCGATATGGACATCGCGGCAGGCTGGAGCAAGGGCAAGGTATGGTTCAAGGTGCCTGAATCGGTAAAAATCACCCTCGAGGGCATTCCGGGCGATGATATTGCAGCCAAAGATGTGGTGCTCAACATGCTTGCCCGCTTCGGAGCCAACTCCCTGCTGGGCTATTCAGTTGAGATCTATGGAGAGGCTGCTGAGAAAATGACTCTTGACCAGAGAATTACAATATCATCAATGGCAACCGAAATGGGTGCTATAATTATATTATTCCCTCCTTCCAGGGAAATAATCGATTTCTGCTCATCACGATCGAAAACAGCTTTTTCTCCCGTCTATGCCGATAAGGATGCAGTATATGCAGAATCATTCACCATGGACGCGGGAGCATTCACCCAGATGGTAGCAAGACCGGGAGCGCCGCATGATGCTGTACCCGCCGACAGTGTTTCAGGACTTAAGATCGATTCGGGTTTTATAGGGAGTTGCACAAACGGAAGGATGGAGGATATGCATGTTGCTGCCGCTATACTGAAAGGCAGAAAAGTAGCGCCCGGGGTTGTTCTTAAGATTGTTCCATCGACGGACCGTATCTGGAAGCAATGCCTTGAAACGGGATTGATAGATATCTTCAAGAAGGCAGGTGCCCTGGTTTCAAATGCCGGATGTGCAGGATGCG
>WXFD01000075.1 GCA_009877105.1 Bacteroidales bacterium
GTCAGTGATCCTGCCCTTCAGTATCTGGGTATGGATTGAAATAAATGGAACGCCAGTCAGAATGGCGGCGATAAATATCTTCCTGGCTTTCAGCGTCAGGCATAGTATCTTTTGTTTCATAGCTTCCTGCCGGCAACAACTATAACTATTTCCCCTTTTGGTGTCTTCTCCCTGAAATGTTCAGCAAGGAATGATAATGAACCTCTTATGGTTTCTTCATGGATCTTTGTTAATTCACGTGACACCGAAGCTTCGCGATCAGGACCGCAGAATAATGCCAGGTCGTCCAGTGTTTTTATGAGGCGGAACGGGGATTCATAAAACACCATTGTTCTTGGTTCCCGGGCCAGCACTTCAAGCTTTTTGTTCCTTCCCTTCCTGGGCGGAAGAAAGCCCTCAAAACAGAACCTGTCGGAGGGGAGCCCGGAATTCAGAAGCGCCGGGATAAGAGCCGTGGGGCCGGGAAGGGATTCCACCCCGATCCCTTTTTCAATGCACTTTCTCACAAGCAGAAATCCGGGGTCGGAGATCCCGGGAGTACCGGCGTCACTGACAAGGGCAACAGTCGTACCCGACAATATCCTGCTGCTTATTGCCTCCACGCTCCTGTGCTCGTTGAACATATGATGCGATTGAATCGGTGTCCTGATATTGTAGAAGGATAAAAGTTTTCCTGTCTGCCTCGTATCTTCTGCCAGTATAAGATCAACTCCCTTCAGGATTTCGACAGCCCTGTATGTTATATCCCTGAGATTACCGATCGGAGTAGGGACCAGGATGAGCTTACTCATTGGAAGGGAACTTGCGTTTCAATATGCTGATGAACATCCTGAATGCCTCATTTTCCTTGTTAATCCCGGCACGATCCATTATAATGGATTTTGCATCATCGAAACTCCCGGCTGATTCAAGTTCTGAAAGTACCCGGTTATAGGTTTCCTGGTCGCCGTTGAATATTTCTTTTATAAAAAGGTATTTGTCATTTATCCCTATAGCTTCTGAAATGCTTGAAACAGGTTTGGTCTTTATTATTTCCAGAACATCATCTTCCGGCTTCATACCACCGAGCTTTTCATGGAAGCTTTCCGGTCTGTTGGCAAACTGGTCGGCAATAATTGTATATTCCGCAGCTTTGGGAACCGGAACCGGTTCCGGACGTTCAGTGACTACAACAGGGGATATAGGTTTATCCTGCGGGGCGTCGACCTTCACGGGTTCATGAAAAGCAGGTTTTTCCACCTGAATTTCAACTGGTTTCTTTGCAGACAGAACAGGGTCTTTCTGATGTGACCTGGATTCTTCCCTTTTTTCAGATATGTCCTGTTTCCGCCCGACATGCGAAAGATCACTGTTCCTCAGAAAAGAGATAATTTCGCTTACACTTCTGCATTTTGACTTTGCAAGCTCAATTTCTATTGCCGGAACCCCCTGATATTGCTTCAGATCGTCAATAATCTCCCGTATATCATTCAGATCCTTGATAATTATATCAAAGGTGGTCTTTAAATCCATGCTTTCAACAGTTATTTTAATGAACCAATTTTTTTACTTTGCAAAAGTAAGTATTATTCCATAAGTCTTAACGCAATTGAGTTACATTTAGCTTCCGGAAACAGGTAAACGATTATGGAATTCCTTGAAAATTCAGTCAGGATGAAAGACAGGCGGGGGTCTGTTGAGGTGATTACCGGTTCAATGTTCTCGGGAAAGACCGAGGAACTGATCAGGCGGCTCCGTCGGGCGCAGTTTGCCGGATTACGGGTTGAAATATTCAAACCTTCAATTGACAAAAGGTATTCAGATACCAGGGTTGTTTCACATGATGACAGATCTATTTTATCGACCCTGACCGACAATGCTTCTTCGATACTCCTGCTGTCAGGTAATGCCGATGTGATCGGGATCGATGAGGCCCAGTTTTTTGATATGTCAATTGTCGATGTATGCAATACATTAGCCAACAATGGAAAGAGGGTTATTGTGGCAGGCCTCGATATGGATTTCATGGGAAATCCCTTTGGTCCGATGCCGGCACTCCTTGCAATCGCGGAATATGTTACAAAACTGCATGCAATATGTATGCGATGCGGGAACCTCGCGCAGTATTCATTCCGGAAATCAGATGAATCCCGGGTGGTGGTGCTGGGTGAAAAGGATAAATATGAACCCCTTTGCAGAAGTTGTTACAACATGAGCCTGAAAAGAAATTAAAGTGTTCTGCATTTCCACATCAGATATCGCACGAATTACAGGAGGGACTCTCTACGGTCCATCCGATACCACTATAACTGATATTTCCACTGACAGCAGGCAGGTTAGTTTTACCAGTGATGTTGCCTTTATTGCCATCATAGGGAAAAATCACGACGGGCACCTGTTCATTGAAGGCCTTTCAAAAAAAGGGATCAGAGTCTTTCTTGTAAGCAGGCTCCCTGAAAACATTGGAAATTATACCGGAACCTCATTCATATTGCTTAATGATACTGTTGACGGACTTCAGAAGCTGGCTTCATTTAAAAGATCCCTGTACAACTTTCCGGTTATTGCGGTAACCGGCAGCACCGGGAAAACGATTGTAAAAGAATGGCTGGCCGATATTCTTGGCCGGACTGAAGCAGTGGTAAGGAGCCCCAGAAGCTATAATTCACAGATCGGGGTGCCGCTTTCTGTCTGGAAGATGGACGAAAGATTCAGGTATGCGGTTTTTGAGGCGGGGATTTCCATGCCTGGAGAAATGGAGAAACTCAGAAATGTCATACAGCCAGGAATTGGTATCATTACAAACATCGGAGAGGCCCACAGCAGTAATTTCAATGACAACCGCGCAAAGGCCCGGGAAAAACTCGGGCTTTTCACTGACTGCTCAATGATAATATTTTGTGCTGACCATGAAGTGATCAGGGAACTGGTGTGCGAAGACAATAATTTATCGGGGAAAAATCTGGTAAGCTGGTCATTTCATGATGAAGGTGCAACGGTTTTCGTGAAGAGCAGACTTAATGAAACGGGGCTCACATCCCTGGAGGTCAGTTATAAAGCAGGCACGGAAGTTTTTGAGATCCCCTTCAGCGATCGTGCCTCGGTTGAGAATGCGGTTACGGTTGCCTCCGCCTGCCTTGCTCTGGGCATTGACCGGGATATCATCAGGAAAGGCCTTTCCCAACTTCAAGCGGTGGCAATGAGGATGGAAATCAAAGGCGGAATAAATAACTGCCTGCTAATCGAAGACTATTATAATTCAGATCCTGGTTCCCTGGGAATGGCTCTTGAATTCATGAAGTCGCAGAATGGCAGGACATCAATCCTGATCCTGTCCGATTTCGTTCAAAGCGGCCGCAACGAGGAAGAACTGTACGGGGAGACTGCTGAACTGATCAGAAAAACAGGAATCAACAGGCTGATCGGTATCGGTCCGTCGCTAATGCGCTGCCGGAGGTTGTTTGAACCCGGGTCGGGGTTTTATGCTTCGACGGATGACTTTGAAAGACATTTCAGCAGCCGCGATTTCAGGGACTCAGTGATCCTTATCAAGGGAGCCAGGATGTTTGAATTCGAAAGGATTGCCCGACTCCTGGAACAACAGGCCCATATTACCGTTCTTGAGGTCAGTCTGGATGCAATTACTCATAACCTGAATGAGATCAGGAGATTGCTCAACCCGGGGACACGGATAATGGCGATGGTGAAGGCGTTTGCATATGGTGCAGGTTCAGCCGAGATTGCCGGGATCCTTGAATATAACAGGATAAGCTACCTGGCAGTAGCATATCCGGACGAAGGAGCCGAACTTCGAAATGCCGGAGTATCCCTCCCGATCATGGTGATGAACCCCGATCCTGCATCTTATGATGTATTGATCAGGTACAATCTGGAACCGGAGATATACAGCCTCTCTGCACTGGAAAAATTCAGGGAATCTGCTTCACGACACGGTCTGTTCCAGTATCCCGTTCATATAAAGATAGATACAGGAATGCATCGCCTTGGATTCCTGGTTTCAGAAACTGACCGGCTGATTTCTGTCCTGAAGCAGGCGGACTGTCTTAAGGTAGCGTCCGTTTTTTCACATCTGTCCGGTTCTGAAGATCCAGCGCTCGACGAATTTACACATCACCAGGCAAGTCTTTTTGAACAGGTGTCGGGGAAAATAAATACGGCCCTCGGTTATTCGTTCCTGAGACATCTTTTAAATACTTCAGGAATCATAAGGTTTCCCCGTTACCAGTATGATATGGTCAGGCCTGGCATCGGCATTTACGGTGCAGGCAATTATGAAGGGATGAATCTGAGGCCAGCCGGCCGTTTCATGACGGCAATATCGCAGGTCAAATACATTTCCCCGGGAGAGCCGGTCGGCTATGGATGCGCGTCGGTTTCTGACAGGGAGAGAAAAATTGCGATCCTCCCCGTAGGGTATGCCGATGGTCTTAACAGGAGACTGGGCAACGGGAAAGGAAGCGTTTTTATCAAAGACAGGAGATATCCGCTGACAGGGAATATCTGCATGGACATGTGCATGGCCGACATAACAGGTTCCGATATAGAAGAAGGATGTGCAGCGGAGATCTTTGGTGAGAATATCTCAATAAACGAGGTTGCCCGGATTTGCGGTACAATCCCATATGAGATCCTTACCTCAGTACCTGCCAGGGTGAAAAGGGTATTTTACAGGGAGTAAAAATACAAACATCGGTATGATTAAAATGTTGCTTTATGTATTGAAGCTTCCGGCATGCCGATCCTGTGATCCTCAATATCTGGCCGCGAGGGGCATTTTCCATCCATCCCCGAAAGATTTAGATGAGATACGCAATACGGGAGGAGCCTGAAAACGCTTGTATTCACTTACATTGATCATCCTGATCACTTTTTCAACAATGCCGCGGTCCCATCCCTCAGCCACGATCTCATCAGGAGGCTTCTGAAGTTCAATGTACCGGTAGAGGATCGGATCGAGAATATCATATGGCGGCAATGAATCCGTATCAAGCTGCCCGGGCTTAAGCTCTGCTGAGGGAGGCTTTCTTATAATGGCTTCAGGAATTGTTTCGCCATTTCTGTTTATATAGGATGCTAGTTTGTAAACATCCGATTTGTAAACGTCACCTATCACCGACAATCCCCCCGCCATATCACCATATAGTGTACTGTATCCGACAGCTGTTTCACTTTTATTGGATGTGTTCAGGAGCATGTACCCGAACTTGTTTGAATAAGCCATCAGCAGGATTGCCCTGATCCTTGCCTGGATGTTTTCCTCGGTAACATCGGGTTTCAATCCTTTGAATGGACCTTTCAGGGTTTTCTCAAATGCACGCATTGGTTCCTCTATACTGATAAGCTGGTATTTAATACCCAGTTTTTCCGCAAGAACAACAGAATCATTCACGGAACTGCCAGGCGAATATCGTGAGGGCATCAGCAGGGCCAGTACGTTGTCCGGGCCAAGCGCTTCTGCTGCCAGGCAGAGACATACGGCAGAATCAAGTCCCCCCGACAAACCCAGTATGGCTTTTCTGAAGCCGGTCTTTGCGAAATAATCCTGAATTCCTGTTATCAGGGCTTTGTGTATAAGAGCTGCAGTTTCAGCCCTGCCAATATCCGGAAAGTTAAATCCGGCATCAAGATCCTCCAACGAAAATGTCTCCACAGCCTCCTCAAAGTAACCCAGCTGGCGGAATATCTGCCCGTTGCGGTTAACGGCCAGTGAAGCCCCGTCAAAGATCAGACCGGTATTTGCACCTGTCTGGTTGACCGAAATGACCGGAATCCTGTGTTTAAGTGCCTTGGCAACAAAAATATTCCTTCTGGTTTCAACAGCCTGGTATGAAAATGGCGAGGCCGAAATATTTATAACCAAATCGGGATTGAAGACTGCAAGCTCTTCCATTGGAGCAACCGGATAAATACCCGCTGAGCCGGGCCAGTTACCATGAGGCTGATCATCCCACAGATCCTCGCATATGGTAAGAGCAATATTTATCCCCTTGAGACTCAGGAGCCGGAATTCTTTTCCGGGTTCAAAATACCTGTATTCGTCAAAAACATCATAGGTGGGGAGGAGGGATTTATTTGCAGAAAAAATCGTCATTCCATCTGAGAGAACCAAAGCCGAGTTGTAGAGCTTCCTGCCTCCTGGCTCTTTATTGTAAACCGGGGTTCCGATAACTGCAGCTATGCCTTTGCAATGATCTGTTATTTCATTAACAGTGCGGTTGCATTTTTCAATAAAATCAATACGATCGAGAAGATCGAGAGGCGGATATCCGGGAACGCAAAGTTCAGAGAAGACCACCAGATCGGAGCCCTCACTCCTGGCTTTGTCTATTGCCTTTATGATCAATCCTTTATTCTTTTCGAAATTGCCAATATGATAATTCAGTTGTGCAATGGAGATTTTCATACGCTATTTATACTTTTGACCCCCTGATTCCGGCAACTTTCACAGTAAAAACCACAAAGGGGCCTGTTCTGCATAATTCAAAATTAAAAAATATTGGGAGATGTATATGAGGGTTGTATTCCGGCGGAAAACTACAGGCAATTATTCTGATTGAGAAAAGATCCGAAGGGATCTGCCAGGTTCGATCTCGAGAGGTACTTAATCAAATAAAAGAGCGGCGGCCTGCTGGCCTCCGCTCCAATACCGCTTCTTCCGGATGCCGCAAGAGCTTCGGCCTTATCCGGAAAACTGAAATTAAGTTAGTTAAAAAGGTATTCTGACTCCGGCATTGATGCCTATCCAGGTAAGATTATCTCCCTCGGCAAATACATTATGCAATTTCAGGTTTCCGCAAAGGATAAGATTATCGTTAATGCTGTATAAAACTCCAGCTGTGGGAGCCAGTCCAAAATAGAATTCGCCGTCTCTTTCAACCTCTCTGCCGTATTTTACCCTGAAGCCCATATGGTAAAAACCCAGCTCCAGCCCGGCATAGGGTTTAATACTGCTGACTGTAAAATGATACTCAAAAAGTCCTGTGATCGGAATCATCGAATAGGAGTAATTATGATCCCCATCGCCAAAACCGAAATCCTGTCCGCCGAACCGGTTGAAGCCAATATTCAGGCCGACTGCCATATTTTCCTTCAGCATGTATTGACCTGACAAATTTATGCCGACTCCTACCTTAGCCCAGTCACCAAAATAACCGACGGGTGCCTGGAGGCCCAGGGTGCCGCCGGCAACAAACTGCGCTTTGGCATTGTACGAAATGAAACACATCAGAACAACGATAGCTAATGAAGTTTTTTTCATAGGAAAAGAATTAAATATTGCTTACTCTTGTGTTTTTCAGCGGCCACATCTTACTCTTTTCAGGATTTTCAGATTCCTCCCTTATCTACTTGCATACGGAATAGTGTTAGGCAAACGGACCATAAGCCGGAAATATTATAGTTATTTCCTGTCCAGGATATCCTAATCCCCCCTGAACCGGGCAGTCCGGATAAGAATACCCGGTTAAACCCGGGCAGCTATTTGGGAATTTTCTGATTTGACTTTATTTTTTTGCCGAATTTTTAACCTTTCGGTGCAGATTTCTATGACGAAAGCTTTCCTGACAGGAACAAATTTGTATATTGTAAATGACGAAAACGTGTTGAGTTGTTCAGATAATAGTTT
The DNA here is from genome assembly GCA_009877105.1 of Bacteroidales bacterium. Taxonomy (GTDB): domain Bacteria; phylum Bacteroidota; class Bacteroidia; order Bacteroidales; family VadinHA17; genus LD21. The sequence goes on from WXFD01000075.1 coordinate 7,625, forward strand.
GATCATCAAATAAATAGCTGGAATTTTATTGATTATTGTCATTCAGTCAGTATAAATTAAAACCTTTAACGATCATGCGGAAAATCATAGGAAACATTATTCTTGCTCTTTTTATCGTATTTCAAAGTGCGTACCCTAAAAGCAATCCTGAGCGTATAGTATTTATTGCATTGGACGGCATTAGCATTGAAGGGCTTCAGAAGGCCCGCACACCCAACATTGACAGATTAATGCATGAGGGGTCCTATTCATTAAAAACAAGGGTGGTAATGCCCTCCGTAACCCTTCCAAACTGGACAAGTCATCTGACGGGCAGTGGTCCGGAACAGCATGGTGTAACAGATAACGGATGGACGATTGACAAGCATGTTTTGCCCGCGGTGGAAAAAGACGACAAGGGATATTATCCATCAGTATTTAAAATACTGAAGGATCAGGTTCGCGGGATACAAATTGGTTTTTACTATAACTGGGAGAATCTCATTTATCCTTACAACCGTAGCTATCTCGATGAAGTGAGCTTCCTTGAGGATGATGCCTATACCGGTAATTTTGACCGGGCTTTTGAGTTTATCAGGAAAAACAGGGAAAAACCGACTTTTGTATTCCTGTATACGGTTCACACGGATGCAAACGGGCACAATCATGGCTGGATGTCGCCCGAATACATCAGATCGATTGAGGAGGCCGATACTGAGATTGGCAGGCTGATTGCAAAAATGGAAGCTGAAGGGATATACAACGGCACATATTTTATATTTACTTCTGACCATGGAGGTGTAAACAAAGGTCATGGAGGCGTCACACCTACTGAAATGGAGGTTCCCTGGAGCCTTACCGGCCCCCGGGTAATAAAGAACCGTGAAATAACCACCCCGAACAATACGGTAAATTCGGCATTTGTGATAGCACATATCTTCAGGTGCAATACACCGGAATGCTGGACGGGCAAAATGATCCCTACACTCTTCGGAAAGTAGGACAGGGGTTACATCCTTTCATGCAAAAATATATTGTTTACTGATTTCCGGTTCATTAATTTTGGAACCCGTGGCGGGAATATATTCCCGGCACGTTTAATGCTAGATTTCAGACTCAACAACAATGAGATTCATTAGACTGATCCTGATCACAGGCCTGATTTGCGTTTCAGGTTTGTCGTGCAGGAAAAATCCTTACAGGGTGAATATTTCAGGTATCAAAACTGAGATAGGGATTAAACGTCTCGAAGATGATCTTTTCACACTCGATCCTGATTCGATCCAGGCGAAGGTTCCCGTACTTAAACAGAAGTATGGTCATTTTCTTCAGCTTTTCAGCTATGTCATCAATACCGGAGATATTGACAGTCCGGCTTTTCCTGATTTTCTTTTCCGGTTTTGTACCGATAAACAGAACTACGATGTTTACGAAATGACCAGGCAGCTTTACCCCGATGTTGCTGATATAGAGAAGGGACTAAAGGGAGCATTCAGGCATTACCTTTATTATTTCCCGGGCAGAATTGTGCCTGCGGTATTTACCTGTATTACCGGATTCAACAACAGTATTATTACCGGCGATTCCGTTCTCGGGATAGGACTTGACAGGTACCTGGGGCCCGATTGCAAGTATTATCCACGGCTTGAGATATATAGTTACATGGCGGCAAGAATGACACCCGAAAATATAGTTCCCGATTGTATGTATGGCTGGGCTTCGTCGGAATGGGATTTTGAATCAGCCGGTTACGAAACGGATAATGTTCTCGCCGAAATATTGCATGAAGGTAAGCTGAAATATTTTGAAAAATGCATGCTGCCAGATTTGCCGGATGAAACTGTTTTCAGGTTTACCCCGGGGCAGATGAAATTCTGCCGGAACAACGAGGCCCGTATGTGGCAATATCTTGTTGAAAATGATCTGCTGTTCAAAACCGACAGATTTGTGGTAAGGAAGCTCACAGGAGAAGCTCCTTTTACGAGCTATTTTACAAATCAGTCACCGGGAAGGGCGGCTGTCTGGATCGGATTCAGGATCATTGAATCGTATATGCGGAAAAATCCTGCGGTATCGCTGAAAGATCTTATGACAGAGACAGATGTTCAGAAGATTCTTGAAAAAGCCAGGTACAGTCCTCAATAAAAAAGGTGCCTCAGAGAGGCACCTTTTTTTAAAACTTTCTGATTGTAAAGCTATTCAGCAGGATGAATTGCCTCTACCGGGCATACATCGGCACATGCACCGCAATCCGTACAGATATCAGGATCAATTTTGTAGATATCACCTTCAGATATCGCTTCGACCGGGCACTCATCAATACATGTTCCGCAAGCTGTACAATCATCATTGATTACGTAAGCCATCTTTATACTTTTTTGGTTATAATAAAAACATAAGCGCTGCAAAAGTATTCCAAATTTTCCAAATGAAGAAGGATCTTTGCAATAATTGCGGATTTTCTTTAAGCTGTTACCGATAATGCTATTGGCCGGAGTTGTTTTTTCCAGGCAGGTAATCAGTATGTTGCTTCTGCGGCAAATCAGAAATCCAGGCTGAATGACAGATAGAATATTCTTGGGAGGAGGTAGCCGTTTTCAATTCCCCTGGCCCAGTCGGCCCTGATAAAGTATCCGAAGATCTGGGCCCTGAGTCCGACGCCGACACCATAGACAATGGGTTGCCTGTTTGAATCAAGAACAACTGTAATTGGTCCGCTCTTGTAAGTTTCCTTGTCCCACGAGTTCATGCCTGACCAGGGATCAGCCCCGGTCCAGGCTGTTCCGGCGTCGCCGAACCCTACAATCTGAAGGCTGTTCAGAAAATTTGACCGGAGCGGGTGACCGGCAAAATACCTTACAAAGGGCCAGCGAATCTCACTGTTGATGACGGCAAAATTGGTCCCGTTCCTGATATTTTGCCTGAATCCCCTCATGTTGGTGGCAAGCGCCTGGAACCCGTAATTTTCAAGATTGCTTACCGGGATACTTTTGTCGAACATCTCACCTTTGTTGAAAAGATATCCCATCCAGTTATCCACACCTCCAAGATAATAGACAAGTTTTGTCGGTCCGAATGAGGTGCTTGCTGCAAAGCGGTTTGCCCAGATCAGCTCCCTGTGTATTTTTGTATATTTCCTGAAATCGGCTCCAAGTACAAACATATCTGATTTCCTGCTGGTAAGCTGCCTGTAATACTCTGCAAAGACCTTGAATCTGGTTCCGTAGTAGATATTGATTCCTCTTTTACGGGTATTGTCGAAGATAATTTCCCCCTTGAGGCTGGCCCAGTGTTTGGAGATTGTTTCAGAGCTCAGGGAAGGAAGATCCCTGGCTAGTGTTACATGCCTGTCGTATCTGTACAGGAGGCTGCCCTTTAAGGCGAGCACCGGTGTTATGGGTTTGGCAAGGGAAAGATAAAGATTGTGTGTATGGGTTTTGAACAGATCTCTATTGTCGGTGCTGAAATAGGCTTGCCGGTGGAAAGTAATCTGTTTGTCGAATTTGCCCTTCAGGCTTTCAAAGCTGAGCAGATACTCATTGCTGTCGAAATTGCCCGAGAACCTGAAACCGGCTGTGAGCCTGTAATCTTCGAACAGGTCAAGTATCCCGAAACGGGTAAGGAGATTTATCCCTGGATTGAAATAGGGTGCACCTCCGTTAAAGACCTGGTAAGAGTTGTTTAAAAAGGTAAAATCAATTTGATTGGCAATGTAATTATTGTAAAAGGATGTTTCATAGATCCTTATGAGAGGCAGGTTCAGCCTGCCGGTGTCGAGGTCTATGTCCATGTAGTCCTTGCGCCAGAGCTGTTCGTAATAATTCTGTTTTTCCTTTTCGAATATATAATGATTGATATCTATTGGCTCGTCCTTGATATAATATTCGTACAAAGGCTTTTTCAGGGTATCCCTCCTTTTCTTGTCTTCAGCCAGGAGCCATTTTCTTATTGTTTCAATGCTGTCAGCCTTGTGAAATAACCTGTTCTGCTCTTTCCTGAATGGTGTCAGCGTGATTTCGTTTTGCGGCACAGGCGGCGAAGCCGATAGCGGTTTCCTTCTCAGATTGAATTTCCTGTTTTTATACACAACTTCTCCATATATGTCAGAAGCATCTGAAAATGAGTGATTGAGTATGTTCCTGTCATAGTTTGTCACAGGCGTTGATCTCATGAAGTACCTGTAATGGGTTGTTGTGTCGATAAAACTTACCGTACTGTCAAATCTGGCAGTATACCTGTTCATTATTCCGGTGTTGTCGCCCAGGTATGTAATCCTGTTTCCGGCGACTGGTTCAGGCTCGTATCTGCTTGCATACTGTCCTTCCGTCAACCGGGTAAGAATATTATTCTTCTTATCCACGTTGTATGTGAACAGGTCAAACACCAGTCCTGTTTTTTCAAATGGATTGCCGTCATTTATCAGAGTGTCCGACAGGCGGTTCGATGAGAATATGATTTCCCCCGGTTTGTCTCCGATGAATGAAGGATCAAGGTCATCGGCAACATCCCTGGTTATCTGGTCATTCACTCCTGAGGCAATAGTGTGCACAAAGATATCAGTCATGCCATCCTTAACACCCGATAATACAAGGCGGGAACCGTCGGGAGAATATGAAAAGCTCATGACCTTGTCAAAATAAAGAAGATTCCTCTCTTCTGTCTTTTTCTCATCAATGCGGTAAAAATAAATTACCATCCCTGCCTTTTCCTCATTGATGAATGTAAGTATCCTCCCCGAGGGGTGCCAGCCGATTACAGGATAAGTATTGTCGGTCTTGTGCTCGTATTTTGGTTCGATTCTGAAAATGGCCCTGTTCTTTCCGGTAGCCTGATCATACAGGAAAATTTTTTTCCGTCCCCAGTCGTTGGTTACATATGCCAGGTACTTTCCGTCAGGGCTGACCCTAACCTGCTGGTAGATCTGTTCTTTCCGGGATTTCCTGATGGTGGAAATGTCGTCTTCAGGGAGATTGTTGCCGGATGAATACTCATCTGTATAATATTGTTTCCATTCCTTCAGCAGATCTTTGAGTTTAATGCCCAGGACATACAGGAAGCCGTCATCAACGTTCTTATAAATTTTCGTGAGATATAAAATGTTGGGGATAATGGCATCGCCGTATTTCCTGGCAATGAATCTCCAGAAGGACTGGCCTGCAACAAGTGCGTCTTCCGACTCAAGATGGTTTATTTTCCGGAATTTTCCGGATTTGATCCCATCCTTGACCTTGTTTTCGGTTTCATAGTCCCATCCGAATGCAATATAGCGTGTCAGGCCTTTCAGGAACCAATCGGGCATAGTGATAAGGGAAGAGCTGGAAATACGATCGCGAAAATCAGCATTGTACAGCATTTCATTGATTATGACTTCCGTTATTGATTCGGCGATCTGTTTTTGGTAGCTAATATGATCTCCCTCATAGTAAAGCATTACCTTGTTCTTGATTATACGGGTATATCCTCCGGTGTTGTAGCTGTCCTCGTCAAAGGTCAGGAGACCAATATTGGATTGCCTGTACTCGTTGGCCTTATTGTGAATGATGAAGATGATTCTCTTTTCAAGGTTATAATCAAAATAACCTTCTATCTCGTCAAGCTTTTTTGTGGCGTAGGCGGCGGTATACTGGGCAAGTTCGTTGCCGAATTCATTGAAATAGCAGTCAAAATCCTCGAATCTGTAAAATGACCAGTAATAATTATAATACTGTACCCTGTTTTTCCCGAAGGGCATCTGGAGTCCGTTATAGAACTGTCCTTCCGCCCTGAAGAAAAGGAGCATGGCTGCAAGGATAAAAATAAGTCTCCGGGTATTTTTCATCTCCAAAATTCTCGCTCCGCAAAACGGTTTCCGCTTCAAATTTTATTCCAAATGACTTCCTGCAGAGGACAAAACTAAGATTTTCTTCATTAAAATTAAGATTAATATCAAACTTTATTAATTTTACACTGAGAGAATTCTTTTCCCGAATTTGGTCTGGTTTTTGTTATTTTGGGCAATAAAATTGCTGGAATGTCAGTTTTAAAATAATTCAGATATTTGAACTCATTGTTTGATCTTTAACAGTGAAAACCAGGTTAATTAATCTCCGAAATGAAACCATCATGTTTTTGAGATGCTGCCCGACGGGCAGGATTGAAGGAATTCAGCGGGAACGGAGAATCTTAAACTCACAGCAGGCTTCCCATTTCGGGATACAGTCAAAGGAACATTTACATCAAAATAGTTTTCATATATGAAAAAGTTATTTTTATTTTTTGCCCTGGCATTTTGCGGTCTTTTATCGTGGGGCCAGCCTGTAATGAAAATTTCCGGTACAGAGCATGACTTTGGAAAGTTCAGGGAAGAAGCAGGACGGCAGAAGTATGATTTCGTTGTGATGAATACTGGAAACCAGCCGCTGGTAATTCAGAATATTGTTGCTTCCTGCGGATGTACATTGCCTGAATGGACAAAAACACCCATACCTCCGAAAGGTACAGGTACCATTACTGCCATTTATGATCCGGCAAACAGACCGGGTCCCTTCAATAAGACACTGTCGGTTTATTCAAATTCAAAGCCCGAAGTGGTGGTCATTTTGCTGAAAGGGGAAGTGATCCCGCGGGAAAAAACACTTGAAGAGATTTTTACTTTTCCTGTCGGATCAGTGAGATTTGAAAGCAATCACCTGGCATTTACCAATGTCAAAAAGACAGAAAAAAAGATCAGGGTAATGCAACTGATCAATACATCAAATTCTCCTGTTAAAGTTGAATTCGAAGGAGTTCCTGATTATCTTTCCCTTAAGGTTAAGCCTGAAACTCTCAAGGCAGGCGAGAAGGGGATAGTTGAGGGTACTTATGATGCCACAAAGAACCAGACCTGGGGTAATGTAAGCAGCATGGTAAGGGTTAAGACTAACGGGGTACTTCATAATAATGTATATTACTATGTATCAGCCAATCTCGTGGAGGATTTTTCCGGCTTGTCAAAGGAGGAACTGGCCAATGCACCGGTATTTAAACCTGAAAAAACGACGATTGATCTTGGAAAGATAGCAGGTTCCACGCAAAATGAGGTTGAATACAAGTTCACCAACCTGGGGAAAAGGGATCTTGTCATAAGACATATCAGGTCATCATGCGGTTGTACGGCAGTTCAGCAGGGAATACAGGGACAGGGTATCAAGCCCGGCGAATCAGGCTCGATCAAAGCTACCTTTAACTCGGGTGGCTACAAGGGAAAAGTTACAAAGGCAATATATGTATATACCAATGATCCCAAAAATTCGGAGGTAATGCTGATGGTCACAGCAGATGTGGCCCAGGAAGTCTCTGCGAGCAAATAGAAAATCACACTGAAAGATATTTGACTTCTGGATGGGTGCCGGCTGAAGAGGGGCACCCTTTTTTTAATTTTGCATGAAGAGTTTCAGACAGATGAAAAACAAAGAGGATTTCAAGAATGCTGCAAAAGTTCAACCTGCAGTTAATTATCCGCCGGAAGTTAATCCTGTTGCCTTTTCTCCCTCGGGGAAAAAGAAAAAAAGAAAATATTCGGCAGACGAATATGTTGAGGGCATCCTTTCGGGCAACAGGACCATCCTGAGCCAGGCTATAACATTTATTGAGAGTACGCTGCCCGATAATGCTGAAATCGCCAGGCAGATAATAGACAAATGCTTTCCCCTGAGTTCGCGGTCGGTAAGGATTGGAATAACAGGAGCCCCTGGTGTGGGTAAAAGTAATTTTATTGAATCGTTCGGATTGCATCTGACACGATTGGGCAGAAAGATTGCTGTCCTTGCCATTGATCCGAGCAGTGCCCAGACAAAAGGCAGCATTCTCGGCGACAAAACCAGAATGGAAAAACTAAGTATACAGGAAAATGCATATATCAGGCCATCTCCTTCGGCAGGGACCCTCGGAGGAGTTGCTGACAGAACAAGGGAAACAATAATCCTGTGCGAAGCAGCCGGTTTTGATACAATTATTGTTGAAACGGTGGGAGTCGGACAATCTGAAACAGCCGTACGGACAATGGTCGATTTTTTCCTGTTGCTTTTATCTGCTTCTGCAGGGGATGAACTCCAGGGAATCAAGAGAGGAATAATGGAAATGGCCGATGGTATTGCGGTAACGAAAGCTGACGGACCCAACAGGCTGAACGCTGAGCGTGCCAGGATTTCTTTTCAGAATGCAATGAATCTTTTTCCTTTACCGACATCGGGTTGGAAACCTGCAGTAATGACCTGCTCCGCTCACCAAAACTCGGGAATTGCTGAGTTATGGGACAATATCCTGGAATATGTCAGACACACCACGTCCGGGGGATATTTTGAGAAACTCCGCAAAGAACAGGAAGTGACACTGATGCATGCAATAATCTCTGAAAGTCTCACCAGTTCTTTTTATTCCGACAAGAAAATAAAGCCACTCCTGAAAAGTCTGGAAAAGCAGCTTTATGAAGGGAAAATCACATCTCATAATGCGGCATTTGCCCTGTTAGATAAATATCACATAAAAAGAGCACCATAAACATTATTGTCTATCTTTGCTCAATTTTTAGAAACTGACAAAAGACAAGAAAATGAAAAAAGCATATGCATTCCTGATTTCAGCGATCATTGTGGCCTCCTGTTCATCCGGCCCTCAATATAAGATTACCGGAAAGATAGAAGGTGCCGATAATGTTACTTTCCTTCTTCAAAAAAGAGCCGATGGAAAACTTGTGACAATCGATTCGGCTGTATCAAAAAAAGGGAATTTCAAAATGCAGGGAGGTCCGGTTAAATATCCTGAGATGGTACTGCTTACAGTAAAAGACAGCAGGATGAGGACTACATTCTATCTTGAGAATTCAAATATTCAGATCAGGGGAAGGCTCGATTCGCTGTTCAATGCAAAAATCACCGGATCAAAGACACAGGATGAGTACAGGAGGTTTGTTGATTCAAACAAGGCCCTGAATGATCAATATTCCAGGGCATACAATGATTACCAGAGCGCGTTCCAGGAAAATGACACTGCAAGACTGAGGATCCTCGAGAATGAAATACTGTCGCTTCAGGAATCGATGATCAATCTGCAGAAAGATTTCGTTAAGAACAATCCTTCTTCCTTTGTGTCTCCTTCAATCCTGGCAGGGCTGAGCCGTGAGATGGAGGCAGCTGAGCTTGAGACACTGATAAATGCCTTCGACACTGCTTTAAAGAATACTCCTGCTGTTAAGGAATTAACAGAACTGGTTGCCATGATGAAACCGGTTTCAATCGGACAGAAGGCCCCTGATTTTACACTTAACGACCCCAGGGGGAACCCCGTGAGTCTTTCGTCAAAAATCGGCTCCAGACTTCTTCTCGTTGATTTCTGGGCAGGATGGTGCGGCCCCTGTCGGAGGGAAAATCCAAATGTTGTCAGAATCTACAATGAATTCCACAGAAGGGGATTTGACATCCTTGGTGTGTCGCTCGACCGCGACAGGGAAGAATGGCTGAAGGCCATTGCCGATGATAAGCTCACCTGGACGCATGTTTCCGATCTTCAATACTGGAACAACGCTGCTGCCAGGCTATACGTGGTAAATTCAATCCCTGCAAATTTCCTGCTCGACGACAACGGAATAATCATTGCCAGGAACCTTACCGGGAATGATCTGTATAACAAGGTAAAAGAAATCCTTGACAGCAGACAGTAAGGGTTTTTTCTAAAACCTTTCTCCATCAGGTTCCCCCGGACGAATTTCTTCCAGGATAAAACCCGTACCGCGTATTGTGCGAATGTCGATGTTTCTGTCGCCGGATATGTATTTCCTCAGCCGACTTATAAAGACATCCATGCTCCTTCCAAGGAAGTAATCATCCTCTCCCCATATCTCGGTGAGGATATCCTCCCTTGTCAGCAGCTTGTTCCTGTTGCTGATGAAATACCTCAAGAGCTGGGCTTCCTTCAGGGTAAGCTTTTCACGCCTGCCTCCCGAGATCAGTTCAAGAGTATTGAACTTCAAAACCGTGTCGGATATGCTGAATTCATCATTCATTGCTGAATACACCCTTTTCAGGATATTATTGATCCTCAGTACAAGTATTTCAGGATCAAATGGCTTGGTTATATAGTCATCGGCCCCGATCTTCAGACCTCTTATGATATCTTCCCTCAGGCTTTTTGCCGTGAGGAATATAACAGGCAGCCCCGGCTGGATCTGTTTTATCTTCTCTCCAAGAGAAAATCCGTCCATTTCCGGCATCATTACGTCGAGCACGCAGATATCGGGCCTCTCACTTCTGAAAAGAGTAATTGCTTCCTGTCCATCCTTTGCCAGGATGACTTCAAAGCCGCTTATTGTAAGGTATTGTGACAGTATGTTTCCAAAGTCCCTGTCATCCTCGGCAAGTAATACTTTCATCAGGAGAAATGTTTTAGATTTTATATGGAATTGTTACCGTGAAAGTACTGCCCTTTCCGGTTCTACTGCTTACTGTTACATTGCCACCATGAGCTTCAGCGATCTTTTTTACATAATAAAGTCCGAGGCCGAGCCCCTTGTATTTATGAATGTTACCGGAACCGGCCCTGTAGAACTTCTCAAAAATGTGCCTCTGATCGGTTCTTGAGATACCTATGCCGTTGTCGGAAATCATGATGACGGCATTATTGCCGCTGGTAAATCCCCTGACCTCTATTTCCGGGCCATCACCCGAATATTTAACAGCATTCGAAAGAAGATTATTGATGAGAGTTGTAAAGTAAACCGGATCCAGTTCCATTTCGGCGCTGCTGAAATCATAGGTTTCGCTTATTGAAGCACTCTGACCGCTGCCGTTTCTGAAACAATCCACAATTTCCCTGATCGTTTCCTCAATCCTTACTTTCTTTTTTTCAATTTCAAACTGAGTCCTTTCCCACATGCTTATTTCAAGTATCATGTTTATCAGCTGGTTGAGATGAACACTCTGCTTTCCGATAAGTTTTGCGGTTTCCATGATCCTTTTCCCGTCATTGATGACCTGAGGCATTTCAAGAGTCTTACCGGCAACGGTGATTGTTGAAAGAGGAGTTTTGAGTTCATGTGTCATATTGTTGATGAAATCGGTCTTCAGGCTTGAAAGCCTTTTCTCCATCATCAGGTTCCTGTAGGTTTTCATGAAAAGAGCCACTACTGCAAAAATACTGAATACGCTAAGTGCGAGGGAGAATGAAGTCTCTCTGAGAACGAGCCTCTGTTTGTCCCTTATGTCAATGTAGTATTCAAAATCAAGCCGGAAGTTGTTATTTTCCGATCTGTCTCCTTTAACCAGTATCTGTGAAGTGCTTCCAGGCCTGCCCCGGTGTTTCAGTTTACCTGCTTCCTGAATTCCGCTGCCCGGCTGCTCCTGATTTATGAATATCGGTATCCTCCTGTCGTTGTAAATGAGTTCAAAATAGTTGATCTTGACTTTGGAACTGAATTCCTTCTCAATTCCCTGACTTTCAAAGTAAGCAGAAAGGAATTCGGAAAGATCCTGCTCCCGGGTAAGAACTGTGGTGACAAAATACAATACATCTTTTTTTCTTGCCTCGAGAAGTGAATCATTTGTTATTCCTGCAAGTTCAGGTGCTGTTTTTGCCGAATAGCTGCCTATAAGAAGCCGGGCAGTATCAAAACCGTCCGTACCCCAGTTCCTGTCCATGTATTCAAGTGCGTCCTGTGAGTAAATCCTGTACCTTAAATTGAACATTTCGTCCTTTTGCTTCCAGATGCCGCTTACAATGATGATCTGGGCACATATCAGTATTATAATGGATATAATTCCGGGAAGAAGTATGGTGTTCCTGGCTTTCATCAGTATTGATTTGATTCTTAAAATTATTCAAATTACAATTACCCCGGACATACTGAATAAACATTAACCTGACATTAACCCCGCATTAACAATGCGGCAGGATTCCGGTTTTTAAATTTGAAACTGAAACAGAAAAAAGGCAGCCATGAAAAGATCAGTTTTGTTTTTATCAGTATTATTCCTGGTATCTGCAACCATTTCATTCCGGCCGGCAGCGGGACAGGCTAAGTCGAAGGAGGACAGGGAGCGGGAACTCAGGATGCAGGAAGAGATAGATGCCCATAAAAAGGCAATAACCGAGCAGAAAAAGTCAAAGGAGATTCAGGAGGGGAATTTGGAAAATCAGGGTGATGATTTGGATGAGACCCTGGAAAAGGCCCTGGAACCGTTAGGGGATTGGAAGAAATACAGATATATATTCAGGGATTTTGATCGTTTCAGAAACAGGCCCTTCGTATTGCACGACTTTAATAATCCCGGAGCTCCCTTTGTTTTTACCCCTGGAAGCGATTTCTTCCCCGGTAAACTGCTTGGCCCGAATGTTGAAAAAAGCTCGTGGGAATTATCCAGGACCATTAAGGAAAAATCCTTTTCAAGCGATTATACATTTGATGTCGACCCGTCATCGGGTACGGTTATAATGGCGGTAAATGGCGACTGCCGGGCAGGAGAGATACGGATCAGGATAACAATGCCAAACGGCAAAACTTATTCTGATATTGCAATCGATGAGTTTGGAAATCTTAACTGGAAGAAGTCGTTTAAAGTTTCTGACGGGGAAAACCAGGATAAGACAGGGGTCTGGAAATTTCAGGTAAATGCCAGCAAGGCCACGGGATATTTCAGAATATCGCTTCTGACTTATTAGTATTTATTGCCGCCAGGCGGAAGGACTCTCAACGGGTCATCTTCTTTTTTTCCGCCCTGGTGGATACCTGTATCATTTCTTTATTTCGCCCGATTTTTGTACGAGGGTAAGCTTCTGTCTGAATAATTCAGGGCTGCAGGGGTTATCACCTTATATTCCCGGAGTCCCCGTGACAGTTCCGGGAACCTGAGATCCGGCTGCTGTCATCCTCCTTTGGAGAGATTTCGGTAAAAACCTTTCTTTACAGGCAGTCTTTCAAAGACAGCATCAGGTATGGTCTTTGGGTTTATCCGGCCTGTCGGGAAACGTGTCCTCCCTTGACGCTTTCCACCCTGACGCCATATCTGCTGCCGCCCTTTACGATCCACCTGACGTGAACCCTGCCATATCCTTCAATATTCGAGACCTCAATACGCTGCGGATTCTTCTTTTGCTCAACTGTAATATTGCGGTCAATGTCCGTTACGATCATCCCGGCAATTACTTTGCCGCCATCGAGATATACATAATCGGGAGGATCGATTTTGTATTTAAGGTTGGTTCCCGAATGCGTCGGCATAAGCTGGGTATTCGCAATAGTTGCAGTTACCTCTTTCAGGCCGCCCGGCAGATCCCTGACATTTATCGATGAAATCTCCAGTTTGGGCATGGTCCATGCATTGTAGATACAGAACGCAGCATTCCGGTGTGCATCGCTTTCAAGAAGAAATCCGGGATGGATCCGTCCGAAATTTTTGTCGAATCCGCCGATCTCGATCTTACCGTAAACAGGATGATCGGCTTCCTTCCATGGGATAAACGCGTCTTCAAAGAGAAGGAGCCTTTCGAATTCATATTCATCGACGTTGGATGTGTCGTTGAACATCAACCTCTGGGTCCACAGCTCATTGGAAAAGATATAGCTCCCTATTGCACCATACCACCAGTCGAGCTCACCTCCGTATACCGGGTACAGATCCTTCCAGATGGTCAGCAGACTGTATCCGGGGATGATTTTTTCACCTTTCTTCCCGATGGTATTGATTACCATCTCATCGGCCCTGGTGAAAACCTCAGTACCGGTATCCTTCGCCGACGGACCCCTCAGGATCATACCACCGGCATTATGAAATGACTGTGCACCTGCAATATTCCGATGCTTCAGGCTGAAGTCCCTTACAGCCTGGTTTTCAGGAAATGAAAACGGGTACTTTCCTGCACCCCACTGCACAATGTTGGGTTCCCAGTTGAATCCGAAATCGCGGTTGGGATCGTAACCGCCGATGCCGTCTTCGTTGATCAGTCCGTCATTGTCGTTGTCAATGCCTTCAAGGCCAAGCAGCTCATATTCTCCCTTTTCACCCGGCTTCACCATGATCATCCTTCGCGGATCCTTCGGGTCGGTAATATACTTTCCGTCGGGATTCTTTCTGCGCATCATGCTGATGACTCCGTCGTTGTTCAAATCATCATACCCGTCCTCATCATACAGTCCGTCGCGGTCATTGTCGAACGGGACGAGGCCTGAACGCGGAGAATGGGTGGAGTTGGGCTCATCCATGAAATATTGTCTGGCATCGGGGTTGATCGTTGGCAGGATGTAGAAAACCTTGTCTTTCAGCAACTGATTGATGAATGAGTTGGTTTTGTACATTTCACACAGGTACCATGCGGTATAAAGAGCCATATCCGATCCCTGGATTTCATTTGAATGAATGTTTCCGTCAATATAGAATCCGGGCTTCTTGTCAGGGCTCTGCCCTTTCTTTTCCGATATCACAATGGCAATAATATCCCTTCCCTTATATGATTTGCCGGCAGTCTCAAGCGTGACCAGATCGGGATGCTCCTTGGCAAGCTTCCGGCAGAAATCCATGATGCCTTCATATGTGAAGTATTTATTCCATGATGTTGATACTTTCGGATTGGATGGTGATCCTGCTGCCTTGAAAAACAGTTCGGCATTCTGGGCCCTGGCCTGGAATGACAGGGAAATTGCCAGGAACAATATCGGGATTGCTATTCTTCTTGTCATTATCTTTATTTTGATATGTTACTTTAAGTCAATTGATGTACTGATGAATCCTGTGTTGGCGGCGCCGGCGCTGATTCCTGTACTGCCTTTACCTGAAATGAGCCAGGTGAATTCGGCTGTTTCATTTCCCTGTAACCGTTTTATCCTCTGGGTTTTCAATCCGCTGATGATGGTCTGGTTCCTGGCGGGGGTAATGACGATCCTCATTATCCGGGTCCATATACTCTCATCACCTACTTCGGCACATGTGGCAAAAAGCCCTTTATTATGCACTTTCACAGTAAGTCTGAAAATATTGTCACCGGCATTTTCTGTTTTGATATCAAGGAATTCCAGTTCCGGGTGCATCAGCGATGCAGCTACCAGGAACCTGTAGTGCGCCTCAATAAGATCACCCAATGTGTCAGCCGGAGGATTGATCATCACAAAAGGCTTGATGCCTCCTACTTCCACCTTTTTGCCGGGAAATCCGGGGTGACTGATCTCCGACCAGGGAACAAACACATCATTCATGCCGGTCTTTTCTGCAAATTTCAGGAATGCCTCTTCACGTGTTTCTGATTTTTCAATGGGAAACCACCATCCGGGGGTGCTGAAGCTATAGCGCCCATAATGATAATATGCCCATTCCATGAAATTCCCCGGAGCTGCTGCGGCAACAGGCGCTCCTTTGGCCCCGGTTATCTCATGGTACTTGTCTGAGACCATTATGTTAATCAGCTCATCTGATTTCAGAACTGACTTCAGAGATACCGGCCTTGGCATGAACCATCTTCCTTCATCACCATCCTGACCTTTTTCCCCGCCGGCAGACTTCGGTTCAGGCGATTTCATGGGCTGACCGAGATTATCCTGCGGTCCGAAGGCGAAAACGGCAAAAACATTGAACCTGTCAAAAAGAAAATCAAGAACAGCTTTTGTTTCAGGCTCCGACACCGGATGCAGTCCGGCGTTTTTCCCGAAATGCTCGTATTTCCAGGTCAGGTTGTTATTGAAATTTACTCCGCCTTCACCATCTTCGTTGAAGAGTCCATCATCGTCGTTGTCTATCCCTTCGCTGTAAACAAGATATTTGCCTTTTTCCCCCCTGGAAAGGTCGGCCGGGACCATCAGCCTGTTATCCCTGACATTCTCAATATGTGTGCCGGCAGGATCGTATATCCTCATCAGGGTTATCAGACCGTCGTTATTAAGATCCTCAAAGGGATCCTCGTCTATGAGAAAATCCCGGTCATCGTCGCAGGGTCTGGCATTTGCAACCCTCTCATACCTGATGTCCGAAAAGTACTGTTGTGCGGCATCGGGTGAAAGGTTTGGAAATACATAAAAAGTAACCTTTTCCAGGAGATTCCTGATCTCCTGTGAAGACGAGTTCTCAAGAAGCTTCTCCGCAAATCCCATGGCAATTTCCTGACCCAGGAGATGATTCCCCTCAATTCCGCCGCAGATAACAATGCCGGGTTTTTCGTCCATGTTGCCGGTGCCGGCGGTCAGAACCCATATCTCCCTTCCTCCGGCCGTTTTTACGAGCGATTTCACCGTACAAAGCCGGGGATATTTATCCTTCAGAACATTAATACGCCGGGTAAGGGTACTGAAGTCGGAGTACTTGTATTGGGAAAACAGAGGCAGTATTGCCAGCCAGAGAATTATAAAAACGAAAGCAGTTTTTAATCGCATTTTCATTATTTTCTTGATTTAATCAGGCGGTTATTTGTCATAATAAGATCCAAAACTACAAATATTATTTTATTTCCGGCACCTAAACCTTTTATCAGGTTAAATGTTAAATTTGTAATTAACGTAAATGCCCGGCTGATGAGAAATATTCCTGCCTTTATCCTCCTGCTGCTTGCTGTATCATGCGGAAAAAGAGGAACCGTGCAGGAGGAGAAAACACTGACAGTCAGTATAGGCCCTTTCAAATACTTTGTTGAGGCGATAGCAGGGAATGAATACAGTGTCAATGTCATGGTGCCGCCAGGCTCAAATCCACATATATATGAGCCTTACCCCGACCAGATCAGCAAACTGAAAAAATCGGCTGCCTATATAAGCAACGGTTTCCTGGGTTTTGAAATAACCTGGCTTGACCGGTTTTATGAAATGAACAGAAAGATGAAAACCCTTTCGCTCGGAGATGTAATTGATCCCATAAAACCGGAACACCGGCATGAAAGGGAACATCTGGAAGGTGCGGATCCTCACTATTGGGTGTCACCCGAATGTGCATTCAAAATTGCACATTCGGTGAAGGACTTTATAGCAGGCCTCAATCCGGGAAACAGGGACCTTTATGAAAAAAGATATGAAGACCTTACTGCAAGGATTAAGATTATTGATTCGGCAATGAATGAGCTTTCCTCGGCACCGGGAAGGAAAGAATTCATTATTTATCATCCGAACCTTGGTTACCTTGCCCGTGATTATGGATTTGAGGAAATACCGGTTGAGTTTGAAGGTAAGGAACCCTCGCCGGCCAGGATGAAATACCTGATCGATCGTGCAAGAAACAATGGACTGAAAGTAATAATGGTTCAGAAGGAATATGATACAAGGAATGCCAGGGCGATTGCTTCTGAAACCGGAGCAGAGGTCATAGTGATCGATCCTTTGTCAGAAGATTGGTATTCATTTGAACTGAAGCTGATTGAAGTATTAAAAGAAAGTTTCGGGCAGAAATAAGCTGACTTGTGTATGGCAACCTGTTTGTTTGAAATGAAATCACTTTCAGCCTCCTATGGCGCTGGCCTGGTACTTCAGGATATTGATTTCAGGGTTTGCGGAAATGATTTTATCGGGGTTATCGGACCCAACGGAGGAGGGAAAACCACCCTGCTGAAAGTTATCCTGGGTCTGGTCAGACCTGTGGCGGGAGAACTCATCTTCAGCCGCGAGCTCAGGAACAGCAACAATATAGGTTACCTGCCGCAGATCTCTACAGGAGATTCCAACTACCCGGTTACCGTGAAGGATGTTGTATTATCCGGACTGATGATCAGAAAGGGTCTTGTTTCAAGAATGAATAAGGCTGACCAGAAGAAAGCAGACGAAGTTATTGAGGAGCTGGGCCTGGAAAGCCTGGCAGAATCGTCGCTTAACCAGCTTTCAGGCGGCCAGCTGCAGCGTGTCCTCCTGGGACGGGCCATTATAGGCGAGCCCAAACTCCTGCTTCTCGATGAACCCGGAAATTTTGTCGATGCCAATTTTGAACATGATTTCTATGAAAAGCTGAGGGATCTAAACCAGCGGATGGCCATTCTTATGGTTTCACATGACATAGGAACCATTTCTGCTCACATAAAATCATTTGCGTGTGTGAACCGGCATCTTAATTACCATCCCTCATCTGAAATATCAAATGAACAGCTGCTTGCATATGGTTGTCCCATCCAGCTTATTACTCACGGTGCGGTTCCGCATACGGTCCTTAAAACTCATTGATGGTGGAAGGGAGTATTTTTCAATATGAGTTTGTTATCAAGGGTTTGCTGGGAGCTGTATTTGCAAGCATAACTGCAGGACTTGCAGGAACCTATATCGTTTCCAGGCGAATGGTTTTCCTGAGCGGAGGTATTACCCATGCATCTTTCGGCGGAATCGGGATAGGATATTTTGCAGGCATCAGTCCTGTTGTCGGCGCAGCCGTCTTTAGTGTCATTTCCGCACTTGGCGTTGAATACCTGTCAGTGAGGCAAAAAATAAGAGAAGATTCAGCAATTGGAATTCTCTGGGCTTTCGGAATGGCCATTGGTATAATATTCATCTATCTCACTCCGGGATATTCCCCTAACCTGCTAAGTTACCTGTTCGGAAGCATCCTGACGGTAACCTGGGCGGACCTGTTTGCCCTTGGAATAATGTCGGTGATATTGATCTTTTATTTCGGGTTCTTTTACCGGACCATACTTTATATCTCATTCGATGAGGATTTTGCCCGAACATATTCAAGATACGTGAATGTGTTCAAATACATAACTACTTCCCTCATCGCCCTTACCATTGTTCTGAATATCAGAATGGCAGGCGTGGTGCTGGTAATATCCCTGCTGACCATTCCACCGAATATCGCCATGCTTGTTTCAAGAAACTATTTTACCATCGTGCTCCTTTCGGTTATGGCAGGCTTTATTGGAACAGCAACAGGTTATGCCATTTCATATTATGCAGGTATTCCGGTCGGCGCTACAATAATATTCACACTTGTTGTTTTGTGGGTGTTGGTCAAGCTCATGTTGAAGGTCATTAATAAAATCAGAACGACATCATGATATCAACAATTCTGACTTACAGCAGGCCGGTTTGCAGAGAAGTTATCCTGGCGTTGTTTTCATTACTGCTATTAACTGACGGATATGAAACCACCGGCCGGCCTCAATATCCTGGAATCAGTCAGGAGAATGACTGCGATATTGATAAATATTGCTTGATGTAATGACATATATCAATAATTAAATAGCTCAAAATCAGTAAGAAATATGATGTAAATCAATATAGTTTAAATAACGGGAAATGATTTTTTTCACTGACTAAAAACAGATTAAAATGGAATATGACCTTATTGTTATAGGAAGCGGGCCCGGCGGTTATGTTGCCTCAATCAGGGCTTCACAACTTAAGATGAAAGTGGCTGTTATTGAGAAGGCCGATATCGGAGGTGTCTGCCTGAACTGGGGTTGCATACCCACTAAAGCATTGCTGAAGAGTGCCCAGGTGTATGAGTATCTGAAGCATCCGGCTGATTACGGTATAACTGCAGAAGGATCGGTGAAGCCGGATTTTGGGGCGATAATAGCCAGGAGCAGGGCAGTGGCAGAAGGGATGAGCAAGGGTGTACAGTATCTTTTCAGGAAGAATAAGATAGATCAGCTCACCGGAAAGGGGCGTCTTGCCGGAAATGGCATGGTTGAAGTGGTGGATGCGGCAGGGGAAAAAAAGCAATACTCAGCAAAGAACATTATCCTTGCGACAGGGGCAAGGTCGAAAGAGCTTCCGGGGCTGAAGCAGGATGGCCGGAAGATAATTGGATACAGGGAGGCCATGTCGCTTGAAAAACAGCCGGAATCGATGGTCATAGTCGGGTCTGGTGCAATCGGGAGCGAGTTCGCCTGTTTTTACCAGACACTCGGAACCTCAGTAACCCTTGTGGAGTTCCTTCCGAGAATAGTACCCAATGAAGATGAAGAAGTTTCAAAATACCTTGAGAGGTCGTTCAAGAAGATGGGAATGAAGATCATGACTGGCTCTTCAGTGGAATCGGCTGAAATTGCCGGTGAAAAATGTCTGGCCAGGATCAGGACCCCCAAAGGTGAAGAGACGGTTGAAACGGATATCATTTTCTCAGCGGTCGGGGTTACCCCGAATCTGGAGGATCTGGGACTTGAAACCGCAGGCGTCGGAACGGACAGGGGAAAAGTTATTGTGGATGAGTATTACAGGACCCCGGTACCGGGAATATTTGCCATCGGCGACATTGTACATGGTCCGGCCCTTGCACATGTTGCCTCAGCCGAAGGAATCATCTGTGTTGAAAAGATTGCGGGGCTCAATCCCGAACCACTCGATTACAGGAACATTCCTGCCTGTACATATACCAGCCCTGAGATTGCATCCTGCGGTTACACTGAGGCGGCGGCCAAAGAAGCGGGCTTTGATATCAAGGTTGGGAAATTCCCTTTCACAGCCTCGGGGAAAGCCAGCGCCGCCGGACAAAAAGAAGGTTTTGTGAAGCTCGTGTTTGATGCTGCCTACGGTGAATTGCTTGGAGCTCATATGATCGGCGCTAATGTTACAGAAATGATTTCTGAGATAGTCGTTGCAAGAAAACTCGAAACAACCGCACACGAGCTTATGAAATCGGTTCATCCTCATCCCACAATGTCGGAAGCAATTGCAGAGGCAGCAGCAGCAGCCTACGATGAAGTGATACATCTGTGAGATACTGAAAGCCGCTGGAGGGACTGGTGCAACAGCTGGTAAAGTGCTGCCGGATGAAAAACTGACAGCTGCCTGCTGCAATTCACGGGCCGGCATTTTTGTTTAAAAAATAATAGACGCAACCAATTTGATCAAAAATGCATCATTCTTTTAAAATAATTCTGGCAATTCAGATGAATTTTAATTATTTTTATATGTTTAATAGGTAAAAAACCTTGCCTGAAACTGTAAACATAATTAAAGGATGCATTGCCGGAAACCGGAGGGACCAGGAGCTCCTTTACAGGAGGCATGCTCCAAGGCTTTATGCCGTGTGCCTTCAGTATTCGGACAACGATGAGGAAGCAAGGGATATTCTCCAGGACGGTTTCATAAAGATCTTTGAGAATCTCATCAATTTTAAGAATGAAGGTTCTTTTGAAGGCTGGATGCGCAGAATAATTGTCAATACCGCATTGGAAAAATACCGCAGCAGGCATAATCTCTACAGGGTTGATGACATTGATCTGATCCCTGAGCCTGATGCGGATCCCGACAATGAGGATTATTCAGGGCTTGAGGCAATTGATCTGCTCAATATAATAAGGGAGCTGCCACCCAAGTACAGGATGGTTTTTAACCTTTATGCCATTGAAGGATATGCACATAAGGAGATAAGCAGAATGATGAAGATCTCCGAGGGAACTTCAAAATCCAATCTTTCAAGGGCAAGGCTGATCCTGCAGAAAAAAGTGAGTTTATACACCGGAATGAATAAAAAAGTGGTCAATGGTTGAAAAGAAAGCAAATATTGATCTCCTTTTCAGGAAGGGACTCGATGATCTTGAGATCCTTCCCCCGGTTGGCACCTGGAACAATATCTATCCGGTCATACGAAAGAGGCAGAAACCATACATGCTGTTACGAAGTGCAGCATTGATAGCCGTGCTGATATCAATCAGCTTCCTGGCCTACAAATGGAGCAGAGAGATATCAACCTCACTGCAAAATTCTTTCATTGTACGTGATGAAGAATCCACAAGAACCCGTATCGATAACTTCAATCCGGTAATAATCAGGCAGGAAGCAGTCGTATTTAATCCGGCGGAAAGTCATGTCAGGACCACCGTTCCTGGCATTCCCGAACCTGAAGCCGTCACGGCACGTGAAAGCAACCAGGAAATAATCGTTGTTCCGGTCAGCGCCAACAGTTACCCGGGATTCAACCTGGCCGGGCATGCAGATAATAATATGATCAGGATTGCTGATTATCAGCCTGTCAAAGATTACAGTGAGCCTTACGGTGTCATTGAGGTTATACCAGGCAATCCTGCCGGAAACGGAAAGGCCAGATGGTCGCTGTCTGCGATTGCATCACCATCCTATTATTTGAAATCCGTGTACGGGACCGACGATATCTCAGGCCAGATTAATTCCTATGAAAAACCCAGGATGTCCTATTCGGGAGGTATCGGATTCGCCTATAAGATAAATGACAGGCTGAGTGTCCAGTCCGGGCTGTTTTATACATCAGTCGGGCAGGAAATTGAAAATATTTATTCTTACGCTGGTTTCAGGCCCTATGACAATACCAAGAATCATCATAATTTCGAGGTGCTTACCTCAGGAGGAATGATCTATACGGATAACAGGGATGTTTTCCTTCTTGACAACGGAGGAGAAAGGGTCATCACAAAATTTACCAATGACGTTTTTGATCCGGCCAAAGCAAGTCTTCTTTATCTCAACAACACATTGCACCAGGCATTCAGCTATCTTGAAATGCCGCTTATTCTCAGGTACAAACTTATTGACAAGGATCTGGACTTTAACCTGATTGGGGGTTTCTCGTATAACATGCTGATCAATAATTCAGTATATACATATGTAAACGGCAGTAAATACCAGGTGGGCGAAACTGAGGGACTGAACCCGCTTATGGTCAGCAGTTCTCTCGGAATGGGCCTGGAATACAATCTGTCCAGGAAGATATCACTCAATCTTGAACCTACATTCAGATATTATCTTAATCCTTTCAGCCAGACACAGGCTGTTAAAACCCATCCATATTCCTTCGGTTTGTTCTCTGGACTCTCATACCGGTTTTAGATCCTGAACCCCAATTCTTACCATAACCCACCCCTGTATTTTATTTCTTTAACATTGTCCCTGCATTATTATAAGGGTTAAAAATGTTACTTTTGCACTTTATTTCCCCCTTATGGGAAAATAAACGGATGTATAAATACTTTGTATCTGTATATTAATTATTTGCATAGGTATTTAACAATTGGCCAGTACAGAAGAAGAAAGAAAATTCATGTTAAGCACTGAAAGGATATTAACATTAGCCTTGTTCGTTGCAATTGGTTTTATCTTTCCGGGATCTGCCTCAAACCGCGATACTGCCAGTCTCAGGAAGGCTGAAGTAAATAGTGTCCTTCCTGATACGATATGGTATAACACATCCTTTACCATTCCTGACAATGTGACTTTCGCGGGAGAAAGAATGCCTCTTGAGAATTTCGATACCCGGGAAAGCCTTGAAAGGGAATTGTTGACCAGTGCTTACAGGCATTCATCCACTATTATGATTATAAAGAGGGCCAAACGATACCTTCCCGTTATTGAAAAGATACTTGAAAAGAACAGGGTGCCGGATGATTTCAAGTATCTTGTTGCAGCAGAAAGTGAATATATGAATGTGGTATCACCCAAAGGTGCAACGGGTTTCTGGCAGATTATGCCGGGAACCGGCAGGGAAGCCGGGCTGGAAATAAGCGCTGAGGTTGATGAACGTTACCATATAGAGAAATCAACGCAGTTTGCATGCGATTTCCTTCTCAGGTCGTATGAGAAGTACGGAAACTGGACACTTGCAGCTGCTTCATACAACGGTGGCAGGGCTGCAATCGATGAACAGATAAAAATCCAGAAGGAGAAGAATTACTATGATCTTCTGCTGGCTGAGGAAACTGCTAGGTATATTTTCAGAGTGGTGGCCTACAAGCTTATCATTACAGATCCCCAGCGCTATGGATTTAACATCAGGGAAGATGAACTGTATCCGGAACTGAATTGCAATATTGTTAAGGTTGATTCTGCAATACAGGATATTTCTGAATTTGCGAGGAAGCACGGAACCAATTACAAGATTCTGAAGTTTCTCAATCCATGGCTACGCAAACCGTATTTTTCACCAAAGCCCGGTAAGGAATACTATATAAAGCTTCCGGTTGAAGGAATGCGTTCAATTGAAAGAATTGATTCAGATTACTGAAATCTTGAGCGATTAAGGATGTGAAATGAAGGATATTATTGAGGTACAGGGAGCCAGGGTCCATAATCTCCAGAATATTGATGTGGTGATTCCGCGGAATAAGCTTGTTGTAATAACAGGGCTCAGCGGGAGCGGGAAATCATCACTGGCTTTTGATACAATCTACGCTGAGGGGCAGAGGCGCTACATGGAAACTCTTTCGGCATATGCCCGGCAGTTTCTGGGAGGTATGGAACGACCCGACGTAGACAGGATAACCGGATTGAGTCCGGTAATATCAATAGAACAGAAAACCACAAATAAAAACCCCAGGTCGACGGTTGGGACAATAACCGAAATCTATGATTTTCTCCGCTTGTTGTATGCCCGGGCCGGGGAAGCCTTCTCATGGGCATCGGGAGAGAAGATGGTTAAATACACCGATGAGCAGGTGATCGAGCTTATCAGGAATCAGTTTGACGACCGCAAGGTTTATTTTCTTGCCCCCGTAGTAAAAGGAAGGAAAGGTCATTACAAGGAACTTTTTGAGCAGTTGAGGCGAAAAGGCTTTCTTCACGTGAGGATTGACGGAGAGATCAGGGAGATTACCCATGGTTTAAGGCTCGACCGGTTCAAGATTCATTATATTGAACTTGTTGTCGACAAATTCAGGGTAGGGAGCGTAAATACAAAACGTCTGACTGATTCGGTTCTATTGTCGCTTGATCAGGGCGACGGTGTAATGATGCTGATAGACCAGGAGAATCCCGAACCACGATACTTCAGCCGCCATCTGATGTGCCCGGTGACCGGTATATCATACAATGAACCGGCTCCCCATACATTCTCATTCAATTCCCCGCAGGGCGCCTGTCCGCATTGTAACGGGCTGGGTGAGATTTCCGGCATTGACATTAAAAAGCTTTTACCTGATCCCGGCCTCAGCATACGAAAAGGCGGCATTGAACCCCTGGGAAAATATAAAAATTCCTGGATCTTCTGGCAGATCGAGGCAATTGCCGAAAAAAACGGTTTTACACTCGACACTCCTGTCGGGGAAATTCCTGAAGACGCACTGAACAAGGTGCTGTACGGATCGGATGAGGTCCTTAAACTATCCAATACCCCCCTGGGTATGACCTCAAATTATTTCCTGACTTTTGAGGGTGTCGTTAATTACATCGGTAACATTGAATACATCAATGGCAAAAATAACGGTACCCGGAAACGTGACCAGTATGTTCATTATGAAACATGTCCGGAATGTAATGGTACCAGGTTGAAAAAGGAAGCGCTTTTTTTCAGGATCGCCGGGAAAAATATTGGTGAACTTGCTTCCATGGGCATACGGGAGCTTTATGCATTTCTTGGGGAGGCGGAGGAGAAAATGACGGAAAAGCAAAAGCTGATATCTGCCGAGGTACTCAAGGAGATCAGGTCAAGGCTTGGTTTCCTACTTGATGTTGGACTTGATTATCTGTCGCTCAACAGGGGAGCCAGAACATTGTCGGGTGGTGAAAGCCAGAGGATCAGGCTTGCAACTCAGATAGGATCAAAACTGGTGAATGTCCTCTACATATTGGATGAACCAAGTATCGGACTCCACCAAAGGGATAACAGAAGGCTTATCACTTCACTGAAACAACTGAGAGATGCAGGTAACACCGTTATCGTTGTGGAGCACGACAGGGAGATGATCCTTTCAGCCGATCATATCATTGACATGGGGCCCGGTGCAGGCCGATACGGAGGAAGTGTCGTTGCCCGCGGAACCCCAGATGAGATAAGAAATTCAGATACACTTACTGCCGGATACCTTAGCAGCCGGAAAAAGATCACCGTCCCCTCGAAACGCAGGAAGGGGAACGGCAAGTTCCTTGTACTGACCGGGGCGTCGGGTCATAATCTTAAGAATATTGATTTGGTGCTTCCGCTGGGAACCTTTATTTGCGTAACCGGCGTCTCGGGAAGCGGAAAATCATCACTCATAAACCAAACCCTTCACCCTGCACTGGCAAGAAAATTTCATAATTCGGGCAAGATCCCTCTTCCATACAGGGACATATCCGGGCTCGAGCATCTCGATAAGGTGATTGAGGTTGACCAGTCGCCGATCGGAAAAACACCGAGGTCGAATCCTGCAACATATACGGGAGTATTTACGGATATCAGAAAGCTGTTTGAACAAACAACCGAAGCCAGGATCCGTGGTTTTGGGGCAGGAAGGTTTTCATTCAATGTCAGGGGAGGAAGATGCGAAGGTTGCGAGGGTGCAGGAGTGAAAACGATTGAAATGAACTTCCTGCCCGATGTGTATGTACATTGTACCGAGTGTAACGGGAAACGCTACAACAGGGAAACCCTGGAGGTAAAATACAAGGGTAAGTCGATCAGCGATGTTCTTGATATGACGGTAAACAAGGCAGTCAGCTTTTTTTCGAATGTTCCCTCAATTTTTCATAAGATAAAAACGTTACAGGATGTGGGGCTCGGATATATAAGACTCGGACAGCAGTCCACAACGCTGTCGGGAGGCGAGGCACAAAGAGTCAAACTTGCCACGGAACTGGCAAGGCGCGATACGGGAAAAACCCTGTATATCCTTGATGAACCTACAACAGGACTGCATTTTGAAGATATCAGGGTGCTTCTTGAAGTACTTGACAAGCTCGTTGAAAGGGGAAATACAGTTATCGTCATCGAACATAATATGGATGTGATTAAAATGGCAGATTTTATTGTAGATCTCGGTAAGGAAGGAGGGAATGGAGGAGGTGAAATCGTTTTTTCAGGAACTCCTGAGATGCTTGCCGGATTCAACAGCAGCTATACCGGATTGTTTTTAAAGCCGGAACTTGAAACCTAGAATTATATATATTTGAAACCTTTATTTTAGAAAACCTTATGGAGAGACCAGCAGACCTGATAAAGGATGCCTTTGAGCAGAAAACCTGGAACGAAATCCACATTACCGATTCATGGAGAGTGTTCAAGATAATTTCAGAACTCGTGGAAGGATTTGAGAAGCTTGCCAGGATCGGTCCTTGTGTTTCCATCTTCGGATCTGCCCGCACACATCACAATGACAAATATTACAGGCTGGCAGAAGAGATTGCATTCATGCTTACCAGGAATGGTTATGGAGTGATCACCGGTGGCGGACCCGGAATCATGGAAGCAGCAAACAAGGGAGCCCGCAGGGGTAATGGAAAATCAGTCGGCATTAATATCGACCTGCCGTTTGAGCAGCGGCCCAACCAGTATATTGATTCCGATAAGCTGATAACATTCGACCACTTTTTCGTGAGAAAGGTGATGTTCATGAAATATGCCCAGGGATTCATAGTCCTGCCCGGAGGATTCGGTACCTTCGATGAATTGTTTGAAGCAATAACCCTCATTCAGACAAAAAAGATAGGCAGATTCCCGATAATCCTTGTCGGAAAGAAATACTGGACCGGCCTCATCAACTGGATAAAATCTGAAATGCTGACCGAGGAACACAATATTTCACCCGATGATATGGAACTGTTTACACTTGTGGATACAGCAGCGGAAGCAGTTGATAACATCACCAGCTTTTATTCGAGATATCTTCTCAGTCCGAATTTCTGATTACTTTTTGCGTAAGCGGGCCAGTTCAATATCACTGTCCCTGCGCTTCAGGACTTCTCTCTTATCATATTCCTTCCTGCCACGTGCGATAGCAATTTCTGCCTTCGCCAGGCCTCTTTCGTTTAGAAAGACCTTTGTAACAATAACGGTGAGACCTGATTTCTCAACTTTTCTCGCTATTTTCCTGAGTTCCCGTTTGGTCAGGAGGAGTTTGCGTTCGCGCAGGGGATCATGATTATTCAGATTTCCCCACCAGTATTCGGCAATATGCATTCCTTTAATGAACAGCTCCCCATCCCTGAATACACAATACGAATCGGTCAGTGCAGCTTTCCCCTCTCTGATCGATTTGATTTCGGTACCGGTTAGCCTGATACCTGCAATATATTTTTCAAGAAACTCATAATCATGATGAGCTTTCTTGTTCTTAATTGTAATATCGGAAAATCCACCTTTCATACCGGCGATCAGGCAAAAAAGGCAAAATAAATCCAGTCGACAAGCCTGGTAAGCAGCGAGTCAATGATTATAAGCAGGCCGGTGAATACCAATGCAACTGACAACATAAGCGGAGTTTTCATTTTTTCGGGAGGATTCAGTAATCTTTCCGTTCCCAGCCAGAAGAGATAAAGACCGTAAAGAGCAAGTATATTTATGAAGATAAAGGATTCGAAAAGTCTGCTTACTATCTGGCAGAGCATTAATGGTGCTGCAGAAAATACAATTATCATGAAAGAGGTTCCGGGATCATTCCTGATATTCAGGATTGTGGTGATTTTGTTAAATATGAATGATGTAGCATAAATTACCCCGGCATAAAGAATCAGGTATTTGATGCCGGCAAGAACGGAATAAATTCCCGATGTTCCAGGATTGGTAAAAAGCAGGGATCCGACGAAAGCTGAAACTGCCGCAAGGACAACAAGAGGCAGGAAAAAATGGTTCCTGATAAAACCGGCAGTCCTTGTTTCGGTGCCAATGATCTGCCATGCTTTTTCCGGATCAAGGATCAGGATCCTGATCCTGTTCCAAAGGAATTTTAGATCCATCGCTAATCAGGTTAATAGTGCCGCAAAATTAAGTATTTTTATGGTATGATGATTCTGAAATCTTATTGCTGCCGGGATGCTGGAGAATGAGAAGTCCTGTTATGATCTGCTCGTCGTTACTGGTCCGACGGCTTCAGGGAAGACAGCCCTGGCAGCTGAACTTGCCTTACGGCTGGACGGAGAAGTGATAAGCGCCGATTCACGGCAGGTTTACAGGAAAATGAACCTGGGCTCGGGGAAAGATTACAGCGAATATGTAGTTGAAGGTAATAAAATACCATATCACCTCATCGATGTTGCAGAACCCGGTTATAAGTACAACGTGTTTGAGTTCCAGCGGGATTTTATGGAAGCGTTCAGGAATATTTCAGGCAGGAAAAAATTACCGGTTGTTTGCGGCGGCTCAGGAATGTATCTTGACAGTATTGTCTCGGGATACAATCTTGTTGAGGTTCCGCCTGATCATAACCTGAGGTCGGCTCTGGAGGAAAAGAACATGGATGAGCTGAAAGGGATACTTGAATCATATAAAAAGCTGCACAACGTAACTGATCTTGATACCAGAAAAAGGGTTATCCGGGCAATAGAAATAGAACATTACACAGGAAATCGGAGAGGAAATGGAATAGTTTTCCCGAAATTCAGTCCGTTTATTGCAGGTATACTTTACAGCAGGGAAAAGAGAAGGGCCCGGATCTCGGAACGACTCCGCCAGCGTTTTGAATCAGGCATGGTGGATGAGGTGCGGGAGCTGCTCAGGAGCGGCCTGTCACCGGAATCGCTTATATATTATGGTTTGGAATACAAGTATATAACTTTGTATGTTACGGGCCGGCTGAATTTCGATGAAATGTTTAAGGGCCTTGAAACCGCGATCCACAGGTATGCCAAACGTCAGATGACCTGGTTCAGGGGAATGGAAAGAAAGGGAATAAAGATCCATTGGATTGATGGTGAGCTGCCAAGGGAGAAGAAGGTGGAAATGATCCTGAAGAAGTTTTCGTCCCGGCCTGAGATGTGATTTTATCTGAAACGCTGTTTCAAAGGCGGCAGGGAAAGAAATCATTTCAGCCACGCATCGAGCCATTCAAAGAATTCCCTTTGCCAAATCACTGCGTTTTGTGGTTTCAGAACCCAGTGGCATTCATCTTCAAAGAAAAGAAGCCTGGCGGGGATATCCCTGAGCCTGGCTGCCTGGAATGCTTCCAGGCTCTGTGTATATGGAATCCTGAAATCATTGGCACCGGTAATTATCATGATCGGAGTGTCCCAGTTCCTGACCAGCAGATGCGGTGAGAATTTGTAGCTTTTATGATTTTCCCAGTAGGGGCCCTCATAATCCTTGTTTGGAAACCACATTTCCTCTGTTGATCCATATTCACTGACAAAATTGAATACACCGCAGTGCGATATGAATGCCTTAAATCTCTTTTCATGGATCCCGGCGAGGTAAAATACGGAATACCCGCCATAGCTGGCTCCAACCGCTCCCATCCTGGAAGCATCGACATAGGGCTCCCTGGCCATCGCATCGGTGGCATCAAGATAATCCTGCATGTTCAGCCCTCCGTAATCACCGGAGATCTGCTCCTTCCATTCCTGACCGAAGCCTGCCACTCCCCTCCTGTTGGGCGCGTACACTATGTATCCGTTTGCAGCCATCATCTGGAAGTTCCACCTGTATGACCAGAACTGCGTAAGTGCACTCTGCGGACCACCCAGACAAAAAAGCAATGCAGGATACTTCTTTGAAGCATCAAAATCAGGAGGATAGATTACCCACATCTGAAGATCCTTTCCGTCTTTTGTCCTTATATATTTTTCAGAAACTTCCCCCATTTTAACCGACTCATAAATAGCCTTGTTGATGGAACTCAAATGCCTGACTTCACCGGTGTTAATATCGACGGTTACCAGCTCGGGCGCCATCGACATTGAATTCTGCTGGGCAACAAGAATCCCAGATTTCAGTGATACCGGGCTGAGATCGTAGTTGCCGCCGGCAACCTCAACTATTTCCCTGTCCGTGAGGTTCGTGCGGAATATTTTTAAGGTTCCGAGATGTGCACAGGAAAAGAAGAGGGTTGCATCATCCGACCAGTTTATCGCTGAAACATCAAAAGTCCAGCCTTCTGTTATCCATGCTCTTTTCCCGGTTGGTATGTCATAGACAAACAACCTGTCAAGGTCTGATTCATAACCGTCGCGCTCCATGCTCTGGTATGCTATCTTAGAACCATCGGGCGAGAAGACGGGGTTTCTGTCATATCCCATGTTCCCGGCTGAGATGTTTATTTCATTGCCGGTGGAAATGTCGTAAAGGAAAATATCTGAATTCGTACTCAGGGCATCTTCCTTTCCCCTTAATCTCTTTGTAGTGTAGGCAATATATCTTCCATCGGGGCTCCAGGTTATTTCTGCTTCGTCAAAATAGGGTGAAAGGGGGGATTCAAATTTCTGTCCTTCCATAATATCCTTTTCACCGCTTACTGATCCGTCGGTGAAGGAAGCGACGAACACATGACTGTATGAATAGTCGCTCCAGTAATTCCAGTGCCTGTACATCAGGTCATCAATTATCCGCACCTTTGCTTTGGGCAGGCCGTGTTTCTCGTTTGCGGTCTGGTCGAGCTTTACCCTTCGGGTGAACAGTATCCTGTCATTGGCGGGGGAGATACTGAAAATTTCAAAATCGGATAAGCCATCGACCTTTTTCTGACCAGAGCCGTCGCTGTTCATGGTATAGAGGTCGCCTCCCCTGATAAATGCGATCTTTTTCCCGTTGCCGAACCATTGCGGAGAACTTCCTCCTTCAGTGGTAAGCTTGAGTGTTTCGCCTCCCG
Organism: Bacteroidales bacterium; assembly: GCA_009877105.1. Classification (GTDB taxonomy): domain Bacteria; phylum Bacteroidota; class Bacteroidia; order Bacteroidales; family VadinHA17; genus LD21. The sequence continues at coordinate 38,969 of WXFD01000075.1, forward strand.
TGATCGGTGTTTTATAAATATTGGTTTGCCTGGCTTCACTCTTCAGATCAATGCCGGTAACACTGTAAATCACCGTTGAACCGTCGGGTGAAAGGGCAGCTGTGCCCAGCCTCCGGAACTTCCACAGAATTTCCGGTGTCATAACACCTTTTGCTTTTTCTTCCGGACTGAGAATTATCTTCTCATCCGTGATCTGTCTTGTTGCAACAGGGGCCTTTTTGCCGCATGAAATCATAATCATGATGATGCAAGTCATCATGAGAAAAAGAGATCTTTTCATTTCGGGAATATGTGGAGTTAATTCTTCCTAAGTACCTCGGTAATTTTTGCCTTCAGTTCCTCGAACAATTCCGGATTGTCCTTTATTATCTGTTTGACAGCTTCGCGGCCCTGTCCAAGCCTTGTATCACCGTAACTGAACCATGAGCCTGATTTCTTTATAATGTCGAAATCAACTCCCAGGTCGATTATTTCTCCCAGCTGCGAGATTCCCTCACCGTAAAGAATATCAAAATCGGCTTTCTTGAAAGGCGGGGCCAGTTTGTTTTTTACGATTTTAACTCTTGTCCGGCTTCCGATAATCTCTTCCCCCTCCTTAAGCTGGTTTGTTTTCCGGATGTCGATCCTTACTGAAGCATAGAATTTAAGTGCATTACCTCCGGTTGTTGTTTCGGGATTGCCAAACATTACACCTATCTTTTCCCTCAGCTGGTTTATGAAAATACAGGAGGTATTTGTTTTGCTGATATTTGCGGTTAGTTTTCTGAGGGCCTGAGACATCAGCCTGGCCTGGAGCCCCATTTTAGAGTCTCCCATTTCTCCTTCGATCTCAGCTTTTGGAGTCAGGGCTGCAACTGAGTCTATTACAATGATGTCAAGTGCTCCTGAACGTATAAGGTTATCAGTGATTTCCAGGGCCTGTTCTCCGTTGTCGGGTTGAGAGATCAACAGATTCCCGATATCCACGCCAAGTTTTTCCGCATAATTCCTGTCGAAAGTGTGTTCTGCATCGATAATGGCAGCAATCCCTCCATTTTTCTGTGCTTCGGCAATTGCATGAATGGCCAGGGTTGTTTTACCCGAAGCTTCCGGGCCATAGATTTCAATCACGCGACCCCTGGGAAAACCGCCTATCCCGAGTGCCGCATCAAGTCCTATCGACCCCGTGGAGATGACCTGTATATTTTCAACGGCATGATCCCCCAGTTTCATGATTGTACCCTTGCCGAAATCCTTTTCTATCTTCCCGATGGTGACCTCAAGGGCCTTAAGCTTTTCTTTATTGATTTCCTTTCGTTCAGTGCTCATTGTATTGGTTTTATTGTTCGTAAAGTTTTAATATCTGCTCCGTGTGATTTTTGGTGTCAACCTTTGATATAATCTTTTCAATGATACCGCTTTCATTTATAATGAACGTGGTTCTCTGTATGCCCATGAAGGTTTTCCCGTAAAGCTTTTTCTCGCCGTAAACACCATAATCGTTAAGTATTTTCCTTGAGGTATCGGCAATCAGCGGAAATGGCAGGGAATATTTATCTGAGAAGCCCTTATGCGATTTTTCACTGTCGGCACTTACTCCTATAACCGCAAATCCCTTTTTTATCAGATCGCTGTGGTTGTCGCGGAGGTTGCATGCCTCTGCGGTACATCCCGGGGTATTGTCTTTTGGATAGAAATAGAGTATCACTTTTTTGCCTGCCAGGTCTGACAACCTGACGGTTTTGCCGTCCTGATCCGTTCCTTCGAACGAGGGCGCCTTCATTCTTTCTTTAAGTTTTGACATGTAAAGCGGATTTTGTAATTAGGGTTAAATTTACGAATTTCGTTTAAATGAAAAATATATACAATGAAAAATCTTATAATGTTAATAATCAGCATACGGGGATTTTCCCGTATTTGGTTTTAATGTATGTAAATTGTATATTTGAAGCAATATTGTATATTTTCTGTATATCATTTAACCAATTTTTAAGACAATGAAGATAAGCAAATATACGCTAAGATATATAGCTTTAGGGAAAGAGAAAAAAACTTATTTAAGATATTTTGTCACGGTCAACGGCAAAGGTGAGACATATAATATACCGTGTGATGTAATTTTATCTGCTGAACAGTTACAGCAACTGAATAACGGTACTTTGGGTGGGATGATACAAAAAGAACTCTACCGAATTAGGGATGAAAAACGCCAAACTATTGAACGTTTTGCATTAGCTAATAATACATATCCAACTGCTCAACAACTTAGAATCTGGAATAAGTTAGTATTTTCTAACTTCAAGATAGAATATTGGATTAGAAAGTATTTACAAAATCTACATATAAAGCCAAGCAGTATAAGAGTATATGCATACGCTATTAGTAAATTCAAAACCTTTTATAAAAATAATTTAGGGCATTTAAATATTGAAGAAATTATATCAAAAAATACTATTTCTATGTTTGGGGATAACCTTAAAATAATGGGAAAATTTAACGGAAAAAACAATACATTCGTACATATACACAATTATCAAAGTATCGTAATAAGATTTCTGAATTATGTTGCTGAAAATAGTAATTTACCAAAAATTGAATTCTTTTTAAGACAACCATCCCATAGCAGTAAATGGCATATTGATTATAATGATTATAATAGGCTGCTTCAACACAAACCAAAGACAAAAACAGAAACAGTTGTACTTGACATTATAAAAATTAACTCAAAAATTGGTTTACGTATTAATGAACTTTTGAATATTGAAAAAGATAATATAACTGTTGCTGATGATTGCGTTTATATAAAATTTTTGGAGCATAAAAAAAGTAAGGAAAGAACAGTTGTTGTTGTTGATGCTGAAGCAATGAATTTAATTAAAAAATATATGAACATTAATGAAACATACATATTCCCATTTCAACATCATAACTGGTTTAATACTGTTCTACGTAGCATAGCCAAAGAAGTATTTAAAAATGAAACTGTAAAAATATATAAAAACACTATTAAAGTAAATGGATACGTTGATGTGTATAAATATAAGGCAATATCAAGCCATTCTTTCAGACGTTATGCCATTGAACGTAATATTGCTGAATATGGTGTTGATGTAGCAAGAACCTTTAGCGGTCATCAAGATACACAAGTTCTATATAAACATTATGCTGACTTTATGCACAGCGAAGATTTGAAGAAAAGATTATTGAAAAAATAGGTTTTTTTGAATCAGCCACGTATTTATATATGTACTTTCTTGTTGAAAAGCCATTTGTTTTTATTGTTTAAGGTGCAGTTTTCCCCTGCACCTTTTCTTTTAATAATAATATTTTTATCTTTACCACGTTAATAATATAAAAAAATATAATTATGACACCATCAAAACTTGCTGTACTTGTCAAAGAGACATTAATGAAAAAACCCAACAAGGGTGTACAATTTAAATCATTTGCTAACGCAATGGGTGATGATTACATTGATTTTGTTAAATACAGTAACAAAGCAGTTGAAGCTGTAAAAGCAAAGCGTATTGCTATACTTGAAGCGGAAATTGAGAAAATTAAGAAAATGTGAATTTGTGACTAATTTAAAATTAAATAAAAAAGAAAGGTGAGTTGATGCTCACCTTTTCTTATAATATATTTTCAATATATTCTATTGCTGATTCAAGGTCAGATAAAGCACATTCCAAGTCATTAATAGCATTTTCTGAATTTTGATAATTTTCAGATGCAGCTAAATTTTCTGGCATATTATCAAAGCATTCCTGTTCTTCCTCAAGCAATGCCTGTATATCATCTCTAACAGCATTTAATGCGTCAAGACAAGTTGCAATTTCTTTACGTCTAATATTATTCATATTTATAATGTTTTTAAAATTTAAAACAAATATATTAATATAAATTATTATTAATACGATTATTTATTATATTTTGATAATTGAATAAAAAAGAAAGGTGAGCATTAACTCACCTTTGACTAAATTTTATATTTTTTCTTGAAGTTTCGAAACGCAAAATCCAGTGTTAATTTTACTAAATAACCTATAATACCACCAACAACACCAATGATTATTGTTGATATAATTGCTTCCCAAGTGGGTAAATAATGAAATGTTTTTGCTTGTGATATAGCACCAACAGTACCACCAATAGGTGGAAACGTGTCACTTAATTTACATATGATAAAACAATATATCTTTTCCATTCTCATTTTAATTTTTCAATAATGACGGTAAAATAGTATATGTTCCTTCAGCTATTGCATATTGTTTTGATTGATATTTGACAACAACATTGTACCAATAAACATATTCTTCAACATTATTTTTTGATGCCGATATTTCAAATATAGTTGTACCTTGCGATGTCGTGCCAGTATGACCAGATATAATATAATTACCACCATTTTCTTTATCGGTAACATATAGTTTTATGTCAGTTGCACCAGATAATTGAGATGGTAAAGTAACAGTAATAGTTTTATTGGTATTTTTATATGCTGTTAAATTATCCATATTATTTTATTATAAATACAATTTTTTTTAAGTTATTTTTCCAGAAAGAACATCATTATTTACTTTACCTTTAAAATTTTCTGCTGATAGTTCTGCAATTAATTCTTGTTCATTAGTTTCGCCAATAAGATTATCTTGATAATAAACTGGTAATGGTGTGGTATTTAACCATATTTTATTATTATTTAATGCATCTGACATTAATTTACCATATGCATAATATTGTTTTTGTGTTACATAACCATTTTTTGATATAGTTAATTCGAAATTTTCATAATATGTATTTAAATTATTATATACGTGTGTTTGTTCAATAACATCTATTACAACATATCCGTTTTCATCACTTGTTAAATTATATGATTGATTTTTATCATCTTTTATATTTATACTTGCTCCAACAATAGGAATATTATTTGTATCTACTATTTGAGTAGTAAATTTTCTCATAAAATAAAATGATGTTTGTTCTAAATTTGCTAAAGTACCAGCATATGTTATTACTTTTCTATTATTTGCTCTTGATGTGTCAACATTTTCATAATAACATTGGCGTTCATCTGCTGAATACGAATAAACCATAATATCGTAACTTCTATATCTTATATAAATATTCTGTAATGTACGTGGCTGTACACCTATATTATCATAATAATATACCAGATATAAATAAAAATCATAAATATTTGAATTTTTAAGGTATCCATTTGGAGAAGTCCAAGTTAATTTGGAATTATATAAATTATATTCTTCTAAATAAAACGTGGAATAAGAAAAATTTAAATCCATATAAAATGAATTTGTTGTACCCACAATTGGTTTTGGTATTCCATCTACTGCACAATCAGAAAATACAACACTATTTGATACATTATATTTCATTATTGCTCTTTGTCGTCCCTTATTTGATATACCTACGCCATATGATAATGTCATTGCTTCCCATTGGAAAGTACAACATTCTTGAATAATAGTATAACTTGTAAGTGTTAATACATTCGGTGTTGTAATTTTTACGTGAGCAGTTAACTTTATCAAATTATTAGTTATTATATTATATTCATCTATTTCATATTCCTTTATTAAATTATTTATTGTTGCTATGCTTGTTGTACCTTCATCAATAATAATTGATGGTTTTCCAATATTTCTTGTAAGATTATTATATTGTGGATATGGGAATATATAGCCAGTCCACGTACAATATGTCGGTGATGCAGTTACAAGATAAGGTGCGGTAATATTAAACGGATTGGTGTTGTAAGCAGACACGTACGGTCCGTGGCTCATCTTATTTATTGCTCCAACAAAAACACCTTCACTATTAAATGGGTTTGTCGTGTCACACCACATTTGAATTGTTTGTGCACGATTAGGAAAAATTTTACATATCCAACTACCAGTTTCATCACCAACAAATGCTTTATTAATTCTGAAAGTATGAGCACCAAGCCAAGTTATTGTATACGTGCCTGAATAATTTGAACTGGTTATTATAATTTTGTTACCAGTTGTTAAACAATGTAAATGTGATGTAACGATAGTTGTTCCATCGCCACCATCACTAAAACTTTCAATTTCACCAGATGTCTGCCACGTAACAGATACTGACTTATGTGTACTTGTGGTTGTGAAAGTTGATACATCAGACATAGGACTGTGCGACATATGATATACCCAAGTTGTATTTGATAAATCTTTAAAAAAACCAAAGTAATAATATGTTGTATTTGGAAGCAAAGTCCCGCCTTCTGTTAAAGTTACAGTAAGTTCAGGTTTCTTCCATCTATATACTATATTTGCCATAATTATCTAATTTATTATCCTGATGTTTCTGCTGTTAATGTTGCCATTATAATATATAATTTATATTTATTTTTTATTTACATTGAAGGTACACAAGTTTGTGAAAGTTGATATGATGGACTTCCAACACAGTAATTACCACCAGAAGTACTACTAACTGAACTTAAACATATACTGGAACGAATTGGACTTAATGTATCATCTGAAGCGTGCCTTACCGCACAAGTCACTATACATATATTATCATTATAATTAACTTGAAAATTCCAGCTACCACTACAATTTTCTGTAACACAACTTATTACTGTGCAAGTACATTTAACGCTTCCATTGCAATAAACACTTGCTATCATTGTGCCATTTATCATACTTGTACCGCCTCTGGACAGACACCAGCAGAAAGTGGGACAATAATATTCGCCACTTGACATTGCTGGCACAGAATAAACACAAGCACGTGTACATTCAGTTAATGCGTCATTATTAGGACAAGTACTGCTTATATCACTAAATTGGATACTTTTGTAAGATATTCCAAGTGAAAGTGCTTTGCCATTTAACATTATTACTTTATTATTTATTGCTAATATTCCCATATAATTTATATTTGTTTTACGTCACTGGTACACAAGTTTGTGAAAGTTGATATGATGGAGACCCTACACAAAAACTACCAGAAGTACTTATTAATGAACTTAAACAGATACTTGCACGTACTGGCAATGCTGTTGTATCTGTGAGGTGTCTTACCGCACAAGTAAGTACACAAACAGTATCATTATATTTAACTAAAAAACTCCAAGTACCACTGCAATTTACAGCAGCACCGCAAATAACACAACAAGTACATTTAATACTTCCATTGCAGCATATTCTTGCTACCATTGTGCCATTTCTTGTAGTTGTACCACCTCTGGATAAACACCAGCAGAAAGTGGGACAGTAGCAATCACCACTTGACATTGCTGTTGAGTAAGCGAGATAGGAACAAGTACATTCAATTAATTCGTCATTATTAGGACAAGTTGAAGCAATATTTGAAAAAGAAACAGATTTATATACAACTGCACCATAACCATAAAAATCACTCATTTTATAAGGTGCTGTAAAACCAGCAGCAGCACCAAGTGCAGTCAAACATTTTGGTGGCGTGTTGTTTCCAGTCACGGCACAACTAATACTACTACAAGTTTGTAATGTATTATCAAGTATTGCTATATTTCCACTTGCTGGCATTGCCATAATTAAACCCTTTCATTTATTCTGTCTTCCAATTTATAAATACATTTTTGCTGTTCTTTAACCGCTTCAATAAGTATTGCTGTTATCTTGCTATATTCTATTCCATAGTAACCATCATTTTCTTTAACAACCATTGGTAATACTTGTATAACATCTTGTGCAATCATACCTATATTACACTCATTCGTGTTATTTAACTTGTAATACACACCTTTTAATTGCAAGACCGTTGATAATGCATTATATATTGGTGTTACATCTGTTTTTAATCGTTTATCACTACTTGCAATAAAATCTGTTGAATATGCACAACCTATTATGCATAAACCAGTTGATGTCGTGCACGCTTTTACATTTGAAGCATTATATAAATTACAGTGGCAATGTGTTGCAGCAGCAAAACAAGCTGGTACACAAGAACATAATGCCAATGCATTACCAACTGTCATTGTTGTGGCTGCAAGACTTACTATTGCAGTACCATTATAACATAATATTTCATTACAAGTTAATGACAGTGTTGTTGTTGAAGTATTACACCAAGTAGTTCCATTATGCTGTATTATTTGACCATTTGAAGGTGAACTTATAACAACATCAGTTAATGCATCCAAACAAGTTGCACCACCGCCACCGCCAGCATAACTAACTAAAGTACTACCGTTGTAACAAACTGGACAATTTGCGGTCAACGATAAACCTACTGTTGAAGTATTACACCAACAAGTACCGTTGTATTGTAATATATGATTAGTCAGTGGTGTGGTAATATTAACATCAGATAAATTATTTAGTGTATGTGTATGACTGCCACAAGCAACTTGTGTTGACGTTGCGCCAAAATCAACTTTAATTGTATTACCAGTAATGATTATTCCTGTCCCGCCAGTAAATGTTGTTCCGCCACCACCAGAAAAACCACCACCAGATGAACTAATTGAAGCTGTTTGACCACCAATTTGACCGTCTCTTCTGACTGGTAATAATTTATGTTCTTTTACTGCTATTGCCATTATTATATTATATTATATTATCTCTTGTATTAGTTAATTCTATCATTTCAACATCCATCGCTTCATTTACATCATTATATTTTCCGCTAACTATATAAAATGCTTTACCACTTAAATATTTATTATCTTTAATTAATTTTAAATCAATATTCATTATATATGATTTAACGTCCAAAGTTCCAGTTAATTTAAATCTTTGTTGTTTGTATTGGGAACATAAATTCTGTAAAATTAATTGATGTGTGGGATACATAGTTCCGCCCGTACCACTTGTTGACCGTACTAATCCACTAATATTTGAACCAGAGACAACTTGCTGCATAGTTTTAAACGCACCACGACTACAACCATATGTACCAGTTCCAGAAGTTATTTTATGTTCGAGCTTTTTGTCGGTTATTTGTATTTGTTTTGATGAATAACAGCTAATTCCTTCATTACCTATTTTATCACCAGTATTTAAATTTATTATTTCAATTTCAACATCTTTTATAATTAAGTTTTTAACTTTTGCTGCAACACCCAACGGATATACATAATAATAGCCTTGACTATTTTTATTTCTAAAATCATCCATTATAGTTATTTCAACATTACCACTTATTAAATTTTCTTCTGTTGACTGACGCAAAGGAACAAGAAGTTCTGCTTCATTCCATTTGTCATTTACGTGAGATGAACCCAGATAATAATAAAAATTATATGGTTTTTCAACAACGTCTAAATATATATAAGTTGATGTTGCTTTCCACGAATTGCCACCGTAATAATACTGATTTCCTACCTTTACTTGTACTGGCATTTTTACCATATGTACATCAGTTTCAGTTTCTTCATTATATATATTTTCTGAAGAATGAGTATTGACAAATACTTTCATTTTTAATAATAAGGCTATGTTACCATCTTGTGTAATATTGCTCTGTGGAAAATTATAACGATAATATCCCGTTGCACCAGCAGCATCATTACCAACGAATATACCATATTCTGGTGCATCATTTATTTCTTTTTTTATAGCATAACCATTATATTTATTATGGTAATTTATCCATCCTTTATAACTTATACTTGTATTAGTATAATATCCAGTTTTGTTGCTAAATGTTCCAGTTGTCAGCCAATTACTGCTTTCACCAAAAGTATATTTGCTGTTTTCAAAATTGTAAGGGTCATAGTTAACGGTTATTTCATCTTTGCTTGATATTATATCAAGGTTACTGCCAGTATTATACCAAGAAAGAGTATTACCACTTATATCAATATATTCACCTACATTACTTTGTGTTTCGCCATAACCAATTACTGGTGTTAAATTGTAATGTTTGCCTTTTGACGGAGTATGTAAATTTATAGGGTCAATAAAATATATTGAAGTTCCTTTAAATTTAACAACAAGACCCAAACCGCCAGCAATACTATCTAAAACTTTTCTACAACTGAAACAATTACCATTTTCGTCAATGAAATTTTCTTGTGCTAACTCAAGATAAAAAAAGAAATTTGTTGTATAATCTGCTATTCTTAAATCATTTGATGTATATATATCGGTAAATTTTATTGCTAATTTATCAAATATGTTTGTTAATATATATGTTATTGCTGTTGTACCAGTATAATATGAATTATTATTAGTATTAAAATATGGTATTTTATCCAATGCTGCCATTCCATTATTACAGTATATAGTAATTAATGTTGTATTTGCTGCACTATAATCTTCACTATATATATCTGCATCTACAAAACCTTGCCAGAATAGGTTTGTACCACTATTACCATTATATATTTTTACCATAAATTCTTGATGATTTTCAGTAAATAAATCAAGCAGTGTTAATGGTGTTGCGTAAAAAGTAATAACAGCACCTTCACCAACAGTTGGTTTATAAATATTATCAACATTACCATCAAAAGATATTTCTAAAGGATTATCAGACGGTACAAGTGACGTTATTGCACCTATATAACCGTCCTTTAGAATATCAATAGTTCTTTTATTTCTGTTAATAGTCTCATACTCAATTCGATATTTAACACCATATGCCATTATCTATAACTGTTTATTTTTCTGTTTTGATTATTTAATACACCAACCAATTCCGTACCCTGAATTTTAAACGTTACTTCACCACCACCATAACCACCACCAATTAATTTTTGTAATTTATCCAGTGGTGCAATTACTTCGGGATTGCTTTTGGCAGAAGGGTACTCACCAACCATTGCAAGAGTGGGTGCACTGACAATACCGCCTGAAGCAAATTGTGGAACTTTTGACTGCCACAGTGCGAGCAATGCACTAACACCAATAGCACCAGTAATTAAACCTATTATACCTTTCTTAGCCTCACCAGCCAGCATTCCAGCAATAGCTTCAGCTAAGAGAGCATTTAAAACTTGTTTAATCCCTTGAAGTACTGTTGTTATCAAATTCTTAAAACCACCTTCAGTACCACTTAAAAATTCACCAAACGCATCTGTCAAACTCACTACTGCAGATGGAAGCATATTACCTATAATAATCTCTAAATCAGTTAAAGGTTTTTTTATCTCTTCTGCAGTATTTTTCATTTCAACAAGTTTAGTATTATCAATATTTGATACTGCAAAAGACACATTTTTAAGAAGATTACCAGTATCCGCAATAGGTATTGGTAATTCTCTGGTAATTTCAACTTGTTTTTTAAGTAAATTATTTATCTCATTTTCCTTTCTTATATATGATAAAATTATTTCATTATACTCTCGTTGTATATCTAATATTCTATTTTTTAATTCCACTTCTTTATCAATGTCCTTAGTACCGCTTTTACTCATTTCATTTTGACTTTTCACTATGTCATACTCTTCTTGAGCAATACGGAGTTTTTCCTTCATTAAGGATAATTCGGATGCTTTAACCTCTTGAAGTGCTTTATAACGTTCATTAGCATCATTTTCTTTATTATAAATCTTTAAGTCCAGTTCGCTTATTCTCAATTTCAATTTAGCTTCTTGTTCAGTTAATGCTCTTTTATCCAGTAAAAGTTTATTTTCTCTTTCAGCATAACCTGCCATTTCATTTGCATCTTCTTTAATTTCTTCTAAAAGACCACCAGCAAATGCTTCTTTTAGTTTCATTCCCGCCTCCTTAAACCTTCCTTCAAAAACTAATGATATAGCTTCACCAAGTAACTGTACACGCACCAGCAATGCGTTAAAAGCACCTTTAATATAACCAAGCACTTTATGCAATTTCATTGAACCTTCTTCAGTACCTTTAAGATATGTTGTTAATGCCGCAAATGCAGTTCCAAGTGCCACCACTATTGCACCTATACCGCTTGTTATTAATGCTATTTTTACTCCATTAATGGCTGGTATCATCGCTTTAAATGCACTTACACCACCAGTTATTACTTTTGGTATTCCTCCTAATTGGTCGGATACGCCATCAATAATACCACCCATTGGCTTTAAAGCATCAGTCATTGTTTTTCCTGCAGATTTAACACCATCACCAAGTGCTTTAGCTGATTTTTTAGCTTTATCTATACCTTTTTCATAACCTGCTGCAGCCAGTGTGAGAGTTGTCAATAATGTGAACTTACCCATATAAATCTTTTATTATAAATACAAAAAAAGATGTAATTAATTACATCCTATTTTTGTTTAGCTAACCAGTCCAACATTTCTTGTTCTCTTTTCAGTCTTTCTTCTTTAGTTATTATTTCCTTTTCTTCTTCTATTTCCCACGTGAACGATAATAAATCTTTAGGTGATTTTATCTTATCACTATTGGTGGCAGCTATAACATAAGCTATATACCTTGTCTGTTCCCAACCATTTTTATAATTTTCATTATATCCCTGTATAATTGCATCACATTCTGCACTACACATTTCATCTAAAAAGTATTTTGGTGAGATATGACAAGCACCAACAACAATTGAATATATATCAATAATTTTTACTGATTTTTCTGCTTTTTTTTTGTCGGACTTTTTTCAACTTTTTTTGCCTCACCAAGCAAATAATTGTTAAAAACTTCCACATTATCAGGATATTCGTCTATGACATCAATAAATTCATCAAAAGAATATTGAAAAATTTCACGATTATTTGCTTTAAGAATGCAATAAAAAAGTAACATTAAATCATTTACGCTGTCTTTTAATTCGTCTATATTTCTGCCACTCATTTCTTCGAATAGCATAAGGCTACGGTAACTTTTTTTTACTATATATTCCTTGTCTTTAATTTTAATTATTATACTATCTAACATATTATTTGATTTTATTATAAATACTCAAAAAATTTAAAAAAATCACACAAAAAAAGCAGGTTTTCACCTGCTTCTTTCGATAGTAAAAAAATAATTAAGTAATTGACAATTTTCCATTCCCTTCAAACGTAACAGAATAAGTTGCCGTTTCATCGTCGTTTGCAGTCATATCCATTGATGTAATTAATGCACTGCCGCTAAAATATTTCTTCAATGTGTTTAAAGACCACGAAGGAGAAGTGCCACAACGTGTACCAAATGCTAAATTTACTGGATTTTTTGCCATCATACAACTGTATAAATCTTCTACCGAGTGTGTTGTACCAGTTGCACCAAATGATGATAATCCGTCTGTGCTTGCATTCCAATCGAATTTACCTGCTGCTTTTTCAGTCCAATCACCACTATCTTTTGAAGAAATATCTCTTGTCTTCATTGATACATTTAATTTTGCCGATGTCGAGAATGCTATTGGGGTTTTGGTCACACCCGTACCGACAAACACCATTAAGTCACCACCATAACTTAAATATTGTTGATTAACTCCCATTGTATTATATTTTTATTTTTAATATTATTTTTTTCTTTATTTATTATAAATACAAGGTTTTTAATATTCCTTATATTGATTTAACTTCGAATGTGAGTTTTTGAATAAAAGCGTTTTCAGCATAAGTTTCTTGTACTGATATTAATCGTGTATTATATACGTGTATGGTACTATTTTCGCCACTATACATATTTAAAATGTTAAATACACCTTCTGCAATATTTATTGTTTGCGAATAATCTTCAGACAATACGGTAATATCAACAACAGTTGTTGCAATTGCCTGTCCATCCCTACTATATTCATAATTACCATTACGTTCATAGACAATGCAAGGGAGTTGTGTATTTTCTGGTATTATTAACGGATACACTTTCTTTCCAACGATTGTATATATCGTTGTTCCTGTTGCTGTTAATAAATTATATATTACTTTTCCAATTCCTATCATTTTATAATATTTTATAATTAATTATAATTTTTATGTGCTTCTTTATGGTGTTTACTGCATAATCCTTCTAAATTATTCCAATCATATCCTAATGTTCGTTTTTCAAGTAATGTATTTACTGTACTAATTGGTATTATGTGATGTACTTCCACAGCACTATTAAATTTATTTTCTTTTATACATCTTTTACATAAGGGATTTTCTATTAAAAATTGCAGTCTTAATTCTCTCCATTTTCTTGTATTATATACTGCCTTATGATTGAGATTATCCCTTTTGCTTGTTTCTTTTTCCTTTTTATATTTCTTTTTATTTAAAAATATAGTCGGCATTATTTCTTATTATATTTTGCAACTGTTTTTTCTAATGATTGAACTATAGCTTCACTTACTATTTTTTTCGCTTGTTCTTTTCGACTATTTACAGCATCAAAGAAAAAATTAGTAGCAATTATTTTACCCGTGTAATGACCACCACTATTATCTTTTCTTTTTCGCCAAGTACTACGTTTTACACCTCTTTTATAATATCTGTCATCCGTGCCCCATTCTATCCATTTATATTTATAGTTTTTTACTCCAACTTTTAATCCAAAGGTTGAACGCATTGGTTCTGTCGTAAAAGATTTATTAAAATTACTATAATTAGTTAAACTCTTGTTTTTCTGTCTTCCTTTAAAATTAGATTTTGCTTGTTGAAGGATTATCTTGCTGGCATTGCGCATTCCACTTAATACAATACGGTTCTGCACTGAAGGAATTAATTCTGTAAATAATTTTCTTAGTTCAGCATCGTTGATAATTTCTATGTCAATATAATCTTCCGCATTAGGACGTTTTGCCATTACTCGTTAATTAATTCTGTTGTTATTATTAAGCCTTCCTTATAGTTAATTTCTTGTATGAAATTAATACGATATTTCTTATCATTCCAAACAATTATCATATCTTCAGTAATTGCACGATAATGTGTAATAAATTGGACGTTTGTAAAACTAAATATTTCGTTTCTATCCACACCTTTACTACCACTAATATATTTTACTTCTGCTTTTAATTTAAAAACAGTTTTATATGTTATTGTTTCAGCACCAAAAGCATCACGAACGCTTATCGCTTGCTTAACATATATCTTATGTCGCATATTATTTATATTCATTTTATCCTACTATAAAATCTCTGTAAGGGTCAAGTAAAAATCTATAACTATATGGTACTTCCGCACCTTGTGCAAATGATACCATATTTCTATTTAAATAAAAATGTGCTGCTAACATTATAACTGCCTGTACAAAACCAGTAGGTAATGTATTTCCAGTAAATCCCGATAATGATGTATTTACATCATATTTTAAATATTCGCAAGATGATGCATATGCAACATCTAAATAATGCTGTAATATTGCATTATCATCATTATATTCCTGCTCAATATTTAATTGCCTTTTAAGTTGATTTATATGTAAATTCATATCTAAATGTTTATTATAAATACAAGGAAAATAATAAAAAAGCCATCACATATACTGATGGCTTTTTAAAAAATAACTTATGATAAAAAAGACTAACTTAAATTACCATATGCAAATGATGCAGCACGTCTTTTTACAACGTCCCAATATGAGTTTACAACAAGTCTAACAGCACCTTTACCAGCTTGTGTATAAGGGTCAACTGTAATGTCAATAGCACCCCAAGAACCAATTAATAAGTCAGCAAAATTACCGAATACAATTCTATTAGCTGCTACAGCACTTGACACATATAATGGATAACCATTAACTTGTGTTCCTTCACTTGCAATAAAAATTCCACTACCACTATCTTTTGCAGTAGTCTTCATTTTTCCCATTAATGCAGGTGTGGCAACGTATGCAAGTTTGCCAAATAGTGCATTAGACGTATTTACTGCTGTTTCGAGAGCAACAATTTTAGTCCAATCAGTACTACCAGTTGATGTATTTGTTACACCATAAAATATACCAGCAGGTTGAGTTGTTGAACCACTTGCACTACCGAAGATTGTACTTTCAAGTTTTGCAAGAATACTTTCATTTAAGTCATTCATTAAAAGTTCTTCTGCACCAGCACCGTCTTGTGCCAAAAGCATTTTTGATACATCAATGTATGTGGTTAACCTTTTCGGCGACATTGTGACTTCAGAGAATGCGCCAGCACCATCACCAGCATCAGCATTTTCACCTTTCCATAATGAAGAAGTACCAGCATATACGGGAATTGATACGTCACCTTTTAGTCCAGTTAAGAGATTTGCACCAGCCTTAACTGCAACAAGGTTTTCACGAAGCGCACCAAGTAAACCCATTTTATCTTCAGCAACTATATATTCACCTTGACTATCAGTTGTTGCATTGATAATTGCACGATATTCTGTGGGCAATATTATCTGACCCCTGTATGATATACCAGCATTTGACATTTCTTTCTTTCCTGCCTCAAGAACACTAAGCGTAGCATCAGATGCACCACGTCCTTCAACATAATCTCTAATGCTTTTTATAAGAGAAAATCTATTTTCCATTTTATTATTTCTTTTATTTATAATATTAATATTATTTTTTTCGTTATTTTTTTCTTCTATTTGTTGGTCAAGTTCAACAAGTTCTTTCTTCACATTTTCAAAAGCAGTATTTTCAATATTTGACATTTTTCTTTCTTCTGCTTTTGCTGTATTGAAAATATCTTCAAGTTCTTGAAGTTTATTTTTTCTTACTTCTATAAGTTGACTATAGTCCATATATACTTTTTTATAAATACAATTATTTTTTAAATGTTTGTATAATATTTTCATATGATTTGAAATAATCATCTAATTCCTGCTTTTTCTTTTCCTCTACTTTCTCCACTTTTTCTTTTTCTTTTCTCTCTGCTTCTGCTTTTTCTGCTTCCAATTTCTTCAATTCTTCAATTTTGTCAACATTACGCTTACCAACAGTGGTTGCTTCGTAGGCAGGACGAAACACAGGACTAACATCAAATAATTCATCAAATTGTGTTATTGTACGTTTATACATACCATTACCTATATTCTCCCAAGTTTCACCGTCTTCACGTACTGTAAATGCAAAAGATGAACTGAATATATCACCTCTTTCAATTAATTCTGCTAACTCTTGATGTAATGCTGACTTACCAATTTTCCACCAGTAACGCAATCCTTTATCATCTACTTCTAAATGCAAAGAACCTTTACCATAACGTGACCTTGCAAATACCCCTTTATTTTCATTATGATTGAGTACAGCAAGAACATCACTTTTTTCTAATACACCATTCATTGCAGATGGTAATATTTCTTCCACAAAACCGCCCAAGTCACGTGAAAGAGTATTAAATAAAAGTGCATAACCTTCAACAATACCTTTATCACCGTCTGCACGTAATTCTATTTCGTAATTTCTTACTTCTTTTTCCATATTATTTTAAATTATTATCTAACTTATTTTCTGCAATTAATGCGTCTGTTGGCTGAAGGTTCGTTTGAATAAACGCACGATTACCACCATTTACAGGGAATGTTGAATTAAGTTTTTCTCTTATTTCATTTGTTGTATAACCACCAACAGAATGTAATTTTACCATAACATCTGCACGTGTTGTTGCGTCTAATCTTACTAAGTTTTCCGTATCGAATTTCAAATCACTTACATCCCATTCTGACGGAAGATATAGTTTTCTAAAAAATTCATTTTCGAACTTTTCTATTATTGGAAGTAAACAGTTATTTAAATAATCCAACCCTTGCTGTTCTGCTGTTGAAAATTTACCACTTTCCGAAAATGCTAATGAAGGCGGAACATTGAAAAATCTGCATATATCAACAACGTTGAATTGCTTGCTTTCAATTAACTGACTGTCTTTCGGACTTATTGTAATCGGCTGATATTCCAACCCACTATCCAGTACTACGATTGCACCTGATTGCCCGCCCAAATCACTATTAAGTGCATTTATAAAATCTTTTTTGGCTTTTAATGCTTTTTCTTTGCCGATGTTAACACCTGCAAGTGGGCGCAGAATGCCAGCCAAATTTGCTCCACTTTTGAAAAAATTACGGCTATGCTCATCTGTATTATATGCAATTTCTAATGTTAATGCAGCATATGATAATGTACTAATTCCGTTAAGTCCGTCTGTGCTGTAATTAAGGATAATTATTAACTGTGACTTGTCGAATGCTTTTTTATTTATTTTATCGAAGTAAATTACATCATTATTTTTAATTTCCGTTTCTATATTATCGGCATTAAGCAAAGTCAGTCCAACAACACTACCATTTTTTGCCCTGTCAATATATATATATGCAGCACCCTTTAAAAGCATTGACGTTACAACTAATTTCATAAAAATGAATTTTCCCATATAAGGATTAGGCTGGACGTTTAACAAATTATATAATGTGCTATCATAATTAATATATTTCCAGTTATCTTTATATGTATACGGATAAAACGGAAGCGATGCAATACTGTCAGATATTAAATTTACACACCTGTATACTGTACTTAATTTCATTGCTTTGCTCTGTGTGTATTGTGAAAAGGTGTTGAAGGATACTGTGCCAAAAATAGGATTTGTCCATTCTTCATACTCACGCTTTTCTTCTTTTTTATTCGAAAAAAATCTACTAAAAATATTAGCCATATAACCTATTTTTTTATAAATACAAGAAATTGTAATTTTTAATACACGTTAAATACATAACGTGGACTTTCTAAATATAAACCCAGAACATTACACATACTTGCCACACCATCAATTTTTTTACTTTTACTGCTCTTGTCAAGTGATAAATTACCCATATGATTCTGCTTTATTATTACATTCATAAACATCCATTTGGTAATGCTATTCCTTTGTATTATAACATTACCAGTCATTATAAGTCTTTGTAATTCCTTTATAGGCTTATTTAGTGAACCTGCAGTCTGGCTGTACGACTGTGAAAATAATCCTGCTTCTGTGGCATTTATAATAAATTGTGTTGAATTCCATTTATCGTAACCTATACATTGTATTGGATGCGCTTTATTTACTTCCAGTAAATCTGAGAGTATTTTATCATAATCACATACATTTCCAAACGTAATATGTATTTCACCACGTGCTGCAGCTTCTCTAAATAAATCCTTATTTATATTGGAATTTATTGATTCTTCAGGAATATAAAAATCATTAAAAAAATATAACTTATTATCCAATTGTATCATCTTCGTGACACTGGTGATATCACTCACACTGCTCAAGTCAATACCGACCCAACAATCAAAATCACTAAATAAATCATCATCCATTGTTATTTTTTCCATACTATTTACAATATATTTTTCAGGTATCCAGACTTCTTCTGTATTTGCCTTTGTCCACACATTGAAATGTTTTACCAGTACACCATTACGTTCAGCTTCGTTCTGCACTGCTTTATTTACTTCATCTGCAAGAAAATCTGGATTAACAGATATTGTAATGTTTGGGTTCGCTTTTATCCAATTTTTTTCATCCTCATAATTATCATTTTCATCAATTGTATATATTATACTGAATTGACTATTATCTTCAATAATATTATGCAGTACGTCTATGGTGTAACTTCGTAGTTTATAACAAAAACTTTCAGTATTAAATCCTGCAGTAGTAATGACAATAAACATTGGCATTTCACGTGCACCCATTGATGATTTTATAACATTATACATCTTATTATCGGGTGCTTCGTGAAGTTCGTCAATTATGGCAAATGATGCCGACAGACCATCTAATTTAGACGCTTCTGCAGCAGTAACAATGAGTTCGTTGGTCTTAAATTTTATCGAATTGTAATACTGCTTTAAATACTTTTCTTTTTTATCGAGCATAGCAGCATATTGTTTGACTTTTTTAAAGTCTACATTTTTAGCTTGTTCTCGACTATTAGCACTTATAATTACTTGTGCATCAGCATCAAATATTAAATGATATAATGCCAACGCTGTAACAAGCTGTGACTTACCGTTTTTCCTTGCGAGTTCAATATATGCATATTTGTACTTCCTCATATTACCATCTTTTCTATATAAGCCATATAAATTGGCAACAATAAACGTTTGCCAGTCTTCGAGTATAAAATGTTTTTTCTGATTTGTTTCGGTTAAACATAAGGTGTTGATGAATTTGACAACACTATCAACAGCACCGTCATTAAAATAATATCTTTCATCGTTTAAATCATTAATAAAACGCTTTGCTGCAAGTCTGACATATTGACAAGCAGGTATTACATTATAAATTATTTCATTGGCATATAATATTGCAATTTGTTTATTCGACATTTCTTTTTTCACTATCCTTATTTACAACAGCATAATTTACTGGCATTTGGTGTTGCATATTGCCTATGCTCTTTATCGTCTTAATGAATTCATCTTCTTCTTGTTCTGTTTCTATTAATTTAATATTAAATTTTTTTACACTTTCTATTTGTTTTAATATTTGGTTATTAAGCTGATACATTAAATACTTATTTACCTTTTCACCTTTTAAAAAATCATCTATTAAAGAGTTGTATAATATAATATTATCGATAATTAATTCTATTGTTGAATCATCAGCATTGTATTGCTGCAACATTTTTTTCACTTTTAATTGTCTAATCTTTTTCATAAATTTTTATAATTATTTATAAAATACCCCCCCAAAATTCAACTTGCGTTAAAAGAGGCTGGGTGGGGGGGATATACCGACATCTTTATTTTTTCAAGACCCCATACCCCTTTCATAAAAATTATTTTTTTTCTTTTCAGTTAATAAACATATTATCATCATTAAAATATCTCTGGAAAATACCAGCGTATTAATTTAAATACGTTATTAATTACAAATGTTGACACCTCATTCATTATAAAAAATGGAATTGTCAATGTTAATATTAAAAATGTTATCATAAGTTTCATAATTAAAGGGGTTATTAATAATTGTTATTTTTTCTGGCTTTCAAGTATGTCTAATCTATTTTCTATTTTTTCGATTAGTAAATGCACATAGTTTCTCAATTCTTCACGTTCTTTAACGAGTTTGAACTGTAATTCATAATCCTTTGCTTTTGAAGGAATAGGTTTTTTTAAATTCTTTTTCATTGCCTTAAATTTTAATTACTAATTATTTTTTTATTAAATAATTTGCTTCTTATTTTGCATCTTGACATCAGACTTCTATACGTGCTGATGTTGATGTTCATTTTTTCCATCACGTACACGTCAAAACCAGCCACGTCAAAATCGTTTTCTAAAATATATTCCCGCATTAGAGACAAGAAAATTGTATTGGTCTTGTTAATTACTCGTTGACGTGCTATCTTCCTGTCTATTACATCAATTATCATAATTCTTAAATCTTTCTTTTCTACCTCATAATCAGCATTATTGGTGACTGTATCTGTTATTTCATAATTATTAATATTAATATTATGATAGTATTTATTTTTCTTTGGAAGTAACATATATGTTATTATATATCTTTTAGTACTTATCCACAAGTACTGAAGTACACCTTTTAATTTCTTTTCATTGAGTTTAGGCAGCAAATATGTTGTCTGAAAAATTAAACAGTTCTGCACGTTATCATCATCTACTGTAACACCCATTTGATGAAGTGCTTTTTTTGTTAATGTGATTAAAGGTTGTATTAAGCCTTTTACACATTCATTTCTTGTATGTGCTGAAGTGCTTGAAGTATAACTCCAGTAATACTTTACAATTAATTGCTGATGTTCTTCTGTCCAGTACATATTAAAAAACTACTATTTTATCCGCATATTCGATTTTATTTGCTGCAAGACTGCACATATGTTTTTGTACTTTATAGCTTTCTCCAAGTGTTGTTGAAGGTATTCCCATTGTTCTGAATGAATAAAATACCTCTGATGATAATACTTTAAATCTGCTGTTTATATCAAAACTAATATAACCATCTGGAAAATAGACAAAATACCTTATTTCAATTGAAGGGTCTTCTTCAAGTACTTTCTTGAAGTATTCTATTTTTGATTTTTCTATCCAAGTCTTTCCCGAATACTCGTGTATGGAATATTTTTCACTTCGTTCTTTTATCTCGAACTTGTATTTGGTGTATGTATTACCTGTCACATCTAAATCATATTGACAATACAGGTCAGTTTCTTTTACTGCTAAAAACCATTTCTTAAATCTTTGAATAAATCTTGTTCTTACTTTTTGTTCTTGTTCTTCGAATGTTGTCATAATTAATTGGGGTTATCATTTTAATTATTTTTATGTTTATTATAAATACTTTCATTTTCAGTAAAAGCATTTATTTTGAAATTTATTTTATTTATTATATATTTTATAATTTTTTATAAAAAAAACCTTGTAGTTGTCTACAAGGTTTTCAGTTTTTTAGTATTGAGTAATGTTGTTTCATATTAAAATCTATAGTTAATATCTGCACAAGGATTTGGACGTAATGTAAATTCATCTAATATTTCCCCATCTTGAAGGATATATATTCTTTTATAATCTACTTTAACATTGACAATAATTAGTTGATGATGGTCAACGTTAAATTTTAATATCTCACTATCTTGTTCAATTACTAATGTTACTGGTTCGTATTGAAACATATTTTTATAATGTAATTGGAAGGTATTGTTTACTTCACATTCTTGAAGTATGTCTTGTTTACAACATCCTATTAGTAGGATAAGTAAACTCATAATTATTGGCATTAAATGTTTCGTATTTTTATTTTTTTTATCTTATTATTATATACGATAAAAAGAATGAATTGTTACAATTTATTTTATTACTTTTATGTTTCTTATAAATACTTTGAATTTCTAAATAGTCTTAAATTTTGGATATTTATTTTATTAAAGCTGCATTGAAGTAATCTTTTATAATTGTCTTTATTAAAAATGATGGCTGTTGACGTGTACTTTTACATACTTTTCTTATTTTATCTGCTAATTCAAAATCAATTCCAACAATAAACATTACTTTATCCTTATTTAATTTTCTTTCTTTCTTATTCTTATATTCACGTTGAAGTTTTTTATTATGTTCTTGACCCAAAAAAAGTTCATCCATCAACCTGAAAAATTGAGCAATTTCTATTTTTTCTTTATATTCATTATTCATTGGAGTGTATATTTAATTTAAATTATTTTTAAGTTATTCATTGGAGTGTATATTAAAAAGGAAACCATTGTTCAATCTTCTTTAATTCTTCTTCACTTAAATTATCTTTTGGAGTATAACCTAATATCTCATTAAAGATTTTAAATTCTTCTTCTTCACTCATTGAAGTATTATTTTCTTTTTTATCTATTGAAGTATTATTTATTTTTTTATCTATTGAAGTATTTTCTTTTTCTTCCTTACCCATTGAAGGGTGTTGTGAGTCCGTAGGCTGCCCCGAAGGGGAAGCAGCCGTAGGACGAAACAAAACACCCTTCAAATCCAATTTAACTATTTCATCTACCTTTTCCAATTTTGTTTTGGTGTCACTTGTTGGCAAATGCTGCTCCCCGTTTTTTACGGGGCAGCATTTGTCCTTAATATAGGGTGTCATTTTTGTCACCACCTCTGGTGACATATTTGTCACCACCCCCCTATAATTAGTATCTTCAATAGTGGTGTCATTTTTGTCACCAACTGGTGACATTTTTGTCACCACCTTCTTAATATATGGTGTTGATGCTTGTTTATTTATATACATTAAAAAATCACCATCACTGGTACTGGTAATTTTTATATAATCATATTTCTGAAGTTCATTCAACCATCTTTTTATTGTTCTTGTTGATGTATTAAATTGAATAGCCAGTGATGATGTGGAAGGTGCATATACCTTTCCAACTTTCGGGTCAGTGTTACTATTATATAATGTTACATATAATCTATAAGCATTACCACTTATACGTAAGTCTTCACGCACTGTTCGTAGACATCTGTCATACGGCTTGTCGATTTTCTTGCACCATTTGTCTTTAATTATTTTCATATGTTTTTACGTTTGTAATTCTTTTTTCTTTTTCATATTATTTGATTATTGATTTTCATTACTACTGTTGCATTTCCGTGCATACCTTTTCCTTTATTGTATTTTGGAAAATCAAAGCCTATACTTGTCAGGTATTCGACTTTGTAAAAATCATATCCATTTTTTCTTAAGTAATCTAACATTATTTTACCCTCATAGGTCAAATATGATGGTGACGAATAATTGTAAAATGAATCTGTTTTAAATTCATTAGTTTCATACCATTTTTTGTTTTGTTTTAAAACGTTATCAATTCTATTGATAACTTCTGATTTGATAGTCATTTTTTTCATTTTATTAAGTTTTATGTTTATGTTTAATTCATATATAAATAGTTTCATTTAACGCAAAAGCATTTAACAACTAAAAAAAAATAATAAATATTTATAAGGATTTTAATATAGTAGACAGTGCTGGAATAAAAAAAACACAAAATCAAAGAACCTTAACTTGAAAGAGCATCCCCAAGTGATGGGGATTGCTCATTGCTTAGTGTTCGTGTTTCTTCTCTCTTGTGTATTTTTTTTGCCCCCGATACAATCGAATTATATTCCCAACTGTATCAACTTATTGTTGTTTATATGATAACCCCTTATCAACTTATACAACATAACAAATATAATCATTATCTTTGAGATGTGCAAGGATTTTTGAAAAAATATATAGAATCTATATATCAAATTTGACAAACGTTGATAAAATGATGATAAACAACGATATAAATATGATGGTTTCAAATTTACGAAGTTTGAATTGTATTCTGACTAAGTACCTGACAATTATTATGAACAATGGTTGTCCGGAACCGGTTAGTCTCAGATGATAATTAAATGATTATCAGTTAAATGTCTGGATTGTCCATAATGGGAATGAAGCAGGGGCAAAGTTTTGTCATATTATTGATTTTTACATTGATTGTTTTGCTGCCGGATAATCTGCCTGCCCAGAGCAATCAGAAGAAGTCATTGCGTGAAAGTGCCATTGAGAAATTCAATGCCGGTAATTATGAGCAGGCATACAGGGAGTTTTCCATCCTGACTGCAACTTATTCAAGGGATCCCTTATACAAATACTATTCCGCCCGTTGCCTGATACAGCTGAAAAGGGAGTTTGCAAAAGCTGAATCATTGATTCAGGAAGCTGTGAGCGATCCTCAAGACATTAAGTCGGTACCTGCCGATGCATGGTTTTACCTTGGCAGGGTTCAGCAGATGTCAGGCAAGTTCCAGGAAGCGGTCAGGTCATATGATCATTTTGCGGATGCAGCGGGAAGAAAAAAGGCAAGGGAAATGAAGGTAGCCGAATTCAGGGACGAGGCGAAAGCCGGAAAAGGACAGGTGCAGGAATCTGAAATATTGTTTGCCGATTCCTTTGCGAATTCCTTTGATGTCTCTCAAGAAATCACTTCAGGAAAGGAGAAGCCGACAGATGCAGGAAACAAACCCGGGCGGGAAGCTCTGCCTGAAGAATATGACAGGATTCTGTCGGAAGGGCTGATGTACCAGGTAAAGGCTGATTCGCTGAACAGACTTTCTGCCTTGCGCAGGGATGAATTCGGCTCGTTGCCGGAGTCACTCAGACCCCAGGCAAAAATAAAAATTGATGAATTGGAGTCAGAAGCAGCGGGATATCAGAAATTAGCAGATGAAAGATTCAGGAATTCCGGTTCCGGGCATGATTTGAAAAAAGAACAGGATCCGGTCATAAGTGATACTGTAAAGCCGATAGTTACCCAAATTGATCAGCCGGTGAATCCGGCAGAAAAAATGGAAGAAACGGCAAATACCCGCGGGAATGAAACTGATCGTCCGGGGAGGATTGCTGTTTTATCTGAATTTGAGATCATATCCGATCCGGCAGTCATAGCAAGGCAAAAAATACTGATTGACCCGGAACCGTCCCCGGGATTGATTTACAGGATTCAGCTTGCCGTGTTCAGCAAACCTGTAAACCCATCGGTCTTCAAAGGGATATCACCTGTTATCGGATTAACAGTACCTGGTTCGGCAGCAATAAAGTATTACGCTGGTTTGTTTCGTAAATCGGCAGATGCAAACAAGGCATTGATTCAGGTCAAACAGGCAGGTTTCAGGGATTCATTCCTCAATGCTGTGCTCGACGGAAAGATAGTCTCCATTGACCGGGCTGCTCTCCTTGAAAGGGAATGGGGAGACAAGCCTTTGTATGAAGTGCAGGTCCCGGTAAAAAAAGATAAGGAAGAGACTGGTCCTCCAACGCTTTCATACAGGGTGGAAGTAGTAAGGTCGGTCAAACCGCTTAAGGATGATGTGGTGGAAGGATTCAGGAAGCTTTCCGCAGGACGGGGCCTGGAAATATTATCAGGACCTGACGGATCATTTGTTTATCTCATTGGAAAATTTATTACTTTTGAAAGTGCTTCCGACTATGCCGGACTACTGGTGCGCAACGGATACCGTGAAGCAAAAGTGGCGGCTTACCTTGGAAATAAAGAGATACCCATAGAAACTGCCAAGCAACTTTTTGAAAAAATCAAATGAAAGAGAGAATATTAAGAAAAAGTGGCAAGATGCAGGGCAGCGATGACAAATTCTCCCTGGTACTTTTCAATGATGAGATCAATACGTTTGATCATGTCATCAGATCGCTGGTTGAGGTTTGCGGCCATGATGAGGTCCAGGCTGAACAGTGTGCGCTTATTGTTCATCTTAAAGGGAGCTGTGAAATAAAATCGGGGATCAGGGAAGTACTCGAGGTGATGTCAAAGTCGCTAAATGCCAAGGGACTCAATTCAAGGGTCGTGAATTCATAGGTATATCTCTTAACCAGGAGCAATGTCCGAAGGCTCCTGCCATATTACCCGGATAAAAGCGATATTTCCATTTCATCTGCATTTTTTATCTGTCTTATAAGGAACGTCAATGGAAACGGCGTGTCCCATTTGAAATAAGGTGAGGGCTTCTGTTGATTCAAAGCTGATAACTTTCAATAATCATGGATCAATAAATTCCCTATTTTTGCCTCGGTTAATTAACTGCATTTTCATGAATTTTCCCAGTGATCCTGCAATTTGGCTGAAAGAATTGCTTATCGGTGCCGGGGTCAGCTACAACCTGGCTTCGATCCTTAGTACTGTGGGCCTGGTGCTGATAGTTATTCTACTGAGCTGGCTTTCAAACCTGGTTGCAAAGATCATTATACATAAAGTTGTAACAAGAATTGTAAAAAGGACCGCATCGGAATGGGACGACATTTTCCTTGAGCAGAAGGTGTTCACCAGATTGTCCCATTTTGTGCCTGCCCTTGTGATTTGGTCAATGGCCGGCTGGGCTCTCAGGATGTATCCGGCATGGATGCTTGCTGTTCAGGGGCTGACCTATATATACATGGTGGGAGTGGGCATGGTGGTGATCAATTCCTTCATTGAATCATGGCACAGGATCTATCTTACCCTGCCGGTTGCAAAGGACCGTCATATAAAGGGCTACGTCCAGCTTGTCAAGATCATCGTAGTGATTGTGGCAATTCTGGTCATCATATCGGCAGTATTCAAGAAGGAGGTAAGTGCCATTATAGCAGGCCTGGGTGCAATGGCGGCAGTGCTGATGCTGATATTCAAGGACGCCATCCTTGGCCTTGTGGCCAGTATTCAGCTCTCAGGAAATAACATGCTGAAGGTCGGAGACTGGATCACCATCCCCTCGCGCGGCGTTGACGGAAATGTCCAGGATATTACCCTCACAACGGTAAAAGTGCAGAATTTTGACAAGACAATTATAACCATTCCTGTGTATTCACTTGTCGATGAATCCTTTCAGAACTGGAAGGGAATGACGGAATCGGGAATAAGACAGATAAAGAGATCCCTTTATCTGGATATACGGAGCATTGTTTTCGCGGATGGTGATTTGAGGGAAAAGATCAGGAACAAGCCATACCTCAGGAAATATTTTTTCAAAGATGGAACGGAACTGATGAAAAAGGATCCGGAGACCGGCGAAGACCTAATCCCGCTTCTAAACGATCCGGAAATAACTAATCTCGGGTTGTTCAGGTTTTACGCAGAATCATATTTAAGGTCACATCCCCTGATCGACCAGGATCAGACCCTGATTGTCAGGCACCGAGATCCCGAGGCGAACGGCCTTCCCCTGCAGGTGCTGGCTTTCTGCAGAACAAGCTTGCTGATCCCGTTTGAGCACGTTCAGTCGGAATTATTTGAGCATTTCATTGCCATAATGGATGAGTTCGGACTGAAGCTGTTCCAGCAGCCAACAGGGAATGACCTGTGGTCATTGTCGAATCAGAATAAACCAGCAGACAATTAATTTTAAAATACTGACCAATGGCTGACCTGAATACAAGAATAAGTGATTTCGTCTGGAAGAATCTCAACGAGAAACATGTGAACGGCAAAAAAGACCCTTTCTGGGCATCACTCAGGGAAACAGGAACGGAGCTTTGGCTCGATACGGGCGACATTGAAGAGGCAGAGGCAAACTGGACTTCTGAAATGAGTGCCCTTACTACAAACAATACGCTGCTTAATAATGAGATACAAAAAGGAATTTATGATGTTTTTATTTCAGAGGCCAAAGCTATTGTAAGGGAGCTGCCTTTGAAAGAAAAGGTGAGGGAGATTGCATTCATTCTCAATGCACGGCATGGACTGCGATTGGCCTCCAGGTTCGGCGGGCTCGTCAGCGTGGAGCTTCATACCGATACGGCTCATGATATTAATGCCATTGAGTATTATGGGAAAAGGTATCATGAGATATGCCCGGAACAGTTTATAATAAAAGTACCTTTTACTGCCGAAGGACTCATAGGGGCAAGACATCTGAAAGATGCAGGGATAAAGGTGAATTTCACCCTTGAATTCAGTGCAAGGCAAAACGTAATCGTCACAATGATGGCACGACCCGATTATCTGAATGTATTTCTTGGGAGGGTAGGGGCCTTCATGATGGAAAACAAACTTGGAGACGGGTCAGGAGCGGGGGAGCGGGCCGTGATCTCATCGCAGAACTGGGTAACCGGTCTTTCGGCAAGGAACCCGTGGCCCACCAGGCTCATCGCAGCCAGTCTCAGGCATTATAATCAGCTGGAACTGCTGGCAGGAACGGATGTTTTTACAATGCCGCCCAGGGTGGCTGCAGCAGGCAGGTCAGCGCTGAGTGGTAACTTTACGTCAAGATTGCATGAGAATTATGACGTGAGCATATATCCATCCGCTGCGGAAGCTTTCGTCGGAAAATTCTGGGAAGTTGATGATAATGTCCTTTCGCTTGCTGAAAGGATATCGTCCGCGCCGCCTTCATCAGGACCTGAACTGGTGCATATTGCACATGAGGAAGGATGCAAGGATCTTTTTCCTTCAATTTCCGGGGAAGAGAAATCATACCTGGCTTCCGACGGCAAAATCCCTTCCTATTCAAGGTGGGCCGGCAAAATTAAGGACCAGCTCATTGCCCCTGATACCCTTCTTACACTAGCAGGGCTGGAATCATTCAAATCGGATCAGAAAAAGCTTGATGAGAGGATTTTGGGGATAATTGGCTGATCAGATACTCCTTTGCCTTTTTATTTCATGCAGAAAAATACCGGCTGCAACCGATACATTGAGGGATCCTATTCTTCCTTCCATCGGGATCCTGATTTCCATGTCAGACACCGACAATAATTCCCTGCTGATACCCCTTTCTTCCGAGCCGAGTATAAGGGCTGATGGCCCGGTCAGGCAGGCCCGCGAAAGATCGGTCCCCCGTTTTTCGGTAGCTGCAAAGATCCTGAGGCCCGAATCTTTAAGAAACCCGATTGATTTCAGAATGCTCTTTTCCCTGCATACGGGGAAAAAGTTAAGTGCACCTGCCGAAGTTTTGACAGCATCTGCAGTGATCCGGGCAGAACCTCTTTCCGGTACAATGGCAGCATGAACTCCCATGCATTCGGCTGTTCTGATTATTGCGCCGAAGTTCCTAACGTCAGAGATACCGTCGAGAACAATGACAAGAGGATCTTCCCCCTTTTCATAAATGAGTGGAAGAATATCTGAAACAGACTGATATTCGATCAGGGAAAGCCAGGCCAGCACTCCCTGGTGATTTTTTTTTGTTACCAGGTCAATTCTTTCCTGTGGCACTATCTGGTATGGGATGTTCCTGTTCCTTATTTCAGTAATGAGCTCATGATAAAGGGATCCCTGAAGTCCATGCCTTATCAGAAGCCGATCGAGCTGCCTTCCTGATCTGACAGCTTCTATTACTGCCCTGATGCCAAAAATATAGTCAGTTTCACCGGCCATCGCAGTTAAATATCATCAGGGTTGTCGAGGCGGAAAACAATGCCCTTCCGCCAGCTGGCAACAGCCCTGTCCCAGTAGGTTACAAGTGTTTCACTGCGGATGAGGTAATAATCATTGTCGGTTAACCGGTTTGCCCTGTACCTGAAGTTGAAAAACAGGTATTCTTCCCTGAGATGATATCTTCCTCCCCATGATGATCTTAGTACCGGTTTACGATAACCCCACCGTTCGCCATCCGCTGTTTTGTATACTTTGTCGGGCGGCCCGTAAATAGTATAAATCATTCCCCTTTCAGTTCTCCATCCTTCCTTATATGAGGTGAAGTAATAATTTGAATAGAGAATCCTTGTGTAATAGATTCTAAGAAGCTCCCTGGCTTTTTCGACATTGCCGCCGCAGCCGATCCAGAATTCATCGAGGGCTGCCTTGGGACCAGGGGCATTCCTCATCCTGTTCATCTCATCTTCGGATGCAAGATAAGCCAGGGGTTCTATCATAACCTCGGCATGTGTCATATTCGGATAGGTATTGCCGAAATTGAAGAACGTAAAACCTTCGTTTATCTGCCTGTCGGCTGAACAAAAATATATGCCTTCAGTTCTGAACATCATCGGAAGAGTGTCAGAATAGGGAACGGCAATCACCCTTTCGGGATCGTAATCGACAGTTTTTTCAGGCAGCAGCATTGATGGGGGATATGGGATCTCCTTGAGAGGCTTGTAAAAGGAAATATAAAGGCTGTCGGTTCTACCCCCGTTATAGATAAGATCAACATACTCGTTCTCCCTCACAACCGGATTGAACAGCTCGTTTTTCAGAAAATAACCCAGGGCAGTGAAGTTGTACCTGTTGTATTTTGAAAGTGTATTGAATGGTATAAACGCCTGGACTATCTGCATTCTCAACTTGTCAAGGATCTTTAATTCAGCCATGTATTCATTCCCGGGTTCAACCCTGAATGATATTCTGAAAACATACTCAGGCACTGATTCCTTTTTGACAATATTCAGACTGCTGTAAGCAGTATCAGCAAGGATTCCGCCCGCAGTCACATTATGCAGCCGGGCTGATATTACAAGCTGGGCCATGGGAACACCTTGCGGATTGGCTTCGGAAAAGAAAAGCTCAGCCGCAAAAAACTTCACTGATAATACTGAGTTTTCATCGCCATGGTTGACAATATTATAGCGGGGTTTAATCGGACTTTTGGTAGGATTGTACAGGTATGACAGATCCTTGGAATCAATAACCGCCTTTTGGGTGGATCCGCATGATACCAGTATCCCGGCAGCAAGAAGCAATGCTGCCAGGGATGGTAAACCACCACGGAATGAACTGATCCGCTTCATTTTTTTTCTGTTTTCCGGTTGACTGCTTTATTCCACATCAATCTGACCCTGGACAATTCAGTATCATCTGTGGTCCTGAAAATCGAATAATCAGTAAGTTTAACTTCTCCGTCCTTTTCTGACATTCTTATGATAATTTCATCATCAAAGCGGGATTCGGCAAGATAGTTTATTTCAACGAATACAGGGATATTATCCAGAATAAACTCCTGGCTGTGAGTGTCGATAACCCATTTCAGGTAATTTACGTTATTCGTATGAAGATTAACATCCAGATCGCTGACCCGCACCCTGAAAAGTGATGTTATTTTCGAATCCTTACCAGCGGCATCCAGTTTTCCTGCATTCCTGGGCAGCGGATTCCGGAATTCTGCCTGAGCCTTGAAAGAACTCAGGGTATCATCAGGTCTTTTTATCTTTTTTGTAATCCTGTCGATTATGAGCCACGAAGAAGTAGCAATGGATACCCGCCTGCCCTGCTGGTTCCTTACCTCATAATCTCTCAGTGCAAATAACCGGTCGATGCCGCGGGGCCATGTTGTGACGGTTATTTTTT
The DNA here is from genome assembly GCA_009877105.1 of Bacteroidales bacterium. Lineage (GTDB taxonomy): Bacteria > Bacteroidota > Bacteroidia > Bacteroidales > VadinHA17 > LD21. The sequence goes on from WXFD01000075.1 coordinate 71,034, forward strand.
CTCCCCATTCCGGCATTTCCGATATTTCGGCATAGATCCTGGAGAGAACCCAGAAATTATTCTGCTCGAGCAGGTCGTCCCTTCCGTATCCGAGCTTTATTGCATGTTCGGAAGCAATGTCCTGGAAATAGTCAAACAGTGAATATAAATTCAATTTTCCATCAGGTCCTGCTTCATAAACATGAACATGATACTCTTTTTCAAGTTTGCTCAAAGCCATTGCTGCTGCTTTTGATGAATTCATCAACTTCATGGGAATAAAGCGCCCAGCTTTCCATTTCCTTATTCAGCCTGAGCTTAAGGTTTTCGTAGTCCCTGTAGATGTCCGCACTCTCGTCAGGAATAGAGGAGCTCATCAGCCTAATATCCATTTCTGAAAGTTCCCTCTCCATTTTTTCAATTTTATGTTCTGATTCCTCGAGTTTACGCCTGAGTTTTCTGAGCCTTTTTTCATATTCCTTTCTTTCAAGGTATTGCTGTTTGGCGGACGTCAATTCCCGGTTGGTATTTTTTTCCCGGGACCTGTCCTTTGCCTCAATATCTCTCAGATTCTCTATTTTTTTCTTACTGAGGAAGTCATATATGCCGCCAATATTTTCCTTGATCCTGTTATGCCTGAATTCAAAGACCTTTGCAACAAGACCGTCGAGAAAATCCCTGTCGTGGGAAACAACAATTAACGTGCCATCATATTTCATCAGGGCCTTTTTCAATATATCTTTCGACCGCATATCGAGATGGTTTGTCGGCTCATCAAGGACAAGCAGATTGTATGGTTCAAGCAGCAGCTTCACAAGCGCCAGCCGGGAGCTCTCGCCGCCTGACAGCACCCTGACTTTCTTTTCAATGTCATCACCCCTGAATAGAAATGCACCAAGAATATCCCGGAGCCGTGATCGTATTTCTCCCCTGGCTGCGGCATCAACCGTTTCAAAAACGGTTTTGTCATCGTCCATCAGCTCATCCTGGTTCTGGGCAAAATACCCCGTTCTGACATTGTGGCCTATTTTCAGGGTCCCTTCATAATCAAGCTCGCCGGTGATTATTCGTGAAAAGGTGGTCTTTCCCTCACCATTCCGGCCGACAAAGGCAACTTTTTCGCCTCTGGTTATTGTTATTGCCACATTGCGAAGGACTTTCACACGGCCGAAATCCTTCGACAGGTTCTCAGCCCTGACAACTACCGTACCGGAACGGGGAGCCGGGGGAAAACTAAAGTTTATCGCACTTGTGTCTTCTTCATCAACTTCAATCCGTTCAATCTTTTCGAGCTGCTTGATTTTGGACTGTACCTGGATTGCCTTTGTAGCCTTGTATCTGAATCTTTCAATGAATTTCTCCGTATCCTCAATCATTTTCTGCTGATTCCTGTAAGCCGCAACCTGCTGCTCCCTCCTCTCAGTCCTCAGAACAATATACTTTGACCACGAGGCCCTGTAATCATATATCCGGCCAAGGGAAATCTCAATGGTCCTTTTTGTTATGTTATCCAGGAAAGCCTTGTCGTGTGAAACCATCATAACAGCACCGGGATAACTGTCGAGATATGATTCAAGCCACTGTATCGATTCAATATCAAGATGGTTCGTCGGCTCATCGAGAAGGAACAGGGATGGTTTTTTCAGGATCAGCTTGGCAAGCTCAATTCGCATCCTCCAACCGCCGCTTAATTCACTTGTTGGACGGCTGAATTCTTCCCTCTCAAAACCCAGTCCGAGCAGAGTCTGTTCCGTTTCGGCAAGGTAATTTGCCCCGCCCAGAAGCCTGAACCTTTCCTCCGTTTCCGCCAGGCGGTCGCATAATCTCAGATATTCAGCCGATTCATAATCTGTCCTCCTGGCAATCTCCGCTGTACAGGACTCAATTACCGCCGACAGCGAAAGAATATCCGAAAAGGCTGATACCGTTTCATTGAAGACGGTGGTGGAATCACTGACAGACATCTGTTGGGGAAGAAAACCAATGGTCACATTCCTCGACATGTCTACAATCCCGGATGTCGGACTCTGAAGCCCTGCAATAATCTTCAGGAGAGTGGATTTTCCCGCCCCGTTTTTGCCGGTTAGTCCGATGCGGTCCTGATCATTTATCAGAAAAGATATGTTGGTCAGCAGATCATAACTTCCGAAAGAGACTGAAATATCCTGGACAGAAACCATATATTCATATTTCGCCGCAAAGATAGAAAAAGTCTGAAAGCTTCCGAAGCGGTGGTTTAAATGTGAAGAGTTATATTTGCAGGTACGGTTTTTGACAGATCCTGGTAGTTATTAGAACAGATGAAAAACTTTAATAAAAACAGACTGAAAAGGAAATTCCTGGCAATCATTTCTGTCTTTTTGTTTCTTACCGGCTCATGCACAAGGGAAGAAATACATTATTATGATTTTTATGTTTCAAAGGAGTTCAAGACCTCATATACAAAGCAGAAAATTGTCAGTCTGCTTAATCTTCTGCCTGATGAAATCCCTGAAATAATTGCCCTTAAACAGTCGGTTAACTACGATGTGATTATTTATAAAATCGTATACAATACGCAAATTTCAGGAAAAACGATAAGAGCTTCAGGCCTTTTGTGTCTTCCGGGCAGTGAAGGAGAATTCCCGGTAGTTTGTTTCCAGAACGGGACCAATACAGTTAACCTGTGGTCCCCGAGTGAAAGTCCGAACAATCCGGTAATTCAGATCATTGAAGCAGTCGCGAGCATGGGATATGTGGTGTTAATTCCGGATTATCCCGGATTCGGGGAATCGGCCGGAATACCCCATCCATATCTTATAGCCGCACCTACGATCCGGTCAATTATAGATATGCTTTTTGGCGCGGGCGAAGCCATTGAAAATGAATTCCCGGGTATCAGCCTGAAAAACGAATATTACCTTTTGGGTTATTCGCAGGGAGGATGGGCAACCCTTAATCTGCACAAATCCCTGGAACAGGATTACAGTAGCAAAATTAATCTGGCAGGTACCGTGTGCGGCGCCGGGCCATACGATCTGAAGAAGTCTTTCAGCGATATACTGGCATCCCAGACCTACGGAATGCCGGTATACCTGGGATACATCGTTTATGCATATAAAGCCTACGGCCTGGTTAAGAACACAATGCAGGAGATATTCAACGAACCATATTCTTCAAGGATTGGAACCCTATTTGATGGCAGCCATACTTCAGCCCAGATAAATGAAAAGCTGACATTTTCAATACCTGAGCTTGTAAATGAAAACCTTATTGAAGGATTCGAAACATCGCCCGATTATTCTTCACTGCGGCAAGCACTTGAAGAAAACAGTATTCAGCCCTGGAAAACGAAGATCCCGTTATTATTTATTCACGGAGGAGACGATACAAGTGTAGAGCCGTTGTTGACAGAGATGATTTATGAAAAAATGATCCTGCAGGGAACATCACCAGAGATCTGCAAAAAGGAAATAATCCCTGGTCTGGATCACGGTGCCGCTTACATTCCGTTCCTGCTGAAAGGATTCACATTCCTGCGAAATGTGAAGGATAATAAGATTTCTCATTGGGAAAATTGATCTCTACAAAACAGAGACGTGGGCAGAAAAAAGGAATACCCAATATTTGGAAATGTAAGGATTACGGATATCGGAGCCGAAGGAAACGCATTGGCAAGGGTGAATAATATGGTTGTGTTTGTGCCGATGCTGATCCCGGGCGACGTTGTCGATATTCAGGTTGTTAGAAAGCGAAAGAATTATCTCGAAGGCAGGGTGCTGAGATTCAGGGAATATTCGCCCGACAGGGTGGAGCCGGTTTGCATTCATTTCGGCATTTGCGGGGGCTGCAGATGGCAGCACCTTCCCTATGAGCTTCAGCTGCATTATAAACAGAAGCAGGTGGCTGATAACCTTGAACGGATCGGAAAAATAAATGTGACTGATATCAGCCGGATAGCAGGTTCTGCTGATCAGTTCAGATACAGGAACAAGCTGGAATTTACCTTTTCAGATAAAAGGTGGCTCACCCGGGAGGAAATAGCATCAGACAATGAATTTGCCGGAGAGGATGCAATTGGGTTTCATATTCCAGGATTGTTTGACAAAGTGCTTGACATCAGGGAATGCCATTTACAGCCGGAACCCTCAAATCTGATAAGGAATTCAGTGAGGGAGTATGCACACAGGGACAGGATGACCTTTTTCAACAAGAAGGAACAAACAGGATTTCTCAGAAATATGATTGTCCGGAACAACCAGGAGGGGGACGTAATGGTAATAATGGTATTCTTCTATGAGGATCCGGAAAGAAGGAAAGGGCTGCTTGATCACCTTGTTGCGGCATTCCCTGAAATCTCCTCCCTGTTTTATGTTGTCAATCCCAAGAAGAATGATTCCCTTAACGGTCTGAAGCCTGTATTATACAAAGGTGAGGATCACCTTGCGGAACGAATGGAAGGTTTGAAGTTCAGAATCGGACCGATATCCTTTTATCAGACAAATTCAAGGCAGGCTTTGCAACTTTATAAAATTGCAAGGGATTTTGCTGGACTCCGGGGAACGGAAACCGTATACGATCTTTACACGGGCACCGGAACTATTGCATGCTTTGTTGCCGGACAATCCGGGAGGGTAATTGGTATTGACAATGTTGGGGAGGCTGTTCAGGACGCCCGATATAATGCGGCGAATAACAACCTTGGTAATGTCAGCTTTTTTATGGGTGATATCAAATCTTTGCTGACAGAACAGTTTTTTGCTGAAAACGGCCGGCCTGACATTGTGATTACTGATCCCCCCAGGGCAGGCATGGATAAAAAGGTTATTAATGCAATAATCGATGCGGAGCCGGAAAAGATAGTGTACATAAGTTGCAATCCTTCAACCCAGGCTAGGGATATTCAGATCATGAACATGAAATACCAGGTTGTCCGCATTCAACCTGTGGATATGTTTCCCCAGACCCATCATGTCGAAAATGTGGTGCTCCTCAGGAAGGTATAATTGTTGGGTTATTATTTTGCACTTTATTACTGATTTCCTATTTTTGTCGCGCCCGGTTTAGTATAATTCCGGGAGGCGGCTGGCTTTCCATAACAGAAGCCGGTACGTAGGAAGATAATTGCTTAAACCAGTCTTGGGAATTTTGGACTAAACTGCCGGGCACCGGAGACTATAGGGAGAGATGGATGAGTGGCTTAAACCAGTCCCGATTGCTCGGGACTAAACTGCCAGCCATCAGAAAAAAAAGGAGAGATGGGTGAGTGGCTTAAACCAGCAGTTTGCTAAACTGCCGTATGGGTAACT
>WXFD01000076.1 GCA_009877105.1 Bacteroidales bacterium
AAAATGCCGGGTACAAAAATATCAGATTTGTCGATATCCCTGTTCCCAAAAGCAAAAACTTTGAAACTCTCCTTCATTCATTCCTGGCAACTGTTCACGCGTTGTTTCAGGGTTTTGACATTGTGCACTATCATAATACAGGTCCGGGTTTCTTTATGCCCCTTCTGAAAATAACCAGGGCAAAACTCTTCTTCACATATCACAACGTGAGTTACTCTCAGAAGAAATGGAGCCGTTTTGCCAAATGGTTCCTGAGTACATCTGAGAAGGTCAGTATGAACTCTGCCGATTACGTGATTTTTATTTCCGAAGTTATCAAATCTGAGATGCTGTCAAGATACAGGATTAAGAATCATTGCGTGATCGCTAACGGAGTAAATATCCCGGTTAAATCGGTAAAATCTGATTTTATCGATTCTCTGGGACTTCAGAAAAAGAAGTATGTTTTGGCAATCGGAAGGTTTCTTGAGGAAAAAGGATTTGATTATCTGATTCAGGCCTTTGTAAAAACAGGTCTGAAGGATTATAAGCTGGTGATTGCTGGCGATACCGATTACCCGACCGAATATTCAGACAGGCTAAAAGCTCTTGCCGGTGAAAATGGAGTGATTCTTACCGGGTTTATAAAAGGAGAGCAGCTTAATCAGATTTTTACATGGGCAGGCCTGTATGTAATGTCTTCCTTTGAAGAGGGATTACCTATTGCCCTCCTTGAAGCAATGAGTTATGACATTGATGCTCTGGCAAGTGATATCCCTGCTAATCTTCAGGTTGGGCTTAACAGTGATGATTATTTCAAGGTGGGTGACGTAGATGAGCTGAAGGAAAAAATAATAAACAAAATCCGGTCGGGAAAGGGAAATGACTTCGGGGAAATCCTGAAACAGCGTTACAACTGGGACACGATTGCACAGGAAACTTACAATGTTTACATAAACAATATCAATTAATATGAAACCCGCGTGTGCCAAATGTATAAACATCTATTTATTTAATTCTCAGTCATGTGGGTTTAAAATAAAAACTATAGTATGATGAAACTAAGAGGAGGCATAATTGGTCTTGGAAAAATGGGTCTTTCCCATGCTGCCATCGTGGGCCCTCATCCTGATGTCGAGCTGGCAGCCGTCTGTGACACGTCTTCGTTGATCCTGGATGCTTTCAGGAAATTCTCCGATGTAGCTTGTCACACCGATTACAAAAAAATGATCGATAGTGAGAAACTTGATTTTGTAATTGTTGCCACACCGACTCGATTTCATTATCCCATTGTTAAATACGCTCTTGAGAAAGGGATACATACCTTCTGCGAGAAACCTTTCAGCCTTTCAATCAGTGAAGGAGAAGATCTGGTAAGAATTGCCGGAGAAAGATCGCTGGTCAACCAGGTGGGATACCATAATCATTTTATCGGTACATTCATTGAACTCAAGAGATGCGTCAGGGAAAATATTATCGGTGAGCTGGTGCATTTCACCGGCGAAGCCTACGGCCCGGTTGTAACAAAGGAAAAGGGGGGAACATGGCGCTCGAATCCTGAAGAGGGAGGAGGCTGTCTTTTTGACTATGCTTCACATGTCCTCAATTTAATCCAGGAGATTGTCGGTAACCCGGTAAGCGTAAAAGGCACTCTGCGGAAGAAGATCTATTCGAGGGATGTAGATGATGCGGTCTATTCAATGCTGACACTTGACAGCGGTCTGACAGGAATCCTGTCAGTGAACTGGAGCGATGAAACTTACCGTAAAATGTCCACATCACTTACTTTATTCGGCAAGAAAGGCAAAATCATTTGTGATGCAACTGAAATAAAGATTTATCTCAAGGAAGCAAATCCCAAAGAGAATCTTGAAAAGGGATGGACAATTAAATATATAACCGAATTCGCTATCCCTGTGAATTTCTACCTGCGCGGCGAAGAATACAGTGCACAGATCGACAATTTCATCAGCTGCATAATAAACAAGAAACAGAGTGATGTTAATACTTTCAGTCAGGCATTGAATACTGACAGGGTTATAGATTTGATTATCGCGGATTCAAAAAGTTAAAAAAACAGTTATGGACAAAGTATTATTCGGTGATAACCAGTTTTTCGCGGTTAACCACCTTTCAGATGAAAAATCACGCGCACAGGCTATCCGCTTTAAGGATGATTCCGCCATTATCAGGGTACTTGACCAGGCAATGGAAACCGGCATAAACACATTTATGTGTACCACTCACGACAGGATAGCAAATATAACAGAGCATATGAGAAACAATCCCGAAAAGTACGGGAATTTCAATATCTTCCCCTGTATGCCCTATGCTCACAAATATGCCAATGCAGTAACTGATCTTGGGATTGTCGGCACAATCAAGCAATATGTTCCGGGGAATATTTTCAGTACTTTTACCAAAGGAGGTGTTGCTTTTCTCAGGAAAGACTTTATTGGCCTGATGGAATTACTGGTGGATGCCGAGCTTAAAATGTTCAAGGGAATCAATACCCCTGTCATTTTCATTCAAAATGTCGTTGTTGATATGATCCTTGGACTCAGGATGCTGGAGGTTTTCAAGGCATACGATTCCTATATCAGGAAGAAGTACAACTGCGAACCCGGATATATTACAATGAATATGCCGGCCCTGTATGATGCCTTATCCTCCGTCGGGATTAACAATCCGATAATATGCAGTTCAATAAACAAGCTCGGATTCAGAATGTCGGGAGGTAAGGAAATCTATGAGAAATATCTTGCTGAAAAACAATTCCGCCCTATTGCCATGCAGGTTCTGGCGGCAGGAGCTCTGAAACCAAAGGAAGCCATAGAATACCTTGGCAAATTCCCGAAAATTGAGTCAGTGCTTTTCGGTGCTTCTTCAAAGAATCACATACAGGAGACAAAATACCTGATTGAAAAAATTATGACAAATTAGATTTAACATCCGTCGAAAAGGATTTTTACTTTAAATTCTGTCAGGAATGCATTTTTTAAGAGGAGTCTGGAACAGCATTTTTAAATTGTACCTGCTGAAATGCAGTGATGCCAGAAGGATAACATACCTTCGTAAATTGGGCATGAAAATAGGGGAGAGGTGCAGGATACGGACAATGAAGTTCAGTACCGAGCCTTATCTTATTGAGATCGGTGATCATGTCGCAATAGCTGCAGGTACGGAATTTATTACGCATGACGGTGCCAACTGGGTTTTTGAGGATGACGTTGATGGTGGCGGTGTTTTTGGAAAAATCGTAATCGGGAATAATGTATTCATCGGGATTAACTGCATTATTCTCTCCC
>WXFD01000077.1 GCA_009877105.1 Bacteroidales bacterium
TTATGTTGACGGCCTTCCGGTTGGAATCTCCTTCTTCGGCAGGGCATGGAGCGAGCCGCTTCTTATTGAGATTGCTTATTCCTACGAACAGGGTACAAAATACCGCCGGGCGCCACAGTTCCTGCCTACACTGCCGTTTGAGGACTGACTGAATGCCATGAAACTACCGGTCAGGTCAGCATTATTTGAAAAGAAATGAATTAATTCCTGATCATTCGTTGGTAAAATACCTCTTCAGCACCGTGTCAAGATAGAAGTCGGTCAACTCCGGCAGGGCCTTTTCGGGGATAAAGATCATCTTACATGTTCTTTCCCTGTCAAGTATGAAGAGAAAGGGTATCTGGTATTCCTCAAACGGGATTCCAAGATCATCGGATGCATATGAAAGAACACTTTTCCCGTAGTAGGTCTCCTTGACTCTTGGATTAAGTTGACTCCCAATGAGCAGGACCCGGGGATTACTTCTGAAATCACTGAACTTGTTTTTGATTTTATCGAGTACGAAATCAACGCATACATCGCAAGCTGCTCCTGAAAACCTGAAAACCAGGCACTCCTGTTCGACAAGATCAAACAGAGGCACCTGCTCCTCCGTTCGGGTTCCCGGATAGACAAGCGGATTGCCTACTTCAATGCATTCATTTTCAATGGAAGCCTTGATCAGCTCATTGATATAAAAGCTTTCAATTGACTGTCCTGAATCCTCCTGCCTGTTGTTTGTATTGTTCAGGAGCAGTATTGATCCGGAGACTGCTGCAATAGATGATAGAATGGTAATGACTATAAGCAATGGTTTCATTTCTGATCTTTAAAATAGTATCTGATAAGTATAGGGTTATCTTCAGGCTTCAGATTGGCTATAACTGACCGGGTAGGCTCGTCCACTACGGATTCGTTTACAAGGAGATGAGCCTCCATAGGGTCTGTAAATCCCAATATTCCTTCTTCAGACAAAAGAGGAAATGCGGGAAGAACAACATCTTCAGTAAACCTCTTCACAACTGTGGATTTTTTATCCGCTTTGTCATAAATCAGACTAACCCATTGCTTATCAAATATGAATCTTGTCATAATGATATTCTGGTTCTCCTGGTAAGAGTAAAAACTGTGCGCCATATTCCCGTTCCTCAATAGAGCCATATAATACATCGGCTCCTTACCTTCCGGGAGATTCCTGTAGTCCATATTGTGCTTCCCGAAATCCCATCTGAATCGAAACCTCAATCCTGAGGAATCAATGTCATAGATGTCATTTGTAAATCCCTGAAAAAATGTGATATGATTACCATTCTGGCTGAATGGGCTGGAGGTTGATGATATCAGGGGTGTGTTATGAATAGTCTCGGGAAAATGGAATTCTTTTTTGATTACCTTATCCTGAATCCTGGAATAATAGTGCAGTTTTTCCTCTTCGTAAAAAGTGTAAAAGATGATCATGTCTTTTGTGACAGGGATAAACTTGCTGGCACTCCGCATAGGGATCCTTAAAGATTTGATAAATTCACCATCAAGGGTGTACGACAGCAATTCTCCCTTGGGATTCAGCAGTTCCAGTTCTTTTGTAAATGGATTAATATTGAAATCATATAACAATGAATACTCACCCGGCCCGACTCCTATCTTTCTGATTTTTTTCCTGAATTTTCCATCACTGTCAAAAATAAGGACAGCATTTTGGTTACGGTCCAGAATGTAGAAGCGGTTATTATAAGGGATTACCTTTGATATTTTCTCAATCATAGAATTACTTTCAGTTTCCAGTGGAATTACCGATATCTTGCTGAAGATATCAAAAACCGATATTTTGCTGTTATCATTTAAATTGACAGCAATAGATGTCGGGACGGAATCTGTTCTCTTTACAGATGCACTGTGTTGCTCCCTGCAAGCAGAAACGCTCATTACAAGGACAAACACAGGAATTATAGCTGGGAAATAGTGATGTGATTTCAAAACTCAGTAGTTATGTAACATTTAGTGATTCAGGCACGTGCGATAATAAGGAATAGTGTAGACACACTATTCCTTTGATTTGATCTAAATGGGAGGCTTTTAAAACAGAAAGTTTTTATCACCCTCATCCGAATTAATAAAAATAGTCAATAATCATATTATAGGCTTTTACCAGGAATAGACTGCAATTGTTTGTTGGAGAGCCTGTCCAGGAACATTCTGCAGCAACAAGAGCGTACGTGACACTCCAATTGAAACGAATTTCATAGCATCTACCATGGTTGCTTGCTGAACAGGAAATAACTACTTCTGGTAATTCTGCACCTCCATTTGCATTTGATGATACAGGAATGAAGAGGAGGATTAATCCTAAAGCAAGCACAGCTGAAATTTTCTTAAGCGTTTTCATTTTGCACGAGGTTTTAGTTAGACATATTTCAAAATTCCAAACATTCAGTGTTATATGCAAATCTTTTTTATGAAAACCTGCGTCAGATATCGTGTTCCTGGCGGATCATATTGATAATTTTATACTTAGTAAACTCGCTGATTTTACAATCAATTTTTTTCAGTTTGCCGCTCGATATCGGCACCTCATACTTCCCATCAAGGAGAATTGTCCGGTTGATAATATCAAAGCCTGTGATTCTGAAAGTATTTATCAGGAATGAGCGGTGACATCTGAAAAAAACATCCCTGGGAAGGTGCATTGATATCTGAATCAGGTTTTTCGATATCTTATGTTTCTTCCCGTTCAGAAAGATGATATCGGAATAGCTTCCATCAGCTTCACAATAAACTATTTTACCACAATTGGCAAAATAGTTTATATCAAAGTGATCTTCATTTTTCATGGTCCCAAACAAACAGAGTCATTGCAGCGAATAAAGAAATCCCGGTAAATCAGCACACCATAGGATTTCAACACTAAATTAAGAAAATATTTTTTAATTCAATTTAAAACAGATACAGTTTTTAGAACACAGAGGGCTCAGGTGCCCCTACTTAACTCTCAAGCGCTGGCAACGGGCAGATTGGCACACAGCAAGTTCCCATTATGCCAGCGGCAACGGGCAGATTGGCACACAGCAAGTTCCCGTTATGCCAGCGGGCAACGGGCAGACTGGCACACATCAAGTTCATGTTATGCCAGCAGGCAAAGGGAAGCCATCAACATAGTGTGTTCATGTAATGCCAGCTGGCAACGGGCGAAGCATTCGGCTCCCCCAAAAAAAGCTACGAACCAATCCCGTTAAAATACCGGTGTA
>WXFD01000078.1 GCA_009877105.1 Bacteroidales bacterium
CAAGTCCACCACCATAAGAAGAGTATTGTCCCTCATTATCCCCTTCTTTGGACTCATAACCGAACTTATTATACCTCAGGTAGGGAGCGAAATAAAATCCGTCAATCGCATTGTTCCTGATATAAAACTTGCATTCGGGAGTAAGGATCAGTCCACTGAATTTCGTTTTACCCAGGGTGTAACCCATATAGCCCACTCCCATTTGAGCTGACACCAAGTCCGAAATCTCCCTTTCGTAGAAGATGGAGCCGGTTCCAACAAGGAGCGACAATGTATTTACTTTCAGTACATTCTTTTCAGGTGCAACAGTCACCTCGCTTTGAGCGAATGAATTCAGTGCAAACGCTGAAAATAAAAGAAGAATAACGATTTTTTTCATCATAATATAGTTTTAATTTAATGATTTTATTGTACCCCGCTCAAGCGGTGAAAAGCATGTGAATTAAAATCAGATAAATATGTGTTTATACATTTGATATACGCGGGTTTCATTTTTCTAAACCAATTAATCAGTTTATCAAGCCTGTAAAACAAAACTGTAGCATGAGTTTTCCTCATTTATCAACATAATATTATAAACGTGATACAAGCATTGATTATTTTGTAACTTCGGAACCGTGATTTTAATTTTGAGGATACATCATGAAGATTGACATATTACTTGGCCTTCAGTGGGGTGATGAAGGAAAGGGGAAGATTGTGGATGCCCTGAGTCCCGATTATGATATTATTGCCCGTTTCCAGGGAGGACCCAATGCCGGTCACTCGCTTGAATTCAACAATATCAAGCACATACTGCATCTTATCCCGTCGGGTATATTCCACCCGGGCAAGATCAACATCATCGGGAACGGTGTTGTGCTTGACCCTGCCGTTTTCCGTCAGGAGATTGATAATCTGGGTATACCGCTTGAAGAGTTGACCAAAAGGCTTGTAATTTCTTCAAGGGCAAACCTTATTCTTCCCACGCACAGGATGCTCGATGCTGCTTACGAGCAAAAGAAAGGACATTTAAAGATAGGATCAACACTGAAGGGTATCGGACCGACGTACACCGACAAGACGAGCCGTAACGGTCTGCGAGCAGGCGATATAATGCTGAAGGATTTCAGGCAAATGTATGAGGGGCTTAGTTCAGGACACCTTGAACTGCTCAGGCAGCTCGAATACGAAAGCGATATCAGCAAATATGAAAAGGACTGGTTTGCCGGCATTGATCTTCTGAAAAAGTTCCGCGTTGAAAACACGGAATACCTTATAAACGATATGTTGTCGGCTGGCAGGAAAGTACTGGCCGAGGGAGCTCAGGGCACGATGCTTGACCTGGATTTTGGTTCCTACCCCTATGTTACCTCGTCAAACACTATCAGTGCAGGAGCCTGCACCGGTTTGGGTGTTTCTCCAAAGACCATCGATGAAATATTCGGCATATTCAAGGCATACTGCACCAGGGTGGGCAGCGGTCCCTTCCCCACCGAGCTGAACGATGAAACAGGAGAGCTGCTCAGGAAAAAAGGATCTGAATTCGGTGCAACCACGGGAAGGCCAAGAAGATGCGGCT
>WXFD01000079.1 GCA_009877105.1 Bacteroidales bacterium
TATCCTTTTTCATCCGCTCAAACTTACGGATGGCATTATCCAAATCATCCTCATAGAGGAAATTGTACATAGAGTCTTCCATCAGCTCTAAAATATTGAGCACAAAATTAATAACATTTTAAATAATCCATTTGTGGTCCGGATGATATTATCAACTTTTTTATAATTTTACAAACAACTACAAATCAATATAATACAGGAATATCTGTCAGGGTTTGCGATTTTTTTCACTTTCAACGCAACCTTCAGGCCATTTTTTTCATCTATTCATTGTAAGCATACTCTAACCCTATATATATTATTTACCCTGGAATTAACCTAAATTCTACCTTTAAAAAACCGGGCACAAACCCGGTTTTTTATTTATAATCATGAGCTATAATTTAATTTTCCATAATCCGTTTTAATTCAATACAGAGCAAAACCTTAATCAATTCCGAAATGAAAAACATTTACATTGTTTCAACAATTGCCGTGCTGACATTTATACTCGCGCTATCCTGTGAAAGATCCGGAAATGATTTGATAGAAAGAGGCACATTTCCCGATTCCCTGATAATACTGTCTGAACTAAACTCGCCATATGACGATTACAATATTGATATTCATCAGTTGACAGGTGTCTATCCCATTATATTCTCAAGCAACAGGGAAAGCGAGGGTGAACAGTTTGATCTGGTTCACGGAGTGTTTGTCTACAATTTCGCGCAGAAGAACGGAGATTTTTTCTTAAAAACGGAAATGGCGCCTGATCCCTTTCTTTCGCAACTGGTATCGAAAGTCAATACTACCGGTGACGACCTTGGCCCTTACAGGCTTTACAGTCCGCTCGACGGTTACGAGTATCTTGTGGTATCGTCGGAAAATACTGAAGGGGATCTGGATTTCAGATATACAATGAATCTTCCCTGGTTCGGCTCCGATCTTCCCGAAATATCAGATGTAAAGCCTCTTACCTTGCTTAATACAGCTGCCAATGAAGCCTATTTTTGTTTCAACACCTGTCAGGACACTGCTTATTTCTGCAGTGACGCTGACGGCGGCTATGATATCTGGATGTATCCGAAGCTGACGATGCAGAGTGTAGACGAATGGTTTTCCCAGGAAGGATTGGCTCCGGTAAAGGTGGAATCGCTGAGCAGCGCGGGAGAAGACAAATGTCCCTTTATATACAGGAAGATAATGGTCTTTGCCTCTGATCGTGAAGGAGGATTTGGAGGATTTGATCTGTATTATTCCAGATTTGAGAATGGAGCATGGTCAGCTCCGGTAAACTTCGGACCGGAAATAAACAGTTCATGGGATGAATACCGGCCTATACTTGGCGGAGACGAGAATTTCACCAATATGTTTCTTCTGTTTTCCTCGAACAGGCCGGGGGGAAAAGGCGGGTTTGACCTTTATTTCCGCGGTATGAATCTATTTTAATTCAACCGCCATCAGTGTATTGCGAAGCAGGGCAACCCTTGTCATCGGTCCCACTCCTCCCGGAACAGGAGTGA
>WXFD01000080.1 GCA_009877105.1 Bacteroidales bacterium
ATTCCAGATAACCGAGATAATCTATAACCACCTGAATAGAAATATTTATTTTCTGCGATTTAAGATATTCACTGATCTTCCTGGCAGAAACAATGCTCCCGATGTTGCCGGCAAGAAAAAGAACCAGATTCTCCATGAACTTAACATTCCTGATATTATACCGTGCTACAACATCTTTCAGCAGAATGGTGTTGTAAATAGTATTCAGATACTCATTGACAACATGGACGTCACTACCCATATGGATGAGAAACGGAAGCCCTCCTTCGCGCAGGTAAGTACTGAATGTTTCAGCTGAATCTTTTATATCGCGGAACATAATGTATTCCGGATAGCTCAGCCCATATACCCGTATTTCGATATACCTCCCTGAAAGAAGAGTGGCGAGCTCACCCGACAAAAGCCTGGCATTGCTTCCCGTGCAGTAGATATCGAAATTCTTTCTGGTTACAAGATCCCGGAGCGCTTTCTCAAATGAATCTATATCCTGAATCTCATCGATAAACAAAGCCACTTTCCCTTTCCCGGCATGCTGCCTGTTCACATATTCCAGGAGCGAAACATCGTCAGTTATCATGGAGAACTCATGCAACTCCTTGTTAATATATATTATACGGGTACCCGGTTCATTCTCCCTGATAAGATCCCTGATCTGCATCATCAGGTAGCTCTTACCTACCCTCCTTTGTCCGGTAAGCACTTTAATCAGGTTTTTCCCGATGTAGGGCTTTATCCTGTCAATATAAAGAGGCCTTTCAATATATTCTTTCATGTTTCAACCATATCGTATTTACTTGCAAATATAGCTATTTATTTCAATTATGTCTGACATAAATTGAATTACTATAATAAGTATCAGTTATATTTTTTGATGATGATTACCATTATTTGCTCATATTGTTCCGGGAACTGAAACACAGGATCAAAATTTGAGTATTCAGAGCGTTCTTCCAGCCAGGAATGTATATCTCCCCCTCGTCATTAACGCCTCTATAAAAATCTAAACTGATCCCGCCGGTTGGCAAGTCTTGCGGTCGTGCGGTCGTGCAGTCGTGCAGTCTTGCGGTCTTGCGGTCGTACAGATCCAGTAAGTTGTTTGGGTAGTGGTGGTTATGAGACTAATGCTGGTTGCGCGGTTATGTAATATAGTCAATGCGCAACCACTTAGAAAATGACGCACTTGATATCCGGAATAAGGCCGCTGAACTGCTTGCAATAATAACAATATGCCTGATTATCTGAAGGATGCCGGCAATCGGCTCAAATCAGTCCTGACGCTTCAGACAAAGAATCCGGTGTTTCAGACAAAGAATCCGGAGGTTTATACAGCCATGCTTCGTCTGATAGGCGGATGAGGATCATAATTTTCCACTACAAAATCATCAACGGTCAACTGATTGAAGGGTTTGTCCGCGATCCGAAGCTGAGGCATGGGCCTGGGTTCCCTCGAAAGCTGTTCTAGGATGGCGGTCACATGATCATACTTTTCCTCATTACCGTCACTGGGAGCATTTTTATTGATCCATTCAACCACCTCCAGATACTCTTCCCTTGCCGATACATTCCTTACCCTCTTCTGTAGTTCCCTG
>WXFD01000081.1 GCA_009877105.1 Bacteroidales bacterium
ATGATATTCAGACGGCTCTTTTCGGGGAATACAACCTGGAGAATGTCAGGGCAGCTGTTGCAACCGGCCTATTCCTGGGCGTAGGCATTGATGATATCGTGGAAGCTGTTGGAAAATACCAGCCCGGCAACAACAGGTCGCAGGTTAAGACAACCGATAACAATACTCTTATATGTGATTCCTACAACGCGAATCCAACCAGTATGAGAGCTGCCCTGAAATCATTTTCGGAGCTTAAGGCCGGCAGAAAAGTTCTTATACTTGGTGACATGCTGGAACTTGGCGACAGGAGTGAGGAGGAACACCTCAAGCTGCTGAATGAGATAGAGCAGGTAAAATATGAAAAAATATTTCTTGTCGGCACTGAATTCGGAAAAGTCGCGGGTGATAAGGGATTTGAGTTATTCAGTGATGTGGTTCAGCTCAGTGACCATCTAAGGAATAATCCGGTGACGGGAAGCCTGATCCTGATAAAGGGATCAAGGGGAATGACCCTGGAAAAGATTTATGAGTTGCTATAGCTGTCTGTCGTACTGCCGGAGCCGGTATTGGTAAAGCTGATATTCAAAACAACAATCTCCGGCCTGCTGCCTATTCTTACCCGGGGGCCCCACAGCCCGAAACCGGAAGAGACAATAAATTGGGTATTCCCTTTTTTCATGTAGCCGTAGCTAAGTTCGTAATGCCTTGAGGTAATCAGGTTAAGGGGCCACATCTGGCCATTGTGGGTGTGACCTGAAAGCTGAAGATCCACCCCGTTGTCGACGGCATCATCGAGATGATAGGGCTGATGGTCAAGTAGAAAAACAGGCTTTGATTTGTCAGTGCCGGCCAGAAGCTGAGCCAGGGGAAGACGTTCCTTCCCGAAAAACCGTCTTGAATCCCTGTCAAGGCGTCCTGCTATCTGAATCCCGCCTTCAATGCTTATCACTTCATCCTTTAATACTCTGATTCCTTTACTCTCTATATAAGGGATAGTCCTGGCACCACCGCCAATGAACTCGTGATTTCCGGTAATTGCATACGTTCCTGCTTTACACTGAGGGCAGCAAAAGTATTGAAGCAGGTCTCCCCTTAGAACAGGTCCGATCTCTCCGTCCACGATGTCGCCAAGAAGCAATACGAGATCCGGTTCAGCCTTTTTAAGTAATTCAGAAAGTTTTTTAATACTTCTCTTCCTGATAATGCTCCCGAGGTGGATGTCGGATACGGCGGCAATCTTCATTTCCTTAAGATCTCCCGCCGCTTTGTTTATCTGAATAGAGTATTCTGTTGTTCTGGGCGATAGAGCATTTATAAAACCACCTGCAATGAGAAGAAAGCCGGCAGCGAGGGTTGCCAGGTATGACCATTTTTTAAATGCTGTGATATTATTGCTGTTGATGATACCCGTCAGGCGCAGGGGAATGGAAATTATGTCTGAAAGGAAAAGGAACAGAAAACCGTAAAGCAGAAAGGCCAGCCAGAAACCTCCAATGACATTAAGTACATCGGAAAAAACTGTGGAATGTCTCGACTCCAGGATCTTGCCTGCAATAAAGGATGATGCAAAAAGCAGGAAGATAGCGAGATACAGGATTTTATTCTTCTGAAATGCCTGAATGGCGCCATATCCCTTTATGAATATATAGATATTTGCAAAAGAGTAAATTGCGATGACAATGGTAAAGAATATCATAAGCTGGTGAGATTTCATACCTTTATTATTATAG
>WXFD01000082.1 GCA_009877105.1 Bacteroidales bacterium
TCAGCATCCTTTTCTACCCCGTTGTAAGGGTCCTTTCATATTCCACTGCATTCATAAACAGGATTCTCGGGATACGCAAGCATTCACGGCACCTGAGCGAAAAAGAAATAAGGCAAATACTGAAAAGAGCTTCGCTCGAAGGTATTATCGATAAAGATCAGGATATGATCCATCAGAAGGTATTTTACTTTTCAGACAAAAAAGCCAAACACCTGATGACTCACAGGATGCATATCGAATGGATCGACCTCAACCTCCCGGCGGAAACAATCCATAAAGCAGTTATGAAAGCCAGGCACAGCAGACTGGTATGTTGCAGCGAAAATCTGGATAATTACCAGGGCATCCTTTACGTGAGGGACTATCTGTCTGCCCATAGCCCTTCAAAGCGGCCGGAGATAAGAAAACTGATGATACAGGTGCCCATCATACCCGAGAGTGCCGATGCCCCAAAGGTGCTTGACAGGTTCAGAAAGGACAAGATAGATTGCTGCGTGGTGGTTAACGAATACGGAACACTCGAGGGTATCATAACGCTTCATGACATTCTTGAAAACCTGATAGGAGAGATACCTGCCGATGATGAACAGCATGAACCTGATATTTATGTCCGCGACGACAAATCATATCTTATAAGCGGCGATGCACCGGCTGAGATTCTCGACGGGGTTTTCGACAATTATATAACCGATCTCGAACATGTAGAATATGCAACAGTCGCCGGATTTGTTCTTGATCATATCGATAAAATCCCGCAGATTGGCGATAAATTTACTTTCAAGGAATACATAATTGAAATCGTCGATATCGACGGAAACAGGATAGACAAGATACTTGTCAGGAAAAGCGGGGAATAAACCTAAACCGGATGGCTTTTCATTGTTTATTGCCGCATCTTGAGTGAGAAGCCTTTTATGAAAGCGTATTTTAAACCTGCAAGTAGGTAGCTTGAATTGAAGTTCCTGTGCCCAAACCGTCCCGGGTTGTTGAGAGCCAGGGTTACCCGTGCTGAAATGTAGTTGTCACTATGCCGGCACCGGAGCAGGTGGGATGAAAATACACACGAATTTTTATCGTAAAACGATAATTGAATTATTGTTATTCGATAAATATTTTACCTGAAACGATATGTTTTTTTAATTTTCCGTAAGAAATTTATTCCCGGATGAGTTGTATCTTTACAAAAAGATATTTGATTTGTAAGCTGAAAATAGAACTTTAATAAAAACAAAACACTGAAACCAGTATATAATACATGCACAAACATTTATATATATGGTTTTCAGTCATGTGGGTTCCCCGTTTAAATGGGGCAGGCATCAACCATTAAAATCAAAAATTATATTATGATGAAAACAAAACCTTCCCGCAGAAAATTCATCAGACAGCTTGGGGGTTCATCCCTTCTGCTGGCAGCTGGTTCCTATCAGTCACTGGCTATTGATGATACCAGAACGCTTGAAATCCCATGGTCTCCGAAGATCAGTCAGAACGACAAGATCAGGATTGCCACAATAGGGATGGGCATCATGGGATATGAAGACA
>WXFD01000083.1 GCA_009877105.1 Bacteroidales bacterium
CAAGCGCCAGCATTGTCAGTAAAAAATTCCTTTCCATACAGTATTAAGTTTTATTTTCTTTTAGCTTTTAAAAATACGCAATTTGAATTCAATTTCCCTCACCTGAACGGAACTGATTCACGGAAAATGCGGATTTGGCGAACAATACCCTTATCCTCCTGCTCCAGGTTCCAGGTTTCAGGCTGCAGGCTGAAAACAGGATATACAAAAAAAGCTGATCCTGATTTTCATCCTTTTGTTTATTTCATATTTCATTCAGCCTTGAAAACCCTGTAACTATGGGGTTTAATGGTGATTTCAAAAGTTTCGCCCTCGCTCCTGTCACGACCCCAGACCATACTCGCTGTTTTCCCGGATGAAGTTATTACCTCTCCTGAAATCAAATCTGTGATCTTAGTCACACCCGGGCCTGCAATCACTTTTATTTTAGACTCAGAAGGCAGAAATGATTCGGTAATAAAAGTGTTGTTGTCGTAGGCAAACAGACTTATCATTGAAGGTCCCTGGATACGGAATTTCATATCGGGACTCAGGACTTCCCTGATCCTGTTGAGAACTCCTTCGGGAAGTTCATACAGATCGCCAAATGAATCGGGGATAGTAAGAACGAACATTGAAGCATTACCATACCTTCCCTGGTGAAGCAATGGCCACCCTACCGGGCCTCCGAGCGCTTCAATATCTGTCCAGGAATCATTTGTAAGATACATTATCTGCGGAATCAAAATTTCTTTTGAAGCCTTGTTGGCCGATCCGAACATACCGGCCGAGAAATCCCTGACAAGGGCTTTCCTGTCGGTATATTCCAGTTCAATTATATCCTCGATGCCTTTCCCGCTGAGAGCCCTGAGAAGTCCCGAAGTGATCGTGACATCCTTGCCTGCAATAAGCCTTGCCTTGATCTTTTTAACTATGTCCGGATCAAATTTGGCCGACTCGGTAAGAATTATCATACCCGGATCATTTGGAAACTCAGGCTTCAGATCCATAGGAAGTCCTATCATGCCCAGGTAGTTGTGAAGAAAATCCTCGCCGGTAGAATGGTAAGGCCTGTAGCCCTGAATACCCACGGGCTTTCCAAGACTTCCAAGAAATTCATCCACCTTTTCGAATGTCCAGCCTGCTGCCCGAGCCACCGTTGACGGCTTAACTTCCTTTCCTTTTACCATATATGGTTTTATCATATCATCATAGTCGAAGCTCGGTTTCTGATCCTGCCACTCAGCCCGGTCAGCCGGACGAATGGCCCGCTGCATCTGCCTGAAATCGAAAAGGGTTATCTCGGGAGCCTTTGCAAAAAGGGTAAGCCATAACTGCTCTGCATACCTGTCCATATAGGTCATGCCTCCGGTATCAACCCATCCTCCCCCGTTTCTGCCCGGCTTGATGTTCTCAAAATACCTGAATATCTGATATCCCAGGTAAGCCTGTAGATGTTGCCCGGGAGCATTGGCATTTCTGGTCTCAGTACCGGTATAAATACCGTCAAAGATCGGCGGCTCCGTCTCAAGATTGAACCCAAGTCCCTGAAAATGTTCATACCAGTTGGGATACTTGACAACCATTTTTACCTTCGGATTTACAGCCTTTGCCGGACCAAGAATCAGGTTATGAGCAGCTTCCGTCATCTGTTTCAGCCTGAAACTTGTCCAGCTCATTTCCCCCTTGTCACGGATGCACAATTCGCACTTACAGTCGGTGAAAAAGAAATCATCGAGAATAATCTCGTCAAAATGCCTTGCGGTGAGTTCAATTATCTCCTTCACCTTCCTGCGATGTTCCGGATTGGAATAACAGTAAGTCTCAAACCTGTTCATCTCACTTACAGTCAGAGTAATTCCTCCGGCTGTCTCCACTCCCCTGCTGTGAAAGAACTTCTTTACTTTCTCCAGTGTCTTTTCATCAACAATCACCATGTCGCGGTGCGTCTCGAGATATATCTTGTCGACATGGACCTGGTTTGAAATCATGTCCCAGATCGGTTCAAGCCACTTCAGATCGTCCATTTGCCTTACCTCATAGGAACGGGCATAAACCGACACTTTGAAATTGCCATATCCCTTTTCAATCTGTGAAAAGGTGACATTAAATCCAGGAATTAAAAACAGAAATGAAAACAGAAATACTTTTTTCATCTTTTTAATTTTTTATGAATCACAATAGCATTGAAATGACATCTCGCGATATTGCTTACTTCATCAGATTCAAGCTGTATGAGAATGTAACGGGAGCGAGATTAACCATGTACTGAGGCTGCGGCCTCGGACCGCAGCTCCCGGAGCCAACTCCAAGAGTAAGGTGACTGATACATAAAACCGTCGCATTACTTTCGGGCAGATCAATCCTGTATTCAACCTTATCCATCTGTTCGTCGCTGTACGGAAGAGCCGTGAACTGGAGAAGGGATGAGACGTATTCAGCTGTTATTCCCCTTCCACTTGTATTCATCACTTTCACCCACCTGACATCCTCGTGGTTGCCTGCATCCATCGGCTTTTCGTAAGGTGTCATCAGCTCCCTTACAGTGGCTTTATAAACTCCCACATCAAACCCGCGCTTCCTGTCGGAATAATTTTCCATCGGTCCGCGGCCGAAATACTCAACCTGGTCATACTGCTTGTCGAGGAACATCCTTACTCCTATCCTGCCTGCAACAAGAGTAGGATTGCTTGAGCTGACACTGTTTTCGGCTTTAATGACTCCATCGCCCGAGATTGTGTAAACAACATCATGATTTAGCGTGAACCCGTTTTTGCCCTCCCCGGCAAGCTTAACTGAAATAGCGACATCAGATGGCGAAGTCCGGGCGGACGTTATTTCCTTAACCGTCCATGTAAGCTCCTTGATACCAGCATTTGTCCATACCCTGTCGGCATACATGTCGTCGTTGCGGTGAGGAGCCCTCCAGAGATGAAGCCTGGGACCTCCGTCCGGAAGAAGAATATTCACCCCGTTCTTTCCCATCCCCGAGAAAGTACCCGATTCCTTGTCAAAAACAAGGAAAAAGCCATTACCGCTGAGAGTGATTGCCTTTTCATCCTGGGTCATTGTGACCGGACCTGCCGGTTTGGCTTCTGCAGCAACAGGTGATTTCACAGGAAGCAAGAACTGGTGGGATGCTATTTCGTACCCCCTGGCTGCCCAGATTTCGTCTTTTGAAAGTTTGAATGAGATGCGAAGAAAATACTCAGCCCCAGGTTTTGGATCTGATATCTCAAATGGTATCCTGAGGGAGGTCTCTTTCCCCGGTTTAAGGTCAGGAGATGTGAATTTACCTGAACCGATAAGCGTACCGTTCTCGGAAAGTGTCCACGATGCATCAAAATCCTTCAGGCTGATGAACTGATATTTGTTTTTTATTTTTATTGTTCCTGCAGCCAGATCCTCTTCCGTAATCCCTATCCACTGGTAGGCCTTCTTCATCTCGGGATAATGGGGTTTGAGCGATCTATCGGAAGCAACCACCCCCTTGTGAATAAAATATTTGTCGTTCGGGAATTCACCGAATCCTCCTCCGAAGGCAAGGATAACCCTGTCGGGATCGCGCCTGTTCCATATCCCCTGATCCTGCCATTCCCAGATGGCACCGCCCAATATCGATTCGTATTTGTCGAACACATCATTGTATTCGCCTATGGCTCCCATTGAATTGAACATCGCATGGGCGTATTCGCACATATAGAAGGGCTTTGTGTAAGCAGTGTCAGTCAGCGCAATTGTTTCCACCTGCGGAATGTTGGTGTACATCCGGCTGTCGATGTCGGCAGGATTCACCCTGCCTATTCCAAATCCTTCATAATGAACCGGCCGTGTCCCGTCAATCTCCTTAATCGCGGCCATGGCAGCCCTGAAATTCAAGCCTCCTCTCCCGTTCTCATTGCCAAGCGACCAGATTATGACGGACGGATGATTCTTGAAATTCTCAGTATTGGCCACATTCCTGTCGATGATTGCAGCTTTCATCCTTGGTTCCTCATCAAACTTTCCCGAATTGCCATGACATTCAACATTGGCCTCGGCAACAAGCCAGACACCCCATTCATCGCAGAGTTCATACCATAGCGGATCGTCAGAATAATGACTGGTTCTGACATGATTGCAGTTGCCCTGCTTAATAAGCTCAAGATCGCGGATCATCTGCTCCCTGGTAACGGCATGGCCAACATCAGGCCAGTTCTCATGACGGTTTACTCCCTTGAGCTTAATAGGAACGCCATTCGCGAGGAAAACCCTGCCTTTTATCTCAACTTCCCTGAAACCGGTTCTGGCCGACAGGATTTCAATTACGTTTTTCCCTCTCTGAAGTGTTAGTACTGTTGTGTAAAGCTTTGGAGTCTCGGCAGTCCATTTCTCAGGATTTTCTACAGGAAATGAAAGTCTCACAGGGACTTCCTCTCCGGGCTTCAGGGCAGGTACTCCGTCGACAGGCGAATATGATGCCACAACCCTTTCCCCGTCATAAACCGTAACAAGCAGTTTTGAGGCTTTGGCAGGCTTACTGCCGTAATTCTTGATTTTTGCAGTAACATCCATTGTGGCATTTATGTAATTGTCATCAAGGTTTGTCTTGATAAAAAAGTCCCGTATATGCGTAACCGGAGCACTCCAGATGGTAACATTCCTGAAAATCCCGCTGAGCCTCCACATATCCTGATCTTCCACATAACTGCCAGTGGTGTACCTGTAAACCTCAACAGCAACCATATTCCTGCCCGGGTTTATGTATTTTGTTATGTCAAATTCAGCAACGTTACGGCTGTTTTCACTGTAGCCGACCTTATGACCGTTAACCCAGAGGAAAAATCCGGCATCCACACCGTCGAATGCTATGAAGACCTGTCTCCCGTTCCAGTCGGCCGGAACATCAAAATCCCTTCTGTAACTGCCGACAGGATTTCTTTCTTCGTAAGCGGTGAAGTTCTTCGGCGGAGTGCTCATCACTTTCGGAAAATCCCTTTTGAAAGTATAACCAAGGTTCCTGTAATACGGGGTACCGTAACCCAGCAGCTGCCAGTTCGACGGGACAGAAATCTCGTCCCATCCCGAGACATCGTAAGCTGGTTTATAAAAATCGACGGGCCGTGCCTGAGGCCATGATACCCAGTGAAACTTCCACATTCCGTTCAGGCTCCTGCAGAATGACGATTCATGCCTGTTTGCCGCCAGGGCTTCGCCAAGGTCCGCATAGGGCATAAGAGTAGCATGAGCCGGCTCCTTGTTGATAGCAAAGACTTCAGGGTCTTCGATTTCAGGCGGAACCGGTGCGCCGCCAAGCGAATCCCGGAGTGATGCAAGCTGTGCTTCGACCGGCGTGATCATGAAACAAAACAACATGATAACAATAAAGAGAAATAGTGTTTTTTTCATCAGTATATAATTTTAATTTCAATGGTCTGATAGCCTGCCCCGCTTAAGCGGGGGAACCCACATGTTTGAAAACTATATAGATACGTATTTGTGTATGCAATACATGTGGGTTTCATAGTATTTAAGGTTTAGTAAGTTTATCGTTCAGTATTTTTCACAACCACCGGGCTTCCGTCATAGCTCAAGGTGGCATGAGGCTTCATATCCGGGTCAAATTCAATGTTGTTTGTCCTTGTCACCCAGACAATATTAAAGGTTCTGTCCCGGAGCATCCCGGGGTACTGACCCTTTCGTTCCCCTATGGTCAGTTCGCCCGAAACCTCATCATAATTGAAGGGTATGAAAGTACATTCCCCCC
>WXFD01000084.1 GCA_009877105.1 Bacteroidales bacterium
AATTCTGGAACAACTATATCTTTGCCGTCGGCAAAAGGAATATTCCTCTTTATCTCGTTTCGGGTATCTTCAGGCCAGGTCAGCATTTTTTTAAATGGTACGGCGGTTTTTTCAGGAAGATGCTTTTAAATTTCAGCCACTTTTTCGTTCAGGATCAGCGTTCCGGGAACCTCTTGAAGAGCGTGGGGATCAGCAATGTGACTGTCGCCGGCGACACCAGGTTCGACAGGGTTATCCGGATTGCCGCTCAGGCAAGAGATATCCCGGAACTGGAGACTTTCAGGGGAAACAGCCGGCTATTCCTTGCCGGAAGCAGCTGGCCCCCTGATGAGGAAATCATTTCAAGGTATATACTGAATCATAAGGATGAGGTGAAATGGGTGTTTGCCCCGCATGAAATACATAAATCCAATATTGATAGGCTTGAAAGGCTTATCGGAAAGGATGTTGTCAGGTTCTCGGAATTCACGGAGGCAAGGGCAGATGCCAGGGTAATGATAATCGACAACATGGGGATGCTGTCGTCAGCATACAGGTACGCGGACATTGCCGCGGTAGGAGGGGGGTTCGGAAAAGGAATTCACAACGTCCTCGAACCGGCCTGCTGGGGTATACCGGTACTGTTCGGACCAAATTACGGGAAATTCCGTGAAGCAGTCGACCTGATTGACCTGGGAGGAGCCCGTTCCTACAGAAATTATGAGGAATTTGAAGCTGCTTTTGAATCTCTCGCCTATATTAAGGAGACTTACAGCAAGGCGGCTGATTCAGCAGGCAGATATGTGAAGGAAAACAGTGGGGCAACGGCTGTAATTATGGAGAAAATTTTGTTTTCGGATTTGAACAGGGTTATTAACAATTCCGGCTCATAACTTGTTAATAACATAACATCGGCGCTAAAAACCTTTCTTTCAAAGAGCAGTAAATTGCCCAATTGTGCAAGATCAAAACTTAATTATTTTGTAACTGGTAAATCAGATCATTAGTATAATATTGCATTCGAAATTAATAACAAATACAATTTGAATTATGAAACATTTTAAACACACGCTTTCGGCGCTGTTGTTCATGCTGATCCCGGTGATCGTTTTCGGACAGGGGTCAACAACGTCGTCCATGAGCGGTAAGATTACCAACTCGCAGGGAGAAGCCCTGGCAGGAGCCACTGTCGTTGCAACCCACGTTCCTTCCGGAACTATATATGGTGCAACAGCAAACGTCCAGGGATTGTTCTCAATCCAGGGATTGCGTCCCGGCGGTCCCTACAAGGTTGACATATCCTTTATCGGCTACTCAAAGGAATCTTTTACTGACATAAATCTTCTGCTTGGTGAGACCTTCGGGTTGAACGTCAGCATGAAAGAATCGAGTACAGAGCTGACTGTAGTGACTGTTGTCGGAACCACACCTTCGAAATTCAACACGCTGAAAACTGGCGCTACAACCAATATTTCCAGGAATCAGATGACGATGATGCCGACCATTAACAGGAATATCAGCGACATTTCAAGGATTTCTCCCTATGCAAACGGGATGAGCTTTTCGGGCGGCGACGGACGTTCAACAAACTTCACAGTCGATGGTTCCAACTTCAACAATAACTTCGGACTGAGCTCCAACCTTCCCGGAGGAGGTAACCCGATATCACTCGACGCCATCGAGGAAGTCCAGGTTGTTATCGCTCCCTTCGACGTGCGACAGACCAACTTCATCGGAGGAGGTATCAATGCCATCACCAAATCGGGAACAAATACCTTCAAGGCCACTGCCTATACCTATTACACCAACCAGAATATGAGGGGTAACAAGATAGGCGATCATGATTTCGGAGATCGTGCAAAGGAATCAAATTCAATCTATGGTTTTACCGTGGGAGGCC
>WXFD01000085.1 GCA_009877105.1 Bacteroidales bacterium
GGCCTCCCACGGTAAAACCATAGATTGAATTTGATTCCTTTGCACGATCTCCGAAATCATGATCGCCTATCTTGTTACCCCTCATATTCTGGTTGGTGTAATAGGTATAGGCAGTGGCCTTGAAGGTGTTTGTTCCCGATTTGGTGATGGCATTGATACCTCCTCCGATGAAGTTGGTCTGTCGCACGTCGAAGGGAGCGATAACAACCTGGACTTCCTCGATGGCGTCGAGAGATATCGGGTTACCTCCACCGGGAAGGTTGGAGCTCAGTCCGAAGTTATTGTTGAAGTTGGAACCATCCACTGTGAAGTTTGTTGAACGTCCGTCGCCGCCCGAAAAGCTCATCCCGTTTGCATAGGGAGAAATCCTTGAAATGTCGCTGATATTCCTATTAATGGTCGGCATCATCGTCATCTGATTCCTGGAAATATTGGTTGTAGCGCCTGTTTTCAGCGTGTTGAATTTCGAAGGTGTGGTTCCGACAACAGTCACTACAGTCAGCTCTGTACTCGATTCTTTCATGCTAACGTTCAACCCGAAGGTCTCACCAAGCAGAAGATTTATGTCAGTAAAAGATTCCTTTGAGTAGCCGATAAAGGATATGTCAACCTTGTAAGGACCGCCGGGACGCAATCCCTGGATTGAGAACAATCCCTGGACGTTTGCTGTTGCACCGTATATAGTTCCGGAAGGAACGTGGGTAGCGACGACAGTGGCTCCTGCCATGGCTTCTCCCTGCGAATTGGTAATCTTACCGCTCATGGAGGACGTTGTTGACCCCTGTCCGAAAGCGATCACCGGGATCAGTATGAACAACAGCACCGAAAGCGTGTGTTTAAAATGTCTCATAATTCAAATTGTATTTGTTATTAATTTCGAATGCAATATTATACTAATGATCTGATTTACCAGTTACAAAATAATTAAGTTTTGATCTTGCACAATTGGGCAATTTACTGCTCTTTGAAAGAAAGGTTTTTAGCGCTGATGTTATGTTATTAACAAGTTATGAGCCAGAATTGTTAATAACCCTGTTCAAATCCGAAAACAAAATTGTCCCCATAATTACAGCCGTTGCCCCACTGTTTTCCTTCACATATCTGCCTGCTGAATCAGCCGCCTTGCTGTAAATCTCCTTATTGCAGGCGAGAGATTCAAATGCAGCTTCAAATTCCTCATAATTAATGTAAGAACGGGCTCCTCCCAGGTCAATCAGGTCGACCGCTTCACGGAATTTTCCGTAATTTGGTCCGAACAGTACCGGTATACCCCAGCAGGCCGGTTCGAGGACGTTGTGAATTCCTTTCCCGAACCCCCCTCCTACCGCGGCAATGTCCGCGTACCTGTATGCTGACGACAGCATCCCCATGTTGTCGATTATCATTACCCTGGCATCTGCCTTTGCCTCAGTGAATTCCGAGAACCTGACAACATCCTTTCCGATAAGTCTTTCAAGCCTTTCAATATTGGATTTGTGTATTTCATGCGGGGCAAACACCCATTTCACCTCATCCTTATGATTCAGTATATACCTTGAAATGATTTCCTCATCAGGGGGCCAGCTGCTTCCGGCAAGGAATAGCCTGCTGTTTCCCCTGAAAGTCTCCAGCTCCGGGATATCTCTGGCCTGAGCAGCAATCCGGATAACCCTGTCGAACCTGGTGTCGCCGGCAACGGTCACATTGCTGATCCCCACGCTCTTCAAGAGGTTCCCGGAACGCTGATCCTGAACGAAAAGGTGGCTGAAGTTCAAAAGCATCTTCCTGAAAAAACCGCCGTACCATTTAAAAAAATGCTGACCTGGCCTGAAGATACCCGAAACGAGATAAAGAGGAATATTCCTTTTGCCGACGGCAAAGATATAGTTGTTCCAGAATT
>WXFD01000086.1 GCA_009877105.1 Bacteroidales bacterium
AGATAAATTCGATTTAAGAAAGGATCATCTTACTGATACCGAAAAGGAGTATGAAAAGCAGCTCAGGCCTGTTACATTCAGTGATTTCAAAGGGCAGAAGCAGGTAATAGATAATCTTGAAGTTTTTGTTACAGCAGCCCGTCAGAGGGAAGAATCGCTCGATCATGTATTGCTGCACGGACCTCCTGGTTTGGGAAAGACTACACTGGCTGCTATCATAGCCAACGAACTGCAGGTAAATCTGAAGGTAACATCGGGTCCGGTGCTTGATAAGCCAGGCGATCTGGCAGGTCTTCTCACCAATCTGGAGACCGGCGATGTATTGTTCATTGACGAGATCCACAGGCTTAGCCCTGTTGTTGAGGAGTACCTTTATTCGGCCATGGAAGACTATCAAATAGACATTATGCTTGACAAGGGACCCAGCGCCAGATCGGTTCAGCTTACTCTGAATAAGTTCACTCTGATAGGTGCAACAACACGTTCAGGACTTCTTACAAGTCCGCTGAGAGCCAGATTCGGGATAAAGTTTCATCTTGAATACTATGATCATGAAGTTCTTACCGGGATTGTACAGAGATCTGCCGGAATTCTGGGTGTAAAAATCAATAATGATGCGGCCGTGGAGATCGCGAGACGAAGCCGGGGAACGCCAAGGATTGCAAATGCCCTTTTGCGAAGGATAAGAGATTTTGCACAGGTTAAAGGTTCCGGTAGAATAGACCTTGATATAACGCGTTACGGCCTAAGCGCACTGAATATTGACCAGAACGGACTGGATGACATGGATAACCGGATTCTGCTTGCGATAATTGACAAATTCGGTGGCGGTCCGGTAGGTATTAATACTATTTCAACCGCTGTAGGAGAGGAGAGCGGAACAATAGAGGAAGTATACGAGCCTTTTCTGATAAAAGAGGGATACCTGAAGAGAACCCCAAGAGGAAGA
>WXFD01000087.1 GCA_009877105.1 Bacteroidales bacterium
CAGTTCAGCCAACGGGGTTTATACATTTAATAATTCCGTTGAAAATAAAATCCTCAGCGAATTGCGAATACCGAATCCCAACGTGACATGGGAAGTGGCAAACCAGTCAAATATTGGTTTTGATGCAGAAATGTTAAAAGGAAGATTGAATTTTTCCGCTGAATATTTCTATAACCTGCGTACAAATATTCTAACCTATCGGAATGCTTCGGTTCCTGCATCGACAGGACTGACATTGCCGCGCGAGAACATAGGAAAGGTTGTAAACCAGGGATTTGAGTTCACAATAGGATATAACAACGCCTGGGGAGCCCTGACCTACGATATATCAGTCAACAGCGGATATCAGAAAAACAGGATTAAATTCTGGGATGAGACTCCGGGAATACCTGATTACCAAAAATCAACAGGACACCCCATGAATTCAACTCTTTATTACCAGGCAATAGGGGTTTTTAAAGATCAGGCAGAAGTTGACGCCTATCCTCATTGGGCCGGGGCCAGACCGGGAGATATTATTTTCGAGGATGTCAATGATGATAAGAAAATAGATGGCCTTGACAGAAAGATGAATTACAAAACCGATATGCCGACATTCACCGGCGGTATGAATATAAATCTCGGTTATAGGAATTTTTATACCTCGATCTTCTTACAGTGGGCTACAGGTGCCGTGGTCAACAGGTATTATGAGATGCAGGGAGAAGCAGGTAATTTCCTTCTTTCCGACGTGACCGGGAGATGGACGGAAACAAACCAGGTTACAAATAAGCCAAGAACATGGAACCGTTACGGGGAATACTGGAGGGATAACAGGAACAATACTTACTGGCTCTCAAGCACAGATTACCTGAGACTGAAAAATTTTGAAATAGGCTACAGTTTTCCCGAGTCAATCAAAAATGTAGGACTCAGCGGCCTAAGGATTTATTTCAGCGGGGTTAACCTGTTAACACTGGATAAACTTACTGACTTTGACCCGGAATCGACTTCGGCAACTGCATATCCCTTGAATAAGGTATTTAACATCGGGCTTAATGTAATCTTCTAAATATTAAGATCATGAGAAAAATTTATATATTAATAACTCTATTCGCTGTTGTAGGTTTTCTTTCTTCCTGTGATAAGGATTTTCTTGAAACAAAACCTCTTACAGAATTCTCGGAAGTAGACGTGTGGAATGATCCGGCTCTTGTTGAAACATTCATTAATCAAATCTACTGGAGACTTGATGAACCATTCAGCAACGGCAGATTGAAATCAAACATTGTTGATGAAGGTCATTATCGCGGCAATGGTGCATCCAAAAACTTTAACAACTGCCTGCTTACGGTGGACCAGATCCCGGGATGGAGCACTCCAAGCCGCTACAGATCATGGAATGATATATACAAGACGATAAGATATTGCAATATTTTCTTTGCAAATATTGAAAAGGTGCCATTCGAGACAACCCTGACAGATGGCAAGACCCTCGGTGACAGGATGAAAGGTGAGGTCCATTTCCTGCGTGCTTATCTTTATCATGAACTGACAGCCGTATATGGGGGAGTTCCGATAATCACCAAACCCTATGGACTATCTGACGATTTTCTGATAGAAAGAAGTTCTTACAGTGATTGCGTTGATTTTATGGTCAGTGAACTGGATCTGGCTGCCAGTCTTTTACCCGAAACTCATTCCGGCGACGCTAAAGGCCGTGCAACGAAAGGCGCCGCACTTGCCCTTAAAGCCAGGGTATTGCTTTATGCTGCAAGCGATTTGTACAACACGACTGTATTTCCGGGATACTCTAATCCTGAGCTGATCGGCTATACAGGCGGAAGCAGAACCGATCGCTGGACAGCTGCTAAAAATGCCGCGAAAGCGGTTATCGATCTCGGCTTGTACAGTCTCTACAAGGCTGAGCCGGCTCCAAGTGATTCCGTAGCCCAGAACCTGGCAGAGCTGTTCATAGCACAAAATACCGAAGAGGACATCTTTATAAAGTATTTTACCACGAATCAGCGTCAGATGTATGGAATTGTCACTGGACCAAACGGTTAT
>WXFD01000088.1 GCA_009877105.1 Bacteroidales bacterium
TGTTCAGTTTGCTGGAGCAGGTTTTTTATTTCGGTAGCTAATGGCACAGGTTTTGATAATTATTATTTTTCAAATACGGTGAATAATAATTGTAATTTTTTTGTCTGCGATGTGGATGGAGACGGATATTCGGATTTAATTAGTACTGATAAAGATTCTCCCTGGACAACAGGGTACCAGGTTTTCAGACCGGGAGGAAATTCAACGGCTCTGATGGAAAAAGTTGGCAACGGCCTGGGAGAACTGACCAAGGTATCATACCTGAAGCTGTCAAAGGCAAATTCCTCTTCTTATCAGCGGGGGAGCAGCGCTGTTTTTCCGTTGACCGATTTTCAGGGTCCTCTCACTGTTGTAAGCTCATTCCAGACGGACAATGGCAAAGGAAGCATGAATCTGATGGAATATTATTACGAGGGAGCCAAAATACATCTTCGCGGAAAAGGATTTCTGGGTTTTCTTAAAACGAGACTTACAGATCACACTGCCGGTATAGCAAATGAAGCCATTATCACTGATGGTTTTAATCCGACGTATTTTTATCCATCCGTGCAGCTGTCGCTTTCAAAACGAGCCGGTACAACCGATACTATTTCCAAAGTAAAAAATGTACTATCACAGGTAGTTCTGAATGCATCAAAGAAATGGATCTTCCCATACGTCTCTTCATCGAAGGTAACAAACAAGCTTACGGGGCATACTGTTACCATGAACACATCGGGATATGATAATTACGGAAATCCTTCCACTATCGTGAAAAGCTATAGCAGCGGTCCGACAGAAACATCAACAATTGTTTATGATAACACTGTATCTACAAGCCAGTGGCTCCTCGGCCGTCCGACAAGCGCTACAACTCAGTACACAGGGGGAGGAAATACCATAACCAGAGCTGTTACCAGGAGCTTCAGCACTACAACCAATAACCTTAACAGCGAGACATGGTATCCGGGTACAGGCAATCAGTTTGTGAAAGGGTATAAATACAATTCAAACGGAACCCTGAAAAGGGATTCGGTTACAGTTGGCGGAGTTTACCGGACAAATATCTATACCTATGAATCCAATGGAGTAAGAATAAAAACAATTACCGACCCGCTTTCCCATACTGCCACGATTACATATGATGCCTGTGGCCGGCTCCAGGCTGTCAAAGACTATCTCAATAATACTCTTTCATACCAGTATGATGAAATGGGACGGGTTACAAATGTATCCTCAACTGACGGGAACCAGACCTCATCCGTCTATGCATGGGAAAGCCCTGCATCTGCTCCAAAGCCTGCAAGATACTCGGTAGTTGTAACCGGAAATGACGGCTCGCAGACCAAAAGATGGTTCGATAAGCTCTCAAGGGAAATACGCTCTGATATGAAAGGTTTTGACGGCTCCTGGATCTATACAGATACAAGGTATAATGTAAAAGGACAGGTTGACAGTATTTCGGAACCATATTATACAGGACCAACCTGGAACAGGTACCAGTATGATAACTATGGAAGGAAGACAAATCTGTACAGACCATCCGGGAGGAACAGCTCATGGGTCTACAGCAGCAACACTATTACTGAAACAACCGGCGGAAGGTCATTCTCCAAAACATATTCTTCCGATGGAACCGTATCTTCAGCCACTGATGCGGGAGGAACAATAAGTTATACCTATTATCCTGACGGAAAGGTAAAAAACATCACCGCCCCTGGCAACATTGTAACTCAGATGCAGTATGATATTGCAGGCAACCAGACCAAACTCATTGATCCGAGCGCAGGTACAATTAATTAATTTACAACGGCTTTGGAGAATTGCAAACACAGCAGAATTCCAGACTGCAAACTACAACGATAACATACTATCCGGATGGAAGAATTGCCCGTAAAGTGACACCCGAAGGCACGACAAAATACTGGTATAATGCAAATAAACAGCTGACCAATATCGGTTCACCAGGCGGCGTGAGCCGTTCGTTTGCCTACGACTCGAAGGGAAGACCCGCGACGATTACCGATACGATACCCGGGACCACTCCCCTGATAAAAACACTGACATATGACGGTTACGGCAGGCCAGGTACAATAACACATCCATCGAATATTGTTGAAACCAGGAATTACAATTCTAACGGGTATCTCAGCTCGGTTTCTGCCGGCGGTTCGGCCAGGTGGACCGTCACGTCGATGAATGCATTGCAGCAAATCACGGGGGGCCGGTACGGAACGAGCCTCAACGCTGCTTACGGCTATGACAGCTACGGTTATCTCACATCCAATACAACAGGATCTCTTCAGAATTATACTTATAGTTTTAATACCGTTACCGGTAACCTGAACTGGAGAAAGAATGTACTGCAGGCAAATATCCAGGAGAATTTCGAGTATGATAATCCCGACCGGCTCGACAGGGTTTACCGGGGAGGAACAACCTTGCTGGACATGGCTTATGAAAGCAATAAAGGAGGTATAACAACAAAGAGCGACGCAGGTACACTGAATTATAATATTTCAGCAAAACCCTATGCGTTGGGAACGGTTAATCCGTCAGCAGGGCTGTTGCCCACAACAGTCGATTCACTAACTTATACCTCCTTTGAAAAAGTAAATACGATCT
>WXFD01000089.1 GCA_009877105.1 Bacteroidales bacterium
ACAGCAGGTATTCAAAGATCTATATTGACAATATAAGTTCGGTGGTTGCCGATTCTAAATACGACAAGCTTGAAATAGATGAAATTAACAATCTGGTGCTTGACGCGGGATACACCAACATCAACATAGGCAGCTTATACAAAAAGCTTAAGTTCGACGGAGCGTATGGATCCATGGCCGTTGAAAACATACCGGCAGGATTTGAATCGATAGAGACAGATTCGCGCTACCTGGGACTAAGGCTCGGGATATCCGGGGAAGCAAGCTATGAACTGGATGCCAGAACCTCCTACGGCGACCTGAAGTATGATGAGGATAATTTTCAGCGTCACCGCAGGATAGTGGAAAACACATCTACCGAGATTTCAGGCATTGTCGGCAGGAACAGCTCTCCTGATTCAAAAGTCTACGTACGGTCAAGTTACGGCTCGGTGAAGCTCTACTGATAAGAATGTAAAACTAAAATAGGGGCCTGTTCAGAGGTCCCTTTTCCTGTTTATGTCACCCCATCCGGGATGACTTTATAACATACAGTTATTCATGGAAATAACCCTTTGATTTTGATATTAAAGGTTTTGTATTATACGTTTAAGTAGTGTATATTTGCAAAAACAAGCAATAATTAGTCTGATACAATACTTTTAGGTATGACACTTGGCGAACATATAATGCTTGAAGCTATTGAAGAAATGAAGCTGATTAAAGAGGGTAAAATACAAAGTGTTTTACGCTAAAATTTAATAACTATGAATCCTCAGCATGTTCAATTAAATATATCGCTTAGTTTTAAGCAGGTCGTTGAAATTGTAAAGCAATTGTCTCCTTCCGAAAAACAAATGCTTAGTGAAGTTCTATGGACGGAACAGGACATTAACGATATTGTAATCCCGGAAGAACACAAACAAATAGTGCGGGAACGGATAAAAAAATACGAAAACAGCCCTGACTGTTATCTTTCATGGGAGGACATTGAACATAAAAT
Source organism: Bacteroidales bacterium (assembly GCA_009877105.1). Lineage (GTDB taxonomy): Bacteria > Bacteroidota > Bacteroidia > Bacteroidales > VadinHA17 > LD21. The sequence goes on from WXFD01000089.1 coordinate 983, forward strand.
GTCTGACCGCAAATGAAATTCAAAGTAGAATACAACCCTGATTTCTATGATGACATTACTCAGGCTGTTGACTGGTATAATGAAAAACAAGCCGGTTTAGGTGACAGGCTTTTTAGAAATATCCGGAAACAAACGGCAAAACTCCCAACTACTGCCCTGCATTTTGCTATAAAATATGACGATATCCGGTGCATATGCATTGAAAAATTTCCCTATCTGGTGCATTACCGTGTAAACGAGCAAACGAAAACTGTTAAAGTTGAAGCCCTGTTCCATACAAGCCGTGACCCTAAGATTTGGGATGAACGTACGCGGTAACGGCGTGCGGCATGTAATGGGCACGGGGCACAGGGCTCGGGGCATAGTGAGAGTGAGGAAGAAAAGCAAGTCCTTTAGATATCCGGAACCTTGTTATAACAATGTTATAACGTCTATATATCCAGTTCCACGACGGTTATCCCTGAACCACCCAATTCGACATGCTCATCGCGGTATTCTTTCACGAAGTTCACGGTCGACAGGTATTCCCTTACAAGCAGCCGGAGTATGCCGTTTCCCTTTCCGTGAAGTATTCTGAGGTTTCTGTGCTGTACCATTACGGCAGTATCCAGGAAATCCCTTACCC
>WXFD01000090.1 GCA_009877105.1 Bacteroidales bacterium
GTCTTCTTCAACTTCAGAAACGACAGGGCTAAGGAACTTACCATAGCCCTTACACAGAAAGACCTTCCGGAATTCGGGATGAAAACCATACCCCTGCATTATTGTACGATGACTCCTTATGATGCCACTTTCACGGGACTCCATGTCATTTATCCAAAGGAAAATGCCGACAATACAATAGGAGAAGTCCTTTCGGAAGCCGGAAAGACACAGCTCAGAATAGCAGAGACCGAGAAATACGCTCATGTAACCTTCTTCTTCTCGGGAGGACGCGAAGAGACTTTCAGGAATGAGGAGAGAATTCTGATCCCCTCACCCAAGGTGCCCACTTATGACCTGCAGCCCGAGATGAGTGCTTACGGCGTTAAGGATGCTGTTATTGAAGCAATCAACACGGGGAAATTCGATTTCATCTGCCTGAATTTTGCTAACGGCGACATGGTAGGGCATACCGGTGTTTATGAAGCAATAAAGAAAGCCGTGGCAACAGTTGACGAATGTGTTGGAGCAGTTGTGGATGCAGCAAGGAAGAATGGCTACGACACGCTTATCATAGCCGATCACGGGAATGCCGACAAGGCTCTCAATGACGACGGCACTCCAAACACTGCCCACTCGCTTAATCCCGTTCCCTGCATACTCGTAAGCGACGATTATAAAACAATCAGGGAAGGCATTCTGGCCGATGTGGCTCCAACATTGCTTACTATAATGGATGTGGCAATTCCGGTGGAAATGACGGGAAAGATTCTTATTGACTGATGATTCGCATCAACGATATAATTTTCAGTCTCGACCTGATAGTGAAAAGATTCAGGTGCAACCTGCCCCTCTGTCTCGGGAACTGCTGCCGTTACGGCGATTCGGGAGCGCCGGTGGCAAAGGAGGAGATAAGGATACTGGACGAGATACTGCCCGCGGTAAAGCCCTATCTCAGGCCCGATGGAGTCAGGACAATTGAAAGGGAAGGAACCAGCGTGGTTGATTTTGAAGGGGACATAGTGACACCGCTGATAGGCAATGAAGAATGTGCCTATACTATATTAAATGATAATATATTCATGTGCGGTATAGAAAAAGCTTATCTCGACGGAAAAATTCCTTTCAGAAAACCGGTTTCATGCCATCTTTTTCCCGCCAGGGTGAAGTATTTCAAGGATTTCACAGCTGTCAATTACCGGCAGCTTTCAATGTGCCACAGTGCGGTTGACACAGGGGAAAAAGAGGATACCCGTGTTTATGAGTTTCTTAAAGAACCTCTGATCAGGGCTTTCGGGGAAGAAACATATAAGGATCTTTGCATTGCAGCTGAGGAAATCAGAAACAATCCGGGCCGTTTCGGAGTTTAGAAAAATAATTCAATCAATACTGTAGAATAATGACAAGAATAAAAACCTTTATCGACACTAACCGCGACAGCATCCTTGAAGAGTTATTTGAACTGATCCGTATACCATCGATCAGCGCAAAGCCTGAAAATAAGCCCGATATGATCAGGGCTGCTGAATTTCTGAGAGATTCGCTTAAGAAAGCAGGCGCCGACAGGGCAGATGTTTTCCCTACTGCAGGGAACCCTGTTGTTTATGCTGAGAAGATTATTTCCAAAAAGCTTCCTACAGTATTGGTATACGGCCATTATGACGTTCAGCCCGCGGAACCTTTCGATCTGTGGAACTCGCCTCCCTTCGAGCCTGAAGTGCGCGACGGCAGGATATGGGCCAGGGGAGCTGACGACGACAAGGGCCAGCTGTTTATGCACGTGAAGGCCTTCGAATTCATGACCACCACGGGAGCACTTCCAT
>WXFD01000091.1 GCA_009877105.1 Bacteroidales bacterium
CTTCAACACCTGTTATGGTAAGACTCAGTTTTGATTCCTTCTGTTTGACAGACATCCTTTTCTGGTGCCTGTTTACAAAATTCATAGACGATACGAACAGTGAACTGCGGTAGAACTTTGAATTCGGGTCGGAAATAAAAAAAGCGGTCAGAAGACAGTTCTTCAGTAATATTTTTTCTATTCCAAGCCGTGAGGCTATCCACTTTATTCTTACAATGTCGAGCAGGGATGCCGCTGCCGGGGGGAGTGGTCCGAACCTGTCGGTCAGCCTGCTTTCGTAAAGTTTCAGTCCTTTCTCATCGTTAATCTCGTTGAGTTCCTTGTACAACCTTATCCTTTCGGAAATATTCGAGACATATTCGTCGGGGAACATTATTTCAAGATCGGTCTCTATCTGGAAATCTGTAACAAAGGGTTTCGGTTTTTCGGTTGTCCCGACCTCCTGCTCCTGAACCATGGGCTCCGATTCCCTCAGTTCGGCCATTGCTTCATTGAGTATCCTCTGGTAGGTCTCGAAGCCCAGGTCGGCGATGAAACCGCTTTGTTCAGCACCGAGCAGGTTGCC
>WXFD01000092.1 GCA_009877105.1 Bacteroidales bacterium
TTCGAACCTGGGGCGGTGCCCATGGATAATCCGGTGATGAGTGCTTTTAATATCGCCAAGGCATCTTATCAGATAAGGCCTGAGGTTTTTAACATGGATTATCTTTCGAAAAGCCTGAATCTGAAAAAAGAAGAGATTATCAAAAGAATGAAAAGGTTGTATGACGAGCGTCTGATAATGTACGTTATGACGCCGCCTATGCAGATTATTGGCTACGGCCTGTATTATTGGGTTGTAAAACTTAAAGAAGGCACTTCCAAAGAGAAAAAGCAGGCGCTTTCGGAATGGTTCCAGAATAAGGACGAAATATGTACGGGAGCTGAAGCTGAAGGTGATTTTGATTATTTCAACGGCTGCCACATGAGAGTGCTTGACAACCTGATTTACGATATATTTTACCGTTTAAGGGATCTGCCCGAGGTTGAGTATGTCCACACGGTTCCTATCCGCAGGGCAATAAGGGATTTGTACACCAATATGCCGGATTCGCTGAACGATTACCGGAAATTCTTCCTGGATGATGATACAATCAAAAGATTGGCAAAAATGCAGGACAAGATGGATTTAACGGATTTACGAATCTTTAAGGCCTTGAATACCAAGCGTCCAATGGAGGAGGTCTATGATTTTAAGGTTCTGCACGAAATATCCGGGTTAAATCCTGACGAAATGCTTATGGGGATTAAAGCTGTGATTGAAAATAACCGCATGCTTGTTCCGGTCTTCCATTTTAACACAAGAAAAATGGGATTGAAGAGTCGTCTGTTTCTGATTAAACTATTCCAGATGACACCCAGTTACAGAAAAGCTGAAATTGCCGATGAGATTGCCACTATCCCGGAGTTTAATATGATAAATGAGTTTACCGATTCATTTTATGATATAGGAGCAGCTGCTTATGCAGATTTGACAGATACGGATGCCTTATTTGAAAAAATCAATTCTTTCAGTGAAGTCGAGGACGTCAAAGTAGCTGATTTCACACGGGAGTTCAGAAGATTCACATGCAGGCTTGACGCGGAAAACGGAATGTGGGAAGAATGCGTACTTACAGATGATTTTTTATGGGATATAACACAGAAAGTTATGCCGGCAATCAATTTAAACATTAATAAAGAGGAGGAAAAATAATGAAAATAGATAAACCACGTCAATATGTAGTTGACAATCTGAAATATGTTTTGAATCCTTCTTCCATTGCTGTTGTTGGAGCTTCGCGTTATCCTGTCAAAGTTGGTTATAAAGCAGTCGAAGGATTAATAACCTGGGGCTATAAAGGGAAAATATATCCCGTTAATCCGAGAGCCGACGAAATACAGGGATTGAAAGCCTATAAAACGGTGAAGGACATCCCTTATCCGGTAGATCTCGTTTACATTGCTGTTCCAGCGCATCTTGTAAAAATGGTGCTGGAAGATGTGGTGGAGAAGAAGGCCAAGGTGGTTGTAATATCCACCAGTGCATTCAAGGAAATAGGAAGAGGGGATCTTCAGGACCAGTTGACGGAGTTTTGCAGGAAAAACAAATTGCCGCTCGTGGGACCTAATCTGGTTGGAATGGGAAGTCCTTATCTGGACTTTGATTGCGGTTTTGTTCCTTATCTGCCGGTAGCTGGTCCAATAGGTATGATTTCCCAGTCAGGAGCAAACCTGGTTGCAGCAATCGGATCATCAGAAGCAATGCATCTGGGAATGAGCTTTTTTGTGGGACTTGGGAATAAGGCAGATGTTGACTTCTCAGAATTTATCCTGTACGGGAAAGAAGATAAATACACGAAATGTCTGGCTACCTATATTGAAGGATTGGACAGCCCCGAGGCATTTATATCAGCTTGCCGCGACACGGTACCGCACAAACCCGTGGTTGCAATAAAGGTTGGAGGGTCAAAAATAGGCATTAAAGCAGCATTTGCCCATACGGCATCCGAAAACGAAGGCACCGATGATGCTCATTATGACAAGATATTTGAAAAAGCAGGGGCAATACGGGCTACCACCTGGCAGGAATTTCTGGATATTGCTTTGGCCCTCGGCACCCAACCGCCTTTAAAAGGAGACAATATTGTTATGATAACAAACGGAGGAGGCTCAGGCCTGTTATCCTGCGACCATTTTGAAAGGATGGGGATGCCGATGAAAGAACTGAACCAGATATCGCCTATGCTTGGCTTTAAGATCAGGGCCTATATGCCAATGTTTGGTTCTCCGCTTAATCCTGTTGATATTTCCGGTACGGCAAACGCAACACAGTACAAAGGTGCCATAACACAGGCTATCCGTGATGCGAATGTAGATGCTCTGTATGTTTCAATTTGTCCCACTGCCATGACAAGTATTGAGGAAATTACAGATGTGATACTGGAGGTTTACAATACTCATAAGCATTTGGGCAAACCCTTCGTGATGGAGTGTCAGGGCGGCAACGAGTGTTACGATGCAATCCGCAAATTCCGTGATGCCGGAGTCCCGGCATATCCCACGGCCGAACAAGGCGTTAATGCTTTGATAGCTTTAAGAAAATATGCACGCATCAAGGAAAAGTTTTCCAAACAGAAATGATTTTAAGTGTTTGATAGGCTGATGTTCTGACCGGCTGTTTATACTGTGGACTGATTTTTTCGTGGCAGGTGGATTCCCTGGAGGGAGTGCCTGCCACGATCTTTTGGCACAGGGCACAGGGCGCAGGGCACAGGGCACAGGGCGCAGGGCTCAGGGCTCAGGGCGCAGGGCACAGGGCAAGCCTGTCCGATGGCATGTATTAGTGATAATGGGCGACAGAAATTCCTTTAACTAATCCCCGGGATCACCTCTTCAGCTCTTCGAATCCCTTTCCGTAGACACCCATTACGTTGGCAACGGTGATGAAGGCCTTTTTGTCAATACTTTTTATGATCCGGTATAAGTCACTTGCCTCCTGTTTCCTGACAAGGGTGATAATTACTTTCTGGGGTTCCTTCGTGTACCAGCCTGTACCGTCGAGAACTGTCACTCCCCTTCGCAGGGTGGTAGTGATCTGATCAGCTATCTGTTCATATTGCCTCGAGAATATCAGGATCTGAACCGACTGTCTGTTGCCAGAGAGAATTGCATCGAGGGTATAGGCCTGTATTGCCATGGTAACGAAACCGTATAC
>WXFD01000093.1 GCA_009877105.1 Bacteroidales bacterium
CTTCCCAGAATTTGTCCTCAACTTTGTGGTTGTATTTGAAGCCTAACTGTCGAAACACGTCTTTCGCAATCATTTCTGCATCATCCTGATGCCCATCAGCCACAACAACTGAATCGTGTCTTGTGAAGCACGGAACATTATTTTCCCGCAGGTTCTTTAAAATATTATCGACAAAAATCTCTGCCTCAATGCACTGCAAGAATACAGAGAAATTACTTTCACGGTTGTCATCGGCTTTGTCAGTGGTCTTCGATTTATCTGGTTTTTTAAACTCAGCAATGATATTCACCACAACTGGATAAAGTTGTGAGAGTTTATGCAGTAATGCGTCTGGGCGGTTTGTCTTCTTGAATAATAATTTAAACAATGCATACTTTGCCAGCAACCGTTCCTTCATGCCGAGTTCATGAGCGACAACCTCATAGAAATCCCGATAGAACACATCACGAATGAATTTCGTCACATCGCTTGACCAGTGTTCACCTGAATTTCTATCGGTTATTTCTATCCCAACCGCAGGTAATTGCTCCTGATGCTGTTTGAGTACCTTTATCAGCCGTTTCAGGTATGTTTTATTCCTGCTTTGTTTAAACAACGATAACAAATGCTGTTCACCACCTTTTATGTAAACATTCAGCAGGTTGGCAAATATCAAAAACTGCGATGTGCGCAAATCGAGTTGTACAACCGTTTTATTGTTGATATGGATGAACTGTAATATTCGGCTGGGGAAATTCGTCAGGTGGCTATAAATACGAAGAGTAACTGGACTTTGCTTTTCTTCAATCGGTTGTGTTGCGACCTGCGATATTTGATGCTTGTAATGATAAATTAGTGCTGGTATGCGGTACTGAAGGAATTCATCAACAGTGGCTATGTAAAACGAATTGTTGAAGTAAAATAATTCTTTCCCACGTGATTCAGCAATAAACTTCGCCCATTTAACAGTGCAATATTTAACGTTAAATGACCCTCTGTCCAGATATTCGTGACATTCGATTTGAAGACCATCAGGCAATGAATTGATGTATTCCCGCCTCAGCAATTCGTTACATATCTGTTCTGCGTTGTCTTCTACCCATTTCCCCGCTTTACCAATATCTATGCTTATGCGGAAATTTAAGTCAGGAATATCTGGTATCTGTAACTCCTGATTATCAAACAGCATTCGTTCCAGTGCCGTGAGAACCCTTCGTTTATCTATGTATGGAATAAAAGAATAGGTTTCACTTAATAGTTCAGGCTTTATACGGTATCTGGTGCTTACATCACCTTTTTTTATGACAATGCTGGATTGTTGTGTTTTATCGGGTATTGTACGGCAACCGAAATCAATACTCTCGATTATACCTGCTATGATAAGCGGTGAAATAACTCTGTCGTGATAATTGCCACCATATATTTTATGCCAATAATTACGACCCAGTGGTGCATAATAGTTCAAACCATTACCCTGAGTCACCTGATGAAAGAAAATGATGGAAACACATTGCAGAAAATTGTTCTTACTGGGATACGAAAGTCTGGGATTGCTGAAAATCTCATCCTGTAACTTCTGTACAAGTTTTTCAGGCAGATATTCTCCTTTCTGATATTTCTTTCTGTCTGTTTTGTCGTTTACCATTTGCATCAATATCGTTAGTATGTTATTGACCGTATCAGATGCTTCACCAAGACCTTATTTTCTGTATCATACATGTAACCATTTTCTTTCTTCAATTACTCAACCAATACAAATCCAAAGATGGTTCATTACCATATTATTGACCGTAACTTCATCGACAATGCGACCTTAACCCATTCTATAAGGCTGATATACAACATCATGTGAGAGTTGTGTAAACTAATATTTTGATACTTCATTACTAATTACGGTCGCATTTCCGACTTAAATTAGGTCACTTTTTGTACAATACTTCATATTTCATATATCATTGATGAATAGATATATAAAATACATTACTTAATGTAACACTTCACATATGTATCGTATCAACCAGATATTCCATTAATAAAAGTTTCAACAAAATCCATTATCCTTCTCAGTATCCTTTCACCCGTTGTTTTCCGTTGAAGCAATGTGGGTTTTTCACCAA
>WXFD01000094.1 GCA_009877105.1 Bacteroidales bacterium
TCTCTTCCCGTATTAACCGGTCCTTCAACAATCTTATTAAAACTAACATTGCCAAATGTAATATTCCTTACCTCATTGGGATATTCGTTGTATACTGCTGCCGACAGGGTTTCATAACCGGAATATAGAGTGGTAAATGATATTTGATTGCCATATATGGTTCCATTTTCTGTCACGGCGTAAGCTCTGACATAATAGCTTGTGCCGGGAGAAAGCCCGTTTATCCTGCTGGTAAAACTTCCGCTTCCTGAACCATCTATGGTCCTGCTGTTTGTGATTACAGGGTTTGAGCTTGTTGACCAACACACACCTCTGGAAGAGATTTCTCCGGCTGATGAAGAAATTGTACCTCCGGTAATTGCCGAAGAGCTTGTAACTGAAGATACGGAACTTGTCCGAATCAGAACGGCCGTGAGTTCCCTGCCATACCTTGACAATGAAGGAACGTCACTCCTTCTTCCGCTCTTATTGACAAAGTCGGCAGAGCTGGAAGCATCTCTTCCGCTTCTTGTCACACCCTGTGCTGAGACTGATAGGGTAAGAACTGTACAGATCAGGATAGAAAGCAAAAATCTCATCTGGAACAAGTTGTTTTCAATAATAATAATCAAACTGTATCCTGTCTCCCGATCTCAGGTTATTGGAACCATTGTTTGCCGGAAGATATGTAACCGAATTACCTGAAACATTGTAAGCCGAATTGCTGATTCTGATTCCGTTGATAAACATTTTCAGGTTGCTGTCTTCGGAGGGACGATGGCTCAGGGTAAATCTTGACTGACCATCGGAGGCTGAAAACTCATCATTTATTTCCCTTATACCGGTTATGTAGGTATTATTATCTACACTTCCATCAGCTTTCAGAAACTGTGATGATGTTCCACCCCTTCGTACAAATGAACTCCCTGTGATTGTTCCGCTGGAGTTTAGCGGGCCGGCATTCCAGCTTCCCGAGGAAATTGTGCCGACCGTATTGAGGTTTGACGAACCGTTCCATGATGACAGCCCTGTATTCTCTACATTTCCAAGACCTACTGCTGATTTATCGAGAGTCTGCCATGTTTTGTCCCCTCTCAGGTATTGTGAAACAGTGCCGGCTTTGATTACGGGAGAGTTAAGTGAATAAAATGCAAAAGGCACAGCCATCATCTGCTGAATTCCCATCAACTTGAAATTTCCCGATCGTTTTATGTCGATCTCGACCTTTAGATACAACCTGTCGGCTCCCCAGTCAATATCTGTAAGTTCCTGAAACTTTCCATCAGCAGAAGCATTGCCATGGCCGATAATCACTGAGAAAAGCCCGTATTGATCTGTGTTAACCGAATGGACCTCCCTGTACAGAAGCTCTCCCTCAGGTGTCCCTTCAATCATGGAGAACCTGACATTAATAGCTTTGCCATTGATAATATTGCCGCTGATATCCTGCCCGGCAATCTCCTTACCGCTTTCATCAAGGGCTACGGCCTGATAGCTGATTCCGTCAGCCACCTGTCCGAAAAGTGCATTATTGGAAAGGCCGATAATTACCAGTAACGGTATCAATAAATTCTTCATGGTTAATCCTTATTGATTGTAAAAAACATTCCAAGCTGTATAGAAAAAGTTCTGTTGAACATTTTCTGCCCTGAATCTCCCTTTTCAAGCTGAGTCAGGCCTATAAATTCATTTACTCTTAACAGAAGCGAACCCATGTCGGAATATGCATATTCCAATCCTCCGGATATCCTGACACCCATGTCATTTTTATTTATCACCTTAAGATCCATCAGGTTGTAGTATGATGCACCAATTATCTGATCGGCTTTAAAAAGCCTTCCGTAATATAAACCGGCAGCAAGATGAGGTGAAATCTTTCCGCTTGTGATACTGTATCCCAGCGTCAGGTCAGCATTCACATAGTTGAAAGACCAATCGAGCCTCGAAAGGTTTAAAGAGGATGAGGCTCCCTTGTTGTTGTATGCAAGTCCCCCTTCCACGAACCATGGTTTATTAAAATATCTGCGATATGTAAGGCCATAGCCCGATTTTAAAGTGAAATTAAGATCATCCTTTTCGCCTCCGGAATCAATGAACCTGAATGTGGAATAATTCTGAAAAAACGAAATGCCGATCTTATTCTCCTGTGCTTTCACAGTAGCAAAGAGAAGAACAGCGGAAACCATAACAAGCAATTTCTTCATCAGGATTATTTTTATCTGGTGATTATTAATTTTTGTGAACCTCTGCCTTTTGTATCAATAACTGTAATAATGTAGATCCCCGGCTTTAATTTACTTATATCAAGCCATTTGCTATAGATATGTTTTTCGATCGACTCAAATACCGGGATGCCATTCAGATCTCTGACCATAATAACACATTCCTGTATTTCTTCCTGAAACCTGATCTGGGTCATATTATTCGCCGGATTCGGAGCAATCAAAAATTCCATGGGCGCTGAATTAACCCGGGACTTAGCACGGTAAACAGCTTGTTGAAATCCCTGTCTGATTATTAAGTTTTCATTTTTCAAAACATCAGTGGCTGAAGACTGACCGGCTGTCTGACGAAAAAGAAAACCGTTCTCTGAATAGCTTGATCCAAAGCAACTCAGGGAAGAACGAATTATTTTCTGTCCTGCTGCCATTTGGCTGAGAACAAGGAACTGCAAAAAAAACACTATAAGAAACCTGTTCATATAACGCGATTATTTCACACCAGCATTACA
>WXFD01000095.1 GCA_009877105.1 Bacteroidales bacterium
ATCACAGGATCACTGCCCGGGTGGTCAGAGTTGTCGGTGAAGGAATTGAAACAGCAGTTATGAGCATACAGGACGCCCTGAAACTTGCTGACCAGAGGGAACTCGATCTTGTGGAAATATCTCCCAATGCAGACCCGCCTGTCTGCAGAATCGTAGATTACCAAAAGTTTCTTTATCAGCAGAAAAAGAAACAGAAAGAGATTAAGGCAAAAACAGCCAGGGTAGTCGTAAAGGAGATCAGGTTTGGTCCGAACACGGATGATCATGATTACAATTTCAAGCTCAAGCATGCCATGAAATTTCTGGAGGAAGGGGCAAAAGTAA
>WXFD01000096.1 GCA_009877105.1 Bacteroidales bacterium
ACCCGAAACCCGCAACCCGAAACCCGCAACCCGAAACATAGCAAACACACAGCCATGACCGCCACACCACACCAACCCGCGCCGCCCCGCCCCCGCCCGCCCCAGGACGATATCGACCTTATGAAATATTTCTATCTTTTCCTGGGCAACTGGCACTGGTTTCTGCTTGCCCTGATGCTGTCGGTGGCGGCGGCCCTGTTTATCAACAAGTATTCGCCGAGGGTACACCGGGTCAGCGCGTCGCTGCTGATCGAGACCCCTTCGGGAAGCCCGGTGGGCCCAATGTTCGGAGGAGCCGACCTGATGGCCGGGTACGGGTTCAATACAGGCAGGTTCAACCTTCAGAACCAGGTGCTGATAATGAAATCCACTTCGCTCATATCAAAGACCATCCGGGCACTCGACTTCAGCGTGACCTATTACAGCGACGAAATGTTCGGACCGCGCGAAAGCCTGAACAATGTTCCCTTCATCGTGCTGCCCGATTACTCGAGACCCCAGCCCCTGGGGGTGATGTTCACCCTCGAGATCGCGGGCGACGGATCAATGAAGCTGGGCAGCAGGAACACCGGCAGCGGGGTCAGGATGTACAGCTATTTCTCCGAAGAGATGTCGCCGGGTCCGGCCGAGATCAGGACCGGCAGGACGGTGAAGTTCGGCGAGGAGATAGTGTCGGACCACTATGCTTTCGCCATTGTTCCCCGCAATGCCGACGGTGCAAACCCTCCCCCGCCCGCCCCCGGCCGGTGGTTCTTCAGCTTCAGCAGCTATGCCGATCAGACTGATACCTGGAGTAAGCGCCTCAGTCTCAAACCGGTGGAGAACGAGGCATCAATGGTGAGCCTCGAGATCCTGTCGGAGTGCCCCGAGAAAGCAAAGATGTTCCTCGACAAACATATCGAGATGTATCTCCAGCGCACCCTCGACAAGAAGAACCAGGTCGCAACCAATACCATCAGCTTCATCGACAGGCAGCTCAGCACCATTGCCGACTCCCTCGACATCGCCGAGGGCACGCTGCAGGATTTCAGAAGGAACAGGGAGGTGGTCGACCTGAGCTTCCAGTCGCAGCAGCTGTTCGCCCAGGCAAAGGAGCTCGACAACCAGAAGGCTGCAATGAAGATGCAGGACGACTATTTCAGGTACCTTCTCTCCTATCTCGCCGAGAACAGGGATGCGGGCGATATCGTGGCCCCGTCGGTGATGGGCATCAGCGATCCGCTGCTGAATAACCTCGTCCTCGAGCTCAACCGCATGGCCGACCAGAAGATCGCCATGGGAGGAAGCGGCGCCAGCAGGAACCCCTATCTCACAACCCTCGAGTCGCAGATAAGGAACGCAAAGGCCAGGCTGGAGGAGAACGCACGCAACCTGCTGAACAACACCAACCTTGCAATGAGGGATCTGAACAACAGGCTCAATTCGCTCATGACCGAGATACGGAAGCTGCCCCAGACCGAACGGGAGCTGCTCGGCATCGAAAGGAAGTTCAAGCTCAACGACAATATCTACACCTATCTGCTACAGAGGCGCGCCGAGGCGCAGATAACGAAAGCCTCGAACACGCCCGACAATGAAATCATCGACAATGCGATCATTCGGGAAGCAGTGAAGCCTAAACCGGCACGCAACCTGGGGCTGGCGGCGATTGCAGGTCTCGTGGTACCGGCCCTGGTACTGGTTCTGCTGAGTGTACTGAACAACAGGGTGGAATCAGAGGAAGACATCAAAGCAATAGCCGACATCCCGGTGGCAGGACATATCATCCACAGCGCAATGCCCTACCAGACGGTGGTGCTGAATGACCCGAAAAGCCGGATAGCCGAAACCTTCAGGAACCTGCGCACCAGGCTGCAGTTCTTCACGCGCGAAATAAAATCGCCGGTGATCCTTATCACCTCATCGGTGCCGGAAGAAGGCAAATCCTTTACTTCTGTCAACCTTGCCTCCGTTTACAGCCTGGCCGGGAAGAAAACCGTCCTGATTGGCTTTGACCTCCGCAGGCCTAAGATCTTCGGTGATTTCAACCTTAAAAGGGATGCCGGTATTTCCACGTACCTCATCGGACAGAACACGCTCGATGAGATAATCCAGGACAGTGAATACAGGGACCTGTCGGTGATCGTTGCCGGTCCCGTTCCGCCCAACCCCGCCGAACTGGCAGGGTCGGCAAAGACAAGGGAGCTGTTTGACGAACTCCGGAGGCGGTTCGATTACATAATCATCGACAGCGCTCCCCTGGGAGCGGTGTCCGACAGCTACTCGCTTGCCCAGCTGGCCGACATAACCGTGATCCTTGTGCGGCACAACAAGACGGTCAGGCACATCCTCGAGAACACCATCGCCGATGCAAAGGCAAACGGCATAAAGAACATGAGCCTGCTTCTCAACGATATAAGCCGCAGCAAGGGAGTGTACGGATACTCGGGCAGGTACAGGTACGGATACGGGTACAGGTATGGTTACGGATACGGCAACGGTTACGGCTATTATTCCGACAACGGGAACGGGACCGCAAGGAAACACCTGTGGCAGAAGGTCACATGAACCGAAGTCTTGGGTCACTGTTATTCATTAAAACAATTTAAGCAATCTTTTTATGAATATTTCCATAGCCGGCACCGGTTATGTCGGTCTGGTCAGCGGCGCCTGCTTTGCCGAGCTGGGTGCAACTGTGCGGTGCATCGACACCGATCAGGCAAAGATCGCCGGGCTCAACAACGGTATCATGCCCATCTACGAGCCCGGTCTCGCGGACCTGGTTCATCGCAACATGAAGGCTGGCAGGCTTTCCTTCTCAACCGACCTTGCCGGGAGCCTTGGTGATACCGAGATACTGTTCATCGCCGTGGGTACGCCGCCGGCTGAAGACGGCAGCGCCGATCTCAGTCATGTCCTGGCTGTGGCCAGGACGATAGGTGAAAACCTTGAGAAATACCTGCTGGTGGTCACCAAGAGTACGGTCCCGGTCGGCTCGTCGGAACTGGTGAGGGAAACCATTGCCGGGGAACTGAAACGGCGCGGCAAGGCAATCGGGTTCGATATAGCCTCCAATCCCGAGTTCCTCAAGGAAGGAGCCGCCATCGAGGATTTCATGAAGCCCGACAGGGTGGTTGTAGGCACCGACAGCGGCAGGGCAAGGGAGCTGATGACCCGGCTCTATGCCCCTATGCAGCTGAGCAGCTTCAGGGTCATCTTCATGGACATAGCCTCGGCCGAGATGACCAAGTATGCGGCAAACGCCATGCTTGCAACACGCATCAGCTTCATCAACGAGATAGCCAACCTCTGCGAGAAGGTCGGAGCTGATGTATCCCTGGTGAGGAAGGGCATCGGCAGCGATACCCGCATAGGCAGCAAGTTCCTCTATCCCGGTCCGGGGTTCGGCGGATCGTGCTTCCCGAAGGATGTGAAAGCGCTGATAAAGACCGGGAGGGATCATGGTTCGCCTGTGACGCTCCTGGAGTCGGTCGAGGCCATCAACGAAAGGCAAAAGCGGGTGCTATTCGGTAAGTTCAGCGATTACTACAGGGGAGATCTCAGTGGCAGGCGGGCTGCGGTCTGGGGACTCTCATACAAGCCCGGCACCGATGATATGCGCGAGGCGCCGTCGCTTACACTCATAAGCCAGCTGCTACAGTCGGGATGCACCGTGAGGGTCCATGACCCCGTCGCAATGGACGAGGCCCGCCGCCGCCTCGGCCCGGCAATTGAATATGCAGCCGACATCTACGACTCGGTCACCGGCGCCGATGTGCTCTTTCATGTCACCGAATGGAAGGAATACCGCATGCCCGACTGGCAGAAGATAGGGTCGCTCATGAAACATCCGCTGCTGATCGACGGCCGCGGCGTGTTTGACAGGGCTGGCCTCCCCGGCATGGTGTGCCTGAGAATAGGATAAGGAAAAGGATCCCGGATACGACGGGGAATATATTCAACCTCTCTCCCTGCTGAGAATGTACCCACCCTCCCAACCTCCCTCCCTGCCCGCAGGGAGGGAGGGGTAGTACCTGCACACGATATTAATAATGTAACTACAGCATACAAATACGGATACAAACTGAAATCAACGGACTCACCGTGCGGATTATTCTCTGCTGATGATGGACTCACACTCGCGGTCTCGCTCTATCCTGACGATGTACCCACCCTCCCAACCTCCCTCCCCGCCGGCAGGGAGGGAGGTGCAGCTCCTGCAAGCGATAGGATAATGTAACTGCAGAATACAAAGACGTTCAGCCGGCAGGGAGGGGTAGTACCTGCAAGCGATATTATTAATGTAACTATAGCATACAAATACGGATACAAACTGAAATCAACGGACTCACCGTGCAGAATATTCTCTGCTGATGATGGACTCACACTCGCGGTCTCGCTCTATCCTGACGATGTACCCACCCACCCGGTCTCTCCC
>WXFD01000097.1 GCA_009877105.1 Bacteroidales bacterium
TGCTGAGAAGGTACCCACCCTCCCGGCCTCCCTCCCTGCCCGCAGGGAGGGAGGAGCAGTTCCTGCACGCGATATGGTTAATGTAACTGTAGAATACGCAGACGTTCAGCCCGCAGGGAGGGAGGGGTAGTTCCTGCACGCGATAGGGTTAATGTAACTGTAGAATACGAATTCGTTCAGCCGGCAGAGAGGGAGGGGCGGCTTTTGGACCCGCTAAGGCTGATGGACCTGAGTAATATTGGAATGCTCCGGAACGCAGCAGGGCGGGGTGAATTTTAAAAAAGGACGGGTTTGCCGACGGAGTTGCGGCAGATCTCCGTGCAGTTGGTCCCGGAGCTTCGGAAACTGGTGCCGCCCGGGGTGTTAACCAGCCAAGCTGATCTTAAGGCTAAACAGACGAGTAATATGAACCGGCTGATTGTTTTCTTAATCCTGAGTATCCCCGTAATAATCATTTCATGGCGAACGATGTTTAGCATAAAGAGCCATGGTTTTTACAGATTCCTCAGTTGGGAGTGCATATTATGGCTGCTATCTGCAAACTGCAAATACTGGTTTAATTCGCCTTTATCAATAATTCAGATTTTTTCGTGGATTCTGCTGATAATATCAGGTTACCTGATTATAGCTGGTGTAAGCCTTATGAAAGAAAGAGGAAAAGCAGGGAAAAACAGAAATGAGTCATCACTGTATGAATTTGAAAAGACAACAGAACTGATAGATACGGGGATCTTTAAATACATCAGGCACCCTTTATATTCATCTTTGCTTTTTCTGACCTGGGGAATTTTTTTAAAACATCCCACGATTGAGCTATTGATTGTATCGTTATTTTCAACATTGTTTCTTTTAATGACAGCAATATCGGATGAGAAAGAATGTGTTGACTACTTTGGTGATAAATATCTGGATTACATGAAAAGAAGTAAGATGTTTATCCCATACATAA
Organism: Bacteroidales bacterium; assembly: GCA_009877105.1. GTDB lineage: Bacteria > Bacteroidota > Bacteroidia > Bacteroidales > VadinHA17 > LD21. The sequence continues at coordinate 950 of WXFD01000097.1, forward strand.
TATAGAAAACTCTGGCTGACAGGGAGGACCTCATGCGGCATGCAGTGCCAGGCATGAAGTCACCCGTTGCTCTATCCCGATGAATTTATTGTTTATACTTTATTGTTAATTGTTTAACAGTTGCAGGCAGGGTTTTAAACGAAAAACTGAGTTGAAAAAAATTACGGAGGTTAAAAAAGCGCTGCTGATACGCAACTCATGGTCGAAGAGCCGGGGCGACGGCGGCTATGGCTGGCTGCCGTACGACTATGTGCTCACCGACCTGGCACTCGACTACTGGCCGCTGCCCGGCATGCAGCGGATAGATACCGGCAACTTCGGGCTCCAGGCCGGCCTCGGCTCACGGGTGAACATACGATCCTGCGAGTTGGTGGCCAGGCACTTCAGCAGGCAGGAGAGGGCGGCAGACAGTCCGGCTATTAGCACCGGCCTGATGATAGCCCGGGTGAACACCGCCCCGGCATCCGGGATATTGATCAGCCCGGTCAGAAGGGCTGTGAGTACCGCGATCAGCAGTCCGCGAAGGAAGTCACGCGCTTTGAGCCTGAAAAATTTTGATCTCATCACAATTGGCTTTTAATTAACTTTCACGGGCATTAAAGTTAATCCTTTTAAGAGATTGAAGTCAATAACATTCCGGATTATGAGAACAGAAGATCAGTTTCTGTTTCTTTCTACATAGCTGAGCGCTTCCTGAACTGGCCATTTAAGAATCAGGGTATGAGAAGTCCTGTCACCGACAGAGAAATGAACATTAAAAAAGAATGGCAAACATTAAATCTCCGCTATTATCATTAACTTGTAATATGATTCCGGATCCACGGCAAGACATAGGCTGTTTACTGAAAAAGAAGTATTTCTGGGATGTTGACATTTCAGCGGGCAGGACTGTTCCAATAAGACTTATTGTTGAAAGGATCTTCAGTTTTGGCACTCTTGCAGAGATGAACCTGGTAATTGGATATTTTGGGAAAGAAGAGGTAGAAAAAACACTTGTTAACCTTAATTTTCTGGATTCCAAAACGCTCAATTTCGTATCGAAGTATTTCAACAGGCCGAAAAAAGATTTCAGATGTTATACACGGAGGCGGTTGACCACTCAATACTGGAGTTACTGAAGTCCCTGCAGTCGAAAGAGTATCTGAAAGGCTTTTACCTTGCAGGAGGTACCGCACTGGCATTATACAACGGGCACAGACGTTCACTCGACATAGATCTGTTTTCAGATTTTGCATTCGATGCTGCCTCAATGCTGGAAAACCTGTCGCAGGATTATCAGTACTCACTCATGTTTTCGGCGCCAAACACGCTTAAGGGTATCATTGATGAAACAAATGTCGATATCATTGCTCACAGGTATAAACTGACCGGAGAGCCTGTCATGCATAAAGGGATCGGACTGCTTTCGGAAGCCGATATAGCCGCGATGAAGTTGAATGCCGTCTCAGTCAGCGGTCAGCGGATCAAGGATTTTATCGATATCTGGTTTCTTCTTGAAAAGTACGATTTAAAAACAATGCTTTCGTGGTATTCATATAAATACAATCAGACGAATGATCTTCTCATCCTCAAGAGCCTGATTTATTTTGATGACGTTGATGAATCAGAATGGCCCGTGATGATCAGGAACAGGGATGTAAAATGGAAAGATATTAAGCGGAGTCTTGAGAAAAAGGTCATCTCATACAGTCGGCATGCAGATGGAAGCCCAGGCTTATGATGCAGGAGGGCGGCAGGAACAATGAGTAGTCAGTAATCAGTATCGGTTCCTGACGAGCTCACGATCAAAGGGAGCAAATCTTTTTACAGCGCAGCGTAAAGACCACAAACCCAATCCGGGTTAAAGGAGAGTCAACTCCGGAACATCCATTGCAATTGACTGTAATTATGGTTATCACAAACATTATTTTTGCTCGAAGAACACGAGACGCTGGCTTTAACTTATACTTATATTGAGCGTTTTTTGAAAAAAATAAAAGATAGTTTGTTTATTAACCTAAAGATGAGTATTTTAGAAGTGATAAAACAGATAAAACCCATCACCTTCCAGGTGATTCACAAAACTATCTTTTATGGATACCAAGATAACAAAAATCTCCGTAACAAACGACAAAATTTCTGGTCGCGGCGGACTTCCCTTTATGATTCGCTATATTCAAAGAACCGGGTTATTTTCAATGATGTTGAGCATTTTGACCCCGGGGCTGAAGAAGCATTCCAAAGGACTACAGCCGGAACAATTTCTATCATTACCAACAAATTATATGAAGACACAAGGGAGTATGCCCGTGATTTGTCTCCCGCGGGCTTCAGTCTGGTCCGCAAAGACAAAACATCCTGGATGATAACAGAGTTCGGTAACAGACTCAAATCATGGAGCAGATTTCGCCGGAGTATTTACACGAAATTGCAGGCTGAACAGGATGGTCAGTATATATTGGAGTCATCCCGGCCTGAGTCCATCATTACCACCAATATCGGAATGTGCAGGATGGCCGATGACAGAATGCGCAGGACATGCGGTGAAAAGTACTTCAAGGCAGAAGAGATTGTGAGACTTTCCCATTCAAGAGGCGCCGATGAGCTGATACACAGAAGCCTGAAGGAACTTGCCACCAGAGAACAACTGCCTTTCAAGGCTTTTGGCATGAACCAGGCATATTATTATTTACTGGTGATTGTACATTTTATGTTTGAGACTTACAAGCGGGATGTTACCCCTGATGTGATACCGGTAACAGTATATCCGGACACATTCCGGAGAAGATTGATAGATTTTGCAGTCAAAATAACGTCAAAGGCCAGGTACATTGTCATGAGTGTTACCCGGAATATTTACGAAACAATTCATATTGATCAGTTATGGAAAAGATGCCAGTCACCTCCGGTAATTCAATTTGCCTGAGCAAACCATGCATTCGACTTCACAGAAACATCCCAAAAGGGATTGGTATGCCCGTAAACATAATAACGAGACAAAATATCAGGCAAATCTGCCCTGATCAGCACTCCAGGAGGATAAAAACTCTCTTCACGTAGTATAATACCACCAGAAGTATGGTTAATTTTGAAGCAAGCGATACAAAAAGCTCAGGTGAACTTATGAATCGCTCAATTTAGGTTATATTAACTGTAAATCCCGCTCAATTATACCATGATGCGGCCATACAGGAGTTCACAGACAGCGACAGCTGTCGCCGGATATTGATCCCGGCATCGGCTAAAACGGCTTCTGAGGCTCTCAGGCAATATCGTGAGCGAAACTCGGCGGAGCTGTACTTCGATGATGAAAAGAACCTTCCGGATCTCCGGTGCCTGAAAAATCACGACGCGCAGACAGTCACAACACCCGCATCAGCACAACAACCCGTGTTTGATATCTTCGGTATACCATACATCAGTAAGGGCAAAGATTCTAAAAAGGGGAAGGGTAATATAATCTTATCTCAAGGTAATCAGGAATAAATATGGTTATAAAGAGACTGGATTTTCAGATTGATACAAAATTTTAAAATTAAAACATGCGATCGTCATGTGCGCAAACCAGCCAGATCCCGATTTAGAGCTACGTGAAGCGTTTGGTGTCATCCTGTCACTGGACTGCTTCAGTGATTATATTTCCGCAATCGCCGGGCTTATTTTCAATGACAATCTCAGTAAGGAAAGCTTAAGCAAGATTCTCAGTGACCACAATATTGAGCGGGCTGAAGATATTAAGGAGGAGCTTCTGGATCTGCTGCTTGTCTATATAAACCTGATTCTGAACGACCATATCATTGCTGAGAAGGAAAGAGAGAATCTCGGGCTCTTTAAAATATACTTCAGGATCAAAGAGGGAGATTTCTGTAAGCTGCGCTATGATGATATTCAGGACATCATATCCCGTCAGTTTGAACGACTCTATACAGATCACAGGATTGATCATGCAGAAGCTATCCATACAGGCTATCTGCAAGGGTTATT
>WXFD01000098.1 GCA_009877105.1 Bacteroidales bacterium
ACTTTTTCCAGTAAAAGGTAAAAATATTGAACTTAGTTTTAGTGGGGACCGCATAAGCAGCGATGGTGGATTATTACTGCTCAGAGAGCTTGAAAGTCAGTTAAACCTTTTATCTTCAGCCAGTAGCTGCATACAAGATGTAAGAGATCAGCGTTATATTGATCATACTGTCAAGGAACTATTGTCACAACGGGTTTTTCAGATAGCTGCAGGTTATGAGGATTGCAATGACTGTAATGATCTGCGGGAAGACATGATACTTAAAATGTGTGCCGGCAGGTTGCCACAGACTGACAATGATTTAGCCTCACAGCCGACAATGAGCCGGCTGGAGAACTCTGTAACAAAGAGCGATCTTTTCCGACTGGGTAAATGTCTGGTAGATCATTTCATGGGTTCATACTCAGAGCCTCCCCCGGTCATTATTTTAGATTGCGATGACACCAACAATAACACCCACGGGCAGCAGGAGCTGGCACTGTTCAACAACTATTACAACGAGTATTGCTACATGCCCTTACATATTTATGAAGGATTATCAGGAAAGCTGATAACCACAATTTTAAAACCTGGTCGCCGGAACAAGCAAGCCAAAATTGCCAAACTATTACAAAAACTGGTATTTTACCTTCGTGCCCGGTGGCCAAAAACAAAGATAATCGTTCGCGGCGACAGCCATTTTGCATCACAGGATTTTATGAAT
>WXFD01000099.1 GCA_009877105.1 Bacteroidales bacterium
TAGCACTAATTACATAAAATAGCATAATAGTACCAGTTTAGTAAGAACAGGATTTTTATTAAACCTTCGGTGGTATCAACAGGAGGTATTACCATATTCATTTACGAATTTGTTGAAAAGTTGTTCTTTTTTCTCCGGACAAACATACCCGCAAGATAATGGGACACCCTAAAACGTCAAAATCAAAAGGTTAATCCCATGAATATATGTATGTTATAAAATTATCCCAGATAGGGTGACGAAAACAGGAAACCGATTTATATCTTCAAGTAACTCAGAATATGCTTCCTTTTCAGGAAACGAAATGTTCAGGTAATTCTTCTTATTTGGCAAGATAAAATCCTTGGGAAAAGGTATGCATGGCGTGATTTTTGTGGCGAAATCTTGAATACCGGTGATATACCGGATTCCTATAAGCTGCTATAAATGAAAAAGATCATTTCTATCCTGACCTTGTTGTCAGTGCTTGCAATCAACAGCCATTCGCAGCAAATAAAAAATACAATCTTCGGAGCCGGCGCAGGTTTGTCATTGCCCTATGCGGAATTTGCATCAAAAAGCCTGACAGTTAACTCTGGTTTTGCATCGGCAGGATTCAATGCCGAGACTTCATTGATACGATATACCGGACGTTTTTTCGGAATTTCAACCACAATCGGTTATTCAAACATTTTCATAAGCGAAAGGAAATTTGAAGCTGAATACAACCGTGTTATGAATGGGAGCGGAACTAATCAGGTTACGGCCGGCAACTATCAAATAATGAGTGGTATGGCCGGACTGATATTCAAGGTGCCGGAGTTCAGCAACACGGATATCCTTCTGATGTTGAATCTGGGAGCAGCCCTTACAGTCCATCCCGATATTACAGCTACAAACAGCTATATCGGAGTGATCAACTCGGTGAAAAAGGATGCTGACTTTGCTGTGGCAAGCAATGCTGCTGTCAGAGTCATTCACTGGCTTACAGAACGATACGGCTTCAGTGCCGGCTATAGCCTGAATGCCACCAAACCTTCAATTAAGGACGATACCGGCATCAATGCTTATTTCTATCTTCCGGTAAGATACCAGAATATAAATATCGGATTTATTATGAACCTTGGAAAAACAACAAAATGAGAACAGGAACCATTATATCACTTCTTATCCTGATCCTGATCCTGGTCTCATGCGATGACCCCAGGCTTAATTTCGATAAGGGAATCATCCCACCTGTAGTTGTAAATTTCGGTGAAGTAAATTCAGACTATGACGATTATAATTCGGATCTGGCGGTAACATGGGCAAGTCAGGAGTATTCACTGATCTTTTCTTCATCGCGCAACAGCAGGGGTCAGGACTTCGACTTCGTCGGCTACCGGGGGGACATTTTCTTTGATCTGATAACCGGGGATTTCCTTATGTCGGCCAGAACTTTTGATTTTGAAGTTCTGGATGCTATAAATTCAAATGGAAATGAATTCGGACCCTACTTTACTGCCGATCCTAACCTAAATCCCTACGGGTCATGGAATAATGGCGGAACTCAACGATTTTTCTATACTTCTGATATAGCAGGAAACCAGGATATTTACTGCAGGCATTACAGCCTTGATGAGAATCGCAATTTCATTTCAGTTGGTGATGCAATTCCGCTTACTTCAGTAAATACCAGACACAACGAAGCTTACTTCACTATTCACAAGAAAGAAGATTCCGGGAATGAGCTTGCATATTTCTGCTCTGATCGCGACGGTACCTGGGATATCTGGAGAGTAGTGAGCGAGGAAGGGAAACTGATCAGTGAGTCTGCATCTGCCGAAGTAAGCAAAGTAACCCGGCTGAGCGGAGAAGCCAATGAAAAATGTCCGTTCGTGAACGGCAATATTATGGTATTTGCTTCCAACAGGGAGGGAGGCCATGGAGGTTTCGACCTGTGGTATTCATTGTATGACGGGCAGAGCTGGTCGGAACCAATCAACTTCGGCGATGAGATCAATTCGGAGTATGATGAATTCCGGCCTGTGATTGTTCCGGCAGAGGAGGGCTTCTTTGTGAACGACCTTATGATCTTCTCATCTGACCGTCCCGGCGGAACAGGTGGCTTTGACCTGTATTATGTTGGCATTAAAAGATTCAAATAGCAGAAGACAGGGGAGCAGGAAGGGGAGGAACTGCAATGCCTGGTGCGGAAATGGGAAAAAGTGGTCCGGGCAAGGGAAGGAGATAAAGAATAGCTAACTAAAAACCCTGCAAATGATGAGTTTGCAGGGTTTATCTCTTATGAAAAGGCTTATTGATTTTTGTCCCGGTTACTTTGTAAAATGTGCATTGTTAGCCCTTGTTCCAGCGAAATAAATGAATGTGCTGTCGGTAATTTTAACTTTATCGGTTCCTTCTGCCTTTCTGGTTTTTAATGTAAGAGTGCTGTCGGAGCGGTGAGTGTTCATTATCGCTGCATCACGGGCTTTGTTGTCCCTTTTTAGTACACAAAAAATCAGAAAAAGTATGATAAAAGGAGTAATCCAGAACAGGTAGTCTTTTTGATATATTTCAGATTTGAATGACATTTTTCTAATTAAACTTTTTCATTTAATATTGTGCCTCGCGGAAACACTCAGTATGCTGTTCGGGCAGCAATGCTGCCCGCTGAAATGCACATGCAAATTACACCAATTCCCACCCTAAAGTCAATCGCGTTAGTCAAAGAAAACCGTGCTTTCATCAACAAAAATCAGTTGTTAGTCACATCAGGAAATTAAGCTCTTCTTTTTTATCAAGGGGAGATTCGGAGAGAAAAAAACTTGTTTTTTGATGCCATGCGGTGTCATTCCGGAGTTTTTTGGATACAGAATCACTGCTTCCCGGGAATTCAGGAATTTAATAACTATCTTTAGCATTATGAAGAAACTGTTGTTATTAATTCCGGCATTGATCCTGCTTGCCTCATGCAATAAGGAAGTGTGTCCTGCATACAGTGATGCTGCAAATAATGTGAAATCGTCTGTTTTCCAGAGCAAGGCTTACCGCGCTGACGGAATTAACCGGGTTTACAGGGATGCCTATTCCTACAGGAAGAAATAACTGGAATTA
>WXFD01000100.1 GCA_009877105.1 Bacteroidales bacterium
ACGGTCAGATGGGAAACTCCGAGGTCGGCCATCTTAACATCGGGGCTGGAAGGATTATATACCAGGATCTTGTAAAGATCAACATGGAATGCAAGACAGGCGAAATCAAAAAGAATCCTGTACTGAACGAGGCATTCTCATATGCACGTGACAAGGGAAAGCAGGTTCATTTCATGGGACTGCTCTCCGACGGCGGCGTTCATTCATCCGACAGGCACCTTTACTACCTCTGTGACATGACCGGGGAATACGGTATCAAGGATGTCTTTATTCACGGCTTCGGCGACGGGCGTGATACCGATCCCCGCAGCGGGAAGGGCTATATGAAGAACCTGCTCGATCACCTTGAAAATTCGAACGGAAGAGTAGCTTCATTCATTGGCAGGTATTATGCCATGGACCGCGACAAGCGGTGGGAGAGGATTAAAACAGCCTATGACCTGCTGGTCGCGGGTGAAGGATACAAAACCCGTGATATCCTTGATGCCATGCAGAAATCATACGACGAAGGCGTTACCGATGAATTCATGAAACCGATATCAGTTGTCGGCGAAAACGGCGAGGCTGTCGGCCTGCTGAAGCCCGGAGATGTAGTGGTCTTCTTCAACTTCAGAAACGACAGGGCTAAGGAACTTACAATAGCCCTTACACAGAAAGACCTTCCGGAATTCGGGATGAAAACCATACCCCTGCATTACTGTACCATGACCCCCTATGATGCCACTTTCACGGGACTACATGTCATTTATCCAAAGGAAAATGCCGACAATACAATAGGAGAAGTCCTTTCGGAAGCCGGAAAGACACAGCTCAGAATAGCCGAGACCGAGAAATACGCTCATGTAACATTCTTCTTCTCGGGAGGGCGTGAAGAGATTTTCAGGAATGAGGAGAGAATTCTGATCCCCTCACCCAAGGTGCCCACTTATGACCTGCAGCCCGAGATGAGTGCTTACGGCGTTAAGGATGCTGTTATTGAAGCAATCAACACGGGGAAATTCGATTTTATCTGCCTGAATTTTGCTAACGGCGACATGGTAGGGCATACCGGTGTTTATGAAGCAATAAAGAAAGCCGTGGCAACGGTTGACGAATGTGTTGGAGCGGTTGTGGATGCAGCAAGGAAGAATGGCTACGACACGCTTATCATAGCCGATCACGGGAATGCCGACAAGGCTCTCAATGACGACGGCACTCCAAACACGGCCCACTCGCTTAATCCCGTTCCCTGCATACTCGTAAGCGACGATTATAAAACAATCAGGGAAGGCATTCTGGCCGATGTGGCTCCAACATTGCTGACTATAATGGATGTGGCAATTCCGGTGGAAATGACGGGAAAGATTCTTATTGACTGATGATTCGCATCAACGATATAATTTTCAGTCTCGACTTGATAGGGAAAAGATTCAGATGCAACCTGCCGCTCTGCCTCGGGAACTGCTGCCGCTACGGCGATTCGGGAGCACCGGTGGCAAAAGAGGAGATCGGGATACTGGACGAGATACTGCCCGCGGTGAAACCCTATCTCAGACCTGAAGGAGTCAGGACAATTGAAAGGGAAGGAACAAGCGTGGTTGATTTTGAAGGAGACATAGTGACACCGCTGATAGGTAATGAAGAATGTGCCTATACTATATTAAATGATAATATATTCATGTGTGGTATAGAAAAAGCTTATCTCGATGGAGAAATTTCATTCAGAAAACCGGTTTCATGCCACCTTTTTCCCGCCAGGGTGAAGTATTTCAAAGATTTCACAGCTGTTAACTACCGGCAGCTTTCAATGTGCCACAGTGCGGTTGACACAGGGGAAAAAGAGGATACCCGTGTTTATGAGTTTCTTAAAGAACCTCTGATCAGGGCTTTCGGGGAAGAAACATATAAGGATCTTTGCATTGCTGCTGAGGAAATCAGGAAAAATCCGGGCCGTTTCGGAGTTTAGAAAAAATAATTCAATCAATACTGTAGAATAATGACAAGCATAAAAACCTTTATCGATACTAACCGCGACAGCATCCTTGAAGAGTTATTTGAACTGATCCGTATACCATCGATCAGCGCAAAGCCTGAAAATAAGCCCGACATGATCAGGGCAGCTGAATTTCTGAGAGATTCGCTTAAGAAAGCAGGCGTCGACAGGGCAGATGTTTTCCCTACTGCAGGGAACCCTGTTGTTTATGCTGAGAAGATTATTTCCAAAAAACTTCCTACAGTATTGGTGTACGGCCATTATGACGTTCAGCCCGCGGAACCTTTTGATCTGTGGAACTCGCCTCCCTTCGAGCCTGAAGTGCGCGACGGCAGGATATGGGCCAGGGGAGCTGACGACGACAAGGGTCAGCTGTTTATGCATGTGAAGGCCTTCGAATTCATGACCACCACGGGAACACTTCCAT
>WXFD01000101.1 GCA_009877105.1 Bacteroidales bacterium
AGCCGACATCGAGGTGCCAAACCGCCGCGTCGATATGAGCTCTTGGCGGCGATCAGCCTGTTATCCCCGGAGTACCTTTTATCCTTTGAGCGATGGCCCTTCCATGCGGAACCACCGGATCACTATGCTCTAGTTTCCTACCTGATCGACTTGTCAGTCTCACAGTCAAGCACCCTTATGCCATTACACTCTGCGCACGGTTACCAATCGTGCTGAGGGTACCTTGAGAAGCCTCCGTTACTCTTTTGGAGGCGACCACCCCAGTCAAACTACCCACCAAGCAATGTCTCCCGAGTCCTCGGGATTAGGTTCCAGATAAATAAAGGGTCGTATTTCAAGGATGACTCCCCGATTCCTGGCGAAACCGGTTCATAGTCTCCGACCTATCCTACACATCACTTACCCAAAATCAATGCTAAGCTATAGTAAAGGTTCACGGGGTCTTTCCGTCCCGTTGCGGGTATCCGGCATCTTCACCGGAACTACAATTTCACCGAGCTCGTGGCTGAGACAGCGCCCAGATCGTTACACCATTCGTGCAGGTCGGAACTTACCCGACAAGGAATTTCGCTACCTTAGGACCGTTATAGTTACGGCCGCCGTTTACCGGGGCTTCAATTCAGAGCTTCTCCCAATTACTCGGGATAACCCCCCCTCTTAACCTTCCGGCACCGGGCAGGTGTCAGGCCTTATACTTCATCTTTCGATTTCGCAAAGCCATGTGTTTTTGCTAAACAGTCGCCTGGGCCATTTATCTGCGTCCCCCGGTCACCCGGAGGAGACCTTTATCCCTAAGTTACAGGTCCAGTTTGCCTAGTTCCTTAGCCACGGATCACTCGAGCACCTTAGGATTCTCTCCTCGACTACCTGTGTCGGTTTGTGGTACGGGCACCATCTACCTGATGCTTAGAGGGTTTTCTTGGAAGTCTGGTTAGGGTCACTATCCACTTGCCCGAAGGCTCATGGTACTATCAGGTTCATCACCCCGAAGCTGTTAACCCCGAAGTATAACTACACCCTTTAACGTACTATTCCGTCAGTACGCGGACCTTTCACTCCTCCGTCGCCCCTTCGCAGTAAACGGCGGTACTGGATTATTAACCAGTTACCCATCGGTGATCGCCTCTCGGCTTACCCTTAGGACCCGACTAACCCTGATCCGATTAGCGTTGATCAGGAAACCTTAGTCTTTCGGTGGACAGGTTTCTCACCTGTCTTATCGTTACTTATGCCTACATCTTCTTTTCCAGACGCTCCAGAACCGCTTACACGGAACCTTCTGCGCCGACTGGAATGCTCCCCTACCAATACCCCCGATCGCTCGGAAATATTCCACAGCTTCGGTAATATGCTTATGCCCGATTATTATCCACGCACAACCGCTCGACTAGTGAGCTGTTACGCACTCTTTAAATGAATGGCTGCTTCCAAGCCAACATCCTAGCTGTCTAAGCAGTCGCACTGCGTTTTATTGCAACTTAGCATATATTTCGGGACCTTAGCTGATGATCTGGGTTCTTTCCCTCTCGTCCACGGACCTTAGCATCCGCAGGCTCACTCCCGGAGATCATCTTGCAGCATTCGGAGTTTGTCAAGGATCGATAGGCGGTGAAGCCCTCTAGCCTTATCAGTAGCTCTACCTCTGCAAGACTACCGCCGAGGCTGCACCTAAATGCATTTCGGGGAGTACGAGCTATTTCTCAGTTTGATTAGCCTTTCACCCCTATCCTCAGTTCATCCAAAGACTTTTCAACGTCTACTGGTTCGGCCCTCCATCCCGTGTTACCGGAACTTCAGCCTGACCAAGGATAGATCACTAAGTTTCGCGTCTACCTCCACTAACTGTACGCCCTGTTCAGACTCGCTTTCGCTTCGGATACAACTCTTAAAGTCTTAACCTCGCTAGTGAAGAGTAACTCGTAGGCTCATTATGCAAAAGGCACGCCGTCATCCCGACTGCTCGGGACTCCGACAGGTTGTAAGCGCACGGTTTCAGGTACTATTTCACTCCCCTGTTCGGGGTGCTTTTCACCTTTCCCTCACGGTACTGGTTCACTATCGGTCTCTCAGTAGTATTTAGCCTTGCGGGATGGTCCCCGCTGATTCAGTCAGGATTTCTCGTGTCCCGACCTACTCAGGATACCCTAACCTTAATATATCTGTACGCGTACAGGACTTTCACCTCCTATGGCGTGACTTTCCAGACAGCTTCCGCTTCCAATATATTAAAATTATCCAGGGTCCTGCAACCCCGTACCTGCCAAAACAAATACGGTTTGGGCTATTCCCCGTTCGATCGCCACTACTGGGGGAATCACTAGTTTGTTTTCTTTTCCTCCGGGTACTAAGATGTTTCAGTTCCCCGGGTTCGCCTCTTCCCGATCGCTCAGGAAAATGTCATGCCTTCAGCATGACGGGTTGCCCCATTCGGATACCTGCGGATATAACGGATATTTGCTCCTCCCCGCAGATTTTCGCAGCTTGTCACGTCCTTCTTCGCCTCTGAGAGCCAAGGCATCCACCATGCGCCCTTATCTAATTCTCTCGAATATAATCTTACTAATTTATTCTTGCCAATATGTCAAAGAACTTTCGCCCTAAACAGCCTCGGCGAAAAAAAAATTTCCGCTCACCACCGCTCTAAAGGGCGGACCACCAAAGTCACGATTAATCGGGGCTTAGGTGGACAAAGGTGGAGAATAAGGGAGTCGAACCCTTGACCCCCTGCGTGCAAGGCAGGTGCTCTGGCCAACTGAGCTAATTCCCCATTATCAGTGTGAGAGTGAGTTTTGAGTGTGAGAAGACCCGCTCTCACTCTCACTCTCAAATCTGTTCATGTAGTCCCGCGCGGAGTTGAACCGCGGACCTCTACATTATCAGTGTAGCGCTCTAACCAACTGAGCTACGGGACTAGCTTATGATTACGGGTATCAGAATTTTGCTTCCGGCTTAAAAATCCGGAAGCAAAATTCCGGGATATTATTAATGAAGTATTCCAGGCGAGAAGATTGATTGATTTTCTCCAGAAAGGAGGTGTTCCAGCCGCACCTTCCGGTACGGCTACCTTGTTACGACTTAGCCCCAGTCACTGGTTTTACCCTAGGCCGCTCCTCGCGGTTACGGACTTCAGGTACCCCCAACTTCCATGGCTTGACGGGCGGTGTGTACAAGGCCCGGGAACGTATTCACCGCGCCATGGCTGATGCGCGATTACTAGCGAATCCAGCTTCACGGAGTCGAGTTGCAGACTCCGATCCGAACTGAGACCGGCTTTCGAGATTCGCACTGCCTCACAGCATAGCTGCCCTCTGTACCGGCCATTGTAACACGTGTGTAGCCCTGGACATAAGGGCCGTGCTGATTTGACGTCATCCCCACCTTCCTCTCGGTTTACACCGGCAGTTTCGCTAGAGTTCCCGGCTTGACCCGCTGGCAACTAACGATAAGGGTTGCGCTCGTTATGGGACTTAACCCGACACCTCACGGCACGAGCTGACGACAACCATGCAGCACCTTGCAGAAAGTTCCGAAGAAAATCCCGGTTTCCCGAGAATGCACTCTGCATTTAAGCCCAGGTAAGGTTCCTCGCGTATCATCGAATTAAACCACATGTTCCTCCGCTTGTGCGGGCCCCCGTCAATTCCTTTGAGTTTCAGCCTTGCGGCCGTACTCCCCAGGTGGATCACTTAATGCTTTTGCTTAGCCACTGACTGTATATCGCCAACAGCGAGTGATCATCGTTTACGGCGTGGACTACCAGGGTATCTAATCCTGTTTGATCCCCACGCTTTCGTGCATCAGCGTCAGTAATGGCCCAGTAAGCTGCCTTCGCAATCGGTGTTCTGTGTAATATCTAAGCATTTCACCGCTACATTACACATTCCGCCTACCTTGACCACACTCAAGACTAACAGTATCAACGGCAAGTCTACAGTTAAGCTGTAGGTTTTCACCACTGACTTATTAACCCGCCTACGCACCCTTTAAACCCAATAAATCCGGATAACGCTCGCATCCTCCGTATTACCGCGGCTGCTGGCACGGAGTTAGCCGATGCTTATTCCCAGGGTACCGTCAAATCCCGATGCATCGGAAAGTTTCTCCCCCTGGAAAAGCAGTTTACAACCCATAGGGCCGTCTTCCTGCACGCGGGATGGCTGGTTCAGGCTTCCGCCCATTGACCAATATTCCTCACTGCTGCCTCCCGTAGGAGTCTGGTCCGTGTCTCAGTACCAGTGTGGGGGATCACCCTCTCAGGTCCCCTAAACATCGTAGCCTTGGTAGGCCGTTACCCTGCCAACTAGCTAATGTTCCGCATGCCCATCCCGTACCACCGAAGCTTTAAATATACCAGGATGCCCCAGTATATCTCCATGGAGTATTAGTCCGAATTTCTCCGGGTTATCCCCCTGTACAGGGTAGGTTACATACGTGTTACTCACCCGTGCGCCGGTCGCCACCAACGTATTGCTACATCGTGCTGCCCCTCGACTTGCATGTGTTAAGCCTCCCGCTAGCGTTCATCCTGAGCCAGGATCAAACTCTT
>WXFD01000102.1 GCA_009877105.1 Bacteroidales bacterium
CTCTGATAAAAGGAGACCCTCCTCCGTGATTGGTTTTCTGGACAAAAACCCCGGGAGTAAGAGCCAGAGCTTCAGGTGATGTTCTCAGCTGATACTCTCCCACCGATTTGAGATCAATCGCCCTTACTGCATCGGGAGTGTTCATTATCACAGAGTTAAACCTTCGTGCAGTTATCACCACTTCATTTATGGCATGAAGTTTAAGAGAATCGTGAAACTGGGTTCCGGGTTTGTCCGTGGCTGCAAGAAAGCCGGGAAAGATAAAAAGAGTCATAACGAAAAAAGCTTTCAACATGTTCATCCGGTTTTTGGGTTTTCCAAATAAAGGGATTTTTTTTGATTTGTCCGATGCATCAAAAACATAAAGCTGCCGGGGCTTCTGCCTCCATATAATCCTACTTTTTTATTACTTTTACGACCTCCATCGCTAAGGCATACATACACAGCCGAAGCATACAAACACACTTTTGCGGAATGAACACCAGAAAATATCACAATGATCCTTTTGATCCTGAACTCTTCAGGCAGGAAGGTCATAAAATAATCGACCTCCTGTCCGATTACCTGAAGGAAATTACAAGCAGGCCCGACACACCGGTTTTGCCCCGGACTGATCCGGATGAACTTTCGGCATACTATTCCCAAAAACTTGAATCAGGCGATCCCGAATCCTTCACCGACTATATAAGTGATTTTATTGACAAGTCAAATCACCTTCACCATCCGAGGTATTTAGGTCACCAGGTGACATCGCCATTGCCTCATGTGGCGCTGGCACAGCTATGCTCAACACTGCTGAACAACGCGGCGGCGGTATATGAAATGGGACCGGTTGCCATAGCAATGGAAAGGAGTATTATCAGGATGTTTTCAGGAATGATCGGTTATGACGATAATGCAGATGGTATTTTCACCCATGGCGGAAGTACGGGAAACCTGACTGCCATGCTGGCTGCCAGGCAGGTAAAATCGCCTCATAACATATGGGAAGATGGCGTTCAAAAAGAAATGAAGATCGGATTCATGGTTACGGACCAGTCGCACTACAGTGTGGCCAGAAACGTGAAAATCATGGGCCTGGGAAACGATGCTCTTGTAAAGGTCCCCTATGATAAAAGCAACAGGATGTGTGCCTGTCAGCTTGAAAAATGCTACGAAGAAGCACTTCAAAAAGGAATTCAGCCTGCCGCCGTAGTAGCCAACTCATGCTCAACGGCAACCGGTTCATACGATGATCTTAATGCTATTGCCGACT
>WXFD01000103.1 GCA_009877105.1 Bacteroidales bacterium
GAGTACTTATGGCCTGGCCGAACAGTACCACTAATACAATGATTCCGAAACCTATGGCCACTGAAGCCCAGTCCTGCCCAATCAACAGTCTTCCACGTTTATGGACACTCTTAACTTCTTCACTCATAATCAATGTTTTAATATCAGGTTTAGATGGCAGAAGCCTTATTGCTATATGCTTACGCAAATATTAAAACTGTAATCAACTTTTATGGTGGTATTTACTCTTATTTTTAGTCCGAATGTAGTTTTTATTCTAAAGCTATGATAACCTCCACGCCATAAGGTGAGGTAAAACAGGGCGCAGGGCGCAGGGCACAGGGCGCAGAGCACAGGGCGCAGAGCACAGGGCGCAGGGCACAGAGCACAGGGCACAGGGCACGGGGCACGGGGCGCAGAGCACGGGGCACAGAGCACAGGGCGCAGGGCACAGAGCGCAGGAAAGAATAAAGAAAACTGACAGGCGGGTCTGTTTATTTTTAACTGAACAAAAGGATTAAAAAAACGGGAACGAATAACAGAATTCATTCCCCGTTTTATATCAAATGACTGTAATTACTTCAGGCAGAAACCTCTGACTGAATAAAGCTTATTTTACAAATTTGGCATTTTTCAGATATTCGGCGCTGAGCCTGATGCCCTCGAGCGATTCCTTAAGCATATCAGCCTGAGACTGTTGAGACCTCTGTCCGAAACCGGCGCCGGCCTGCTGACCCTGTGGCTGACCCTGCCTTTGTCCGGCCTGACCCTGGGGAACTCCCTGCGGCGGTCCCTGCTGAGCACCACTCATCCTCTGCTTCATCATCTCCATCATGGCAATCGACTGCTTTCTCTGTTCATCGGTCATCTTGGCTTCCATCTCTACAAACCAGTCCTTGTGCCCGTTCTTGTAAAACTGTTTGAATATGGCCTTGTAATCTATCTTACCGCTCTCTCCGATAACGTAGTCATCCTTAATATGAAGTACGCTGAAGCGGTCGGGGTATTTCTTAAGGTAAGTAACGGGGTCCATCCCTCCTACCGTTATCCAGTAAACATCCATCTGGAAAAAGACCTTGTCGGGATCGGTGTTCTGAATAAGAAAATCCTCGAATGTCAGGCTGGTACCCGGTACTATGGCGAATTCCATACTATGGTTGTGATATCCGAATTTCAGTCCCCTCTTGCCGGCTTCAGCCCCGATAAGGTTCATCAGGTTGCATTCAGCCTTGAGCGCATCAACGTCGGATGACCAGGTATTCATGGGGAACACAACATATTTGCAGCCCATAATCTTATGATCGTCGAACAGTTTTCCCCAGGCTTCAAGTGTACCGGGAATATCCTTCACATCAAATTTTGCCCTGGCATGACTTGAGATTATGTCGAGTCCGTATTTCTCGGCAAGCGCCGCGTAATCAGCAGGTGAATAGCCTGCCACGGTACCTCTTCCGGCATTGTAGTTTGAGATCTCCATTACCGTGTAACCATAATCGGCCAATGCCTTAAGCGAACCTTCAATATCCGATTCAAGCCCCTTGACAGAATAGGTTGCTATTCCTATCTGTTTCTTTTTAGCCTTCGGAGCAGCTTCAAGCGATGCAAAGGGAATCAGCGCCGCCATAACAAGCACACAAATTATCAACGATGTTTTTTTCATGATTTTAAGAATTGATATCACATTTTGCGACTACTCTAATTAATTATGACATTTGAAACCCCTCATATATTCCCGTGAAATGCAGAATTATTCAAGAGTCAGAATTACTCATTTTCCCATCAAATATATTCTTTTTGTACTGCTTTTCAAAGCATATCCGGATGTCGTCGTCTTTGACAACGACAGATGGAAACCTTGTATGCAGCTTCGCGGTAATCGCGGTCGGTTATGAAAAGCCCCATCTCAGTTTCTATCTGAACCGTTATAACAGTGTGTTCAGCAGCATCCATTTCGTGGATATGCTTCATTAAAGTTCGGAAAGTGCTCGCATCAGCCAGCATCGATTCCCTACTGAATACAGAAAGCATTTGGAACGACATACCATCGCTGTTCAATGCTCTTGGAAATCTTTCCTGGTCGTTCTTTACGAAGCCCCGCGAGAATACATCAGCTAACCATGCAGATCGTGTACAAAGTAAAAAATATATAGATCATGCAATATTTCATCAGATGGATATAATCAACCGATAAATAATCTTAATTTAGAACCTTAAAAATCCGAAAAGTTGAATTTTATTCAATCACACGATACCAGACAGTATATGGAAAACAGTTATTCAAAGGCGCAACTTACTTGGCTGATCATACTTCGCCTGTTTATTGCATGGAACATACTCTTCGAGGGAATGGTCAAGGTATTGAACCCAAACTGGACTGCCAAAAGCTATCTGCTTGACTCGCAGGGACCATTCAGCTCTTTCTTCATAAATATGGCAGGTTATGAAGAACTGATGAGATACGTTGATTTTCTTAATGAATGGGGTCTGGTGCTCGTGGGGCTCGGATTGTTCATAGGATGTTTCACACGTCTGGCATGCATCGGCGGCATGATACTGCTGTTACTTTATACGATGTCGCATCCCTCCTTTATCGGAGCCACATATATGATGCCCTTTGAGGGAACTTACTTTCTTATCGACAAGAACCTGGTGGAATTTGCCGGATTGGGTGTTCTTTTTGTCTTTCCCTCAGCAAGGGTGATTGGTATCGACCGATGGCTGATCAGAGTTCTGCCTGAAAGTTTCAGGAAATTCGTCATCTAACAATTGAAAAAGAAAGTTCAGATATGACTTCAGAAAACGATAAAAAGACAGGCAAGGCCTCAAAGACAGGCCGCCGCGATGTTATTAAAACACTGGCCACTGTACCTCTTCTTGGGGCTGTAGCTTACGGCCTGATTAAAGTCAGGAAAACTGCTTTCCTCAACAGGGATATCTCCGACGTTTTCCAGATAAGCAGCAAAGAAGCGGTATTCCTCAAACCTGTCCCTGACGGTAAGCAGATTCGCCTTGGAATTATCGGCTTCGGAATAAGGGGGAAACAACTGATGAGAGCCCTCGGTTTCGCAGAACCTTCATATATAGACACCCTTATCAAGGCAAAGCAGGATAATCCCGATGATACCCGCCTTGACATTTTCCTCGAGCAGGACAACCTGAATGTTGTGGTAAACGGCGTTTGCGATATTTTCGACATTTACAGTGAGGCTGCCAGGATTACCGGATCCAATATCAACAGGGAAGGGACGGGCGGCAGTTTCGGACCATCGCCTAAAGTATATAGGAACTACAGGGAAATGCTCGCGGCGGACGATATTGATGCAATTATCATAGCTACCCCTGACCACTGGCATGGGACAATGACCATCGATGCGGCCAGGGCAGGAAAACATGTTTACTGTGAAAAACCAATGACATGGACCGTCCCTGAGACTTACCTGGTCCGACAGGCTGTCAGGGAATCGGGTATCGTATTCCAGCTGGGACACCAGGGCCGCCAGACAGCCTGCTACCAGAAAGCGGAAGAGATAATCGGGAACGGTCTGCTCGGGCACGTCAATCTGATAGAGGTATGTACAAACAGGAACACGCCAAACGGCGCCTGGGTGTATGACATCATCGAGGGGGCAAATCCTCAGACCATCGACTGGAAACAGTTCGAGGGCGAACCGAAAAGGATCAGTGAATATCTCGACTATATGAAATCGTCAGGACTTGAAAAGTTTGTCGGACCTGATGAGAGAGATAAATTCAGTCTGGAAAGATTTTTCCGCTGGCGCTGCTGGTGGGATTACAGCACCGGATTGTCCGGTGATCTTCTTACACACGAATATGATGCGGTTAACCAAATAATGCATGTCGGGATTCCCGATTCCGCCACTTCATCGGGAGGTGTCTATTTCTTCAAAGACGGCCGGACAGTTCCCGATGTTCTGCAAACTACCTTTGAATGGCCATCGAGGAATATGACAATGCTCTATAGTGCAACACTGGCAAGCTCCCGGAACAGGGGCAAAGTATTCATGGGACACGATGCCTCAATGGAGGTATCAAATATTCTCCAGATCACTGCCGACCGAAATTCCGACCGGTACGCGGAAAAGATAAAACAGGGCGTAATTCCTACTGACACACCTTTCTTCACATATGTTCCAGGCCAGAGCAAGGTCGATGCAGTTACATCAGCCACCGAACTCTACTTTGCCCAGCGCGGACTGCTCTATACCTATGTCGGCGGCAAGCGCTACGACACAACTCATCTTCACATGAGGGAATGGCTTGAATGTATACGGCAGAACCAGACCCCATCGTGTAACATTGATGAGGCATTCCAGGAGGCAATGACCGCTCACATGGGAACAAGGGCCTTCCTTGAGGGCCGGACAATGTACTGGGACAAAGACAAGGAAGAGATAAGCAGAGGTTAGAAAGATCTGGTTTATACCGGAACTGCTTAATAACATATTCTAAAAGCAATTATTCCACCTGAATTTTCAGATTCAGATCAGCAATGTTAATTTTACATGTGAAACCCTGACATGTATGGGCTGGCATTTAATGGTATAGTTTTTGATCTCTTTACTTGTCTGTTCATTACCTAAACAATGACATGTATCTGAAAACAAAGTGTTAAGGCAGAATTAAAAATATTTGCTA